>JAKFUZ010000037.1 GCA_021732445.1 Sphingomonas sp. | reverse complement strand
GGGCGGCGGTGGCTTTTCCGGCGGCGGCGGCGGCGGTTTTGGAGGCGGCGGCGCCTCCGGGGGGTGGTGATGGCACGCGCAACCGGACTTAGCGATGCTGAGCGCGACCTTGTGTCGGCCGCCGTCACCCGGGCCGAAGCGGGCACCGATGGCGAGATTGTGACGATCGTCAGCGACGTGTCGGATGCCTATCGCGACGTGGCGCTTCATTATGCGATTGCGGCGATGTTACTGCCAGTGGCGCTGTTCGCGTGGCAACCCGAATTTGTGCAGCGCAAAATCGCGTGGTTCGGTCCTGCGTGGACGGCGCAGGCCGGCGTCGCTGAATTGCTGCTGGCGCTGTTCGTGGTGCAAGCGCTGGTGTTTCTGGTCGTGCGGTTTGCGCTGGAGCCGGTGTCGTTCCGGCTCACGCTCGCGCCTGAGGCGACCAAGCGCCGCCGCGTGCGCCGCCGCGCCGTGCAATATTTCAAAGTCGGCGCCGAGCGTCGCACCGTCAACCGGGTGGGCGTGCTGCTCTATATGTCGCTTGGCGAGCACATGGCCGAAATCGTCGCCGATGAGGCAATCCACACCAGGGTACCGCCAGAGCGCTGGGGCGAGGCGATGGTGGCACTTGTTGGCCATGTCCGCGCCGGGCGCGGCGGCGAAGGGATGGCCGCCGCCGTTGCCGCCATCGGGGTGATCGTGAGCGAGCATTTCCCCAAGAGCGATGACGACGTAAACGAATTGCCCGACCGGCTGATCCAGCTATGAGCGACGCGCCAGGGCCGGCGGCGACGGCGGACATCATGTGGCAAGGCACGTTCATCACCGTGCGACGCCAGGGCAATTGGGAATTTGTCGGGCGCGCGCGGGGCATTTCCGCCGCCGTTATCCTCGCCGTCGATGACGGGCATGTCCTGCTTGTCGAGCAATATCGCGTGCCACTTGGCCGTGCGTGTCTGGAACTGCCTGCCGGGCTGGTGGGTGACGAAACCGCCGGCGAGCCCATCGCCCAGGCCGCCGCCCGCGAGCTTGAGGAGGAAACGGGCTACCGTGCAGGCGCCGTCGAGATCATTGGCGAGTTCTGCTCTTCGCCCGGCATGGTCTCGGAGAGTTTCACGCTGGTGCGCGCCACCGGGCTGGTGAAAACGAGCAGCGGCGGCGGCGTTGCCGGCGAGAACATCATCGTTCACCGCGTGCCGCTTGCAACGATTGCCGATTTCATTGCAGCCAGACGCGCGGCTGGGCTAGCGATGGATGTGAAGCTGCTGTTGCTGCTGGCACCGGGGTTGCTCGGCTAGCGGCGCAGTCACTGCCCCGCACGCCCGGTCAGCGGAAATTGTCGGCATAGGCCTGTAGTTTCAGCGTGCGCGCCGGAGCGGGGACGACGTGGTAGCTAATGCCCGCGCGCGCGGCATAGGCCGTCGCCGCCTCAAGACTTGGGAAACTGAGCTTCAGTTGCTCGCGCGTGTCGCCAGAACCTGCCCAGCCGGTCAACGGGTCAGGCTGCTTGGCCTCGGCCGGTTCATATTCCAGCAGCCAGGTCTGCGTGCGGGCACGGCCCGACTGCATGGCGCTTTTGGGGCGTTGATAGATGCGCGCGGTCGTCATGCCCCGGTTCTTATCGCAAGCCGCGCGCGCGCGCATCACCATTTTTGGTCCGCAGCGTCGCTGATGCGCTCGCTGGATCATCCGGCCAGGGATGACGGGGGTAGCGCCCGCGCATCTCGCGCGCGACATCGGCCCAGCTTCCAGCCCAGAACCCCGCCAAATCGCGCGTCGTCTGGATCACGCGCCCCGCCGGCGACGTCAGGCTGAGGACCAGCGGCACCCGCCCATCGGCCACCGCCGGGTGGTGCGCCAGGCCAAACAGCGCCTGCGGGCGAAGCTCCACGGTCGGGCCGGCATCCGCTGCATAGTCGATGACGTGGCTGCTGCCAGCGGGGGATTCGAAACGCGGCGGCGCTAGGCGATCAATCATGCGCAGCGCATCCCGCCCGACCAGCGCCTTCAGCGCCTCGGTCAGCGCGGCCGGGTCAAGCGCATCGAGCCGCCTTTTGCCGTCGAGCAGCGGCACCAGCCATTCGCTCGCGCGGTGGAGCAACGCGGCATCGTCAAGCACTGCACCGGGCGCCCCATTAGCTTGGGCAAACGCCGCCCGCTGTCGCAGGGCGAGCGCCGCTTCGGGCCAGGGCAACAGCGACAGGCCATGCGTCAGCACCCCGTGCAGCAGGGCCGCGGCCACCTCTGCCGGGTCTGCCGCGCTATCTGGCCCGCTGCTGAGCGTAATCGCGCCGAGCCTGCGCTCCCGCAGTGCGATCACGCCACCGCTCGCCGGATCAAACAGCGCGGTCCGCCGCATCACTATCTCAGCCCCGAACAGTGCTTCGACGCCCGCGTCATCGATCGCTGCCGCCGACAGGATGCGCGCTGCCGCTGCCGACCCTTGTGTTTCGGCAACCGCCAGCCACGCGCTGTTCGCAAGCGCGCTGGCCGGGTCGAGCCGGAAGCCGCGCCCGCCGGCCGCCGCCCAATGCTCACCATCGGCGCTGCGCCGCCGCGACACACGATCGGGAAACGCCAGCGCGACGCAGGTCGCAACCGCGCCCGGTCGGGCCGCCGCGCGCGCTTGCGCCGCATCACCATCGACCATCGCGGCCCAGCGTGCCGCCAGCCGCCGGGCATTTTCGGCGCGCTGCCCGCGCTCGCCGTGCCACCGCTGCAACCGCGCCTCAAGATCGGGATCATTGCCCCCCAGTCCGCGTTCGCCCAGCAGCACGGCCACGGCGGCGGCGGTGTGGGCGAGCCCAAGCGCGCTGGCCGCTATCAGCATATGTGCCAGCCGTGGCGGCAGCGGCAGCTTGGCAATCGCGTGGCCATGGTGCGTTGGGCGACCGTCGCCATCAAGCGCGCCCAGCCGGGCCAGCCGCGCACGCGCCTCGGCAATCGCCGCATCGGGCGGCGAATCGAGCCATTTCAGATGGCGCGGATCGGCCACGCCCCAGCGCGCGCAGTCAAGCGCCAGCGCTGACAGGTCGGCTTCCAGTATTTCGGGCGGATCAAAGCGCGGCAGCCCTGCGGTCGCCGCCGCTTCCCACAATCGATAGGCGATGCCCGGCCCCTGCCGCGCCGCGCGGCCAGCCCGCTGGACAATCGCCGCCTGGCTCGCCCGCTCGGTCACGAGCCGGGTCATGCCGGCGGCCCGGTCATAACGCGGCCGCCGCGCCAACCCTGAATCGACCACGATGCTGATGCCATCGAGCGTCAGGCTTGTCTCGGCGATTGATGTCGCCAGCACAATTTTGCGCCGCCCTTCCGGATCGGGCGCAATGGCGGCGCGCTGCGCGGCGGGGTCCATGCTGCCATGGAGCCGGTGGAGCACGACATCGCCGGACAAACTCCCCAGCCGCTCGGCCACCCGCTCAATTTCGGCCACGCCCGGCAGAAAGGCGAGCACGCCGCCCATGTCGTCGCGCAGCGCCCGGCGCAGGGCGGCGGCCACCGCGTCTTCGATCCGCGCCTCGGCAGCACGACCAATGTGGCGCACTTCCAGCGGATGGGAGCGCCCCACGCTCTCAATGACGGGCGCACTCCCCATAAGCGCCGCAAAACGCGCGCCATCAAGCGTTGCCGACATCGCGACGAGCCGCAGATCGGGCCGCAGCCCGCTTTGTGCATCAAGGGCGAGCGCCAGCCCGAAATCGCTGTCGAGGCTGCGCTCATGCACCTCGTCAAACAACACCGCCGACACGCCACCAAGCTCGGGGTCGGCCTGGATGCGGCTCACGAAAATGCCCTCGGTCAGCACCGTCACCCGCGTCGCGGCGGAGCGCTTGCTGTCCATTCGCGTGGCATAGCCAAACCGCCCGCCGACCGCCTCACCCGCCTGCGTCGCCATCCGCTCGGCCGCCGCGCGCGCCGCCAGCCGGCGCGGCGACAGGAGCAGAACCTCCCCCTTACACCAAGCCTCGGCGAGCAACGCAGGCGCGACCGCCGTCGTCTTGCCGGCACCCGGCGGGGCGACCAGAACCGCGTTTGACCCGGTCCGAAGGGCTGCCAGCAGCGCGGGCATCACCGCATATATCGGAAGGTCTGTCACTGCCGGCAGGCCGCGCCCGCCTCAATAGGCCCGGGCAATGGCAAATTCGACCGCCTCGACCATCGCCGAGCGCGCCTTGCCATGAGGAAAACAGCCAAGCGCATCAATCGCGCGCTGGCCATAATGGCGCGCGCGGGCCAGCGTATCGTCAATCGCCCGGCTGGCCTTGATGAGCGCCACTGCCTGCGCCAGATCATCGTCGGAGGCGCGCCTGCCCTCCACCGCATCTTTCCAGAACGCCCGGTCGTCGGCCGACCCGCGGGCATAGGCGAGAATGACAGGCAAGGTCATTTTCCCTTCGCGGAAATCATCGCCGGCGGTTTTGCCCATGGTGCCTGCGTCCGACACATAGTCAATCGCATCGTCCACGAGCTGGAACGCGATGCCAAGGTTGCGGCCATAGATGTTGAGCGCGGATTCCTCGGCATCCGACCGCTCGGCGACCACGGCTGCAATCCGGCAGGCGGCAGCGAACAGCACCGCCGTTTTCGCGCCGATAATGTCGAGATAGCGCTCCTCGCCCAGTTCAATCATGCGGGTCGCCGTAAGCTGGTTGACCTCACCCTCGGCGATGATGGCGCTGGCCTGGCTCAAAATGCGCAGCACCTTCTGGCTGCCATCTTCGACCATCAGCTCAAACGCGCGCGAAAACAGGAAATCGCCAACGAGCACGGTCGCCGGATTGCCCCAGATATTATTGGCCGTGCGCCGCCCGCGCCTGAGATCAGACCCGTCCACCACATCGTCGTGCAGCAGCGTTGCTGTGTGGATGAACTCAACTGCGGCGGCCAGCCCGTGATGGCGCGTGCCGGTGTAGCCCAGCAGCGCGGCGCTCGCCAGTGTGAGCATCGGGCGCATCCGCTTGCCGCCGCCTGCGATCAAATGGCCGGCAAGCTCGGGAATCAGCGGGATTTGCGACTGCATCCGGTCCAGAATCACCGCGTTGACCAGGTTCAGATCACCAGCGACCAGCGCCATCATCGCATCAAGCGACGGCGCGGGGCGATTGTCGAGGCGGTGGATCGTCGCGGTCATGGCAACGCCATGTGACGGGATGCACCGGCAAACGCAAGACTTGGCCCTTGCGCTTGCGGCCGGGGCTACTCAAAAGACCGTCGGAGCGACGCGCAAGGGAGCCAGAGCGATGTCAGATCAGATTCTGCGCGGGTATCGCCAGAGCATCGACAATATTGATGCAGCACTCGTGTTCCTGCTCGCGGAGCGGTTCAAGGTGACGCAGGCGGTGGGGCACCACAAGGCCGCGCACGGCCTGCCACCCGCCGACCCGGGGCGCGAAGAGGCGCAAATCGCGCGGCTGCGCACGCTGGCCCGCGATGCCCAGCTTGACCCCGAATTTTCCGAAAAATTCCTCCGCTTCATCATCGACGAAGTGATCCGCCACCATGAAAGGTTGCAGCAATGACGACGGGCTCGTGTCTTTGCGGGGCCATAACATTTGCCGTCAGCAAGCCCCTGAGCCAGCCTGATGCGTGCCATTGCAGGCAGTGCCGCAAACAATCCGGTCATTATTGGGCATCAGTCGACGTGGCGCGCGATGCAATTGCCATAACTGGTGCCGACAAGCTGAGCTGGTATCAATCATCGGAACGCGTTCGGCGCGGATTTTGCTCCGTGTGCGGCGCGTTTCTGTTGTGGGATGTCGCCGGCAGGGCCCGGATTGCGGTCGCCATGGGCGCGTTTGATAAGCCTACACAAACCACGCTCGGCATGCACATCTACGTCGCCGAAAAGGGCGATTATTACGACATTGCCGACGGCTTGCCGCAACGGCCATAGGGTGCCCCCAGCCGCCTGCGCTAGACTCGATTTCTGATTGATTGAATCGATTTGGGATTCCCAAGCGCGGTTTGTTCTGATTCAACCTGCTGGCTGGGGATGGAGGCCAGCAGAGATGGCGAGACCCTATTCGGATGATTTGCGCGA
>JAKFUZ010000012.1 GCA_021732445.1 Sphingomonas sp. | reverse complement strand
CTGCAACCACCCGAACCCGCAAATCTTCCGATCGACATGTCCCCATGATCCACCTCCAACCAAGGTGAATCACAATCCATGCGCTATGGGAATCCCTCGATTCACAAATTCTGTCCGATGCTCTAGCCTATCCGGCCGCCACCGCCATGTGCCTGAATTCTTCGGCGGCAATGAAACGCTCGGCGTCGAGCGCGGCCATGCAGCCGGTGCCCGCCGCCGTCACCGCCTGGCGATAGATTTTGTCCATCACATCGCCGCACGCAAAGACGCCGGGAACGGTGGTGCGCGTGCTGCCCGCCTCGACCGCGATGTAACCATCCCGGTCGAGCGCGAGATGCCCGTCGAACAGCGCCGTCGCCGGGCTGTGGCCAATGGCGACGAAGCCCCCATCGGCCGCCACCGTGGCTATGTCACCCGTCACCCGGTCTTTTACCTCAATGCCGACAAGGCCTTCGGGCGCGCCGCCGCCGACGAACCGCACAACTTCCTTGTTCCACAATATTTTGATGTTCGGGTGGGCAAATAGCCGGTCCTGCAGGATTTTTTCGGCGCGCAACGTGTCCCGGCGGTGAATGAGCGTCACATCGTTGCTGTGGTTCGTGAGGTAGAGCGCCTCTTCCACTGCCGTATTGCCGCCGCCGATGACCGCAACCTTCTTGCCGCGAAAGAAGAACCCGTCGCACGTCGCGCACGCGCTCACGCCCTTGCCCTTCATCGCCTCCTCGCTGTCGAGCCCCAGCCATTTGGCCTGCGCACCGGTTGCGATGATGAGGACATCGCCTTCATACACATCGCCGCCGTCACCGATGAGCCGGAACGGCCGCGCCTTCAGGTCGACCGAGACAATCGTGTCATACATCAGCACCGTGCCGACATGCTCGGCCTGTGCCTGCATTTCGTCCATCAGCCACGGGCCCTGGATAACATCCCGAAAACCGGGATAATTCTCCACATCGGTGGTTGTCATCAACTGCCCGCCGGGCTGGATGCCCTGGACGAGAATGGGTTTCATGCCAGCCCGCGCGCCGTAAATGGCCGCTGACAGCCCAGCCGGACCGGAGCCTATGATGAGCATGCGGGTGGAATATGTGGTCATGGCGGCGCCTTGCTGATGAGACAATTTTCGCGCGCATTTAGGGGCGGCTCTCCTGCCAGCGCAACCCGCAGTTCACCCTTTGCGCGACAAAGGCTACAGGATTTGGACGATGCCGGCGCAACCGGGAGCCCTAGGCAGGCGCCAATGGGCGGCCACGGCAAAATGGTAGCGGAGGAGGGACTTGAACCCCCGACCCCAGGATTATGATTCCCGTGCTCTAACCAACTGAGCTACTCCGCCCCAAACGGGCCGCCATGTTCGGCAAGGGCGCGGCTATAGGTGCGCCCGGCGGGCCGGTCAAGGCGGGTCGATGCCGAAGCGCACCGCTCACCCGAAACGGTGGCGGGCGAGCAGCTCCCACGGTCCGCCGCGATACCACCACGCCGCCAGCCCCGACAACGCGACCGGCCGGGGGCTGAAATCGGCGGCAAGCGCTGCCCGCAACGCCCGCGCGGCTTCAGGCGCAACCTTGTTCTGCACGGTGATGTGGGCGCGCCACGGCACTGCGTCCTGCGGGGTCAACTGGCCAGCGAAACGCGCTGCGAGGCGGCCGCGCACAGCGTCAAGCTCAGCCGACAGGATGCGAAAGGCGACGCCCCGGCCAAGCGATATCACGCCGCTCGCCAAGGCCCGTGGCGGCGAAACCCCGCGCGTTTCCTGCGCCAGCGCCCGCGCAATTTCGGGCGCGGCGCCGGGTGGCAGATGGTGAAACAGCGTCAGGTGGGCATCGAGCACATTGCGTTCTGGCGGAAAATGGGCGCGCCGCAACCTGTTGAAGAAATCAAAATCACCCGGCGCCAGCAGCGCGCTGACGATGATCGGAGCGGCATCGCCGCTCCTGCCCGCCAATTGCGTCAAATCTCGACCTGACTGCCCAATTCGACAACGCGATTGGTGGGAAGGCGGAAAAATTCCATCGCGCTTTCGGCATTGCGCAACATCCACGCGAACAGCTTTTCCCGCCAGATCATCATCCCCGGACGCGCCGAGGGCAGCAGGGTCTGCCGGGCGAGGAAAAAACTGGTGTCGATCATGCGGAACTGTGCGCCGCATTTGTCCACCTTGGCGAGCGCCGCGGGCACATCGGGTTCCTCGATAAAGCCGTAACGCAGGATCATCCGGTGGAAGCCATGGCCGAGATCGGCGATCTCGCAACGCTCGCTTTCGGGCCAATAGGGCTGGTCGGCAATCGCCACTGTCAACAGCACCACCCGGTCGTGCAGCACCCGGTTGTGCTTCAAATTGTGGAGCAGCGCATGCGGCACGCCAACGGCGCTTGACGTCATGAAGACAGCGGTGCCGGGCACGCGCGTGGCCGATGTGGCGGCAGACTGGATGAACACCGAAATCGGCATGGCCGATTCGCGCATCCGCTCGATCATCAGCTTGCGCCCCTTCGACCAGGTGGTGAGAAAGGTGAACACGATGAAGCCGACCAGCAGCGGGAACCACCCGCCATCCGGCACCTTGGTGAGATTGGCGACGAAATAGGCGCCATCGACAATGAAGAACAGCGCGAGCAGCGGCACTGCGTAATATATCGGCCAATGCCAGAGCCGGAACAGCACCACCGCCAGCAGGCACGTGTCGATGAACATCGCCCCGGTTACCGCAATGCCATAGGCCGAGGTGAGGTTGGAGGAGGTGCGGAAGGTAACGACCAGCAGCAACACCATCACCATCAGCGCCCAGTTGACGAGCGGAATGTAAATCTGCCCGGCGGTTGAAGCACTTGTGTGCTCGATCCTCAGCCGCGGCATGAAGCCAAGCTGGATGGCCTGCTGGGTTACGGAAAACGCGCCTGAAATAACCGCCTGACTGGCAATGCACGCTGCCATGGTCGCAAGCAGCACGAGCGGCAGCCGCAACATCTCCGGCGCGAGCAGATAAAAGGGGCTCGCAAGCGCCACCTGCCCGTCACGCATCAGCAGCGCGCCCTGGCCCATATAATTGAGCAGCAGCGCCGGCAACACGAACACCAGCCACGACATACCGATCGGCTTGCGACCGAAATGCCCCATATCGGCATAAAGCGCCTCGGCACCGGTCACCGCCAGCACCACTGAGCCAAGCGCCAGAAAGGCGTGCACCGGGTCTGCGGCAAAAAAGCTTATCGCGTGCAGCGGCGACAGCGCCCAGATTATTGCCGGCGTCTTGACGATGCTGAGCAGCCCGAACACCGATATCGCGACAAAATACAACAGCATGATCGGCCCGAAAAAGGCCCCCACGCGCGCCGTGCCGCTCTGCTGGATGGAGAAGAGCAGCACCAGGATCGCGGCCGAAAGGGGCACCACCCAGGTCGAAAAGGCCGGCGCTGCCACCGCCAGCCCTTCCACCGCGCCGAGCACGGAAACCGCCGGCGTAATCATGCTGTCGCCATAGAAAAGCGCGGTCGCAAACACGCCCAGCAGGATGATTCCCTGCGTCCATCGCTGCGTCTTGGTGCGGCCCGAAACAAGCGCCAGCAGTGCCAGGCTGCCGCCTTCGCCCTTATTGTCCGCCCGCATGATGATGAGCACATATTTGAGTGTCACCACGACCATCATCGACCAGAAGATCAGGCTGACAACGCCCATGATATGCGGCACATCAAGCGCGAGCACATGATGCCCGGCAAAGGTTTCGCGAAACGCATAGAGCGGGCTGGTGCCGATATCGCCAAACACGATGCCGATGGCGCTGATGGCAAGCTTCAGCATGCCGTCTTGCGGGTGGCCGTGGCCGCCATGGCCGGCCGATGGAGCTTCGGTTGCAGCGGCGCCGGGGGTATCGGTCATGACGGTCAGGCGGCCCCTTGCAGTGCGGCGACAATAAGGGTCATCATCGGGTGGCAGTTTCCATCGTCAGCGACCGCCCATCGGCCTAGCATGCGCCCTATTGCCTAGCAACGAGACAATGCCGATAGGATGACTGGTATCAGATGCAACCTCATGCGGAGAGGCCCCATGCGAATCGGTGTTCCAAAGGAAATCAAGAACCACGAATACCGGGTTGGCCTGACGCCGTCGTCCGTCGCCGAACTTGTCGCGGCCGGCCACAGCGTCATTGTGGAAACAGGCGCGGGCGCCGGCATCGACTTTGACGATTCCGACTATGTTGGGGCTGGCGCCAACATTGTCGCGGATGCCGCCGCGGCCTTTGCAGGCGCCGACATGATCGTGAAGGTGAAGGAGCCGCAGCCCGTTGAAATCGCGCTGCTGGAGCGCCGCCACACGCTGTTCACCTATCTTCACCTTGCCGCCGACAAGCCGCAGGCAGAGGGGTTGATGGCATCGGGCGCGACCTGCATTGCCTATGAAACAGTCACCGCGCCCGACCGGTCGCTGCCGCTGCTCAAGCCCATGTCGGAAGTGGCCGGCCGCATGTCGGTTCAGGTCGGCGCGCATTACCTCGAAAAGGAGCAGGGCGGTCGCGGCGTGTTGCTGGGCGGCGTACCGGGCGTGGCGCCGGCGCGGGTCGCCATTCTTGGCGGCGGGGTATCGGGCGTCAATGCCGCGCAAATGGCGGTGGGCATGCGTGCCGATGTTACCATTTACGACATCAACAATGCCCGGCTTGCTGAACTCGACATGTTCTTCTCCAGCCAGATAAAAACCGCCTATGCCTCAAAAGCGGCGATTGCGGCGGCGGTGCGCAACGCGCATCTGGTGATCGGCGCCGTGCTGGTGCCGGGGGCCGCCGCGCCAAAGCTCGTCACGCGTGACATGCTAAAGACAATGAAGCGTGGATCGGTGCTCGTCGACATCGCCATCGACCAGGGAGGGTGCTTTGAGACATCGCACCCGACAACCCATGCCGACCCCGTGTTCGAGGTGGACGGCGTCATCCATTATTGCGTCGCCAACATGCCAGGCGCGGTCGCGCGCACCTCGGCATTCGCGCTCAACAACGCCACGCTGCCCTTTGTATTGAAACTCGCCAATCTGGGTGCAGAAGCAGCCATGGAAGCCGACCCGCATCTGGCAAACGGGCTGAACGTCTCCGGCGGCAAAATACGGCACCCGGCAGTGGCTGACGCGCTGGAGTTGCCGCTCAACTAGGCCGCTATCCGCGCGGCGCGCCTCCGCCCGCGCGGCGCTTACGCGCGGCCGATCAGCCGCTGCGCGATCATGTCAGCCACATCGGCAATGGGGCGGGCAAGCCGGTCGCTCTCGTCCCATATCTCCACAAGACGTTCGGGGATTTTGCGGATGCGCGCCTCGACTTCGGCGCGGTCCCCCTGGCCCAGATATTCAAGGCACACATTGATGATGCCGCCCGCGTTGATGACATAATCAGGCGCGTAGAGAATGCCGCGTGCGTGGAGCCGGGCGCCGTCCTGCGGGGTTGCGAGTTGGTTGTTTGCCCCGCCTGCGACGATTTTCGTCTGAAGGTCAGCGATCGATTGTGCCGTGAGTATCGCCCCCAGCGCATTGGGGCTCACGATATCGGCCGGCAACGCAAGAATTTCTTCCGCCGGCACTGTTTCTGCCCCAAGTTCTGCGGCCAGCGCCACCGCGCGGTCGCCGTGCACATCAGCCAGAGTCAGCCGGGCGCCTTCGGCCGCGAGCAGTCTTGCAAGGCCCCCGCCAACGCTGCCAACGCCCTGGATAGCAATGTGCAACCCGGCCACCGATTCAACGCCCAGCCCGCGCTTGGCCGCTGCCTTCACGCCCAGATACACCCCAAGCGCGGTTGACGGCCCCGGATTGCCGCCCGCCGCGCCGCTTGCCACTGGCAGGCCCGACACGTGCCGGGTCTCGCTCGCGATCGTCACCATGTCGCTGTCGGCCATGCCGACGTCTTCGGCTGTTACATAGCGGCCACCCAGCGAGTCGATCGCCCGGCCGAACGCCCGGAGCATGTCAGGCGTTTTGGTGCCCGACGCGTCGGCCAGCACCACGCCTTTGCCGCCGCCCATCGGCAGGCCCGCCATCGCGTTTTTGAAGCTCATGCCGCGCGACAGGCGCAGCGCATCCTTGATGGCATCGTCGCTTGTCGCATAATGCCAGAAGCGCACGCCGCCGCCCGCTGGCCCAAGCGCTGTCGAGTGAATGGCGATGACGGCGCTTAGCCCCGAGGCGCCGTCGGTGAACAGGTGCACGCCTTCATGCGCGTCAAAATCGGGGAAGCCCCAGCCGGTGGTCACGCGCAAGCCATCCTGAAACAAGCAAGGAGATATGGGGCGACCGACGGGACTTGAACCCGCAACATCCGGCATCACAAGCCGACGCTCTAACCAATTGAACTACGATCGCCGTGGAGGAGCGCCACTAGCCGCCTCGCGGGCGCTGCGTCAAGCATCTCAAAAATGGCCGCCAATCGAAAAAGCATAACCCCCTGGCGCCGGCTGGAACCCGGCAAGCGCCAGTTGCTGCGCAGAGAGCGATTCGCCCGGTTGCACGAGCAGCTCGGCCCGGTACGAACCATCGCCGCTGATCCGCAAGGTGACGGCTTCGGTCGCGGCCTGCCCGGCCAGCGGCAGCACCAGCCGGCCGCCCTCGCACCGCGCCGTGCCGCTCATCATTGCCGGGAGCGCGACCACGCCAATGCCGCCCGAAAGCA
>JAKFUZ010000016.1 GCA_021732445.1 Sphingomonas sp. | reverse complement strand
CCCCCGCGCCCACGCCTGCCCCAACACCGACACCCGCCCCTTCGCCAACGCCGGCGCCTGCGCCCGCACCAAGCCCAACGCCCGCCCCCGCGCCCACGCCTACACCTACCAGCAGCTTCAACACGGCGGAATATCGCGCCACGGTCGGTGCGGTGTCAGCCAATGCGCTGGCTGCTTATCAGAACGGCGCCACCGGCACCGGCGTAAAAGTTGGTATCGTCGACAGCGGCATTGACCTGAGCAGCGCCGAATTTGGCAACAGGATCGACCCGGCGTCGTCCGATCTCGTGGGCGCGCGCGGGCTGGGCGATGAAGGCGGCCATGGCACCGCCGTTGCCTTCACCATCGCCGGACGACGCAATGGCACAGGCACCCACGGCATCGCGTTTGACGCAACGTTGCTCATTTTGCGGACCGACAATCCGGGCACCTGCGCCATGTCCACCGGCACCCAGAATGGCTGCCAGCATGATGACCGCAACATCGCCGCCGCCGTCGATTCAGCCCGCGTCAACGGGGCGCGGGTGGTGAACATTTCGCTTGGCGGGTCGCCGGCCTCGTTCGCGCTCGCGCAGGCCATCAACCGTGCGACGGCCGCCGGCGTCGTCATCGTCATTTCTGCCGGCAATGACGGAACGGCAAACCCCGATCCGCTATCCGCCATCGCGACCAACGACGCGATATCGCGCAACCTGGTCATCATCGCCGGCTCGGTTGGCACCGACGACATGATCTCGTCCTTCAGCAACCGCGCGGGCACGGGCGCTGCCCATTTTCTGTCAGCAGTCGGCGAAAATGTGCGCGCGCCGAACAACCTTGGCCAGCCATTTTTGTGGACCGGCACGTCGTTTTCCGCGCCGCAGATAACGGGCGCGGCCGCATTGCTGGCCCAGGCATTTCCCAACCTGACCGGCGCGCAACTGGTGGACATCTTGTTCCAGAGCGCCCGCGACGCCGGCGCCCCCGGGCAGGATGCGATTTACGGGCGCGGTATCCTTGATCTCACCCGCGCCTTCCAGCCGCTTGGCGGCACTTCAGTGGCGGGCACCGCCGCCCCTGTTTCACAGACCAGCAACGGCGTCTTTTCGGCGCCGATCGGCGATGCCGCTCAATCGGGCCTGGGCACGGTCGTGCTCGACGGGTTCAGCCGCGCCTTTGCCATCAACCTTGCCAGCACGCTGGCCGCCGCGCCGCCCACCCGCAGCCTGAGCGGCGCGTTGCTCGGTCGCCAGCGCACGGTGGCAGCCGGAGCCGGCGGCACAACGATTGCGCTGACCATTTCGGGCGACGGACGGCGGGCGAGTGTTGCGCCGACGCTGCTTTCGGCCGCTGATGCGGTGCAGGCGCGTGCGCTTGCCGCCACAATCACCTCCCGGCTTGGCAGCAAGGCGCAGTTTGCGATCGGCTTTTCACAAAGCGCCTCGGCAATTGCCGCTGGCCTGGCGGGCCGCGCGGCGCCCGCTTTTCTGGTCGCAGCAGACCCTGTCGCCAGCGCCGGCTTTGCCAGCAACCCGGCAAGCGCCGCCGCCCTTCGCCGGCAATTTGGCCGCTGGGGGCTGACCGCCTCGGCCGAAACGGGCGCGGTACAAAGCCTTGACCCGCTTGACCGGTATCGGCTTTCACGCGCAGCGGATCGGACCGGCTATGGCCGGTTTTCGCTGGGGCTCGACCGCCGGTTTGGCGCGCTTTGGGCGGCGCTTGGCGCAAGTTACCTGGCAGAGAGCAATACGTTGCTTGGCGCGCGCTTTGGCCCCGCACTTGGCGCCGCGCGCGGGCAAAGCTGGTTCCTCGACGCCGGGGCGCGTGCTGACGCAGGCGGCGGCTGGACGTTTGGCGGATCGCTGCGCCGTGGCTGGACGGTTGCCGATGTGCGGCGCGGGCCTGGCGGATCGGGTCTCATCACCACCACCGGCTTTGCGGCCGATGTTGACAAGAGCGGCGTTTTCGGCCGGTTCGACAGCCTGGGTTTGCGGTTTGCCCAGCCGCTTCGCGTGACAAGCGGCGGCATCGACCTGCGCCTGCCGACCGCCTATGATTACACGACGCTGTCCGCCAGCAGCGCCGCCACCCAGCGGCTGAACCTGGCGCCCACCGGCCGAGAGCTTGACCTTGAGGCGCGTTATGCGCTGCCCGCTCTTGGCGGCGCGGTGCAGACCAACGCCTTTTGGCGGCGCAATCCCGGCAATATTGCCGCCTTCCCCGATGATTACGGCGTTGCACTTCGCTACGGGCTTCAGTTCTAGGCTGGAATAACGCCGCGCCTTGCGCCATCTTGGGCTGCATGACGGATTATGCCCTGCTCGATCTGGTGCCCGTGGTGGAGGGCGGCAGCGTCGCCCAAGCCCTGGCAAATGCCGCTGACCTTGCGCGCCATGCCGAGGCGCTGGGCTTTCGCCGCTATTGGTGTGCGGAACATCATGGCATGGCAGGCATTGCCAGCGCGGCGACGGCTGTGGTCATCGGCCATGTTGCGGCTGCCACGCGCCATATCCGGGTGGGTGCAGGCGGCATCATGCTCCCCAACCACGCCCCGCTCGTCATCGCCGAGCAGTTTGGCACGCTCGATGCGCTGTTTCCGGGCCGGATTGATCTGGGGCTGGGTCGCGCACCGGGGTCTGACCAGCGGGTCGCGCAGGCGCTTCGCCGGACGCTTGCGAGCGACGCGAATGCCTTTCCGCAAGATGTGCTGGAGTTGCAAAGCCTGTTTGCCGATGACGGGCGCACCGGCATTCGCGCCGTGCCAGGCGCCGGCGCCAATGTCAGCCTGTGGATTTTGGGCTCAAGCCTGTTCGGCGCGCAACTCGCCGCCGCGCTTGGCCTGCCATATGCCTTTGCCTCGCATTTTGCGCCCGATGCGCTGGATGAAGCACTGGCGTTGTATCGCCGCCATTTCCGCCCGTCAGCCGCGCTTGCCGCACCTTATATAATGGCCGGCTTCAACGTTATTGCCGCCGATACCGATAGCGAGGCGGCATTTCTGGCAACATCGCAGGCCCAGGCCTTTGTCGCGCTGCGCACCGGCGCGCCCCGCCAGTTGCCGCCGCCGCTTTCAGGGTACCGGGAAAGCCTGAGCGCCGGCGCGCGGGCGATGCTCGACCATGTGCTGCAATGCTCGGCAATCGGCAGCCCGGCCAGCGTTGCGCGCGATATCGCCGCCTTTGTGGCGCGCACCGGCGCCAATGAGCTGATGCTGACAAGTTCCATCCACGACCATGACCGGCGCAAGCACAGCCTTGCGATTGCCGCATCGGCAATGCGCGACTTGAAGGAGGCTGCATAGTGCAGGAGTTTTTGCTGTTCATGCACAATGACACAACCGGCACGCCGACCAGCTCGATGTGGGACGTTTATCTCACCACGCTGCAGGCGCGCGGCGCATTTCGCGGCGGCAGCGGCATCGGCACCGGTGAAGCGTTGCGCAAAGAAGGCGATGCGGCGGGCATCGCGGCGCACCTTGTCGGCTTTATCCGGCTTCAGGCAGAGGATATTGCAGAGGCGCGCACGCTGGTGAACGGCAACCCGGTTTATGAGTGCGGTGGCACGGTGGAGCTGCGTAATCTGCCCGAAGACTGAGCCGGTGCCGGCCCTTGGCTACGCCGCAACGGGCAAGCGCAGCCGCGCGAGCAGCCCGCCCAGATCCTCACTTTCCTCAAGCGCCACCGAGCCTTCGTAAATCTCGGCCACATCGCGGACAATGGCCAGGCCAAGGCCAGTGCCCGGTTTTCCCGTATCGAGCCTTGCGCCGCGATCAAAAATGCGGGCGCGGTCGGCATCGGGAATGCCCGTGCCGTCATCCTCGACCAGAATCTCGACAAAGCCGCCCTTTTCGCCAACCGTGACAAACACGCTGCCGCCGCCATATTTTGCGGCATTTTCAATAAGGTTGCCAAGCATCTCATCAAGATCTTGCCGCTCGACATGCACGTTCAACATTTTGGCGCCGTCAAGATCAAAGCGCACATCGGGATAAAGCCGCGATACCGCGCGTTCTACCGATTCAAGGCTTGGCCACACCGCGCACCGGCTGTGTGCGTTACCGCGCCGCCCGACGGCGCGCGCGCGCGCCAGATGATGGTCAACCTGCCGGCGCATGGTCGCCGCCTCGCGCACAACCGTCACCGCCAGATCATCGGCCCCGGCGGTGGCGGCGTTCATGATGACGGTGAGCGGCGTTTTGAGCGCGTGCGCCAGGTTGCCGGCGTGTCGCCGCGCTTCTTCGGCCTGGCGCTCATTATGTTCGATCAGCCCGTTCAGTTCCTCAACCATCGGCGTCACTTCATCGGGCATTGGCTGGTCGATGCGGCTCGACTTGCCCGCCCGCATCCGGGCGATCTCGGCGCGCACCGCGCGCAGCGGGCGCAGGCCGTAGATCGTCTGCAACCCCGCCATTACGAGAAGCCCAAGCCCCAGCAGCACAAAGCTCGACAGCAAGGTGCGCCGCAGCACCGCAATCTGCGTGTCAAGCGCGTCGCGGCTCTGCGCAACCTTGAAGCGCCACCGCACGGGCGAGCCCGGCAAGGTCGCGTCACGCTCGACGATGCGCAGCTTTTCGTCCGCGAACTCGGCGGTGTCGTAAATATGGATCGTCAGGTCATTGTGCGCGCCACCAAAGGCGAGCCGCCGGTCCCATAGCGAGCGCGAGGCGAAATCATCACGCCCCTCGCCGCTGACCTGCCAGTAAAGCCCGGAATAAGGCTCCAGAAAGCGCTGATCGGCGGGCTCACGATTGAAGATCACCTCGCCTTCCGGGTCAATCTCCGCCGAAACGATGAGCGCGTTCAGAACATAGCGGGGCTGGTCGTCAAAGTTGCGCGTGACCGCTGACACCAGCACCCGGTCAAGCGCAAACCCGCCGCCGGTCAGCAGCAGCAAAATCCAGGCGGCCGCGATGACGATCATCCGCCGGCTTAGCGATCCGGTCGTGCGAACCATGGGCGGGGCAAGCGGCGGACCGGGGAGCGCGTTCATCGGCGGCGGTGCACCTTCACGCGTCGGGTTCGTCGAGGCTGTAGCCAAGCCCGCGGATGGTCGTGATGACGTCCTGGCCCAGTTTTTTGCGAATGCGCGTGACAAACACCTCGATGGTGTTTGAATCGCGGTCAAAATCCTGGTCGTAGATATGCTCGATCAACTCGGTGCGGCTGACCACCTTGCCCTTGTGGTGGAGCAGATAGCTCAACAGCTTATATTCCTGCGCGGTGAGCTTTACCGGATCGCCTGCCTTGGTCACGCGGCCCGAGCGCGTGTCGAGCCGGACATCGCCCGCCGTCAGCTCGGACGAGGCATTGCCCGACGCACGACGGATGAGCGCGCGCAGCCTGGCGATCAGTTCTTCCGACTGAAAGGGCTTGGCGACATAATCATCGGCGCCTGCATCAAGCCCGGCAACCTTGTCAGACCAGCTATCGCGCGCGGTCAGCACGAGGACCGGCATCACCTTGCCTTCCTTGCGCCACCGGTCGAGCACCGTCAGCCCGTCAATCTCGGGCAGGCCAAGGTCAAGCACCACCGCGTCATAGCTTTCGGTGCTGCCGAGAAAATGCGCCTCCTCGCCATCTGTCGCCAGATCGATGGCATAGCCTGCGCCCTCCAGCGTGTTCTTCAACTGCTGGCCAAGATTGGGTTCGTCCTCGACGATCAACACGCGCATTGTAGATTTTCCCTCTTCAATCCCGCCGGGCGGCTGGTTCAGTTGCCGCTGCGGCCGATAATCTGGCCGGAATGGCCATCGACATCGACCCAGATGACCGTTCCATTGCGCAGGAACTTCAACGTGTAAATGCCGCGCCGGCTGTCAAAGTCGAAGCCGATATATTGCGCGCCGGCCATGCCGGGCACAACCCGCCGCTCGATTTCCCGCAAAGGGAGGATGCGGCCACTGCGCATATCGTCAAACGCCTGCACCTGATCGCCGCGGCGCTGCGCATCGGCCGCCGCGGGACCGCCAGCAAGCGCCAGCACGGCCAAAAGGAGGAAAAACTTCATCGTCATGGGAATTGGCATAGCGCGCGCGCATTGAACAGCCTGTGAATGCCGCTGTCAGGCAATCGTCAGACAAGCGTCAGACAAGCGTCAGACAAGCGTCAGACAAGCATGGCGCCCGGTGCCTTGCCAGCGCGCGCGTTGCGCCCTACCGCGCCGGTCATGGCTGCTCCGATTCTCGCCTATGAAGGCCTTGGGCTCGTGCAAGGCTCGGGCTGGCTGTTCCGCGATCTCGACATCCACATCGGCCCGCGCGACCGGCTGGCGCTGATCGGCCGCAATGGCGCCGGCAAGACGACGCTGCTGCGGCTGATCGCCGGGCACATCGAGGGCGATGCGGGGCGGCGCATGATCGTGCCGGGCACGCGTGTGGTGCTGCTGGAGCAGGATCCGGTGCTTGCAGGCTTTGCCACGCTTGGGGATTTCGTAACCGCAGGTGCCGACGCGCCGCTGCCACATGAAGCGGCCGCGATTGCCGATCAGCTTGGCGTTGACCTTGCCCGCGAGGCCGCGAGTGCCTCAGGCGGCGAGCGACGGCGCGCCGCGATTGTGCGGGCGCTGGCGCAAGACCCCGATGTGCTGCTGCTCGACGAGCCGACCAATCACCTCGACATTGGCGCCATCGAATGGCTGGAAAACTGGCTCGCGCGCTTTACCGGCGCGTTCATTGCGATCAGCCACGACCGGACCTTCCTCACCCGGCTGACAAAGCAGACTTTGTGGCTCGACCGGGGGAGCATCCGCCGCGCCGAGATTGGCTTTGGCGGGTTCGAGGCGTGGACCGACCAGGTCTATGCCGAAGAGCAGCGCAATGCCGAGCGGCTCGATGCCAGGCTCAGGATCGAAGAACACTGGCTGCTGCGCGGCGTAACCGGCAGGCGGCGGCGCAACCAGGGCCGGCTGACCAAGCTGCGCGAAATGCGCGCCGAGCGGGCGGCGATGCTGGGGCCGCAAGGGGCGGCAAACCTTGCCATTGGCACCGATGACGTGAAAACCAAGACGGTCATCGACGCAAAGCATGTGACCAAAAGGTTCGGTGATCGCACCATCATTCGTGATCTGTCGCTCAGGATTACACGAGGCGACCGCATTGGCATTGTCGGCCAGAATGGCGCGGGCAAGACCACGCTTCTCAAGCTCCTGACCGGCGAACTGGCGCCCGACGAGGGGCATGTGCGGCTCGCCAAGACGCTTGACGGCATCGTCATTGACCAGCAGCGCAGCCTGATGGCGCCCGACAAACGAGTGCGCGACGTGCTGGCCGATGGCGGTGACTGGATTGAGGTGCTTGGCGCCAAGAAGCACATCATCGGCTATTTGAAGGAATTTCTGTTCGACCCCAACATCGTCGATGCCCGCGTCGGCAGCCTGTCGGGCGGCGAACGGTCACGCCTGCTTCTTGCGCGCGAATTTGCCCGGCCCTCCAACCTGCTGGTGCTCGACGAGCCGACCAACGATCTGGACCTCGAAACGCTTGACCTGTTGCAGGACGTGATCGGCGACTATGACGGCACGGTGCTGATCGTGAGCCATGACCGTGATTTTCTTGACCGCACGGTCACGATCACGCTGGGGCTGGATGGTTCGGGCACGGTCGATGTCGTGGCGGGCGGCTATGAAGACTGGCAGCGCAGGCGCGCACCCCGCGCCGAACCGCGCAAAGCCCCGGCCGCCGCCAGGCCGGCGCCGCCGCCAGCGCCCCCCCGCACCAAACTGAGCTATAAGGACCAGCGCGATTATGACCTGCTGCCC
>JAKFUZ010000030.1 GCA_021732445.1 Sphingomonas sp. | reverse complement strand
GCCCGGTGCTCGCCAACCATGCGGACCGCGCGCTCACGGACCTCAGGCGAAAACTTGTTCGTTATCTTGCTCATAGTGCAGGCTCCTTCTCACAAGTTGGAGCCTCCGGGAAATCCGGGACGCTTCAGACAATCGTGCTCGGCCTTTCGATGCTGGCGGGCAGCCCCGTCTATTCGTTTGTCTATGAGTTCGCATTGCTCAATGTCGTGATGCTATGGTCATATCATATCTATGCACAATCGTGCCGCGCCGTGCTTTGCGATTGCGATCAGGCGATGGCGGGCGCCGATGCCAGCAGCCTGCGATAAAGCGCGACATTGGCTGCGGCAAAGTCCTCCCAGCGCAACGCCGCCGCCCTCTCCAACCCTTTCTGCCGCAATTCAGCAGCACAGCGCGGGTCTGCCAGCACGCGCCCGATTGCAACGGCAAAGGATGCGGGGTCTTTGGGGTCGGCATAGAGCGCGGCGCCATCGGTAACCTCGGGCATCGCCGAGACGTTGGATGTGACGACCGGGCATCCGCATGCCATGGCCTCGGCAAGCGGATTGCCAAAGCCTTCACGGAATGAGGGGTGGAGCAGCAGCGCAGCCCGTGAATAAAGCTCAACTAGCGTTTGACTGCGCACCTCACGCAAGACATGCACCCGTCCCGCCATGCCCAGCCCGCCGGCCAGCGCCTGCAGATTTTGCGCATCCGGCCCCCTGCGCTGCACCAGCACCAGATCGAGATCAGGGTGGGTTTGGCCCGCAATTGCGAAGGCTTTCACCGCCCCTTCATGGTTTTTGTACGGCGAATATTGTCCGACTGTGAGGAGGAAGCGCCGCGACGGATCAAGACCGAGTGCCGCGAGGACCGTTGCATCTTTAGGCAGCGGGCGAAAGCGCGAGCTGACGCCGGAACGTGTCACCAGGGTTCGCGCTGCTGCCTGGGGGGCATGGGCGATGATTGCATCACGGGTTGCCCCGCTGACGGTCGCGATCGCCGAAGATCGCGCCAGTGCCCGCCGGATTCCATGGCCCATAAAGGCGGCGCGCAGGCTTCTCATCCCGTCCGCCGCGCAAAGCTGCGGGTCGGTGAGCCACATGATGTCGTGCACCGTCGTCACGGTGCGCATCGCCAGCCCGGCCGGCAGAATATTATAGGTCGCGTGAAACAAATCCACGCCGCGCAGATCGACCAGCCGGGGCAACCACCACATCGTCGCAGGGCCGTTCGGCGCGGCGCGAACCGTCACTTGCGCCACATTGAGCATGCCTGAGGCCAGCGGCGGCGTGGCCGCGCGCCCAATCAGGAGAAATCGAAGATCCGGGGCCAGTCGCGGCGCGTGATCGACAAGTGCCTGCACCAATTCGCCAATGCCGCTGGGCCGCCCGCTTATGTAGCGGCAATCTATGCAGACAAGGCTCATCGCCTGTTCGTTCCCGCCAAGCGCCCAATGCCTAGTTTTTGATGCTCGATACCGCGTTACCGACGGCGATCACGGAGAACGCAAAGCCCGACAATGTCGAGATGAACCGCTGAATGTCCGCTCCCGGCGCGGTAGACACATAGATGACGTCCTGATCGCGGATCATGAACTCCTGCGCTGCGAAAAAGCTTCCGCCATCGGCTAAATTGAAGCGGTAAATTACGGGCGTCCGGCCATCGCTCGTCAGGCGCGCCCGTTCGGCAACGCCGGGTTCCAGAGCGCCGGGTTCTTCCATACGAAATATGAAAACACCGCGAATATCGGCGCGGTCGTCGCGCAGCCCGCCGATCCGGCCAAGCGCCTGGGCCAGGCTGATGCCCCCTCCCTCGAACGGCACTTCGGCATTCTGCCGCACCGCGCCCAGCGCCACGAAGCTGTAGGGCTGAAAAGATACCGTCACGACATCGTCGGAGCGAAGGCGAATATTCTGCGCGGGGTCGCGGATCACGCGGTCCAGCGGCATCGTGACCGATACGTCACCGCGCGACAGGCGGATCGTGGTTTTGCCGACGGGCTGTCTTGGTCCGCCAGCGCTGGCCAGCACATCGAGCAGGCGTTCGCCACGCGGGCCAATCGGCACCCGCCGGCTCGACCCGACCTCCCCCAGCACGGTGACGGTGCGTGCATCGTTCTGGAGCAATCGGACAACCGCTTGGGGATCATTTGCCCTGCCCTTCAGGCGACGGACGATCTCCCGCTCGATCTGCATGGGCGTGTGGCCGCTCGCCTGCAATTTGCCCGCAAATGGTACGGTTATCTGGCCATCCACGTCCACGACTTGCTGCTGGACCAGCGAGTTCTGCCCGCCGGGCGGGGTCATGCCACCGGGCAGGTTGACCCCTGCCCCGCCGAACAGCACAGCCGGCGCCGCTTCCCACACGGCGACATCGATGGTGTCTCCCGCCCCGATAACGGTGGCCAACGCCGGACTTTCACCAAGCGTTTCAAGCAATGTTCGAGACCGGTCATGGGCCATGATCCGCGCCATCACACCCGCGTTCACGTCCAGCACCAGGATGTCTTTGGTCGCATAGCTCTGCTGCCGGGCGTTGCGGACCGCCGAAGTTGACGGGCCCGCCGCTCCAAAAGTGCTGCAACCACTGACAAGCGATGGCAGCAAGCACGCCGCCAACGCCAGTTTTGCGGCATGATGGCCGGCCGGACGGGGCGCAGTGAAGAGCTTCATCGGAGGAGTCCTTTCGGTCGCAAATGGGCGTGCCCATTGCGCGTGCAGAGGCGACATTTTGAGGAGTCTGAGCTGCATGTCAGATGAACCTGTCATAAACGAGCTTTAGGCGCGTACGATAGGATTCCGGCGTAAAATGGCCTGCCCGCCCGATTCCGCGCCCTGAATAGGCGTCGCGCAAATCGCTGTCGGCGTCCAATGTTCTGATCGCGGCGGCAAGCGCCGCCGTATCATATGGATCGACCATGACAGCGGCATCACCAACCACTTCAGGAAGCGAGGCTGTGTTCGAACAGATTACCGGCGTGCCGAGCAGCATCGCCTCAAGTGCGGGCAAGCCGAAACCTTCGTAAAGCGATGGGAACAGGGCGACTTTCGCGCCACGGATGAGGCTGACCAACAGACTATACGGCGCGTAGGGCATGAGGGTAATGCGCTTTGACGGATTCAAGCTTTCATTCTTTAGCAGTCTCAATTCCTCTTCCGACCGCCAGGCCTGCGCCCCGACGATCACAAGTGGGGTCTGCACCCCGCTGGCACGATAGGCCTCGATCATTCGGCCAATGTTCTTCTTTGGCTCAATCGATCCCCAGAACAAAAAATACTCCTTGTAGCCAACGCCAGCCGCGCCTTCGATTTCGCGCGAGACATCAGCCTCGGGCTTATCCTGCAAGCCGCGCGCGATATGGACGGATTGAAAGGTGTTGGTCACCCGATCTTCCGAAACGCCCAATAGATCAATGATATCACGCCGTGAGCACTCCGACACCGTCACGATATGATCGGCCTGCCGGGCGATCATCCGAACGAGCCGCAGGTAGTTCCGCTTGTTATCAAGGGTCGTATAGGGCAGCCGAAGCGGCACAAGATCGTGCAGTGTGTAGATATTGGGGCACCGGTTGACGCGCACGGGCAACGGATAGGTCCAGTGCGCAAGGTCAATCGGCTGCGGCAAGTGGACGGGGCTGAAGCGGTTCCAGACGGAAAAGGCTGCATGGCTGCGGCGGAACACGTCGGTGGCGTTATATATCGTCTTGCATTCGGGCAGTTGAGATTGAAAAGCTCGCGCGACCACCGAGCCGGTAAGCGGCACCGGCATGGCGCTGTTGCCGAGCGGCCCCAGCAGCGCGTGGGGGATTTGGCGCACGACTTCCACCGTCCGGCTGGCCGCTCTTTTGGGCGTATCAAAAAAGGCGATCTCGCGAAGCAGGGGGTCTTTCGAAACCCCAAAGCCCTGGCCGTAGAGGACAGAGACCTCATGCCCGAGCGCGCTGGCCTCCCGGCTTAGATTGCGGGCGTAGGTCGCAACGCCTGTGCCCTTCTGAAGCCCCAAATTATGACCATCAATCAGGATCTGCCGTGCCGCCATGCCGCAACTTATGCCCCCGGCTTATGGACGATGAAGCCGAACGAGGTCGAGGTCCATTCGGCTATCTGCAACTTCAGATGATTATCGGCGCTGTACGGCGGCACGTCGATGTGCTGATCGAGCGGTTGATCGCCCAGATTGAAGTTGAGCGTGATCTGGCAGCCTTTCGCCGCCAGCTCGCTGGCAAGCGCACGAAAATCGCGTTCGCGGAACAAGACGGTTGACGCATTATCGAGCGTTGTCTCGTTGGACGAACAATTGAACTCTGTCGTGTGCACGGCGACGCCACCCGGTTTCAGACAATCGACCGAATGCGCAATAAAATCCAGGCCCTGTCGGATCGAGCCCAGATGCTCCAGCGCGCAGGCCGACCAGCAAAAATCGAACGCGCCATGCAGCTCGGCAGAAAGCGCATTCATGTCGAGAAACCGGAAATCCACTTGCTGGTCGAACAGCGCCGGCTCGCACAAGCCACGTCCGTTGAGCGCGGCCTTGCCCGCTGCATGCTGGGCTGTATCAACCCAACCCCTGAGCATCGCCGCTTCAGGTTCAAGGTCCGATGCCAGAATCTTCACGCCGCGTTTGGCTAACACCGCGGCAAGCGGTTCTTCGCCGACACCGAAACCCAGCCCGCAACAGCCTGGCGCGACGACGCCAGCACGCGCCAGCGCCTGAAGAATATAGGTAAATTCCCATTGCTTGCGGTGGTGCACCGGCGTTTCCCCGATCTCGCTGCACCAGTAAGCATGGACCGGATCGTCCATCTGCGCCTGGGTACAGGCCTGCGAAACGGGTCGCGCCAGGCCCGGCGAGGCGGCTTCCTCGGCCGGCTTGCCGGGGCGGCCTGGCCAGTTTGCCAGCCACTTTGCAACCGCCTTCATGCCGTTGCAGCCTCCGAGTTCGGCCAGCCCGGCGGAGGGGTCCAGCCGATCAGGTCCTTGAAAACGGCATAAGCCACTTCGAAATCGTCGTAGAGCGTCAATTTTGCATCGTGTAATATGGCAAAGCGGGTGCAATTGTCGCGAACATAGGCCGCATCGTGCGAAATGATGATCATCGCCCGATCTGCGCGGCGCGTGAACAGCTCATAATTGCACCGTTCGTGAAAACGCGCATCGCCAACCGCGCCCACTTCATCGACAAGGAAGCAGTCAAATTCGATAATCATCGAAATCGCGAACGCCAGCCGCGCCCGCATCCCGGATGAATAGGTCCGTACCGGCTCGCGCAGATACACCCCAAGCTCTGAAAAATCCTCGACGAATGCAAAGTTCGCCTCAAAATTCTGGTTGTAGACCCGGCTGATGAACCGAATATTGTCCTTGCCCGTCAGCAACGGCTGAAAAGCGCCGCCAAATGCCAGTGGCCATGATACCGAAATGTCGCGCTCAATTGATCCGGCATTGGGATGTTCGGCACCGCTGACGAGGCGCACGAGCGTCGATTTGCCCGCGCCGTTGCGCCCGAGAATGCCGAGCCTCTCCCCCATCGCCAGATCGAAGCTGACGCCATCGAGGACGTGCTTGTAGCCGAACCGCGTCTGATAGACCTTATGAACATCGCGAACCCGGATCATTCGGGCACCACATGCGCGGAGACCCGCCGCACCGTCAGCATCGCCAGCACCGACACCACCAGATTGAAGGGAATGAGATAGCCCAGATCATAAACGGCGCGGGCGCGGATACCGAACCAGCCTTCGCGAATGAACTCGATCCCGTGCACAACCGGGATGTAGAGTACCACTTCTTGGGCGGCACGCGGCAGAACCGCCACCAGAAAGGCACTGCCAGATAATGGAAATAGCAGGTACGACGCCGGATGCCACAGCTTGTCGACGATTTCGCTTTCGTGCGACAAGGCCCCCAGCCAGATCGCCATCGCGCCGCCGAACCATGCGATCAGGAGCCAGCCCGCCGCAACCTGCAGGATATCCTGCGGCGGCTCAAGAATGCCAAGCAGAATGAACATGGTGCCGAGTGTCGCAAACGACATGGTGGCCCCGCCAAATTCCAGCAGGATACGCGCCAGATAGATATCGAGGACCTTGATGTTGCGGTGATACATCAACGCCAGATTGTTCCATAGCGCGCCGATGCACCGCCCGGGCATGTTGCGCCACAACAAGACGCTCGAATAGCCCGTCAGCGCAAAGGCGACGATCGGCAGATCGCTGCCATGGACCGATTTTGTGGCGGTCCACAAGGCAGTGACGCCAAGGGTGAAGATCATCGGTTCGACAAACAGCCACAGGAAGCCAAGGTTGTGGCGGCCATAGCGCGTCAGCGTTTCGCGCATGAAAAGCGCGCCCAGCACACGCAGCTGCACATCAAGACTGTGCCTGAAACCTGCGCGCGATGTCGAAAACCTTGCCATCAGTCGCGATGTTCCCGAATGCCTGCGACAAGGGTCGACACCACGCCCCACACGAGCAGCCCCAGCACAAGGGTTGCCAGAATGCCCCGCCAGCGCCGCGGCTCGTTCGCGTAATCGGGAAGACTCGGCTGCGCGATACGCTCGACATAAGCGCGCTTGCGCCGGGCTTCCGCCTTCGACTCTTCAAGCGATGTCAGCGCCGCGGCCAGCAATTTTTCCGCCAGCTCGGAATCGAGCCGCAATGCCTGATACTGCGCCGCCGCGGCAGACAATGAACCCTTCGCGCCGGCCACCTGCGATGTCTGGTCGCGGATTTCGCGTTCGAGCGATTTGATGCGCGTTCGCAAGAATGGAATCTGCGATGCCTGGGGGGTGTAAACCTGCAACTGGACGAGCTGGGTGCGCGACGCGATCAACTCATCCTGCAACTTTGAAATCATCTGCAACTGGATGCCGGCCTGCCGCTCAGGATCGATAATCCCTTGGCGATTGCGGAACCGCGCTAGCGTCAACGCGGCGGTCCGCGCCCGCTCCTGGGCCACATTGACTTCGGTTTCCGCCACCGAAATGGCATCGTTGCGGGCGCGTTCGGCGAGCCTGTTCACAAGCGCTTCGGATTGGCAGAGCAGTCGTTCGTTGATCGTTCTGGCGTCTTCGGCGGCAAAGGCGCGGACGGTCAGGCTCGTCACTTGCGATGTGCTGTCAGTCGCGATCGCCACGCGCCTGCCAAAATACTGGTACAATTTTTCGCGGCTGCGCCCGCCAAACGGCCCGCCGAACCGGTCGATCGCTGAAGCACGCTCGGGACCATAGGCCTTGCTGACCAATCCGTCCGCGTCCACCGCCGCCATTGCGTCCCGCGAGCGAACATATTCAACGACGGCATTGGCTTCTTCGCCGGCAGCCGAAAAGCCGCTCGCGCTGAGGATCACGCCGAGAGGTGACGTCGCGGGCCGCGTGGGACTACGCACCACAAAGCGCGATTCCGATGTGTAAACGTCGCTTGCAAAAACGACGAAATATAGGGTCGCCAGCAATGTCGGCAACACGACTGAGAGCGCAAAAATCGGGCTGCGATAGAATGCGGGACGTTCATGGCCGCCATGGAAAAGCGTATCGAGCGCCGCTCTGGTGTCTTCCGTCTTTGCTGCGCTGATCGGCTCACCCGCCATGCCGGTTGGCCTTTCCATCAACCGCGCCCATGATGCACAAGCCTTGCAAACCCCCCATTACCCGCACAGCTCAGCTCCTTCACGAATGGGCCTGCGCGCCGGTCGTTTGACATCCAAGGCGCCCAGCCATCTATCGACCCGCCTGAAATGATCCGCCCAGGTCGGCGGCAGATATGTTCGCGCCATCGCCTTCTGCCGGCGCCGTCCGATTGCATTGGACGCGAAATGGTCAATTGCGGCTGCCCATTGCGCCTCATCGTCTGGCCTTAACAGCAGCGGTATCCCCTGCCCGCTCTCGCGAAAGCAGGGCAGATCGCTCGCAATGGCTGGCGTCCCCATGCTCAAAGCCTCGACCAAGGGCAATCCGAAACCTTCCGCCAGCGTCGGCAGCAGCAGGGCCTGTGCGTGCGCCATCCACCGCGCCATATCAGCATCCGGGCAATGATCGAGCACTGTAACATGCCTGCTCAACACGGGATTTGCTTCAAGGAACCGCCGCACAGCAACTGATCTTGCCCCCCATTGCCCGATGATGACAAGCGCCGGAATATTCGCTGCGCCGTCCTCGACCATCTTCAGCCATATCCGCAGCAATAGCATGTGATTCTTGCGCGATTCGATTGTGCCCACACACAAAAAATACGGTGTCGCCAGCGGGCGCCTGCCAGAAGCTGGCGCGGCCAGCGCTGCACCAGCCAATGGCGCCACCACGACATGCGGCAACCGCATGCAATTCGTTTGTGCGAACTGCGCCAGGTCTTCATGCGTGGCCCGCGAATTCACGATGATCCCCGCCGCCGTGTTCAGTGCATTGACGACGCGACCGCGATGGCGGTGAACGGCTTGCGCGCGGCAATGGTGCGCATGCCTGATCGGTATCAGATCATGGATCAAATAGATCGCGCGAAGGTCGCACGACCGCGTCCAGGCAACATGGCTGTCGAGATCGAAATCGGTATGGCTGACATTGAGATAAATGGCGCGCCGTCCATCAACTCTCGACGTTCCACGAATCAAGGCAGACGACGCAAACGCAACAAAGCGCCGCCTGAAACCCTCTTGCGGCGTCGCCACGAGGTCGAACAGTTCGTCGGTCTGTCGAGCATCGAGAATGCGAAACGCCCCGCGATGCTGCACAACCGCATGCGATTGCGCGGCGAAATGCCGCAAATACGCGCTGCAAACCCGATCGATCCCGGTTTCGCGCCGCTGCGTCCAGCGCAGCGAAATGTGTCGCGTGACGTCGAGCAGATAGGGCCGCTCCATCATGACGACGCAACTTTGGCGGTGCGCAGATAAATCTCGGGCAGGCGATCGGCGACATTTGCTTCAGCAAGCGCCAGTGCCTTGGGGTCATCAACGTCGAGCCACCAGGCATCGCCGATCGTGCACGTCGCGGCGAGACCCTGGTCTGCAAGGCGTTGCATACCGTCCGACAGGCTGCCGGGTCGACCGGAAGCGATCGATGCTGCAATAGCCCGCGAAAGCCCGGGCGTTGCATAAAACGCGCCGCAATCGACAGCGTCAGCACCTTGAAGCCGCTTGCCGATCCGCTGAATATGGCCGCGTACATCGCGCGCCACATAGGTTGCATCTTCGGGGTCAATCAGCGGCGAAACCAGCCTGGCATCAATCGCCAGCGTCACACCGCCTGCGGGTGCGCCAAACTGGATCAGCGCCGGCAAGATGCTTGCCGAAAACAGGTGATCGGCCATGACCAGCAGGTAATCGCCGGCGACATGTCGGGCACCGGCGATGACCGAGTGGCCGTTGGGCTTCTTCCAGTCATGGACGCGAACCGGTTCGACGGCGATGCCAACGATCTCGGCAATCCTTGGCAGCGCAGCTTCGATCAACTCCGCCCGATAGCCTGTCGCGACCACGACCCGCGTGATTCCGGCCGCTGCCAATTGCCGCACGGCCAGTTCGAGCAAAGCGATGCCGGCAATCGGCGTCAACGGTTTGCACGGTGAAACCGACCGCAACCGCGATCCTTCGCCAGCGGCGATGATGAGCGCTTCCATCGTCATGCCCTGTGGTGCTGCGGCTAGTTTGGCGATGTGGGCTGCGCAACACGCCGGCCTTGTGCCTCGACCGGCTCAACCCGTGGGCGAACATAGGCATCGAGCAGCCGCCCTGCCACATTGTCATCCATCTGGACTGGTGGATGCTTACAGAAACAGGCTGACGGCAAGGTCAGCGGCCCAGCCTCTCCGCGGTCCATCGCCACTTTGCAGCAGCGGATGGCATCAAGCACGCACGCGGCCGAATTAGGGCTGTCCTCCACCGACAGGCGCAGCTCGATATTGACAGGCGCGCCGCCCCAATTCGTTCCCTCGATGCGGAGGAAGCAGATTTTGTTATCCTTCTGCCACGGCACATATTCCGATGGGCCGATCAGGATATTTTCATCGTCGAGCCGTTGCGCAAGGGCCGCCTGCACAGCTTCGGTCTTCGACTCTTTCTTGTCCTGAAGGCGGTTGCGATCGAGCATGTTCATGAAATCGGTGTTGCCGCCCGTGTTCAATTGATAGGTGCGGTCAACGGTAACGCCGCGCGCACCGAACAAATCCGAAAGCGTGCGATGCAGGATCGTGGCCCCGATCTGCGCCTTGATGTCGTCACCCACAATCGGGAGCCCGCGCGCGCGAAACCGTTCTGCCCAGACGGGATCACTGGCAATGAAAACCGGGATGCAATTGACAACCGCAGCCCCGGCTTCGAGCGCGCAGTTCATGTAAAACTCGCTGGCAGCCTGTGACCCGACGGGCAGAAAATTCACGACCACGTCGACCTTTGCGGCTTTCAACGCTTCAACGATTTCCGCTTCGGTAGGCTCGGTGTTGCGCGCGAGCTGGAACCCGCGATCGCCTGCGGTTGTCATATGCGGTGCCACGCCGTCGAGAATTTTTCCCATGATGACCTTGGCGCCCGTCGGCGCAACGTCGCGGTGAAAAACAAGCATGTTGTTCGGCATCGCAAAAATGGCGTCGGCCACATCAAGGCCCACCTTGCGGGCATCGATGTCGATGCCGAGCACGACTTTCACATCCCTAGGCGAATAAGTGCCAATGCGTTCATGAATAAGTCCGTCGCTGATTTCGCCATTCGAATAATAAGCAAGCCCTTGAACCAGCGAGCCAGAACAATTTCCAATTCCAATCAACGCTACTCTAATTTCACTCATGACATGTCCTTGATCGGCAATCCGAAGCCTTCCGGACTCTTCGGAACTTGTTTGGCCTAGGCTGTGTTGACAAAAGGGATTCCCAAACTCGCTTGGTTCTGATTCAAGGCTGCTTTTTGAGGAGCAGTCATGGGTCGCGGGGATTTGTCGGACGCGGAGTGGGAACTGATTGGGCCGCTGCTGC
>JAKFUZ010000032.1 GCA_021732445.1 Sphingomonas sp. | reverse complement strand
AGCCACCGCCGCCATCATTGTCGCCGCCGCCCCAGCCGCCGCCACTCCCCCAGCCGCCGGAACGGTGCTGTGATCCGTCGCTCCAGCCGCTGCCAAGCCCCGGCCCCCACAAAATGATCGGCCCGTCATTGCCGCCATAGCGCTTGCCATATGTCCGTTTGCGAAAGCGCGACAGCAGCAGAAAGCCGATGACGAACAGCCAAAAGATGAGCGTGATGGGAACGCCGCCGCTCTTGGAGGTTCCGCGCCGGTGGCTTTTGTCGAAGGCGGCAGCCGCGGCATCCGTCCGCGCTTTCGCCTCATCGGGGGCGGCGCGCAGTTGCGCGATGATCGCATCGGCGCCTGCGGTCATTGCGTCGGGCACTTGCCCCGCCTTCAGCAGCGGGATCATTTTGGTGTCGATGATGTCAAACGACAGCGCGTCGGTGAGTATGGGCTCCAGCCCATAGCCAACCTCAATCCGCGGGCCGCGATGCCCTGGCGGTTCATTTGGCGCGATGAACAGGATCGCGCCGTTGTTCACGTCTTTGAGGCCCACCCCCCAGGCGCGGCCCAGCCGATAGCCATAATCCTCCAGCGTATAGCCCTGAAGATCGGGGATCGTGGCCACGACGAGCTGCCGCTTGGTGTCATGTTGCAGTGCCGCAAGTTTGGCCGCAAGCTCGGCTTTGGTCGCGTCGGGCAGCACATTGGCGGCATCGACCACGAAGCCGGTGAACGGCGGAAAGCTTTGTGCCGCGGCCGGACCGCCGAAAATCAGCAGCCCGACCAGCGCAAGCATCAGGTGAAGATGGCGCATTGCCCGTCCGTTCGCGGCCGTGCCGCTCAGTTGCCCGTGCCGAAATCAACCTTGGGCGCGGTTTCGGCGCCGGGCGTGGTCGCGGCAAATGGCACGAGCGGCTTGGCGCCGTAGAAGATCTTCGCGCCAATGGCATCGGGGAAGGTGCGGATGGTGGTATTATAGCTTTGCACCGCGCCATTATAGTCACGCCGGGCAATGGTGATGCGGTTTTCGGTGCCCTCAAGCTGCGACAGAAGCGTTTTGTAACCCTGTTGCGATTGCAGTTCTGGATAGGCCTCTTGCAGCCGCTGGAGCGACAAACCGAGCGCTCCCTGGGTGCGATCAAACTGCTGGAGCTTGGCCGGGTCCGACAGGTCGCTGGCCGAAACGCGAATGGTGTTGGCGGCTGCACGCGCCTGCGTCACTTCCACCAGGATGGATTTTTCCTGCCCGCCAGCGGCCTTTACGGTCGCGACGAGATTGGGGACGAGATCGGCCCGGCGCTGATATTCATTCTGGACATCTGCCCAGCGTGCCTTGGCGGTTTCCTCGGCAGTCGGCACGCTGTTCAGCCCGCAGGCCGACAACAGGCCGGCCGCGGCCAGCGCAATACCCAAACGTCGCGTCATGTGCTCTTCCCTCCAGCATCAGTGCCTTGACCTTTTACCGGACAGGGCCACTATTCCAAAACTCAAATCGGGTGGGAGTCGGTAATGTTCAAGGAATTTCGTGATTTCATTGCGCGCGGTAATGTTATGGACCTGGCTGTGGCGGTCATCATTGGTGCAGCGTTCGGCAAGATCATTACCTCGCTGACCGACGACATCATCATGCCAGTCATCGGCAAAATCTTTGGCGGACTGGATTTTTCGAGCTATTTCATGGTGTTGGGCGAGGTGCCGGCGGCGCTGCAAGGCTCCACCGATTATGCCGCGCTCAAAAAGGCCGGCGTGCCGCTGCTCGGTTATGGCGAGTTCATCACGCAAGCGGTGAATTTTGTGATCATCGCTTTCATCATCTTCCTGATGATTCGTCAGGTTAACAAAATGACGCCGCCGGCGGTTGAAGTGCCTGCCGGCGAGCCCGAAGATGTAACGTTGCTGCGCGAAATTCGCGACGAGCTGCGCAAAAGCTGATGGCAGCGCCTGCCGCTGCCTGCGCAATCAGGCAGCGGCAAGGTCTTCGGCAAGCGCGTCGGCCAGGCTGGTGCCATCAAGAATGCGCGCGGTCTCATCGCGCACGCGCATCATCGCGTGGCGGATGGCGCATTGGGCCTCGTTTGGGCAATCGTCGCAGCTTTTATAGGCAGTGCGGCTGACGCAGGGGATCAGCGCCAGTGGCCCTTCGATCACGCGAATGATTTCTCCCAGCGAAATCAGATGAATGGCGCGCGACAGGCAATAGCCGCCATGCTTGCCGCGATGGCTGTGGACAAAGCCTGAGTCGCGCAAGTCGGCGAGGATCAGTTCAAGAAACTTCCGCGGCACCTTGGCTTCGGCCGCGATGCGGTTCATCGCGATGGGTGGGGAGCCGGGCGGGGCTTCGGCCAGATATAGCATCGCGCGGAGCGCGTAGCGGGAACGCTGCGTCAACATAACAAGCTGCTATATGAACGCGGTTTATGGCGAGCAAAAGGCGCCTCTTTTCATTTTTTGTGCAGCGCTTATATCTGCTGGTGCCGGGCGTGCCCGGCTATGGTGATAAAGTGCGGCGTGAACTAGATGCAGCGGACCCGGGGGCAGTACCCGGCGGCTCCACCAAAAGCCTCGTGGAAACGGGGCCTCTGACGGGGCCGAACCAGGATCGACGTGTGTTGAAAGGCGCTGTTTTTGCCCGGGCTGAGTAACCCGTAAAAGGCTCAAAACCACAAGTGCTAACGATAACGAAGCACTCGCGATTGCCGCGTAACTAACGGCCTAACGGCCTAGGTTACGACGCTTGAACGCGGTTCGGGCCACACCGGGCAACAGAAGTGGATTCCAGCGGCCCGGGGGGGCCGGGCAACAGAACCCCCCACCCATTCGTCTGCGCTGTGCGTGTCATCGTGCGCCTGTGCCATATTCCCACGTCCAGGGCGCACCGGTCTCACCCAATGCGGCCCGTACAATCGCGGGAAACGCCGCCTCTGCCCGAACGTCGTTCGACAATATTATTATGCATTTGCTGCGGCGTTTCAGGCAGACCCAGGTGTTGCCGGTTGAGTCATTATGGCCGCCCTTGAAAAAGCCCGGCCCCTGAGGCCCCATAAAGGTGATGACGCCAAGACCGGCCGACAGCCCCTTGATGCGCGCCGCTGGCGGGCTTTCCGGGGCCAAGCTCGGGAATTGTCGCGCTGTCGTGATCGGCAGTTGCGGCCGCAACATTTCGGCCCGGCTCCGGGGGGTGATCCCTTCTGCGCGCATGAACCCTGCCACAAAATTGGCCATGTCGCCGATCGTCGTATCCATGGAACCTGCTGCGCGCACCCGACTGCGTTCGTCATGGGGCTCGACGCTGCCGTCAATCTTCCAGCCATCAGCCAGGTTCGCGGCGAAGTTCGCCCGCCAGATCAGGCTGGTGTTTGGCATCATAAACCGGTCAAATACGCGGCGTTGCATCTCCGCGCCCAGGTCCAGCCCCAGGCCCTGTTCGATGGCGAACTGAAGCAGCATCATGCCTTCGCCCGAATATCCATAGCGGCTGCCCGGATCGAAATGAAAACGCAATTTGCCATCTGGCTCGACAAACGAGAAGTTAGCAAAGCCCGTGCTGTGGGTAAGCACCATACGCGCCGTTAGCTTGCGCCAGCGATCGTCGTCCGCCAGATCACCCCAATTTCCATAGGCATCCAGATTGCCATAGTCGGGCAGCGGCTTGGCGAGGTAGGTGGCCAAAGGCCGGTCAAGATCAAGCTTTCCTTCATCGACAAGCTGCATCACGGTATAGGCAAACACTGATTTGGTGAGCGACGCGCCGTACATGATGGTGTTGCGCTCAAGCGGCTCACCGGCTGCATTTCGCACGCCATAGCTGCGCACAAATACCGGCCTGCCCCGTTCGATCACGGCCAGGGCAATGCCCCGTGCTCCGGTTTTCGTCATCGCGTTCGCAACCACGGCGTCCAGCGACGGCGATTGCGTTTGAGCGGGCCCACCGACAGCCAGTACCGCCAGCGCAGCGGCGGCCAAATTTCTTCTCCAGCCCACGGACGATTCCTTGAGGTTGGCCGGCCGATCCCGGTGGCGACACCGTAGATCGACCGCCAGCCAAAGGCCAGCGCACTGGAGCGCAGGCGGCTCCTGACGGCTGTCATGGTGCCAGCGATCAGCAGCGATGGCGGCGCCAGCGCGTGAGCAGAAACGTGGGCAGGGGACACCGAAAAAAGGGGGCCCGCGTCGCCGCGAGCCCCCTTCATCCTCTCCCAAACTTTCGTCGGGTTGCTTAGTCGCGGTCACCGGTCAGAAAGGCGGGCGCGAATTCGGGCGCGGGGCCATCATCATTGCCACCGGCACGCTCAGGGCGCGGGCCGCGATCGCCGCCGTCACGGCGCGGGCCACGCCCGCCGCCGCCGCCACGACCACCGCGGCCGCCATCGCCATCACGACGCGGACCACGATCACCGCGGTCGCCCCGATCACTGCGCGGGCGATCGCCGCCTTCGCGGGGTTCACGTGCCGGCCGTGTATCTTCCAGTTCGGCACCGGTTTCCTGATCGACGACGCGCATCGACAGGCGCACCTTGCCGCGCGGGTCGATTTCGAGAACCTTGACCTTGACTTCCTGCCCCTCGACGAGCGCGTCGGAGACCTTTTCGACCCGTTCGTTGCGGATTTCCGAGACGTGGACAAGGCCGTCCTTGCCGCCCATGAAGTTCACAAAGGCGCCGAAATCGACGAGGTTCACGACCTTGCCGTTATAGACCTTGCCGACTTCGGCTTCCTCGACAATGCCCTTGATCCAGTTGATGGCGGCTTCGATCTGGCTCACGTCGGAGGACGACACCTTGATGATGCCCTCATCGTCGATATCGACCTTGGCGCCGGTGGTTGCCACGATCTCGCGGATCACCTTGCCGCCAGTGCCGATGACGTCACGGATCTTGGATTTGTCGATCTGCAGCGTTTCGATGCGCGGGGCGTGCGCGGAGAGTTCCGAACGCACCTCGCCGAGCGCCTTGGCCATTTCGCCAAGAATATGCGCGCGGCCTTCCTTTGCCTGGTGGAGTGCGGTGCGCATGATCTCTTCGGTGATGCCGGCGATCTTGATGTCCATCTGCATCGTGGTGATGCCTTCGGACGTGCCGGCGACCTTGAAATCCATGTCGCCCAGATGATCCTCATCGCCCAGAATGTCGGACAGGACCGCAAAATCCTTACCCTCCAGGATCAGGCCCATCGCAATGCCGCTGACGGGGCGCTTGAGCGGCACGCCTGCATCCATCATCGACAGCGATCCGCCACACACCGTTGCCATTGACGACGAGCCGTTGGACTCGGTGATGTCAGACAGCACGCGGATGGTGTAGGGAAACTCCTCCATCGGCGGCAGCACCGGGTGCAGCGCGCGCCAGGCAAGCTTGCCGTGCCCGACTTCACGACGCCCCGGCGCCCCGAAGCGACCGACTTCGCCGACCGAATAGGGCGGGAAGTTGTAGTGAAGCATGAACCGCTCGTACGACAGGCCCGTCAGCCCGTCGATCATCTGCTCGGCATCCTTGGTACCAAGCGTCGTCGTGCAGATGGACTGGGTTTCGCCGCGCGTGAACAGCGCCGAGCCGTGCGCGCGGGGAAGGAAATGGACCATCGCCTCGATGGGGCGGATTTGCGTTGTCGTACGGCCGTCGATGCGCTGGCCGTCCTTAAGAATGGCGCCGCGCACGATTTCGGCCTCAAGCTTCTTCATCAGCTTGCTGGCAGCCATCTGGTCCTGCGGGGTTGCGTCGGCAAAGGCTTGTTTGGCCTTGGCACGGGCCTCGTTCAGCAGGCCGGAGCGCTGCGATTTGTCGGTGACCTTATAGGCGGCGGCAATGTCCGCTCCGATCAGATCGCGCAGCTTTTGCTTGGCGGCCGAAAGATCGGCCTGCTCGGCCATCTCCCAGGGCTCCTTGGCGGCCTGTTCCGCTAAACCAATGATCGCGTCGGCCGCCTCACGGCACGCGGCATGGGCAAACTGCACCGCGCCGAGCATTACCTCTTCCGAAAGCTCCTTGGCCTCGGATTCGACCATCATGACCGCGGCATGGGTTGCCGCCACCACCAGGTCGAGCTCGCCCTGCTTGATCTGGTCAAGCGTGGGGTTCAGCACATAGGCGCCATCAACATATCCAACGCGCGCGGCGCCGATTGGCCCCATGAACGGCACACCTGAAATGGTGAGCGCGGCAGAGGCCGCGACCATCGCCAGAATATCTGGCTCATTTTCGCCGTCATAGCTGAGCACCTGGCAAATCACGTTGATTTCGTTGTAGAAACCTTCCGGGAACAGGGGGCGGATCGGGCGGTCGATCAGGCGGCTGGTCAGCGTTTCCTTTTCAGTGGCACCCCGCTCCCGCTTGAAAAAGCCACCGGGAATGCGCCCGGCGGCCGAGAATTTTTCCTGATAGTGCACGGTGAGCGGGAAGAAATCCTGGCCCTCCTTCACTGACTTTGCGGCCGTTACCGCGCACAGCACAACGGTTTCACCAAGCGTCGCGAGGACCGCGCCGTCGGCCTGGCGGGCAACACGGCCCGTTTCCAGCGTGAGGGTCTTGCCGCCCCACTGGATGCTTACAGTTTTCGTATCAAACATTTTATTTCCTTCAACGCCGCCGGCCGGATGCCAACGGGGCCTGTCTGCGGGCTAAACCGGCCCGCGCGGAGTGAGGCCCTTTTTGGCCTCGCAGGACAAGGGAGCCGAATTGCCCGCTGCCCGGTTAACGCCCGCGTCACTGGCGGGGATAAGAAAACGGCGCCGGAAAAGGCGCCGTTTGGGTTATTTGCGAAGGCCAAGCTTCGCGATGAGATCGGTATAGCGCGGGCCATCGCTGTGGCGCAGATAGTCAAGCAGCGAGCGCCGCTTGTTAACCATCATCAGCAGGCCGCGGCGCGAGTGGTTATCCTTGGCGTGGCCCTTGAAATGTTCGGTCAGATTGCGGATGCGCTCGGTGAGGATCGCGACCTGAACTTCAGGGGAGCCGGTATCGCCTTCGGCGCGGCCATGTTCCTTGACGAGCGCTTCCTTGCGCTCTTGTGTAATCGACATTTGCTTCGTTCCTTCGACATCACATCACAGGTTGAAGCCGCGCACGACCCGGATTTCTCCAGCTTGGGCCTGTGCAAGCGCGATGGGGACGTCGCCCAGCATCGCGAAACAAAGGCCATCGTTCACGGCAACCCCAATCACCCTCTGCCCTTTGCGGAGCAGCTCTGCCTGATCGGGGGCAAGGGAAACCGCCGGGATGTCGTCCAGCGCCGCCCTCAGCGGCAGAAGTTTGTCTTCAAGGACGCGCGCATGGCCCAATTCGCCGAGTTTGTCCAGCGTAATCGCGTGGTCGAGCGTGAACGGTCCCGCTTTCACACGGCGCAGCATCACCACATGGCCGACCGTGCCGAGCGCCAGGGCGATGTCGCGCGCAAGGCTGCGGATATAGGTGCCTTTGGAGACATGGGCGGTAAGCGTGATTTCCTGCAACGCCGCCGTGGCTTGGGCAGGCGGGCTCTGCGCTGGCGACAATTGCAGGCTGTGGATCGTCACGTCGCGGCTCGCCAGCACCAGCTCCTCGCCGGCGCGCGCGCGGCGATAAGCACGCGCGCCATCCACCTTCAGCGCCGAATAGACGGGCGGCACTTGCGCGATGTCGCCAGTAAAGCGCGGGAGCACCGAGGCCACCTGGGCGGGCGTTGGCCGCGCATCGCTCGTCGCCGCTGGCGTTCCCTCGGCGTCGAGCGTATCGGTTTGGGCGCCGAACCGAACCGTGAAGTCATACACCTTGTCGCTGTCGAGCATCCGGCCGGCGAGCTTCGTCGCCTCGCCAAGCGCGATGGGCAGCACCCCGGTTGCCAGCGGATCAAGCGTGCCGCCATGCCCCACCTTCACCTTGCCATAGCCACCCGCGCGCAACGCCCGTTTGGCCGCAGACACGGCCTGGGTCGAGCCAAGCCCGAGCGGCTTGTCGAGGATGATCCAGCCGTGGAGCGTGGGTTGGGGCGCGTCAGCCAGCCTGGTCCGCCTCGGCGTCGCGCGTCAGGTCGCGGGCGACCTTGGGGTCGCGCAGCAAGCTGTCGATATGGCTGCCTTCGTCAAAGCTCTCATCGGCGAGAAATTTCAGTTTCGCGGCATATTTCGTATTCACCCGCCGCGCGACTTCGCTTTGCAGATAGGCGGTGTTGGTGCGCAGCGCTTTCAGCACTACCGCCTCGTCCTTGCCCAGCAGCGGTTTCACGAACGCGGTTGCGTGGCGAAGGTCAGGCGACATGCGCACTTCAGTTACCGTCACGAGATGTTTTGCAAGCGTCTCGTCATGCACCTCGCCGCGCGCGAGGATGTCGGCCAGCGCGTGGCGCACCTGCTCGCCCACGCGCAACACGCGGACCGAGCGGGATTCGGGGGTTTCAGCGGGCCGCGCCATCGGCCAATTCCGAATAAAAGGTCAGGCGGTTGCCCGACGGGTCGGGTATCACGATTTCGAGCGCACCCCATTCCTGCGCCTGCGGTTCATGCGGGCGCGAACTACCAAAATTCTTCGCGCGCAGCGCCGCAGCATAGGCCACCACGTCATCCACTGCGATCCGCACGCCAGACCCCGGCGTGCCATCGCCATAATGTTCCGACAGATGGAGCATACAGGCATCCTTGCGGATACCCATGTATAGCGGCGCACCAGGCTCAAACCGGTGCTCGAACATCAGCTCGAAGCCCAGAAAATCGAGATAAAATGCCTTTGTTCGCGCTTCGTCGAAGCTGCGCAGGATAGGGGTGGGGACGCCCAGTGCCATTTACAACGTCCGTTCGCGCAGTTCGACCTCGAAGGTTTCCAGGAAGTCGCCGGGTTTGATGTCGGTGAAATTCTGGGTGAAGGTCACGCCGCATTCAAGCCCTGCGCGCACTTCTGCCACATCATCCTTGAAGCGGCGCAGCGAGGCGATTTCACCTTGATAGGTGATGACATCGGCACGCGTGATGCGGGCCTTGAGCGCCTTGCGGATGATGCCTTCGGTGACCAGCAGGCCGGCGGCGCGGCCATGCTTGCCGGCCGGGAAAACCTCGCGGATTTCGGCACGGCCAACGACGGTTTCGAACGCTTCGGGCCCAAGTTCACCGGCCATGCCGGCGCGGATCTCGTCGATCAGATCATAAATGATGTCGTAATATTTGAGCGCGACCTTTTGCCGCTCGGCAATTTCGCGCGCTTTGGCGTTGGCGCGCACGTTGAAGCCGATGATGGGCGCGCCCGAAGCGCCGGCCAGCGTCACATCGCTTTCGGTGATGCCGCCCACGCCCGAATGGAGCACGCGCGCGCGGATGTCGTCGGTCGATATCTTGTTGATGGAGGCAACGATCGCCTCGACGGAGCCCTGGGTGTCGGCCTTCACCACCAGCGGATATTCGATCGCCTGCTTTTCCTTAAGCGCCGAGAACATCGACTCAAGGCTGGCCGGCGTCGATGTCGTGCGCTTGCTGGTGAGCACGCTCTGGCGATATTCGGCGACTTCGCGGGCACGCGCCTCGTTTTCCACCACCTGCAGCGGGTCGCCAGCGCGCGGAACGCCCGACAGGCCCAGCACCTCAACCGGCACCGAAGGGCCCGCTGCCTGCACCATCTGGCCCTTGTCGTTGATGAGCGCGCGGACCTTGCCGCTTTCCGCGCCCACCACAAACACGTCGCCGACGCGCAGCGTGCCGCGGGCGACAAGAATCGTTGCCACCGGCCCCCGACCCTTGTCGAGCTTGGCCTCGATCACATTGCCTTCGGCCATCCGATCGGGATTGGCCTTCAGTTCCAGCAATTCGGCCTGGAGCTGGATTTTCTCGGTCAGTTCGGCAAGCCCGGTGCGCTTGAGCGCGGAGACTTCGACATCCTGCACGTCGCCCGACAATTCCTCGACGATCACGTCATATTGCAGCAGCGCCTCGCGCACCTTTTGCGGGTTGGCGTCGGGCTTGTCGCATTTGTTGATCGCGACGATCATCGGCACACCGGCCGCCTTGGTGTGGTTGATCGCTTCGACCGTCTGTGGCTTCAGCCCGTCATCGGCGGCGACCACGAGGATGACGATGTCGGTCACATTGGCGCCGCGCGCGCGCATTTCGGTAAACGCCTCATGACCCGGCGTATCGAGGAAGGTGATCTGCGAGGCGTCCGCCATCGTCACCTGATAGGCGCCGATATGCTGCGTAATGCCGCCGGCTTCACCGGCCGCGACATCGGTGCCGCGCAGCGCGTCGAGCAGGCTGGTCTTGCCATGATCGACATGGCCCATGATCGTGACAACGGGCGACCGCGGCAGCAGGCTGTCGTCGGCATCGTCGGTGGTGTCGAGCGCGATGTCGATATCGGCATCGCTCACACGGGTGATGTTGTGGCCAAACTCCGTCACCAGCAGTTCAGCCGTGTCCTGATCGATCGTTGCATTGATGGTAACCGGCATGCCCATCTTGAACAGCGCCTTCACCAGATCCGCGCCCTTTTCGGCCATGCGGTTGGCGAGTTCCTGCACTGTGATCGCTTCGGGCACCACGACATCGCGGACTTGCTTGGCCTGCGGCTCGCGTGGGCCGCCAATGTGGCGCTTTTCCTTTTCGCGGGCGCGTTTTAGCGCAGCGAGCGAGCGCGCGCGCGAACCATCGCCATCGTTCAGCGCCCGGTTGACGGTGAGCTTGCCCGACTGACGCCGGTCATCGACACCCTTGCGGTCGCGCGCGGGGCGCGGTGCCGGTTCCGGCGCGCGCTTGGCGCCGCCCATGGGGCCGGACGGCCCGGACGGCGCCGAGGATGGCTCGGCCATGCGAGCGGGTGCCGGCTCGGGTCGCGCCTCGGCCTCTGCCTTGCGGGGAGGCTGTGGCCGCTCAGGGCGAGCAACCGGGGTAAAGCGGCGCGGGGCGGGCAGCGTATTGTCCAGCGCAACCTCGGTGGCCGGCGCGCCGTGCTCAGCGGGCGGTTCAGGCGTCGTTTGGGCTGGCGTGACAGCGGCGCTGGCGGCTGCTGCGTCAATCGGTGCGGGGCTATTTCTGGCTTCTTCAGCGCGGCGGCGCTCGTCTTCGGCAGCTTCCTGGCGCTCGCGCTCTTCGCGGCGGCGCGCTTCTTCAAGCGCGTTCATCCGCGATTCGTCGGCCTCGCGCAACAGTCTTGTCTGCAACTCCTGGCGCGACAACAGGCTGTCGCCCGCGCTGCGCGTGGGCGGCGGCGCGGCGGGAGGGGGCACGGGCGCAACG
>JAKFUZ010000036.1 GCA_021732445.1 Sphingomonas sp. | reverse complement strand
CCTGTTCGGACCCATCGGCCACATCCCGCCTGCCGAGGCCGAAGCCAACTACTATGCCGCCAAACAAGACCTCGATATGGTCGCGTGACTCAAACCAAACCGCCTCCGGGAAATCCGGGACGCTTCACTCTGTCATCCGATTGACTTCGGGAAAGCGATTGCCTCCACCTTTCCAATCAAACCGGCATAAATATCAGTTATATATTGTAATATAACGATAAAACCTCTTCTCATCGGCTGAATTCGCGCGCGGCCTGACTGTTTGCGAACCGATGCGGCCTGGTCGCTTTAGCGAGATAGGTCGCTTTATTCCCATTGACACGGTAGGAATTAAGAACCAGCTTTTGGATAGTGATGTGTTGGGTGACAGGCAGTGGTTGCAGGGTTGGAATTGGCGAGGTTCTGCGGCGGATTGCTGTGCCGTGTATGGAGCATTTCCAACGGTGGCCATGTAGCAGCTCTTTTGAAACTTGATGCGGGTCGAGCACGGTGCCGCTAGGCCGTCGCGCGTTGGTTTCAGGCGGCGTCGCGGTTGGGATTGCAGCACTGGCAGCCCCTTCTCTCCTGCATCGCGGTACGTCCGGCAGGATCGTTCGATTGGGCTATACCAAGGCTGGGCCGATGATTGGCCTGCGCGTGCGCGGCCGCCTTGAGCTCATGCTTGCGGCCAAGGGGATTGGCACGAGCTGGAACGAATTTCCCGCCGGGCCTGACTTGCTGGAGGCAATGGGGGCAGGCGCGCTCGATTTCGGGATGACAGGCAATACGCCGCCGATTTTCGCCACCGCAAATGGTCTGCCGATTCGATATGTTGGCTATGAGCCTGCGGCACCGATGCTGGTGGCGCTGCTTGTGGGGGCCCGGTCCAGCGTAACCGATCTGGCGAGTTTGAAGGGCGGGAGGGTAGCGGTTACGCGCGGTTCAAACGCGCATTATCTGCTACTTTCGCTACTACGGCGTCACCAACTTAACCCCGGGCAGATCGACATCGCCTATCTGCAGCCCGCCGATGCCGGGGCTGCGCTGGCCAATGGCAGTATCGATGCCTGGGCGATCTGGGATCCGCTGATGTCGTCGGCCATCGCGGCAGGCCATGCCCGCGTTCTCGCCGATGCGCGCGGGGCGAGCGATAATCATTATTTCTACATCGCCCGCACAGACTTTGCCGCCGAAAAGTCGCTTGTCGCGCTGATCCTGAACGAATTGCGCCTAACCGGACAGTGGATCAACGATCACCCCCACGAGGCGGCAATTGTGCTTGAGGCAAATTCCGGCCTGGCCGCTTCGGTCTGGAAGGTGGCGCTCTCCCATGCGCGCTTTGGCGCGAAGGCGATCGATGCCGCCCCCATCGTCGAGCAGCAACGGATTGCCGACACGTTTCTGGCCGCCGGATTGCTGAAGCGACCGGTGGCAGTTTCCGGCGCGATGGCGCCCATCGGTTAATTTCAGAAAGTATCACTATGGAAATTCTCTGGTTTCTGCCGACTCAAGGCGATGGGCGCCACCTGGGCACGGCCATCGGCGGCCGCGAGGTCACTCTGGATTATTTGACGCAAGTCGCGCGCGCCGCCGATGATCTGGGCTATTCAGGCGTATTGGTGCCGACGGGGCGTTTCTGCGAGGATCCCTGGGTTGCGGCATCTGCAATGGTACCGGTGACCAAGCGCCTCAAATTCCTCGTCGCGGTGCGGCCGGGCATCATCTCGCCAACGGTTGCCGCGCGCATGACGACGACGTTTGATCGGATATCGGGCGGTCGGTTGCTCATCAACGTCGTGACGGGGGGCGACCCGGTTGAGCTGGCGGGCGACGGGTCGTTTCACCCGCACGACCAGCGCTACGCGTTGACGCGCGAATTCATGGAAATCTGGCAACGGTTGCTGACCGAGGAGCAAGTCGATTTCGCTGGCGATCATTTGCGGGTCGAAGGCGCCAGGATCGTATTTCCCCAGGTGCAACGCCCGCATCCCCCTATCTACATCGGTGGATCGTCCGATCCCGCGCTGGATCTGACCGCCGACATTGGCGACGCTTTCATGACCTGGGGCGAGCCGCCCGCGCTTGCCGCTGAAAAGATCGCCGATGTGCGCCAACGTGCCGCGGCGCGTGGTCGGTCGATCCGCGTCGGGATGCGGCTGCACGTGATTGTCCGCGATACCGACGCCGAAGCCTGGGCAGCGGCGGACGACCTGATCAAATATCTGGATGACGACACGATCAAGTCGGCCCAGGCGAGCTTTGCCAATCACGATTCCGTCGGGCAGAAGCGGATGACCGACCTGCACGGCGGCGACCGGGACCGGCTGGTCGTCAGCCCCAATCTTTGGGCGGGGGTGGGCCTTGTCCGTGGCGGGGCGGGGACCGCGATCGTCGGCGACCCCGAGACCGTGGCGGCACGGCTCAAGGAATATCGCGACATCGGCGTCGACCTGTTCATCCTGTCGGGCTATCCGCATCTGGAGGAAGCATATCGCTTTGCCGAGCTGGTGTTTCCGTTGCTGCCGCTCGACCGGCCTGCGGCACGCTCGTCGGCGACGCCGGACGCTACGCAACAACCGCGTGGGGAGGTGATCGGGTTTGACCGGTTTCCGGTTCAACCCGCGCCCAAAGCTGCTCCAGCCCCGCAGGACTCTTGATGCGCTTGCGCTTCCTGATCGGTTGGATTGTTCCGGTGCTGCTGCTTGTGGTCTGGGAAGCGGCGGTTCGCGGGCATTTGCTGTCATCGACGCTCCTGCCCGCGCCAAGCGCGGTTGCGGTGGCGGGATGGCGCCTGCTCCGCACCGGTGAACTGGTCGACAATATCAGCATCAGTTTTTCGCGGGCGATGCTGGGGTTCCTGATCGGTGGCGGGCTGGGGCTGGGCTTTGGCGCCGCCAATGGATTGTCGGCGTTCAGCCGCCAATTGCTCGATCCATCGTTGCAGATGGTCCGGAATGTTCCGCATCTGGCGTTGATCCCGCTGGTTATCCTGTGGTTCGGCATCGGGGAAAGCGCCAAGTTGTTCCTGGTCGCGCTTGGCGTGTTTTTCCCGATCTATATCAACAGCTATCACGGCATCCGCACCGCTGATCCGCAACTGGTGGAAATGGGCCGCGCCTATGGCATGAGGGGATGGCGGCTGTTCCGGCGGGTCATTCTGCCCGGGGCGCTGCCGTCGATCTTCGTCGGGCTTCGGTACGGACTGGGGACGATGTGGCTGACATTGATCGTCGCCGAAACCATCGCTTCGTCCGATGGCATTGGCCATATGGCGATGCAGGCGCGTGAATTTCTGCAGACCGACGTCGTGGTGCTGGCCATCCTGATCTATGCCTTGCTCGGCAAGCTGGCGGATAGCGCGGTGCGCTTGCTCGAACATGCCTATCTGCCCTGGCATCCCAATTTCCAGCCCGCGGAGGGGCAGGCGCGATGAGCGTTGTGGAAACCGGCAACGGGGTCGGCGTCGATCTGTCGACGCTGACGCGCGGCTTTTCCGGGCAAACGGTGCTGGATGGCGTCGATCTGACGATCGCGCCCGGCAGCTTTCTGGCGCTGGTCGGCCGGAGCGGATCGGGCAAGAGCACCTTGCTGCGCCTGATCGCCGGGCTTGACCGGCCGGATGCGGGGCAAATCCGCTTTACCGGCGGGCAACCCTTTGTTGCTGCGCACGATCTGCGCATCATGTTTCAGGACGCGCGCCTGCTGCCCTGGCTGTCGGTTGCGGACAATGTCGCGGTCGGGGTCGCGGCGGGGCTTGGGAGGACGGGTGACGCCTTGCCAGGCGTGCAGGAAGCGCTGGCTGCCGTGGGCCTCGCCGAACGTGCCGCTGCCTGGCCGTCGACATTGTCGGGTGGTCAACGACAGCGCGTCGCGCTCGCTCGCGCGTTGGTGTCGCGCCCGCGCCTGTTGTTGCTCGACGAACCGATGAGCGCGCTTGATGCGCTGACCCGGATCGAGATGCAGGATCTGATTGCCCGGTTGTGGTCGATCCACCGGTTTACCGCGATTCTGGTGACGCACGATGTGCCCGAGGCGGTGAATCTGGCGGACCGTGTTGTGCTGCTCGACAAGGGCAGGATCGATATGTCGATTGATATCACGCTTGAGCATCCGCGTCAGCATGGCGCGCCGGACGGCGCACGGTTCGAGAAGCGCTTGCTTGATCGTTTGCTCTTGAAGGAGCCGCTCCCCGGCTGATCCGGCTGACAATCCCGATGGGCCCGCTGCGCCCATAATTCCTACTATTTTAATATGAAAAGGTGGATCGAATGACGTATCGGATGAAATCGAACCGTCTCCGCAAGGCGCTGCTTATGCTGGCCTGTTCCAGCGTCGGCGCCGCGGCATTCTACCCCTCGGCGACCCGTGCAGCGCAACCGGCAATGACTCGCACCGCGGTGGGCGAGGTTGCTGAGGAAGACAAGGCAACGGACTCGCAGGGCGAGATTCTCGTCACGGCGCAGCGCCGTGTGCAATCCATCCAGGACGTGCCCATTGCCCTTCAAGCCTATGGGCAAGAGGAATTGCGTCGGCGCGGGGTGATCCAGGCCGACGACATTATCCGCCTCGCGCCCAATCTGTCACTCAACGAATCGAACAGCATCAACACCTCGATCACGATTCGTGGCGTCGGCACCAATAATTTCCACGGTAACGTCAATCGCGCGGTCGGCATCTATCAGGACGATGTGTATCTGGCGACGCCTTATACCGGTGTGCTGGGCGTTTATGATCTGGACCGGGTGGAGGTACTGCGCGGGCCGCAAAGCACCCTGTTGGGCCGCAACACCACGGGTGGAGCGGTGCGTTATCTGTCGAATAAACCGAAACCGGGCGATCCGCTGAGCGGTTATCTCGATGTCACTTATGGCAGTTATAACCGTGCCGATGCCGAAGGCGCGCTGGGCGGATCGCTGACCGACACTCTGGCGACGCGCGGGGCATTCCAGATCGAACGGCGCGACGGGCTGTTCACCAATGTGGCACCCGGACGCGAAGGCGAACAGCTTGGCCGCCGGGAGCGCTATTCGGGGCGGTTGCAATTCGTCTGGCAGCCAGCGCCAGGCACCGACATTTTGCTCAACGGCCATTTCGGCCTGAACCGCGGCAACGATGTCGGCGTGAAGGCGCGGGGACTGCGCAATCCTGCCAATCCAACGCAGGCCTGCCCCGACGTTGCGACATCCGGCAATTTCGAGCGTGGTAACGATTGCGTGACCATTACCGGGTTCAACCCGTCGACGAGCAATTACGACCAGATTTACAACACCACATCGGCGCGCAGCAATGTCGATGTCGGTGGTGGCTTCATCAAGCTCGATCAGGAACTGGGATTTGCGACGCTGACCGCGATCGGCTCCTATGACCAGACGGGCGTGCAACTGGCGGATGACTTTGCCGGTTTCAACACCTTCCAGTTCCAGACGCAGCAGGATTCGACGTTCAAGGATTATGCGGCGGAAATCCGCCTGACGTCCCCACAGAGATATGGGTTCCGCTGGATCGCAGGAGCAGGCTATTTCCATGAGGATCTGGTGCAAGGCACGATCGTGCGGCGCGACAATGGTGGCGCGCTGCAACCGGGCGGCGAGACGATTTCGTTCAACATCCTGAACCAGAAGGACGAAGACCTTTCGGTTTACGGCCAGGGCGATTTCGACCTCACGCATCGATTGACGGTTACGGCCGGTTTGCGCTTCACCAACAACAGCAAGAGCGCGACCTCGCGCTTTGGTGTCGCCAACAGCCCCGCAAGCCAGATTCCGGTCAACACTTTCATCTCGCGCGATATTGCGCTGGCGCTGACCAACGGTGCTCCCGAAACCTGCCCGCCGGGGCCGGTGGTGGTGGGGCCGGACGGGCGTGTCACCGGCGGACCGCCGCCATGCCTGTTGCCGCTGCTCAACCCGCGCCAGGAAATCAACCGGCTGAGCGCGCGTGCCGCGATCAGCTATAAATTCAGCGATGCCATCCTCGGCTATGCGTCCTATTCGCGCGGGTTCAAGGCGGGCGGGTTCGACACGCGCGCGCTTGCGGCCTTTTCTGGCGGCGGGCGCAACCCGGTCGCGCCCGAAACGCTGAACGCTTATGAAGCCGGGGTGAAATCGGATGTGCTCGGGCGTCTGCTGCGCCTCAATGCCGCGGTCTTTTATTATGATCTGCAAGGATTGCAGACCTTTGCCGTGCAGAACGGTACACCGGCGTTCATCAACATCCCCAAATCGCGATTGATCGGGCTGGAACTGACCGCCGATGTCAATCCTGGCGGCGGCTGGCATCTGCACGGCGATTTCGGCTGGCTCGATACCAAGATCACCGATTCAGGCGGTATCGCCGGGTTGGACAAGGGGCACGTCCTGCCCAACTCCCCCCGAACCTCGGCCAATGCCGTCATCGCCCGCGAATTCCGGCTGAATGACGGGTCTCGGTTCAACCTTCAAGGGGCCGTGCGCTACGTTGCCAGATCGATCGATTCGTTGCGATTTCGAGATGACTTTCTGCTGACCAAGAACGCGCAATTCTATCTGGATTTGCGCGCGGCCTATCAGTTCGGCCGCGACAACCGTTATGAATTGGCGGTGTTCGGCGATAACCTGACCTCGCAAAAGGTGTGCGCGGACATCGATATCAACGACAATCCGCTGCAGCCAAGCCCCAGCGATTTGACATCGACGGTCGCTTGCACGCCGTCGGACGGGCGAGCGCTGTTCGGTGGATCGTTCAAGGTTCGCCTGTGATGGAAGACCGCGAGTTTCCGTCACCAACGCTGGTTGGGCCCGTCCGGCAACACCATGGCCGCTCCCCCGCCAACTCGCGCAGCCCCTGCCGCAGCGGATCGTTGTCCGCCTGCATTGAACTCTATTCAAAATTGGCTGGATTTAAAGGGAGAACGCCAGTCTCCGCCACGGTCAGCGGATGATCGTGGGGTTGAGTGTGGGGTTAAAAATAGGAAATTTAATTTATGGCGCAAAATCAATTAGATTTACAACGTTTGTAAATCCCCTCCGTCACCGCAACGCAAGTCAATCGCGGGATTGGGAAAGGATCAGCTACGGTGTTGATCGATAGCCGCGTCGGCACGGCATGCGCGATCAGCCGACCTTCACTTTCCAATACCAGCCAATACTAGCGCGAGTTCCGGCGGATAAATTTCCGGGCCGCGCAAGCCCTTAGCGAATTTCTGCCCATCGTCCTTCGTATAATAAGCGGTTGTGAAGGCGTTCCGGATGAGCTGGCGAATTTGAGAAAACTCGCCAATGCTTTCCTGTCCGATGGCGTGTTCCACGCTCAATCCATATACGGGGACAATATCTTGCGCATCGCCACGCGGGGCGCGCGATGGACGCCCGCCTCGATCTCGTCGGCGATCAGCGCGCTAAGTTCGGGGCGACCCGGTGTCACATCGAATATGTCATAACCGAGCCTCGCGTAAAATGGCGCGTTCCAACCGACATCGCGGAAGGTCGTCAGAGTCATTTCGCGGAAGCCATGTCGAGCTGCCCAAGCTTCCGCCGCCGCGATCAGCGCGCGACCGTGGCCGCGTCCCTGTTGAGCCAGTGCCACGGCGAGTTCGAGGATGTGAGTCCGCCCGTCCATCGGCACCACCAGAACGAACCCGGTCGGCACGCCCGCAATTTCACTGAGTAATGCCAGCCCATGCTCTCGGGCGTGCCTGTGTTCGTCGTCGGTACGATTGGGAAGGGCAAGGCAGAAGCGCGTCCCATCATGAGAATCGTACCGGCGCGCAGCATCATGTTCAATCATCTGAAGCGCGGCCACGTCCCCCGTTTCTGCGGCGCGCATTTTGAAGACGGTCGAGTCATCCGATTTTCGCACATGCTCCTCCAATAACAAGAGGTTCGTCAACCAATCAGACAGAATCAAAGCACCGGCGAGGTGCGCGACAAATGTGATTCTGACTTACTCGCCACGATCCATTTACGCACAGTGGCACGCACATATATGAATGAAGAGCAGGCTGATGGCTTGTTGCGGTTGCCAGCACAAGGGTTGCATTTTTGTCCCCTCCCGTCACGCGACCATTGGATTGCCAAGCATTGGATGGGGGCTGGGCGTTGCGCCCGGTTTGTGGATTGTCGGCAGCACTTCCTCGGCGAAAAGTCGGACGCTCTTGATGGCATCTTGATATGGCACGGTTCCCAAATTGGGGGGCAAGGGTCAATTCGGAAAAACCACAGGCCTTTTGCGCGGCTAAAATGCGTTCATGCCGTGTCCTTGCGAACTCTTCTCCAAGTCGGTCCCGGTGTTACGGCGCAGCGTGGTTGGATCCAAGCCGAAGGCATTTTTGAAAGCGCGGCTGAAATGGCTGCGGCTGGAAAATCCGACCTTGATTGCAATATCGGAGACCGGCAAATCGGTCGACAGGACAAGAGTCCGCCCGTGCGCAAGACGTGTTCGAGCGACAAACTCCATCGGCGTCGTGCCCAGCATGTCGACGAAGGTCTTGGCGAATTTTGAACGGCTCATCCCGGCGGCCTTGGCCAGGCTGTTCAGGGACAGGGGGGCAGCAGAAGCCTCCAGCACCATCGCCACTGCGCGTGCAAGCGACGGCCGTTCAAAGAGTCCGGGAAGCGTTTTTGCAACGCCATGTTCCATAGCATGCTCGCGGAGCGCGAGGATAAGGCATGCCTTCATCAGCGCGCCGATCAACGCCCGGCCGCCCAACGCGACGCCGCTTACTTCCCGCAAGATCGTTGCAAACGCAGCAGCGACGATCGGGTGGTCCTGCAACGAACAGCAGATCGGTTGCCTTATTCCTTGGAGTGGGCCGAACGAGCCGCTAAAATCAGCGCGAATATGGCCGCAAACGATTTGCGCTGTCGCCGGATCGTCCCCGGCAGCGTTCAGCATGAACATTCCGTTGGGCCGCACGCTGAAGATTTCAGCAGCGTCGAATATCCTATCCGGATCAGACGCGCTGGCCACGCGCTGAACGATGCCTGGCGGCAAAATCACGATGCCGCCAGCAGGCACTTCTGAACGGCCCAACGGCGTGTCGACGAACAATGTGCCGGTAAGCACATAATGGACCTCGATCGCGTTTTCGGGCCCGATCACCACCGCCGTGTCCGCCGCGAATTCGCAGAACGACACTTCATACACTTCGACGGCGAGTGCGGTCAGGATTTGATCAAGCGCCAGATTGCTCATCGCAGGTGAAATGCCTTGCAGGTCGTGTGCCCGCACCTTCCCGATCATTGCGACTCAACGAAGAAAGACGGTCAGCGCAGCGCATCGACGGACGCCATGCGACCATTTTGATGCAAAGTAGCTCTTCGTGCGTCCGCTTTTGCTCATTCGTGTCAATCGACCGATGGCGCGCGCCTCATCGTCATGCGCGCAGCGTTCTGGTTCGACGCGCAACGGACCGACGCAGCGGTCGCCGCGAGACATTAAGTCCAAGGCGGTTTCAAATCATCCAAATATGACTCGGGAAAATTTCGAGTCTGATTTTGTAATGAGTCTGCAATGTTGCGAACATAGCGACCACATATCGAATTTTCATTTTAATAAATCTTGACAATCCCGGGGGAAAATATGCGCATCAACTTGATGTATGGCGCAGCTATTGTTGCGCTAATCGCTCCTTTTCAGGTATCTGCGCAGGAAACTACAGCAATTGTTCGCGGCAGGGTTGTTTCTGGCGGCAATCCGGTCAGCGGAGCAACCGTCACCATCACGCATCTTCCCTCCGGTACGGTCTCAGCAACGACGGCAGCGGCGGATGGCAGCTTCCAACTTGCCGGTTTGCGCGCTGGCGGTCCGTTCAAGCTGGTGGCGAGCACCAAGAGCGGTAGTTCAACCGTTACCGACATCTATACCGCGATCGGCCAGCCTTACGATCTTTTGGTGGAGTTGGCCGACACAACCGAGATTGTCGTCACGGCGGGCTCGCTGCACTCGGCAGCGAGCTCGCAGGACCCGGAAACCATCATCACCGCGCAGCAGATACGCAACATTGCCACCGTCAACCGCGATGTGCGCGAAATCGAGCGGCGCGACCCGTTTGCCAATTATGACTTCAACAGCGGAACAGTCACCTTCGTCGGCACCAATACGCGGTTCAACGCGTTCACCGTGAACGGTGCGAACGTCAATGACCGTTTCGGTCTCAACGCCGATTCGAGCCCCACACGACGCGGCCCAATTCCGCTCGACGCGATCGAGCAGGTCTCAGTCAGCGTCGCGCCAGTCGATATCAGCCAAGGCAGTTTTACTGGCGGCGTGGTCGACGTAACGCTGCGGCCCGGTACCAACGAATTCAAGGGTACGGGTTTCTGGAGCATCAACACTCCTGGCCTGACGTCGAAGCGCGTCGTCAACCGGACGGTCAGTCGGCAGAATGACAGCCAGACCTATGGCATCAGCCTGTCAGGGCCAATTATCAAGGACAAGCTGTTCTTCCAGGTTACGGGCGAACGGACGACACAAGGGCAAACAGTCGCTTCAGGCCCCGCCGATCAAGGTTTCGCCAGCCCTATTCCCAACTTGACCAGCGCACAAATCACCCAGATTCAGGATATCGCCAGGTCGCGCTATAATTTCGATGCCGGGGATCCCGTTCGCCAACGCCCCGAGACCGACGAAAAGATCGTCGGCCGCATCGACTGGAACATCAACGATCGGCAAAAACTTTTTCTTACCTACACCAACTCCTATGACTCGATCGTCAACCAGTCGAATACCAGCACGAGCACCTCAACCCCGTCGCTTGGCCTGATATCGAACGCGGTTACGATCACCGAGCTGCAACGCTCGGGCCAGATTCAGCTCAACAGCGACTGGAGCAGCGAGTTTTCAACCGAAATCCGCGTCGGTTATCTAAGCTCGGTTCGTGGTCAGGGGCCAACCACCGGCAATTATTTCCCCCAATTCACTGTCTGCCTCGACCCAAATTCAGTGACCAACGCGCTGGGCGGCCCCAATATTTCGAGCATTACCGCCTGTTCACCTGGGGCGCCGCGCCTGCTGTTCGGCACGGAAATCAACCGGCAGGTCAATACCTTCTTCGCCGATACCTATCAGGCGTCGTTTACCGCCCGGCTCAAGCTGGACAATCATAATCTCAAACTGGTCGCGGCTTATGACCGGTATCGGAATCGCAACAACATTCTGCGTTTCGGCCTTGGTGCCTATAATTTCGATACGATCGCTGATCTCATCAATGGCAATGCATCGTCGTTGACGCTGCAACGCCCTGTGTCGGGCGACCTTGGCGATGCGGTGAACGACTTCATCGACGTCAATTATACGTTCGGGTTGCAAGACAGTTGGGCCGTAACGCCTGATCTCAACGTGACCTATGGCGGGCGCTATGACCTTTTCCAGACCATCGGCAGGCCTGTCTTCAACGCCAATTTCTTCAACCGCTATGGCTATTCGAACACCGGTACGCTCAACGGACGCGGCTTGTTCCAACCACGCATTGGTTTTGACTGGACACCCACCACCTGTCGTTGCCCCTTAATTCCCGGACAGTTCCTCACTGGTTGATTGGGTGATGTATTCGCGCGGGGCGAGGTAGCCAAGCGCGCGATGCGGGTGGACGGTGTTGTAGTGGTGGAACCAGCTGGGCAGC
>JAKFUZ010000031.1 GCA_021732445.1 Sphingomonas sp. | reverse complement strand
GGTTGGCGCGGGGGCCGGGGTGATGTTGTTGATGGTTACGTTACCGCCAGTGCCCGGCGACGCGATATCGTTGGCACCGCAACCACCCAGCACCGCAAAGGATGCGGTTGCAAACAGCACCCGGCGTAGGTTTGAGTTCATCATTGTCCCTGTCTCCAGCGTGTAATTTTGACCCGACCGCGTGGCCGTGTGAGGCGACGAGCTACCCACGAGTCGGTTCCCCCCCTCGCGCATCCGTCGGCGCTGGTCCTAAGAGCCGGTTGTGACAGGACGATGCGGCTTGTGTTGCAGAACAAATTCATTTTCATGACTGAAAAACGACAACGCGCAGCCGCAGCCGGTGTGCGCCGCCCGCCGAAACAAGGGGCCGGGGCGGTCGGGCTCCGGCATTACCCGCTCACCGCCAGGGGCGCAGCCGATACCATTTGGTCAGCACATATTTTGTCCCTGCGCGCACCTTCATGCCGTGATGAAGGGTTGACGGGTTGGGCGTGCCATCGGGCCGCAGATTGTTCCAGATGAGCAACTTGCCCGTTTCCGGGTGCACAATTTTGTCGATCGCCTTGAACCGCGTGGCGCCGCCGGCATCGGGTTCGTTCAAATACACCATCGCGGTCCATGTCCGCTGCCCGGCAACCGAGCAGTATTTTTCATAATCCACGCCGGTTGGCTCAAAATAATCGGTATGCGCCTTGAATTCCTGGCCAACGGCATATCGCTGGCCCTGAAGCGGCTCGCCATGCTGCGGATCAAGCCCCAAAAAGGCAGTGATGAGGCGATTGACCTGTTCAGCCGCAAGGTCTGCCCGGCCGAAGTCGCATGTTTCACTCGTGCGGTACTGATCGTCACCATTATAGTCCGAAACGGTCGAGGGCCGCCGCCGCGCGTCAATCTGCGCCATCAGCATGGCGCAAAGCGCGGGCGACAGAAAATTGCGCTTAACGAACAAGGTCAGCTTGGGGTTCGGCACTTTCTGGATGCCGGGCTGCGCGCTCAGCCAGTCGACAACCGGCAGCGACGGGTGGCCGGCGCCAAAATTGGCGCGGCGCTCAGGGGGCTTGAGATCGGGCGTCATAGGCCAGTTGTGGCAAAGATTCCGTCAGATTTCCAGAGCCGGCCTCGCACCGTACTGACGCAAAAACGTCATGCGAATTGCGCATTAGTGCAACAATAAATGCCTAGCAGGGGCACGATCCGAGGGAGTAGGCATGCGCTTCGACACAATCGTACCGCGCGGCGCTGCGCTTGGCATTTTGCGGCGGATCAACCCCTATGATGTGGCCCGGATGCTGCTCATCGCCGCGCTCGCGGTGCAGGGCGCGCGCCTGGTATGGGCGGTGGCAACGCCGGTTACTCCGCTGGGAGCCTGGCGGCCGGCAGAGCCCGGCGTGGATTTGGGCGCGGCCGACATATTGCGCGGGCCGAACCCCTTTTTCCGGCTCGATCCGGCGCGCACAGACAGCCCGGCGGCGGCAGTCACCGCGGTGCAACTGACATTGTTCGGCACCCGACTAAATGGCGCAACTGGCCGAGGATCGGCGATTATCGCCACACCCGATGGCGTCCAGAGCAGCTATTCGGTGGGCGACGAAATTCTGCCGGGGCTGTCCCTCAAGGCCGTGGCGTTTGACCATGTGACGCTGAGCCGCGGCGGCGCGGAAGAGGCGTTGTTCCTCGATCAATCAGGCGGGCAGTCCGGCGGGCAGTCCGGCGGGGGTACGCAAGCGGCGTCTGTCTCCGCGCCCGGCGCCGAACCCGCGCCGCCGCCGCCGGACGCTCCCTCGCAGCGCGCGGTGCCCGGCGCTGGCCAAGGCGTGACGCGTGAGGAAATCCAGCAAGGCATTGGCTTCATCCCACGCATCGACGGCGGCAAGGTAACGGGCCTGTCGGTGCGCCCGCAGGGCGGCAGCGATGCGTTTTCCCGGGTCGGGTTAAAGGAAGGCGACATTGTGACGCAAATAGGAGGGCGCCCGGTGACCGGACCGCAAGACCTTGAAAGGCTGGCCGGAACTATCGGCAATGGCGGCACGGTGTCGCTTTCAGTGGAACGCGGTGCGCAGATCGTGCCGATCGCGGTCACGGTGAAGCGCCAGTGAAACGCGCCACGCTCTTTGCAGGCCTTGCGCTTGCGCTCGCGGCGCCGCTGGCCGCCCAGACCACGCTCAACGTGCGCGATGCGGACATTCGCGCGTTCATAGCCGATGCTGCCAAGGTCACCGGGCGCACCTTCATCATCGACAGCCGGGTGCAGGGCAAGGTCACCGTCGTCACCGACCGGGCATTGTCCCGATCTGAATATTTCGAGATATTCCTGTCGACCTTGCGGGCCAATGGGCTGGTGGCGGTGCCGACCTCGAATGGCGCCCTGCGGGTTCAGCCCATCGACGGCGCTGCCTCGCAGCCAAGCCGGGTAGGGGGCGCCGCGTCGGCCGGGCGCAACGCGCTCGTCACAGAAATCATCAGGCTGCGCGCCATCGACTCAACCTCGGCGGTTGATACCGTGAGGCCGCTCATCAGCCCGCAAGGCTCGGTATCGGCGAACCGCGCGGGCAATTCGCTCGTCGTCGTCGATTTTGCCGACAATGTGCGCCGCATCCGGGAAGTGGTGCGGCAGATCGATGCCGATAACGCCGCGACCAGGGTCGTCGCGCTCAAAAACGCCAGCGCGCGCGAAATCGCCCAGGCGTTGCAGGCGCTGGTGCCGGCGGGGCAAAATAATGGCCCGGCCGTGTCGGTGGTCCCCGTGCAAAGCTCGAATGCCGTCGCCATCCGGGGCGATTCGTCGACGGTTGGCCGGCTGGCCGAAGTTGCCCAGGAGCTTGACCGGCGCGCTTCGGCGTCAACCGAAATCAAGGTGATCTTCCTGCAAAATGCCGATGCCGAGCAGTTGCTGCCGGTGCTCCAGCAGCTTGTCGGCCAGACGCCGCAGCAAGCACCCGCTCCGGCCCAGCTCTCGCAATCCGGCGGCGGATTTGGGGGTAGCGGCGGCGCCAATGCCAGCACTATCGTGCCACCGCAGGCCGTGCCCCAGTCCGCGCCGGGCAGCACCGCGCCGCAGGGCCAGCCGGCAATTGTTGCTGAAGGCGGGCGGACGGCCGCCGTTGTGACGCGTTTTGCCGGCGCCAACGCCATCGTCATTGCGGCGCCCGGCGAAGTGCAGCGCCAGCTTGGTGACGTCATCCGCCAGCTCGACACCCGGCGTGAACAGGTGCTGGTGGAAGCCATTGTCGCTGAAGTGTCGGATTCCACGGCCAACCGGCTGGGGTTTCAGTTGCTGTTCGGCAGCTTGGGCGGCGCAGGCGTACCTTTTGGCACCACGACCTTTTCCAGCTCGGCGCCCAACCTGCTCACCGTGGCCGGGGCGATTGGCGCGCGCCAGCTCAACACCACCACGACAACCGTCAACGGCAACACCACGACCACGCAGAACAACAACCCGATCAGCGATTCGCTTGCGCAGTCGGCCGTCAGTTCGCTGCTTGGCTCGACGGGCGGCATCGCCGGCTTTGCCAGCCGCATCGGCAGCGATGGCGTGTTCGGGGGCATTGTCAACGCGCTGAAATCCGACACGACGTCGAATCTCCTGCAATCGCCGCACATCATTACGCTCGACAACCAGCCCGCACGGCTGCTCGTGGGGCAGGAAATTCCAATCACCACCGGCCAGGCGCTCAGCCAGAATTTCGACAATGCGTTTCGCACGGTGCAGCGCGAAAATGTCGGCATTCAGCTTGAGGTGCGTCCGCAGGTGAATTCCAGCGGGTCGATCAAGCTGTTTCTCCACCAGCAGGTCAGCTCGGTTGCAGGGCCGGTGTCCAACGACAACAGCGACCTCATCCTGAATAAGCGTGAATTTGAGACGACGCTCACGGTAGATGACGGCGCGATTGCAGTGATTGGCGGCCTGCTCGACGATACCGAGCGGCGGACGATCGAGAAGGTCCCGCTATTGGGCGACATTCCAGGCCTTGGCCAGTTGTTCCGATCCAAGGCCAAGACACGGTCGAAAACCAACCTTGTCGTGTTCATCCGCCCGACGATTTTGCGCACCGCGGACGACAGTCGGCGCGTAACCGAGCAACGTTATGGCTATTTGCGGGCGCAGCAGGGGGTGCAGGACCCCAATAGCGAACCGAGCATCGACCAGTTGGTGCGCGACTATCTGGCAGCGGCGGCGCCCCTGCCGCCAGCGTCGCTGCCCGGCAGTATCGAGGATGCGCGGATCGCGGTGCCTGCGACTCCGGTAGCGCCCGACCCGCTGGCGCCAAACAAGGGGAACCCCAAGTGATAATTTCCCCCGGCAGCCCCGATGAGATGGCCGCCGATCCCGTGATCGCGCTGCCGGACGGGCAATACCTGCCTGCGGCCATCATTGGCATTCCCTATGCGTTTGCACGGCGTTTCGGCGTGGTGCTGGAGCCGGGCGGGGAAGGGCATTTTTCCGTCGCCATGCGCACGGGAAGCGACCCCAGGGTGCTGGTGGAACTGCGCCGCCACCTCGCGCGGCCGTTTGACGTTTCGTTTCAGACGCCGGAAGATTTCGACAAGCTGCTGTCGGAGCGTTATGCGATGGACGGGCAGGCCGCCGCCGCCGCCGCCGGCTCGCTGGGGCTGGGCGACGAGCTGGACCTGCTGGCCGGCAATCTGCCAACCGCCGAGGATCTGCTCGACACGGCCGACGACGCGCCGGCCATTCGCCTAATCAACGGCATCATCGCAGACGCGGCGCGCAACGGCGTGTCCGACATCCATATCGAGCCATACGAAACCGGGCTTGTCGTGCGCATGCGCATCGACGGGGTGCTGCGCGAAACACTCAGGATGCCGCCGCATGTCGCGCCCGTCGTCGTCAGCCGCATCAAGGTGATGGCGCGGCTCGACATTGCCGAGCGGCGCGTGCCACAGGATGGGCGCATGGGGCTGTCGCTGGGGGGCAAGCTGCTCGACGTGCGCGTCTCCACTCTGCCCAGCCGGGCAGGCGAGCGCGTGGTGCTGCGCATTCTCGACAAGGACAATGCCGGTATCAATCTCGACGTGCTGGGCATGGCGCCGGCGATCAACACGCTGCTTCGCGGGGCGATCAGCGAACCGAACGGTATCGTGCTCGTCACCGGGCCGACAGGCTCGGGCAAGACGACGACGCTCTATGCCGCGCTGCGCCTGCTCAATGATGGCACGCGCAACATTTTGACGGTCGAAGACCCGGTAGAATATGCCATGGACGGCGTTGGGCAGACACAGGTGAACCCCAAAGTGGGGCTGACCTTTGCCGCCGGCCTGCGCGCCATTTTGCGGCAGGACCCCGATGTGGTGATGGTCGGCGAAATCCGCGATCGCGAGACGGCCGAAATCGCGGTGCAAGCGTCGCTCACTGGCCATCTTGTGCTGTCCACCGTCCACACCAACGATGCCGTGGGCGCCATCACGCGGATGCGCGACATGAAGATCGAGCCGTTCCTGCTCGCCTCCACCCTGCGCGGCGTCATCGCGCAGCGGCTGGTGCGGCGACTGTGCCCGAGCTGCCGCCGCCCGGTCCAGGCGCCCGGTTCCGTGTCGGCCCTGCTCGGATTTGACCCCGGCGCGCTGGTTTTTGAGCCGGTCGGATGCGACGACTGCACTGGCACGGGCTTCAAGGGCCGGATCGGCGTGTTCGAGGCGATCCGCATCGACGAGACGATCCGCCGGCTCATCAACGATGGCGGCGACGAGGCGATTATCGCGCGCCACGCGTTCATCAACGCGCCAAATCTGGGGTCAGCGGCGCGCCAGATGGTGCGCGACGGGCTGACAACGCCGGAAGAGGCCGTGCGGGTCTCGCGCAACGACATGGCCGATGCCTGATTTCGACTTTCTTGCCATCGACACCGGCGGCCGGGAAAAGCGCGGCGCCATTGTCGCCGAGTCGGTCGATCACGCGCGCGACATGCTCGATGCGCGCAAGCTCTATGTGGTGCGCATCGCGGCGGGGCAGGGGGAAAAGGCGCGCGCCAAACCCGCTGCCGGGTCTGATCTGCTTGCGGCGCTGCGCCGGCGGAAGATGTCGGCCAAGCACCTCACGCTGTTCACGCGCCAGCTCGCGACGCTCAACCGCGTCAGCCCGCTGGAGGAATCGCTGCGCACCATCGTGCGCCAAACGGAACAGCCGCACGTCCGCGAAATCGTGAGCGCGGTGCATTCCGGCGTGGTGGAGGGCCGGCGGATCGCCGAGGCAATGGGCCGCGAACCGAAGAGCTTTCCGCCGCTCTACCGCGCGATGGTGTCGGCCGGTGAAAGTTCGGGCTCGCTGCCGACCATCCTTGATCGGTTGGCCGTGTTGCTCGAACGGCAGGCCGAAATTCGCGGCAAGGTGATTACGGCGCTTGCCTATCCTGCGGTGCTCACAGTGGTTGCGATTGCCGTCGTCATCGCGCTGATGGTCGCGGTGGTGCCGCAGGTTGTGGAGCAGTTCGACACGGTGGGGCAGGAGCTGCCGCTGTTGACCCGCATCGTCATTGGCCTGTCGAGCTTTCTCGTAAATTACTGGTGGGTGCTTGTCGCCGGCATCGTGCTGTTTGCACTGGGCTTTGCGCAGGCGTTGCGCAACCCGGCATTCCGCCTGGCTTTTGACGGGTGGCTGCTGCGCTTGCCGCTGCTCGGGCGGCTGATGCGCGACCTGCACGCCGCGCGCATGGCCCGGACGCTTGCAACCATGGTGGAAAGCCGGCTTCCGCTGCTGGAAGGGTTGGCGCTCACCTCCGGCACGGTTCACAATCGACGTTTGCGCCTGGCAACCGACGAGATCGTCGAGTCGATCAGGAGCGGCGGCAGCCTGTCGGCCGCGATGCGCCGGGCGGGGGTGTTTCCGCCGCTGCTCACCTATCTGGCGGCGAGCGGTGAGGCAGCGGGGCGGCTCGACGAGACGCTTGAGCGCGCCGCTGACTATCTTGAGCGTGAATTCTCGCGCTTCACCGCAACCGCGCTGTCGCTGATGGAGCCGCTCATCATCGTGATAATGGGGGGCATCGTCGCGACGATCGTGCTATCCATCCTGCTGCCCATCCTGCAGCTCAACACGCTTGCCGCCCAATGAGGACCTTGATGACCTTCTTGAAACAACCGCGCCGCCGCCATCCTTCGCGGCGTATGGAATGCAATGGCTTTACGCTTGTCGAATTGATGGTGGTAATTGTCATCCTGGGGTTGCTGGCGACTGTTGTGGTGCTGAACGTGTTGCCGCAGGGTGACCGGGCGCGGATGGAAAAGGCCAAAAGCGACATTGCGACCATCGAGGCCGCGCTCGACACCTACAAGCTGCAAAATCTGAATTATCCGGTCACGTCGGAAGGGCTGGCGGCCCTGCTCACCGCACCCCCTTCGGCCGATGTTACCCGCTATCAAAAGGGCGGTTATATCAAGAAATTGCCCAAAGACCCCTGGGGCCGCGACTATCTCTACGCAATGCCGGGCACACATGGGGACATTGACATCTGGAGCTATGGCGCCGACGGCAAGGAAGGCGGCGAGGGTGTCAACAGCGACATTGGCAGCTGGCAATAGCGCCGTGTGGAGGCTGGCACGCCAAACGGCTCCTGCGCCGCGCGCGTTTCGTGCGGTGGATACCGACGGGTTCACGCTGGTGGAGCTGCTGGTCGTCATCACCATTGTCGCGCTGCTGTCGGGCGCTGTGGCGCTCACGCTGCCCGATCCGCGTGGCCGGCTGACAGAAGATGCAGCACGGTTTGCCGCAAGAGTGCGTGCAGCACACGACAGCGCAATCATCGAGGCGCGCTCGGTCAGCGTATGGGTGTCCGCCCAGGGCTATGGCTTTGACCGCCGGGCAGGAGGTAGCTGGCAGCCGATCAGCGAAAAGCCGCTGCGAGTCTCGCGCTGGGCCGCCGATATTCGAGCATTGATAGCCAGTGACGAACCCCGCGAGCGCGTCATTTTTGATTCAACAGGCCTTGCCAATCAGCCCCTCGGCGTGCGGCTGCGGCGCGGTGACGACGCGGTGACCATCTTGATTGGCGCCGGTGGCGATGTGACGATCAATGGCTAGCTGCGCGCCGCCGCGCACGCGCGGCTTTACCCTGCTGGAGATGATGGTGGCGCTTGTCGTGCTCAGCCTTGCCGCGCTGGCGCTGATCCGGCTTGAAGGTGCGACGATTCGCGGCGCGCAGGTGCTCGACGAACGGCTGATGGCGCAGACTGTGGCGCGCAACGTGGCGGTGGAGGCGCTGACCGATGCGCAGGCGCCCGCGCTGGGCGAGGCGCGCGGTGTGGAACAAAATGGCGGGCGGTCATGGAGCTGGACACGGCAGGCCGCAGCGCTTGGCGACCAGGGCGCCCTGCGGCTCGACATCATTGTGGCTGATGCGCGCGGCGCCACGCAGGGGTCGCTGGTCGTGGTGCGGCCGCCAGCGCCGCTGCCCGTCCCCGGCGATGCCGGCGCCGTATCGGCCCCTGGCGGTCGGCCGCGATGACCGGCCGCAGGCAAGCCAGCCGGACGATGCTGAACCGGGCCGGGCCGGGTGCCGCTGCGGGCGGGTTCACGCTGGTCGAGATGCTGATCGCGCTGCTCATTTTCAGCTTCATCGCGTCGGCAAGCGTCGCGATGCTGTCGTTCAGTGTGCGGGCGCAGGCAGCGGTTGGCGGCAAGCTTGACGACCTGGCCGCGCTCAACCGGCTGGCGGGCGCGCTTTCGGCTGATCTTGCCCAGGCCGTCAACCGCCCAACCCGCGATGCCAGCGGGCGCCAGCTTCCGGCGCTGGTGACCGGGCTTCAGGCCGGAGACGGGGTGCTTGTGCAATTGGTGCGACGGGGCTGGACCAATCTGGACGACGCCGCCCGGCCAAGCGAACAAAAGCTGGCCTATCGCTTTGTGAATGGCCGGCTGGAGCGGCTCGCTTACCCCTCGCTCGATGGCGCGCAGCCGCTGGCGCCGGCGGTTCTGCTGCGCGATATTGGCGCGGCACGCATGCGCTTTCGGGCAAACGGGGCCTGGTCCGATCAGTGGGTTGAGCTGCCCGGTCAGGCGCTTCCGCAGGCCGCCGAGCTGGTGATTACGCGCAGCGGCGGCACGCAGTTTCGGCTGTTGTTCCTTGTCGGCACGGGCTATCGCAAGCCGCCGCCGCCCGGTGGCGCCTCGCCGCAAGGGGCCAGCAATGCGCCATAACCAGCCGTCTGAAACCGGGGCAGCACTGCTCACCGTGCTGCTGATTGTTGCCGTTGTGTCGGTGATAGCGGCCAGCGCGCTGGAAAAGATGCGCCTTGCCAACCGGCTCGGCGGCAACGCCATCGCGCTGGAACAGGCGCGGGGATATGCCATGGCGGCAGAAACGCTTGCGACGACGCGCATTGACGCGCTGCTGGCGCGCGATGGCGCAAGGGTGACGCTAGCCGGCGGGTGGAGCGGCACGCCGTTCGCCCTCCCTGTGCCCGGCGCAACCGCGACGGCAACCGTGGTGGATGGCGGCAATTGCTTCAATCTGAACGGCCTGGTGATCGAAGCGGCACCCGGCGTTTATGAAACGCGCGCGGAATCGGTCGTGCAGTTCGCGCGGCTGATGCGGCTTATCGGCATCCCCGGCCAGCAAGGTGCAGCGATTGCGGCGGCCACCGCCGACTGGATTGACAGCGATGGCGACGCGCAGCCGCAAGGCGCCGAGGATGCACGTTACGCGGGCGCCGCCGTCCCCTATCGCACCGGCAACAGCTTGATGACCGACATCAGCGAGTTGCGCGCGGTGGCAGGGGTTACGCCGGTGCTGTACCGGCAGATCGCCCGCTGGGTCTGTGTTCAGCCGCGTGCGGCCGTCTCACGGCTGAACGTCAACACGCTGGCGCCCGAACAGGCGCCGCTGCTGGCGATGCTGTTTCCCGATACGCTTGACGTCGGGCGGGCGCGGCAATTGTTGCTTGAGCGCCCGGCGCAAGGCTTTGCCAGCACCGTCGAATTTTTTCAGCGCCCCGCGCTTCAGGGGCTCGCCGCTGGCCCTGCGATTGCCGAGCAGACCGCGATCACGACGCAGTGGTTCAATCTTGGGGTGTCGGTGTCGCTTGGCAATGCGGTGCTGAACCAGCAGGCGCTGATTGATGCGCGCGCGCGGCCAGCGAGCATCGTTTCGCGCGCATGGGATGACCCGGCATGACCGCGGTGCAGCTCGTGTTCCAGAAGATTTCAGGCGGCGGCTGGCGCTGGCTGCGCATAGAAGGCGATGCGGTTGTCGCGCGCGGGGAGGGGGCGGTTGATGCAGCAACGCCCGTCATCGCGGTTGCACCGGCTTGCGCGACGGCGCTGCACTGGGCGCGCCTGCCAGATCGTTCGGCGGCACAGGCCCTGGCGGCGGCGCGCGTCATCGTCGCGGAGGCAAGCGCTGCCCCCGTCGAGACGCTGCATGTCGCCATCGGGCAGCCGGAGACTGGCGACGAGCGCGCCATCGCGGTGATCGCCCGCGAGCGGATGCAGCACCTGATCGACGACCTTTCAGCGGCCGGAATAGAGCCTGTCGCGGTCATCCCGATGGCGCTGCTGCTCCCGGCACCGCCCAGCGGCTATGTTAGCGCCGATTTTGGCCCGGAAACCGTGGTGCGCGGCGCGGATTGTGGATTCGCAAACGATCCCGTGCTGACCCCGTTGCTAACCGGGGGCACGGCGCCGGAGCGGCTCGATCAGGCATCGCTCGAAGCGGCAATTGTTGCGGCTGCCGCCCGTGTGCCGCTCGATTTGCTGCAAGGCGCCTATGCCCGCAAGCGCCGGCTGCGCCCAGATTGGCGAAGGCTGCGCCAACTGGGTCTGCTCGCCGCCGGGGTGCTGGCGGTGACGCTCGCCATCACATTGGTGGAGATTTTGCGCTATACGCTTGCGGCGGAGGCGGCCGAGCAACAAACCGAGCAGCTTGCGCGACAGGCCCTGCCCAAGGGCGAGACGGTGAACAACGCGGCCGGGCAACTGACCGACCGGATGGCGGCACTGCGCGGGGCCGGGATAGGGTTCAGCCGGGTGAGCGCCTCGGTGTTCCGCGCGATGGCGGCCGTGCCCGGCTCAGAGTTGCGGATGCTGTCGTTCGACGCCAATGGCGATGCACGCCTGACCCTTGTTACCCAAAGCCAGGGCGCGATTATTGATGTGAAATCGCAACTGGAAGGCATGGGGTTTGTCGTGCGCCCGACGCCATTTTCCGCCAGCAACGGTCGTTTCACGGGGGATTTCACGGTGAGCAGGCCATGATGGCGGCGGCCAGGCGATGGTTTTTGGCACGCAGCCTGCGCGAGCGGTGGTCGGTTGGCGTGGCGGCCGCGCTGGCGGTGGCGGTGCTGGTGTGGGCCGGTGTCATCCGCCCGCTAGGTGATGCGCTCGACAGCGCCCGCACGCGACATACCGATGCCGTCACCCGGCTGGGAGAAACGCGCGCCATGGTCGCTGCACTGCCGGCGCTCAAGCAGCAGCCGGCCGAGCCGACTGGCGTGCCGCTGGAAGATCTGATCCGGTCAAAGGCCGCAGACGCCGGGTTTGCGCTCGACAATGTCACCGCGCAGCCAGGCGGCACGGTGCAGATCGTGCTGCCATCGGCCCGGCCAGGCCCTTTGTTTGCGTGGCTCGCCGGGCTTGAGGAGGGCGGGGTTCTGGTCGGCTCGCTGGCCATGCGTGACGGCGGTGACGGGACCGTTGCGTGCGACATCGTGCTGAAGCCGCGGGGCAGGTGATGCGGCGGTGGGTCGGTCTCTGGGCGTTGTTCGCCATCCTGTTTGGCCTGGCGCTGGTCGTGCTGCTGCCGATGCGGCTGGCGCTGGAGGCGGCTGGGCTGGAGTCAAACGGGCTGAGCGCCCGCCGCGCCGTTGGCACCGTCTGGGCCGGGCGGCTTGATGACGCGCATTTTGGAGAACTTGCGCTTGGCGATGTGCGGGCCGGGGTGTCGGCTCTGCCATTGCTGGTTGGCCGCACGGCAATCACGCTGGCCGGGCGGGCACCCGGCACCGACAAGCCGCTGGCCGGCGCGCTTGGCGTCTCGCGCGGCCGCTTCAGCCTTGACGCCGTTTCAGCAGCCGTCAGCGCGCGGAAGGCCTTTGGCCCGCTGCCGCTTTCCCGCCTGGAGTTGGAGGAGGTGAGCGTCCGGTTCGACGGCGCTGTCTGCGCGCAGGCGAGCGGGCGGGTGCGCGCGCTGCTTTCGGGCGGCATTGGCGTGGTCGCGCTCCCGGCAATGATGAGCGGCACGGCGCGGTGCGAGGGCGGCCGGCTGGTGCTGCCGCTGGCCGGGCAGGCCGCGACCGAAGCCGTCACCTTGCGGAT
>JAKFUZ010000035.1 GCA_021732445.1 Sphingomonas sp. | reverse complement strand
CGAGCGATCTGTCGAGGCGACATGGCAGCGCATCGGAACCCTACTCGATGCCTTCCCACCACACGAATGCGCCAACTACCTCAGAAACTCCGGCTACGCTTCAACCTAAGTGAAAACCAGTCTAGGCTATAAACGCGTCAACGGGCCGCAATATCCCGCTTGGAACTGGGTGTTTCATCACCAAAGCGACGGGTCCGTCGACCTGCACGGCTTTGTCCTGAACGATGATGGCGAGGGAATCCTTGGCGAGCCGGCTGAAAACTCGCTATACCCTGCGGGATCTTTGGATGGTGTCGGCAGGCTGGGCGATGTGCCGGTTCGGTGTATCGCTGCGCCCTTTGTGCTGCGGTTCCGAAACGGTTTTGAACCGCGAGACGTCGATCATCACGATGTTGCGGCTCTGTGCGCGCATTTTGACCTGAAGCGGCCCAGCCGGTTTCTGCCGCAAGGAGCGCCCCGCTGAGGGTCGGCGCATGACCGCCATCCAACGGCGCCGTGATGATCATACACCGCCGCCACCCCTCACCGCCTGAGCAGAAACACCGCGTGCTCGGCGAACAGGTTCGCGAAGCCAGCGCTTGCCCGCTTATCGCCGGCCAGGAACCACGCGCCTTCGACCCCGATACCGCGCTCGGCCACAAAGCTGCGGAAATCGTCAATCGTCAGATGATGGATATTGGGTGTGTCGTGCCACCCTTGCGGCAACAGCCGCGTCACCGGCATTCGCCCGCCCAGCATCAGCGACGAACGCACCCGCCAGTGGCCGAAATTGGGGAAGGAGACGAACGCCCGCTGGCCGATCCGCAGCAGATGGTCGAGCACGACATGCGGGCGCGCGGTCGTCTGCAGCGTCTGGCTCAACAGCGCATAATCGAAACTCTGGTCGGGGTAATTGGCAAGCTCGGCGTCCGCATCGCCCTGCACGACCGACAGCCCGCGCGCGACGGCGGCAGCGACATTGGCGGCGTCCAGCTCCAGCCCGCGCGCATCGACCTGGCGGCTGTCGCGAAGCGCCGCCATCAGCGCCCCGTCGCCGCAGCCGACATCAAGCACCCGCGACCCCGGCGCCACATTGGCGGCGATCACCGCAAGGTCCGGGCGCAACGCGCTCACCGCGTCGCGCTCAAAAAGCCGTCGACCACCCGGTTCAGCTCCGGCGTGTCGAGCAGAAACGCGTCATGGCCAAAGGGCGTGGCCAGTTCGACAAAGCTTGCCGCCGCCCCGCTTGCGTTGAGCGCGTGGACGATGCTGCGCGACTCTGCCGTCGGATAGAGCCAGTCAGTATCGAAGCTGACGAGACAGAACCGGGTGGCGCTGCCCCGAAAGGCATTGGCGAGCAGACCGCCATGCTCCTCGGCCAGATCGAAATAATCCATCGCCCGCGTAATGTAGAGATAGGAATTGGCGTCAAACCTGTCGACAAAGCTGATGCCCTGGTGCCGCAAATAGCTTTCCACCTGAAAATCGGCATCGAAGCCCAAGGTCTTGGCCCCATTTGGGCTATCAGGCCGCGATTGCAGCCGCCGCCCGAATTTTTCGGTAAGCCCGGTTTCCGACAGATACGTGATGTGCGCCGCCATCCGCGCCACCGCAAGACCCGCCGTTGGTGCCTCGCCGCTGGCATAATAGTCGCCGCCCGCCCAGCGCGGGTCCGCCATCACCGCCTGGCGGCCGACTTCGTGGAACGCGATGTTTTGCGCGGTGTGGCGCGCCGTCGCAGCAATCACCACGGCCGCCCGCACCCGATCAGGATAGGTCGCGGCCCAGCTAAGCGCCTGCATGCCCCCCATCGACCCGCCGACCACCGCGCGCAGCACGCGCACGCCCAGATGATCGAGCAGCAGCGCCTGTGCCCGCACCATATCGCGAATGGTGATAACGGGAAACCGCATCGCAAAGGGCATGGCCGTTGCCGGGTCGATGGTCGCCGGCCCCGATGACCCCATGCAGCTGCCCAGCACATTGGCGCAGATGATGAAGTCGCGGGCCGGATCAATCGGCAGCGCGGGGCCCACCAGCCGCCGCCACCAGCCGGGCTTGCCGGTTACCGGGTGGGTGCTCGCGACATATTGGTCCATCGTCAGCGCGTGGCAGATGAGCACCGCGTTGCTCGCATCGTCGTTCAGGCTGCCATAGGTTTCATAGGCAATCTCGACCGGCGCAAGGCTGCCGCCGCCGTCAAGCGCAAGCGGGCCGGGTAGGCGGACATGACGGCCAGGGCCAAATCGGGCATCGTGCGACATGGGCCAGAGCGCTAGGGCCGCGCGGCGCGCCTTGTCAACGCAGGCGCGGGTGCGCGCTCGCACGCGATTGTTGTCAACCCGGCAACCAAGGGGCTATGCGCTGGCCCCATGACAGACACCGCATCCGCCCCCCAACCCAAATCCTGGGTAATGGCAATCGCGCCCTATGTTCCGGGCAAATCGACCGCAGAGGGCGGCGCCAAAGCTGTTAAACTTTCTGCCAACGAGAATCCGCTCGGCACCAGCCCGCACGCCAAGGCGGCGTTTGCTGCGGCCCAAAGCACGCTTGACCGCTATCCCGACCCCGGCGCCTGTGCCCTGCGCGAAACACTCGCCGCGCATTATGGGCTTGACGCTGCACGGATCATTTATGGCAGCGGATCGGACGATGTGCTGCACCTGGCGGCCGGTGCCTTTGCCGGCCCGGGCGATGAAATCATCTTCGTGCGCTATGGCTTTGCGGTTTACGAGATCGCCACACGCCGGGTGGGGGCAGTCCCGGTCGTCGCGCCCGACCGGGACTATGCAACCGATGTCGATGCCATCCTCGCCGCTGTGACCGAGCGGACGCGGATCATCTTCATCGCCAACCCCAACAATCCCACCGGCACTTTCACGCCGCGTGCTGACATTGCCCGGCTCCACGCCGCGCTGCAGCTGTCGGTGCTGCTCGTCATCGACCAGGCCTATGCCGAATATATCGGCGCCGACGAAGACGATCACGGCCTTCAACTGGCGATGACGGCGCCCAATGTGCTCATAACGCGCACCTTTTCCAAGATTTACGGGCTGGCGGCCGAGCGCATTGGCTGGGGCTATGCCTCGCCCGCGATTATCGAGGCGATGCACCGAATCCGCCTGCCGTTCAACATCACCACCGCCGGGCAGCATGCCGCAATTGCGGCCGTGCACGACATGGCCTTTGTCGAGGCCGCGCGCGCGCACAACGCGACGTGGCGGGCGTGGCTTGCGGACGAGGTGGCCGCAATGGGCAATCACGGGCTGCGGGTTGTGCCGTCGCACGCCAATTTTCTGCTGGTGCTGTTCGAAGGCGCGGTAACGGCCGAGGCCGCGTATAAGGGATTGATGGCGCGCGGTTACATCGTGCGCTGGCTGCCGGGGCAGGGGCTGCCGCATGGCCTGCGCATCACCATCGGCACCGAAGACGAAACACGGGGGCTGGCAGCGGCGTTGCGCTCCGTGGTGGAAGCACCGCGCTGATGCTGCCCTTTTCACGCGTTACCATCATTGGTCTGGGGTTGATCGGCTCGTCGATCGCACGGGCGGTGCGCGCCCAGATGCCGATGGTCGTGCTCACCGGGCATGACGCGGACCCTGCCGTTCGCGACGTTGCCCGGGCGCTCGGCCTGTGCGACGACGTAACCGACACAGCAGGCGCAAGCGTGATAGACGCCGATCTCGTCATCCTGTGCGTGCCGGTGGGCGCAATGGGCGCGGCGGCGGGCGCCATCGCCGCCGATGTGCCGCGCAACGCGATTGTGAGCGATGTCGGGAGCTGCAAGGAAGAGGTCGCCCGGGCGCTGGCGGCGGCGCTGCCCGGCGCGGTCATCGTGCCCGCCCACCCGGTTGCCGGCACCGAGCGCAGCGGGCCGGAGGCCGGATTTGCCACCTTGTTCCACAAGCGCTGGTGCATCCTGACACCGTCAGCCGGCACGCCCGAGGCCGCCACTGCCCGGGTTGCGACATTCTGGCAGCGGCTGGGCGCCGAGGTTGAGCTGATGGCGCCAGAGCATCACGACAGGGTGCTGGCCATCACCAGCCATTTGCCGCACCTCATTGCCTATACCATCGTCGGCACCGCGTCTGACCTTGAGGAAGTGACGCAAAGCGAGGTCATCAAATTCTCCGCCGGCGGTTTTCGCGACTTTACCCGCATCGCGGCCTCTGATCCCACGATGTGGCGCGATGTGTTCCTGTCAAACCGGGAAGCGGTGCTGGAGATGCTCCAGCGCTTCTCGGAAGACCTGAGCGCGCTGCAGCGCGCCATCCGCTGGGGCAAGGGCGAGGAGTTGTTCGAACTGTTCACTCGCACCCGCGCGGTGCGCCGCTCGATCATCGACCAGGGGCAGGACGATCCGGCGCCCGATTTCGGCCGGGCGCATGACTAGCCCGCGTCGGCGCCAGCGTCACCGCGGTTGATCGCGGCAAACACCCGCGCCTCAATCTCGTCGCGCGGCAATTTCGGCGGAATCGGCGCGCCGAACCGGAATGTCACAATGCCAGGCTGCCACTGCCCGTGGCGCGGCAGCACGTCTGCGGAATTGAGCGCAATCGGCACCACCGGCAGCCCCAGCACCCGGTAGAGCCCGGCAAAGCCGGACCGCAACGGCGGCGTCTCGCCCGGCCCCACCCGTGTTCCTTCAGGATAGATCAGCACCGATCGCCCGCTGCCAAGCACAATCTTGGCCTCACGCATCATCTGTCGCAGCATGGCGGCCGATCCGTCGCGGTCGACAACAATGGCGCCGTACCGGCGGATCGCCCACCCCCATACCGGAATCTGCGACAGCTCTTTTTTGATGACCACCACCGGATCGCCCAGCATCAGCATCAGCTCCATTGTTTCGTACATCGCCTGGTGCTTGGCGGCATAGAATATGGGCGTGCCGGGCGGCGTGCCTTCCACCCGGCTCTCAATGCCCAGAAATACCCGCGCGGCAAAGCGGTGGAGCCTGGCCCAGCTATGCACGGTGGCGACCAGCGCATCGCGGCCAAGCCACGCGGTAACCAGCGTTGCCAGCACGATCGGCACCGATCCGCCAAAAAACACGAGAAGAAACAGCGAATAGCGAACGCGGCGCACGGTCAGCCCCGCGCCCAAATGAGCGCCGCCCGGCGCACAAGATATTTGTTGTACTCGGCAACCAGAAGCGGCAGCCGAGGCTCGCCGCGGACCCCATCGCCCACCACGGTTACGCCTGCATCGAGCCGGTTTTCCAGCTCCAGCCGGGCGCGGCGCAAATGCCAGTCCGATGTTACCAGCCGCACGCTTTTGAAGCCGTGGCGGCGCATCCAGGCGGCGGTTTCATCAGCGTTGGAGCGGGTGTCGGTCGCGTCGCGGCCAAGATCAATGCAGCAGGTAAACAGGGCCGGCGGCGCGTGATATTCGCGCGCCAGCGACACCGGGCCGACGCCCGGCGCCACACCGGTGATGAGCATGCGGCGGGCAGCGCGGCGTTCCATCAGTTCGATACCGCGGTCGATCCGCCCGGCCCCGCCGGTGGGCACCACAATCGCGTCAGTTGGCTGTGGCGCGCCCGGCCCCGGCAGCGTCAGCATGAACCAGGCAAAGCCCAGCACCCAGGCCAGCGCCGCAAGCCCCGCAAGTCGCCGAATCACAGCACTTTCCTGAGCGCGGACTCTACAGCAACCCGCGCGCTGAGCATGGCGAGCAATGCAAAGGCAACGGGCAGCAGCGCCAGCGCCAGCCACTCCAAGGGCCCAAGCCCAACCCCGTCGAGCAAATCCGAGCCGAGCCGCGCTGCCTGCAGGCCCAGCAGCAGCACAGCGCCCATGGCAAGCGCCGTCCCCATCGCCCCGCCAATCAACGCGTCAAGCGCGATACGCCGCTGGAACAGCCGCGCGATCTGCACATCGGTTGAGCCAAGCATGTGGAGCACATCGATGGTGTAGCGGTGCGTGTCCAGCCCGGCGCGCGCAGCGAGCAGCACAACAATCGCGGTGGCCGCCGCCATCATCATCACCAGCCCGGCGGCAACGCCCGACAATATCGCCAGAAAGCCACTGACCGGCGCCAGCCAGCTTTCATGCCGGTCAATCCGCGCCGTCGGAACAGCGGCGATCACTGCTGCCCGCACGCGCGCAAAGCCGGCATCGCTATGCTGTGCCAGATCGACATCGATCATCGCCGGAATCGGCAGATCGGGGTCGGCGCCCTCCTCGCCCAGCCATGGGCGAAGCAAACCGGCAAGCGCCGCGCGATCGACCGGGCGCGTCATCGCGACCTCCGGCAGCGCGCGCAAAATGGCGAGCGCCTGCGCGGCGGCCGCCTCACGCCGCGCCGCATTGGCCTCGACAATCTGCACGGTCAGCCGCCCGGCAAGCTGCCGGTCGAGCAGGCGGCTCGCCGCTGCCATCCCCAGCCCAAGCGATGCCGAAAGCACGGTGAGGAACAGCATGATCGCCATGATCCAGCGCATCGAGCGCGTGTCACGCTGCGCGTCAAGCACGCGCCTGCCCGCCGCCGACCGCACGACCCGCAGCTTCATGACGCAGACGCCGGATCGGGCTGGATCGGCGGAAAGCGCAGCGATCCGGTAGGGTCGAGCAGCCGGCCACCGTCCAGCCGCATCATGTGCGCGTTGGGGATGCGGCCAAGGAGGTGAAAATCATGGGTCGCAACCACCACCGTGGTCCCCAGCCGGTTGAGCGAATCAAACAGATGGAGCAGCCGCTCGGCCATGTCGGGGTCGACATTGCCGGTCGGCTCGTCGGCCACCAGAATTTCGGGCCGGCCGATAACGGCACGGGCAATCGCCACCCGCTGCTGCTCACCGCCCGACAGCGTGGGCGGGCGCGCCTCAACCCGCTCGCCAAGCCCGACCCAGGCCAGCATTTCGCGCACCGGGGCGTCAATATCGGCCTCTGGCACGCCAGCCACGCGCAGCGGCAGCGCGATATTGTCATAGGCAGACAAGTGCGGCACCAGCCGAAAATCCTGAAACACCACGCCAATCCGCCGCCGGAACCCCGGCAGCCGCCCGCGCGGCAAGGTAACGGCGTCTTCGCCGAACAGCATGATTTTGCCGCGGGTCGGGCGCTGGGCAAGATATAGCAGCTTCAGCAGCGACGTTTTGCCAGCGCCCGAGGCCCCGGTCAGGAAATAAAAGGCGCCTGTCGTCAGCGTGAAGCTGATGTCGCACAGCGTCTCGGCGCCTTCACCATAGCGAAGGCCGACCTTGTCGAACTGCACAATATTCGCCATGCGGGCGCAGCCAGCCTTTTGCTACCATCATCCAGAGCCCAAGCCATTACACGCAAACGATGCCCGCTCAAGCGCTGTCCCACTTGCAACCAAGCGCCGATGCGTGCTTAGATTCGCCGCAGGGCAAGGCGCATGATGCGCAACTATTGACGAAACGCGCAAGCAATGATCCTGGAATGCACCGACTGCCGCACGCGCTATCTGGTTCCCGATGCGGCAATCGGACCAGACGGGCGCACAGTGCGGTGCGCAAATTGCCGCCATAGCTGGTTCCAGCCGGCACCAGTGATGGACCTGGTCGACCGGGCAGCAGCGCCTCAGGCGACGCCCCAGCAACCCGCGGCCAGCGCCGCCCCCCGCATGGCCGAGCCGCCTCGCATGGCCGAGCCCTCCAGCGACCATGACCGCTCTGCTGCCCGGCACGACGGCGCTGTGCCGCTTGCCGACCCGGCCGAGGGCTATGATGCCTTTGCCCATCAACCGCCCTTCCGCCCCCGGCGCAACCCGGCGGCGCGCTATACCCTGGCCGCGATGGCCACCGGCGGGGCGATGCTCGCTGGCGTGGCGGTCATCCTCTATTCCGGCCAGCCCGGCATTGCCGCCCAGCTTGGCCTTGGCGCCGCGGCCGAAACCCCGCTGAAGATCCAGCGCAACCCGATTGACCGGCGCGATCTGGAAAATGGCAGCGAAATGCTGGCGGTGAGCGGCCGGATCACCAACCCCTCATCGGCGCGCCAGCCGGTGCCCAATCTGCGCGCGGAACTCAAGGATGCGCAGGGGCGGCTCGTCTATAGCTGGGTGATCGAGCCCAGCGTGCGCCAACTGGCGCCAGGCGGCTCAGTTGATTTCAACAGCGCCGAGTTCGACGTGCCAAGCAGCGCCAAGCAGATCGACCTCAGTTTTTCGAGCGCAACCGCGCGCTGACCTGCCAGAAGCGCGCGCCGTGCAGCGCAGCGGCCGCCGCCATGCCGGCACCGCTGGCTATGACCAGCCCCGTTGCGCCATAGCCCCAATGCACCAGCAGCCAGCCGGCCCCGCCCGTTACGCCGAAAAACGCCACGATGCTGTTCACGCCCGCCATCACCTGGTCGTCAAGCGAGCGGAGCGCCGACACCAGCACCATCTGGGTTGAATCGAACAGGATGAACGGCGCCCATAACAGCAGCATGGCGGAGGCCAGCAGATGCACCTCGCCCGTCGCCGGAAACACGCGGACAACGGCCGGCCGGCCAATCATCAGCGCGAGCACTACCAGCGCCGTCGTCGCAAGCGCCAGAGCCAGCGCAATCGCCACCCGCTGGCCCGCAGCGGCCGGTGCCCCTTCACCGACGGCATTGCCCGCGCGAACCCCTGCGGCCGAGCCAAAGCCAATCGCGATGGCAAAAGTCACATTGTGGATGGAAAACACGATCTGATAGGCGTGCGCCACCATATCCCCCAGGCGCGTCGACAGCCCGATAACCAGCGAAAACCCGGCGATTTCGAGTGCAGCCGCCAGCGCCGGCATCGCGCCGAACAGCAATAGCCGCCCAACCCCTGCGCGTAACGGCGCCATCCCCAGCCGGCCAAGCGCGCGCACCCCGCGCCCCGAGGCATCGGGCAAAGTCCAGACCGCCACCATCATACCAACCGTGCCCAGCGCCGCTGCGACCAGTGTTGCAAGCGCGGCCCCCGCTGCACCCTGTTGGGCAAAGCCCAGATGACCCCCGGAAAATGCCCAGGCCAGCACCGCATTCAGCGGCAAAATGGCCAGGTTGACGATCGTCACGCGTTGCGGCCGGCTGATCCCTTCCAGAAAATAGCTGAACGCAAAGGTCAGCAGGTAAAAGGGCAGGGTGACGGCAAAAATGCGCACGAGCACAGCCGTTGCCACGATGAGCTGCGGCGCGACCTCGACAACCGCCAGCAGATGCTCGGCAAACAGGTAAATCGGCACGCCGGCAATCACCGAAAGCACGGCCGCCAGCACCACGCCTTCGTGCAGGAGTTTACCCGTCGCCCGCAAATCTCCCGCGCCATCGGCCTGGGATGTAAACACCAATATCCCGGTCAGGGCACCAAGCCCGGCGACCACCGCGACAAAGCCGATGGTGCGGCTGGCGCCCAGAATGGCTGCCTGATCGGTGCTGACCAGGCCTACCAGCGCCACATCGGTGACTTGCAACATGGTCCAGTTGAGGCTCGTCACGACCACCGGCCAGGCCAGGGTGAGGATGCGGCGCGCTTCAGCGTGGACAGGGGCCCAGTCAGTCATGGCCCCAGCGCTTATGCGGTGCAGGGAGGATAGGAAAGCCGTAACCGCTCAGTGCCACGCGTCATATCACCCAGCCGGCCGGCCCCGCCCCGCGGCCGGCCGCGCAATCGCGCTTGTAAGCACCCGCCGCCTTTGCTAGGGGCACCCTCCTGCCAGCTGCCGGGGCTTTTTCCGGCGGTGTTTCACGTGCGGCCGTGGCGGAACTGGTAGACGCGCAACGTTGAGGTCGTTGTGGGCGAAAGCCCGTGGAAGTTCGAGTCTTCTCGGCCGCACCAGACAGTCCTGAATAACTTCCCCTCAAGGGGCACCGGCTTGAATGGTCGCCGCAACTGGTGCAGTTTCGGGCGATTTGGCGTGGGCTCAAAATACAAGTGTGGTCAGAGACGCCGCTGTTTGGGGCAAGATTGAGGCGACAAAGGCCCGCCGTCTCTGGCCTGGGAATCCTGACTGCAGTGGAGATGTTGGGGTGTTAGCTCAGGCGAAGCCGAGCAGCGCGCGCTGCTCGGGCCAAGCGAGCGGCAGGTCGATGTCCTGCAGAGCGCGCGCGTTCAGTTGCGGCGGTTGCCTCCCCTCGATAATGGCTGTCACGATGTTAGGCGCGAGACAGGCCAGCGCTGCCAGCTTGCCAAGCCTGGTACGACACCGCCCATGGCTAGCGGCCATGCTTGCGATGGACTGTTCGGGGTCGGCGAGGAGGATTTTCCGCGCGGCATAAGCCTCGGCAATCAGTGCGACCAGCTTCTCATCTCGCGCGGTGGGGGCAATGTTGAGGACCTGAGGCCCTGGAATGATCAGCCGCAGCTGATGCCCCCGCCGGACCTAGGTGGCAGGCAGCGTCAGTATCAGATTCTCGCTCGGATAAGGCGCGGCTGGATCCAGCACCAACACTTGCCGCAGCCCTGCCCGGCTAACGGCGAGATCAAGGCCCTCTTCCTGTAAGTCGATCCGGCTGATGAGCCGGGCTAGCAGCACGACCTTGTCCCGGGCGGTGCCGCTGCGCAACGTGGCGGCTGCGAGATCCGCCTCGGCCAGCGCCTGTCGAAGCATCTCGGCCGGGGCCTCGGGCACTATTTCGCAGATGAAGTGTTGGTCGGTCAGCAGCGCGGAGAGCTGGTCACAGATGATATTCTCGAGATCATGCGCCGACACACGCCATGCCGGGGCATCGTCCAGCTGATCCGGCCGGGTGATGTAGTATCGATACCGCTTGCCCGGCTTAGTTGCATGGCTCGGAGTCATGAACCGAGCCGTTTTGCAGAGGAACAGATCATCGGTATGATCAAGGAGCAGGAGGCATGCCTGCCGACGGTGGAGGTTTGCCGCAAGCACGGCCTCAGCCCCGCGACGTTCTACAAGCTGAAGGCGAAGTACGGTGGTCTGGAGGTGTCCGATGCCCGGCGACTGCGCCAGCTCGAGGATGAGAATGGCAAGCTCAAGCGGCTGCTGGCCGAGGGTAGTGGGTCAGTTTGAAAACTGACCCTGCTTTTTATATGCGCCACGCTTTTTCGGCGCGTCCTCTGCATCCTCTACCAGCTTGGCGATATCCGCAATCTCCCAAAGCCGATCGGCGACGCCAGCGGCCATCGCCGGGGTGACACGAAGCGTCTTATGGATGCGGACGAAATTGTAATACATCATGTGCAGCGCGACAGCGTGAGCGTGGTTCTCAACCTTCTTTGAGAAGGCGTTGGTCAGGCGGGTGAAGCGGCGCATATGCATGCGGATCGTGAGGTTCTGGCGCTCGACATAGGACGTGGACACGTCGCCAATGTTCGGGCTGCCCATCACGCGGACCTTCTTCGCGCCAGTGCATTCAGCGGGGCTGTAACGGCCCGGTGCGGTGATCGTCGGGCCGTACATCTTAACGAGCTGGGCATAGTCCACATCGCAGCCGAAAGCACCTTCAACGGCTTGGAGATAGGCTTTGTGGCCGTCGCTGGTCAGTTGCACGCGCGTTGCGAGGCGTGACGCCAGATCGTCCATAAACCACATCGCGTATTCAGCATCGCGACCGCCGACCAGATAGGACACGATCAACTTGCTATCGGCGTCAATTGCGGTCCACGTCCACGTATCGCCAGCGCCTTCCGGTGCTTCCTTCGCGGTCGCTACGTTCTTTTGCTTGGCATAGGTGAACGACCAGATTTCGTCGACCTGCACGCGGGCGGCTTTCACGTTGCGCACGTTGGCGTCGTGATAGGCAGCGCACGCCTTGCCAGCGTCGATCAGCAGCTTCGAAACGGTGTTCTTGCTCGCGCCAGTCAGTCGCGTGATCGCGCGAATGCTCATGCCCTCGCAAAGCATGTGAAGGATTTTTGCGCGGTCGTCGTTGGAAAGCCTGTTCATGCACTCTGTATCTGCCCCTTTCAGGTCCAAGTCAAGCATTATAGGTCAGTTTGACTTTTTGCGCATGTTTTGCTTGAAGTAGTAAAAATGGACTGATAGGGGGGGGATAATGACGGATCATTCGACGCCAGGACAACTCATTGCTGAACTGCTGGACCAGCGGGGATGGACCCAGCGCACTTTGGCGGTGGTGCTGGAAAAGGACGAAAGCACCATCAACAAAATTGTTGCGGGGAAAGGCACCGTTACGACTGAAACTGCACTCGCGTTGGAAGACGTTTTCGGCGTCGCGGCTGAGCGTTTTCTAGAGTTGCAGCGTCAGTATGACCTTGCGGTAGCTCGGATTTCGACCAAGCCTGACCGGGCGCGCGCAACTCGCGCTGCACTGTTCGGCGATTTGCCAATCGCTGAAATGCTCAAGCGGGGATGGATAAAATCCGACACGCCCCAAGATACCAAGTCCATCGAAAAGGAACTGGTCAGGTTCTTCGGTGCAGCCAATGCAAGCGAAATTGAGGTGCGGCCTCATGCGGCCAAAAAGACGCTGGTCAACAGTGAGCCTAGGCCGTGTTGACAAAAGACTTTAGCCATAGGCGTGTGGCAGCGAGATTGAGGAAGCTTTCGAAGGAGAGGGCGGTCTTGTCGTAGCGGGTGGCGATACGGCGCTGTTGCTTGAGTTTGCCGAACA
>JAKFUZ010000038.1 GCA_021732445.1 Sphingomonas sp. | reverse complement strand
TTTCACCGCGCCCAATGCCAACTTCGTTGACGTGCGCGGCCGCAATTACAACGGTACGTTCCGGTCGCACAGCCTGTTGGGTGGCCTGACCTATAATTTCGGTGGGGCCGAAGCGCCGCCGCCGCCACCTCCGCCACCTGCGGTTGTGTGTGCGCCGGGTCCGTTCATCGTGTTCTTCGAATTCGACAAGTCGGACATTACGCCGGACGCAGCGGGCATTCTCGACAACGCAGTCGCTGCCTATGGCAATTGCGGCAATGCACAGGTGATGCTGGCGGGCCATGCCGACCGTTCGGGTTCGGTGCAGTATAATGTTGGCCTGTCGCAGCGTCGCGCCGCCGCCGTTAAGGCATATATGGCCGCGCATTCGATCCCCGAGGCTGTCATCACCACACAGGCATTTGGCGAAGGCCAGCCCCGCGTGCAGACCGCCGACGGCGTTCGTGAAGTGCAGAACCGCCGCGTGGAAATCAACTACGGTCCTGGCTCGGGCAACTAAGCCGGACTTTGCTAACAAGGCGGGGGAGTCAGCGGTTGCTGGCTCCCCCGTTTGTTTCCGGCCAATTTGTTTTTAGCCAATTTGTTTCTGGCCCGATTGTGGTTGCCCGCCGCAGCCGCGCGCGGCGCAAGCGCAATTGACGGTTGCGCCGCCATTATTTTATGCGGACCGCAGCTATTTTTGACTGACCCGCCGGGGTCAGTTGGCCAGCACCGGCTTGAGAGGGAGTCGCCACATGCGCATCACGATGATCGGGTCGGGCTATGTTGGCCTGGTGTCAGGCGCCTGCCTTTCCGATTTTGGCCATGATGTCGTCTGCGTTGACAAGGATGCGGAAAAAATCGCAGCACTTGAGGCCGGCCGGATGCCGATTTACGAGCCGGGGCTTGCGGGGCTGGTTGGCGCCAATGTCGCGGCGGGCCGCCTGCGCTTTACCACCGCGCTTGATGCAGCCGTTGCCGATGCCGATGCCATTTTCATCGCGGTTGGCACGCCTTCGCGCCGGGGTGATGGCCATGCCGACCTGACCTATGTGTTCGATGCGGCGCGCGAAATTGCCGCCGCAATCACCGGGCCAACGGTTGTTGTGACAAAGTCGACCGTCCCCGTGGGCACGGGCGACCGCGTGGAAGAAATTTTCCGCACAGCCCGCCCGGACATATTGGTAGCGGTGGTATCCAACCCCGAATTCCTGCGCGAAGGGGCAGCTATTGGCGATTTCAAGCGGCCTGACCGGATTGTGATCGGCACCGAGGATGAGCGCGCCCGATCAGTGATGCGTGATGTTTACCGGCCATTATATCTGAACGAGAGCCCGATCCTGTTCACCGGCCGGCGCACGGCTGAGCTGATAAAATATGCCGCGAACGCCTTTCTGGCGACCAAGATTACCTTCATCAATGAAATCGCGGATCTGTGCGAGGCAACGGGTGCCAATGTGCAGGAAGTGTCCCGCGGCATTGGCCTTGATAACCGGATCGGCGCGAAGTTTCTTCATGCCGGGCCTGGCTATGGCGGCTCGTGTTTTCCCAAGGATACGCTGGCGCTGCTCAAGACGGCGGAAGATTTTGAAACACCGCTGCGGATTGTCGAGGCCGTCGTGCAGGTCAATGATACCCGCAAGCGCGCCATGGGCCGCAAGGTCATCCACGCGCTGGGCGGCGATGCGCGCGGCAAGAAGGTTGCCGTGCTTGGCCTGACCTTCAAGCCCAACACCGATGACATGCGCGACGCGCCCAGCCTGGCGATTGTTCAGAGCCTGCTCGATTCGGGCGCCACGGTCAGCGGGTTTGATCCTGAAGGTATGGAAATGGCCCGGGCGCTGATGCCAAGCATCACCTATTGCGGCGATGCCTATGAGGCGGCCAGGGGCGCTGACGCCGTCGTCATCGTCACCGAGTGGGACGTTTTTCGCGCGCTTGACCTTAGGCGGCTGGCCGGGCTCATGGCGGACCCGGTGCTGGTCGATCTGCGCAATATTTATGACCCGGCCGATGTTTCGCGCGCGGGCTTTGCCTATTCGTCGGTCGGGCGCTGATTGCCAAAAGCCGGCGCAAGCCATGCCGGGCAAAGGGCATCGCCCCAGGCATCGACCGGCCGCCGCTCGACCATGAGGCCCAACTCGGGATAGGTGGCGCGGGTTCGCTCGCCCGCGGGGGCAATGGGCGCAACCGCCATCCGCCGGCTGACCTTGGCGCGGTGGTGCATGCGCGCCGTGTTTTCCTGCCCGACATAACAACCCTTGGTGAAGCTCACGCCGCCAAGCTCGCGCGCGTTGCACTCCAGCCATAATGTTGTGCCGTCGCCATGCTCGGTGACGCCCTCCGTCACGCCCAGCCGCAGCCGGTGCGCCTGCCATTGCAGCGCAGGGGCGGCCGAGCGGCCGATCCAGCGCTGCCCCAGCGCTGCCAATCGGGGGTCGGGCAGCCCCTGACTGCCGGCGGGTGCCCAATGGACGCAGGCACCCGGAACCGCCTCAATTGTGATTGCTCGACGCAGCCGATATATTGACAGGCGTCGGGCAAGCGCTGCGGCCGACGGCGCTTCGCAATCAATCAGCACGGCGTCTGAATCATCCCACAAAATGAAATCGAACAGCAGCTTGCCCTGCGGCGTCAGCAGCGCGGCGTAAAGCGGGGCGGCCGCCGAAAGCGCGTCCATATCCTGCGTGACCAGCCCTTGCAGAAATCCGCGCGGATCGTCTCCGGCCAGGCGCAGCACCGCCCGGTCGGCCAGCATGGTTGCGTCTCTGGTATCGGTCATGGGATCGAGGTAGGGAGTGAACGCGGCCAGCGAAAGGACTTTTTGCCCATGCACTTCGATCTCAAGCTCACCGGCGGCACGGTGCACACGCCGGCCGGACCGTTGATGGCCGATATTGGCGTGACCGGGGGGCGGATTACCGCGATTGGCACCCTGGGCGACGCCGGCGAGACGATTGACTGTACGGGCCTGGATATTCTGCCCGGCGTTATCGACACGCAGGTGCATTTTCGTGAGCCCGGGCTTGAGCACAAGGAAGACCTGGAAAGCGGCAGCCGCGCCGCGGTGCTTGGCGGCGTGACGGCCGTGTTCGAAATGCCCAACACCAAGCCCAATACCGATAATGCCGATGCGGTCGCCGACAAGCTCGCTCGTGCGCGCCACCGGATGTGGTGCGATCATGCGTTTTACGTGGGCGCCACGCACCATAATGCCGCCGAGCTGGCCGAGCTGGAGCGCCTGCCGGGGACGGCAGGTGTCAAAATCTTCATGGGCGCCTCAACGGGCGATCTGCTCGTGGCCGATGATGCGGCGCTGGCGGCGGTGCTCGCCTCCGGCCATCGGCGCGTTGCGATCCACGCCGAGGACGAGCCCCGCCTGCAAGCCCGGCTGGGCGAGCGCGTGGCCGGCGACCCCGCATCGCACCCGGTGTGGCGCGACGACGAAAGCGCCATTCGCGCGACACGGCGCATTCTGGCGCTGGCGCAGGCGGCCCGGCGCCGCATCCATGTGTTGCATGTGACCACGCCCGACGAGCTTGCGTTGCTCGCCCAGCACAAGGACATCGCCACCTGCGAGCTGACGCCGCAGCATCTGACTCTGGCGGGCGAGGACGCCTATCCAAGGCTTGGCACCTACGCCCAAATGAACCCGCCGATCCGCTCCGGCGCGCACCGCGACGGCCTGTGGCATTTCCTGAACCAGGGCGTGGCCGACGTTATCGGATCAGACCATGCGCCGCACACGATGGAGGAAAAGGCGCGGCCCTATCCTGAATCGCCCAGCGGCATGCCCGGCGTGCAGACTTTGCTGCCCCTGATGCTCGATCATGTCGCCAACGGCCGGACCACGTTGCAGCGCGTCATCGACCTGACGAGCGCTGGCCCGCAGCGGATTTTCGGGCTGGTCGGCAAGGGGCGGATTGCGGCTGGCTATGATGCCGACTTCAGCATTGTCGATCTGAAGGCGCGCTGGACGGTGGAGGAAAGCTGGCTCGCCTCACGCTGCGGCTGGTCGCCTTTTACCGGCATGGCGCTGACCGGGCGCCCTATCGGTACGGTAATCCGCGGCAATCGCGTGATGTGGGAGGGCATGCTTGCGCCAGCAGCACTTGGCGAGCCGATCCGCTTTGAGAGCAGCGCCTTTGGCTGATCCTCCACGCCGCTGCCGCTAAAAGGGCAGCCACTTGGCCTTTTTGCTGAACTTCATATAGCCGATATTGACGCCGGCACGCAGCCCCACGCCAAGCCTGATCGGGATAAGCACGATGTTCCCGCGCCGCAGATAGGTCGCTGAAAACCCGCCGACAAAATAGAGATGACCTTCGCCTTCGGGGTAGCGGCGGAAAATTTCGTCGGAATCATAAAGATTATAGGCCAGCACAAATACTTTGGAGGCATTGCCGCCCAGATCGAAGCCAACTGACGGGCCGGTCCAGAACACCGGCAAGTCGCCCTCGATTTTATGCGACATCAGCCCCGAGCCATAGCGTAGCCCCACAACGACCGCGCCGGAGGCTTCGCGCCCGGCAATATACGCATTTGGCTGGCCCTGATCCTTCAGGATTTTCTCCAGCAGCCCGGCCAGCCCCTCGGCGCCCTTGCCAAACACGCCTTCGGCCGCGCTCAGCAAATCCTTGCGTTGATAGGTCTGCGCTGCCTGGCTGGTCTGGGTGGCATCGGCGGGTGCCGCCGCGGCGCTGGACGGGGCCGGCACAGGTTCGGGGGGCACCGGTGCGCCAAAGCGCGGGTCGTTTTGGGGGGCAGGCGGCGACGCCTGCCGCACGCCGCCCTTTGCCAGATCGCTGTCGATGGCAGTGTTGGGGTCCACCGTGCGCACCTGCGCTGTTGAGGGCGCGCCGCCGGCCAGCGCCATCGCTGCGGCAAAAACAATTAACAAACGCCGCATCTTACCAACTCCCGGGGCACAAACTCGGACCGCCAATTAGCGGTACAATAGCGCCATGCGCAATCGAGAGGCGATGACCCGAATCGAAATCGCGGCCGATTGAGTCGTCGGCGCGGTTGATTGGCGCCCCGGCCTTGGTTATAGCCCCGCCTTGCTGCCAGCCGGAGACGTGGGTGAGTGGCTGAAACCAGCGGTTTGCTAAACCGCCGTACCGGGTTTACTGGTACCGAGGGTTCGAATCCCTCCGTCTCCGCCAGGCGAGTTTATCAGCCTGTATCACCCCGTCGCAGCGAGATCGTCTCAAGAGACGAATTCTCGGGCTAGGCGTCTCACGCTGTTTCATCCTGCTTCACGCAATCGCAACCTCCACGGGGGCATTGTGGGGTCACGCCAACTCAATGGGTGGGGGCGCTGATGCCGGACGAGACGGAGGAGGTGCGCAAGCCGCTGGACGCCAAGAGGGTCGAGGCGGCCAAACCGCGCGAGCGCGCCTAAAAGCTGGCCGATACCGGTGGGTTGTATCTTTTCGTGCCCACAAGCGGCCATCGGACCTGGCGGCTCAAGTATCGCTTCGGCGGGAAGGAGCGTCGGCTCCTCCTCGGTGGATATCCCGAGGTTCCCGCCTCCAAGAGGAAACAGGAGCTGGACCTCCGCGAGGATGATGCCTGCAACAGATCATCCGCCGTCACACGCGCCTCCCCCAGCTCGCCCTTGACCGCAACCAGACCAACCGGATTGGACCGGTCAAGCCTCAGCTCCGGCGTGTCCTCGATGAGTATCAGGCGCTCGTTGCCGCCCGCCCGGCCCGGTTCTACCTGGCGCTGGGGTGCCAGCCCGCGCGCTATCGGGGGCGCAACGAACGGCGCTTGCGCTAGGCGGTGGCGAGCGCGGCCGCCCGCTCGGTCTCGGCAATCCACCCGCCGCCAACCACCCGTTCCCCGGCATAAAGCACCGCCGCCTGCCCCGGCGCCACGCCATATTCAGGCGTTTCGAACGCCACCCGGTCCCCCTCCAGCCGGGCCGGGACCGGCCGGGCCAGCGAGCGCACCTTGGCGCTGAGCGGGCCGGCATAATCTCCACCGATGAAGTTCAGGCCGGTCAGCCGCATTGCCGCCACGCCCAGCGCCGCGCGGGGGCCAACAACCACGCGCCGCAGCGCAGGCTCCAGCCGAATGACGTATAGCGGCTCGGGCGTTCCGCCAATCTCAAGCCCGCGCCGCTGGCCGACGGTGAAGTGAATGAGCCCCCGGTGCCGCCCCAGCCGCCGCCCGGCCTCATCGACAATTTCGCCGCTGGTGTCCGCCTCGGGCCGCAGAGCTTTGACGAGCCGGGCATAATCGCCATCGGGCACGAAACAAATGTCCTGGCTGTCGGGCTTCATCGCCACGCCGAGGCCCAGCGTGCCGGCAATTTCGCGCACCAGCGGCTTGGCGATGTTCCCGAGCGGAAAGCGCAGAAAATCGAGCTGCGCGGTCGTTGTTGCAAACAGGAAATAACTCTGGTCGCGTGCCGGGTCGATCGCGCGGTGCAGCTCGGCGCCGTGGGCGCCCACCACCCGGCGGACATAATGGCCGGTCGCCAGACAATCTCCACCCAAATCGCGCGCGAGCTTGAAGAGATCGGTAAATTTGGGGCCCATATTGCACTTTATGCAGGGAATGGGGGTGCGCCCGGCCAGATATTCATCGGCGAAATCGTCGATTACGGCTGTGCGAAACGCGCTTTCATGGTCGAACACATAATGGGCAATCCCCAGCCGGTCGCATACCGCGCGCGCATCGCGAATGTCGCGCCCCGCACAGCATGAGCCGGCACGGCCGGTTGCTTCACCATGATCGTAGAGCTGGAGTGTGATGCCGATCACCTCGGCGCCGGTGCGCACGGCAAGGGCGGCGACCACCGAGCTGTCGACGCCGCCTGACATCGCCACCACGATCCGTTTGCCGGCCGCTATGGGCCCGAGCTGAAAGTCGCCTTCGGTCATGGCGCCCTAGATAGGGCTTCCTCCGGCAATGCGCAAAGCGGCCCCGCTTCATCCCTTTGCAGCCTGCCGCTTTACCGGACCTTCAGAACCACAGGCTATACCCGGCAGATACCCCGCAGCCCGCAGGAAGTGCCTATATGGACCTGAATTTTCCTCATTTTCCGCGGCCTGACGGCGAGTCGCCGGTGGGTCGCATGCCTGCCTCGCTCGCGGTGCTTATGGTGGGCATTGCCGCGCGCCAGGCGGCCGGGCCGACCGCCGTCATGCACGCGCTCGCCCTTGCCCAGGCGCAATCATCGGGGGACCGTCCGGCCCTGCTGGCCCCGGCGCACGGCGCGTTCAACCCTGCTGTCGCGACACTGCTCGCGGCGGAACCGCAAGAGTGAATTGGAAATTTACCCCGCCGTTTCAGCCGATGTTCAAGTCCTGCTTGTATTGGTCGTTACTGCAATAGGGGCCCCCGCTCCGATCGAGGTTAAGAATGATCGAAAACCAGAAAATCCGTCCGGCAAAGGTAATCGGCCCGCTTGGTGAGCCGCTCACCATTGACTCGCTCCCGCCGCCGCAAACCACACGGTGGGTCATCCGTCGCAAGGCTGAGGTGGTGGCCGCGGTGAATGGCGGGCTGCTGAACGTCGACGAAGTATGCGAGCGCTATAACCTGACGGTTGAGGAATTTGCCGGCTGGCAGCGGGCCATCGACCGGTCGGGGATGCAGGGCCTGCGGGTGACCCGCATCCAGCAATATCGATCGCTGTACGAACGCCAGCAGAAATATTGACCGAGCAACCAGGGCCCGCCACCGGCCGGGCCTGCGCGGGCCGCCCGATCGCACGATCGGGCGGCCCGTTTCATATTCGCGTCCTGCGGCAGCCACCGATTTCGCGTTGCCAAAACAGTGAAAACCAACGCCTTGCCTCAGGCTGCGGTCTTGCGCGATGCAGCAAAAACAGGCAAGGCGCGGCGCAGTGTACGGAGCGGCTTGAGCTTGGTGCTTTATTTGTATAATACAGCACGAATGGCAATGGGCGGGGCGGCTGCGGCCGGCACTTGAGAGTGACTGAAATGAACTATGATTCGGGAAGTTTCGGGCCAGACGCGCAGCGCGGCCTGAGCGATGGAACAGCGGCACCGGCGCGGCGTGGCTGGCTGGTCATCGGCGCCGTGGTGCTTCTCGCGCTTGCACTGGGCTTGGCCTATGTCGCTTTTGGGCGCAGCGGCGCCCCGGCAACCGGCAAGGACGGTGCCAAGACGGCTGCGTCATCCGATGCCAAGGGTGGCAGCGAGTCGCAGGCGCCCTCGGTAACGATCGCGATACCCGGCCGGCAGACGGTTGACCGCACCATCTCGGCGACCGGGTCGCTGGCCGCGCGGGTCGATATGCCGGTCGGCGTGGCCGGCGAGGGCGGCATTGTGACTGCCGTTTTCGTGCAGCCCGGAAGCTGGGTGCGCGCTGGCCAGGTGCTTGCGACCATCGACCGATCGGTGCAGGAGCAGACGGCGGCGTCGCTCGCGGCGCAAGTCAATGTTGCCAAATCCGATGCGCGGATTGCTGAATCGGAAATGGCCCGTGCGGCCACGCTGGTTGAACGCGGCTTCATCTCCAAGGCCGATATGGACCGCAAGGCAGCGACGCGCGATGCCGCTGGCGCTCGTGTGCGCGTTGCCGAGGCGACATTGCGCGAGGCACAGGCGCGTGCGGCGCGGCTGGCCATCCGGGCGCCTGCCGCAGGGCTTGTGCTTACCCGCAATGTCGAGCCGGGCCAGGTTGTGGGTGCCGGATCGGGCGTATTGTTCCGGCTTGCGCGCGACGGCGCTCTGGAACTGCGCGCGCAGATGAGCGAGGGCGACCTGGCCGCCATGCATGTCGGCGCGCCGGCAACGGTGACACCGGTTGGCACCAGCCAGGGCTTCAGCGGCGCGGTGTGGCAGGTCTCGCCGATCGTTGATCCCACCACGCGCCAGGGCACCGCGCGGATCGCGCTGCGTTATGATCCGGCGCTGCGGCCTGGCGGCTTTGCGGCGGCCTCTATCGTCAGCGGCGCCTCGACCGTGCCTTTGCTGCCTGAGTCGGCGGTGCAAAGCGACAGCCAGGGCAATTTCGTGTATATTGTCAGCGCCAAGAACGAGGTGGTCCGCCGCGCGGTCAAGGTGGGGCCTGTGTCTGACCAGGGCGTGGCGATTGCCGAGGGTCTGACCGGCTCGGAAAAGGTCGTCGTCTCGGCGGGCGCCTTCTTGAACCCGGGGCAAAAAGTTGTGCCGGTCAAGGCGAAGAAAGGGTAAGCGCGTACCATGAACTTCCGCAACATTTCGGCCTGGTCGATCAGGAACCCGGTGCCGCCGATCGTCTTGTTTCTGGCGCTGAGCCTGCTGGGCATCGTCAGCTTCATGCGGATGGACGTGAACAACGACCCCGATATCGACTTTCCCGCCGCAACCATTGAAATTTCGCAGCCCGGCGCGGCGCCGACCGAGCTGGAAACACAGGTTACGCAGCGTGTTGAAGCCGCCGTGCGCAGCATCAACGGTGTCGACGAGATCAATTCCAGCGTGCGCGAAGGCTCAAGCCGCACCTTCGTGCAATTTGCGATTGGCACGCCGATTGACCGGGCCGTAAGCGACGTGCGCAACGCGGTGGACCAGATCCGCTCGTCGCTGCCCGACGGCATTCTCGAGCCGCAAGTGTCGCGGGTTGACATTTCGGGCGGCTCCATTGCGTATTTTTCTGCCGAAACATCGGACATGTCGCTTGAGGAGCTGAGCTGGTATGTCGACAACACTGTCGCCAAGCGCCTGCTTGGCGTGCCGGGTATGGCCGCCGTAAACCGCAGTGGCGGGGTCAGCCGTGAAATCCGCGTCATTCTCGATCCGGTAAAGCTCCAGTCGCTCGGCCTCACCGCGGCGCAGGTCAATCAGCAGCTGCGCCAGGTCAATCTTAATGCTGCCGGCGGGCGTGCGGAAATTGCCGGGTCGCAGCAGTCAGTCCGCGTTATCGGTAATGCCAAAAGCGCCTTCGGGCTGGGGGAGACGCAAATCGCGATCGGCGGCAGCCGTTCGGTAAAGCTGTCTGATATTGCCGATGTAAAAGACCTTTATGCAGAGCAGCGCAATGTGGCGTTGATGAACGGACACCAGGTTCTGGCCTTCGACTTTCAGAAGGCCAAGGGGTCGTCAGACGTTGCGGTATATGATGCGGCGGTGAAAGAGCTCGACGCGCTGCAAAAGGCCAACCCCAAGGTAAAGTTCAAACAGCTTTTTACCAGCGTGGACTACACCAAAGAACAATATATTTCAGCGCTTGAGGCTATGGTCGAGGGCGCCGTGCTTGCGGTCATCGTGGTGTTCATTTTCTTGCGGGATGCTCGCGCCACGCTGATTTCCGCAATTGCCATTCCGCTGTCGGCGGTTCCGACCTTCTGGTTCATGGACCTGATGGGCTTTACGCTGAACGGGCTTAGCCTGCTCGCGCTCAGCCTGGTCGCCGGCGTGCTGGTTGACGACGCGATTGTGGAAATCGAAAACATCGTGCGGCATATGCGGATGGGCAAATCGGCCTATCAGGCATCGATCGACGCGGCTGACGAGATTGGCCTTGCCGTGCTCGCGACCACCATGGCGATTGTCGCAGTGTTCCTGCCGGTGGGGCTGATGCCCGGCGTTTCGGGCCAGTTCTTCAAGAATTTCGGGCTCACGGTCGTCGCGGCCGTGCTCATGAGTCTGGCCGTTGCCCGGCTCATCACCCCAATGATCGCGGCCTATTTCCTGAAAGCCAAGGGGCATGCCAGCCATGGCGAGGGCTGGCTGATGGACCGCTATATGGGCCTGCTCCGCTGGTCGCTGCTCAATCGCTATAAGACGCTGGGGATCGGCGGGCTGGCGCTGTTGTTTACGGTTATCGGCTTTGCCGGCATTCCGCAGATCGGTCTGAAGCCGATTCCGCTGACCTTCCAGCCGACGATCAACACCGACTATAGTCAGGTGCAAATCGCCCTGGCGCCGGGCGCTACGCTTGAGCAGACGCGCGCCGTGGCCGAACAGGCAACCGCCATTGTCAAGCAGGCGTCGGAGGTGGAAACGGCGTTCACCAATGTGAATGAGGGCAATGCCGACATTTTCCTGACGCTGAAGAAACAGCGCGCACGCACCAGCGTGGAGTTCGAACGTGCCTTTGCCGACAAGCTGGCCGCCATCCCCGATGCGCGGGTGAACTTCCAGTCGCAGGGCGGTGGCGGCGGCGCCTCTGGCCGCGACATCACGGTCACGCTGGGCGGTTCTGATCCGGCGCAGCTCAACGCGCTGGCCAACCAGGTCGTCAAGGAAATGGCCACGCTGCCCGAGTTGCGGGCGCCGCGCGTGAACGGCGATTTGCTGCGGCCGGAAATCACCATCAAGCCCCGGCCCGATCTGGCCGCCAATCTTGGCGTGACCACCGCCGCGCTCAGCCAGGCGATCCGCATCGCGACGCTGGGCGATATCGACCAGAATGTCGCCAAATTCTCGCTGTCCGACCGTCAGATCCCGATCCGGGTGTCCTTGGCGGAAGGCTCGCGCAAGAACCTGTCAACCATTGAGAATTTGCCGGTCCCCACCAGCAGCGGCGGCTCGGTGCCGCTGAAAGTGGTGGCCGATATTGGTTTTGGCGCCGGGCCAACGCTCATCCAGCGCAACAACCAGATCCGCCGCATTACCATTGGCGCCGATCTTGCGCCGGGCAAGGTCACCGGCGACGCGCAGCCCAAAATTGCGGAGTTGCCGACGCTCAAGAACCTGCCCGCCGGCGTCACGCAGCTTCGGCTTGGTCAGGACAAGTGGCTGCTTGAGCTGCTCGTCAACTTCGTCATCGCGGTGCTTGCCGGGGTGTTGATGGTGTTTGCGGTGCTGGTGTTGCTCTATCGCCGGGTCATGCCGCCGCTCGTCAACATGGGGTCGCTGATCCTGGCCCCGCTTGGCAGCGCGATTGCGCTCAGAATATCCGGCAACGCGCTGTCGATGCCGGTGTTCATCGGGCTGCTGATGCTGCTTGGGATTGTGGCCAAAAACTCCATCCTGCTCGTCGATTTCGCCCTGGAGGAAATGGGCAAGGGGGTCGCCAAGTTCGACGCGATCATGGATTCCGGCCATAAGCGCGCGCAGCCGATCGTCATGACGACCGTCGCGATGGTGGCCGGCATGGTGCCGATCGCTTTGTCGCTGACCGGTGATGGGAGCTGGCGGGCGCCAATGGGTGTGGTGGTAATCGGCGGGCTGATCCTGTCGACCGTGCTGACGCTGGTAATTGTTCCGGCGACCTTCAGCCTTGCCGTTGGCGTTGAGGAATGGCTTGGGCCACGGCTCAGCAAGCGGCTGCTCACCTATCGCCCAGGCGATGACGGCGCGACCGTCATCGGCTACCGCGATGGCGGCCCGGCGATAGACAATGACACCGGCAAAGGCTCGATCGGGTATCGCCCTGGCGACGACGCGCCCCAGCCCGCCGAGTGATGTCCGCTTGAACCAACCCCATCATCGGGGATTGGTGCTGCGATGACGCTGTTTGCTCGCCCGCCCCGCGCGCCTGCCGGACCGCCGCCCGCGCTGGTGCGGATGCGGCTGGTGGCCACCGGCCTGCTGGTGCTGATGGCCGCTGTCTATGGTGCCGCGCGGCATTTTGATGGCGTCCACCCGGGCATCGGCTTTGTCCGGGCGTTTGCCGAGGCCGCGATGGTCGGCGGCCTCGCCGACTGGTTTGCCGTTACGGCATTGTTCCGCCACCCGCTTGGGCTGCCGATACCGCACACCGCCATCGTGCCGCGCAATAAGGGCAGGATCGGCGACACGCTGGCGCTGTTCCTGCGCGACAATTTTCTGGTGCCGGGCGTTGTCGCGCGTCGGATGGCGCGGCTCGACCTTGCGTCCGCCGCCGGGCGGTGGCTGTCGAGTCCGCAAGGCGGCGACGGGCGAATCCGGCGCGGCGCCTCGCGCATGGCGGCGGGCCTGCTCGATGCGGTCGACCCCAACCGGCTGGGCGGCATGGTCAAGGGCGCGATCGGCCAGCGCCTGCGCACGCTGGAAGTGGCGCCGCTAATGGGGCAGGCGCTGGACGCAGCCATTGCCAAGGACCGGCATTTGCCGCTGCTGAATGGCATTATCCGCTGGGCGGGCCGCACACTTGCGAGCAACGAGTCGCTCATCCGCGACATGGTGCATGACCGCGCGGGGTCAATCATGCGCTGGACCGGGCTTGACGAAACGCTCGCGAACAAGATCATCGACGGGCTTGACCAGATGCTCGCGGACATGGCCGAGCAACCCGGCCACCCGTTGCGTGCCAAGGCCGAAGAAGGGCTGCGGCGCCTGGCGTTCGACCTCCAGTTTGATGACGCGATGCGCGCGCGCGCCGAGCAGGTGAAGCTTGAAATCATCGAAAACCCGGCGATGCAGCGCTGGATCGACGGCATGTGGGAATCCGCGCGGACCGCTTTGCTGCGGGTAGCCAAAGACCCCGAAATGGGCCGTGGTGGCAGGCTTGGCGAAGCGCTGATGCAGCTTGGCGAGACGGTGCAGCAAGACGCGCGGCTGCGTGCAACGATCAACCGGTTTGTCCGGCGGGCCGCGGTTGGCACCGCCGCCGATTATGGCGACGGCATCGTTCGGCTGGTGTCAGACACGGTGCATGGCTGGGACGCCGGCACGATCACCCGGCGGCTGGAAAATGCGGTGGGCCGCGACCTTCAGTTCATCCGCATCAATGGCACGCTGGTCGGCGGGCTGGTCGGCGTGGCGATCCATAGCATCGACGTGCTGCTCTAGGTGGGGCGGCCCGATGGCATCACCGCGCCGGCGCGCTGATTGACTGAAAACGCTCTCCCGTATCGCCGGATGTCCCCAGCATCCGGATTGAGAAACGCGCCAAGTCGCGCTGTGCGCGCAGGCCGCGCCCGGCTTATCCCGCCAGCGGCATATCCCAGCACCAGCCCGGCCGCGAGCGGCAGGCGGAAGATCCGCCATGCTTTCACGACGTCGAACGTCAGGCTGTCCCAATAGGTCTGTTCTTCGAGGGCCTGCGCCGAAAGCCCCTGGGCGCGCAGCCGGCTGCGGGCCGCCTCCAGCCGGATGCGCGATCGGCCCAGCAGATATTCGCCGGTCAGCCCGCTCGCGACGTTGCGGAGCATTGCCCACACCGCAAGCCAGGCGAGGATCGCGTTGAAATGGATGCCGGCATGGACGAGCACCAGCAGCGATCCTGCCCAGGCGAGCCGTTCATGCCAGCGGCGCAGGTCGGCGGGCTTGCCAGACTTTATGAGCTTTCGCTTGCGCATCGAATAGCCCGACGAGGCGAGGATGAGCAGGACGCCGGGGATGCCAAGGTAACGGCCGATCCAGACGGCATTGGCAAGGTGCAACCCAGCATCAATAGCCAGTGCCCCCCACCGAGCGCGGCGAGCGACAGGTAGAAGAGGATGACTTCGCGGCTCAGCAGACTGGTACGCAGGCTGCTCTTGCCCGGACCACCAGATCGCCGGTCGGCGCCACGGCACGGCGCGGGCAATGGCCCCAGGCGACGTCGAACGACAGTGGCGGCGCGTAGCGGAAAACACCCGACGCCACCGGCGCGCTCACCCGTACCAGCATTTGGGCGGCGCGGCCGCGCGATGGCTCATATCGCGGTTCCCACCAGCAGGCCGATCCCCGGCGCAACCCTGGAACAATATGTTGGACTGGGCTTCCGAGGCGCGACGGAGCCAACGAACCGCTGCGCTAACTGGTCGGAACGAAGGGCAGCGAGGGGCCGATGCCAGCAGTTCCGGCGTCGACGGCGCAAATGGCGGGATGTGCGTGCCCCAAAGCGCGGGCAAGGCGGCTTGCCATCCACGGAACCCAATTCTGGAGCAACACCCGGCCATTAACGCGCCCGCGTGACAATTAGGCGCCGCGCGCCGCGGGGGGGGGGGCACAGCGGCCTGTGCCCCCCCCCCGCGGCGCCCCACTACAAAGCGGGCCCCGGTTTCAGCGCCGCATGCGTGCGGTTCAGGCGAGCCGGGGCCGGGCCGCGGCGCGGGTGCGCATTGCGCCGCCGACCAGGCCGAAGCCGACAATCATCATTGCCCAGGTTGCAGGCTCCGGCACACCGGCCGCTAGCGACAACGAAAAGTTGAAGCCGGTTGAATCGTTGAAGAACGACCCGTTCTTGTCGATGACATAGCCAATCGTGTCTCCGGCCCGAACCGTTTGAGTGAACCCGGTCAGCAGCCCGGGCCGGGCCTGATTGACGACGCCGACCCGGAACAACTGGGTCGAACCGCCGCCTGGCGCGAAAAATTCGGTAATGCCAACGCTGTGCTGCGCCGTGTTCGAATCCTGCTGGTTGAACTGCGCGGAATAGGAATAGGTGCCAGCGACCGGCGCGACAAAGCCGATATAGACGGAGTCGGCAAACTGGCCGGGGTGCGCGATCAGCCGGTCAAGCGCGAGCAGCACGGTTCCTGCGGCTTCCTGCGTGCCATCAGCCTTGAATACCGACGGCAAATCAGCGGAGGCGCCGCGCAGGCAGGTCACGCCTGATATGACGCAGTTGGTGTTCTGCGTGAACGGCGTAAAACTGACGCCATCGAAGCTGCCATAAACAAAATTGTTTGTGCCCTGCACCGCGTTGAAGCTGCTGAACGCATCATACACCGTGGCGGCTGACGCCGGCATGGCCAGAACAACGCTGCCTAGCGCGAGCATAAGACGAGTTACAATTTTGTGAAACATGCCGAATCTCCCTTGGCAGCCCTTTATCACAAGCAATATATTTCGGAAGGTCGTTTTTTTGGCACTGTTTCAATAAAAAACACGGTTTTGGCATTTTTCATTTTGCGTTGCATGTAATAATAGTGACATATTATTAGAATCGCCGCAATTTCAGCAGTTTATTGCATTTTGTGGCTGATTATAGAAAATTTCTGCTTCTCCGCCGCCGAAAATATTACACAGCGGGTGTAGCAGAATTGTCATTTTACAGTAACGCGCGGCCGATAGCAGGTTGGCGACTTATTCGGCAGGGGGCTGCCGCATAGCGATTCACGCCATCCAGAGGATATAGCATGACCGACGTGTATTTTTCGCTTGCAGGCGGCAATTTTTCGCAAAACTGGTCTAACATCGGGCTGATTACGACCGATGATAACTGGGACAGTGTGCCCAGCATCGTCGGCTATCGCGGGGACGACATCGTTACCGCAACCGGCGTTGACCCGCGCACGCTGACCGCAGCGAGCACGTCGCGCGGCGTGATCGACGTGATCGCGAATCAGACGAACCCCAACATCAGCAATGGCGGAGTCGCCGAGTTCCACCTCGCCAATCCCACCATTGCGCTGCAAGGCTCGGGCACAGCGGACGCCCCGTCGATCGTGTTATTCCTGAACGCGACCGGGCGCGAGAATATCCGCCTCACGGCCACGCTTCGCGACATTGACGGATCGACGGACAACGCCATTCAGCCGCTCGCCATTCAATATCGGGTTGCCGGTGGCAACTGGGTGAACGCCTTCTTTACGCCTGACGCCACCACCGGCCCCAGCCAGGCGAACGCCGAAACGCTGGTAGATATCGTCCTGGGCGCAGATGCCAACAACGCCAGCACTCTTGAAATCCGCTTCATCACGACGAACGCTGCCGGCAATGACGAGTGGATCGGCATTGACGATATCAACGTGTCGAGCACGGCTATTGGCGCCGACATCACGCCGCCGGCGCTGATTGCGGTCAATCCAGCCGACCCGGATGACAATGCGGTCGCGGTCGATCCCGCCAGCAACATCGTCCTGCGGTTCACCGAGGCGGTTCAGGCCGCCACCGGCAACATCGTCATCACCGGGCCAGATGGCGATACGCGTACCATCTCGATCAATGATGCAAGCCAGGTGACGTTTTCGGGCTCGACGCTGACGATCAACCCCACGGATGATCTGGCCGCCGGCTCGCCCTATGCCGTGACGATCGCCAGCGGGGTGATCGCCGATTTGGCGGGCAATGCCTTTGCCGGCATCGGGCCGGGCGCGCTTGATTTCACCACCGCCAACCCGGCGCAAGTTCTCACGATCGGCTCGATCCAGGGGCTGGGCCATACCAGCCCGTTTGTGGGGACGACGGTGCGCACGCAAGGCGTCGTCACGGCCATCGACACCAATGGCTATTATTTGCAAAGCGCGGTTGGCGCGACCGACCG
>JAKFUZ010000017.1 GCA_021732445.1 Sphingomonas sp. | reverse complement strand
TGCGGGGAGGGCGCATCCATTGCCTGATACAGCCAATTTAGTGCCGCGCCCGAAAATTATTTGCACGACGAAGGGCCGCAGCGGGTTGCGACGGGCAACGTCCAGCGCCTGGCCGGTTGGCTGGCCTCGGCATAACCGCGCGGTTGGCGATTGACGATTGCCGCGCTACTGTCGCCGTTCAGCGGCGCCGGTTCGCCATACGACACCGGATGGCCATAAGGGCGGGGAGCACGAACAATGGCGTTGGTCAACAACTCACGCGGCGCTTTGTCGGCGCGGAGCCGCGGAATCGCGGTGCTGGGCATCATCGCGGGCGCGCTGATGCTTCTTGCCGGGCCATTGACGCGGGTCGGCCTGTTGCCGTGGCAGGCGGGGCTGGCGCTGTTCGCGCTTGGTGGGCTAGCCGCCGGTATCGCCGCTGCCGGATCGCTCATTGCAGCGTTGCGTGGCGCCCGCGGACGGCTCTTGCTGGTGGGCGGTGTGATCGGCGCGCTTGGGTTTGCGGCGCTGGCGACGGTCGTGGCCAACGGGCGGGGCTATCCGGCCATCCATGATGTTACAACCGACACCGTTACCCCACCACAATTTGTGGCGGTGACCCCGGCGCTGCGGGGTTCGGGCAGTAACCCGCTCGACTATCCGCCGGAGAACGCCGCGATACAGGCAAGCGCGTACCCACAGATAACCCCCCTGATGCTGGAGGCGGCCCCGGCGGACGTGTTCCGCAAGGCAGTCGCGGCGGTGCAGGCACGGGGCTGGCAAATCGTGGCGGCCGTTCCGTCAGAGGGCCGCATCGAAGCCACCGAGGCGGCCGCCTGGTGGGGCTTCAAGGATGACATCGTGCTGCGGATCGTGGCTCGGGGCAACGGCACGCGCGTTGACGTTCGTTCGGTGTCGCGGGTCGGGCGCAGCGATTTTGGCGCCAATGCCAAGCGGATCGAGGCGCTCGCGGCCGCGCTGCGCTAGGGCGGATGGCGACCCTGTTGCACCCGGACGACGCTACCAGCTAGTCGGTTAGCCAGTGTTTTGGGCCGCAATATGCTCCCGGCCGGCGAAACGACACGCTATAGCCGGGCTTCCACAGCGTCGTGAAAGTGGCGAATACCGGTCTCCAGCGTGCCGAGCGTGATCCGGTCAATCGCACCCGATGCAAGACCCTGCTGGCCAAGCGCTGCCGCGCGAAAATCTTCGCCGGCAAACACCTTGCCGTCCAGCAGCGCCCAGCTCCGTTCCCAGTGATCGCGCGCCTTGTCGGTTGCGGGCGGCCGGGCGATGAGCATGAAATCTTCCACCCACACATCGCCCGCTGATTGCGGCATCATTACCAAAAGGTTCATATAATCCGGGCTGACGATGAGCACGGTGCCTGGAAACATCTGATAGGTATAGGTAATCGCGGCGCGCAGCCCGGGCCAGTCGCCGCCTGCCGCTGCCACCAAATCTGCCTCGCGGCCCACGGCGGAGCGCTGATGCGGCCCGATCATGTCGCCCGTGCTCACCCCATCCTTGAAGAACGGGCCTATCGAGCCGGCGTGCAGCCGCTGGACATGATAGCTCTCCAAAAACGCATCCATGATGAGCTTCCAGTTCGCCGCAACCTTATGCGTGCGCCGCCGGAACAGGTGATGCGTCGCCAGCCCGAAGGCGTCGAAATCCGCGCCCAGCGCCCGCGCGTCTGAGAAATCGGCAGCCGCATCGAACGCGAACCAGATAAGGCCGCCTGCCTCGACCACGGGCAGCGCCTTCAGCCCGAAGGCCGCCGCATCGAGGCCGGGGAAACACTCCGGACGCGGCATCGCCGCCAGCGTGCCGTCCATCCGATACGCCCAGGCGTGATAAGGGCAGACCATGCGCGGCGCAGACACCACGTCACACCCCTCGACCAGCCGCGTTCCGCGATGCTGGCAAACGTTCAGGAAAACATGCGCCTGGCCAGCTTTGTCGCGGGTGAGCAGGAGCGGCTTGCCAAAGCCGTCATGCGCCACGGCCATATTCGGCTGAGGGAGCAGCGCCGACGGGCCGATGATCAGCGGCAGTCTGGCAAAAATCCGCGCCTGCTCGGCGGCGTGGCGCGCCGGGCTGGTATAAGCGTCTGCGTCGACATGGGTGATGCCGCTCGCCTTCTGGCTGCCCCCAGCGGCCAGTATTTGGGCCAGCGCCAATTGGCCGGCCGTTGGTTCAGGCGGCCGGATGTGGTGCGCGTTCATGGCTTCCTCTCTTGATATTTGCCGCTAGTGTCTGCCCGAAATCACGTGAGGGCAAGGGGTGCAGATGGCGAGTGCTAAGGCAGACGGGTGGCTTGCGGGTATCCGGCCCTATTTTGAAAAGGCGCCGGCCGCGGCGTTCTTCCTCGGCATATCGTCGGGCTTTCCCTATGCGATGATCGGGGCAACGCTCACCACCAGGCTGAAGCAGGACGGCATCACCAAAGCGACGATTACGGCGTTTACGCTGGGGTTTCTCGTTTACAACCTCAAGCCGCTTTGGGCGTGGATCGTCGACGGGGTGCGCCTTCCGGTGATCGGCGCGCTCGGGCAGCGCGTGTCGTGGATGCTGGTAGCAGGCGCGCTGGTAATAGCCGCTGTGGCCAATCTGGCGCTGGTCGATCCGCGAACGGACATTGGCGCAACGGTGGTTGCCGCGCTGATCGTGGGGTTTGCCGGGGCAACCTTTGACATCGTGATCGACGCCTATCGCATTGAACAACTGAAGCCCTATCAGCTTGGGGTGGGCTCGGGCATGACGCAATATGGCTGGCGGATCGGGTCTGTACTAGCCGGATCGCTGGCGCTTTTCCTCGCCGCGCGCATGGGGTGGACGATTGCCTATCTGGCCTGTGCGGTATTCGCGCTTCCCGCGATGCTGACCGCTCTCATCATGGGCGAACCAGAACGGCGCAGGGCGCCTGCTGCCCGCAAAGGTCTGGCAGAGGCGATCATGTCGATCACGGGGCCGTTTACCGAATTCTTTCAGCGGCAAGGCGCGATCATCGTGCTGGTCTTCATCCTGATCCACAAAATCGGCGATACGCTGGGGCAAATCGTCTTGCGGCTGCTGCTCGACGATCTCGGCTTCACTAATGACGAGATCGCAATCTTCGACGTGGGCGTTGGATTTTGGGGATATCTTGCCGGCATTTTCGTGGGCGGTGCCCTGTATGCGAGGCTTGGCATGAAACGGTCGGTGCTCATCAGCCTCATCCTGATGGCAGTGTCGAATGCCAGCTTTGCTGTTCTGGCCGCCGCCGGGCACAGCAATCTGGGGCTGGCAGGGGCCATCGGGTTTGAAAATTTCGCCAGCGGCGTCGGAGGCGTAACGGTCGTCGCCTATTTTGCGGCACTGTGTGATTTGCGCTTCACCGCCTCGCAATATGCGCTGATATCGGCCGCCGCGAGCGTCGTGGGACGGGTGCTGACGGCGGTATCGGCTGGCGCCCTGGTCGACCGCTTCGGCTATGTCGCCTTTTACTGGATGACGACCGTCGTTGCGTTGCCAGGCGTGCTGCTGTTTTGGTGGATGATGCGCACCGGGCTTGTCGACCAGGCAATCGGCACGGCCGGCACGGAAGGGGGCGGCAGCAGCTAGCGCGGGGTTTGCCCATTGGCCGCCAGAACGCTGCCCGCAAGATACAGCGTGCCCGCGATCAGCACGAGCGGCGGATTGGCAGGGTCTGCGCGCGCCGCCACCGCGTCAAGCGCGGCCGGCACATCGCGCGCACTATAAGCGGAAAGGCCAAGATCCGCCGCAATATCGACCAGCGCTGCGGGCGTATGATGGGCATGGCCAGGCACCGGGACCGCGTGCAGCGACCGCACCGACATCGCCAGCGTTCGCAGAAATCCGCGCGCATCCTTGTTTTCCAGCATCCCCATGATGAGGTGCACCGGCCGGGTTCCCGCGCGCTCCTCAAGCACGCTCCGGATCGCCCGGGCTGCATCGACATTGTGCCCCCCGTCGAGCCACAGCGCGCTGCCGGCCGGCAGCCGCGCATGGAGCGGCCCCGGACCAAGCGCCTGCATGCGCGCCGGCCACCATGCCCATTCAGCCGCTGCGCGATAAGCCATCTCGGGAATGGGCAATGCGGTCTGATGGCGCAGCATGGCGATGGCGAGCGCAAGATTGGCCGCCTGATGCGCGCCGGCCAAGTTGGGCAAAGGCGTTTCCACGCCGCCGCGCGCATCGTGATAATGCAGGCGCGATGCAGTGACGGCAGACCGCCACTGGGCTCCCCGCACCACCAGCGGGGCGCCGATGGCGGCAGCCGCCGCCGCCACGACCTGCGCGACAGGCGCGGCATAATCCATCGTCACCAGCGGTACGCCCGCTTTGGCGATGCCGGCCTTTTCGCCCGCAATCTGCTCGATCGTGTCGCCCAAAAACGCCTGATGGTCGATACCGAGCTGCGCGATGCCGGTCACAGCGGGCCGGGGCAGCACGTTGGTTGCATCGAGCCTGCCGCCGAGCCCGACCTCAATGATGCAGGCATCCGCCGGGTTTCGCGAAAAGGCAAGGAAGGCCGCCGCCGTCGTCACTTCAAAAAAGCTCGCGCCGATGCCGTCCGCCTGGTCGAGCACGTCGCGCAGCAGGGTGGCCAGCAACGCATCGTCGATCAGCGCACCGGCCAGCCTCATCCGCTCGTTAAAGCGCACCAGGTGCGGGCTGGTATAGACGTGCGCGCGCAGGCCAGCGGCCTCAATCGCGGCGCGCAGATAGGCACAGGTAGATCCCTTGCCGTTCGTGCCGGCAACATGAAACACGGGCGGCAGTGCAAGCTGGGGGTCACCCAGCCGGCCAAGCAGCGCCGTAATCCGCTCCAGGCCGAGAATATCGGCGCCGGGTGACAATGCCCACAGCCTTTGCAGTTGTGCCTGAACATCCGGTGCGCTCGACGTAGCAAAATCGGGCATCAGCGGGCCAGCCTCCCTGATCGCGTGCGGGGATCAGGCGACCCGGGCGGCGCCCAGATATGCGATCACCCGGCCCAGCGTATCGCGCAGGTCACGCCGCGGTGTCACCATGTCGATCATGCCATGAGCGAGCAGATATTCTGACGTCTGGAAGTCATCCGGCAGCTTTTCGCGAATGGTGTTTTCGATCACGCGGCGGCCCGTGAAGGCAAGCGTGGCTTTGGGCTCGGCAATCTGCACGTCGCCCAGCATGGCATAGGCCGCCATCACCCCACCCGATGTGGGGTCGGTCAGCACGACGATATAGGGCAGGCCGGCATCGTGCAGCATCTGGATGGCAACGGTCGACCGCGGCATTTGCATCAGCGACAAAATGCCTTCCTGCATCCGGGCGCCGCCAGAAGCCGTAAACACGATATAGGGGCAGCGATTGGCGATTGCCGCCTCCACGCCCGCAACGAAGGCAGCCCCCACCGCAAGCCCCATTGACCCGCCCATGAAAGCGAAGTCCTGCACGCCTATGACCACCCGGTGCTCATGGATCGTGCCCAGTGCGTTCACCAGCGCATCCCCCTCCGCCGTGGCGGTGCGTGCGGCCTTCAGGCGATCGGCGTACCGCTTGGTATCGCGAAACTTCAGCGGGTCTTCGGGCACGCGCGGCGATGGCAGCACGTGAAAGCTGCCGGGGTCGAAGCTATAGTCGAAACGTCGCCGGGGGCCGATCCGCCCGTGATGGTCGCAGTGCGGGCAGACCCGGAGATTTTCCTCCAGCTCTTTTACGAACACCAATTGCCCGCAGCCAACGCACTTATGCCAAAGATTATCCGGCGTTTCTTTTTTTGGAACAACGAATGACAACGCATTGCGGACACTGGACAACCAGCTCATGCGGGCACCTTTCTGGCGTCGGCCATGGCGTTTGCCAGGCTGCGCACAAAGGCGCGGACCGGCGCTGGGGCATCGGCACCATGACGGCCGATGATATCGACGATGGCTGAGCCGACCACCACGCCGTCTGCCACGCGGGCGATGCCGGCTGCCTGCTCTGGCGTGCGTACGCCAAAGCCCACCGCAACAGGCAGGTTGGTGGCTTGCTTCAACCGGGTCACCGCTTCGTCAATGGAAAGCTGGGCTGCCTGTTGCAGCCCGGTGATGCCAGCAACCGACACGTAATAAACGAATCCGCTGGCACCGGAAAGCACGGCGGGCAGCCGCGCTGCATCCGTCGTCGGTGTGGCCAGACGGATGAACGACACACCGGCCGCGGTGAGCGCCGGCGCGAGTTCATCCTCCTCGGGTGGCAGGTCGACACAGATGACGCCATCCACGCCCGCCCTGGCAGCTTGGCCCGCGAACCAGTCCGCCCCGCGCCGCAGCATCGGGTTGGCATAGCCCATCAGCACCAGCGGGATGCTCGGGTGGCGATCTCGGAAACCAGCGGCGATGGCGAAGATGCCGGCGGTCGTCGTCCCCGCCGAAAAACTGCGCAGGTTCGCGGCTTGAATTGCGGGGCCATCGGCCATCGGGTCAGTGAACGGCATGCCAAGCTCGATAACGTCCGCGCCGCCTTCTACGAGCGCATCGAGGATGGCCGGCGTCGGGCCGTCCCCCGCCGTCACGAAGGTGACGAGCGCCGCGCGGTGTGCAGGGAAAGCATCGGCGAGGCGGGTCATCGCTGCGACTTTCTGCCGTGCATCAGCACCAGCGGCAACAACGATAAAAATGTCGCCGCAATCATCGAGTTTCGGGTAATGGCCCACAGCGCATTCCCGCTGAACGCAGATCGATTGCCCTGGCCACCGATTTGGTAAGCGGCGAGGCCAATTACCGTCATCGCGACGAACCAGCCGGCCCACCTTAAACAAAGAGTCGCGCCCCGCCTCACATTGCCGCTCCCAGCGCCTCGGCGACCGTAAAAATGTCCTTGTCGCCGCGCCCGCACATATTGGCCAAAATGATCTGCTCGGCGTGCATCGTCGGCGCGATGCGGGCGATGGCGGCCACCGCATGGCTTGGCTCCAGCGCGGGGATAATCCCCTCCGTTCGACAAACGAGCTGGAACGCATCGAGCGCCTCTATGTCGGTCGCGCTTGAATAGTCCACCCGGCCAATGTCGCGCAGCCAGGCATGTTCCGGGCCAATGCCGGGGTAGTCGAGCCCCGCCGAAATCGAGTGCGCCTCGGTTATCTGCCCGTCTTCGTCCTGGAGCAAATAGGTCTTGTTGCCATGGAGGATGCCCGGCGCGCCCCCCGCAAGGCTCGCGGCATGTTCCTTGTCCAGCCCGTGGCCCGCCGCTTCCACGCCGAGCATCCTCACGTCGGGATCGTCGAGAAACGGGTGGAACAGGCCGATAGCGTTCGATCCGCCCCCAATTGCTGCAACCAGCAGATCGGGCAGGCGACCCACGCGAGCGAGCATCTGCGCGCGGGCCTCCTTGCCGATCACGCTTTGAAAATCGCGGACGAGTTCAGGATAGGGGTGCGGGCCGGCTGCCGTGCCGATGATGTAGAAGGTGTCGTGAACATTCGCGACCCAGTCCCGCAGCCCCTCGTTCATGGCGTCCTTCAGCGTTGCCGCGCCCGACGTGACCGGGCGGACCTCCGCACCGAGCAGCTTCATGCGGAACACATTGGGCTGCTGTCGCTCAATGTCGCGCGCGCCCATATAGATCACGCAAGGGAGCCCGAAGCGCGCGCACACGGTAGCCGTCGCCACCCCGTGCTGTCCGGCGCCTGTCTCGGCAATGATCCGCGTTTTGCCCATGCGCATCGCGAGCAAAATCTGGCCGACGCAATTATTGATCTTGTGGGCGCCGGTGTGGTTCAGTTCGTCGCGCTTGAACCAGATTTGCGCGCCCATGCCGCTTTCGGCACGCCGGCGGAGTTCGCCCGTCAGCCGTTCGGCGAAGTAAAGCGGGCTGGGGCGGCCGACATAATGCTCCAGCAGATCCTCAAACTGCGCGTGGAAAGCCGGATCAGCCTTGGCGCGGTTATATTCCGCCTCCAGCTCAAGCACGAGCGGCATCAGCGTTTCGGCCACATAGCGCCCGCCAAAGGCACCGAAATGCCCGCGGTCGTCCGGCTGGGCGCGAAGGGAATTAGATGCGGTCATAGCTGCTCAGCGGCTTTAAGGAATGCGGTGATCTTGTCCACATCCTTGATGCCTGGCGCGCTTTCAACGCCCGACGAGGTGTCAACCAGTTCAGCCCCGGTCAGTCTCACGGCCTCGGCCAGGTTGTGCGCGTCAAGCCCGCCAGAAAGCGCCCAGGGGAGCGGATGCCGTGCGCCTTGCAGCAGTGTCCAGTCAAACCGCACCCCCATGCCGCCGGGCAGCGCTGCGCCTTCGGGCGTCTTGGCGTCATAAAGAATCCGCGAGACGGCGCCGCGATAGGCGCTCGCGGTGGCGATGTCGGCAGCCGTTTTGACGGCTACCACCTTCCAGATATCAATGCCGTGCCGGCGGCGCATCTGCGCAGCGAAGGCCGCGCTCTCATTGCCGTGAAGCTGTATTGCGCTCAGCGCCACCTGCGCGCACACCGCATCGAGCAGCGCCGCGTCGGGATCGACAAACACGCCGACCGCGCCGACATGATGCGGCAGGCGCGCGACAAGGCTTGCGGCCTGCGCGATCGAGACATGGCGCGGGCTTTTGGCAAAAAAGATCAAGCCAATATGCCGCGCGCCGCCTGCAATCGCCGCATCGACGGTCTCGGGCGTGGAAAGCCCGCAAATTTTTGCAGCGACTGGCATAGGGGGTGTTTAGGACATCACGGGCGACCCGTCACCCCGGCACGGGCCGTCAGGGCGCCGGCGTTGTAGGACGCAAGCGGGGCACGAATCGGGGCACCTGCCGGGCATAGCGCACGAAAACATCGTCAAATGTGGCACGCAACACCGCTTCTTCGCTGCGGACCCGAAACCAGGTGGCAAGTGCGTAGATCGGAAAACCAAGGAGCACCGCGCGCCAATGCCCAACGCCTCCCGCCAGGCCAAACAGGAACAGCGCGAGCGCCACGTAAATCGGGTTGCGAACATAGGCAAACGGGCCGGTGGTGACCAGAGCGCCGTCGGCCCGCATGCGTGCGACCAGCGCCCAGTTGCGCCCCATCGTCACGCTCGCCCAATGGAACAGCGCCGCCGTCGCTCCAAATAGCGCCAGCACGACGGCGCCCGCCGCCCAGTGCCGCAGCGCCAGCGGGTCCGACGCCCGCACCACAGGCCCAATGCCGACACAGCCTATGCCAATACTCTGCAACGCGATCCACAGGATCGATCGGCGATCTTGCGCGCCGCCGGTATCGCGCGGGGCGCCGCGGGCGCGCCACCGCGCTGCCACGAGCGCGGCAAAGAACATCATGCCGCCAAGCATCATGGCCAGTTGTTCCGGATAGCCGACGGGGACGGTGCCGGTCATTTGCTGCCAGTCACTTCACGCCCATTACTTCACGCCCCATTACTTCACGCCCTGCTGCCGGCGGGCTTGATCGGCCTGAAATTGTTCAACCGCCTGCGAGCGTTTCAATATCCGCGACCACGGGTCAATCACCACATGTGCCTCGGCCGGTACGTCGAGCACGCCGCTGCCGCCAGCCATGGCGACGCGGCGTATCTCGTCGCCCACCTGCACCTCAACCGGCATGGGGAAGACGCCGTCGCCGGGCACCTTCCAGCGCAGGCTCAATACGGTACCGGTGCGCGTTACGATCAGCTCGGGCAGCCCCGCGCGGCGCAGATAGGCGTCAAAAAACCAGCGATAGTCCTGCCCCGTTGCCTGATCGACCAGCGTTTCAAATTCTGCCGACGAGCCAAAGCGGGGCGCGAAATTGCCGGGCCTTGGGTCATTGCGCCCATAAACCAGCCGGCGCGTCGCCTCAAAAAATGCGGTATCGCCGATCAGCCAGCGCAGGGTGTGGAGAATCCACGCGCCCTTGTAATAAATGTCGCCGCCCGGCCCACCGCGCTCCGCCTGATAGACGTCGTCGGCAATCCGCTCGGTGCCCGAAATCAAGGGCACCTTGTTCTCGATTTTGCTGCGCTGTGTATCGAGCATCGCCGCATAGCGCGCCTCGCCCTCGCGCCAGCGGCCATAAAGCGGCTGCATATATTGGCCGAAACCCTCGTGCAGCCAGAAGTCGTCCCAATTGGCGACCGTGAGCTGATTACCGAACCATTCATGGCTGAACTCGTGCTGGAACAGCCAGTCAAAACCTTCAGGGGCCTTGGCATAGCCATTGCCATAGGCGTTGATGGTCTGGTGCTCCATGCCCAGATGCGGCGTTTCAACCACGCCCAGCTTTTCATCGTCAAACGGGTAAGGGCCAATAAGCGTTTCGAAAAAATCGAGCGTTGGGGAAAATTCCGCGAATAACGCCTCTGCCTTCGCCTTTTCGCCGGGCAGATACCAATAGAACATCGGGATGATATTACCGAACCGGCTCTTGTAGCTGCCCTGCACCACTTCATAAGGCCCGATGTTGAGCGCGATGCCATAGGTGTTGGGGTGCTTCACGCGCCAGTGCCAGGTCGAGCGCCCACCCGATATCCGGTCAACGCCAACGAGCACGCCATTGGACGGTGCCGACAGCCCCCTGGGCACGGTGATGCGAATGTCGGCCCGTGCCGGCTCTCCGGTCGGAAAATCGAGACACGGCCAGAACAGGTCGCAGCCAAAGCCCTGTGCGGTCGTGGCGATCCATGGCCTGCCGGCCGGGGTTCGTGCCCACACCATGCCGTCATCCCACGGCGCGCGGACGGCGACATGCGGGGTGCCGCCATAACGGATTCGCGCGGTTATCTTGTCGCCGGCGGCCACGGCCTTGGGCAGCGCGATGCGGAGCTTGCCTTCGGGGTTGGTCCAGGCAGCCTTTGCCAGCGGCACGCCGTTGATCGTGATGGCGGTTGGCGGCAGGTTCCGGTCGAGGTCAATCACCAGCCGGTCAAGCGGCTCCTTGGCAGTAAAGCTCAGCGTGGCATCTCCGCTGATAGCTTCTTTTTCGGGGAAAATCTCAAAGGCAAGATCGGCATGGTCAAATGCCAGCCTGGCCTGATCGGCGTCGATCGGCCCGCCGGATCGCTGGGTTTGTACGGTAAGCGCCGGCTCGCCCTTTTTGGGCGGCGGGGGCGCGGCCATAGCCGGAACAAGGCCTGCGGCAAGCGCCAAAATCACGCCGATCCACAAGGCCGGGTGCCGCGCTATCTTGGCGGCGGCCAACTTCTCCCCATATAGGTTGCGAGTGGCGCACCGCTTGTGCGCCGGTGGAGATTGCATGACCGAAACTTTCCCCTTGCTGCCGCTGCGCGATATCGTTGTTTTTCCAAACATGATCGTGCCGTTGTTCGTCGGCCGCGACAAGTCCGTCGCAGCGCTTGAGGCGGCGATGGGCGCCGACAAGGAAATTTTTCTCGTGGCCCAGCTCGACCCGAGCGAAGATGATCCCGATCGCGACGATCTTTATGATATCGGCGTCACCGCCACCGTCCTCCAGTTGCTCAAACTGCCCGACGGCACGGTGCGCGTGCTGGTTGAAGGCAAGAGCCGCGCGACGATGGACGCGCTCCACACGCGCGACGGATATTTCGTTGCCGAAGTGCGCCTGCTCCCGGCGGACGATGCGCAAGGAGCCGCCGCCCTTGAAGCGGCGGGGCAGCAACTCGACAACGAGTTGGCCGCGCTGATGCGCTCCGTCGTCGGCCAGTTCGAGAATTACGCCAAGCTCAACCGCAAGCTGCCCAGCGAAACTGCCGTTCAGCTAGGCGATATCGACGAGCCCGCCCGGCTTGCTGACGCCGTGGCCGCCAATATCCAGGTCAAAGTGGCCGACAAGCAGGCGCTGCTCGTGGAAGCCGATGCGCGCAAGCGGCTGGAGATGGTCTATGCCTTCATGGAAGGCGAGCTTGGCGTGCTGCAGGTGGAAAAGAAAATCCGCAGCCGGGTGAAGCGGCAAATGGAAAAAACCCAGCGCGAATATTATCTGAACGAGCAGCTCAAGGCCATTCAGCGCGAACTTGGCAACGACGGCGAGGAAGGCGAAGGCGATGAAATCGCCGAGCTGACGCAGAAGATCGCAACGCTCAAGCTCTCCAAGGAAGCCCGCACCAAGGCGACCGCTGAGTTGAAAAAGCTGAAAACCATGGCGCCCATGTCGGCCGAGGCTACGGTGGTCCGCAACTATCTGGACGTGCTGCTTGGCCTGCCCTGGGGCAAGAAATCGCGGATAAAGAAGAATATTTCAGCGGCACAGGCGGTGCTCGACGAAGATCATTATGCGCTTGAAAAGGTGAAAGACCGGATTGTGGAATATCTGGCGGTGCAGGCGCGCACCAACAAGCTGAAAGGGCCGATTTTGTGCCTTGTCGGCCCGCCCGGCGTCGGCAAGACCTCGCTTGGCAAGTCGATCGCCAAGGCAACGGGGCGCGAATTTGTGCGCCAGTCGCTTGGCGGCGTGCGCGACGAGGCGGAGATCAGGGGCCATCGGCGGACCTATATCGGCTCGCTGCCCGGCAAGATCGTGACGAATTTGCGCAAGGCCGGCGCGTCAAACCCGCTGTTCCTCCTCGATGAAATCGACAAGCTCGGGCAGGACTTTCGCGGAGACCCGGCATCGGCCTTGCTCGAAGTGCTCGACCCGGAACAGAACAACAAGTTTCAGGACCATTATCTCGAAATCGACATTGACCTGTCGGATGTGATGTTCGTCACCACGGCCAACACGCTCAACCTGCCGCAGCCGCTGCTGGACCGGATGGAGATCATCCGGCTGGAGGGATATACCGAAGACGAAAAGCTCGAAATTGCCGAGCGGCACCTGCTCGCCAAGCAAATCGAGGCGCATGGCCTGAAACCGGGCGAATTCGTGCTGACCTCTGATGGCTTGCGCGACCTCATCCGCTATTACACGCGCGAGGCCGGTGTCCGCACGCTGGAACGCGAAATCGCCCGCCTGGCGCGCAAGGCCCTGCGCCGCATTCTTGAAGGCAAGGTGCAGAGCGTCACCATAACGCCCGACAATCTGGCAGATTTTGCCGGTGTAAAGAAATATCGCTTCGGGATGGGCGAAGAAGAGCACCAGATTGGGGCGGTGACTGGCCTTGCCTGGACCGAGGTGGGCGGCGAGCTGCTCACCATCGAATCGGTGACCGTCGCGGGCAAGGGCATGGTGCGCACCACCGGCAAGCTTGGCGACGTTATGAAGGAGTCGGTGGAGGCCGCGATGAGTTTCGTCAAGGCGCGGGCGCCAAGCTATGGCATCAAACCAAGCCTGTTTGCCCGCAAGGATGTCCACATCCATTTGCCCGAGGGCGCGGTGCCCAAGGACGGGCCGTCGGCCGGCATCGGCATTGTCACGTCGATTGTCTCGACGCTGACCGGGGTGCCGGTGCGGCGCGACGTCGCGATGACCGGCGAGGTGACTCTGCGCGGCCGGGTGCTCCCGATCGGCGGCCTTAAGGAGAAGCTGCTGGCCGCAATGCGTGGCGGCATAACCACGGTGCTCATCCCTGAGGAAAACGAGAAGGATCTTGCGGAGATTCCGGCCAATATCAAGGCGGGGCTGAAGATCATTCCCATCCGCCATGTCGACGAGGCGCTGCGACTCGCGCTGACCGAGCCGCTCACGTCGATCGACTGGTCCGACGCCGACGAACTGGCCGCGCTGCCGGCATCAGGCGTGGCGGGCGGGTCCGGCGAGGTCCATCACTAGGATTTGGGCCGGATTTTGCCGGTTTTATCCGGAATGTGACGATTTTGTTTTGACACGCAATGCCGGAGCGGCCTTATTGATACTCCGGCTTTGGCCGCGACTCATTTTTGCCATCGCTATTTCGATAATCAATCAACGTCGGGGGTTCTCAAGGCATGAACAAGCAGGAATTGATCGGGTCAGTTGCGGATACGTCCGGCCTGACAAAAGGTGATGCGAGCAAGGCCGTCGAAGCGGTGTTCGACGCGATATCGGCTGCTCTCACCAAGGGCGATGAAGTGCGCCTTGTGGGCTTTGGGACGTTTTCGGTCAGCAAGCGCAAGGCATCCACCGGGCGCAACCCGCGCACTGGCGAGCCGATGACCATCAAGGCATCGTCGCAGCCCAAGTTCAAGGCCGGCAAAGGCCTGAAGGATGCAGTGAATTAAGCGCCGGACAGTGTGCAGGGCTGGACAAGCCTTGCCGCTGTGATAGACGCATTTCGCAAATGGGGCGGCGGGCAACTGCCGCCTGGTTTTTATGGCAGATGTTTCGGGCGCGTAGCTCAGTGGTAGAGCACTGTGTTCACACCGCAGGGGTCGCTGGTTCAATCCCAGCCGCGCCCACCATCGTCCCCCTATCCGCTCGGGGGGACCACGAGCGGCAATGGCAGAGGAAGAAGCTGCCAGTCGGGCAGCCGGCGCGTCATGCTTTTGCGTGGGTTGGGCAGGGCGCGCAGCGACGTGCCGTGAAACCGGTTTCGGCCGGGGGAAAAGCGGGCACAGCCGCTTCCCTCTTTGCCTGGCGAGCACCTGGTGTTGCGCAACACGCCCTTTGCGGCCGGGTGCCCTATGCTGTGGCGGTTTGACCTGGGCCACCAGATTGCGACGAAGGGTAAGGTAGCAAGACGCGCGCGCCTCGCTCCCTCGCCATGACGCAGTCGAGACGGGGCACCGGCCAGGCCTCAGAAATTGACGCTGAGCCCAAACGTCCCCGTGGTGCCCACATCATAGAGGTTGTAAAAAACCCGGTTCGCGCCGTTCCGCTGGAACTCCTGATAGCGCGTGCCGGTAATGTTGCGCACTTCCAGCTTCATCTCGGTCTGCACCCCGGCGATTTTCACGCCTTGGCGCGCCACGAAATCGAGGTGGAAGCCGGGGCGCTCGATAATGTCCGGCTGGCGTGAGGCACCGCGGCTCGTAACACGCTCACTGGCATAGGTGAGCAGGAATGTCTGTTGCGAAAGGCCGTTCTTGTCCTCCAGCCCCAGTTCCAGATTGGCCAGATGGTCCGACTGGCCCGTCAGCGGCACGCCATCGCGGAAAAAGTCGGATGCCAGCGACGCTGATTGCGCAAACACGCTGATAGGATCATTCGCGCGCACCGTAATGCGTGACTTTGTGTAGGTGTAATTGGCGATCACCACCGCCCGGCGCGCGGCAAAGAATCCGCCTTCCGACACTGTGCTGAGGTCGAAATATTTCTGGGTTTCGATTTCCCCGCCATAAAGCGACGCGCGCGGCGCATTGGCATAGCTGGTGACGACGGCATTGTCGTTAAAGGTGGTGAATGCCTCAATGGGGTTAAGAATACGCTTGTAGAAACCGGCGACCGAAAACCGTTGGTCCTTGGCGAAATACCATTCGTAACGTGCTTCGCCATTGTAGAGAACGCTGTCTGTCAGGCGCGGGTTACCCCGGTTCTGTCGGTTGCTGTCGGTATCGAAATAGAGCTGGAACACCAGTTCGCGAAACTGGGGCCGGGCGATCGTTCGTGACGCATTCAGCCGCACCTGCATGTCGGGGCGAATCTGATAGGTCAGCGTTGCCGCCGGCAGCCAGTAATTGCGCCGCAGATCGGTACCAGCAAGCGACGCCGTCGGCACCGAAAACACCTGAACCGGGGTTACGGTTTGCACCGCCGATTCATAACGAACGCCCGCGTTCAGGCTGAATGCCGGGGCAATCTGCCAATCAACCTGGCCATAGCCGGCATGGTTGGTCAGGATCGAGCGGAACACCGGGTTGTTTTCGTTGGTATCGATCAGGTTGATGCCGAACGCGCGGATCACCGCTGGCGCCAGCAACAGGTCAGGGCGGAGAAGGGCAACGCCGTTAGGCAGTGTTGACGGGGCGGTGAACAGGAATTCGCGCCGCTCCGTCAGTCGGTTGGTGTCGGAATAGGCATAGCCGATCGTGAATTTGATGTCGGGCGTCAACCGGTAGGCAATATCGGCACTGGCCGAAAACAGATTTTCATTCAGCCGCGAATAGCTGACATTCGCGTTGCCGCGCGCGCCATTGTTCAGGCGATTGACGAAAACCTGGCCAAGTGGATCGTTGCGGTCATTGGTCCGCTGATATTCAAAGGTAAATTCGTTCGGCGCCTGCCGTTTTGAATTGGCATAACCGCCGCGGAAATCCAGCTCGAACTGCGGCGTCAGTTTCAGTTCGCCGACAACCTGCGTATCGATGAGCTGGCGGGCAAAAAATGCGGTATCCTGCTGCTGGAGCGTTGCCAGCGGCGACGTCGTCACCCGCTGCCCGACACCCAGGCGCGCCTGTTTGATCGTGTCGCGAATATACAGGTTGGTCCAGCGGATCTTGTTCTGCCCAAACTCAAGGCCCAGGCCAACCAGCCCGTTCACCACGAGGCGATTGTCGGTGATGACCCGCTGGAAATTGTTTTCAAGCTGGGTGAGATCGGCCGACGACGAGGTCTGCTGGGTAGTGTCGCGCGTGCGCCATTTATTGCTGTATCCGGCAGTGGCAATAAGGCCCAGCGATGAGCTGCCCAGATCGAACGACTTGCCCCCGGTTATGTTGCCCGACCAGTTTGGCGGCAGCGCACGGTTGCGCTGGATGACCGAGTTGCGCGCGTTGACAAGCTGCGAGGCAATCGCCTGCGTATCGACACGGCCCGTGCTGATACGATTGCCGCTGTTAAGATAGGCTTGCAGTGCTGGCGGCAGGTTGCGTGTGCCATTGTCAAACCCGGTAAAGTCGCTGGAGCTGCCAAAATAAGTGTAGCCGAGCTGCGCGGTGGTAACCGTATCGGCGCCGATGCTGGCGCCAAAAGTCAAGAAGCCCTTTTTCGGCACGGCTTTGGTCGTAAGGTTGATGACACCGCCGCCGAATTCACCGGGGAAATTGACCGAATAGCTCTTTTGTACGAGCGACGATGCCACCACTGATGTCGGGAAAATGTCGAGCGGAACAACGCGCTTCAGCGGTTCGGGGCTGGGCAGGGGCGAGCCGTTGAGCAACGCGAGCGAATATCGGTCGCCAAGCCCGCGCACATAGACGAAGCCGTTGCCGACCACGCTCAAGCCCGTCACGCGGGCGAGCGCACCGGCGATGTCGCCTTCCCCCGTCCGCGCGATGTCGGCGCTCGACAGGATGGAGACGACTTGCGAGGTAGTGCGGATGACGTTGTTCGATGATTTCTTGCCGACGACCACGATTTCAGGGCCAGCCGAACCGCCGGGAACAGAGACTTCGGGCGCGGCCTGCGCCTGATCCGCTGCGGCTTGATCCGCCGCTGCCTGATCGGCGGCGGCCTGATCGCTGGTCGGCGCAGCGTCGGCAGGGGGGACTTGACCGGCCGCAGGCGCGGTTTGCGCGCGCGCCGCACCGGGCGCCACCAGCGCTGAAGAAATGAGTAACAGGCTGGAAAGCCCGATCGGCTTCGACATGATTAACCCCCTAATTTTACCTGCAATGGGGTGGCGCGCGCCAGTTGGCGACGCCCCACCCCGCAATCCCTGGCCGAAATCAGGCGGTGGGGATCGACGTGCAAAGACCACTGTTGCCAGTGCCGAAATTTGCCGTCGTGCTGTTGCAGGTCCACTGGGTGTACCAGGTGTCGTTCGCGTCGCGAACGGCACCGATATAGGTCGTTGCATCGAAGAACGCCGGCTGGCCACCAAGGCCGCCGGTGCCTGACGGGATGCCCGACGCGGCATGCAGGGCCGACGCGTTGAACGCCGCCACTGCGGTTTCGTTCGCACCGTTCACATATTGGTTGGTCAAGGTCGGTGTGTAAGTGATGCTGTTATTGTTGGTCCCAGGCCCAAAAATGGCCATTACGTCGGCGGCCGTTGGCCCGGAGGTGCCAAGGAACGGCGTCGACGAGCACTGCATCTGCACCGAGCGGAACACGGGTGCACCCAGTTCGTCAATCGCCGGATTGGCGACCAGCGAAGCGGTTTGCGTACGGCTGAGGCGCAGACAGGGGTTGAGCGGATTGCTGGTCATCACACCATTGACCAGCGTGTAATCCGCACCGCCGCGGATCAGGATCGAGGCCTGATCCGAAAACGAGTTTGGCGACCGGTCAATGAAGGTGAAGTTCGACACGATCACGTTGTGGCGCGGCAAATCGCCATCCACTGCGTTATCCGAATCGGCTTCGATGATCGCATCGGCGCCAGCAGCCGCGCTGCCCGCACGCTGAATGGCGATCACATATTGGAAATTGCCCTTGATGCCAGTGTCAGTGTCGATGTTGTCATCTTCAGCGCCAACCGAGATGTAGTAGCGCATGTTGACGCGGCCACCGAAGAACTCGGCGCCGTCATCCGAGCTGTCGAACGACTGGATATGGTCGAGCACGGTCTGGCTGCCAATGCCTTCGGTCGTCAATGCCTGAAGCTCGGAATTGGCCGACAGGATGAAGCCCGAATAGCGGATCTGCACAAAACTCATGCGGCCGCTATTGTCATTGTTCGTCGCGCCGCCGAACAGAGCGGGGTCAACCGCGCCTTCCGTCTGGCGTTCACACGCAATCGTGCCGGGAGTGGCACCTGGCGCCGCGCAATCGGTGATCTGCGCGCGGCCCGAAAGCACAACGCCGCCCCACTGGCCCGACGACGTGTCGGTGTTTAGGCCAAGCACATTGTCACGGCTGGTGAAGATGATCGGCTGGGTTTCGGTGCCGACGGCGCTGATGCGGTTGCCGCGATTGATGTTCAGCCACGACGTGCCCGTGTTGGCATAAATGATGACGCCCGGGTTGATCGTGAGCGTGACGTTCGAATCTGCGGTCAGCGTGAGCGAGCTGCCATTGGGCTGTGTGACGACGCGGGTGTTGGTCGCGCTCAGTGCCGTCGGGCCGTTATCATAGCCGACATCGACACGGCCGGGGAGCTGGTACAGCACGCCGGGAATGCGCGTCAGCGTGCTGGAGCGGATGAGGCGGGCGGGCAGGGCGCACACACGGTAGGTACCAGTTGGGCCAGTGATCGTGCCCTGGTCGCTCAGGCCTTGCGCGTCGGCGATGGTCGGGCAGCCGGTTGCTGGCGTAACGAGCGACACGGTCGGCGTTGGGGTCGGGGTCGGGGTTGGCG
>JAKFUZ010000018.1 GCA_021732445.1 Sphingomonas sp. | reverse complement strand
GCAGCCCGCACCTTCGATGCCCTGATCGACGCCATCGGCGATATCTGCCGCCTCTACCTTCCCAGCGAATGCCAAAACTACTTCAAAGCAGCAGGCTATGGGTCAGATTAACGGCACGATGCTCTAGCCGACGCGGAGCGCGGCGCAGCGCCGCGTCACCCGCCACCGGAATTGCCGCGCGCGCCGCTCTCCTGTGCCGACCCTCTCAGATCCGCGCGCGGCCGCTGTGCCCACGCCGCATGCCGTGGACGGCACATGGCGCGCCATCATTTGCGGGCGGGCAGCCGCCCAATCTGCCGCACCCATAGCGTCTCTAATCCTGCCGGAGCGCCCGGGCGGGCTCGGCACCCGCCACGCGCCATGCCTGGCCAAGGATCGTGCCGCCAGCGATGACAATCGCCGCCACCGAGGCGCCTGCGAACATCCACGGGTTAAGGCTCACCCGATCGTCAAAACCCGACAGCCAGCGCTGCATTGCGACAAAAGCCAGCGGCCAGGCGACAAGATTGGCTATCAGCACCGGGCGCATGAACTGCCCCAGCAGCAACCGGAAAATGTCGGTCGTCGACGCGCCCAATACCTTGCGAATCCCGATTTCGCGGGCCCGCCGCGCGGTATCAAACGCCGCCAGCCCATAAAGCCCGACACAGCCAATGAATATGGCGAGCGCCGCGCCAATGGAAAACAGGCGGGCGCGCTGCGCATCCTGTTTGTAATATTGCTCGAAGAGATTGTCCTCGACGGTGCGGGCCGCGAACGGCACGGCGGGCGCAATCCGCTTCCACGCGGCCTCTGCCCGGTCGATCATTTGATTGGATGTCGCCCCTGCGTAGCGCAGCACCGCATAGGACGAGTCGATGTCGCCGGTTGAGAAATAATAGGCTGTGGGCGGCACCGGATCGCGGGGCGAACGGAAGCGCAAATCTTCCACCACACCAATGACGCGCTGGCTGCGTTCATCGCCCTGCACGATCTGGCCGATGGCATCCTCAGGCCTTGCAAAACCCAGCGCGCGGATCGCCTTCACGCTCAGCACGACATTGATCGGCGTAGCCTTGCGCTGCTCGGGCGACAATCGCGAGCGATCATCCTCGGCATGGGCTGTGTCAAACAGGCGGCCAGCGACCAACTGCGCGCCATAGGTCGGGAAATATCCGGCATCGACATCGACGGTCATCACCGACGGGCCTTTGCCTGGCCGGCCGGGCCTGCTCATCGACCCGAAATTGGTTGTATTCTGGTCACCGGGCGAATTGTTCGCGCGTCCGACCGACTGCACGCCGGGAAGCGCGGCAAAGGCCGCCATCAACTCGCGACGCTGGGCCTGGGTCAGCGAGCTATCCACGAAGGAACGCACCAGCACCAGCCCGTCACGCTTGAAGCCGATATTGGCCGCGCGGACATGTGCCGCCTGGGCCAGCATCACCACGGTCGAAATCGCAAAGGCAATGGCAATGGCGAACTGCGCGATCACCAGCGCCGCGCGCAGCCTGGCACCGGCCCGGCCGCCGCCCGGCGCCCGGGCGGAGGCAAGCACCCCGGCCGGCTGAAAGCGGGACAAGGCAAATGCCGGGTAGGCGCCGGCCAGCACGCCGACAACCAGCACCAGCAGCGCCAGCGGGGGCAAAATGCCATCCGCACCCCAATAACGCACGACAAGCCTGGTGCCGCCAATTGCATTGATGAAGGGCAGCGCGACTTCAGCCAGCGCCAGCCCGACAAGCGCCGCCAGCCCGACCGTGAGGATCGCCTCGCCCAAAAATTGCCGGACGAGTGCTGAGCGCGTGCCGCCGACAACCTTGCGCAGCGCCACCTCGCGTGCCCGCAACCCGGCACGCGCCGTCGCGAGGTTCACATAATTTACGATCGCGATGAGCAGGGTGAGCAGCCCGACAGTGGCCAGCGTTGCAACCACCACGCGATCCCCCGGCAGATACAGCCGCATGCCATCGAGCGGCACCAGCGATTGCTCATATTCGCCCTTTTTGACGTTCCCGTCGGGATAGGCGTGGCGTTCCAGAAAACCGGGCAGGCGCCTCTCGAACGCGGCGGCAGCGGCCGCATCCCTGAAGCGCAGGAACGTAACCAGCGAGGTGCTGCCCCAATGATCCCAGTAACTGCTGGCAAAGCGCGCGGGCACCAGTTGCGCGAACAGCTCGCTCTTGTAGCTCGCGTTATTCGGCATATCCTTCAGGACGGCGCCGACCCGGTAGGGATAGGTCTTGCCGTCCACCACGACATTGAGCGTCTGGCCGATTGCGGGTTGGCTGCCGAAATATTTGCGGGCAAGCGCCTGGGTGATGATGACGCCATCAGGATCGGCAAGCGTTGCGTTGGGGTCGCCATCGACCGCGGGGTAGGGAAACAGGCGAAAGAAGTTCGCGTCAACCGTCGCCAGATCCTCGCCGGTGGCCGTCGCGCCTTGCCGGACGATGGCCGCAACCTGATTGAAGCGCACACCCTCCAGGTCAGGGAAGTCGCCGCGAAGCTGCACCAGTTCGTTGCCCATGGTATAGGGGTTGGGCGCGTCCGGATAGCCCGGCAGATGATAACGCTCCTGCACCAGCCAGATGCGGTCCCATCCGGGCAGCGCATGGTTGTACGTCGTCTCGAAGCGGACAAACAGAAACAGCACCAGAAACACCGCAATGCCGAGCGCCAGCCCGCCAGTGTTGAGCAGCGCGAACAGCCGGTGCCGGGCGACCGACCGATAAAGCGTGGTGAGCGCAGAAACATTCATGGCAGCATCCTATTCATGGCGAAGGGCAGTGGCAGGCGGGGTGCGCGCCGCGATCCACGCGCTGCCCGACACGGTAAGCGCGGCAATGGCGAGCGCGGCCGCCGATGCGCCGAGAAAATAGGCCGGCGACAGCGCGATCCGCTCATCAAACCCGGCCAGCCAGGCGCGCATCGCAAACCACGCGACGGGCCAGGCGACGAGGTTGGCGATCAGCACCGGCCGCAGGAACTGCCCGACCAGCAGCCACAAGATATCGCGCGTCGAGGCGCCCAGCGCCTTGCGAATGCCAATTTCGCGCACGCGGCGGCCAGTGTCGAACGCGGCAAGGCCATAAAGGCCAAGGCAGCCGATGATCGCCGACAGCACCGCGCCCAGCGTGAACAGCCGGCCGCGCTGCACGTCCTGCTTGTAATAGGCATCGTAGAGGATAGTGCGCGCCGGGCTTGCCAGAAACGGCACATTGGGCGCGGTCCTCCGCCATAGCGCGCGCAGGGCGTCGAGCGCTTTCTGCGTTCGCTCGGGCGCCACCCGCACCGAAATCACACCATTGAAAATGGCGCTGCCCCGATAGGTATCGACGGTTGGCTCGACCGCGGCCTTCGGTGTGCCAAAGCGGATATTGGCTACAACACCGACAATGGTAACGGGGCCGGAGCCAAGATCCCTCGTCTTGCCGATTGCATCCTGGGGTGCGCCAAAGCCAAGCACGCGTGCCGCCGCCGCGTTGATTACGACATTCACGACCGGCCGCTTGCGGCCTGCCTTTTCGGCAGCGGCGGCCATATCCATGTCGTCAATGGCGTGGCGGCCATCGAACCAGCGGCCGGCCAGCAGGCGCGCCCGGTACGTTTCGAAAAAGCGCTGGCCAACCTCGGCGCCAATCATCGAGACCTTGCCAGGCCCGTTTCCCTCGACGCCCCAGTTAACCGCAAAGAAACTGCCACCGCCGGGGAGGACGCCCGACGTGGCAATGCCCGCCACACCCGGCAGTGCGGCAAGCTGAGCGTGCAGCGCGCGGCGCTGGCCGGGGTCAAGCGCGCCATCACCCGAAGATGACACAATGATCAACCCGGCCCGGTCGAAACCGACGTCCGCCTGCGTCAGATGATTGGTCTGTGCGATCAGCACCAGAGCGACGATGCCCAGCGCAATCGCCACCGCAAACTGGATGACGACGAGCACGCGGCGCAGCCTTGCGCCGGCACGGCCACCGCCGGCCCCGCCCGCCGACGCAAGCGTTGCCGCCGCCGGCGGCGCAGACAGCACCAGCGCGGGGTAAAGCCCGGCCAGCAGCGTGACGCCGACAATCGTCAGCCCGACAACTGGCAGCACCGAGTCTGCGCCGCGATACCGCAGCATAAGGCTCGTGCCGCCCGCCGCGTTGATGTGCGGCAAGGCCAGCTCCACCAGCGCCAGCCCGACAAAGGTCGCGACAACAACCGCCAGCAGCGCTTCGAGCAGGAACTGCCCCACAAGCACGTGCCGTGTCGCGCCAACCACCTTGCGCATCGCCACTTCGCGTGCCCGCGACCCTGCCCGTGCCGTGGCGAGGTTGACGTAGTTCACCACCGCAATGAACAGCGCCAGCGCACCCACCAGCCCAAGCGCGGCAACCACCGCCCGGTCGCGCGGTTCGGCCAGATGGCGCTCGCTCAGGGGTTTGAGGTCATAGGACACAGAAGATGCCGCCGCGCCCATTTCGGTATCCGGGTGTCGCTTCACAAAGCCGGGCAGGCCCGCCCGGATCGCCCTGCCGGCGCTGGGTTGCGCCACTTGTATAACGGTCGTCAGATAGCCGCCCGCCGACGGATCGCCCTCCCCCGCCTTTGGTTGCGGCACGAAAATGTCGGCCCGGTATGATCGGTCGTGGGGAAGCTCTGCGATGATTGCGGCCACGCGATAAGGCTGCGGTTTGCCGTCGATCACCAGCGTGATGACTTTGCCCAGGCCCCCCGCCTGCCCCAGATAATCTCGCGCAATCCGCTCCGTCACAACGGCTGCGCGCGGGGCGGCGAGCGCGCGCCCAACATCGCCCGACACCGCAACCACCGGAAACAGCGCAAAATAGTTCGGGTCAACGGTCGCGACCTTTTCCTTTTGCGCCTCGATTCCGTTGCGCACGGTAATGTCCTGAATCGTAAACCGGGTGCCCGAGATGCCGGGATTTTCGGCGCGCAATTGCGCCAGCATGTCGGGCTCGGTGGGAATGTTGACGCGCGGCAGGCCGGGGAACTGCATCGTGCGCTCTGCCACCCATAGCCGGTCGGCACCCGCCCATCCGCGATCATAGCCGCGCTCAAACGTAACAAACAGGAACAGCACCAGGAACACCGACAGCCCCAGCGCCAGCCCGCCAATGTTGAGCGCGGCATAAAGCGGGTGCCGCGCCAGCCCGCGCACTATCGTGGTGGCAGAAAATCCGGTCGCGGGCACGGGCACTACGCCGCGCGGCGCGCAGACGACAATATGCGTCCGTCGAGCATGTGCACGGTGCGCTTGGCGACGTCGGCATGCGCCGGCGAGTGCGTTACCATCACAATGGTTGCGCCGTCGGCGTTCAGCTCGCCGAGGATATCCATCACCTGCTGGCCGTTTTCGGTATCAAGATTGCCGGTCGGCTCGTCAGCCAGAATGAGTCCCGGCCCGCCGACAATGGCGCGCGCAATGGCGGCACGCTGCTGCTGCCCGCCCGACAATTGATGCGGGTGATGGCTTCTGCGATGGGCAATGCCCACCCGATCCATCGCAGCGTCAACGCGCGCGCGCCTGTCTGCTGCCGGCACCCTGCGATAGGCAAGGCCAAGCGCCACATTTTCGGCAATTGTCAGCTCGTCAATCAGGTTGAAACTCTGGAACACAAAGCCCAGCCGGTCGCGGCGCAGGCGGGCAAGATCGGCCTCGGGCGCGCTTGCAATGTCGCGGCCCTCGAACAGATAGGCGCCGCCGGTCGGGCGGTCGATGGTGCCAAGCACGTTGAGCAATGTTGACTTGCCGCAGCCCGACGGCCCCATGATGGCGACAAATTCACCGCTGGCAATGTCGAGATCAATGCCCGTGAGCGCCGCGGTCTCAACCTCGTCAGAGCGGAACAGGCGATTGATATTGGTGAGCGTAATCATGGTCTTGCCAACTCCTCAGCGAATTATGAGCGATTGATAGGGCGCATAGGCGGACAGCGCGGTCGTCACGATCTTTTCACCCGGCGCCAGGCCGCTCGTAATCTCGACCTGGTCAGGATTGCGCCGGCCAATGCTGATGGCGCGCCGCGCCGCCCGCCTGCCGTCAGCGCTCATCACAAAGGCCGACGCGCCATTGGCGTCCAGCCAGCCACCGGATGGCGCAACAATCGCGGGCTGGTCGGCGCCCAGCACCAGCCGCACATCCAGCGTCTGCCCGCGGTTCAGCCGGGGCGGCGGCGCGTCAAAAGCCAGCTCGATGCGGAACCGCCCACCGCTTACCTGCGGCAACAATTTTGCGACATGCATCGCAACGGCCGCGCCGTTTATGTCGGCCACCGCCGGCTGGCCTGTCCGGGTACGCGCCAGATAAAACTGGTCGACATCGGCGACGAGTTTCCACGCGCCGTCAGAATCGATCTGGCCGATCGAATCGCCAGGCTTAAGCGTCTGGCCGGGTTGCAGGGTGAAGGCAGTCAACTGGCCGGCAACCGGCGCCCGCACGGTGAGCGCCTCGACACTGCGCCGGACCATCGCCAGGCTTTCGCGCAACTGCGCCTGGGTCGTGCCAATTCTGGCCGCCTGATCGGCCAACACGCCCGCCTCAACCGAGCGGCCGTCGCTCAGCGCGGCCACGCGCCGCCGCTGATAGGCGACTTCAGCGGCAAGCGGATCGACCGCGGCCTGATTGACGATGCCCTTGTCAAGCAGGGTCCGCTTTTTGGCCAGCTCGGTTTCAGCCTTGAGCAGCGTGTTGGTGGCGTCAGCGACGTCGCGGTCACCGTCGCGACGGCTGCGCTCAACGCTCAACCGCTGGCCGCTGATCGCGCTGAGCTGGCCGGCGATGTCGGCGGAACGCGACGCCACCTCCAATTCCAGCGACGGGTTGCTGAGCCGGGCAAGCGGCGACCCTGCAACGACCATGGCGCCGTCGCTTGCGATCAGTTCGGCGACCTGCCCGCCAGCGATTGCCGACACGACGACGGTATGGAGCGGCGCGACTTCGCCTCTGATCGGCACAAAGTCGCGAAACGCCGCACGCACCACGGGCGCCGTGCGGATCGTGCCGCCATCAACCGCCAGCGTATTGGCGCCAGGCGTTGCCACCCACAATAGCGCGGCACCGCCAATTACCCCGGCGCCGATCGCGGTGCGGATCACAAATTTGCGCCGCTTGGCCGCCGGCCGCTCAACCCGCCGGTCCATCGCGGCGCCGCTTGCCGCAGAAATTGCCTTGCTATCCATGCGGACAGTGTAACGCATCACTGAAATTAACACTAAATATCTGTTTTACATGGATTTTGTTTCACCTATTGTCCGCCTTAAGAAATGCGTCGATAGTGATTGTCCGTTTCCGGACACATCGGACGCCATGTCAACCAATCCGCCGCATATCCTTGTCGTCGATGATGATGCCGACATCATCAAGGCCGCGCACCTGCTGCTGCGCCGCGCTGGCATGGTTGCGTCTGGCGCGCCTGACCCGGAGGCCGCCTGGGCGCTCATCAGTGAGCGGCCGCCCGATGTCATCATGCTCGACCTGAATTTTGCGCGGGGGCGCACCAGCGGGGCGGAAGGGTTTGCGATGCTTGAGCGGCTCCTTGCCGCTGACCGCGACTCTGTGGTCGTCGTGGTGACGGGGCACAGCGGAATCGCCGTAGCCGTGCAGGCGATGAAAAGCGGGGCGAGCGACTTTGTTATCAAGCCGTGGAGCAATGAGCGGTTGCTCGCCACCATCGAGCGCGCGGTGGCGCTGCGCCGGGCGCGCAAGGCAGCGGCACCGGCCACCATCGGCGACGAGCCGGTCGTGATGATCGGCGAATGCCCCGCGATTGAAAATGCCCGGGCGCTGCTGGCGCGGATCGCCGATACGGATGCCGCAATGCTGGTGCGCGGGCCGGCGGGCTGCGGAAAGACTTTGCTCGCAACCGCGCTCCACCGCGCGTCGGCACGGCGGGATGCGGCGCTGTTGGGCTTCAGCAAGGATGCGCCCGACGAAAGTCTGGCGGCGGCGCGTGGGGCTACGCTGCTGATCGAAGATGTGGACCGGCTGCCGCAGGATCACCAGCGGCTGATCGCGGGTGCCCCCACCGACATCCGCATGGTCGCCACCAGCCGCCTTGATCGTGCGGCGCTCCGCCAGGCGCTTGGCGATGACGCGCTTTACCGGCTGAACACGATTGAGATCGACTTGCCGCCGCTTGCCGAACGACCCGGCGATCCGCTGCTGCTGGCGCGGCATTTTCTTGCATGCTTTGCGGCGCGCTATGCCCGGCCGCCACGCCCACTGACCGATGAAGCCGCCCGCGCCATCGCCGCTGACGCCTGGCCGGACAATGTGCGCGGCTTGCGCCAGGCGGTGGAACGCGCGGTCCTGCTGGCAACGGGCGACTGCATCGGCGTTGGCGACCTTGCGCAGTCGGTCGCGGCCGAAGCCGCGCTGCCGCGGGCCATAGCCGCATCGCTCAACCTTGCCGACACAGAAAAAGCGCTCGTCGAGGCGGCACTCAAACGCCACGCCTTCAATGTCAGCCGGGCGGCGGCCGACCTCGGGCTGACCCGTGCGGCGCTCTACCGCCGGATGGCGCGTCATGGGTTATAGGGCCGCCGCTCGCGGGCTTGCGTTGGCCCTTTCGGGCGCGATCATGGCGGTGGCGTGGCGCGAGGGGCTTTACGCAACGCTTGCACTTGCTTCGCTGAGCGGCGGCGCCCTGCTGATCGCCCAGTGGCGCGGTGCCGGGCGGTCGGCGCGGCCGACAGCAGCGGCGGCACCTCCGGCCAACCCAGCGACCGATGCGCGCGAGCGCCGGCGCCTTACCGCCTATCTCAACCTCACGCCCGCACCGCTGGTGACACTTGCGCCCAATGGCCGTCCCCAGGCCGCCAACCGCGCGGCGCGCGCACTTTTCGAAACCGCCGATGTGATTGGCGGACCGGCCGGCGGCCGAGAGGCCGACACCGGCGAGAAGCTCGCCCGCGCCATAGCGGAGACGCCGCCGGGCCGCGCCGCCAGCGTGGTGCTCACCAGCGCTGCTGGCGCCCGCAGCTTTGCGCTGGTTACCGCCGATGTCGCGGTGGAAGGGAGCGCCAGCCGGATCGCCGCGCTGCTCGATATCGAGGGAGAGTTGCGCGCCGCCGAGGCTAGCGCGCTGCGCGACATGCTGCTCGTGCTGGGGCATGAATTGCGCAACACGCTGACTCCCATCGCCTCGCTCAGCCAAAGTGCCGTCGATATGCTGAACGATGCCGCGCCCGACGTGCCGCAGGTGCGCGATGCGGTCGCGACCATTGCCCGCCGTGCCGCTGGTCTGCAGGCGTTCAGCGAGGGCTATGCCGCGCTCGCCCGGCTGCCCCCACCGGCGTTCACCCGTACCGACATCCGCCGGCTGACGGACGATCTGGTGCGCCTGTTCGAGAGTCGCTGGCCCGATTTGGCGCTCAAATGCGATTCGACGGGGGCCATTGGCAGCGTGTCGATCGACGCGGGCCAGGTGAGCGCGGCGCTTTGGGCGATGCTCCAGAACAGTGCCGAGGCGCTTGCCGTGCACGCCGCTGGCGAGGTGCGGTTCACGACGGCGACAACCGCTGATGGCGCGCAGTTTACGATATCGGACAATGGCCCCGGTGTTCCAGCCGAAAATCGTGCCGCGATCTTCCAGCCCTTTTTTACCACCAAGGCACAGGGCAGCGGCATCGGGCTGGCGCTCGCCCGCCAGATTTTCCGCGCGCATGGCGGCGCGCTGGAACTCACGTGCAGCAGCAGCGGTGGCGGGCAGGCCTTTGTGGGAACGCTGCCCGCCGGGCGTTGAGCCTGGGGTGCCATTTGTGTCGGCTGCCGAAGCTTGCCGACTTCCGCTGCGCAGCGGGCCGCTCAGCCCGGCAGGGCGGTTTGCGCGCTAAGCCAGCCGCGCGGCGACATGCCCACCACTTTGGCAAAGGCACGCGTCAACGCAGCCGGGCTTTCATAGCCCACCGATGTCGCCACCGCCTTGATCGGCTTGCCCTTCCGCATAAGGTTCTGCGCGATCGTCATCCGCCACCGCATGAGATAATCCATCGGCGTCGCGCCGGCGACACTGCGGAAATGCCGCGCAAACGCGGTGCGCGACATGCCGGCTTGGTCCGCGAGATCGTCAAGCGTCCAGGGCCGCCCCGGATCATCGTGCATTGCGGTCACCGCGCGCGCGAGGCGCGGATCCGCAAGCGCTGCCAGAATGCCGCCCTCGACAATGCCTTCATCAACGACGTGCCTGATGACCTGCACGATGAGATATTCAAACAGCCGGTCAAGCGCGACTTGGCGCCCGCCGGCATCGGCAAAGGCCTCACCCAGCAACAGGTCAAGCGTCGGCGCGATCGTTGCGATCGTCGCAAACGGGATGACCAGCAATTCAGGCAGGCCCAGCGCAATCGGATTGCCCTGCCCGCCGCCGATCTGCACCGTGGCGCAGACCAGATCGGCGCCGGTATCGGCATCAGGATCAAAGCTGTGGGGCGCATGGCGCGGCAGCAGGATGATGCATGGCTCGGCTATTTCAAGCGCTGCGGCCCCGGCGCCCGTCAAGCGCAGCCGCCCACCCTTCAGCACATGGAGATACCCCAGCCCATCGGGGTTATCAAAGGCAAAGGGCGTGCACAGATTGCCCGAAAAAAACGCCCGCGCGCTCGGCGTGAAATGTCCAAACAAGGCCGCGAACGCATCCATCCTAGCACGATCTGCAATGTTATTGGCACCAATTGCCTCAGATTACCGACCATAGAGACGTGGTGCAACCCGCACAGACACCGACAAAGGAATTTCGCAATGGCCCGCATCAACACCGTAGATACCGCCACGATCGCTGCCGACACCAAAGCAACGCTCGACGCCGTGAAGGCGCAAATCGGCATGGTCCCCAATTTGTTCGCAACCTTTGCCCAGGCCCCGGCCGTGCTCAACGGCAACCTGGCTTTTGCCGACGCACTGAGCAAGGGCGTGCTGAGCGGCAAGCAACGTGAAATCGTTTCGCTCGCCGTCGCGCAATATAATTCGTGCCATTATTGCCTTTCGGCCCACACGCTGCTTGGCAAGGGTGCCGGGCTGTCGGCGGATGCCATTTTGGCCGCGCGCCAGGGCAAGGGCGACGGTGCCGTCGACCATGCCATTGCCGCACTTGCGCTGCGCATCGTTGAAACGCGCGGTCAGGTGAGCGACGCCGATCTGGCATCGGCCCGTCTCGCTGGCCTTACCGACGCGCACATCGTCGAAATCGTCGGCAATGTCGCGCTCAATGTGCTGACCAACTACATGAACAACGTCGCCCACACCAGCATCGACTTCCCGGTCGTCGACCTCACGATCGCCGCCTGAGATCAACCCAGTCTCGGGTGCGGGCCGGATGACAGCGCCGGCCCGCCCCCCCCCAAAAATCGAAAGGATAATCGACCCATGAAACTGCAATTTCTGAACCCCACGCTGCACGGCGTGCTTGATTATCTGGCGGCTGGCGCGCTGATGGTGCTCCCGTTCCTCCTTGGCTTTGACGGCATCGAACGCTGGCTTTCAGTCGCGGGCGGGGCTGGCCTCATTCTCTACAGCCTGGCCACCGACTACACCTTCGGCGTCATCAAGCTCGTGCCTTTCGACACGCATTTGCTGCTTGACCTGACTGCCGCCGGCGCATTTGTCGCAGCGCCGTTTGCGCTGGGCTTTGGCATGGCGGCCACTATCTATTATCCGGTGATGGCCGCAGGCGTTATCGTCGTCGTACTGTGCAGCGCCAGAGACCGGATTCCGGCTGGATCGGGCAACGCCGCTTGACCGCGTATCGGCAAACCGTGGCGAAGCATGAGCGCTGGACAAAGTGACAGCGACCATGCTTCGTCCCATTGGAGCAGTGAAGCGGGTTGCCATGAAAGACGTACTTACCGACATTCTCGATACCATCGCGCTTAAGGCCGCGATATATTTCCGGACCGATTTCCATCCGCCTTTCGGCGTATCGGTGCCGGCGTTTGCGCGGACCGCCCGGTTTCACCTCATTACCCAGGGTGAATGCTATGTAAGGCTGGGTAACGGCACCGTCGTACACGCAGCAATCGGTGATCTGGTGTTCGTCTGCAACGGCGCGCCGCATGTTCTGGCAAGCGATGCCGACATCCAATGCAAGCCGCTTGCCGACGTGCTTTCCGAGGCAGGCTTTACCGGCCAGGGGCCGTTCACTTTGGGCGCGGGGCCGGCTGGCGCCTCCTGTCAGATGGTTTGCGGGCATTTCAGCTTCGCCGATGGGGCAGATCATCCACTGCTGCGCGCCGTGCCGGAAGTTTTCCACATCACGGCCGCCGAACGTGCCCAGCGGCCCATGCTCGACGACCTGATGCGCCTCATCGTAAGCCGGATGTTTGACGATCAGGCCGGCGCCGGCGCCAGCGTCAGCCGCCTGTCCGAAGCGCTGTTCATCGAGGTGATCCGCGCCGGCGTCAGCCAGTCACCTGGCCTGGCCCGGCTGATGGCCGCGGTTTACGATCCGCAGATCGGCCGCGCGCTGTCGCTGATCCATAATGACGTGGCAACGGCATGGACCGTCGACAGCCTGGCAAGGGCGGTGGCCATGTCGCGCAGCCGCTTTGCCGAGCGGTTTCACGATCTGGTTGGCATGGCGCCGATGGCCTATGTTGCAGAATGGCGGCTGCAACGCGCGCAGCACCTGCTCGACCTGCGGATCGGCTCCGTAAAATGCGTGGCGACTCAGGTCGGCTATCAATCGGCGGCGGCATTTTCGCGCGCTTTTGCCGATCGCTTCGGCACGCCGCCGCTGCGCTATGCCCGGCGCCACAAGAGCGGGTAAAGCTCAGCGGTCGTCCCGATTTCATTGCGCGTCATCCCAAAGAAAACCTCAGCAATTGCTTGGTGCGCCGCACTGCGCGAGCAGGGCCTGCGCGTTCCATAGCGACACCGCCGTGCCGTGCCCATCATCGACAACAGGAGACCGCCATGACCACCGATGCGACACAGACCACCCAGTCAGAACGCCGTAATTTCTTGCGTGGCGCCGGTTTAGCCGCTGCCGGCATCGGCACGCTTGCCCTGGCTGGTACGCCAGCGCTGGCGGCCACGGGCCGCGGCAAGGCTTTCAACAAGAGCGCCAATGATCTCGACATTCTTCAGGTCGCGCTGGCGCTTGAGCATGAAGGCATTGGTGCCTACACCATCGCTGGCGGCAGCGGCCTGCTGACGCCCGACGTGCTCAAGGTTGCGCTCGTCTTCCTTGGTCACCACAAGGGCCATCGCGATTCGCTGGCAGCGCTCATCCAGAAGGTCGGCGGCAAGCCTGTCGAACCAAAGAGCGATGCCGAGTATATCGCGGCGCTCAACCTAGGTGCGCTGAAATCGCAAGGCGACGTCGTGACGCTCGCAGCCGGCCTCGAAAAAGGCGCGGCGAGCGCCTATCTCGGCCAGGCCTCGGCGCTGAAAGACCGCAGCCTGACGCGGCTGTTCGTCCAGCTTTCCACCGACGAAGCGGTGCACTGGGCGCTGCTCAACGCGGCTGCGGGCAATCCGCTGCAAACCGCTCCTTATCTCATCAGCTAAGGCGATGATGAGGCGCCATATCCGTTGGTCCGGCATTTTCCCGGGTCTGTTGCTGGTTGTGGCTGGTGGCGCCGTTCCGGCGGCGGCGCAGTCCGCCGCTGACGGCAAGGCGCTGTATCAGGGCACGTGCGGGGGCTGCCATTCGGTCGATGCAAACCGGATCGGCCCCCTGCACCGCGGCGTTGTCGGGCGAAAGCCCGGCAGCGTCCCGGGCTATGCCTACTCCCCCGCACTCAAGCGGCTGGGCGGGGTGTGGACTGCCGCCCGGCTCAACCTCTGGTTGCAAAACCCGCAAAAAATTGCTCCGGGCACGCGTATGTATCTTACAGTGCCCGATGCCGGGCAGCGGGCAACAATCATTGCCTATCTCCAGAGCGTTTCGCCTATGATCCATAAATGACCGATGCCGCCACTATCGCTGCCCTGCGCGCCGACATCGCGGCGTGCAGGGTGTGCGCGGCGCATCTTGCGGCGGGGCCGCGCCCGGTCACGCAATTCAGCGCGACGTCACGCCTCATCATCATCGGCCAGGCGCCGGGGACCAGGGTGCATGAAAGCGGCATCCCCTGGGACGACGCCAGCGGCGAGCGGCTGCGGGCGTGGACGGGGCTTGCGCCAGACGTGTTTTATGACTCGGCCAGGGTGGCGCTCGTGCCCATGGGATTTTGCTATCCCGGCACAGGGGCCAGCGGCGACCTTCCCCCGCGCCCCGAATGCGCGCCGCTGTGGCACGACCGCGTTTTCTCGGTGCTGCCGGCGGATCGGCTGATTCTGCTCGTTGGCAGCTATGCGCAGGAGCGCTATTTGCCTGCCGCCAGGCGCCAGTCGCTCACCGAGCGTGTCCGCAATTTTGCCGAGGTCGCGCCGGGCTATTTCCCGCTGCCCCACCCCTCATGGCGCAGCACCGGATGGATGACGAAAAACCCCTGGTTCGAAACGACGGTGCTCCCACCGCTACAGCGCCTTGTCGGCGCTATGGTCGCGCTCTAGCCGGCACCACTGTCGCTCGCCGCAGCTTATGGTGCGCGGAGCCGCTCTGTGAGCGCCGCAGCCGCGCCACGGCAATCCCCAAACCGGCCCCGCTGCATCGCTTGCTGCCATCGGGCGCGCTCACACGCCACTGGCGTTAGTTTTCGAGAGGACGTCCCGCCTTTGGGTGTGCCAAACAGCCAGCCGCCAAAAAAAAGGCCGTCACCGCTGGTGCCAGCAGTGACGGCCATGGCCAGGGAGCTTCAGGGCTGGCCTATTCGGCAGCCTCGGCGAGTTTGTCCGCCGTGCGGCTTTCGAAATCACTGGCGTCGTGGCGCTCGTGGAGCTGGCTTGCCGGCTCACCGAACACGCGGTTGACCATGCGGCCGCGCTGCGCCGCGGGGCGTTCGGCAATCTGGTTCGCCCAGCGTTGGAGGTGCGTATAGTCATCGACCTGCAAAAACTCGCCGCCATTGTAGAGCAGGCCGCGCGCCATGCCCCCATACCAGGGCCACACCGCAATATCGGCGATGGAATAGTCGCTGCCGGCAAGATATTCCTGCTCAGCCAGTCGCTTGTCGAGCACGTCGAGCTGGCGCTTCACTTCCATCGCGAAGCGGTCAATGGCATATTCGATCTTGACGGGTGCATAGGCGTAAAAATGCCCGAAGCCGCCGCCAAGATAGGGCGCGCTGCCCATTTGCCAGAACAGCCATGACAAGGCTTCGGTCCGCGCGGCCGGATCAGCCGGCAGAAATTCGCCGAATTTTTCCGCCAGATACAGCAGGATGGCGCCTGATTCAAACACCCGCTGCGGCACTGCGCCGCTGTGATCGACAAGCGCGGGGATTTTGGAATTGGGGTTAGCCGCCACAAACCCGCTGCCAAACTGGTCGCCCTCGCTGATTTTGATGAGCCACGCGTCATATTCAGCGCCCGCATGGCCAAGCGCCAGCAGCTCTTCCAGCATCACCGTCACCTTCACGCCATTGGGCGTCGCGAGCGAATATAGCTGCAACGGATGCTTGCCGACGGGGAGGTCCTTGTCGTGCGTCGCCCCGGAAATCGGGCGGTTGATGGCCGCAAACTGGCCGCCATTTTCCTTGTTCCACGTCCAGATTTTGGGCGGGGTATAGCCGGTTTCTTCACTCATTATTGCGCTCCTTCAGGGCCGAATGATGGACGCCGCGCGATCACGCGGCGACAAGCCGCTTGTTTTGCGGGAACATGAAGCCGCGAGCTTCGTCGTCCATTTCCTTTTTGAAATCGAACCTCGTTGCAAGGGCGGCGGCGCGTTCGGCGGCGGGGCGCGCGCTGACCGCGTCGAGCAGGCGCTTTACATTCGGCAGGCTGTCCCACGCTGCCTCCCCCAGAATGAACGGCACCGCCCGAGCCCAGCCCCAAACCGACATATCGACAATGGTGTACGCGTCGCCCAGCATGAACGCGCGCCCTTCGAGTTGCCTGTCGATGATACCCCAGTGGCGTTCCGCCTCAAAACGATAGCGGTTGACGGCATATTCCTTCGGCTCGGGCGCGAAATACTGGAAGTGCACGGCCTGGCCCGAATAGGGCCCGATGCCGGTTGCGACAAACAGGATCCATGAAAGCAGTTGCGCGCGGGTGACGGCGCTCCCATCGCCCTGGAACTGCCCTGCCTTTTCGGCAAGATACAGCAGGATGGCGGTGCTGTCGAACAGCACGGCGTCACCATCGGTGAGCGCGGGCGTCTTGCCATTGGGGTTGATTGCGAGAAATTCAGCGCTGTGTTGTTCGCCCTTGCGCGTATCGATTGGCACCACCTGATAGTCCATGCCGGCTTCCTCAAGCAGCAGCGCGACCTTGGCCGGGTTGGGGGTCGAGTGGTAATAGAGCGTTATCATCTTCGTCTCCTTGCTTGGCATTGCAACGCCACAGTGATTTCACTTCAGCGCCGCGCGATCAGGCGCCCGTTCAACAACCCGCACGGGGCACTGGCCCGCCACCCCTCAAGCTTGGCTTGCTGACCGCGCGACCTGACCTGGCGCCAGCCTGGCGGGAAGGTATCGCCCTTGGTCAGCAAGGTCATTGCCGCTTTATGGCCGGGTCAGCGCGCGTCGTCGACCAAGCGGTTCTTTGTCGGGCAGAAGAACTATTCCGGCAGCACGGCGCCGAAGCGCGGCACGATGCGCACGCGTCGCCACCTTGCCGGCGGCCCCGATGCGCGATGCGCAATAACGGCTGGACGGGGCACCGGTTCCTATGGCATCGGCATTTTCTAGTCAGGCGCCGTGGCCTAAATACAGCGGCGGCGCCAAGCACGCGGGCGTGGTGGAATTGGTAGACGCGCTGGACTCAAAAGCGATTCAAAAACCTTTAAAAATCACAAAATCCTTGCAAATACGCAGGTTTTCAGACATATATTTCGCCAGATGATCTAGCGCACTGCTAGCACAAAATGACATCGGATGGCGGGATGGCGACACGGCACTCTCTGCTGGACAATAAGGTTCAGCTCTACATGCGGCCCAACAGCCCGCACTGGCAATGTTCCTGTTCGATTGCCGGAAAGCAGCGCCGCACTTCGACCAAAGAGGAAAGCCTCTCTCGCGCCAAGGATGTTGCGCGCGACTGGTATCTTGGCCTGATGGGAAAATACCGCGCCGGGGAATTGAAGGAAGGCGTGACCTTCCGCACCGCAGCGGAGCATTTCGTCAAAGAGTTCGAGGTCATCACCGAGGGCGAGCGCAACAAGGAATATATCAAAAGCCTGTCGATCTCCCTCAACGTCCACCTGTTGCCCTTCATGGGCGACCGCGTGGTGACGGACATCACCCCCGGACTTGTCCAGGAATATCGCGTCCACCGGATGACGTCGCGGATCGACAAAAAGACCGGCCTGCCCAAGCGGCCTTCGCGGTCAACCATGCACCATGAGGTTATCGCGCTGCGGCATGTCCTCAAAACCGCGAACCGCCACGGCTGGCTTCCCTATCTGCCGGACATCTCGGCTCCCTACAAAATGTCGGGCAAGATCGCTCATCGCGCTTGGTTCTCGCCCGACGAGTATAAGGCATTTTACAAGGCGACCGGCGAGCGCGCCAAGAATCCCAAGAAGGAACGCTGGCGGTCGGCTTGCGAGGATTTGCACGACTACGTGCTGTTCATGGTCAACAGCGGTCTTCGCCCCGATGAGGCCAAGCGCATCGAGATACGCGACATCGACATTGTTGCCGATGGACCGGGTAACGAGGAAATCCTTCACATTGCCGTTCGCGGCAAGCGGGGCGTTGGCTATTGCAAGACCATGCCCGGTGCCGTGATTCCGTTCAAACGGATGAAGGAGCGGCACAGTATGGAGCCGAACCAGCTCCTGTTCCCAAAGATTCAGCGGGAACTGTTCAACACGCTTCTCGACGAACTCGGCATGAAGCATGACCGCGAGGGCAACCCGCGCACGAGCTACAGCTTGCGTCACACCTACATCTGTTTCCGGTTGATGGAGGGTGCCGACATTTATCAGGTTGCGAAAAACTGCCGCACCAGCGTCGAGATGATCGAGAAATACTATGCGTCGCATATCAAGAACATGCTCGATGCTTCAGCGATCAATGTTCGGCGCGCCAGATAGGCAAAAGGTCGTAAATTTTGCCGTGCGCGCATTCAATGGGCCATCGAATCAGTTGGCTAAAATCAATTTGCCGTCTATAGAATTTTGCGGCGTGCCCCTGTGGTGGAACTGGTAGACGCGACGCACTCAAAATGCGTTATCTTCGGATGTGCCCGTTCGAGTCGGGCCAGGGGCACCATCTTAACATGAGCCAAAAAAATAGCCCAGAACTGGGCTTTGGATCATACTTCGTTGGGGTGAAATGCACCGAACGGGCATCACCCAAAACTGCGAAATGACAGCCGAACGCCTGTCATGCTGGCCGTCAGAATCCCGGACGGGATTAGGCCATCGCCAGACCAAATCGCGGCGCGGCGGAATCGCGCACCAGATCGTTGCAATCGACGGCCTTGGTAAGAACGCAGGTCAAGCAGGGTTGACAGAAAATGCAGCCCAATCTCGGTTCGGCCCCAATTCGGCATACTGCGGTGTTGGCTTCCGCTTCACCGCTGGCGGACCAAAGGTTGGCCGCGCAATGATAGGGCGATATTCAAAGCGGCTTCGCGATAGCTCGAATGGCCTTCAAACCCGTCCCAAAGCGCGCAATCGCGTCGCGATTTTTCTCCAGATCGCCATATGGTAAATAGGAAATATCGAGATCCGAGACTCTGCTGAAGGCAGGGCGCTGTAATTGGGCACGAACATCGGCTTCTCGGCTATCAGGCGCAACGAGAAAAAGCCCCGCTGCCGCGTGAATATCGCTCCCGCTAAGCGCAAGGTCGAGCATCCTGACAATTCCGGAATATATTGACGTCGAATGTTCTACCTCAAACGCCGCGATCACGCTTGACATGCCGCGATCCAACCAAAGGACATCAATCAGTCGAACAGCATCAGCTCCAGGTGCTGTCACCATAGCATCAGGCAAGCGTTCAAGGCACGATTTTCCGAGAGGAATACCCTCGTACAGCCGCCCGCGATCATTTGCTGCAATCCAGACATCATAACCCAGAGCATGGCCCAAATCGCGGAGCCACGCCTGTATTTCGGAATGGGTACGGTCGCTCTCACCTTGAACAAGCTGTGCTTTGTTGAGAATCTGCGCTTCTTGACGAGCGATCTCGAGCCTGTTGAACCAGTCGGCATTTGACCCACTTTCTGTGGCAAGTGGCGGTGCGGGATAACGGCCTGATCCAATATCGAATAAAAGCCCTCCTATTGCGCCTAGATCATTCGACAAGAGATCGCGAAACTCATCATTCAAATCGAGAACACCGCTGCGCATCGCCAAAAAATGATCCCAGCTTCCCAGCTTCACTTTCGATCCAGTCAGTTCATTGTAACCATTGACGATGGCAGTGTTGAAAGGAGGAACCAACGTTGGATGCAGAAAATAAAGGAGATTGGCAACGGCAGGCCCAAGCCCCTTGATTTTGACCTCGTCAATTGTGCGAATGCCCGAGATAACATCCTCAGCATTGTCACAGTCGCAGCAATGATTGAGCAGTCGTCCAAATGCACGTTGATTGCCGTTGTGCTCGTAAATATCAGGAATGCGCAGCTTTGGTTTCCACAAAAACGCATGATCCGCGCCTTTGAAAATTTGGCGCTGCTCGGCAATCGAATGGACGATGGTTTCCAGTGACGAACCACGATAGGCAACGCCGAATGTCCCTGCTTCAATTTCAGCCACAACTTGCTCAATTCCACGCCGGATAGAACGAAAATTCTTGATTCGCTCCTCCCACAAGAACCAGCTTTTATATGTAGCTCCCGCATCCTCACGCCAACGCGCGATCAACTGACGGATCAGTTCTGGCCGCTCTGTCAAATATCGCGCCCCTTTCTCCATGCAATATTTAACCGCCTACAGCTTCACCCGGTTGAGCCGCAACGCATTCATGACGACCGTGAAAGAAGACAACGCCATCGCTGCGCCTGCAAACATCGGCGACATCAGGATGCCCGAAACCGGATAAAGCACTCCGGCTGCCACCGGCACACCAATCCCGTTGAACAGGAACGAGAAGAACAGGTTTTGCCGGATGTTGCCCATTGTGGCTTTGGCGAGCGAGCGGGCGCGCAAGACAGCGGCAAGATCGCCCTTGGTAAGCGTTATGCCCGCGCTTTCGATGGCAACATCGGTGCCGGTTCCCATGGCAAGGCCAACATCGGCAGCAGCAAGAGCCGGTGCATCGTTGATCCCATCTCCTGCCATTGCGACTTTCGCGCCCGACGCCTTGAGTTCGCCAACGATCCGTGCCTTGTCTTCGGGCTTGAGTTCGGCATGAACGCCGTCAAGGCCGCCCACGGCGTCGGCCACGACTTGTGCGGTTGTCGGATTGTCGCCGGTGAGCATGATCACGCGCAGACCCTGATTGCGCAGCGCTTCAATGGAGCTGCGGGCATTTGCCCTGATTGGATCAGCGACGGCGACCAGTCCCGCCAGCTTGCCATCGACCGCGATCAGCATCACGCCCGCGCCTTCGCGGCGTTTGGCCTCTGCCGCCTCGCGGAGTGGTGTCGCATCTACACCGATGCGCAGGATTTGTGCGGCATTGCCGATGACGACGGTATGACCATTGACTTTGGCGCTGACCCCAAGGCCAACCTGAACGGCAAAGTCTTGCGGTTCACCCAATTCCAGCGCGCGTTCTTTGGCGGCGGTGACAAGGGCATGAGCAAGCGGGTGTTCGGAGCGCGCTTCGACCGCCGCCGTGAGGCCGAGCATTTCATCTTCGGCAATACCGCCAAGCGTCTCGATGCCGACCAGCTTTGGCTTGCCTTCGGTCAGTGTCCCGGTCTTGTCGATCACCAGCGTATCGACTTTCTCGAAGGCTTGCAGGGCTTCGGCGTGTTTGACCAGCACTCCCGCGTGAGCGCCGCGCCCGGTCGCCACCATGATCGACATCGGCGTTGCCAGTCCAAGCGCGCAGGGGCAGGCGATAATCAGCACGGCAATGGCATTGAGCAGGGCGTGGCCCATGCGGGGTTCGGGGCCGATAAGGCCCCAGACCGCGAACGAAGCGATGGCAATGGCTATCACCAGCGGCACGAACCAGCCTGAGATGCGGTCGGCAACCGCTTGAATCGGGGCGCGGCTACGCTGCGCTTCGGCCACCATGCGGACGATCCGCGACAGCATCGTATCCGCGCCAACGGCTTGCGCGTCCATGACAAGACTGCCGGCGCCGTTGACCGTGCCGCCGGTCAACGCGCTGGCAGGTTCCTTGGCGACGGGAAGCGGCTCGCCGGTGAGCATGGATTCATCGACCGATGAACGCCCGTCGATCACGATGCCATCCACTGGCACCGCCTCGCCGGGCCGGACACGCAGACGGTCGCCTGCCTGCACGTCGGAAAGCGGAATGTCGGTTTCCGTGCCATTGGCATTGATGCGCCGCGCGGTTTTAGGTGCGAGGTTGAGGAGTGCGCGGATTGCTTTTCCGGTTGCCGCCCGCGCCCGAAGTTCAAGCACCTGACCGAGCAGGACGAGCGCGATGACCACGCCCGCCGCCTCATAATAGACCGGCACCATCCCGTGCATCCGGAATGCTTGCGGGAACAGCCCCGGTGCGAGCGTTGCGACCAGACTGTAGAGAAATGCAGCCCCAACGCCGATGGCGATCAGCGTGAACATATTGAGTTTGCGGGTGGCGAGGGACGTCCATCCGCGCGTGAAGAACGGCCATCCCGCCCACAGCACGATCGGCGCAGTGAGTGCCAACTGAAACCATGGCGAAATTCCCGCACTCACCAGATGCAGCCCAAGTAGTTCGCTGCCCATGGTCAAGATCAGAAGTGGGACGGCCAGCACCGCCGACACCCAGAACCGCCTCGTGAAATCGACCAGTTCGGGGTTAGGGGCGTCGTCAAGCGATGGTTCTTCAGGTTCCAGCGCCATCCCGCAGATGGGGCAAGTTCCCGGTCCATCCCGACGGATTTCGGGGTGCATCGGGCATGTCCACATTGCGCCGGGTAAGGCTACGGGTTCGGCGCGCGGCGCATCACAGAGATATTTGTCTGGGTCTGCGGTAAACTTCGCAAGGCAACCGGCACTGCAAAAATGATAATCGGTGCCATCGTGCAAGGCGTGATGGGCGGTCTTGGCAGGATCAACCGTCATGCCGCAGACGGGATCAGTCGCCGTGTCCGTCGATTCTGACGGAGCCGAATGAGCCGCCAGTTTGGACAACGAGAGATCACTTGAGTTCATTGCCGGTTTCCCCAAAATGCTTGCCTGCGCGGTAAGGTATGAACAGGCAGTGCTAGCTTGCACCGCCTGTTTTGTGTTAACTTCGGCCAAGCAGCTTTGTGCAATCGAGGCGATTGAGCGATAAAAGCGCCTCTCTTCGTGTTTACTTCCTCACCCGGCCACGTTCACGGTGAACGGCACGATAAGTTCGCGTCCATTCGCCATTATCTGGACGAATATCTTCATGACACCGCTATTTTTGGGTTCCATATGAAAGCCAACAACGGGCCCGCTACGCTCACTGTCGGTTTTGGGTTCAATGCCTTGAGGGTGGACATGCTCGATTGAACTCCAGTCGCGCGAAAAGGCAACGACATGGCCAAATGCGCCCATGATTGGTTGCAACTGAGTGAATGGCTGACTCGATTTCGCATCGGTAATAGCGACACTTCCCATGACGCCTTCGCCTGCTTTTATGGGGCCGTGAAGCGTCCCGGATTTCCCGGAGGCGGTTTGGTTTGAGTCACGCGACCATATCGAGGTCTTGTTTGGCGGCATAGTAGTTGGCTTCGGCCTCGGCAGGCGGGATGTGGCCGATGGGTCCGAACAG
>JAKFUZ010000008.1 GCA_021732445.1 Sphingomonas sp. | reverse complement strand
CCTTCGCTTCCGTTTAACCGGAGCGGAGGAAGCGCCGAGCGCCGCAGAGGTGCAAGCAAGATCAGCAACGGACGCAGGCGGCGCACCCTTCGTGCGCGCCGCCAAGTCCTCGCCAAATACAGCGGCAGTCAGCTCCCTTGCCCAAAATAGAGCACAAAACCGGCAGCAGCGACCGAAAGCACAGAGCGAGTGATCGCTGACCGCTTATATTTTTTATCTTCCCGAGAAAGGACGTAGGAGACACCCGCAAGGTGGCCGCACCATATAGACACGACCAGCATAAAGGCGTTGATCAGCAGATGCGGGCTCATTCCTTGCAGCCCACCAATCGACCGAAAGAGTCAGAAATCCTGCCTCTGCTAAGCCGGTCCGCGAGATAAACGCCACCTCCCACTACGGCAACGCCGATCAATACCTCTGAGCCCGCCGCTGCGGCAGCACCCTCAATCAACACCTCCGTGATCGACGCTCCCCGCAACAGGGAAAAGCCACCCTTAAGCAATTCCGGCGTCACAAGGGTTGTCGCTGCCGCTACCGCAGCCGAGCAAATGGACTCGTCTTTAGTTGGTTTAGGTGCAGGTTTCGGCTGTTCCTTTTGCGGCTCTAAATCAAATTAAACTCTAAAAGAATTCCGCTAATAGCTAATATAATCATTGATAGGGCAGAAATAATATAAATTGTGTCCATCGATATGCCACTAATAGACTTATATCCTGAACCGATTAAATTTATTAATCCTCCGGAAAGTAAAGTCATTATTGCAATATCTGATCTATCGATCATCAGAAGCCACAATATCGATATCCCGCATAAGGCGTATATATATTTATATAATGATTTAAATGATGAAGTCATGACATTACTCACATGGACTTTTCAGAGATTTGTTGAGTATATCATCGGCCAATGAATTGGTTGTATCGCGCATCAGCGAGCCTGTAAAACCAAGTTTGCTTCCGAGAAAATCCGAAAGACTCCGAACAGTCCCGAATGAAAATCGGGCAACGCTACCATCTGCAATATATTGAAGACCCCGACCTACAATCTTTCCAGCGCTACCTGCCAAACCTAGCCCTGCACCTAGAGAATCAACAGTCAGTGGGCCGATTTGAGCCGGAGTTGGTCCAGCGAATGCGTTCCCAATCAGGCCAGTGGCTAGCACCGCAGTTCCGAATTTCTGCGTTCCATCAGAAAACTTTTCTACACCCTGGCCGAATTGGTAAAGGCCCTTACTTCGGCACTGCTTTTGCGGCTTCGCAGCTGGCGTTGCGCCAGCGCCGCCCCCGCCGGAGGCGCTGTTGCACAGCATGGGGCCCAGTGATGGCTGGTCGCAGGGGTTAGAGCCAAAATCCGACCCAAAGCTGAATCCTGGGCCGGGACCGCCTCCGGTTCCGCCTCCGCTGATGATAGTGGCGACCACCTCAATTTCTTTCAGTCCATTATCGAAACAATTTTCGCCGTTGTCGTCGCACTCTTCATACAGCCCGCTCGGGTCGCGCCCATTGACTGGGTCGGAGCCCACATAATTATACCAGTTCATCCCGTCGGCATAGCCGATGGGGTCGGTTTGCAGGAACCGGCCAAGCGTGGGGGAGTATATGCGCGCCTTGTAATAGGACATGCCAAGTTCAGCGAGCCACGCCTGGCCGGTGTACTGAAACCGGCCGATGTTGGTGGCGGCGGGGATGCCATATTCGTCATACGAGTTGATCGCCGTTGCCAGGCCGCTGGCGTTGGTGACAGCGACCACGCTCCCGCGTTCGTCCTGGACCAGCCAGCGCTTGTCGGTGGTGCCGGTGCCCTCGTACCAAACCAGCGGCTCATCGTCACCGGGGCCGTGGGGACCGCGATCGAACGAGAAGGCCTATGCCAGTAATAATAGTGGCCTAGCCTTCATTATCCCTTGCAGACCGACTTACCGTTTATCTGAATACCAGAAGCCACAACGGGTTGAACCTTCACGGCAGTCATTTCCCCTGCCGTATTCTCTTTAGCTAAAAACGACGCGGCACTTCTAATCGCACCCCCGCAATATGCGACCACAAGAACGCCTCTTTTCAATGGTGGCAACAATAATGACGATCCGCCATACCCTTCGAAAACGAGCTTTCTTTCACCATCTCCAATCAGATAGATTTTATCCTCAGGCTGCGACAGCGGTGGGCCGGCGCGATGCTCGATGACCAGATCAACGCCGTTCGCATTGTCGTGAATCTTAATTTCAGTAGGCCGCTCAGAATTGCAGCACGTTAGGAATAAACAGGCAACCGCCACAAAATTATGTTTCATAGATTATTTACACCCCCGTGCCGCGTAATTGTAACCGTTAGTTACATCCGCAACGTCCTCGGGGGGATCAGCCCTCCCGGTCGTGAGGAGCTGCAATACTTCGGTTCTGGCTGTTCATTTTACGGCGCTCATTCCAACGGCTTATGCTGACTATACATTGGCATTCGACACACAGGACATTGATCTAAAATTTCTGTATTATAGAACTTCAATAGTCTCAGTTTATTGTAAACTCGATTATTTTGAAATGAGCTGTGACAATTCCCACACTTGAAAGTCATTAGCGTAGCGATTGCTAAGAAAACAGGTAGCACAATCCACTGGCTTCTAAAAACCAAATACCCAATTATAATGGTAAAAAATGAAGACTGTGCTACCAATAAAACCACTTTCATCAGAATTTTCTTCATTTCGGTATTACCTACAACCGGGCGCAACTTGCCCGCCATATCCAACCCTCGCACCAACGTTTGCGTTGACCGAAGCTCCTGTGCCGGGACGGATACCCGCCGATCCACCGCCAAAACCAGAACCATTACGACTAATTAGAGTCTCACTGACACCCGCAGCTAGGCGGCCGAGCCTCGCATTTGCATTCACCCCTACACTGCCCGAGAAGCCATTCGGGACGTTACGGCCTGCCGTTGCACTATTGCCGCCAGAAATAGCTCCTGCTTCGCCGCCTACGCCTAGGCCCAGATCAATACCGTAAGTTACACCAAGTCGGCCCGATTTCGGGTCAAACATAATATCGACTACAGCGCCGCCACCAACCAAATCGTAGGCTCTGAGAGCTCCGCTCAGACCTAGCGTTGGCACCCACAGTATAATCGCTTAGCCATATCCAGCAGGCTACTCTGCTGCTATTCTTCACCGTATAAGACCAAGCGCCAGCATATGTATCACGAAAAGGCCTCCCGCTGCGATGCCGATGACCGTCTTCGCCGCAAACAGCGGTATTAACAAGATTAGTACAATGGCCAATACAAGTGATGTACGAGCCACCCAAAGCCAAGTAGAAGCGGGGGAGACGAACCAGATCCACTTGATACCACCACGCTCATGATACCACATATCTGTGAAGCGAACGCTGGCGAAGAATAATGCGAGCGCAACAATCGCCATACCAATTAGTTCGGACATATTTTTGATCCAAGGCTATTCGCAATCGTCTGCCCTGCCTGTCGGCCTGCATTGGCTCGTTTTCCTGCGAACTGGCCTAGCGAATTTCTGATCTGCTGGTGACCAAAGACCTTGACTCCAAGCCGCATGCCGAGCCGCCCGCCCAGGACACCCAAGGCCTGACCACCAAGAAGGCTGGCTGCGTTTCCGTAGTTTCCGTTTTTGACCGCGTCGGCCAAGGCTGCGCTACCCTGCACGGCAGTCGATACGGCACCTACGAACTTGCCGCCCGCGATGAAAGCTCCACCGACCACTGGATTGAAAGGCGCTGCGATGTAACCAGCCACCACGGCGGCATCGGCAAAATTACCGATCACTCCGAAGACATCATTTTCGCCGGCCAGCGTGGCGTCGACAAAGTCACTAGAGTCGGACGAGGCTTTCGAACAATTAATTTGCCGCATTGGCGCTGGCGTTGCGCCAGCGCCGCCCCCGCCGGAGGCGCTGTTGCACAGCATGGGGCCCAGTGATGGCTGGTCGCAGGGGTTAGAGCCAAAATCCGACCCAAAGCTGAATCCTGGGCCGGGACCGCCTCCGGTTCCGCCTCCGCTGATGATAGTGGCGACCACCTCAATTTCTTTCAGTCCATTATCGAAACAATTTTCGCCGTTGTCGTCGCACTCTTCATACAGCCCGCTCGGGTCGCGCCCATTGACCGGGTCGGACCCCACATAATTATACCAGTTCATCCCGTCGGCATAGCCGATGGGGTCGGTTTGCAGGAACCGGCCAAGCGTGGGGGAATACATGCGGGCCTTATAATAGTATAGGCCGATCTCGGGCAACCACGCCTGGCCGGTGTACTGAAACCGGCCGATGTTGGTGGCGGCGGGAATGCCATATTCATCATAGCTGTTGGTCGCGATGGTGTTGCCCGCACTGTCGCTCACCGCAACCACACTCCCGCGCTCGTCCGCGTGCAGCCAGCGACGGTCGCCGGTGCCCGCGCCTTCATACCACAGGACCGGCTCATCGTCACCGGGGCCGTAAACATAGCGCCTGAGCAGCGCGCCCGACGGGTTGGCAACCTCGCTTGCAATCTGCGCACCGTCATAGGCAAAGCGCGTCGAGGCCGGCGCGTTATACTCCACCAGCCGACCGGTCGGGTCATAGCGGAACGACAGCCCGGCATTGCTGCTGCTCAGCAGATTGTCGGGCGTAAAGCTGTAGCTGCTCGTGCCCGAGGAGGTGAGATTGCCGCGCGCGTCATAACCAAGCGCGGTCGCGCCTGCATCAGCGCCGCCCTCTACACCGACAACCGCGCTTCCCTCACCGAGGCGTTGGGGCTGCGCAACGGCGCACAGGTCGGATCGATCGATGAGACGCTTACCAAAGTTAAAGGGGCGGTGATCATGCCACCGTTCCAAGGCGCGGATACGGACATAGCGCTATTTGGTAAGCCGATGCCGTGGCAATTATATACTTTACTTCGCAAACTGGTTCCGGCATAGCCTTGGTACAGCCAAGGAACGCTCAAATGTCCGTCAACATCACCGACCCGATTTTTCACGACGAAGCCAAGGCGCTCGCGCATATTGAGGCTTCGCGCTGGAACGGTGAGCCGGTTTGCCCGCATTGCGGTTCGACCCGCGTTCGCCGCATGGAAGGCAAGACGCAGGCCGGTATGTTCCTTTGCAACGATTGCCGCGACAAGTTCACCGTTCGCACTGGCAGCGTCATGGAGCGCAGCCATGTACCTCTCCATAAATGGTTGCTGGCGACGCACCTCATGGCCGCCTCAAAGAAGGGTATCAGCGCAAAGCAGATCGAACGTATGCTCGGCGTCACTTACAAGACGGCTTGGTTCCTTTGTCACCGCATCCGCGAAGCGATGGACGGATCGACCGGCAATGATCCGCTGGGCGGGCCAAACACCGTTGTCGAAGCCGATGAAACCTATGTCGGTGGCAAGGCCAAGAACCGCGCCACCCGTAAGCCCGCCCCTAAGAAAGCCGTCGTGGCGCTGGTTGAGCGCGACGGCCACGTTCGCAGCTTCCACGTCGCCAATGTCACTGCCAAAAATGTGCGTTCACTGATCGTGACAAACGTTGACCGCGCATCGCACCTGATGACCGACGAAAGCCACGTTTACACCCGCGTTGGCCGCGAATTTGCCGGACATTCCGTCGTGAACCACAGCGCCAAGGAATACGTCACCACCGGCGGGTTCAAGCACAGCAACACCGCCGAAAACTTCTTCTCGATCTTCAAGCGCGGCGTGATCGGCACCTATCACCACATGAGCGAAGCGCACCTTGGCCGCTACACTGCCGAGTTCGATTGTCGCTACAATACTCGCACACTGACCGACGGTGAGCGCGCTTCCATCATCCTCAAAGGGATGGAAGGCAAGCGCCTGACCTATCGGCGGACTGATCGACTCGCCGCCTAAAAATACCCCCATCCCGGTTTGGATAGGCGAGGGTCGAAAACGCTATTTCGAGTGAGACTCTTTGCGACCGACCTTGCTAGCCTCATGCGGCTTGTGCGGGTTCGAGAGCATCCGCTTGAGCGCGGCTTCCCGTCGAGCAACCGTCTCGGCTTCCGAATAGGTGTCGTCCTGACACTGCGATGATTGAGCGGAGTTCGTCATTTGGCCACCGTAGACTATTCAGGCGCGCTTTTGAAGCTGGAGAGGGCGGAGGCGCATATAGCCGACCTCGACTTCCTGATTTTCACCTATCTCCGTCGTCAGGCCTACAAAATCGCCCAGATTGTTGATCTCGAAACCGGGAAGGCGGGCTTTGAGATCACCCTTAAGGAACTGCCACCAGCCATCATGTCGGGCGTATTGGGCGACGCCATTCACAATCTGCGCGCAGCGCTCGACATCACCATAAGCGCTATCGCGCTCGCTCGCGGCGAGCGCATCGACAGGACTTACTTTCCTTTTGCCAAGTTCCGCGACGATATCGACGGCATGATCGAAAAACGCGCATCGGCGGCGGGCGATGAAGCGATGCAGATTTGCCGGGAATTGTGCCCTTACAAGGGTGGGAATGACGCCCTGTGGGCACTTCACCAAACCGACATCATTGATAAACACCAAACCCTTATCGTCGGCGCAGCTGTCGGCGATTTTAGGTATGGCCTGCTCCCACAAGGGCCAGCGAATAAAATCTACATGGACGCCTTTTGCCATCACCTGAGCCTGGAACCTTACTTTGTGCCAGGCATCGAAGGCCGTGAATTTGAACATCCATTCGAGATAGGCTTGTCCGTTGAGATAGTCCTGCCAGCTAGCGCGCCTGAGGGCGGCAAACCTGTCATTGCAGTCCTGAACGAATTTCGCCGTGTCGTAAGCGGGGTGATCCAGCAATTCCAAGCCCGCTGCCCCACCGCTTGAGGAGAGAATCAGCGGCCCAAATTTCCGCTAACTCAAGTGCATAATTGCCGTAATAATGGACTTGACGAAGCGTCCCAACCTCCCCGGGACCCGCAACCTATGCGACGTGCCCCCGCCTTTCCTCCAGCGGCAACCGGAGGCCGACCATTGTCGCCGCGCAGGAGCGCGGTTGAAGCGACGGGTGCGCTGAGCTTACCGGGCGTCTACCGGATTACCCGACACCGATTGTCGCGCTCGACTGGACGGCGCCTGAGCTCGCCGAGGCAGCGCCCTTCCGCCCGCATGCCATCGCGCCGGAAACGCCCGCCTATGTCATCTACACTTCAGGCACGACCGGCACGCCGAAGGGCGTCGAGATTACGGACGCCCATCTTTCGTGGTTGATCGTACACGGCATCGCCAGGCTTTCGGCATCACGCTGGGTGACCGGGGTAGCCACCTCGCCGGGCTCGGCTTCGACGCGTCGATGCGGGCGGTGTGACACTAGGCGTGCCGCGGGACTTCGGTCGTGCTGGCAACCGTCGACAGCCGCACGTCGGACGAGCGGCTTCGCGATTGGCTGATTGTGCGCGGGATCACCGTGGCGTTCGTCCTGACTGCGCTTGCCAAAGATTTGGTGCGCGCCGATTGGGGTGCCGACACGCGGCCGCGCAATTTGCTGACGGGCGCTGACCGACTGCTTGGCCGTCCCTGCGCCGGCCTGCCATTTGCACTGGTCAACAATTACGGCCCGACCGAGTGCACGGTGGTTGCAACCTCGGCCATCCTGCCGCCGGGGGATCAGGAGTGCGGCCTGCCGGTCATCGGCTACCCGGTTTCCGGGACGACCATTTGCATATTGAATGATCTCGGCGCGCGCGTCGCGGCCGGCGAACAAGGCGACATTTTTGTTGGCGGGCCGCAGGTGGCACGTGGCTACCGGCTCCGGCCCGATGTGAACACCGAACGGTTCGTCACAATCGACGGCGCGCGCTGTTACCGCACGGGCGATCGCGGCGTATGGAGCGATGATGTGGCGTGAGAAGTCGTCGAGCACGGCCGACGGGTAGCGCAGGCGGCGCATGATGCGGGGCATCGTGTCGAAAGCCGGGCCGACGCCATCCGATGAAGTTGAAGTAGGTGACGTCGGGTTGCCACATCTCCGTCGGTCGGGTGGTCTTGGCGTGGAGCTGTTCGGCGGCCTTGGTCGCGACAAAGGCTGGGCGGGCGATCTGGTCTGGGGCCTCCATCAGCAATAGCAAGCGGGCAGCGCCAGCGGCTCTGACAAATACCGGCGCCGCCGCGCGCGCCAGCAAATGGCCGGCCTCACTTCATCGTCACCGCCGTGGCGGCGCGCCCGGCCCCTTCGCGTCGAGGGGCTGCGTAGCGCTTTTCGAGTTCGCGCCACTCCAGGGTTACGCTGCCGCCGCCTGCCTCATGCTGACGCGCCCAGCCTTCGATCATTTCAAGGCAGGCATGATCGATATGCCCGAGATGCTCGATATGAACGTGGATTTCCGCCTCGGGAGGCAATGATTCCAGCGTGCCGGCGAGTTGCGGAATCGAGAAAAACGTTGCCGCCCCGTGCAGGTCGATGTCGATCACACGCCCGCCGCCCGCCGCGCGAGGGCGCTCGCGCTTGTCAATTTTGATATGGGTGAAGGTGTAAATCAGCTTGACCGTGGCCAGCGCAAAACCAATCACCACGCCGGTCAGCAGATCGACCAGGATGATGCCGGCAAGCGTTGCCGCATAAATCGCAATCTCAACCCAGCCATATTCCGCAATTGCCTTTATGCGCGCAATGTTGACCAGCTTGTACCCGGTATAGACGAGAATGGCTGCCAGGGCCGACGTCGGAATCTCGTTCAGCAGCCAGGGCAGGGCGGCGACCGTTGCCAGCAGCCAAACGCCGTGGAGCATCGCCGAAAGCCGCGTCTTGGCGCCTGACTGGACATTGGCGGACGACCGGACGATGACGCCGGTCATCGGCAAAGCGCCGAGGGCGCCACACAAAATATTGCCGATGCCCTGACCGCGCAGCTCCTTGTCATAGCGCGTGCGGGGCCCGGTGTGCATCTGGTCAACCGCGGTTGCGCACAGCAACGTTTCCGCGCTGGCGACAAAGGCAAAGACCAGCGCCGAGCTGATAATCGCCGGGTCAAATGCGCGGGAGAGCGCCGCCGCTGTCGGGATATTGAAGGACGCGGTAAGGCTGTCGGGCACCATCACCCGGGTGATTGGCAGATCAAGCACCTTGGCGAGCACCGTTCCCACTATTACCGCGACAAGCGCGGCCGGCACCGGCTTGAGCGCGGCGGGCTTTAGCCGGTCCCACAGGATGATGGTGAGGATCGTCGCGACGCCGACCAGCGCGGCGAGATGGTGTGTCGTCGCATCGAGGGGGAAGACCGCCTTGCCGATCGCCTCGGGAATCGCCAGCAGATTGGCAACGCCGCCGCCACGCGGCCGGTCGTCAATCATCACATGGAACTGCGACGCAAAGATCAGCACGCCAATGCCGGCCAGCATGCCGTGAACGACCGATGGCGACATCGCACGAAACCACTGGCCCAGGCGCAGCATGCCGGCTGCCAGCTGGATGATGCCGGCGAGCAGGCCGATAACCCCAAGCATGGCCAGCCCGTGCGTCTGGATTGCGTCGAGCACGAGCACGACCAGCCCCGCTGCCGGGCCGCTGACCTGGAGCGGCGACCCCGCAATCGCCCCCACGACAATGCCGCCGATTATCCCGGTGATGAGGCCCAATGCCGGCGGCGCTCCGCACGCCACCGCCACGCCCAGGCACAAGGGCAGTGCCACGAGGAACACCACGATTGACGCAAGAAAATCCTGCGCAAATGTTTGGGGGAGGCGCATCGAAGCGGGGGATGTTCCGGGGGATGTGGACATGGCGGGGGCTTTCGCGGGGGTGATGATGTTGCGGCGCTGCGGCGCGGTTCAGGCCGGGCAGTTGTGCGTCTGGCCGATATGCGCCGAGATTTCGCGGGCGTAGCGTTCGGGCACCGGCACAAAGCGGTTCTGCGCCTCGTCGAGCGCCGATACCCCGCCGGTCTTGATGTCATAAACCCAGCCGTGGAGCTGGAGCGCACCTGCCGCAACCCGGGCCGCGACGCAGGGGTGCGTCCGCAGATGGTGCAGTTGCAGCATGACATTTTGCTCCAGCAGCATGGTCATTCGGTCCGCATCGCTCAGGTCAGCGCCGATCCGATCGACAATGTCGACAGCCGCCTTGGCATAGCCAAGCCATTGGCTGACATGGGGCAGGGCAGCGACCGTCTCAACCGCCATGGCGCCCTTCATCGCGCCACATTCCGTGTGGCCGCAAATGACGATATGCGGCACTTCCAGCACCGCGACTGCAAATTCGATAGAGGCTGTCATGCCCCCGGTCTGGCTGGTGTGCGGCGGCACGATGTTGCCCGCATTGCGGCAAATGAAGAGGTCGCCGGGCTGGGTTTGGGTTAGCATCGCGGTTTCGATGCGGGAATCGGAACAGGTGATGAACAGCGCTTCGGGCGCCTGGCCGGTGCTCAGTTGCTCAAAAAGTTCCCGCTTTTCGGGGTAGATTTCGGTTTGGAACCGCACGACGCCAGCAGCAAAGCGAGGCATAAATATTCCTTTCCTATCATCACAATTAGGTGCGATTTAGGAAGCGGAGCTTGCTGCTCCGTCGCTTTGTTGTGACAAACCATTTCCAGGCCGCCGCCGGGCGCGTTGAAAGGCGCCCGGCCGCAACACGTCAAAAGCCTGCGGAAATCGAGAATACGACCTGCGCGCCAGAAATCGGCCCGCCGTCTTTGGTGGACGAAAAATTGGGCAGCAGCGGTGCCGCGCTGGCTGCACTGATGCTGGTATCGACATAGGCAACGCCGAGCGTAATCGGGCCGACGGCGGCATCGACGCCGAGCAGCCAGTCGACATATTTCCCGGTCGGTGCAACGCTGGTGCCATTGGGGCCAAGCCCGGGATTGCCGTCTGAATAGCCGACATGGGCCTTGAGCGTAAACGGCGTTTTGGGAACGCCGACGCTGCCGTCGCCCCAGATGTAGAAATTGTCCTCCACCTGGCCGCGGCTGAACGGCGTGGCCGAAAAATTGCCCAGCGCCCGTTGCGGCGGTGCATAGGCAATGCCGGCGAGCAGGGACGCCGGGCCAACGGTGCCGCCGACCTTGACATAGGGCTCGAAAAAGTCGGTGAGGTCAGCGCCGCCGGGATAGGAATAATAGGTCACGCCGACATCCACCGTAGCGCCGCCGACCGGCCGCTTATACCCGGCGAACAGGTCAAGCTCCAGATTGGAGCCGCCAAAGGCGCCATAACCGGCAAGGTTTGAGGCCCAGGTGCCGGCATATAGCCCGCTCTTGTGGCTGATGGTCAGCCCGCCCTGCAACGCGCCTTCTTCATCGGACTGGGAGACGCCGCGGAAACGATAGTCGGACACCAGCGCGACCGAGCCGGAAACCGTGACATCCTTGGGCGGATCGGTTTCCTCCGCGGCAGCGGGCACCGCCACCAATGCCGTGGCAAGCGACGCGGTTACGAGATAACTAAAAAACTTCATGGAACCCCCTGAACTTATGGTCGAGGTTCCTCCCACGTCCGCCCGGTCGCTTGTCTCGGGCAATGCCGGCAAACGATCGATTCGGATCGTGTTACAATAGACATGCAATATTTGCTGATGTTGGGCTGTAACGTAACGAAGTGTTGCTCAGTCTTGCGTCGCGAATATGGGGAAGCTGAAACTGGCGCACAGCCCCCCATTTGGCCGGTTGGCAAGCCGGAGCGCGCCGCCAAGAAATGTTGCCGCGCGCGCAACGATGGCCAGCCCAAGGCCAAAACCGGCAGAGTCGCGGGCGCGGGCATCGTCAAGGCGCACAAATGGCTCGACAACCTTGGTGAGCATTGCATCGGGAATGCCCGGCCCGTCGTCTTCGACGCTGATCGTTGCCCGGTTGCCCGTCACGCACAGGCTGAGGTCGACCCGCTGGCCATAACGAACCGCATTATCGACCAGATTGTTGACGGCGCGGCGCAGCGCAACCGCGCTGATGACCATTTCGGCATGGCTCGGACCGACATAATTCACGTCCCTCCCGGCATCCTGCTCGGCGTCGGCGATAGTCGCGAGCAACACCGCGACATCGACGCGGACCGGGGCGTCGGGCGTGTCGCTGCCACCCAGAAAGGCCAGCAGTGATGTGACCATTGCGGTCATCTCGGCGATATCATGCTGGATGGCGCTGCGTGTCGGGGCATCGGCAACGTCATCAGCCCGCAGGCTCAGCCGGGCCAGCGGCGTCCGCAGATCGTGGCTGACGGCCGCCAGCGCCTGGGTCCGCTCGGCAAGCAGCGTGCGGATGCGCGCCTGCAGATCGTTGAAGGCGCGCGTCACTTGCCGGACCTCGCCGGGCCCGGCTTCCGCCACCACCACGTTTGCATCACCGTCAAAACGGTCAACCGCACGGACAAGCTGGCGCAGGGGCGCCAGGGTGTGCCGGATCAGCAATCCGCCAAGCACCATCAGCAACAACGCGGGGATGAGCGCCAGTGCCACGCGTGTCGATGCCGGGTTCAGCGTGTCCACCGGCTGTCGTGTGCGGAAATGCAGCCAGCTTCCATCCGGCAACAGCAACCCGCCGGTAACGATTGCCCGGCGGCCGGGCGCGGCAAGGCCAAGCCGCAAATCGCTGGTCGCCAGGGCTGGCTCCCACAAAATCATCTGTTCGCGCAAATCCGACAGCGCCGGTTCGACCGGTGCCGGCACTGAATGCGGCCCATCCCAGCGGACGATGAAGCGATCGGTGCTAAGCTCTCTGGCCATTGTCGGCCGGGTCGCGGGCCTGGCATCGCCCAGAATGGCGCGGCTGACCACCAGATGCTCGGCCAGCCGGTGGGCCTCGTCTTCGCGCACCGCAAACTGGCTGGCGCGTTCATAAAGCAGGGTACTGGAGCCAAATTCAATGGCAAGGGCGAGCAGCAGAATGGCAACAATCTGGCCGGCCAGGCTGAACGAATGGCGATTAATCCATTTCAACGCCGCTCGACCGGTGATGCAAACATATAGCCGATCCCGCGCACGGTGGCGATTGGCGCCGGCACATCTTCGTGGGTCAGCTTGCGGCGGAGGCGGCTTATCAGCACGTCAATGCTGCGGTCCGAACTGTCGCCCAGCCGGGTGCGCGACAATTCGATGAGCCTTTCACGGGCGATCACGCGCCCGGCATAGTCGATGAGGCTGACGAGCAGATCGAATTCGGCGCCTGTTAGCTCTACCGCTGCTCCGCTGGGGGAGCTGAGCGAGCGGCGCGAAAGGTCGATCGTCCAGCCATCGAACAGCACCAGCCCCAGCTCAGGCTTGCCGTGCCGCCGGTCAAGCCCGCCACGCCGCAGCACCGCGCGCACCCGGGCGACAAGCTCGGCCGTGCTGAACGGCTTGGCCAGATAATCATCGGCGCCCAGCTCAAGCCCGACAATGCGGTCCGTCTCGCTTGATTTCGCGCTGGCAAAGATGATCGGCACATCGCTTTGCTTGCGCACCGCCCGGCACAGGTCAAGCCCGCTGGTGCCCGGCAGCATGATGTCGAGAATGATGAGGTCAACCGCTGCCACCTCCATCGCTCGCCACATTTCCGGCGCGCTGGCGGCGGGGCGAACGATGTAGCCGTTCTGTTGCAGCGCCCGGGTTGTCAGCATGCGCAGCGCCGGATCATCTTCGACAAGGACAATCGACGGCATGGGCGGCTGTTTGTGGTCAAAACTTGTTTCCATCGTGCCGCCTTATGATAGCTGCCGCAAACTGGTCAATTCGCCAATGCGGAATCGCCGGCTCAGCAACAATCGCTTACAATTCGGCGATTACCGAGAAAAGCGGCTCGTCTATCAGCCTGTTGGCAGAAGTCGCTGAACTTGGAGCGCTGATCATGAATATCATTTTAGCTATGGCCGCGTTGTCTGCCGCTGCTTCCGTTCCTGCCCTGCTGCATCCCACCGCCGGCGAACGTCAGGCGCTGCTTGCCGCGGGATGCGAACTGCGTGCGTTTCCCAACCCGACCGGCAAGATCGTTACACCGCCCCCCACCGTTCATTGCCCGGCAGAGGCGCGCGCGGCGCTTGACAGGGTCAGGCGCGGCCCTGCGGAAACCCAGGTCGCTGGCAGGGAATAAACCCGCGTGATACGGGCTGAATAGCGGCAGCTCCCGCATAATTTTGCCAGCCGTTTCGGCCCGGCCCCGGCATGCGTTGCCCCCCTGCGCATGCCGGGGTATGTTGTGCGCAGTCGGTTTGCCTCAGGGCCGCGGGCCGCCCAATTTCGTTCGGAAAGGTTGAAGATGGCGGTTCATGGTGCGCAAGGGGTGCGCCTGCGCGATGTCTGGCGTTGGGCCAGGCCGATACTCGGGCCGGACCGCGCGATGTTTGGCGTCGCGATAGTCTATGGCCTGGGCATCAGCCTGTTGTCGCTCGCCACGCCGATTTCGGTGCAGATGCTCATCAACAGCGTTGCCAATACCGCGCTGCCGGCGCCGTTGTTCACGCTTGCCGGTGTGTTGTTTGTGTTGCTGATGCTGTCGGTGCTCATGAGCGCGTTTCGCACCCATCTGCTCGAACTGTTTCGCCAGCGGTTTTTTGCCCGGCAAGTGGCCGAGATTACGCTGACCGCCGTACATGCCCGCGACCCTTTTTTCCAAGATGCGCGCACGGCCGACCTGTTCAACCGCTATTTTGAGGTAATGAATATTCAAAAGGCGGTGCCATCGCTGCTGATTGGCCTGTTCACGATATTGCTTCAATCGGCGGTCGGTTTTGTCGTCACATCGCTTTATCACCCGATTTTCCTGGCCTTCAACCTTGTTTTCATTACGGTTGCCTGGCTGATCTGGCAGCTATGGGTCCGCAGCGCGATGACGTCGGCGGTGGCACTCAGCCATGTGAAATATGACATGGCGCACTGGCTGGAGAGCATCGCAGGGTCGAACGGCTTCTACAAATCGGACCGGCATATCGGCTTTGCCATCGAAAAATCCGAGGCGATGACCGCGCGCTATCTGGCGGCCTATCGCCGCCATTTCCGCTACAGCTTTACGCAAGCGGTTGCGTTTCTTACGCTCTATGCGCTGGCGAGCGCCGGGTTGCTGGCACTCGGCGGATGGCTGGTCATTCAGGGGCAGTTGTCGATTGGCCAGCTTGTCGCGGCGGAACTGATCCTGTCGTCGATATTTTATGGCACGTCGCAGCTCGGGCCTTATCTCGACACTTTTTATGATCTGGTGGCGGCGGTTGAGGAACTCGCGTTGCTCCGCGACATCCCGCAGGAACAAAGCGGGCGGGCTGGTCCGGCCCCCGACAAGGCGAGCGACCTTGTGTTGTCCGATGTTCGCATTGGCGATTTGCGGCTCGACATGCGCATTCCGGCGGGCGCCAGGCTGATCGCGCATGCCGATGCCGATGTGCAGCGGCATCTGGCGCTGTTGCTCAAGCGGCATGAGCGGCCCGGTGCAGGGTTCATCACGCTCGATGGCGCCGACCTGTCGACCATCGACGCAAACCGGCTGCGGGCCGATGTCATGATACTCAACCGCGTTGCCACCGTCGAGGCGACGATTTTCGACTATCTCGATCTTGCCAGCCCCGATGATACCCCTGCCAAAATCATGACGGCGGTGCGCCTTGTGGGGCTTGACCGGCGGATCGGGCGGCTGCCCGACGGCATTCAAACGGTGCTGTCGGCCACCGGGTGGCCGCTGGCGGCGGCTGATCTGATGCGCCTGAAGCTTGCGTCGGCCTGGCTGCGCCAACCACGTATTTTGATGCTGAACCCGTTGTTCGACATGATCCCTTCGGCGGATCTGGGCGCGATTCTGGCAGCCTTTGACGGAACGCCCACCAGCATCGTCTATTTCACCCACCGCGCCGACCCGCCCGAGCTTGGTGGCTATTTGTGGGTTGGCGAGCAGGCGCAGCGGCTGGTGGCGGATCGCGCCGCCTTTGACGCGCTGCGCACCGGCGACCGGGAGGGCAACAATGCGGTCGCGTGAGCAGGAGCTCGCAATGTTCCGGTCGCTTGCCGGCATCCGCACACCGTCGGTCACGAGCGTGCTTGCGCTGATGATCGTGGCCGGCATTATCGGCTCGGTCGTTTTCATGGCCTATGTGCCCTGGGTGCAGACCGCGCAGGGCACTGGCCAGGTGATTGCGCTTGATCCGCGGGACAGGGTGCAAAAGGTGACCGCGCTCGTCTCGGGGCGGATTGACGCCTGGTTCGTGACGGATGGCACCCTTGTGAAACGCGGTGACCCGATTGCGCGGGTGGTGGATAATGACCCGCTCTTGCTGTCGCGCCTCGCGGCCGAGCGCGCGCAGGTCGCGGCCGAAATAGCCGCCGCCGAACAGGCGATGCGCACCGGCCTGCTCGATGTTGCACGGACGCGAGAGCTGTTCCGCGAAGGTCTTGCGGCGCGGCGCGAATATGAAGCGGCACAAATCAAGGTTGCCGAATACAGCGCCAAGGTGGCGCAGGGCCGGGCGGCGCTGGCGCGGGTTGATGTCAATCTCAACCGCCAATCCGTGCAGATGGTGCGGGCGCCGCGCAACGGGCGGATCATGGTCGTCAATGGCGGGGACACCGCGACAATTGTGAAGCAGGGCGATGTCCTCGCCACCTTCGCGCCCGAAGAATCGGCGCGGGTCGTGGCGCTTTATGTCGATGGACGCGATGTGCCGCTGATCCGCGCCGGCCGCCGGGTCCGGCTTGAATTTGAAGGATGGCCGGCAATCCAGTTCAGCGGCTGGCCGTCGGTTGCGCGCGGCCTGTTTGACGGCAAGGTCCAGGCAATCGACGTCTCAGCGTCTGACAACGGGCTGTTCCGCATTCTGGTCGCGCCTGCGAACGACCGGGCGCCATGGCCGCGCGAGCCTTATGTGCGGCTCGGCGCCAAGGTGCGTGGCTGGGTGCTGATGGACACGGTTTCAGTCGGCTTTGAACTGTGGCGCCAGCTCAACGATTTTCCGCTCCAGTTTGAGCGGCCCGCCGATGCCGAAGACAAGATGAAAACGCCCGAGAAGCCGCGCGATGCGGCGTAACGCTCCGGTGTGGGCGGTGCTGCTGCTCCTTGCCGTGCTCGGCGCGCCGGCGGCCGCGCAGCCGGTTCGCCCGCTGACGCTCGACGAGGTGCTGCAATCGTCGCGCCGCCACGCGCCGGCCATTCTCGATGCGGTGGCGCGGGTGCGCGGCGCCGAGGGCAGGTTGCTGAGCGCGCAAGGGGCGTTCGATACCGTCATCACCGCCGAAGCGAGCACGCGGCTTTCAGGCTTTTATGACGGCAAGCTGCTGGGCGGCACCATTACCCGCCCGATCGAGAATTGGGGCGGCAGCGTCTATGGCAGCTACCGCGTTTCCGATGGCCGCTTCCCGGTTTATGAAGACCGCTCGTTCACCAATGTGCTGGGTGAGCTAAAGGTCGGCGCGGTGTTTTCGCTGCTGCGTGACCGGCTGATCGATGAACGACGGTTCGGGCGCACCAACGCGACGATCGACGTTGAGCTGGCGCGGGCGAGCCAGCTCTTCACCGCGCTTGGCGTGCAGCAGCGCGCCATTGCCGCCTATAATGCCTGGGCCGTGGCCGGTCTCAGGCTGACGATCTACCGCGACCTGCTGGCGCTGGCCGAAGCGCGGCGGGGTGGCCTGGCGCGGCAAGTGAGCGCCGGCGCCCGCCCGCGCATATTGCTGACCGAAAATGAGCAGAACATCCTGCGCCGCCAGACACTGGTTGCGCGCGCCGAGCAGGATCTGGCCGGCGCGGCCAATCTTTTGTCGCTGTTTGTGCGCGATGACGATGGCGCACCGCAGCGTCCCGATGCGGCCCGGCTGCCGGTTGCGCTGCCGCCGCTCGCGCCCCGACCCGCCGATCTGGCCGGCCTTGTCGCGCGGCGGCCTGATGTGACGACGCTTGAGTTGCAGCTCCGCCAGGCCAGCAACCGCTTTTCGCTGGCGCAAAACGCGCTGCGGCCAAAGCTCGATTTCAAGGCCGAAGTGTCGCAGGATGTCGGGCCAGTGGGTGCCGGCGGCCGATCACGCGTGGGCACAGAGACGATTGTCGGGCTGAACTTTTCGCTGCCGCTTCAGCGTCGCGCCGCCAGCGGGCAGGTGGAGCAGGCGCTGAGCGAGATGGAGAGCATCAAGCGCCGGCGCCAGCAGCTGACCGAGCAGATTGCCGTCGAGCTGGAGGGCCTGGCGATCGACCTGCGCGCGACGGAAAAGTTGCGGACGCTCGCCGAGGAAGAGGCGGCGCGCGCGGGCGAACTGGCGCAGGCCGAGCGCCGCCGCTTTGAGCTGGGATCAAGCGATTTTTTCCTGGTGAACACGCGCGAGGAAACTGCCGCTGATGCGGCCATCCGCACGCTTGACGCGCGCTACCGCCAGTTGGTCGCACACGCCGAGCTTGCCGCGGCAGCCGGGGATTTGAAAGCGCTGGGGCTGGAATGAGCCGGGGCCAGTGCACCGCCAGCGGCTCAGGCCCCGCTCGCCTGCCGCCGCCGCGTTACCACGAGGCTGGCGTCTCCATCATCTGCCCCCCGCAGGCCTCATGCAGGATGAACCCTTCCAGCGGATCGAACTCGCCGCGCCACGGGGCGTGCTCCAGCGTTTCCATGGTGTGGCGATAGCCGGCTTCCCAGCGCTGGCGAATGCCTTCCGGGCTGAAATCAATGTCTTTTGCGTGATCTTCAAAATCAAGCGCGGGCGCGAGCAGGCGGATGACGTGCATCCGGGTGGTGCAGCCCCAGCCGCGCATCGCCTTGAAATCGGCATTGGTCGCCACATCGGCGGGCACCAGTTTGGCCATTTCGGAAATGATGTGGCGCATTTTGTGAAGCTGGCGCTGGCGCTTGATATGGCCAATGGCGCGGCTTGAATATTGCACGTCCTTCTGGCGGTTCATCACTTCCCAGATGGTTTCGGGCTCCTTGCCATGCGGGTTCCACAAATGGACCGTGAACACCACCGAATCCATGCGCGGATTGTCGTCGAAAACCACTTCCACCGGCGTGTTGGAGAGGATGCCGCCATCCCAATAAAGCTCGCCGTCGATGCGCACGGGCGGAAAGGCGGGCGGCAGCGCGCCTGAAGCAAGCACATGGCGCAGGTCAAGCGTAATGTCGCGGCTGTCAAAATACACCATCACGCTCGTGCCGACGTTCGACGCGCCTACGGTAAGCCGGGTATCGCCCTTGTTGATAAGGTCGAAATCGACCAGCTCGCCGAGCGTTTCGGCCAGTGGCGCAACCGAATAATAGCCCGCCTCTTCGGCGCCCAGCTGCGAATGCACGCTCATGAACGCGGCCGGGTTGGGCTTGAAAAACGCGGGAACCCCGCTGGTTACGGCTGACATGTTGCGCGTCATCGCCGAGAGCCAGGGCGGCATCATGCCCCCGAAATAATCGGGGTGCTCCACCCGCTTCCAGAATTCGCGCAGCCGGTCGACCCGCTCGCCGACCGGCGACCCGGCGATGAGCGCGGCGTTGATGGCGCCAATCGAGGTGCCGACCACCCAGTCGGGCTCGATACCGGCTTCATGCAGGGCCTGGTAAACGCCGATCTGATAGGCGCCCAGCGCGCCACCGCCCTGCAACACGAGCACGGTCTGGCCGTGGTTGCGTATTTCTTCGCTGATTGACGGCATGGCGGTTTCAATCCTTGTCGAGGAAGTTGGCCGCTAATGGCCTATTTTGCCCGCATCGGCCAGTGCCGCTGTGTGGCGTGGGCGCCTGTTGCGGTGCCGGGCGTCGTTTTGCGCCGAAAACCCCGCTGCGGACAGAAAATTGTGCGGTGCGATACAATCCCGAACAGGCGCTTCCTGCGGCCGTTTTCACCAGTTCCGCATTTTAGGGTTCGGGCAGCGACGGCTTTGGCCTATGACGGGCCTTGTTCGGGGGGCAATATCGTGTTGCGCGACCCGATCATGCTTCTGGAGGGAAAATAATGGCCATTGCTTCATTTGCTCGCACCGGCGCCGTGTTCGTTGCCGCCGCCCTGATTGCCACACCGGCATTTGCCGGGACGTGCCCCGCCGGCAAGGAAGGCACCAATGCGCTTGCAGGCGCCCCCACTGCGCCCAAGGGCGTGACCGACACGGTCATCGGCTCGGTCGACCTTGGCAAGGAAATCAACGTGCCTGATCGGCAGTTGCGCACGCGGCGCCTCGTCGTGCAGCCCGGTGGCATCGTGCCGGTGCACAGCCATGTTGACCGCCCGGCGCTGATCTACACGTTGAGCGGCGCCATCACGGAATATCGCAGCAGCTGCACCGTGCCCATCCAGCACAAGGCCGGTGACATTGCGCACGAATCGGACGGCATTTCGCATTACTGGATCAACCACACCAAAAAGCCGACCGTGCTGCTCTCGTCAGACGTGCATCACGGCCAGTAAGCCCGGCTTTTTCCACGCGGACTACACGCGGATGTCACCTGCCTGCTGGAGCGCCTTCAGCAGGCAGGCGGCGCCGCACTGGCGCGACACTGCCTTGGGGTCATAGCGCCCGTCGCTGACGAACTTGCCCGCCTTATAATGCGTTGAAAATGACCAGAGATAGGGCGTGTTTATGGCAATGGTCGAGCGGCGATAGCCCCAGCCATTATAGCCTTCCAGCCGGTATAGCGCGCGCGCCATGCTCCAGTCTTCGGCACCCGCAAATCCTTGAAAGCGCAGCGCGTCGACAGCGCTTGATACCCAGTCCGACGGGGGGTTCCACACCGCCGGGCGGCCGCTTGGCACCTGCACCGTGCGCGCGGTTAGCGGATCGCCATTGTGGAGGTGGCGGGCAAAGCTGAAGTTGCTCTCCATCGCGTGGATGGTGCCGATGAACCACCAGGGAACGCCGGTTTGTTTTGCCGCCTGCCGATATCGCGTCTTGCCGCCGATGAGGCGTGCGTGGCTGGCGGCGACGGCGCCGGCGCGCGACGCGAGGATGCGGCAGCTTGCAAACAACGCGTCATATTCGGCGCGAATCTGGGCGAAAGCGGGCGCCATCGCTCAGCCCGCCCCCAGAAATGCGGACCCGACATAGGCGTGCAGATCCGCCTCAAGCCGCGCGCGCAAATCGGGTGCTATGGCCATCAGCAGGGCGTTGCTCGCCGTCATGCCGGTTGTGGCGCTGTGGAAATCCGCGCGCGCCCGCGTCACCCTGGAAAACAGGATCGTGGCGCTTGATAGCTGCACGTTGAGCCGCGCAATCGCATAGCGAATATGGGTATCGGCGGTGGTGCTCTCGACGGCGGCGAAGTGCAGCTCATGAACGTCAAGCCGGCGCGAATGCCGGTCGAACAGCGCAACCCATGGCGCGCTGGATTCGGCTTCTGACAGGTTTTGCAGCCCCGCCAATATCACGGGGCCAAGCGCCGCGCCGCCGAGCGCCACGGTCAGGAACGGGATGATCGCCCGGTGCAGCGCCAGCCCGGTCTTGGCGAAACGCTGGGCGACCAGCGCATGGCCTGACCGGGCAAAACCGAGCTGGTCGAGCGCGTGGGTGTACCGCGCGAGCCATGCATCCGCGCCTTGGGCGGTGGCGGTCGCTGCGGTCGCCGCGCGGCTGGCGAATACGAGCGCAAGCGCGATGGCGGCGCGGATCGCAGGGTCGGCGGCGTTGCTGAAATCGACCAGCGCAGGGCCAGCGACGATAGCTGCGGGCAAATTGTCGATATCATGAAAACTTGGTGATATGTTATCTATGTCTGATTTAAGCGATATTATATCGTCATCACCGATATTGGATTCAGAGATAAATTTCCTGTTGTTGTGATATATGTCGCCAGATTGATCCATTTTGATGGTCATGAAGGCACCCGCTGTAGCAAGTTGGTCTTGAATTTATGTGTTATACGATATTTTTGCTGCAAAATATCCATCAATATTGTTGGATTGACTTTATCAATGCTGTTCAGAATTTTTCCTGTCGCTGCAAAGGCCTGGCTTGACTCCTGTAGGAGAGCAGGAGATAAAAGAACACAACAGGAACAAAAATGCAGGATTCGGTTGATAAACTTCAGGCGTTGCGCAAGCGACTCGCGGCAGCCGAGGGGCGGCAGGCGGTGGCGCATGGCGTGGTGCCGCTTGGCCATGCCGCGATTGATGCAGCGCTTGGCGGAGGGTTGAGGCGTGGGCAATTGCATGAGATTTTCGCAGGCGGGGCGGGTGAGGAAGGGCTCAGGGGCACCACCGCAGCGAGCATGGCGCGCGCCAGTGCAGAGGGTGCCGCTGGCAGCAGCCCGGGGGGCTTTGCGGCAATGCTGTGCGCCCTGCTTGCACGGCCGGGTGGCACGATCTTCTGGCTGCGGGAAAACGCGGCCGAGGCGCGCGGCGGGTGTCTGCACGCGCCGGGCTTGCGCGATCTGGGGGTGGACCCGGCACGGCTGGTGCTTGGCGTGATGGAAGATGCGCTGGCGCTGCTCCGCGTGGCAGCGGAGGTGGTGCGCTGCCCGACGATTGACATTGCCGTGATCGAGCTGTGGAAAAATCCGCGCGCGCTGGATTTGACCGCGACCCGCCGGCTCGCGGTGGCGGCGGAAAAATCGGGCACGACCGCGCTGTTGCTGCGGGCGGAAGCCTTGCCCGTGCCGAGTGCGGCGCACACGCGCTGGTCGGTCGCGCCAGCGGCCACGCAGCCGCCTGAGGCGCGCGCGCCGGGCCAGCCGGTGCTTGAGGTCAAATTGTTGCGCCAGCGCGGCGGCAGTGCCGGGCAGCAGTGGCGAGTGGAGTGGAATCGTGACCAGGCCCAATTCTGTGACCCGGCGCTATCTGGCGCTGTGGTTCCCCTATCTTTCGGCAGACCGCTGGCGCCGCCAGGCTGGCGCCGCGCCGGATGAGGCAGGCAGCACGCCGGATGGGGCAGGCAGCGCCGGGCTGAACCGCGCGACCGCGCATGGCCCGCTCGTCTTTACCGAAAGGCAGCGCGGGGCAATGCGCATCACAGGCGGCGATGCCGCAGCCACAAGCGCGGCGCTGCTCGGCCTGACGCTTGCCGATGCCCGCGCCCGCATGCCCGAGCTGATCGCGGTGCCGCAAGACCCGGTTGCCGATCACCGCTTGCTCGAATGGCTGGCGGACGGGTGCGATCGCTATACGCCGATGGTCGCGATTGCGGGGGAGGACGGGCTGACGCTCGACATAACCGGGTGCGCCGCCACAGCCGGTGGAGAGGGTGCGCTTGTCGCCGATGTCGAAGCGCGGATGGCGCGCGCAGGGCTGTCGCTGCGCCACGCGCTGGCGCGCACGCCCGAGGCGGCGCAAGCGCTTGCAAGGTTCCAGACAGCGCCCGCCGCCGATGAGGCAAGCGCGGTGCGGCGGCTGCCCATCGCCGCGCTTGGTGCTGATGCAGAGACGGTGCTGGCGCTGCGCCGGGCGGGGCTGAACACCCTTGGCGATCTGGCGAGCCGCCCGCTGGCGCCGCTTGCCGCGCGATTTGGCGAGGAGCTGGTGGCGGTGCTCCGGCGCTTGCTGGGCGCGTCTGACAGCCGCATCGTGCCGCGCCGACCAACCCCTGCACTCCTTGTCGAGCGGCGCTTTGCCGAGCCGATTGCGCTTGTGGAACAGGCGCTTGCCACGCTTGACGAGCTGGTTGGCGAGGCGGGGGAGGCATTGCTCGCGCGGCACATGGGCGGCAGGCGCTTTGCCGCGCGGCTTTATCGCAGTGACGGCGCGGTGCGCGATCTGGCGGTTGAGGTGAGCGTGCCGCTGCGTGATCCAAAGGCGGTGATGCGGCTGTTTTCGACGCGTATCGAGGCTCTGGCCGATCCGCTTGATCCGGGCTTTGGTTTTGATCTCATCCGGCTTGTCGTGCCGGTGCTGGAGCCGCTTGCACCCAGCCAGTTGCAGCTTGAAGGGGGCGCCGTGGCGGCCGGTGAGGTGGCCGCCCTCATCGACCGGCTGAGCACGCGGATGGGCCGCGCGCGCTTTTGCCGCCTGCGTGCGCATGATACGCATATCCCCGAACAGGCGGTGCTTGCGCTCCCGGCAGTCGAGGTGGTGGAGCCGGTTGCCTGGGCCGTGCCTGAAACCGGCGAGCCGCCCGCGCGGCCGCTCCACCTGTTCGACCCGCCCCAGCGCATCGAGGTGGTGGCTGAAGTGCCCGACGGCCCGCCGCACCGTTTCCGCTGGCGGCGCACGCTGCATGAGGTGGCGCGCTTCGATGGGCCGGAGCGGATTGCAGCGCAGTGGTGGACGCGCGCCGACAATGCCGGCCTCACCCGTGATTATTACCGGGTGGAAGATGCACGCGGCCGCCGCTTCTGGATTTTTCGCCACGGGCTTTATGGGCAGGAAAAGATCAACCCCGGCTGGTATCTGCACGGGCTGTTTGCATGAACGCGGCGGTATTGGCGGCGGCGGCGGCGGCGGGAGGGGCGGCGATGCACCCGGTCGCGCGGATCGCGGTGGTGGAGCGCGCCGCGCTGCCCCCGGCATTGCGTGTCGCTGCGTGCGCAAGGCTGCGCCCGGCGGGCGGTCGGGCGCCGCCGGGATGACGGGCGCCACGGCATGACGGGTGCCACGGCATGACGGGCTTTGCCGAACTTGTGGCGGCGTCCAACTATTCGTTCCTGCGCGGCGCCTCGCACCCTGCCGACATGGTTGCGCAGGCGATAGCGCTTGGGCAGGCCGGGCT
>JAKFUZ010000027.1 GCA_021732445.1 Sphingomonas sp. | reverse complement strand
ATCGCCTCGCGCTGCTCGTCGGATTGACTCGAGGCAAACCTAGCCGTAGCTTTACCAATTAGGAGAGGCGGCGACCGCTGAGAGATCGTCATCGAACGAGGTGACACCATTGGTTATTGGCTATGACTATAAACTCGTATTGCTGTCGGTGAGTGTTGCGGTTATTTCCGCGCATTCTGGCATTCTCATCTTTTCGCCTAGGTGCGGTCGGCCAGTCGAAGCTTTCAAAACACGTCTGGGATGGGGCGCTGCGGTGATCGGCAGCGGAATCTGGACGATGCATTTCGTTGGAATGCTGGCGCTCAGGCTACCATTTGCTATCGACTATTCAGTTCTCCCAACGCTGATTTCGGCGCTGGTCGCGGTCGTCATGACCGGCGTTGGCCTTTATGCCGCAACGTCGGGGCGACTTGGTCGTTGGGGCTTGCCGGTCGGTGCGACGGGCATGGGGCTGGGGATCGCCGCCATGCATTACATAGGAATGTCGGCGATTTCTTCGGTGTGTGGCATTGGCTATTCGTTCGCGGGGACCGCTATGGCCATCGTGTGTGGGGTTGCTGCATCCGCTTTGGCATTATGTCGCCTGACAAGGCCGACGAGCAGTTGGGCAAGCAATGTGCAGGCTGCCTTTGCACTCGGGGCCGCAATATCCAGCATGCACTACATTGCTATGCTGACCACGCGTTTCGGGCCATTGTACGACACCGTCCTGGTTGCCGTGCCCTCGTTAAGCGCTACCTATCTTGCTTGTTTTGTGGCGGTAGCTGTATTCTTTTTCGTGAACATTTTTCTGCTGCTGGCGCTTCCTGATGTGGAGGGACGGTCAGTATCGTCATTCCCGAAATCCGACTCGCTCGGCGATCCGACTGGTAGCCTGATCGCTTCCACGCCGGAATTGAGTATTCCGGTTTCGGGCAACGGCGAAACTCGTTTCGTGAGTGCCGACCGTATTTTGTTCGTCACTGCCGAGGGCCATTATACGCGCGTGGGTTATGTCGACGAAAACAGCGTTTTCCGCCAGCAGATTTGTGATCACAGCCTGGCTAAGCTGGCGGATTTGCTGATGCCGCATCGCCTGTTGCGATGCCATCGGAGTCATTTGGTCAACTTGGGTCATGTGGAAGCAATTAGGCGTCGCGGCGAGCGGGGTGAAGCGGTGTTGGACATGGCTACTGCTCCGTCGATACCGGTCAGCCGCACCGCCATGCCCACTTTCTGCCGAGCGGTTGGCGAGTACCGTAACGCCGTTTGACCCGCGACATCGTTAATTGATGCCGCGGGCCCGAGTTAGCTCCTAGTAGTGTCGGTTAACCGGCATCAGGACATGAAATAAGCGATGGCCGATTTCACTTCGATTTTACGCGGAAAAGGCGGGCACCATAAGGCCGGTTCAGAAACGAATTCCAAAACCGGCGCTGATCACCCATGGATCGAGCGCGACACGGGCATTCAACACTTCCGCTCCAGATGGATCGTACCAGCGCGATGTCGTGGTCAGAAACACCTTTTTTACATCGGTGCTGAAGAAAAATTTGGAATTGAGCGGAACATCGAAACCACCCTGCAAAGCCACACCGAACTTGTCGTTGATGGCATTCCGCGAGGCACCAAGGGCCACGGCAGTCGCTCCAGGCTTTTCGCCGATGAAGAAGAAATAAGATGGCCCCACGCCGATATACGGCTTTATAAATTTCAACGGGAAATGATATTTCACCGTCAAAGTGGCAGGCAGTATCTTGATGTTGGATGCCAGATTGGTGCCAGCAAGAGTGCCGTCGCCGTTTACCGTATGCTCTGTCGTGCAACATATAGTTTCAAACGAAATTGAATTCGTTAGGAAATATTCCACAGCAATAGTCGGTACAATATTGTCAGTAACTTTAGATCTTGCGCCCACGATGTTAACGGTTCCAATTAAATTGTTTGGATCACCGATACTTTTAATTTTATCATTGGCGGTCACATAAGTGCCAAAAATCTTCAGCTGGATATGCCCTTTGTCACTCTTATTTTTCCCTGACACTGGCGCAGAGGAGATTGCAATTGATGCCACTGCAATGGCAAAATGAGAAAAATTTACTTTCATATACATCCTCCCAATTATATTATATTATGACGTCATGACATGGCGATGATATAGACATTAATCACCATCAGCATTTAGTGAAAACTGCAATATATCGACTGAATTTTCAAATTTAATATAATGTAATTCTTGACATCGCTGTTTTGAATCTCAAGAGTTATCCAGTTTCATTTGATCGTCATATCAAATGGACAGCGGCTTTATCTTCGCGAGCCTCCAGCCCGAGAACTGGACCGACTTGTGTCGGGTTGGCGTTTGCATGACACCGTTGTGGTCTCATTCGAGCAGAACAAGGGGGTCAAGGTCGAATGCGCCAGCGGCGAGTATACGGCACGAATAGGTGGCCAAATTCACGAGTCGCCATTGAGCGACGAACTCATTTTTCTGATTCGGTAGCGGCAATGCCCTGGACACTGGGACCCATGTTGCGGACTTATGATTTTTGGGATTTCCAAGGTGGAAAATCACTGATTCGTAGGGAGCCAGCTTTTCTGGAGGCTGGCGATGGAAGCAGACTGGCGGAACGAACTGGAGGCATGGCTTTCTCCGTTCGCCACAGCGTTACGGAACAAGACACGCCGGCGGATGTGCCGGGCTTATATTGCGGGGCTGATTGACCCTGGAGATCGCAAGAGCGTGCGGCCCATGGCAGCACGGGACGACGAGGTTAGCTACGACCGGCTTCATCACTTTGTTGGCAGCGGTGTCTGGGATGAATCTCCGCTCGAGGCTGCGCTGCTTGCTGAGGCCGACGGGCAAGTTGGGGGCGATGATGCCTGGCTGATCATCGACGATACAGCCTTACCCAAGAAGGGCCGACACTCGGTTGGCGTGGCGCCGCAGTATGCCTCGGCGCTCGGCAAGGACGCCAACTGCCAAACGCTGGTGTCGGTGACGCTGGCATCGCGCGAGGTGCCGGCGATGGTGGGCTTGCGCCTGTTCCTGCCGGAGAGCTGGACGAGTGATGCGGCCTGCCTGGAGCGCGCCGGGGTTCCAGAAGAGTTGCGTTCGTACCGGACCAAGCCGGAGATCGCGTCGACCGAGATCGACAGAGTCCGTGCGGCCGGGGTTCGCTTCGGGCGTGTCCTTGCCGATGCCGGATACGGCCTCTCAGCACCCTTCCGGCAAGGCCTGAGCGAGCGCGGTCTCACTTGGGCTGTTGGCATCGCGTTCAAACAGAAGGTCTACCCTGCCGATGTCAGCATGGTCTTTCCCGTCGCCGCTCGCGGACGGCCGAGAAAGAATGCGATACCCGACGTCACCTCGGTATCGGCACAGGCTACGTTGGAGGCAGCAAAATGGCGTCGGGTCTGTTGGCGGCGCGGAACCAAAGGCAAGCTCTCGGCCCGCTTCGCCGCCGTTCGCGTGCGGGTCGCCGATGGGCGGCCGCAGCGTATCCACGATATAGGCGCCCAGCACCTGCCAGGCGAGGAAGTCTGGCTCGTCAGGGAACATCGTTCGACAGGCGAGCGCAAGTATTACCTCTCCAACCTGCCTGCCGACACGCCGATCAAGCAACTGGTCGGCGCGATCAAAGCGCGCTGGGTCTGCGAGCAGGCCCATCAGCAACTTAAGGAAGAACTCGGCCTGGACCACTTCGAGGGGCGGTTATGGAAGGCCTGCACCGACACGCGCTGATGTCCATGATCGCTCTCGCCTTCCTCCAGTCACTTCGGCTCAAGCAGGCCAAAGGGGGGAAAAAGAATCTCGGGCCCGCAGCCGAAACCAAGTTTGCCCGCAATCAGACAAGCCATCATTGACCGTCTGACCAGGCCGCAGGACAAACCATGCCCCGCACTGCGGATGCCGCCCCAGCAACCCTCCAAGCCAAAATCTGCCGAAGTAGTGCTCGCTTAACTCAGCCGCAATACTGTCCAAATAGGCGGGACCGCCTCAAATCGCCTATTTTATTGCCTATTTGAGTAAATACCACTTATGGCGGTGATCGATGCTTGGCGTGGTATGGTAATCATGGTCGGCCTGCCTCTGGCGTCGAAAGACATCATGCGATCTTCAGCGGAATTTATGCTGGGCCATAGTGGCAAGCCGTTGGCTGTTGGGACACCTTGCCGTGCGAAACCGCTCCAATAATCGGCCATGATCTTCGCCATCTCGTGGTCCTGGTCCGTTGGCGCGATGCCTTCATGGCCCAGAGTATCGAACACAAAGGCAACGTCGGATGCGTGCGGGGCGCCGTCGAATGTTTTGCGTCGGGCCTCGCTTACATACCCGAAGCGATAAAGCCATGCTTGAGCGCCGTGGGCTGCGTGGAGTTGTGCCATCGTCCAAGCCGGTTCGGCGAAACCCCAGTCGTTGACGATATTGTCGTCGAATGAATCGCCGGAATCGTAGCTTGAGCGCACTTTGTCCAGACCGTCGCCGATTTCATGCTTCGCCCATTGCCGCAATCCCCAACGCGCGATGGCCGGCAAATGGCTGAGTTCACGATCAGTGCTTCCAACCAGCAACGGCACTGGCACTTCTTTTCCAGCCATAAATCCGTCCAGGAAGTCACTGCGAACCTGTCGGCCATCCACGAGCGGTCCCGCATAGCTTTTGCTTTGCAAATTAGTCATGCTAATGTCGCCGACTATCTTGTCGGCAGGTAGCGCCCGGAGCGCCGCAGCGTCGGGGTTGTCGAGCTTGTTATCCTTCGCAAAGGCGATGCCTGCAGACAATCCTGATGGTTGACCGGGGCGATCCTCGGACAGCCGTGCCCAATGATTGTTGCCACCGCTCGATTGAATGATTGCGCCAGCAAACAAGCCGCGCGCTTCAGGATCGAGCATGAACTGGGCAACCGAAGCCCCTCCGGCCGACTGACCAAATAGAGTGACGGCGGCCGGATTGCCGCCGAAGCGCGCAATATTTGCATGAACCCAGCGCAATGCAGCAAGCTGGTCCATCAGGCCCCAATTTCCCGTTGGTCCGTCGCCAGCTTCGGCGCTGAGCGCGGGGTGGGCAAAAAAGCCGAATCGACCAAGGCGATAATTGAACGTCACTACTGTCACGCCGCGCCTGGCCAAGGCAGAACCGTCGAGCACCGGCTGACTCGAACTACCTATCACGAACCCGCCGCCATGGATCCAGAACATCACTGGCGCCCCACCGACCGGCACCTTCGCGGGCGACCAGATATTGATGGTAAGACAATCTTCGCTCATCGCCTGCGCGGAGCGGGTGGGGTCCCAATCCGGCTTGTTTTGCAGGCAATCATTCCCGAAGTGTGTCGCGTCACGATCTCCCTGCCAGCTCGCTGGCGGCTGGGGCGCTCGCCAGCGCAAGGCGCCGACAGGTGGTGCGGCATAGGGAATGCCCTTGAAGACGATGAGATCGCGGTCGCGATACCCTGTCAGCGTGCCGCCCTCGGTTTTCAGCGTAACCGGCATCACCGGGCCGTCTACCGTCACCGGCGCCGCTGGCGGAAAATGTTCCGCCTGGAACGTGAACGCGACCCAGCCCAATGCGGCGGCAACGAGCGCAAGCAATCCGGCACCGCTCCAGAAAATGGGTCGATGTCGAAATGACCAGGAGCGGCTATCGCGCATGTCCTTTCTCCTTTGCCGGAATAGCGTATCGATATTGCTGATATATCCGGTCGCGGTCATCGGGTTCCTCCAGATACAATACGAAGTTTGAGCAAGCCGCTTGCCCGCGCGTCGATACGGACTAACTGAGCCGTCTGGCTGATTTCTGCTTCAACGCCTGCAAGCGCGAATTGGGGGTCGGTTCCAAATATGCGCCGTGGTAGATAGAGTTCGGTCGGTTCATCTATTCGCTTATCAACAAGCAATTCTGTTTCGAATGTCGAGGTTTCAAGTTCGTAATTCTGACTTATCAGAACGCCCTGTACCCGCCGCATATATGGTCGACAAAAACCTTCGATACCACGGCCACCACTGTCCAAATCATCGGGATCGACGCGTTGATCTTCACTGAAGATCGATAAATCTTCCTGATTCCAGCCGTCTCCGATCATCGGGTCGTTACGATTACTTGAAGAATAGTTCCACTGGGTTGAGCTTAGCAGCAACCGATCAAGCGCATTGTACATTGCGTTCATGGCAATGGTCTGAGATTGCCAGATATCTTGCCCCCGTTCTCCGCTCGCGAATCTCTTGTAGGAATCAGCGTCGTTCATATCGATTTGATATCCGCATTCGCCAATCAGCGTTGGTACGCCGCCGCCTAGCGTGTCGCCTGCCTGCTTCAGCTGTCCTAGTTCGCGGCAGTAATTGTCCTCGATTGCCTGCAGACCCAGCGTCTCAACACCCGTCAAAATATTGACCGATCGAGCGGCATCGAAGCACTTCGTGACAAGTGCGGTATAATCATACCAGTGTGGCGCACTGACGGCCTGGTCCGGCACTCCCGCAGGGTAACCATCTCGATATGTTGATGAAAATGGCGACATCTCGACGAAGATGAGCCAGTCTTTACGCACATTCCGGATCGCTTGAGCAACGCGAGCGAAGAATGGTACCATGTAATCAGCTTCGATCGAGATTGGACGACCTTCACGAGAGCAGAAATAATCCGGCCGGAGTGCAATTGGTTGGCCGCCAGGATCGACATCCCATACACCGTCGGCGCGGAATGGATCTTCTCGGCCGGGTAGCCAGATCGAGATGCCATTCGCGTTTACTGTCTCGCATTGGGCCGTCTGCGTGTCAGGCGATGCCCGCTCGATTTCGCACGGAAAGCCCGAAGCCACGGCAAGCCCGTCAAGCGGAGACCAACGCAGTCCGCGTACCACTTTGGCAGGTGTGTCGAGCCGCCGACCAATCCAGCCTTCGCCAGGTTCGTTCAATGTGTCGAACCCGATCACATTGGGCAGGTCGGCGATCCGTTCCGCAAGCGCGGCTAATGCCCCTAGAAAATGGTCCTGCAAGAACCCTTGCACGCTGCGTCCTGCAAACCGATGGGCAGGAGCAAAGTCGTCTCCGGCGAAGAACAAGGTCCACATGATCGCATTTGCTGGCGCCTGGTAATTGGCGCTCCAGCACATCGTCGGGTAACTCGCCTGACGGCCGCCTTGACGCGAGTCATAACGATATTGCATCACCAGCGCCGCGTCAGCGGCATCGAACCGGGTAAAATCTAGTCCCGCCACCTCGAACGTCCATGCAGGCGCGCCATCACCGCCCGACATCCTGCTCCAGACATCCTGGTGCGGATCGACGAAGACATAAAGTCCGTGACGTGCAGCGGCACGACACATTTGCGCGACATAGTCGAGATAGATCTCGTCATAGAGCCCCGGGCCTGCGTGTTCGATTGCTTCCCAGGTCACGAGCAAGCGAACGCAATTGAACCCCCAATGCGCCAGTCGCCCCAGATGCACGTCAGCTTCATCCAGCGGAAAAGGTCGCCCGACGAAATCCACGACACGATGGTCGGCAAAATCAGTTGGACGCCAACTTTGGCCATCCGGTTTCGCCGGCACCTTGCTGTCGCCGCCCAGATTGACTCCCCGCAAGATGATTTGACGTCCCGCGGCATCTCGGAAAAGCGTTTTGTCGGCGTGCAGCTTCAGCATGTCGATCCTGTTCGGTAAATTGCGATGCGACGACGCCCAGAATGTCGCGCCCGGCGCTTGTTTGCGGAGGAGCGATATGGGAAGTCGTTTGAGTGACAAACGAAGTGAAATCGGTGCAGGAAGCGATCCCAACGCAGGTCTCGCAGGTGGCTGGCGCGCCTCGACGCAAGCGGCCTTATCTGGCCGAGCAGCGCACCGAACAGAAACAGGCCACCCAAGCCCGGATTTTGGACAGCGCCTTGACGTTGTTTTCCGAACGCGGATTCGACTCTGCCTCGGTCCGTGACATCGCGGCGCGCGCGGGCGTGACGCATGCGATGATTCGGTTGCATTTCGGCAGCAAGGCACAATTGTGGCAAGCAGCGGTCCACCATCTGTTCAATCGGATGGCAATGGAAATGCAGCCCCGCGCAGGCGAACCCCCCTTTGACGCTGGTCGGGCGGGGTTTGAATGTTTCATCCGCCGTTATGTTCATTATTGCGCGCGGCATCCTGAACATGCGCGGTTGATGCTGCAGGAATCGATGCGCGACAACGAGCAGCTCCGTTTTGCCGTCGAGCATCATATTGCGCCATCGCATGCATTGATGCGCGCGCGACTTGAGGGTGCCATTGCCCAGGGTTTGATGATCGATTTGGCGCCAATCAACCTGATTTACATTCTTTCGGCTGCGGGTCAGTCGATCTTCGCGCTCGCTGAGGAAGCGCGCGCGCTTTACGGTATCGACGTGTTCGACGATGCGTTCGTTGAACGTCACGCCGATGCCTTGGTGAGATTGCTGCTCAGACCTTGACGGCATGGCGCGTCCCATCGGCTATGTCGCGCCGCAATTGCGCGTGGAAACGGGCCGTGATCGGGTAGTGCCAGAGCACCAGAGCAGAACACAAAAGGCCGGCGAGCGGAATTAGGCACATAATCGCCCGCAGCGCCGCGAGTGTCTCCGCCGACTGCGGCCGGTTGGCCACGAAACCGACCTGCGTCAGCATCGCCCCCAACATCAGCGCGTTGATACCAAGCGCCGCCTTCTGCCCAAAGGTCGTCAGGCCAAAAATGCGCGCCTCGGCGCGCTCACCCGTAGCCCATTGATTATATTCCACTGTATCAGGAAGCATCGACCAGAACATGATGACGCCTGCACTGCCGCCTGCTGCGCCCAATATGGTAATTGCAATGAGCAAGACATGATCATGCGGATTGAACAGATAGAAGAGCGCAAGGCTGGTGGCGCTCAGGACGGCGCCGCTCATCCAGGCGGCTTGCTTCGATGTGATCTGCGCGAACCAGTTCCACAATGGCGCGACGAACAGCAAAACAAAGCCTGGCAATGGCAGTAACCACACCATGACAGCGGGTTCTTTGAGGTCATATTTAACCCAATAGAGCAAGATCTTGCCATTAAGCGCAGTCGTAATTCCGCCCAGGATTACGACGGCGAACATCCGGGCAAGCGGCCCATTATATCGCAGCATTGCCCAAAAGGACGCCACTTCCTCCGCTACTGTCCGGAACAGACCGGCCGTGCGCGCAACAGGCGGGGTGTCGTCGTCTGCCGCTTGCTCGCGCGTTGAAAGGAAGACGGCCATCAAGATCAGCGTGGCGCCCGCACCGAGCAGCGTCGCCGCCCAGAAATATGCATGGCGCGGATTGTCGATCAGCGACACGAACTTGGGCATGGTGAAGGCGGTGGCCAGTGCGCCGCCCGCCGCGAAGATCATTCGCAACATCGCAATGGTGCCGCGTTCGACCGAGTCCTGGGTCATCCGCGCCGACAACGCATTATACGGAATGCCAATTGCAGCGAGCAACGTGCGAAACATGATATGTGTCGCAACCGCATAGGCGACGAGCCATCCACCAACGAGCGGCGGCACCCAGAACACCAGCATGAAAGCCAGCGCGCAAGGCGGGCTGGCAAACAGCAGCCAGGGTCTGAAGCGGCCGAACCGGCTGCGCGTGCGGTCCGCAATCGCACCAACGACCGGATCGCTCACCGCGTCCCAGAAGGAAGCGGCGGCGAAGGCAACGCCGGCCCAACCCGGTGAAATGCCCATGACGTCGGTATAGAAGAAATAGAGAAATATACCGACGCCTTGCCAGTAGAAATTTATCCCCGCATCACCCACCGCCCAACCGAGACGGCGCGACCAGGGTAGGCGTGCCGTGTCCATTTGTTCGGTCATCGATTATTTGCCGAATTTCAGATTGAGCGCGACGCCGAGCTGACGCCTGGCGTCCCGGCTGGGAATTTGCACAGTCACACCGGGCGAACTCAACACGGGCTGGCTGAAAATGACATCCGCGAAATTCTTGTCGAGAAGATTGCGTGCAAATATCGACAAGCGCCATCGATGCGACGCCGGACCAACGCCAAAATTAGCGCCGAGCAGGCCATAGGCGCCCTGCACCGTATCAGGATTGCCGGTTACGTCGAAATTGGTCTTGCCGCGCCAGAACCAGTTGATCTGACCGTCAAGCACGAGCGAGCCCAGATGATGCTGATACCCCGCCGCCAGATTGTAAGTGAATTTGGGTGAATTCTGAAGCGGCAGGCCATCGGCGTCCGTCACTGCTTGCGTCGGCGTAACGAGAATGCACTGACGCGGCGACGTGCGCACCGTGCCGAGCGGCAGGATCGGCTGTCCAGCGTAGCAGGAAATGTTCTTGAAGTCCGAATATTCCGAATCGACATAGGCAGCCGAGGCGAGCAGCGTGACACCAGCAAGCGGGCGGCTTTCGAAATCGGCCTCGACCCCGCGGGTCTTGAGCAAGCCGGCATTGGTCACCAAAATGCGCGAGGGCGTCACATCGGTGCTGAAACTTGCCGCCTGAAAGTCTTTGTAATCTGTAAGGAAAGCGGTGACGTTGAAGGTAGTGCTGTGGTTGAACAACTGGGCACGAAAACCGATTTCATAACTCGTCGGTATTTCAGGTCTTACCAGTGTCGACGAATTACTTACTATCCCCAGTGTGTCGAAACCCGGCCCTTTATAGCCGCGTGTGAACGACGCAAAAACATTTGTATCATTGTTAAAGGCATATTGCAGCGTCGCCTTGCCCGAGAAGTTGCTTGATGGCGCACTGTTTATCACTGTCCCGAGGAATCTCCCCGGTATCGAACCCAAGGTGCCTGGCGTCGCGAATTGGCGGAAGTTGAGCCTGATCGTTTCATCGGTATAACGACCACCCAGGATCAGCTTCAGCCGATTGATCAACTCGTAGGAGGCTTGGCCGAAAATGGCCGTGCCGGAACTGCGAACGCGTGAATCGATGCTGCTGCCGAACTGTACGCCGGGCGGCAGCGGCAGCGCGAACTGGCCGCTTTGCTGCGACTGGCCGGCAGTGGACCAATCATAGAGAAATACGCCGCCTGTCCATTCAAGGCGCTCGCCCGATGGCGATGCGATCCGCAACTCTTCGGAATATTGATCGACTTGATTGGCACCCGAATTGACGTTGAGATAATTGATGGGGAGGATGTCGGGATCATTATTGTCATTCTGTTCCCAACGCCGATAAGCCGATAGCGATGTAAGCGTCGCCCAGCCGGCATCGAAATTAATTTCCGTAGAGATGCCCCAGGTTTTGATGTTCTGGAAAAAGGGCTGGTCGGCGGCGATCTGAAGATTGGTCGGGCTCGGCCTGATGCCTGCAAGCGCGTTGAGTTGCCCGAACACGGTCGTCAGTGGCGCGCTGCGCGCGGTCCATGCGCAGCACAGCGAATTGCTGCGGCTCCAATCGCCGATGACATAGATATCGAGGTTGTGTGCGGGTTTAAGCAGCAATTTGGCGCGCACGGCCCTGGAATCGCGCCCGCCGAGCAGTTCGTTGCGTACGATATTGCGAATATAGCCGTCCGCAGTGGTCTGGGCATAGGTGACGCGCAGTGCGGCGCTGTCGCTCAACGCCAGATTACCCGTCACATCGGCCTTCACCTCGTTATAAGTGCCATATGAAACATGGCCTTCAGCGCTGTTAGTGAATTGCGGACGGCGCGTGATGATGGATAGCAAACCGGCGGACGCGTTCTTGCCGAATAATGTGCCCTGCGGGCCGCGCAATATTTCCACATGATCGATATCGACAAGGTCGGCAATGGCCTGTCCGCTCCGTGCCAGTGGTACGCCATCGACTACGGTGCCGACGCTTTGTTCAATGGCGTCGGAAAAAATCACCGTCGCGATGCCGCGGATGGCAAAGCCCTGGCCGCGCACATTGGCCGAACTGCTGAAATTCAAGCTGGGTGAAACGTACCTCAGTTCAGTAGGGTTATTGATACCCAGCTTGGCAAGCTGTTCGGCGCTGACCGCACTCACGGCAATCGGTACGTTTTGCAGGCGTTCTTCGCGTTTTTGGGCAGTAACGACGATATCGTGTTCGTCGGATGGGGTTCCTTTTTCTGTCGAAATCGATTCCTCGGCCTTGCTCGAGGCTTGCTGAGCCTGGGCCGCGGTTGGAATCGCGACAAGCACCGGCAGCAAAACGGCGCCGACACCCCCCAATAAATGAATACGATTTGTCATCCTGACCTCTCCCAGAAGGCGTTCGCATGGCCTGTTAATCGGCATGTCAGGAGCCCACATATCATTTCGATATCCGATCGGATAGTGATTTGTGAAGGACGGTTTGGAACCCGGCAATACCCTCGTCGTTTGTTCGCCTCAGTCGGCAAGCAACTGCTTGAGACAAGGCGCCCTGTGACGGCTTCAGCCCTGCGGTCGCGCGCGCGCCAGCATGCTCGGCAACGAGAAATAGAAATGCCGGAACTCTTCAAAACCAACCTCATATTGGCGAACAGCTTCGGTGTCGGGTTCGACGACCTGATAGTCTGTGCACAGCGCCGCCTGCGCCGTTTCGATGCTGTCCACCGCGCCTGCCACGACCATCGCGAACATCGCCGATCCCAGGCCCGTCACGCCGAAGCGCGGCACCAGCACCGGCACGCCCAGCACGTTGGCGTAGATCTGGTTGAGCAGGATGTTGCGCTGCGGAATGCCGCCGCCGTTGATGATGCGGTCGAGGGGTACGCCGTGCGCGCCGAGGCGCTCCGCGATGATCCGCGTCTGGAACGCAGCGCCTTCCATGGCGGCGAAGAGTTCGTCGGCGGGGACATGGTGGTTTCGCCAGCCCATGGTGATGCCGCCCAGCGCCGGATTCATCAGCACCGACCGGTCGCCATTGTCCCACAGCAGGCGGACGAGCCCGGTTTGGCCGGCCTTGTAGGCCCCGGTTTCGGCCATCAATGTGTCGAGGGGACGATCTGCGCGGGCGGCGATCGCCGCGAACGTCTCGCCGACCGAGGCCAGTCCGGCTTCTATTCCGGCGAAGGCCGGATGGATCGATCCGGGCACGACGCCGGGAATGCCGTCGACCGGATCGGCGGCATCACTCAGCGCCATGATGCAGCTCGACGTACCGACCACGTTGACGATGTCACCCCGGCGACACCCCGACCCGATGGCGTCCCAATGCGCGTCGAGAGCGCCGGTCGGCACCGGAATCCCTTCCGCTATGCCCAGCCGGCTTGCCCATTCGCCGCACAACCCTCCGGCGATCATGTTCGATGTCTGATATCGTCCCGCCATCCGTCCCCGCATGCCGGCGAGCAAGGGGTCGACCGAGGCCAGGAAATCCTCTGGAGGAAAGCCCCCGAGTTCCGCATTCCACAGCCATTTATGCCCCATCGCACAGATGGATCGGGGCAGCGCGTCAAGCTCGGCGATGCCGCACAGTGTCGCGACAATATAGTCGCAATGTTCGACGGCGGTGTGGAATCTGTCGCGCAGGCCCGGATTGTGCCGCAGCCAGTGCAGCAATTTGGCCCAGCCCCATTCCGCCGAATAGCGGCCACCGCAAAAACGGATCGCCGGCAATGCGGCCGCCTGCGCGGCGGCGGTGATCTCCGCCGCTTCCCGCCAGGCGCGATGATCGCTCCATAGATAATAGTCGCCGATCGGCTGGAAATGCGCGTCGATCGGCAGAACGGTTGAGCCGGTCGTGGCAATCGCGAGCGCGCCGACCGAGCGGCCATCGACGCCGGAGCGGCGCAGCGCATCCGCAAAGGCGCGTTCGAGCGCGATGAGGTGATCGGCGTGACGCTGCGTCGCCTCGAGCGGATCGGCAGGGTTCGTCCGGACCGCAAGCGGGGCGGATGCGGACCCCAGTGCGCCGTCGGCGGCATCGGCGATCGTGACGCGAACGCCGCCGGTCCCGAAATCGACACCGGCGACGATGTTCATCGCCTGCCCCGGCGCGCCGCGTGCATCACGATCACGCCGAAGGGTCCACTTCATAGTCGCGCAGCCCGATGTCCGCCAGGGCAAGCGCCGGGTCGAGGCGCGGGACCGGCTGCGGATGGCGGCAGTACAGAAAGGCGGTCGCGCAATAATCGTCGCGCCGCTCCGCCAGGCCGCCCCACAGGCCGGCATATTTGCTTCCCTGGAAATCGGCGCCAAGCTCCCGCCAGCCATTGCCAGCGGGCGTATAATGTTCGTCCAGATATTCGGGGCTGCGGCTGTAGACCGCGCCGATCTGCTGGATGACCGCGGTGAAATCGGTCCGGAAAATGATCGGGTCCATCAGATGCCAGCGGTAGAAGCCGACAAAATCGGGCATGTCGGACCCGAACGCCTTGACCTGCCCGTCCGGCGGCGGGGGCGCGACATGGACGGGCACGCCGCCAAAGGGCGCGGCATGTGGGCCGAGTCCGAAGGCGGAGCAGGCATAATCCTCCAGCCCCGTGCCGCAAATCGTCGGGAAATCACTGTCGCTGTCGAGAAAGGCTTTGAACTCGCCCTCGCCATACCACAGCATGCCGTCGCGCAGCACGCGGACACCGATGACGCAGCCCAGAAAACGGCCGGGACCGGACAAGCCGGCGGCGACGACGAAATCGCGCATGGGGACGGTGGGGTTTTCGCGGTTGAACAGGACGTGCAGATAGCCCTCGTCCGGATCGAAGGGTTCAAGCGTATAATCGATCTGATAATAGAAATTGGTGCGCTGCGACCCGGCGTGGTGAAGCTCCACGCGGACGCGCCGCGCAAAGGGCATCGGAAAATAGGCATTGAAGCCGCGCCCTTCCTGCGCCGCCGTCAGCGCGGACGCATAGGGTGCGGCCCGGCCATGGGGCAGGCCGAAAAAATCGAGGCACGGCACCGATATGCTCGGATCGGCGGCCCCGTCATAAAAAACCTCCATCCACAGGCCGCGCATATCCTCGGGCGGGGCGGGCGGAAAAGTCATCCAGATATGGCGGATCTTGCCCGGACCGGCGATATCGGCGAGCACCAGATGCTCACCCGGGTCGACAAAGCGCGACGGCGCGCCCTTGCGTCCGTTCGCCGCCATCCCGCCGGCGCCGCGCGCGCCCGTGGGATTTTCGAAATTGATGGCGCGGCTGTCGATCGCCAGGTCGATTTTCGCCGGATTGCCAAAGATCATGATCGGACGCCTTTCGTCAGGATGCGAGCGTCACCGTCCCGGCCGGCTGCGCAGGCGCGCCCGGCACGTCGCCGCAGAAGCAGACCCGGATGCCCAGATCTTCGAACATCGCCGCCTTGGCCGACAGCGCCATCGTCGCCGATGCCACGTCGGGCGCATAGGCCACCTGGATATGGTTGGAGCAGTGCCGCGCCATGAACTGGTCCCGCGTGATGCCGGCGAAAACCATGTGCATCATCGGCCATTGCGGCGTGGTCGCCTGCCAGCGCCGCTCGCTTTCCGCATCGGGCAGGGCGACCGCGCTGCCGATGCCGACATCCGCGCACAGCCCAGCGGGCGTCACAAAAATGCGGCTCCACACGACGACGCCCGGCTTGCTGATCCCCTTGACCGTGCCGCCGCCGAGCCGGAAATAGGTCGGCGGCTGACGCTCACTCACGGCGTCGGCATAGCCGCGCGCGAAATGCGCCGGCGGCACCGCTCCCGAAATCTCCAGCGTCCAGACAAAGCGTTCCTCGGCGCCTTCTCCGTATGTTTCCCCGTAGCGGACATCATGCAGGGTCGTCTCCGGCGGGAGGCCGAGCGCTTCCCAGACGCGGTTGGTGACGAGCGCGTCGAGCCCGGCGCACTCGTCCACCTCGTTGAAATGCGGCAGCGGCTTGCCCGGCAGGATCGGTCGGCCCTGCCGGTCAGCGACCGGCGGCCGGTCGCCATTGTTGAGCAGCGCCTCGGCAAGGTCGGACGCCGGGACCAGATCCTTCATGCCCTGCTGATACTGGATGCCGATCGTATCGCATCCGAATGCGTCCGCGATGCGCAGCGCGGCGATATACATCCGGCATTGCTCCAGAACCTGCCCCAGCGTCAGGTCCACCGCCTCGTCCGGGCCGAAGTGAAAGCGCATCCCGCGCGCGACGAGCCAGTCGTAGACGGCCATCGCCTCCGCGTCGCTGGTCGCGCGCATTTCGGCATAGAGGGCCGACTGGCTCAGTCGCTCCTTGAACACGCCCATGGGATGCAGCAGTTCGTCGGGGATGATGGCATTGTACATGCCCATGCACCCTTCATCGAAAACGCCCATGATCGCCTTGTCCCGGCGCAGCGTCTCGGCAAGTTGCCGGCCGAGGGTCCGCATGGCGGCGGGCAGGGCGACATCCGCGCCGGCGCGCACGTGCGACATGTCATGCTGGATCGATCCGCCGCCCAGCCATGTCCTGAGGCCATCGACGAAGGGCGCGTCGTCGAAATCGACGCTCCACAGGCTGTCGAATGGCTTGCCCGCCTTGCGCAGCGAAGCGTTGAGGTTGAGCAGTCCGACAAGGCCGGGCCAGCGGCCGCTCCAGTTCGCGACGGTCAGGATAGGCCCGCGATGCGCCAGCAGGCCGGGCAGCAGGTGCTGGCTATATTGCCACACCGCCTCGACCACGATCAATGGCGCATCGAGGGGGATCGACCGGAACACCTCGATCCCCCGCCGTTGGCTGTCGATGAAGCCATGGCCCTTTGCCGGGTCGAAATCATGCGCGCGGACGGCCTCGTGCCCGAGCGCGCGGAGCCTTGCCAGCAGCGACGCCTCGACATCCGCCTGCGCCGGCCAGCAATCGATGTTGGCGGAGGGGCGCAGATCGCCATTGGCGACCATCATGATGGGGTGCTGACCTGCGGTATCGCCATGGAGCGCGCTCGCCATCCTCGGACCTTTCGATGCTTATTTACTTTATCGATAAAGTAACGAGGCCAATGCCTGAAGAATGACTGGCGTGTCAACCGCATGAGGGGTGAACAGGCTTATTGGCGCACACTCGATGCGCGCGCGATCAGCCGGGTCGGCTGGACAATCCTTGTCGGATTGGCCGTGACCGTGTCGGCCGTCATCAGGGCGAGCAGCAGGCGCGCGGCGTCCTCGCCGGTTTTTGCCGCCGCCTGATCGATCGTCGACAGGGAAATGCGCAAGGCGTCCGAATACCGCATATTGGCGGCGCCGATGACTGCGATATCGTCCGGGACACGCAGGCCGACGTCGAGAATCGCGTGCATCGCCCCGATTGCGACGGGATCGTTGAAACAGACGACGCCGTCCGGAGGGGCCGGGTGTGCCAGCAGCTCCACCATTGCGCGCCGTCCGCCCGCTTCATCATGGCCCGACCAACACGTCAGGGTCTCGTCGAACGGCAGGCCGTGCGCGATGATCGCTTTGCGATAGCCTGCCAGGCGCCCCTCGCTGGTCGACAGATTGGGGCCGCGTAAATGGGCAATCCGGCGACATCCCTGATCAAAGAGATGGCCCGTGGCGAATTGCGCGATCTGTTCATCGTCAACGCCGACCCAACTGACATCAAGGCCCGGTACGAGCCGGTCGATAAGGACAAATGGGGTTCGAACATGCCCCAGATGCGCGCCGTCGCGCTGCGTCGATGCGACGATCAACCCATCGACTCGGCGCGATTCCAGTGCGCTGATCTGGGCAATTTCCTCCGCTGGGTCTTCGTTGGTGTGCGCGATCACGACATGGTAGCCGTCTTGCCCCAGCGCATTCGCCAAGGCGACCGCAACCTCTGTGAAGAAGGATTGCATGAGGTCGGGCACCACCAGCCCGACGAGGAAGGATCGCCCCGTGACCATACTGCGCGCGACCATGTCGACGCGATAATCAAGTTCCTCCGCCCGTTTTCTGACGCGCCGGATGGTTTCCTCGCCAATATCGGCGTGGCCGCGCAACGCCTTGGAAACCGCCATGGAAGACAGGCCGAGATCGTGCGCAATGTCTTTGATCCGCACTGCCATATCGTTCCAGCCTCGTCGTAAATGGCGCCCAAAAACAGGTATTATGGGCATTTAAGCGGGGGAACCTGCCATTTGATAGGTGCATGCGCCAAGACACCTCGGTGTGCAATCTCAGCGCAGAGAAGAAACACTCCGGTTTGAGCGGAGCTGAGAACGTGTTAATCGTGCGGCCGAACGCTTGAGCGAGCGCGCCCGGAGAATTTATACGCCGCATCGCGGAGCGCAGTTCGTGAAGTTGCGCATATTCGAGCTCAATATGAAGGCCGCACATTGCGCGACAACCTTGGCCTGCGGCGCCCGCCAAACGGTCTTGCCAGCCGAGACGTCAAATCTCCTGCATTGGAAGTTGCTTCCTGAGCAGCGTTTCGGTTGCCTAGATGGTCTCGCGGCCGATGAACGACGCGCTTTGGTGGCGATATCGAAATCCGCATACCCAGCCATTGGGGCAGGGCAACGATATCACCTCCCGTCTGCCCGCGCATCCTTCGGCGCGGGTCTATCTGCCTGATATGCTACCCGCCGAGAACCCATATCGACGGCCGGGGCCATGATATGCGGGATCATTTGGGAATTGGTTCGAATTCAGCGTGACAGCGCGAAGTTCGACACGTCCCTTGTTGCTGGTTTTTCCTCCGCCAACCGCCGGGCCAGTTCCTGGCACTGCCACCGAATGTCGGGAATCGCGATGATCTCCCAAAAAGTCCCGCGCGACATTGGTCCGATGCAGAACAAGTCATCCTGCGCCTCGCCATGCGCATTGATCACCCGGCAGCATTGATCGACATCGATGCCAAGCGCCAGTGGATCGGGGCGAACCAAGCTTCGCGCCAGCAAGTCGTCCAGCAACGGCGCGCGCGTTCGGCGAATATCGGTTTGTGGGCCGGTGCAATTGATAATGGCAATTGCATCCTCGACGTGGCGGCTACCATCATCGCGCGCATCCCAGGTGAGCTTTGCCGTGCTGCCGCTTTGTTCGGCGCCGAGGACACGCCCGGCCGCGATTTGGACGCGCCCTTCGGCGATCATGCCATCGAAGCGGTCGGCGACAACCGGCGCCAGCCGATGGCGATGAATATCCCAATACGGCCGTAGATGACGCAGGAAGCGCGAGCGCGTGTGCATCGGCATCCGTGCCCATAACGCCTGCGTAACCGGGCGCAGCTCATCGACAGCCGCATGCCAGCCGATCATTGTCGCGCGCTCCCTCAATTCGCCGACCAGTCGGGATAGCACTGGCGCGGGTGTAGTCCGTTGCCCGTGCAAGGGGATTGCGCCGCTCAAGTGGCGGTGCGGCTTGAGCCCACGGCGCGACAGGCACAGAATGCGCCCCCGAAAGCCGCCTGCATCCAATCGCAGCGCCGCATCGACCGCGGTCAGCCCGGATCCGAGCACCACCACTGTTCCCTCACTTGGCAAATGGTCGGCCAGATCGTCAGCCCAGGGATCGTCGATATAGCAGCCAGGCGGCAATAGCCGACTACCCAGCCAAGCGGGCCGAGCAGGCGGCAGGTTGCCCTGCGCCAGCACGACTTGGTACGCGCGGACTGTTCGCCCGTCGGCGAGGTGTACCATGAGTCCATCCGCGCCGCGTTCAATGGCTGTCGCTTCGCCCGTGATTGATATCAGTCCGCCGTCGGCGCGGTAACGAGCCTGTTCGAGCACATCGCTCAGATAGTCTCCATAAAGGCCGCGCTCGACAAAATCGTGTGCGGTGGCAGCTCGCCGGGTCGCCAGCCAGTTCGAGAAATGATCCGGCTTGTCGGGAAATGCGCTCATGCCCGCTGCGCGGACGTTCAGCATGTGGCGCGGATGCCGTGTCCCGAAGGCGACGCCGCAACCGCGCTGGACGAACGTGCGTTCGATAAGCACAATGGGCTTTTCGCCGTACAACGCAAGCTGCGCTGCCATGATCGTACCGGTCGGACCGCCGCCAATGATGACGATCGGTTGAGCAGCGGCCGACGTACCGTAACTTGAACCAATGGTTGGCAAAGATCGACCCTAGCCGACGCCGAGAATGTCGATATCGACCGGGTCCCGGTCGGAACAACCCCTGGTCGGCATCAATCTCGATCCTGGTTGCCGCCGCCAATCGTCAGGCACATTTGCTGCCTCGACGAAACGGCTTCCCCAAGTGTCAACCAGATCGAGTACCCGCGTGATCAGGGGGGGAGGACCGATCGTCAATTACAACTGAATCGAACGGCAGTCGTGTCGCGGGGCTCGGATGGAGATTCTTGAACAGCGGAGCTTGCGCCAGGCTGAACGTCAATGGCGAGAAAATCAGCACGTTGGCGATATTTTCGACATATCGACGCGGCGATAACTGTGCCCAGCGCGCGATGGCGAGGCAAGCCAGCCCTTCCGCGACCAGCGTTACAGGGCCCGTTGCCGCCCGCACCGCATTGTCGAGCTGCACAGCCCAGAAGCCCTGATGATGCCGCGGTCCCATTTCAAGCTGCAGCGTGGAGTGGGCCGCGAAGGGCGGCACCGTCCACAGCCGCCGGCCATCCTGCGATGCCGAAACCACCAAATACGAACCGGTTGAGTGGTCATTGTCAACGAACGAATCGAACATATACCCTCCGCGCATCAGCAGCCAAGGAATGGCGGTTCAACCGCCGACGACTCACATTCCCAAGCAAGGGATTTTATTCCTACTATATCGATAGACAATAGATCTGCGCTGAATTGAAGTCGGCGTGCGCCAGCCCGACAGCGATGTTTGGGTCAGGCAAATTCCGATTGGCGAATGGTCGGGATTTCGGTCAGCAGCCCCTCGCGCCGGGAAACGATCATCGATACCAGGATCTGCCCGGCCACGTTCACTGCCGTGCGTCCCATATCGAGGATCGGATCGATTGCGAGCAGCAACCCTGCGCCTTCCAGCGGCAGGCCAAGCGTCGACAATGTGAGCGTCAGCATCACAAGAGCGCCCGTCAGTCCGGCGGTTGCCGCCGACCCGATCACGGAAACAAAGACAATCAACAGATAGTCGACCGGGTGTAATGCAATGCCAAAATATTGAGAGACAAAGATTGTGGCGATTGCAGGGTAGATCGCCGCGCATCCGTCCATCTTGGTGGTCGCGGCAAGCGGAACCGCAAACGCCGCATAGGCTGACGGTATTCCCAGCCGCTCGGCGGCCTGCTCGGTAACCGGCAGCGTGGCGACCGACGAACGCGATACGAAACCGAGCTGGATTGCGGGCCAAGCCCCGGCGAAAAATCGGCGCGGCGAAATGCCGTTGGCAGCGAGCAATATGGGATAAACGCCGAACAATACCAGCGCGAGGCCCAGATAGATCGTGCCGGCAAACACGGCCAGGGTGGACAGCGATTGCCAGCCATAATGGACAACCGCGTTGCCCAGCAGCGCTGCCGAACCAATCGGCGTCAACCCCACGACCCAGCCGAGCAACCTACGGAAGATAGCGAGTACCGCGGCATTGAAGGTCAGAAACGCTGCGGCAGCATCGCCAACCCTTACCGCTGCTGCGCCAACTGCAACGGCCACGACGATCACTTGCAGAACGTTGAATGATAATCCCGTCCTGGGAATGCCATCCTTGATCGTTGTCGAGGCGGAAAGACCGAAGACGTTGCCTGGGATCAGCCCGCGCAGAAAATCAACCCAACTACCAGCTGTGTCGGGGCGAACCGCCGCCGCGCGATCGACGTCCGCGTGCAACCCAGGCTCGATTACGATGCCCAGCACGATGCCGATTACCACTGCAATCAGCGCGGTGATGGCAAACCACAACAGGGTCGCGCGTACCAGTCGTCCGGCGTTGGCGAGCGAGCGTAACGCTGCGATCGAGGCCACGATCGCACTGAGCACCAGCGGTGCAACCAGCGCCTTCAGGAGTTGGACAAAGCTCTCGCCGGTGATTCGCAGCGTCTCGGCTAACGGGCCGGGGGTCTGCGGCGTCGCCCATTCGCGGGCAATCAAGCCGAGCAGAACGCCTATGACCATGCCGGACGCCACTTGGGCGCCAAAGGGGATACCGAGAGTCCGACGTTGTGTTCTGACCATTATTGCAGGCCTCCGTTAAGATATGGCCTGCCGGCACGGACCGCGAGTTCGGCGCCGATCAGGTCGAAAAAGCGATGGCTTATCTGGTTGTCGGCGGCGTCCCATTCTGGATGCCATTGGACTGCCAGGACGGTGGCGCCACAGGGGCGCGCGGAAAATGCCTCGACCAGACCGTCGCTTGCGGCCGTCGCTTCGATCGACAGGCCGTCGCCAAGCCGGTCGATACCCTGGCGGTGGACCGAATTGACCGAAACGCGCATCGCCGTTTGCGACAACAGCCCGCCTTCGATGAAATCCATGTCGTGGCAATGGTCGAAATGGCGAGCGTAGTGCGTACCGTCGTCCAGCCCGCAATGATGCCCGCTGTCTATCGTGCCGGTCAGCGTACCGCCGAACAGGACGTTGATTTCCTGCAATCCCCGGCAGATGCCGAAAACCGGGCGGCCTGCCTCGATCATGTGTGCGGCAAGGCGTAGTGCGACTTCATCACGCTCATCGTCAACCGGCCCGACATGAGGCGATATCTGGCCATAGCGAATGGGTTCTACATTCGAGCGCGATCCGGTCAGCAGCAGTCCGTCGAGTCGATCAGCAAGCGCCAGCGCGTCGCAGGCGTTTGATACGGCTGGAATGAGTACGACCGTCGCGCCAGATATGTTGGCGAGCGGCGCAACAAATCGGGTTGCGACCGCTTGTATCGGGCGCTGCGAGAACTCGTTGCAGCACAATACTCCAATCACCGGCCGCGGTGCGCAGGGCTTCGTATCCGACCATCCAGGGGAAAAGTGGCTTTCAGAAAATTGGGTCAATGTCCGCGCCCCATTGGCGCCGCGTGGAAGCCGGTTTCTGGTTCGGACGACAGAATTCGAGCGGCGGGTTGCACGACCATGCTGTTGGGCGGCACATCGTCGAGCAGCCAAACATTGCCGCCGATCGTCGATCCTTCCCCGATGGTAACGCGGCCCAGAATGGTCGCGCCTGCATAGATGACGACGTCGTCCTCGATAATAGGGTGGCGAGCATAGCGATCGCGCGGGCCAGTGGTCATCAGCCCCAGGGGTGCGCGTGCCCCCAGGGTGACGTGTTGATAGAGTTTAACTCTCGCGCCGATGATCGCTGTCTCGCCGATCACCACGCCAGTGCCATGGTCGATAAAAAAGCTTGGACCGATCGTCGCCCCAGGATGGATATCGATGCCGGTTGCCGCATTGGCGATTTCAGAGATGATCCGTGCGACGATCGGCGCGCCCAAGGCATAAAGCTGGTGCGCGATGCGATGGTAACGGACGGCGATCGCTCCTGGATAGCAAATCAGAATTTCGTCGACCGACCTTGCCGCTGGATCGCCGAGGAAAGCCGCTTCGACGTCGAGATCGATCGCGCAGCGGAGATCGGCAAGCGTCATGGCAAAAAAACGGACGACGTCGTCTGCCTGGTCCGCGTCGAACGGTTGCGCTGCTTCCCCCTCCCAATAAGCGAACTCCGCCGCAATCTCGTGCCGCAGCAGGGCAAGCCCCGAGCGAATCCGCGCCGCGACAAAGTCGTTTTCCTGGCAGGCGGCACCCGCAAAACTTCCAAGACGGCGTGGGTATAGCGCGGCGGACAATTGTTCCACCGCCTTGGCCAGGGCCGATTGCAAGGGGAATCGACCGACATCGACGCGTTGGGACCTGCCGGCTCGCTGGGTTGTTCGCACCCGCTGTAACGCGGCGACTTGCATTTGGATGCCGAGTTCGTTCGCGGCCGATATGGGATTGGCGCTCGCAGAGACCAAGGTCGTTGGCTTTCCCATCAATGAGCACTCCGATGGCTGGAATGACGTCCAGCCATCGTGGCTTTTTTCGGCGAATGGTCGCCGTCGACCGGCTTGTGGACAACCGCCTCGAGAATGCGCATCTGCGCTCCTTTCCAATGAGAGAAGAAGGAACGCGTTTAAACTCCATCATTTTGATGGGATATTCAATGCAAGCGGATTTTGGCGGCGACCAAGCTGGGCTTGGGCTGTTTCAGGCTCGATCGGAGGCCGCAGCAAACCGGCACCCACTTGCCCGCCCGGGTATTGACATCGTTGCAGGCTGCAACAGGCAGTCAGGCGACCACGCCCGCCAGATAAAGCGCGATGCCCGCTGCCGACGCGACGCCTAGCGTCATGAATATCCCGGCCTTGAAGCGGAACATGGCGACCATCGCGGCAACCGAGACGATTAGCGCCCAGGGGTCGACGCTTGCCAAGACGGGTAGGTCGAAATGGACAGGCCCTGCCGCGAAGGGACGAATGGTTCGGAAAATGCTATGGATCGCGAACCAGAGCGCGAGGTTGAGCACGACGCCGACCACCGCTGCGGTAATTGCCGACAGCGCCCCTGAAAGCGCCTTGTTGCCCCTTATCCGTTCGATGTAGGGCGCGCCAAGAAAGATCCACAGGAAGCACGGCACGAAAGTCACCCAGGTTGCGAGCAGCCCGCCAAGCGTTCCCGCAAGGAGCGGCGGGAGCGCCCCGGCATGGCGGTAGGCGCCCATGAACCCGACAAATTGCAGCACCATGATCAGCGGTCCAGGTGTCGTCTCCGCCATGCCAAGCCCGTCGAGCATCTCCTTCGCGGTCAGCCAGTGGTAATTCGCCACGGCCTGCTGCGCGACAAAGGCGAGCACCGCATAGGCGCCGCCGAACGTGACGACGGCCATGGTCGAGAAAAAGGTGGCGATCTGGGTGAAGACGCTGCCCCGCCCCAAGATCAATGCCAACATGGCGACCGGCGCCATCCACAGCACTAGGCACGCGGTTGCCTGTCGAAGCGACTGACCGATCGTTGGCCTGGCATGGGCGGGCAGCTCTTCGCCAAGCAGCGTCTCGGCGTCTGCGACGATTGCATTGCTGCCCGCCCCATGTCCGCCACCGGGCTGGAACGCTGGCGAGCCTGCGCGACCACCGAGAAAACCGATCAGGCCGGCGCCCAGCACGATTGCGGGAAACGGCACGCCGATGAAAAAGATCAGACCGAATGCCGTGGCGGCAAGCCCGCGCATCGTGTTATTCTTCAGCGATCGGCCGCCGATCCGCACCACAGCTTGGAGCACGACGGCAAGCACCGCGCATTTCAACCCGAAAAACAAGCCGGTGACCAGCCCGACATGACCGTAAAGCGCGTAGATCCAGCTTAGCGCCATAATCGACACCGCGCCGGGCAAAACGAACAATGTGCCAGCGACGATGCCGCCCTTCGTCCGGTGCATCAACCAGCCGATATAGATTGCAAGCTGCTGTGCTTCCGGGCCGGGCAACAGCATGCAATAGTTGAGCGCATGGAGGAACCGGTGCTCGCCGATCCAGCGTTTCTCCTCGACAAGGATACGGTGCATGACGGCAATCTGTCCGGCGGGGCCGCCAAACGAAAGTGCCGCTATGCGCATCCACACCCAGAAAGCGTGGCCGAGCGTTACAGGCGCCGGGCGCGTTCTGGCCGATGCCACATCCAGCGCGCGCGCGCTCATGCGGGCACCCTGGCGCGCGCGGCCTTGGGTTGATGGGATATCCAGTCGTGCGTCTCACCCGTCGCGTCGCGGCACCATCGAAACAGCGCGTCATAGATCAGCAGACCGGCGTCTAGTTGTTCGACATCGTCGGAAAACATGCGCGACAGGCCCAGCGACAGCGCGAGCAGACCAGCGGCTTCGGGCGCCAGATCGGGTCGACCGGTATCGGCGGCACGCACGATCGCGGCGAGATGCGCCAGAGCGGGAAAACCCGCTAGGCCCAGCCGTTCGATCATGACGTCGAAAGTGCAACGATCGCCATCATGGCTCCAAACGATGCCAGTCCCTTCGACATCGAACGGCGCGGCAGCGAACCGTTCCGCGACGCCGGCGACTTCCGTGGGGTTTACGAAAAGGAACACCGCGTTCGGGTCGACGAAGCGGCGTATCAGCCAGGGACAAGCGATGCGATCGACCTTGGGGCGTGCGCGCGTCACCCAGACGGTGCGTCCTCCGGAGTCGCGGGGCGGCAGCTCCGCGTTGGGCACCATCGGTAATCCGGTTGTTGCCCACCCAGTCACGCCGCCGTCCAGAGTTTCGGCCGGAATGCCTTCGTGCCGTAACCAAGCCGCGACACCTTGGCTCAGGGATCGCCCATCGCGGCAGATAATCACGGTATTCTGGCGAGCGAGTTCGCTGGCTCCTTGGGTAACCGATTCGGCCGGCCGACGAATCGAACCTGGCACCAGTCGAGGGGCGGCGCCAAATTCCTCGTCTGTCCGAACATCAATGATGGTGGGGCTGCGAGGCGTGCCGATCAGGCGAGCGAGTTTTTCGGGCGTGATACTGTTGATCGCAGCCATTGTGCGTCCTCCGGCGAAATCAGGGACGCGATGCTTCGGCTTGTCGCCTCATGGGGAGATCGCAAACCCCATCCCCGCATTGAGCAATTCAGGAGCATGGCTGTCAAGCATGTCGAGATCATGCCCGGATGCTCGCGGGTTTCGCAGGCACCGTTTCGGAAGCGCGGAAGATATATGAATTCTCGTTATCTGTTCATGTTGATCGGCGCGGGTTGGTTACGACCGGAACCTGGTGTGGTCATTGTTGAATTTGGTGCTCTGAAGCGTCCCGGATTTCCCGGAGGCTCCAACTTGTGAGAAGGAGCCTGCACTATGAGCAAGATAACGAACAAGTTTTCGCCTGAGGTCCGTGAGCGCGCGGTCCGCATGGTTGGCGAGCACCGGGC
>JAKFUZ010000025.1 GCA_021732445.1 Sphingomonas sp. | reverse complement strand
GTCAAGGCCAACCCAGCCCACCCCTTCGACAAAGACCTCGGTCCAGCCATGCGGCGCGAGGCAATGCGATGCCGCCAGGCTGTAACCGCTGATGTAGCGCGCCGGCGCCCCGACCGCGTGCGCACAGGCGATGAGCAGATGCGCCAGGTCCCGCGCGGTGGCCGTGTCGCCCGCCACCACCTGCGCTGCGGTGCGCCCGGCAACCGGACGACCGCGATCCACCACAAAGCGGGCAGCGAGCGCGGCGCAAAGCGCGTCGAGCCGCGCCATCAGCGCTGCCCCCGGCGCCGTCTGCGCCGCCAGCGCCACGATGGCGGCATCGGGCGCGGTGCGGGGCGTGGGGCGCGCAAACAGCAGCGGCGGGAACGGCTCTGCCTGACCCGCCTGCACGCCTTCGGTGCCCGCCGTTATGACTTTGCCAGTAACCGCGATTTCGATGCCGTCGATCGGCCCTTCGGCATAAAGCATCGTGATGGCGTTGCCGAACCCGTCCTGCCCCGGCTTCAGCCGCGCGTCGCAATCCACATCGATGCGCCAGTCAGCAACCGTTTGCAGCGCGGTGTTCCCCGGCTGCATGCGCAACATCTGCACCAGCCGGGATTGCGGCGCAGAAAAGCGATAGCGCGTGCGGTGCTCCACTGAAAGGCGCATCAGGCAAACCTGAACTGCACCGCGATCGCCTGGCTGATCGCGGCATTTTCGGCGTTGAAGCCATGAAGATACTGATGCAGGCCGGATTTGATCACGTCGCGCGATTTGAGCTTTTGCATACGGGTGTGACGCGCCCTGGCCATCCGGTCAGCCCCGCCCTGCAAGCCGGTGCGGCGCGCGAGCAGGCTCAATATCTCGACCGTTTCCTCCGCGCAGCCGGCCAGCGAGCGCGGCAATTCGGCCCGGCACAGGAGCAGATCAATGACATTGGCAGGCGACAGCCCTTCGCTGTAGAGCCAGCGATAGGCAGTCACCGCCGACACCGTCTGCAGGATTGTCGTCCACTGATCGCGGTCGACCACGCCGCCCACCCGCTCGCCTTCAGGCAACAGCAAATGATATTTCACGTCGATCAGCCGGGCGGTGTTGTCCGCCCGCTCAATCAATTGCCCCAGCCGGACAAAGGCGTTTGCGTCGTTGCGCAGCATCCGGTGGAGCGCGCCTTCAAACACCAGCGATTCATATTTCACAGCCTCCACCAGGCTGAGCGTGGCCGCGGTGCCGCCGGGGCTTGAGCGGTTGCCAAACAGCAGATAGGCGCGGTTGATCGTCGTCCAGGCATCGCGCGTAAGCGCGGTGCGCACGGCCCGCGCGTTCATCCGCGCCCGCTCAAGACAGCGCACGATCGAGCCGGGGTGGCTGGTATCGAGCGTCAGGAACCGCACGACATAACGCTGCGTCATCGGCTGGCCGATGGCGGCAAAGGCGTCATCGGTTTCGCTCACTGTCAGCGCGCTTGCCCACGCCGCCTCACCCGCCGGCCGCGCCGACAGCGCATCGAGCCGAACCGTCGCCTCGACCAGCCGCGCGACAAACTCGGCCCGCTCGATATAGCGGCCCAGCCAGTAGAGCGAGGCGGCGGTGCGTGATAACATCAGCCGCCAACCTCGACCGCGTCGCCATTGTCGAGCAGCACGAAGCTGTCCTTGGTCCCGCCGCCCTGGCTGGAATTGACGACGAGCGAGCCGCTTTTCAGCGCCACCCGCGTAAGGCCGCCGGGCACGACCTGAACCCCGGCAGCGCCCGTCAGCACAAACGGCCGGAAATCGACGTGGCGCGGGGCAATGCCTTCCTCCACCAGCGTCGGCACGGTCGACAAGGCAAGCGTTGGCTGCGCGATGTACCGCTCGGGTTCGGCCACCAACGCTGCGCGAAAGGCGTCGATCTCGGCCCTGGTCGCCGTCGGCCCCACCAGCATGCCATAGCCGCCGGAGCCATCGACCAGCTTAACCACCAGTTCGGCCAAATGCTCAAGCGTATAGGCAAGCGCGTCCGGCTCGCGGCACCGATAGGTTTCCACATTTGGCAGCTTTGCCTCACCACCCGAATAAAAGCGGACGATCTCGGGCATATAGCTGTAGATTGCCTTGTCATCGGCAATCCCGTTGCCCGGTGCGTTGATAATCGCGACATTGCCGGCGGCATAAGCGGCGATGAGGCCCGGCACGCCCAGCATCGACTCCGGGCGGAACACAATCGGGTCGAGATAGTCATCGTCGATACGGCGATAGATAACGTCGACGCGCACCGGCCCGGCAATCGTGCGCATCCACACAATGTCGTCATCGACCATCAGGTCGGCCGCCTCGACCAGTTCAATGCCCATGCTGTCGGCCAGAAAACTATGTTCATAATAAGCTGAATTATAATGGCCCGGCGTCAGCACGACACATACCGGGTTGGCAGGCGCGCGCGCCGGGGCAACCGAGCGCATCGTCGCAAGCAGCATGTCGGGGTAGCTGTCGACATGGGCAACGCGCATTTCGCGGAACAATTCCGGGCACAACCGCAGCATCGCCTCGCGGTTTTCAAGCATGTACGACACGCCCGACGGTGTGCGGGCATTGTCTTCCAGCACGAAGAAATCGCCAGGGCCGGTGCGCACCAGATCAATACCGCAGATATGTGCCCACACCCCGTGCGGCGGCCTGATTCCGGCGATTTCCGCGCGAAACTGCGGGTTGCCAAAGATCAGCCCCGGCGGCAGCACCTCTTCGGCCAGGATGCGGCGGTCGCCGTAAATATCATCGAGAAACGCGTTGATCGCCAGCACCCGCTGCTCAAGCCCAGCCGACAGGCGGGCCCATTCATCTGCCAGAAAAACGCGGGGCACGATGTCGAACGGGATGATCCGCTCGGCAGCATCGCCATCGCCATAAACCGCAAAAGTGATGCCGAGTTGCCGAAACGTTGCTTCAGCGGCCTGCTGACGGCGGCGCAGTTCTGGCTCCGGCGTCTCGCCAAGCCAGGTGCCGAGCGCGGCAAATTCAGGGCGGACGCCGCCGGTTGTATCGGCGCCCCGAATTTCATCAAAAGCGCGCGGCACCCGGCCCAAATTCTAAATCCTCCACCAGCGCAAACCCCCGGTATCGTGCGCGATTCTGGTGCAACGCACAAGGGGGCCACGCGGCGGGGCCTCGCGCGGCGTTCAATCCGCCAGGCGGCCAGTGACGACAGGCAGCGCGCGGCCGCCGGGCACGGGGTGCAGATGCGCCGCCACGCCGAAAACCTGGCCGATCATCGCGGGCGTCAACCAGCTATCGGCCGGCCCGTGCGCCACTATTTGCCCGCGTTGCAAGAGCAGCACGTCATCAGCCACGCGCGCGGCGTGGGCCAGATCATGCAGCACCAGCACCACGCCGGTACCCGCGCGGGCCAGCGCCTTCAGCCGGTCCAGCAGATCAACCTGGTGCGCCGGGTCAAGACCTGCCAGCGGCTCGTCAGCCAGCAGCCAGCGCGGTTCGCCCGCCAGCACGCGCGCCAGCAGCACCCGCGCCCGTTCCCCGCCCGACAGCGTATCGACCAGCCGGTCGGCCAGCGACGCCACTCCGGTTTGCCCCATAGCGCGCGCGACCGCCGGGTCATGAGCGGCCTTGTGTGCAAGGCGCGCGTGGTGCGGCAACCGCCCGAGTGCCACGGCCTGCGCCACCGATATGTTCCAGTGCAGCGCCGGGTCTTGCGGCAGATAGCCGATCAGCCGCGCGCGCGCGCGGTGGTCAAGCGCGGCCACCGGCTGCTCGCCCAGCATCACGGCGCCGCGCACCGGCAACAGCCCGGCCATTGCCATCAGCAGGCTGCTTTTGCCCGCGCCATTGGCGCCCAGCACCACGGTGATCCGGCCCGGCACAAAAATTGCCGAGACCCCGCCAAGCACGGCGTGCCCGCCGCGCCGCACATGCACCTGATGCAGCCTCAGCTCCACGCCGCCCCCCCGCGCCGCAGCAGCAACAGCAGGAAGAACGGTGCGCCAAGCATCGCCATCGCCACGCCAAGCCGCACTTCGCCCGCGCCCGGCACCAGCCGCACCACAGTATCCGCCGCAAGCGTAAGCGCCGCCCCGCCCAGCGCGGACGGCAGCAGCAATCCCGATGGCCGCGCGCCAAAGACCGGGCGCAGCAGGTGCGGCACCACCAGCCCGACAAAGCCCACCACCCCCGTCACCGCTACGCTCGCCCCAACGCCCAGCGCGCAGCCCAGCACGACCAGCGCCTGAAGCCGGCCAAGCCGCACCCCCATTGACCGCGCCGCTGCCTCGCCCAGCGTCAGCGCATCGAGCGCCGGGCCAGTCGCCAGCAGGATCGCGCCTCCCGCTGCCATCAGCGGCAGGCCCAGCGCCACCTCGTCCATTCCGCGATCGGTAAGCGCCCCCATCAACCAGTCGATCACCTCGGCAACCGCATAGGGATTGGGCGCGACGGAGATGACAAAGGCAGTCAGCGCCCCCGCCAGGCTCGCCAAAATCGTGCCTGCCAGGACAAAGCCGACCGCGCCGCCCGACCGCCACAGCAGCGCGCCCAGCAGTGTCGCGGCGCCGCCGGCGCCCAGCATCGCGGCGCCAAAAATGGCAAGCGGCGTCGCGCCTGAGACGACCACGATCATCGTTACCGCGCCAAGCGCGGCGCAGGACGAAATGCCAAGGATCGCCGGGTCCGCCAGCGGATTACGCAAATATCCCTGAAGCACCGCGCCCGACAGGCCAAGCACCCCGCCGACACCCAACCCCAGCAGTGCGCGCGGCACCCGAAGCTGCACGATGATCGCCCAGCCCGGATCGCCCGTCGCCCAGGCCAGGGGCGACACCCAGACCTTGCCGACGATCAGCGACACGGCAAACAGCACCGCAACCAGAGCGGCCAGGCCGGCAAGGCGGGCGGCGCGCGTCATCCGCCCGTGCGCCTGATGGCCGCAAAGCGCGCGAGCGCAGCGATGATGGCCGGCCCGCCACAATTCATCAGCCGCGACGGGAAGGTCGCGTGGCGCACGCGCTGGCCAAGCGCAGCACGCAGCACCTGGTGCTGCCGGCCCGGCTGGCCGCTTGCGATGAGCAGCGCAGGCGGAGAAGCCGCGATGATCTCGGTCGACACCCGCGCGCTGTAGCGCAATCCATAACCGGCAGCGGCATTGCGGAGCCCGGCCACCTGCATCAGCTCATCGAGCAGATTGCCTGGCCCGTTGACCAATCCGCCACCCAGCAGCAGCAGCGCGCCTGGCTGGGGGCCTGGAGGCGGGGCGGCGGCGCGCGCAGCCGCATCAATCCGCGCAAGGATCATCTGCCCCCGATCCGCAGCATCAACCGCGTTTGCCAGTGCGATCAGTTGCGCCTTGCTCTCGGCGATACTGGCCGGCGCGTCGAGCGCCAGCACCCGCAGGCCCGCCGCCTGATACGCCGCACGCGTGGCAGCCGGCGTAAAGCTGCTGGTCACCACCAGATCAGGGTGGAGGGCGATCACTTCTTCGGCCGTCCCGCCCGTCGCCCGCAGCCGCCGCGCCAGCCCGAGCGGCATCGAGGTGGCGGCCGGGTCTTGCGAGTAGCGGCTGATCGCGGCAATCCGGCTGAGCGGCACGAGCGCCACCAGCATCGCGTCCGCACACGGATTGGTCGAGACGATCCCGCCGCCGCGCGCGGCCGGCGCAGCGGTGCACGCAGATACCAGCATCAGCAGCGGGATCGCCCGCCGCATCAATCGAGTTTCACGCGAACGCCGCCAAACACCGAGCGCGGATAGGTGCCATAGCCGGCAACCGTGCGGTAGCGCGCGTCAAACAGGTTATCGACCCGGCCATATAGCGTAAACCGGCCGCGCACCGGCAGTTCGGCACGCACACCGGCAACCACATAACCATCAAGCCGAACGCTATTGCCCGCATCGTCAAAACTGTCACCCACCACCAGCACCGTCGCGCCAATGCTCGGCCCGCGGCGCAGCCGGTAATCGGCAGAAGCGCTAAGCGACTGGCGCGGCCGCCGCGCAAGCTGGTTGCCAAAACTGGCGCCCGCCGCCCGGTTCTGCGCATCGACATAGGTGTAGCTCGCGGTCACGGCCAGCGCATCAACCGGAGTAAGCGCCAGCGCCACCTCCACACCTTGCGCCCGCGTCCGCGCGATATTGCCATAAGTGAAGCTGCCCGGATCAAAGTCGATCTGGTTGCGCGTCAGCCGGTTGAAATAGGTGACGCTGGCACGCAGCCGCCCGCTCAGCAGGCGCTGCTCGGCGCCAACGTCAATGTTGCGCGCGGTTTCGGGCCGGAGCGTGGGGGTGCCGAAAAAGCTGAAAAGCTGGAACAATGTCGGCGCCTTGAACCCGTCGCCATAGCTTGCGCGCAGCACCGTGCCGCGCCCAAGCCCAAGCGCGGCGTTGGCGCCAAGGCTTACATTGCCGCCGAAACTGCGATGCGCATCATAGCGCACGCCGCCCGTCAGCGTCAGCGCGCGCACCGGCTGCACGATCGCCTGGGCATAGCCGCTGGTTATGCCGGTCGCAGCGGCGGTGTCGCCATCGGTAAAGCGGCTTGCTTCATGTTCTGCGCCAATCACGCCGCGCACGGGGCCCAAATCAAGATCCCCCTGATAGGCATAGCGCTCGGTCCGCCCGCGAGCCAAAAAAGCGGGCGCGGTAACGCCTGCTGCATCGAAATTGTCGCGGTTGATGTCAGCAATGGCCACACTCACCCGGTTGCGGAAGCGACCGCCCAACGCGCCGAACTTGAGCCCGGCATAGCCATACAGCTCCTGCGCGGTGGAAAATTCAGGCGTGTCGGCAAGGCGGAAATCTGGCGGGGGAAAGCCGTCAATCGCGGTGCGGCTGCCGGCATAATAGCCGCGCAGATCGAGCCCCACCGCATCGCTCAGCGCCACCTCAACCCGGCCGGTCGCCCCATATTGCCGATAGCCGTCGCGCTCCGTGCCGCTGGCGGCGGCGGAAATGCCATCGGTGCGCAGATAGCCACCCGTGAGCGACACCCGCACTGGCCCCACCCCGCCCGAGACCCGCGCATTGGCAAAAGCGCTCCCGGCATAGCCGCCCTCGGCGCTGGCGCGTGCGCTAAGCTGCTCGGCCGGCGCTTCGGTAATGATGTTGACCACCCCGCCTATCGCCTGGCTGCCCCAGGCAACGGCATTGGGCCCGCGCAGCACTTCCACCCGCTCGACGGCGCCGCTCAGCAACGTGCCGAAATCGAATCCGCCGCCGGGTGATGACGGGTCGTTAACGCGCACGCCGTCGATCAGCACCAGCGTTTGCTCTGCCTCGGCGCCGCGGATGCGCACGCCGGTGAAGCCGCCAATGCCGCCATTGCGGGTAACGGTAACGCCGGGCGTGGTCGCCAGCAGGTCGGCCAGGACAATCGTCTGGCGCTGCTCAATGGTCTGCCGGTTGATGACGGTAACGGCCTGCGCGACCGTCTCGGCCGCCTGTGGCGCGCCAGACGCCGACACGATAATGTCGTCGCGCTTTTCATCCGCACGAGCGGCCGCGTCTTCGGGCACCGGCAAGCTAACCGACAGCGGGGCACTGGCGCCCGGTGACGCCGCAAGTAACAGCAAAATTTGGGGAATTGACATTGGACGTACCCTTGAATTGGGTCGCCAGCCGAGCGCGACGCCCGGCCCACGGCCCGGTTACGTCGTTCGCTCGAGGGTTTCTCCCCCCGTCCGCCCGGTGCACCCCGCCCGCGCAGTGGATCGACTGTGGCGGGCAGGTCTCCTGGCTCCCGGCTCAAACGCTGGCGCTCCGCCTTCCCAGCCCCGCAATGCAGGCCCAGTGGCATAATGGAGCACCGGCTCACCGGTTACAGTAGCGGGGGCTGCACCGGCCTTGCCGAGGATTTCCTCAGCGCACCGGACTTCCCTTTTTGATCCCCTTGCGGGGAACCCGTCACCAACTGGTCAATAGCGCGCACGGCCGGCCTGCGCAATCCGCGTGCCTGGCGGAAAATTATTTCGGCGCAAGCACCATCAGCATCTGGCGGCCTTCCATGCGCGGATAGGCTTCGACCTTGGCGGTCTCGGCGGTATCTGCCTGCACACGCTGGAGCAGCACCATGCCGAGCTGGCCATGGCTCAGTTCACGGCCACGAAAGCGCAGCGTAACCTTCACCTTGTCGCCCTCACCGATAAATTCGATGATCTTTTTCATCTTCGTATCATAATCATGATCGTCGATGTTGGGGCGCATCTTGATCTCTTTGATTTCCTGCGTCTTCTGGCTCTTGCGCGCGGCGTTCGCCTTTTTTTGCGCCTCGTATTTGAACTTGCCGACATCCAGAAACTTGGCAACGGGCGGATCGGCATTGGGCGAAACTTCGACCAGGTCGAGCCCGATGGCATTAGCCTGTTCCATCGCTTCGCGTGTGTACATAACACCCAGGTTTTCGCCGTTTTCGTCGATCACGCGGACCTTGGGCGACTGGATGAATTCGTTGAACCGCGGACCATTGGCAGGCGGGGGCGCAAGCGGGCGCCGGGTCATGGGAGGACGTATAACTCTATCTCCATTGTTGTTGCAGGTGATCGTCAATTGGCAAGAATAGCGCGAAAACGGGCCGCGCGATAGAGCGCGCAATCCCGCCGGGCCATATCGTGCGCCGGTTAAGCCTTTATATCAGGCGGCAGCGCTTCCTTGGCAAGCCGGGCGACGACCGCGTCAAGCGGCAGCACTTCCTGGCGCGCATCGGCGCCGAGCGGCCGCAGTGCAACCGTCCCCTCGTCCGCCTCGCGCTTGCCGATGACCAGCAGGTTGGGCACCTTGGCCAGGCTGTGCTCGCGCACCTTGTAGTTGATCTTCTCGTTGCGAAGATCGGTTTCCACCCGCAACCCCGCCGCCGCAAGCTTCGCTGCTACGGCATGGGCATAATCATCGGCGTCGGACACAATCGTCGCAACCACCGCCTGCACGGGCGCCAGCCATAACGGGAAGCGGCCGGCATATTCCTCGATCAATATGCCCATGAACCGCTCATAGGTTCCGAAAATCGCGCGGTGGAGCATGACCGGGCGGTGCCTTGCGCCGTCTTCGCCGACATAGCTGGCGTCGAGCCGCTCCGGGAGAACGCGGTCTGCCTGGAGCGTCCCGACCTGCCACGTGCGGCCGATCGCGTCGGTCAGATGCCATTCGAGTTTGGGGGCGTAGAAGGCCCCTTCACCGGGCAGCTCCGCCCAGCCATAGGCCTCGGTTGCCAGTCCCGCGCTGACGACGGCGTCCCGCAGTTCGCCCTCGGCCTTGTCCCAGTCCGCGTCGGAACCAAATCGCTTTTCCGGGCGCAGCGCCAGCTTCACCGAATATTTGAAGCCGAAATCGCCATAGATGCGATCGATCAGTTCACAGAACGCCTTGACTTCATCGACCACCTGATCGTCCCGGCAGAAGATATGCGCGTCGTCTTGCGTGAATTGCCGCACGCGCATGATGCCGTGCAGCGCGCCATGCACTTCGTTGCGGTGGCAGCAGCCATTTTCGTAGAAGCGGAGCGGCAGGTCGCGATAGCTTTTGATGCCCTGACGGAACACCATGATGTGCGCCGGGCAGTTCATCGGCTTCATCGCCATCCAGCCGGCATCGCTCGCGACTTTGGGCGCCGCCCCCTCGCCGTCGGGAACAATATCGGGCACCGCGAACATATTCTCCGCATATTTGCCCCAATGGCCCGATTGCTCCCACTGGCGCACGTCCATCAACTGCGGCGTCTTGATCTCCTGATAGCCCGCGCCCTGAATGGCCCGGCGCATATAATCTTCGAGTGCGCGGTAGATGACATAGCCGTTGGGGTGCCAGAACACGCTGCCATGCGCCTCGGCCTGCAAATGGAACAGGTCCATCTCCGCGCCGATCCTGCGGTGGTCGCGCTTCGCGGCCTCCTCCAGCCGCACCAGATGCGCGTCGAGCTGCTTTTTGTTCAGCCAGCCCGTGCCGTAAACGCGGCTGAGCTGCGGGTTGTTCTGGTCGCCGCGCCAATAGGCGCCCGACACGCGGGTGAGCTTGAAGGCCTGCGGATCGAGCTTGCCGGTCGAGGCAAGGTGCGGCCCCCGGCACATGTCGAACCAGTCATTGCCTGAACGATACACGGTCAGGGCCTCATCCTCGGGCAGCTCGGCTGCCCATTCCGCCTTGAAGCGCTCCCCCGCCGCCTGCCATGCCGCGATGAGCTCACCGCGCGCCCACACTTCGCGGGTCAGCGGCTTGTCGGCACCGATGATACGGCGCATTTCGGCCTCGATGAGCGGCAGGTCATCCTCGGTGAACGGACGTTCAGCCGGCGCGAAATCATAATAAAAGCCATCGTCGGTCGAAGGCCCGAAGGTGATCTGGGTGCCGGGAAATAGGCTCTGCACCGCCTCGGCCAGCACATGCGCATAGTCATGCCGCACCAGCTCCAGCGCATCGGCCTCGTCACGCGCGGTGACGAGCGCCAGGTGCGTGTCGGCGTCCAGCGGCCGACCCAGGTCGCGCAGCTCGCCGTCCACCCGTGCTGCAAGCGCCGCCTTGGCAAGGCCCGGCCCGATGGCCGCAGCAATGGCGGCAGGAGTAGTGCCCGTGGCCACCGCGCGAACCGAACCGTCGGGCAGCGTCACGCGAATCATTTCGGACATTCCAGCACCTTAATTCTCAACATCATCTTTCGGGCGATCCTAAAGGTTCGTCGGCATAGGCGGATAGGCCATGTCACCGGCCAAATCCAGCGCTCGCACGGTCCGGGGCGTGGCGCAACAGCGGCGAGTTGAGCGCCTTCATCGACCAGCAGGATTGACTTGCCAAGAATTGAGGTAGACCATTCATGCAATGACAGCGGTGTTATTGACATCAATGTCATTAAGTTAGGAGGCCCTGTAGCAACAGCGTATGAATATGATGTACTATAACCAATATGTAGAACAGAAGGATATTACACATGCTCGCATTTCTTGCTGCTTTGCTGTTTGGCTTCAGTCCTGTTGCGGCTGAACCGACCTCAAATATTGTATATTGTTACAATGAAGTTGCCGATGAATCCCTAGACCAATCGTGTAATCCGATCGGCGGCTCGCCTACGGTAACGCGGGTCAATGGTCCAACCCGCAGCGTTCCTCCCTCGCAATTCCCCTGAGTCGTGCCGGGGTGCATTGGTCAGGAGGGTTCTGACCGATGCGCCCCGGCGTAATTTTTCTGTCGCCCCATTATCCGCAACTCCAAATTGTCATCGCCCCCAAAAGCACCTATGATCGACGTCATAACAACAGGTTGAGGTCGAACATGGTCACGCTCACGCGCCCCGAAGGCTCGGAACCGCAGGATTTTCACGTCACGCGGCGCACCGCGGCCGGCATGTTGGTTGCCGGCTATGCGCTTGCCGCTGTTGCCGCCGACGCAGCGCCCATCACAACGTCGGACGAGGGCCTTGTCATCGAGAGTGTGATGATCGCCAATGGCGCGGCCAAGCCGCTGCCGGCCTATGTCGCCCGGCCAAAAGGCGAGGGCCGCCACGCTACCATCATCGTCTGCAACGAGATTTTCGGCATCCATGCCTATATCAAAGATGTTTGCAAGCGACTGGCAAAGCTCGGCTATGTCGCGGTGGCGCCTGATTTTTTCTACCGCGCCGGGGTTGATCTTCCCGCGCTCACCGACTTTGCGCAAATCCGCCCTGTCGTGCTCCAGGCAACGCCCGACCAGGTCGATGGCGATGTGAAGGCGACGACCGCCTGGCTCAAGACCGCGAAATTCTCGGCATCCGGCAAAACCGGCATCACCGGATTTTGCTGGGGCGGCGCGGTGGTGTGGCGCTCGGCGATGGTCAACCCGGACATCAGGGCCGGCGTTGCCTGGTATGGCGGGCTGAAACCGCTGATCGCGCGGGCGGGTGAACTGAAGGCGCCCGTGCTCGGCCTTTATGGTGCGCTCGACCAGGGGATTCCGCAGACCGACATTGGCGCGATGCGGGCCGCGCTTGATGCCGCCCACAAAAAGGGCACGACCATTCAGGTCTATGACGATGCGCAACACGGCTTTCATGCCGATTACCGCGCGAGCTATAATGAGGCTGATGCCAAAGACGGCTGGGCGCGGATGCTGGCGCATTTCAAGGCCAATGGCGTGGCGTGAGCCGCAACGCCGTCGCCCGGCGCCGCAAACTGGCGGGCCGGTCGTTCATGGCCGCGGGCGACCTCCCACGCGCCGGTCGCCTTAAGGCTGCCTGATCCAGCGATCCTGACGGGAAGCGCGCAGGGGCATCAATCCCCAACGCGGCCAATGGCGCGGCTGGACGGGGTTCCCGAGTTGCGACATGCTGATACCTTGCGGTCAGCAACCCGCCGGTAGCGTAAGTGGCCCTTTGAGGAACCGAATGAGCCAGAAATCGCTGCGGCCTCACGGAGGCGCGCCAACAATCGCCGATGTCGCGGCCGTAGCCGGGTTCTCGCCCATGACCGTGTCGCGCGTCATCAATGGCAAAAAAAACGTTCGGGAAACCACGCGCAAGGCAGTGCAGGCCGCGATTGCCAAGCTCAGTTATTCCCCCAACCAGGCCGCACGGACGCTGGCCGGGGCAGATCAGATCCGCATCGGGCTGGTCTATAGCAACCCGAGCGCTGCCTATCTCAGCCGGTTCCTGCTCGGCAGCCTGGAGCAGGCGCGGCTCAGCCAGGCGCAGCTCGTCATCGAGAAATGCGACAACAATGCGATCGACGAAGAAAAGGCGGTGCGCGACTTGCTGATGACCGGGGTGGACGGCGTGATCCTGTCACCGCCGCTATGCGATTCAGACGTCACTCTGGCGCTGCTCGAAGCGTCGGGCAAAGCAGCGGTAGCCGTTGCCAACTGGTGCCCGCCGGGCACCATTTCGGTAGTGCGCATCGACGACCGGGCAGCGGCGGCGGCAATGACCGCGCACATATTGGCCCTTGGCCACCGGCGCATCGGCTATGTCATCGGCAACCCGGCCCACAAGGCAAGCGAGCAACGGCTCCAGGGCTTTCGACAGGCAATGGCGGCGGCGGGCATCGACATAGCGCCCGAGCTCGTCGTGCAGGGCATGTTTACCTATCGGTCCGGCCTTGCAGCAGCCGAGCAGCTTCTGGATCTTGCCGAGCCGCCAACCGCGATTTTTGCGGGGAATGACGATATGGCGGCAGCGATTGTGGCGGTGGCGCACCGTCGCCACCTCTCGGTTCCGCAACAGCTGACGGTCTGCGGGTTTGACGACACCGATTTCGCCGAGTCGATCTGGCCGGAGCTGACCACCATCCACCAGCCGATTGCCGATATGGCGCGCGCGGCAGTCACCATGCTCGTCAGCGCGATCCGCGCGCACCGTGCCGGCCGGCACGAGGGCAAGCATGAGGCGGTACTGGAATACACGCTCATCCGTCGTGATTCTGAAGGCCCGCCGCCCGCCGGCTGAAGAGCCGCGCCGCGCTCGCAGTGGCTTCAGGCTCACGCGACCGCCCGAAAGACGATATCAACGCAATACCTGGCGCCCGGCGCGATCACCGGCATCGCCGCCTCGGTGCCATCGAGGTTGAGCGCGTTGTTCATGTGTGGCACCGGCTCAAAGCAAAAGGTGTCGCCGCCATGGGGAACATAGACAATAGCTGCCGGAAGCGGCGGACTGGTGGTAATTTCCACCCGGCGAGCGCCGCCCTCCCAGCCAATCCGTGCCCGGCCGTCCCACCCGGTATAGCAATGGTCGAGCGCGCGACCTTCGATCCGGGCTTCCGTGCCGAAAGCATAGCTTCCGGCCGGTGCGACAGGGCTGTCGGGCAACCCGGCATTGTCGTTCATCCACACAGCTTTCGCGGCGAATTGCAGCGAGGCGCCCGCCTGATCGAAATAGGGATGGTGGCCAAAGGCGAGTGGCACGGGCGCCGTATGCAGGTTGGTCACCCTGAGCGACAGGGTGAGGCTGTCAGGCGAGAGCACCACCTGCTGCACCGCGTGGAACGGCCATGGCCAGCCGCTGTCCCCGGCATGCGCCAGCGAAAGTGTCGCGGCGGCGGCACCCTGTTCTGTCACCTGCCAGGCGCGTTGCCAGCCAACGCCGTGGATCGCGTGAGGCTCGGGTGCGAAGTTGCGGGCGAGCTGCACGGTGCCGCCTGCCCAGTCAAAGCGGCCATCGGCAATCCGGTTGGAATAAGGCACCAGCGGAAAACTAGCCATGCCAAGCGGCGTGCGCGCCGCGATGTCGGCAGCGGATGCGGCGCGCAACAGGCGCTGGCGGCCGATCGTCCAGCCGGTCAGGCTCCCCCCGCAGGCCGGGCTGATGCTGCACATCGCGTCGCCGGCGCGCAAGGTGAGCGGGTCATCCATGGTCGCAACCGGTGTGGCCATCACGGCGCCCGCGCGCGGGCGGGTTGGGCGCGGCCAGCCTCCAGCGTCTGGCGCGCGCCGGCCTGAGGCAACCGATGGCGAGCGTCTGCCGGCGCTTGCGCGCGTTGACCATGGGCGCATCGGTGCCGGCATGATGGTGGCTGGCGCCCGCATGTTGCCTTATCATCTCCACCGTCATCTGCACCGTCATCTGCACCGTCATCGGCACCGCCTCATCACCGGAAATCTCGCGCGCCCAACGGTCGGCCAGATTGACCGGCGCTGCAAGCTGCCCGGCCGGGCCGCGTCGGGTCGTTGATGCAGCGCCCCGGAAGTGCATCGCCAGCATCTGCGTCATCTTTCCCGCCCCCATCGCCTCTGCAATGCCTGTTACCGATGTTTTGCAGCGATCGTTATAGATCGGAACCGTGCTGGTACAGGCTCCGGCGCGCTCGCCCGTGCCAGGCGAGGTGCGCTTCCCGCCGTGTTCCGCCAGCACAGGTCACCCATCGCGGTGCCGTGACTGCTTATGATGCGCGCCCAAGCTGTGATAGTGTCGCCGCATCCGGCGGTCGGTCGGGGGGGCGGGCCGCGATCGGCAATCGCGCTGGCGCGCCGGGACTGGCGGGCCACAACAAGAAGGAATGTGTTATGGCTGACGGCGTACCCGCAACGGGGCTGCAACTGCGCTCGCTGATTACCGATAAGGCGCGGCTGGAAGTGACTTTGGTTGAAACAGCGGTGCCCGCGCCGCGCGACGATCAGGTCGTGGTCAAGGTGCTGGCGACGCCTGTCAACCCATCGGATCTGGGGTTGCTGTGGGGCGCGGCCGACATGACGACGGCGCAGCTTTCCACGCGTGACGGCCAGCCGCTGGTCACGGCCGACGTGCCGCCGGCGGGGATGCGGGCGATGGCCGGGCGGCTGGGCGAGGCAATGGCGGTCGGCAATGAAGGCGCCGGGCTGGTGATCGCCGCCGGGGCGTCACCCGCGGCGCAGGCGCTGCTCGGCAAAATGGTCGCGATGCTTGGCGGGTCGATGTATGCGCAATATCGCTGCCTGCGCGTCACCGAGTGCCTTGCCCTGCCCGATGGCACCGCGGCTGCCGACGGCGCCTCATGCTTTGTGAACCCGCTCACCGCGCTGTCGATGACGGAGGTCATGCGGCGCGAGGGGCATCAGGCATTGGTGCACACGGCGGCCGCCTCAAATCTTGGCCAAATGCTCGTCAAAATCTGCGCAAAAGACGCAATTCCGCTCGTCAACATTGTCCGCACCCCGGCGCAGGCCGACCTGCTTCGCGCGATTGGCGCCGTGCATGTCGCGGATTCGAGCCAGCCCGATTTCCTCGAAACGCTGACAGCGATGCTGGTGGAAACCGGCGCGACCCTTGCCTTTGACGCGATTGGCGGTGGCAAGCTCGCCGGACAGTTGCTGAGCTGTATGGAAGCCGCCGCCGTCAAGCGGATGACGACCTATAGCCGCTATGGCTCCGACAGCTTCAAACAGGTTTATGTCTATGGCGCGCTAGATACCGGGCCGACGACGCTCAACCGCAATTTCGGCTTCAGCTGGGCGATTGGCGGGTTTTTGCTCACACCGTTCCTCGTCAAGATCGGGCCAGAGGCGGTCCAGGCGCTCAAGGACCGGGTCGTGGCGGAACTCACGACGACCTTTGCCAGCCATTACACCCATGAGGTGTCGCTGACAGACGCCCTGCGCCCGGCCGTTTTTGCCGCCTACAACAAGCGCGCGACGGGGGAGAAATATCTCATTTGCCCGCACCGGTGAGGCTGAGCGGCATGTGGCGGCGGCTCAGCCAAAGTCGGCGGCCGTCGCCATGGCGCCCATCCGCCCGGCAATGGCGTGGAATTCGGCGACCATATCGGCGATGATCGCGCGCGCTGATCGCACCTCGTCGATCAGACCCGCGGTTTCGCCGGCAAGCCCGACGGCAGCCTCCATGTCACCGCCGAAATACAGGTCGTGCAGCCGCGCAAAAGTGTCGGCGGGCATCAGCCCGGCCTCGTGAATGGCGGCCGTGCGCCCGGTTTTCAGCGCGCGGATGCACGGGCTCGATTTTTTGTTCAGCACCAGCGTGCCGGTTTCCTTCGCGTCAAGAATGGCCTGCTTGTAATTTTCGTGCACCGGGCTTTCAGCGCAGGACACGAACCTCGTGCCCATCTGCACCGCTTCCGCGCCAAGCGCAAAGGCCGCCGCCATGCCCTTGCCATCGCAGATGCCGCCAGCCGCAACCATCGGCACGTCGGTCACGCGACGAATTGCCTGTAGCAGGACCAGCGTCGAGACTTCTTCAGGGTTTTTGAACCCGCCGCCTTCACTGCCTTCCACCACCAGCCCGTCGACACCGGCCGCCACGCTTTTCAGCGCTGCGTCAACGGTCGGCACCGCGTGATAAACCGTGATTCCAGCGGCCTTCAGCGGCGCGATGAACTTGGCCGGGCTGCCAGCGGAGGTGGTCACGAACGTCACGCCCGATGCACAGATGAAGGTGAGCATTGCATCATCCTTCAAAAAACGGATCGGCAGATTCACCCCAAAGGGCGCCGAGGTCAGCGCCTTCATTTTCAGGATTTCGGCCTGGCAAATGGCGGTTTCACCAGACGAGGTTTCGATAATGCCAAGGCCACCGGCCGCGCACACCGCAGAGGCAAGGGCTGACCGCGCGATCCACCCCATCGGCGCCTGGACAATAGGGTAGCGGGCGCCGCTATGGGCAAGAAAACGATTCATCGCGCAAGCCTCTCCAGCAAGTTTTCTTCGCTTCTAGCCGGCAACCGTCGCGGTGTCATACGGCATTGGTTGCTCCAGGGTCCGAACCGGTATTTGATGGAATCTTCCGGCCGGCAACGCCGTGCCTCCCGATCCGCGGGTCGCTGGCTCCGTCAGGCGGCATCGCCCGGCTGATCGACCGCGCTGCATATCATGCCTGCGAGGGGGCCGGGGCAAAGCCCTGGGGTGGCGGCGTTCGGGCAACAAGCCGGTCGAGCGCCTCGGGCCGACCGAACAGGGCCGTCGCCCGCTCCCGCCATGTTTGTGCCGCCGCCAGCCCGACGCCCATCACGCGCCACTGCGCAAAGGCAATCCTTATCGGGTTATAGCCCGGCACCGGCTTGACCAGGCCATAAGTTAGCCCGCCGGCATCGGGCTCGATGCGATATGTGCCGAACAGCCGGTCAAAGACGATCAGCACACCGCCGAAATTGCAGTCGATATAGGCCGCGTCCGATGCGTGATGCGCGCGGTGGTGCGACGGCGTGTTGAGCACATTTTCAAGCCACCCGAGCTTGCCCACCGCCTCGGTATGCAGGCCATATTGGTAAAGCAGGTTGCCGGCCAGCAACGCGGTGACCACAAGCGCCGGAAACCCGAGAAGCACCAGCGGCACGAACATCATCCAGCCGCCGGAAATGATGCTGGTCCACCCCAGCCGCACCGCCGCCGGCAGCGTCATTTCACTGGCACTGTGGTGCACTGCATGGGTGGCCCACAGCCAGTTGACCAGATGGTTCCAGCGGTGAAACCAGTAATAGCTGAATTCGACGGCGAAAAATCCCGCTGTCCAGACGCGCCAGTCATCAACGCGCATCGGCAGCAGCGCGGCCTGGTGTGTGCGCGTATAGACGGTGGCGATGACGATGGCGGCAATTGGCCGGATGGCGATGTGCCCGGCGGCGATGCCAAGCGATGCCAGGCTCGCCCGCCAATCATAGCCGCGCGCGGTGTAACGCGTGCGCCAGCGCCATTCGATCAGCGCAAGCACGAGCACCAGGAAAACAAGCAGCACGCCGCGCCGGCCGATCATCTCGTGCATCTCACGGCTTGCCGATGGCGCGGAGCCGGGCGGCGGCGGCGTCCACCTCCGCCTTGGTGGCCAGCCCATCATGATTGGCGTCGGCAAGGTCGAACAGCGGCGTAGGGCCAGTGACGAATTCGGCACGGGCCAGCCGGCCATCTGCATTGGCATCATATTGCCGTATCAGATCGGCCATTTGCGAGCCGATAGGGGCGCCGCGAAGGAACGAAGGTATGTCGTCGAGCGACAAGCTGCCGTCGCCATTGCGGTCGAACCGCGCAAAGCTGGCGGCACGCCATGCGATCAATTCCGGCCGGCTAACCTGCCCGTCGCGATTGGTGTCGGCCTCCATCAGGCGAGCGAGCGTGGCGGCGCTGGCCGCAACCGGGGCGCTGGCCGGCGGGGCAGCCTCAGCCGGGGCCGCCGCGCTGGCGCCCAGCATCAGGGTGGATAACAGGGTCAAACGGCGCATTGCGGCATCCTTTGCGATCAACAGATGGGGCACGATCTCCGCGCCGCACGGGGTGAGGGCCCGGTGCGGCGCGAAGGGGGGTACAAATCAACGCGGGCAGGCAATCGTTTCCCCGCTGGCATTGGTGCAGGTGGCCGAGCGGACGGGCTTGCCCGTTGCCGGATCAATCTGTGTCGAGCCGTTATAGCTGTTACCGGTCGAGCTGGATGTCGCCGATGTTGCGCGACCGCCCGAATAGGTGCCGTCTGCCGACCGCGAGACGTTGCTGGTGCTGTTCACCGAGCCACGTGCGCCCGATGCCGCAAGGCCGCTTCTGCGGTTTGCCGACCCATCGGGATTGACGGTCGTGGTTGATCCGCGAACGCCACTTGCGCCGTTCGCCGTCTTGAACGCGCCACCGGACGCTGCGGTTATCGACCCGTCAGCGTTGCGAACGGCACCGCCGGCGCGTGCCGCGGTGCCATTGGGACCGCTGACGACGGTTGCCGCACCATTGGTGCCGCGGACATGGCCGCGCCGTACCTGCGCATCGGCGGCAGTTGCGGTAAAAATGAGGCCGGCGCTGAGCGCAACCAGGCCAAGCTGAGTGATGTGACGCATGAAAAATCTCCAATATGACAATCTGGCAAGCGATGGGGCTATCGGTTGCTGAAGCTGGTTTTGCGCGCCCGGCATTGCACCTTGTTGTCATCAAACGGCGAAGATGTTGCAAAATGTTACGCGCGCCGGTGGGCGCAACACCGCGTCACATCACGATGTTGCCGGCGCGGTGCTGACGCGGCATGGAACGATGATGAGCGAACAAAGGCCCTGGCGGATCATTGTCGTCGATGACGATCCAGAACTGCGCGCGCTCATCCAGCGTTTTCTCAGCCAATATGATTTTGCCGTGCGCACCGTGGCCGACGGGGCCGGGCTGGACGTGGCGCTGACCCGTGACCCGGCCGACGCGATCGTGCTCGATCTGATGATGCCGCGCGAAGACGGGCTGGCCATTTGCCGCCGGCTGCGCGCCGCCGGCGACACCACGCCGATCATCATGCTGACCGCGCGTGGGGACGCGGTTGACCGGATTGTCGGGCTTGAGATGGGCGCGGATGATTATCTCGCAAAACCTTTCGAGCCGCGCGAACTGGTGGCCAGGCTTAACGCGGTGCTGCGCCGCGCCGGGGGGCAGGCGCAGGCCGGGCCGGGCGCCGTCATCAAATTTGGCGCCTACGCGCTAGATACCGGGCGAATGACACTGACGCGCGACGGCGCGCCGCTCCCCTTGTCATCACGCGAATTTGCGCTGCTGGCGGTGCTTGCCGCCAGCGCCGGGCGACCGCTCAGCCGCGCGCAGCTAATCGACCGTGCGCTCGGGCGCGACGCCGACGTCACCGATCGCGCAATCGACGTGCAGGTCGCGCGCCTGCGCAAGGCAATGGGTGAAGACCCCGATGATCCGACATGGATAAAGACCGTGTGGGGCGTTGGCTATGTGTTGGCGGAGGCCGCGCCATGCTGAAATCGCTGCGCTCGCGCCAGGTGGCGCTGATGGCGGGTGTATTGCTGCTAACCCAGGCGCTGACACTGGCGCTCGTCGTCGCGCTGGCGCTGCTGCCGCAGGTCGAGCGGGTGGCGGGGCTGCTCGCCCATAATGTCAGGATGCTAAGCGCGGCCATCGAGGCGCTGCCCCCGGCCGAGCGTCGCAACTTCATTTCGCGGCTCAATGCGTCGGGCAAGCTGCACATTCTGCAAGGCTCGGCCGCACCACCCGGTGTTGATGGCCGGCCAACGCTACTTGAGCAACGGACATTGCGGGCGCTTGCCACCGAACTGGGCGAGCAGGACACGATGGTGTGGCGGGGCGGCGGCGGCAAGCAGCTCTGGGTGCGGCTGCAGCGTGCGCCGCATGAGGCATATTGGGTGACGCTCGCCCCCTCCAAAGGCTGGTCGCCCAGCGGCGCGCTGGTGGGCTCAATCGGCCTTGCGCTGGCCATTGCGCTGGTTGCCGGGGTGCTGCTCCAGCGCCGCGTCAGTCGCCCGCTAAGGGCGCTGGAGGAGGCGGTCGACGCGATGCCAGATGCGCGGCCCGTGCGGCTGTTGTCCGAGCATGGCCCAAGCGAGATCGCGTCGGTCGCCCGGTCGTTTGATCGCATGGCCGCGCGCCTCGACGCGCAGGAGCGCGACCGCGCTTTCATGCTTGCCGGCATTAGCCATGATCTGAAAACCCCGATCGCGAAATTGCGGCTGGCCGCCGCGCTGCACCCAACCGGCGAGCCCGATCACGATGCGATGGTCGTGCGCCAGCTCGACCGGATGGACCGGATGCTCGGCCAGTTTCTGGATTTCGGGCGCGGCTTTGGCGGTGAGGCAGCGCAGAACGTCGATATGGGCGGCGTTGTCACCAATGCGCTGGCGGGACTGGACCTGCAAGATGCGGTGCGGGTGCACGTGGCCGGCACCGTAACGGTGCAGGCGCCGCCAATGGCGCTTGAGCGGGCGGTGACCAACCTGCTCCGCAACGCCGTGGCGCATGGTGCCCCTCCGGTCACGGTCGCGTGCACGGGGCTGGCGGACCAAGTTATCGTCAGCATCACCGATGCCGGGCCAGGCATTGACCCTGCCCTGCTCGACAAGGCCCACCAGCCGTTCGTCCGCGGCGAAGATTCGCGGCCAAGCGATGGCAGCGTTGGCCTGGGCCTCGCCATTGTCGACCGGGTCGTCACCGGCTCGGGCGGAACCTTGACGCTCGCCAACGCGGCCGGCGGCGGCCTTGTCGCAACCATCGCCCTGCCGCGCGCGGGCGGCTAGGCGCCAGGCCTCATGCTTGCGGCTTGTTGGCCGGGCCGGGCACATCGGCCTTCACGCCCCGATGGCTGCGGTCAAGGGCGATCGGGGCGTGTGGTCCATGTTTGCCACGCGCGGTTTCTTTCCGGTCAACCCGACCGGTGGCAGTTTCGCGATCTGGCGACCGCTGCACGGGCGCGGCTCGGCTGGCGGCACAGCCCCGCTTGACGGCCACCCGCCAAACGCGCGACCAAGGTGCCATGCAGACCAAGAGCGAGCGCTGGTGGGACGGGCCCGGGCCATGGCTTGTCTACCTCTGCTTTTATGCGATGCCGTGGCTGTGGCGGGCGCCGACGCAGTTCGAGCTGATCGCGTCGATCATCGGCATCGCGGTGTTCCTGCCGACCTATTTTATCAGCCACCGCTTGAATGGCATGCGGCTGCTGGGCACGGTGACGGCGATATTCGCGATCGGCGCGCTCCTCGCCCCGCTCGGCGGCAGCTGGACGGTGTTTTCGGTCTATGCGGGGTCCGAAGCCGGTCGCCTGCGTCCTGCGCGCCACGCCATCGCCGTGATCGCGCTTGTCGCGCTGGCGACGGCGGCGGTGGGGTTGGCCTGGCGGCAGCCGGTGCTGTGGGTGCTGCCCGGCATTCTTCTGATAATAATGACCGGCGGCGCGACAATATCGCGCGAAGCCTTTTACCGGCGCACTCAGGCGTTGCTGGCATCACAGGAAGAGGTGCGCCGCCTGGCCGGGACTGCGGAGCGCGAACGGATCACGCGCGACCTGCATGATGTCATCGGCCGCACGCTGACTTTGGTCGCGCTCAAGGCCGATCTGGCCGGAAAGCTGCTCGTTGCCGATCAAGCGGCGGCCGAGGCCGAGTGCCGCGCCATTGCGATGCTTGCGCGCGAAGGACTGGCGGAGGTGCGCGCGGCGCTTGCCGGTCAGGCGGGCGGCAGTCTCGCGCAGGAGGCAGCGGCATCGAGCGCGGCGCTTACGGCCGCATCGGTCAGCCCGCATATCACTGGCGACTTTGCGGCGATCCCAGCGGGCGCCGGCGCCGTCCTGGCGATGACGCTGCGGGAGGCGGTGACCAACGTCATCCGGCATGCCGAAGCGCAACGCTGTACGATCGAGCTGGCGATGTCGGAGCACGAAGCCCGGCTGGCGGTGTGCGATGATGGCCATGGGCGCAGCTTCACCGAGGGGCGCGGCCTTACGGGCATGCGCCAGCGACTGCAGGCGGCGGGCGGATCGCTGACCATTCAGCCCGGTGCCAGCGGGATGCGGCTGATCGCGACGGTCCCGGCATGATCCGCATCGTCCTTGCCGAAGATCAGGCGATGGTGCTCGGCGCGATTGCGACGCTGCTCGATATGGAGCCTGACCTGGCGATCATCGGGCGCGCGGCAGATGGCACGACCGCGCTCGATTTGGTCCGGACGCTAACCCCCGACATTCTGCTGACCGATATCGAAATGCCGCAGCGCACGGGCCTCGATGTTGCACTGGCGATTGCCGAGGAGCGGCTGACGACCCGTACCGTGATCGTCACCACCTTTGCGCGACCCGGCTATCTCGCGCGCGCCCGCGCCGCTGGCGTGCGTGGGTATCTGCTCAAGGACTCGCCCGTTGAGCAACTTGCAGCCGCGATCCGTATTGTCGCGGCGGGCGGCACCTTCATTCCGGCGGAGCTGGCCGCGACCGCATGGGAAGCAAATGCCGACCCGCTCACCGCGCGCGAGCGCGATGCGCTGCGGCTGGCGGAGGAAGGGCTGCCCAACAAGGAAATTGCGCGCAGGCTCGATTTATCGCCCGGCACGGTGCGCAACTATCTGTCGGACGCGGCCGGCAAGCTGGGCGCGGCCAACCGGATCGAGGCCGGCCGCATCGCCCGCACCAATGGCTGGCTGTAGCGCGGCCGAGCAGTCACATCGGCCGCGCAGTGCCGGGTGTCACCCGCCAAGGGTGACAGATGTCACTTCGCCACGGCCCGCGCGGCGCCTAGCTGTCGATCACAGCCGAGCCATATACTGGGGAGTTCGATCCGATGAGACTGAGCCGTGCCATCCTGCTGCTTTCCTGTGCGGCCGCCGCGCCGACACTGGCTGCGCCGAAGCCGGTCGCGCCGAGCCAAACCCTGATCCGGCACGTGACGGTGTTCGACGGTATCCGAAAACTCGGCGAGCGCTCGGTCCTGATCGAGGGAAAACTGATCGCCAGCACTGATTACCGTGGCAAAATATTGCCGACGATGCGGGTCATTGATGGACGCGGCAAGACGCTGCTGCCCGGCCTGATCGACAGCCATATCCATGCCTATGCCGGGCAGGATGACGCGCTTCTGTTCGGCGTTACCACGCAGCTCGACATGTTCAGCCCGCCAAGCGCGACCCGCGCCGTGCGCGAGCGGATGGCACGCGGCGACAATGCCGCAATGTCGGATATCTTTACCGCTGGTTATCTTGCCACCGTGCCCAAGGGCCATGGCACCGAATATGGCCTGCCCGTGCCCACGCTGACCACGCCCGAAGAGGCGGATGCCTGGGTCGCGGCCCGGATCGCCGAAGGATCGGACTATATCAAGATCATCGACGAACCGGGCACCGTCATCGGCCGGGCGGTGCCGACGCTGGACGTGCCGACCATCCGCGCCCTCGTCGCAGCCGCGCACAAGCGGGGCAAGCTGGCGGTGGTGCATGCGCAGACGCTGGCGACGGCGACCGAGTCGATTGAAGCGGGCGCCGACGGCCTCGTGCACCTGTTCGCCGACAAGGACGGCGGGGCCGCGTTTGCGACGCTCGCCAGGGACAAGGGTGTCTTCATCGTCCCGACCTATGCCGTGCTGGAGGTGTTCAGCGGGCGATCCGGAACCACGACGTTGCTCGATCATCCGTCCCTGTCGGGGTTTCTGCCAAATGCGGCAGCGGGCACCATAAGGCAGCGCTTAGGCGCCGATCGTTCGGCCAATCTCGACGCGATTGAGGCCGCCAACCTGGCGGCGCTGGCCAAGGCAGGCGTCCTCATTCTTGCCGGCACCGACGCCGGCAATCCCGGCACCTGGTACGGGCTGAGCCTGCACCGCGAAATGGATTTGCTGGTGAAGGGCGGTTTGTCGCCCACGCAGGCGCTGTCGGCGGCGACGGCCGCGCCGGCAAAGGCATTCCGTCTCACCGATCGCGGGCGCATCGCGCAAGGGCTGAAGGCCGATCTCCTGCTGGTCGATGGCGACCCGACCGACACCATCGCCGCGGTGCACAACATCGTCGAGATATGGAAGGACGGCGCAATCGTTAGCCCGTTGCGCGCGGCGCGGCGTGCCGCAATCTCGAAGGAAGCCATTGCGGTAACACCACTCCCGATCGCGCTCCCCGCCGATGGACGGATCGCGCGCTTCGGCGAGGCCAACGGGAAAGTCGCGATCACATCGCCCTTTGGCGCGGGGTGGAGCGAATCGACCGATTCCATCGTCGGCGGCAGCTCGACTGTGGCAATCGCCCTTGGCGGCGCAGCCCCCAATGGCCAGCCCAGTTTGGTGCTTACCGGTGAAATCAAGCCTGGCTTTATTGCCCCCTGGGCCGGCATTGCCTTTTACCCCGCAAGCCAGCAATTCCGCCCCGCCAACCTTGGCCATGCCAAGGGACTGCGCTTTTGGGCACGCGGTGAAGGCAAGGCCTTTGCGGTAATGGGTTTTTCCACCGCTGGCGGCCAGCGGCCGAGCCTTGCGCCGGTCGCGGTCGGCAAGGACTGGGCGGAAGTGACACTGCGCTTTGGCGAGCTTGCGAATTTCGACCCCACCGCGGCGCAAATGCTGCTGGTTGGTGCCAGCCAGCAAGACGGCCCCTTCCGCCTCGAAATCGCCGATGTGCGGTTGGTCGAACAATGATTGCCGAGCAGGCAAGGGCTCATTCTGTTCTAAAGGCTGGGTTCCTGGCCGCAGTTCGGTAAGAGCGTCATTATGGGGCATCTGCTCGCCGCTTATGTCGCGCGACGCGAGCACGCCATCCAGCGGCACAGAAGCGCGACGCGTTCGCGGCGCAGCGTGAGCAAGGGGCGTGCTGCCCCCGTGCTGCCCGGCCATCCCCGTGAAATGCGTCACTTTCAGGTAAGTCATTGAAAAAATGGCGCACCCGACAGGATTCGAACCTGTGGCCTCTGCCTTCGGAGGGCAGCGCTCTATCCAGCTGAGCTACGGGTGCTTGGCTGCTCCCAACTAGCAACGAGAACAGCCGCTGACCAGTGCTGAATTGCGCCCGGTCGCGGTCAGCCCGGCAGGGCGAGCGGGCGGGCGTGATAGGTCTGCAACCAGCTTGCAAGGTCGCTCGTCAACAGGCTGGTCACGCGGCGTGCCCGCCGGCTGAGCGTATCAAAGCTCAGCGCATCGTCGCGAATGACGCCGCGCAGCGTGGCAAATTGCGCGTGCAAGGCGTGGCTGCGCTCGGCAATACCGGCAAAATCCCCTTGCATCCGAATGCCGTAGACTGCCGCGCCAATCGCAGGCAGGGCCGCGCCGATAATGGTCGCGCCGATCACCGTTGCACCGACCATATGCTCAAGACCGGTATCCATCGTGGCCATCAGCTTGAAGACCAGCAGCCCGACACAGGTCAACGCGGTTACCACGAACAGCACGGTACCGAGCAAGTGCAAGCGGTGTTCCAGCTTGTGCATGCGGGCCGCATCAACCGCGAGATAGCCAAGCTGATCGTCGATAAGCGCGACAAGCCCGTCACGCACGCTGGCAAGATAGGCCGTATCGACGGTGACCGATGGCAGGCCGATTTCCCGCGCCGTGCCGCGTGCATACCAGTTGACCCATTGGGCCGCGCGGTCGCTGGACGCGCGCAGGGCAAGGCTGCCAAGCTGCGCTGAAATGGCAAGGCAGCGCAGCCGTTCGGCAAGCGCGCGGTTGTCAAGCCAGGTCCTGTGCCAGGCAGCGCGCGTGCCAAGCCGGGTCTGCACCAGAATGGTGCCGATGGTTGCCAGTTCACCAACGATGAGCAGCGGCTTGAACTGGGCGGGCAACGCAAGCCCCAGCAGGGAAAGGATAACGGCGGTCGCAGCCAGCACGAAATTCGACACATAGACGCTGCGGAACAGCTGCGCGAACCGCGTGGCGGCGGCGTCGGCATGGGCAAAACGCGGCGCAAGGCGGCGACGCAGCGCCTGGGCAAAGGCCGAATCAGAGGCGCACAGGGGCGTCAGCGCCTCGCCGCTCAGCAGCGCCGCCGGGCGCCGGCCGAAATCGGTGGCTTTGAGCCGCCTTATCCCCATCACCGCCAGCAACAGCGGATAGGCAAGCGCCACCGTCCATGACCGTCGCAGCGCGTGGACAAAGCGCCCGATCATGGCGGTGCTCCCGCTGTCGGAAGGCGGCTCGACAAGCGTCCTGATCAGCGCCGCCAACCCGCTCAGGTCGCCCCGGGCAACCGTTTCCACCGTCTGCTGGCCAAGGTCCAGCTCTTTGAGGCCATCCCACATCAGGGCGGGTAGCGCGCTGCCCGCCGGGTCGACATGAACGACGGGTATGCCCTGCAATACCGCCTCGGCAACGATTTGCGACGTGCCGCCCCGCCCCCGCACGGGGCCGCCATCCCACACCGCAATCAGGATGTCGCTCTGGTCGAGCACCACGCGGCCGGCACGTTCATAAGCAACGCCGTGGCCGCCATCGGCATTGCGGTCCCCCGGCAGCTCCATGATCGCCGAGCACCGCGCCAGGCGCGCAAAAAAAGCCTCGCGCGGGGCGCCGGGTGGAAAATCCTGCGCATAGTCATCGCGGAAAAACGGCAATACGACATCGGCAACCCAGCCGCGTGCGGCGGCACAGTCGGTCGCGATGCCGTCGGCGCCTTCAGCAAGGCTGGTGACGAGGCGCAGTTGAGGCGGGCACAGCGGCCTGGCTGCGGCTTCGAATTGTTCAAGCACCGCGTTCACCGCCGCCTCGACCGCCGCCACCCGGCCAACGCCGAGGCGGTCAGGGCGGTGGCCTGTCACGCCAACCGTCAGCCGGCGGGCCGCCGCAAGATCGCCCAAATCGGGCGAATCGACCATTATTTCATCAGGCGAGCGGCTGTTCACCATGGCTGCGTACCGAGATCACCCCTGCAAGGTCAACGATGCCGGCCATTCGGGCGCGGCCCATGCCGTGTCATTTCACCGTATGCGGCACAATCGGCACGGTCAGCCCCCAATTTACCTTCATCGTGCCATCGGCCTGACGACGATAGCCGAGCAGGCAGTTGTTCGGCTGGGGCGGGGCGACGGGTTGCCTGGTCGTCTTGTCGAGCACGGTCACCACACAGGTAGAGCGGACGGTGGCCATATCCTGCGAGGCGGGTGCATAGACGACGATGTCGCTGTTGGCGAGCTGGATGTCGTACTGGGTTTGCTGGCTGCGGCGCGCGCGCGCACCAGCGGCATCGAGATTGGCGCCGCCATCGACCATCAAGACCTGGTCGCTGGCATAATGCCTGCCGAGCTTTGCCACGTCGCCCGCGTTGAAATCGGCCGTAAGCTGCTGAACTTCGGCCAGCATCGCCTGTTTGAATGCCGCCGGACTTAGCGCGGGTTCGGTCGCTTCGTCGCCGCTGCACGCTGCCATCAGCGCGCAAACCCCCAGCAGTGCCGCACACCGTGCCTTACCCTTGATCGCCATCGCCCGATTTCCCCCATTTTCCGCTGTGCCAAATCCCCTTTATCGCCGATTGAGTTTGGACCGATTTGGTGCCAAGGCAAGCGCGGAATAGGGATAACTGGCTATGGCATCGGCATCCTGCTCACCCGAGGAGGCGTTGACGTGTGACGTCTTCATTTCCTACGCGCGGCCAACGGCTGCCATAGCCTCGGCCACCGCCGCGGCGCTGCGCGCGGCCGGGTATGATGTCTGGTTCGACGAATCGCTGCCCGCGCACCGTGCCTTTGCCGATGTCATCGAAGAACGGCTGCGCGCGACTCGTGCCGTGCTGGTGCTGTGGTCGGCGCCGGCGGCAAAGTCCCATTGGGTGCGCGCAGAGGCGGATATGGGCCTGACGGGCGGAAAGCTGGTGCAATACAGCATCGACGACATTGTGCCGCCTATGCCGTTCAACCAGATCCACTGCGTCATGGGTAACGGCATTGCCGATCCCAGCCGGTCGCCCGCCTGGGGTTCGCTGTTAAAGAGTATCGAGGCGCTGGTCGCGGGCGACGGGCTGCCCCAAATTGCCGACCAGGCAGCGGGACGGCCGGCAAAACCCGCGGCACCATCAAAACCGTCAATCGCCGTCATGCCCTTTGCCAACATAACCGGCGACCCCGCGCAGGATTATTTTGCCGACGGCATGGTCGAGGAAATCGCCACGGCGCTGTCGCGGATCAAATCGATTTTCGTCATTGCGGGCAGCTCCAGCCGGGCGCTGCGCGAGGCCAATCTATCCCCCGACGAGGCGGCGTCGACGCTGGGCGTTCGCTATATGCTGGAAGGCAGCGTGCGGGTGGCGGGTGGCCGGGTGCGTATCTCGCTGGGGCTGGTCGACACTGCCGCCCGGTCCCGCATCTGGAGCGAGCGCTTCGAAGACACGATGGTCGATGTGTTTGCACTGCAAGACCGCGTGGCGCTGGCGGTGGCGGGGGTCATCGAACCCGCCATTCAGGTTGCCGAAATACATCGGGCGTTGCAGCGGCCGATCCCGCAATCTGACAGCTATGACCTGTATCTGCGCGCGCTCCACCTGCAAACATCGCTGCTTGAAGACGATATGCGCGCGTCTTTCGCGCTGCTGGAGCAGGCGCTGGCGATTGATCCAGACAATCCGTCGGCGCTGGTGCTGGCCGCCTATTACCATGCACAGGCGCTGCTCGTGCAATGGGGTGACGACCCCGAAACGCATCGGCGCGAGGGGCTGGCGCTGGTCAACCACGCGCTGCGGGTGGCCCCCGACGACCCTGAAATTGTCGCGCGCGCGCTCATGCCATTGCGGGAATTTGGCGAAGATGTGGGCGTGGTCGCGCAACTGGCGGCGCGCGCCGTGGCGCTTAACCCGGGTTCTGCGCTGGCGCTGGGCGCGAGCGGCTGGATGCACTTGCTCGCCGGCCGGTACGATATCGCGCGCGAGCAACTTGAGGCGTCGTTGCAGCTCGATCCCATTTCGCCCGAAAGCACCTTCCGGATGTCTGGCCTGGCGCTCCTCAAATTTTGCACGCGCGACTATGACGGCGCCGTGGTTCAGTTGGTCGATGCCGTCCGCCGAAAACCAAATGCGATCATCAATGCCGTTCTGCTGACGGTGTGTTACGCGGCAAAGGGCGACCTTGCGGCCGCAAAAACGGCGCTGGAGAGCTTTTACGCGCTGAGCCCCGAAGGCGACCCCGTCGCCTGGCTCAACGCCATCGCGGACCCCGCCAGCCGCCAGATCGCGGCCGAGGCGCTGGCGCGGGTCGATCGGGTAGAGCCCGCCTAGCAGGCTGTTGAAGAAGTCCATCTCCGAGCGGTGAAGGAATATTCGTCGCCGTCTCGGTAGCAGATTTCGCCGTGGAGAGAGCCGTCTGCTTGGAGTTCCGCGGAGCCGTCTCCGCCGACTTCAGTCA
>JAKFUZ010000020.1 GCA_021732445.1 Sphingomonas sp. | reverse complement strand
CCTGACCCCTGACCCCTGCCCCCTGACCGCCGGCGCTCAGCTCCGCGCCTCGCGACGGCGAAAGGCGGCCGGCGTCGTGCCGACGATTTCCTTGAACTTTTTGGAAAACTGCGCGTGGGTTGCAAAGCCGCAATCATGCGCGATGGCGGCCACCGAGTCATTTGACGCGAGCAGCATTTGCTGCGCGTGGGCAATGCGCTGGGTAATGACATAGCCATAAGGCGGGTGGCCGGTCGCGTCACGAAACGCGCGCACGAAATGATAGCGGCTATAGCCGGCAACGCTGGCCAGATCGTCAAGCGTAATCTGGTCGGCGAGATGGGCCAGAATATAGTCGCGCACGCGCTTGACGGTGCTCGGCGCGAGCGGCAACCGGTCGGCCGCGATCTCGCCGCCATAATTGCTGGTAGAGGCAAGCCGCACGAGCAGCGCATCGAGATAATAATCGGCGGCGAGCAGCCAGGCCGGGTCTTCGCAGTCGTCCTGCGCCAGGGCCAGCGCGAGCTGCGCGGTCAGCGCATCATATTGCCCGATCCGCTCACCAAAGCCGACACCGGCGGGGTCGCGGCCGAACACCCGGCCGATCAGGCTGGCAAAGCGCTGCGGCTCCACATAGATATGGACAAAGGCAATCGGGCCCTCGGTTGACCATTCATAAGGATGGCCGGCCTCGACCGTGGTGCACGAATTCATCGGCACATTGACCGAGCGCACCGTGCTGCCGCGCCGCCGGTGAACGCGTTTGGGGCCGCCTTGGTGGAGCACGATGAGATGATGGTCGAGCGGCGGCTGGACCATGCGCGATTCGCTGCCCGACCAGGCCTGAACAATCGCTCCTGGCAAATGCCGCAGGCCGCCTGCCCGTGCGCTGCTCGGCTTTGCCCACTCGCGCCACTGCAAGGGACTGACCTGGCCTGTCAACCGGGCGTTGCCGTCGAGCTTCATCCGTTCCCCTTTCCTGAAAAGCATATCGTGCCGAGCTAGCTGAAGAAAGGCTGAGGGACAGCCGATATGGCACAAATGTGCGCCATTGTCCCAGATTAGTATGCCACTGCGCCATCGGCGAGCCAAAAAAGCCTTAGTGACGTGCCTTATCGTACCCTAGCCGCCTGCAGATCGAGCAAGGCCGCCACCAGCGCCGGGTCATCGCTTTCGGCTATTGGCGCGTGGAAAACCTCTCGCATCTTGTCGATCTCGCTTTGCCACTTAGCGGCATCGAGCGGCGGCTGGCTGGCGAGCATTTCCGCGGAATGACAGCCGGTGCAATTCTGCGTCAGCAACGCGCCATTGGCGGTGGCGGGCAGTACCGGGCGTTCCTCGGGCAACGTAAGCGTGGCCGATTTGAGCGCAAAACTCGGCGGAACGGGCGCCGGGGCTGCGTCGTCAATCGCAGCCGGCGTCGCGCCCGGGCCACCGCAACCGGAAACTGCCGCCAGCAGGCTGAGCGTTGCCCAGGCGCGCAAAACCGGCCGCCCGGTCATGCGACCGTCACCCGCCGGGTCTCGATGGTGTTGAGCATATAGCCGCTCGGATTCCAAACAGGCGTTGCGCTTTGCGTCTGCCCGCTGGTGCTGGTGCAGCGCAACCGCAGGACGTGGGTGCCGGCGGGGGGCGTGAGCTGCGCCGACCACGCGCGCAGCGAATATTGCCCATGGTCGCGGCCCAGCGTTGCTGGCTGCCAGTTTTGGCCATCCCATGACAGGTCTACCCGCGCCACGCCGCTGGCGCCGCCCATGGCGATGCCGCGCAGGTTGATGGGCGCCCCGGCCCGAGCCGCAATGTCGCCGGCATGGCTGGTGAAGAAGCTGCGTGGCACCATGCGGTTGATCGGCGTGGTCTCGAAATCTTTCGCGCCGGGCACGACGCTTGCGCCCGGCGCCGTCGGGATGCGATAGGCCTTGGCCATCCAGAAATTTGCGTCGTCGCCCGCCAGCACCTCGATCTGGTCGAGTGCCTTGATCCAGTAGGTTGAGTACCAGCCCGGCACCACCAGCCGCAGCGGGAAGCCGTTCAGCACCGGCAGCGCCGCGCCGTTCATGGCAAAGGCGATCATCACCTCGCCGTCAAGCGCGTGGTCGATGGCGAGCGACTTGGCGAACCAGTCCGCGCCTTCGGGCGGCCGATCAAGCCCGGCAAAACGCACGCGCCTGGCCCCAGCGGCAACGCCCGCCAGCGCCAGCACATCCTTCAGGCGCACCCCGGTCCAGCGCGCGTTGCCCATTGCCCCATTGCCCCATTGCGCACCGGGCACACGCGGCGAAAACAGCGCGCGCGAATTGCCCGAACACTGGTTGACGGCGTTCACGTCGACCCGGGGCAGCCGGAGCAGCTCGGGAAGTGAAAGGGCGCGCGGCTGGCGCACCGCGCCGCCGATGGTGAGCCGGAAGGTTGCAGCGTCCACGTCCAGCGGAATATCGGCATAATGCCAACGCACGAAGAACCGGTCATTGGGGGTGAACACGCTTTTGTCGAACACCTCGAACGGCGTTTCCAGCAGCGGCGCGCGCTGCCGGTGCAGCAGCATCCCGCGCTTGTCGGCAAAATCGGCGTGGATGGGGCGCGCCGGCCCGCCTCCCCGGAGCGCCGCTGCGCTGCGTGTCGGCAGCAACAGCCCGGCACCGCCCAGCCCGAGCGCGCCCAGCGCGGTCCGGCGGCCAAGCTCAACCATGGATCGCGACCAATGGCGCAAACCGCGCAACTTGCTGGCCCACCATCGCGAGCTGCTCGATGACGGCCGGTTCACTGGCGCCGCCGGCATCGTCGAACTTTGTAAGCTGGGTGTTGATGGCGGCGGCAAAGGGTGTTGGCCAGCCGCGCAGCGCGTGTACGATCGAGCGCAGTGCCGCGATGGTGCTGCCGGTTGCCTGCCACCCATAGGCCGTTGCGATCAGCCCGACTGGCATGTCGGCAAGATAGGGCCGGGCGTCGCCCGCCGTTTCCTCCAGCAAATCGAGCGCGTTCTTCACCACGCCCGAAATGCTGCCATGATAGCCCGGTGACGCGATGATGAGGGCCGACGCGTTGCGCACCGCGCCCACAAAGGCCAGTTCTTCATCAGTCCGGCTGGTGGCCTTGGGATCGTATAGCGGCAAACGGGCCATGTCGGCGCCGCCGAACATCCGGGTGCGAAACCCCTGACGACCCGCACTTTCCAGGGCAATTTTCAGCGCGCGCTCGGTTGACGAGACGCCGCCAATCGTGCCGCCAATGCCGACGACGAGGGGTGTTGTGGCGGCGGCGTCGGCCATGGGTTCGCGTAATCCTTTTGCCAGCCGGGCTTATGTCAGCAGGCCGTGGTCGATCTGCGGCAACACATGGCGTGCGACCAGATCTGCTTCTGCCGAATGAGGATAGCCTGACAAGATGAACGCCTCAATGCCCATGGCACGATAATCGTTGAGCTTGGCGATCACCTGGTCCGGATCACCCACGATTGCCGCGCCGCAGCCGGAGCGTGCCCGGCCGATGCCGGTCCACAAATTGGCCTCGGCATAGCCATCGTCGCCAGCATTTTCGCGCAGCGCGGCTTGTGCGGCAACGCCGGCAGACGCCGAATCGAGCGATTTTGCGCGAATCGCGGCGCCCTGCGCTGCATCGAGCCTGGACAGCAGCCGGTCGGCAGCGGCGCGGGCGGCGCTTTCGGTTTCGCGGACAATCATGTGCGCGCGGTAGCCAAAGCGCAGCGTGCGGCCATAGCGCGCGGCGCGGGCGCGCATGTCGGCAATGGTCTCGGCCACGCCCTGGCGCGTGTCGGGCCACATCAGATACACGTCGCAACCTCTGGCGGCGGCGTCGCGAGCATCGTCGCTCAGACCGCCGAAATAAAGCTGCGGCGCCTTGCCGGAGACGGTGCCGATACGCGGGGGGTCGAGCTTCAGCTTCCAGAAGGTTCCGTCATGATCCAGCGGCTCCCCGTTCAGCAGCGTCTTCAATATGTGCATTGCCTCGGTGGTGCGGGCATAACGCGGTGCCGAGGCCAGCGTTTCGCCCGGCAGGTCGGACGATATGATGTTCACCTTCAGCCGCCCGCCCAGCATCTGGTCGATCGTCGCAATCTGGCGGGCGAGCTGCGGCGGCCAGCTTTCTCCCACGCGCACCGCCATGAGCAGCGCCAGCCGGCGCAGCATCGGCGCAATGCCGGCAGCAAAGGCGGTGGTGTCAATGCCCAGCGCATAGCCCGACGGCAGCAGGATATTGTCAAACCCGCCCGTTTCAGCCTGCATCACGATGTCGCGGCAATGCTGCCAGCTCGATCTGAGCGCGGCGTCGGGCACCCCCAAAAACTCGTAATCATCGTCGCACAGCGCCGAAAACCAGCTGATTTCGCAACGCGGCAGGGGGCCTTGAACCGCCTCGGCGCTCATGGCAGCGGCACGCCGCGCGCCGCCACCAGCACGTCATACCAGCGCGCCCGCGTCCAGCGCGCCTTGTACACCGCGCCAATCTCGGCAATGCGGCTCAAATTCTGTGTGCCGACAATCGGTATGGCGCGGGCCGGGTGGGCCATGATCCAGCCATAAGCCGCAGCGGCCCGGCTGATCCCCGCTTCGTCGGCAACCACATCAAGCGCGGCGGCGACGGCACGTGCGCGACCATCTTCGGGCGCGCCGATCCGCCCGCCACCCAGCGGCGACCAGGCAAGCACGGCGATGTCGTGCTCCATCGCGAGGTCAAGCAGCCCGCCCTCGACAGGATCAATCGCAAGCGGCGAAAATTCGGGCTGGATGCTCGCCAGCGGGATGGGCAGCACCGCGGCCAGCGCGCGGGTTTGCGCGATTGTGTAATTGGAAATGCCGACTGCCCGCACCTTGCCGGATGCCACCATGTCCTCGAGCGTGCGCGCGACCTCGTGGGGATGGGCGAGCATGTCGGGCCGGTGGATCTGGTAAAGATCGACATGGGCCACCTGCAACCGCCGCAGCGAGGCATCGAGCGCATCCATCAGATAGCCGCCACTCGAATCATAGGGCACAGGCGGGGTTATGCCGCCCTTGGTCGCCAGCATCATCCGGCCCCGCAGCGCGGGCGCCTCGGCAAAGACACGGCCCAGCAAACGCTCGGCATCGCCAAAGCCGCCGCTGCCGTCAAAGCCATAAATATCGGCCGTGTCGAACAGCGTAACGCCCGCCTCCAGGGCGGCTTCCACCAGCGCGCGACCCTCGGCGACTGTGGCGTTGCTGAAACGCCACATGCCCCAGGCAATCGGGCTGACCATCAATCCACTCTTGCCGAGCGGGCGGGAATCGGGTGTAAGATCAATTTCAGACATCGTTGTCATACATAGAGGCGAGACGGTTGGGAGAGCAAGTCCGATATGGTCTGATCGGCACCGGGATGATGGGTGTCGAGCATCTCAACAACCTGGCGATTACGCCGGGTGCCATTGTCACCGCCATGGCTGATTCGGTGCCTGCCTCGCTTGGCCGGGCGGCCGCCGCGCTTGGCGAGCGGGCGGTGGGCGTTGCGACCTTCGACGGTGCAGCCGCGCTTGCGGCGAGCGGTCTGTGCGACGCGGTCATCGTTGCCAGCCCCAACCACACCCACCGCGACATTCTTGGGCCGCTGTTCGATGCCGGCCTGCACATTTTGTGTGAAAAGCCGCTGGCGACCAAGATTGCCGATGCCCGGTGGATTGTCGATCGCGCCGAGGCGAGTGACCGCGTGTTCTGGACGGCGATGGAATATCGCTACATGCCGCCGGCGGCCGAGTTCATCGCCGAGGTGCATGGCGGGCGCATCGGCCGGTTGCAGATGCTGTCGATCCGCGAGCACCGCTTTCCCTTTCTGCCCAAGGTCGGTGACTGGAACCGGTTTGCGCGCAACACCGGCGGCACGATGGTCGAGAAATGCTGCCATTTCTTTGATTTGATGCGCCTTATTGTGCAATCTGAGCCGGTGCGCGTCTATTGCTCGGGCGCGATGGACGTAAACCATCTGGACGAGCGCTATGGCGGGGAAGTGCCTGACATTATCGACAACAGCTTTACCACCGTTGATTTTGCCAGTGGCGCGCGGGCCATGCTCGATCTGTCGATGTTTGCCGATGGCGCTGAAAATCAGGAAGAAATTACGGCCGTGGGCGACAAGGCGCGGCTCGATGTGCTCATCCCCGAAGGCGCGCTGGTCTTTTCGCCGCGTGTCGGCTTTCGCGGCGAAAAACAGGTCGAGCGCCGGGTGGTGGCGGTCGATCGGGCGGCGCTCGACGCTGGCAGCCACCATGGCTCGACCTTTTACGAGCATCAGAAATTTATCGCGGCCGTGCGCGGCGAGGGCGCGGTGGAGGTGACCGCGCGCGACGGGCTGATGGCGGTTGCCATGGGCACCGCCGCTGAAATCAGCGCGCGCGAGCACCGCGTGGTCGCAATGGAAGAGTTGGGCCTGGGCAAAGAATTATTGTTGGCGTGAACGCGCCAAAGCGCGGCATGGGTTTGACCTATTTTGGGGAGGAATGTGATGATCAAGGCAATATTGTTCGCAGGGGCCGCAAGCCTTGCGGTGGTGGCGGCCATGCCTGCCGCCGCCCAGACTGCCCCTGCCGCGGCGCAGGATCAGGCGGCCGACGACAATGCACCGCAGCCGGGCGACATCGTCGTTACCGCGCAGAAGCGCTCGGAACGGCTGCAGGATGTGCCTGTCGCGGTGTCGGTCATCGGTGGGGATGATCTGGCCTCGGTTGGCAAGGTGAGCCTTGAAGGCGCGCAATATCTGGTGCCGACGCTGAACTTCCTGAAATCGGGCACGACGCTCAACCAGTCGCTGTTCCTGCGCGGCGTGGGCACGGCAACCTTCTCCATCGCTGGCGAGCCTTCGGTTTCAACCGCGGTTGACGGGGTCGTGTACAGCCGCTCGGGCGAGGCGTTTAGCGAGCTTGTCGACATCGACCGGATCGAAGTGCTGCGCGGGCCGCAGGGCACATTGTTCGGCAAGAATGCGTCGGCGGGCGTCATCAACATCGTGTCGAAACGGCCAAGCACCACTTTTGGCGGCTATTCCGAATTCGGGTTTTTCAGCGATTCTGAATATCGCGGGCGCGTGGCGCTCAACGTGCCGATCGGCGACAAGATCCGCAGCCGGGCGACTGGCTTTTTTGATACCTATGACGGCAATATCCGCAATGTCACCCGCAACCGGCTGGTCAACGGCTTTTTCCATTATGGCGGCCGGTTGCAGCTTGAAGCGGATGCCGCGCCCAATCTGAGCTTCGCCTTCATCGCCGATTATCATCACAATGATGATGATTGCTGCGCCGAGGTTATTGCGACGCCGCCGATTATCGGCGCAACCGGCCTGCCGACGACCAATTTGTCGTCCGCTGTGCTGCCCGTTCCGCGCGGGGCAGATACGCGCGAAGTGGCGCAGAACCTCGTTACCGCGACCATCGAGACGGGCTATGGCTTTTCGCTCCAGGCCGATCTGACGGTTGCTGACCACACGATCACCTCGATCACCGCATACAGGGTGTATGAGAATACCGAAATTCGCGACGGCGACTTTCTGCCCCAGGCGTTTGTCGGCTTCAATCAGTTGCATGATTTTGGCCCGCAAACGGGCAACACCTTCACGCAGGAAGTGCGGCTGACCTCGCCCGGCAAGCAATTGTTCGATTATGTGCTGGGCGCCTTTTATTCACGGGCAGTGTCGGAGCGTATCTTCAGCAGGTTCGTCACGCGCTGCGCAGCGGCGCCCGGAGCGGTGCTGTCGACGACGGCGCCCACGCCGTGCAGCAGCCCGCTGGCGGCGCCAGTGACGCAACCCTTTGGTACTGCCGATTTCGGCTCGACCTTCGACAATTTCTCGCTGTTCGGTCAGGGTACGCTGAATGCCACCAGCTTTTTGCGGTTCATCGGCGGCATTCGCTTCACGTCAGACAATCTTGACGTGTTTCATTCGCGCACGGCCAGAAATCTTGATGTAAACGCGGCCGGCGTGCCGGTGGGCACTGCCGGCATCAACCCGGCCTTTGACCAGGGCGTGTTCGATTCGCCCGGCGTCAACGGGGTGGTAACGGCAACCAACGGCATCCCCTTCACGGCGCGCACCAGCGCCACCAATTTCTCCGGCAAGGGCGGTGTGCAGGTCGATGTGACGCGCAACAACACTGCCTATTTCACCTATTCGCGCGGGTATAAGGGCCCGGCGTTCAACGTTTTTTTCAACCTGTCGAAAAACGGCACCAACGTGATTTCGCCGGAAACATCAAATGCCTATGAAATCGGCCTGAAGAACACGCTGTTCGGCGGCCGGCTGGTGCTCAACATCGCTGCATTTCTGGCGCAATATCAGAATTTTCAGGCCAATAACCCGGATAACATCGCCGGTGTCGTCGTCACCCGGTTCACTAATGCGGGCAGGGTGTCGACTCGCGGGGCGGAGCTTGATGCAAGCTTCCGCCCGGTTGCCGGCCTGAATTTTTCAGGCGGCGTGGCCTACACCGATGCGCATGTTGACCAGTTCAACGCGCCCCCCGGTGCGACGGCGGCCCAGATCATCCCCTCGGGCACGCCGCTTGGCTTTGCGCCCAAGTGGAAGGGCAATCTTTCCGCTGATTATCGCTGGCGCAGCAACAGCAATTTTGACGTGCTGCTGGGGGCGCAAGGTTCCTACCAAAGCTCGCAGCTTGCCGCCTTCTCGCCCGATCCGGTCCTTCGGCGGCTGGGCACTATCGGCGCTTATGGCCTCATAAACCTGTCGGTCGCGGTGGCTGACAAGGCGGATCACTACCGGTTGACCTTCCAGGTGCGCAATCTGCTCGACCAGAGCTTTGCCGCCGCGATTGCCAATGGCGGGCCGGGCGGCGCCTATCGCTATCAAATCCCGCGCGATGCCGACCGTTATTACGGCATTACCGGGCGGGTGAATTTCTAACCGGGAGGCGGTGCCGCGCGGCAGGCCCGGCCGGGGAGCGATCTGCGGCCGGGTTCGGCTGGCTCAGTGGGCCATGGCCAGACCGTCACCGCGCTCGGCCTGCTCCACCGGCACGATGCGGGGGATGAGCAACTGCACAAACCCGAGCGCCAGCAGATAGGAGCCGGAACAAATCGCCAGCAACGGCCCATAGCCCCAGCCGTGCGACAGCGAATAGGCGGCGAGCTGGATCAGCGCGATTGACCACATATTGCCGCAAAACGCCGCAATGCCAATCGCCGACCCCACCGAGCGCGCCGGAAACACATCGGTCGCCAGGCCAAACAGGTTGGTCGAAAACCCCTGGTGCGCAAACAGCCCAAGCCCCAGCAGCAGCGCCGCGCTCCACGCATCGTGCACGAACAGCACGCCGATGACCGGAAAGATCAGCAGCGCATAGATCAGCAGCGTGGTCTTGCGCGCGCGGTCGACGCTCCAACCCATCGCCATCATGCGCGTCGGCAGCCAGCCGCCGGTCAGCGCGCCAAGCGCCGCCAGCAGATAGACCAGCGCAACCGGCAACCCCAGCTTGCCCTGCGGCAGGCCGAACAGCCGGTGAAACAGGTCAGGCAGCCATGACAGCATGAAGAACCAGACCTGATCGCTCAGCACCTTGGCGATGGCGAGCGCCGCCACTTTGCGATCGCGCAGCAGCGCCGACCATTTGACCGGCGCCGGCGCGGCGCCTTCCTGCGCGACCGGCCGTACCTTGATGGCAAACCAGACCGCGACCCACACCAGCCCCAGCCCGCCTGCCACCAGAAAGGCGGTGCGCCAGCCAAACGCGACCGCCAGCGCCGGGATGGCAAGCGGCGTCACCACCGCGCCGACATTAGGCGCGGTATTGCCAATGCCAAGCGCGACCGAACGCTCTTTCTGGCTGAAATAGGTTGCCGCCGATTTCACCGCAGCCGGCGTGCCGATCGATTCGGCCGCGCCAAGCACGATCCGCGCGACGATGAACCCGCCAACCCCGGCGGCAAACGCATGAGCCATGCCGGCAAGGCTCCACACGGCCACGCCAATCGCAAAGCCCAGTCTCAGGCCGACCCGGTCGATGAACCAGCCTGTGCCCAAAAACGCGACTGCGGCCGAAAACTGGAAGGCCGACACCATGTTGGCATAATCCTGGTCCGACCAGCGGAACTCGGCTTCAAGCGAAGGCTTCAGCAGGGCCAATATTTGCCGATCGACATAGTTGAGCATGATGGCGAAGAACACCATCGCCACAATTATCCAGCGCGCCGCGCCGCTCCGCTGTGCCATCACCGCATTCCCCACGCCATGTTGCCTTGCCGATAGTGTTGCCGATAACGTTGTCATACCCGCAGCGCTTGGGCTAGTCCCTTGCGCGGTCGGCATATCGCGGGGCAGTGAAGGGGCAGGGTGGCGAACAGGCAAGCACAATCGGCCAAGCGCCCCCTGCCGATGGCGGCGGACCTCTATGGGGATATCGAGCCGACGCCGAAGGCGCGCTGGAAGGATTATCTGCCAGGGTTGATGGTCGTGGCGGCGGGCACGCTGTCGGCCGCGTTCATTTCCGACCATTATGGCGCGCCGCTTACGTTGATGGCGTTGCTCATTGGCCTTGCGCTCAATTTCCTGAGCGCGGACGCGCGGCTTGCGCCGGGGCTGGCCTTTGCGTCGCGGTCGCTGCTGCGCTGGGGGATTGTGCTGGTTGGCGTGCGCATAACCTTTGGGCAAATCGTGGCGCTGGGGCCCGTCGCGCTGCTGGCGCTGCTGGTGATTGTGGCGCTCGTCATGGGGGCAGGCGTGCTGGCCGCGCGGCGGCTGGGATTTGGCAGTGCCTTTGGGGTGCTGGCGGGCGGCGCGGTCGCGATTTGCGGCGCGTCGGCGGCGCTGGCGCTTGCCACGACGCTTGGCGAAAGGCGCGCCGGCCAGGGTCAGCTTACGCTGGTGCTGGTTGGCATTTCGGCGATGAGCGCGCTGGCGCTGGTGTTCTACCCCCTGATTGCGCACGTCTTTTACCTGAGTGACCTGAAGGCGGGGTTCATGCTGGGCGCCTCGATCCATGATGTCGCGCAGACGCTGGGTGCGGGCTATGCCTATTCGCGCGGCGCGGGCGAAATTGCCGCCATCGTCAAGCTCACGCGCGTGGCGCTGCTCGCGCCGGTGCTTGCGCTTGTTGCGCTTGCCTATCCGGCTGAGGGGGCGCGGGCCAAAGGGCCGGGCCTGCCGTGGTTTGTCGTTGGCTTTTTCGTGATGGCGGCGGTGAATTCGCTGGGCGTGGTGCCGTTTGTGGTGACATCGGCCGCTGAGGGCGCGGCCGCGGCGATGCTCGCCTGCGCGGTGACGGCAACCGCAATCCGCTCCCCCATGCGTCAGTTGATGGAAGGTGGCCCGCGCCCCTTGGTGGTGATTGTCGCAGCGACGCTCGTGGCGCTCGGCCTCGCACTTGGCGCGGCGTTATGGCTCATTGGCTGAAGGTGGATCAGCCGCCCGCCACCGGCCCGGTTGAATCGCGCACCACCAGTCCAAACGGAATCTCCCGTTGCGCCTGAGCGCCGCTCAGCAGCAAATCGGCCGCCTGATGGGCCAGTTCGCGGATTGGCTGGCGGATGGTGGTCAGCGGCGGCCAGACATAGCGGGCAAGCGCTGTATCGTCGAACCCGGCGACCGACAGCGCGCCCGGCACGGCCAGCCCGCGCCGGTGGGCCGCGCTCAAAACGCCCGCCGCCATGTCATCGCTCGACGCGAAAATGGCGGTTGGCGGGCATGGCAGCGCCAGCAACGCCTCGGCTTCGGCCGCGCCCGAGGCGAAGTCATAGCTGCCCTGGCGCAGCAACGCGGCCTCAACCGTCAGGCCGGCCGCCGCCATTGCCTCGCGAAAGCCCGCCTCGCGCTGGGCGCTGGCTGCATAGCCCGGCTGGCCCGCGATAAAGCCGATCCGCCGGTGGCCAAGATCAAGCAAATGGCCGGTCATGGCGGCGGCAGCGGCGCTGTTGTCGATATAGGTAGCAGGCGCCAGACCCGGATCGCGGCCCGGCGACACCCGCACAAATGCCACCCCGTGCCGCGCCAGCAGCGCGAGCACCGCCGGGTGGTCGCTGGCCGGCGGGGTCAGGATCAGCCCGTCGATATGCGTTGCCTCGATCAGGCTCTCGATATCGGCGATGAGCTTGGGGGAATTGCGGTCATAGGGCTGGGCGATCATCCGCACCCCATCTGCCTCGCACCGGTCGCGAATGCCCGATTGCATTTCATAAACATAATATGGGCTGGGATTGTCGCAGATGAGCGCAATCTGGAATGATCGCCGGCCGGCGAGCGCGCGGGCCGCGCTGTTGGGGCGAAAATTGAGCCGGGCCACCGTGGCGGCCACCCGCGCCCGGGTTTCTGCCCCCACATAGCGTTCGTTGTTGAGCACCCGCGACACGGTTTTTATGGAAACACCGGCCTCGCGCGACACATCTTTTATAGTCACGCGCGGCACGCCGGGGTCGCGCGCTGCCTGTCTGCTTTGGCCGTCATGGTCGATCACGCCGCGCTTGTGCCCCAGCCGAGCCGCAGAGTCGATGCGCTGCGCGGCGGCGGGCTTGCCGCCACCGTCTTGCGGATGTAATACAGTGGGCGCGGCTTGGAGCTTGCCGCAAGCCAGCAAAAGGCGGCAGATGGCGACCATGCGTTACGATCCGTTCGATTCCCGCCTGTCCAGCCGCCAGCCGCGCCCTTGGCGCCACGACGATGAGCCGCTGGAGCTGACTGGCGGGATGCCCCCGCCCGAATCGCGGTTAGCCGGCGAAGAATGGGCCAGGGACAGCGCGGCTGGCGACGGCGCAGTTCGTTCCGGGCCGGGCGACGGGCAGTGGGACGATGGCCAGTGGGACGATGGGCCGTGGGGCGATGGGCAGGGGGACGGTGGCGAGGACGCAGCGCCGCCGGGCACGCGCCGGCGGTTCCGCTGGCTGCGCTGGGCGGTGCGCGGGGTTGCCGCGCTTTTCCTGGTGTTTGTCGTGCTCGTTGGCTGGCTGGCGCTTACCGCGCCCCTTGCCAAATCGCTGGAGCCGCCCACGCCGCCGCAGGTCACGCTGCTGGCGGCAGACGGCACGCCGATTGCCCGGCGCGGCGCGATTATCGGCCAACCCGTTGATGCAGCAGCACTTCCGCCCCATGTGCCAAAGGCGTTTCTGGCGATCGAGGACCGGCGCTTTTTCCGGCATTGGGGAGTGGACCCGTGGGGCATCGCACGGGCAATGGCGCACAATATCGCGGCCGGGCGAATGCGCGAGGGCGGCAGCACGATAACGCAGCAGCTCGCCAAAAACGCCTTTCTCGATTCAGACCGCACCGCCGGGCGCAAGCTGCGCGAGGCGATGATCGCCTTTTGGCTGGAGGCATGGCTGACAAAGAACGACATTTTGTCGCGCTATCTCTCCAACGTGTATTTTGGCGACAATGTTTACGGGTTGAGTGCAGCGGCCAGGCATTATTTCAGCACGACGCCGGCCCGGCTGACCGTGTCGCAGGCCGCGATGCTGGCCGGGCTGGTCAAGGCGCCGTCAAGGCTTGCCCCGACCGGCAACCTGAAGGGCGCGCGCGCGCGGCAAAAGCTGGTAGTGGCAGCAATGGTTGATGCCGGGCTGCTGTCGGCGGCGCGGGCCGCCGATGCCGGGCCGGCGCGGTTGGCGGTGGACAGCGTGTCAGCGCTGCCGGATGGCACATATTTCGCTGACTGGGTGCTGCCTGCCGCGCGGGACCGGTCGGGCGCGATAAGCGCGGCGGCGCGGGTAACGACGACGCTCGACGCCCGGCTCCAGCGCGCGGCTGAACGGGCGGTGCGGCAGGCCGGCCTGAAGAAGGCGCAGGTGGCGATTGTCGCGATGCGGCCCGATGGGCGCGTGGTCGCCATGGTCGGTGGCAAATCCTATGCCGACAGCCCGTTCAACCGGGCCACCCAGGCGCGCCGCCAGCCGGGCTCGGCGTTCAAGCTGTTCGTCTATCTCGCGGCGCTGCGCAGCGGGTTGACGCCTGAATCGATGGTCGACGATAGCCCCGTCACCATTGGCCAGTGGAGTCCGCGGAACAGCGACGGGCGCTATCGCGGACAAATCACCCTGCGCGAGGCATTTGCCCGGTCAAGCAACGTGGCGGCTGCGCGGCTGACGCAGCAGGTGGGGGTTGCCGCCGTCATCAGGGCGGCGCGTGATCTGGGCATATCGACGCCGCTCCCCAATGAGGCGACGATTGCGCTGGGCACGGCGAATGTGTCGCTGCTCGAATTGACCGCCGCCTATGCAGCGGTTGCCGCCAATAAATACCCGGTGCAGCCGCGCGGGCTTGAGGCGGCTGAGGACCGGGGCTGGTTTTCGGTGTTGACCGGCGGCTCGTCATCGCTGGGCAACCGGGTGCATGGCGACATGCTCGATCTGCTGGCGAGCTCCGTTGAAACCGGCACTGGCCGCCAGGCCGGGCTGTCGATCCTCAGTTATGGCAAGACCGGCACCAGCCAGGACAATCGCGACGCGCTGTTCATGGGGTTCGCGCGGGATCTGGTGGTTGGCGTGTGGGTCGGCAATGACGATAACTCGCCCAATCCCGGCCTGTCGGGCGGCGGCATCCCGGCGCGGGTGTGGCGCAATTTCATGCAAAGCGCGCTGGGTGTGGGCCCGGTTGCGCGGGCAGCGCCCGACACCGACGCCACCACCGAAGCTGATACCGAAGCTGATCCCGAGCCGGCGGCTGAGCCCGACGCCGGCCCCGACCAATTCATTGACCCCGACAGCGGCCCGATTGCAACGCCGATCAAGGGAATTGAAGGCGCGTTCAGCGGCTTTGGCCTGAACCTTGAGCTTGGGCGCGACGGTACGATCAACGTGAACCGCGCGCCAGCACGAGAGCCCGGTGCTCCGCGCCGTGAGGATCGCCCGCGCCTTTCGCTTCGCCCGGCCGGGCCGTTGCAGGGCGAGCGGGCGCCCGGAGCGCCCAGACCCGCGCCATAATCGAATCCGGCAGTTGACGCGCGCGTGCCGGGCTGGCTAGGCGCATTAGTGCGCTTTTTCTCCGACAATGCCGCCCCGGCCTGCCCGCAAGTCCTGCGGGCACTTGGTGACGCCAATGTGCTCGACACCGCTTATGATGGCGATGCGTGGAGCAAGCAGCTTGATGCGCGCGCCTCCGCCCTGTTCGAAACCGAGGTGGCGGCACTTTGGGTCCCGTCGGGCACGGCTGCCAATTGCCTGGCACTTGCCGCCCTGTGCCCGCCACACGGCGCGATCATCTGCCACGCCGACGCGCATATTCAGAATGACGAATGCGGCGCGCCTGAATTTTATACACACGGTGCCAAGCTGTTGCTGGCCGACGGGGCCGGCGCCAAGCTGACGCCCCAAAGCATCGGCGCGGTGCTCGCGGCGACGCGCAACGATGTGCATCAGGTACAGCCGCATGCGGTTTCGCTCACCAACGCGACCGAATATGGGCTGGTGTATACGCCGGCCGAGGTGGCAGCGATTGCCGACCTTACCCGCGCGCGCGGGCTTGGCCTGCATATGGATGGCGCGCGCTTTGCCAATGCCGTTGCGCATCTGGGGTGCGCTCCGGCCGATCTCACCTGGCGGGCAGGCGTTGACGCGCTGAGCTTTGGCTTCATCAAAAATGGCGGGATGACGGCTGAACTGCTGGTGTTTTTCAGCCGTGATCTGGCCGCCGCCACGCTTTATCGCCGCAAGCGCGCCGGGCTGTTGCTCTCCAAGGGGCGCTATCTTGCAGCGCAGATATTGGCGATGCTCGATGATGATGTGTGGCTGGCCAATGCCCGCAGCGCCAATGCCGGGGCGGCAATGCTGGCGGCAAGCGCCGGCGACCGCCTGATCCACCCGGTTGAGGCCAATGAGGTATTTCTGCGCCTCACGTCCGCCGAAGCCGGCAGCCTGCGCGCACGCGGTTTTGATTTCTACGACTGGGGGCCGGGCGAGGCGCGGCTGGTGGTGTCGTGGCATCAGCAGGTGGCGGACATTAGGCCGCTCGCCGACGCGATTGCCGCGCTGTGAGCGGCGCCGTTCGTGCCGGCGCGCTCAGATGAACGGCGCGCCTGCGGCCGATATCGCCGCTCCCCCGGCGCGCCAGGCCTGCGTGATTGTCGGCTTTGTGGTGGTCACGCTTATCTGGGGGTCGACATGGATTGTCATCCGCGATCAGCTTGGGCCGGTCTCGCCCAACTGGTCGGTCACCTATCGGTTCCTGATTGCCGGGCTGACGATGCTGGCTGTCGCGGCGGTCCGGCGTGAACGGCTGGTGCTCGACCGGGCGGGCTGGGCGTTTGTCGGCGCGATGGGCCTGTTCCAGTTCTGCCTCAACTTCAACTTTGTCTATGCGGCGGAAACGCTCGTCACCTCGGGCCTGGTCGCGGTGGTGTTTGCCCTGCTGCTCATCCCCAATGCCGTGCTTGGGCGGCTGGTGCTTGGCCAGCCGTTTCGGCGCGAGGCGGTTATCGGCTCGGTCATCGCGATGAGCGGCGTCGGCATGTTGATCGCCTCGCAAATCCGGGCGGACCCGAGCGGCACCGGGCACACGCTGATGGGGGTTGGCGCAACGCTGCTCGGCGTCCTTTCCGCATCGATCGCCAACATATTGCAGGGCACGCAGACGGCCCGGCGCTATCCGATGGTGCCAGCGCTTGGGGTCGCGATGCTCATTGGTGCCGCGATTGATGCAATCTATGCCTGGGCGGTGGCAGGGCCGCCCGTGATGGAATGGCGGCTGGGTTATGTCGCGGGCACGGTGTATCTCGGCGTCATTGCCTCGGCGCTCGCCTTTACGCTCTATTTCAGCATCATCCGGGTGATTGGCGCGGCGCGCGCGGCCTATACCAGTATTTTGGTGCCGATTATCGCGATGCTGATTTCCACGGTGGTGGAAGGCTATCAGTGGCGACCGGTCGGCGTTGCGGGGGCCATCATCGCGCTTGCCGGGCTGGTGCTTGCGGTGAGCGCGCGCAAGCCCGCCCGGTAATCGGGATATTGCGGCTGCCAGCCAAGCACCCGCTTGGCCTTGCCATTGGCCACGCGCCGGTTTTCAGCATAAAAGCCGCGGGCCATGGGCGACAGGCCGGCATCCTCCATCGTCGTCAGCGGCGGCAATCCGAGGCCAAGCAGCGCGCAGGCAAAGTCGATAACCTCGTTCTGGCCGCACGGCGCATCGTCGGCGAGATTATAGGCGCCCGGCGGCCCGGCAAAGCCTGCGATGACGCCGGCTGCAATATCATCGACATGAACCCGGCTGAACACCTGACCGGGCAGCGCAATCCGGTGCGCGCGGCCTTGCTGCACGCGGTCAAGCGCGGAGCGGCCCGGCCCGTAAATACCCGGCAGCCGGAACACATGTGCGCCGCGCGCAAGCCACGCCAAGTCAGCCTGCGCGCGGTCATGGCGCCGGCCTGCGCCTACAGGCGCGGATTCATCAACCCAGGCGCCGCCGGTGTCGCCATAAACGCCGGTTGACGACAGATATCCGGTCCAGCCCCGGTGGCGCTCGATAGCGCCTGCATAAGTTGCAAGCACCGGGTCGGCGCCGTCGGTCGGCGGCGTTGAGACGAGCACGTGCGTTGCCCCTTCAAGGGCGGTCAAAACCGCGTCACGATCGTCAAAGCGCAGTGTTCCGGTGGTGCCGGCGCGGCTGGTGCCGGCAACGCGCCAGCCATGAGCCGACAGCCGGGCCGCCAGCATCTGCGCGGTATAGCCCAGGCCGAATACCAGCAACGACCCGGAGGCAGGCGCTGTTTTGAGCATGGGGGCGGTCTGCATCATGCGCGCGCTTCCTTAATCGACCCGAGGCGCCTACCGTATCGGATGTATTTGTGTAAAACTACGTTGACCCTTCATCCCGGTTGCGGCCCCGGCGCCGCGCCAGACCAGTGGGCCTTTGCTAATGCTAGAGATGACCGCCGCCTCCGCCCAGCCCGCTGTCACGCGTCGCGATGCGTATCGTCCGCCAGCATGGCTGGTGCCCGACATTGCGCTGGATGTCGATCTTGATGCCAGCCGCACGGTGGTGCGCGCGGCGCTCTCGGTCGTGCGCCAGGCGGAGGCTACCGCGCCGCTCCGGCTCGATGGCGACGGACTAACGCTGCTGAGCGTAAAGGTTGACGGGGCAGTGGTGAATGACTGGCAGCGCGACGGCGGTGCCCTGATCGTGCCGCTGAGCGGCACCGCGCATCTCGTTGAAACCGAGGTGGAGATTGCGCCTGACCGCAACACGCAGTTGATGGGGCTTTATGCCTCAGGCGGCCTGCTGTGCACCCAGTGTGAGGCGGAAGGCTTTCGCCGCATCACCTTTTTCCCCGACCGGCCGGATGTTCTGTCGCGCTACAGCGTTCGGATGACGGCGGATGCGGTGCGCTACCCGGTGCTGCTCGCTAATGGTGATCCGGTGGCAAGCGGCGCGCTGGCGGGCGGGCGACACTGGGCGGAATGGCGCGACCCCTTTCCCAAGCCCTGCTATCTGTTTGCGATGGTGGCGGGCGATTTGCACGCCAATCGCGGCAGCTTCACCACGATGAGCGGGCGCGAGGTGGCGCTCGGCATCTGGGTACGCGCGGCCGATTTGCCCAAAACCGATCACGCGCTCGCCGCGCTCAAGACCGCCATGGCGTGGGATGAGCGGGTCTATGGCCGCGAATATGATCTTGATGTTTTCAACATCGTCGCGGTTGACGATTTCAACTTTGGCGCAATGGAGAACAAGGGCCTCAACATCTTCAATTCGCGCTATATTCTGGCCAACCCCGATACGGCGACCGATTATGATTTCGATGCGGTGTCGGCCGTTGTCGCGCATGAATATTTTCACAACTGGTCGGGCAATCGCGTGACGTGCCGCGACTGGTTCCAGCTTTCGCTGAAAGAAGGCTTTACGGTGTTTCGCGACCAGAGCTTTTCCGCCGATCTTGGCTCGGCCGCGGTCAAGCGGATCGAGGATGTGCGCGGGCTGCGGGCGGCGCAGTTTCCCGAAGATGCCGGGCCGCTTGCCCATCCGGTGCGCCCGGAAAGCTATATTGAAATATCGAATTTCTACACCGCCACCATTTACAACAAGGGCGCCGAGGTCATCCGCATGATGGCAACCATCCTGGGCCAAGAACGCTTCCGGCGCGGGACCGACCTGTATTTTGACCGGTTCGACGGGACAGCGGCAACCTGCGAGGACTTTGTCGCGTGTATGGAAGAAGGCGGCGCGGCCGATCTTGCGCAGTTTCGCCGCTGGTATAGCCAGGCCGGCACGCCGCGTATCATGGCGACGATCAGCCATGATGCGGCCGCCCGCAAGGCCACGCTGCGCCTTGCCCAATCCGTTCCGCCAACGCCCGAACAGGCGGACAAGGCGCCCATGCTGGTGCCCCTGAAACTCAGGCTGTTCGGCGCGGCAACCGGCGCTGCACTGACGCCCGAGCAGCTTGTGCTGCTCAGCGAGCCGGCCCAGACGATCGCCTTTGACGGCATAGGCGAGCCGCCGCTCCTGTCGATCAATCGCGGCTTTTCAGCACCGGTCATCATCGAGGCAAACCGCAGCGCGGCCGATTTGGCCATGCTGTCGGCGCATGATGATGATCCCTTTGCGCGCTATGAGGCGATGCAGCAGCTCATGCTCGACACGCTGCTGGAGGCGGTGAGCAACGGCCAGGCGGATCACCGCCCCGTCATCAATGCGGTTGCCGAGACGCTGGGCAATACAGCGCTCGACCCGGCATTTGTGGCCGAAGCGGTGCTGCTCCCGTCCGAAAGCTTCATTGGCGACCAGCTCGGCGTGGTTGATCCCGAGGCGATCCACGCGGCGCGCGAGGCGCTGCGGCGAGATGTCGGCCGGGCGCTGGAGAGCCAGTGGCGCGGTGCCCATGCGGCGGCGCAGGCGGGCGGCGCGTTTGAATATTCCCCGGTTGCCAAGGGGCTGCGCCGGCTGAAAACCGTGTCGCTCGGCTATATCGCCGCCAGTGGCGCTGAAGACGCGGCAGCGCTTGCCTTTGCGCAGTTTGACCAGGCCGATAACATGACCGACCGGCAAGGTGCCCTGACGACCTTGGTAAATGGCGATTCTGACAAGCGGGTGGCCGCGCTCGACATTTTCTACAACCGGTATTCGGACAACCCGCTGGTGCTCGACAAATGGTTTTCGACGCAGGCGCTGTCGAGCCGCGCGGACACGCTGGCGCAAGTGATCGAGCTGTCGCGTCACCGCGATTTCACGCTCGCCAACCCCAATCGCGCGCGCGCGCTTGTCGGCGCCTTCAGCGTCAACCAGCGGGCGTTCCATTCCGGCGACGGGGAAGGCTACCGCTTCGTGGCGGACCAGTTGATCGCGCTCGATGCGCTCAATCCTCAAACGGCCGCCAAGCTGGTGCCGCCGCTGGGGCGGTGGAAGCGCTTTGGCCCTGACCATGCTGCCCTGATGCGGCTTGAGCTGGAGCGTATTCTGGCGGTTCCTGGCCTGTCACGCGACATGTTCGAGCAGGTCTCGAAAAGTCTGGAGGACTGAAAAAGCACCCGAGATTGGGCACAGGGGTTGTCGGGCACGTCAGCCGGCGCAGGTTGCCCGGTGGGTTGCGCCGGGCCGGATCTGGCGCCCGGCCTGGATCTGGCGCCGATGTCGGTCTTGAAAAGCGCAGTGCTGCTGGTCTGCCGCACCGGCCGGGGCGCGTGCCTCAAAAATCCACATCATCATAATAGGCCGGCGGGGTGATTCCCTCCATTCGTTCCGACAGCAGCGGGCGAAAGCTTGGGCGGCTCTTGAACCCGCGATACCAGCGCGCGGTCTGTTCATGCCCCTTCCAGTCGATGCCGCCGAGATAGTCCGCGACCGAAATCTGCGCGGCTGCCGCCAAATCGGCCAGCCCCATCGTGGCACCGCCCAGCCAGGTGCGGTTATCGAGCAGATAATCGGTGTAGTCAAGATGGCCGACGGCCGCTTTCATCGCATCGCGCAGCACCTTGGCTTCCGGCGGCGCGCGGTGGACGACGCGCTTTATCATCCGCTCATGAAGCAGCGGTGCGGTGATATCGCGGTAGAAATGCGTGTCGAACCAGGCCACCAGCCGCCGCGTTTCCGCGCGATTGGCGGCTGTGCCGTTAATCATCGCGGCCTTTTCGACGGTTTCCTCGATATATTCGCAGATCGCCAGCGAATCGATGAGCACCAGGCCGCGCTGCGGGTCCGCCAGCACCGGGGTTTGCCCCGCTGGGTTCATATCGACAAATTTGTCGCGCCGCTCCCATGGCGATTCGCGAACCAGATCATAGCCCACGCCCTTTTCGCCCAGCAGCAGCCGAACCTTGCGGGAAAAGGGGCATAGCGGAAATTGATAAAGTTGCCACATGCAGCGCAGCTTTAGCGGGAGGCGCCGGCGCGTAAAGCACCCCCGCAAAAAATGCGCAGGGCAGCGTTACTCGGCCGCCACGCTTTCCAGCGCATCGTCGAGCGGGTGGGCGAGCCGCCCGACCATTTCCTTTGGCACGATCTGCCAGAAATGGCCGATGATGCGCGGCCAGTCATCAAGCAGGGCGGCCGACCATTTGCTGTCGGTTGCCGCGCGGTGGGCCCGCACCAGGTTGAGCAGCACCGCTTCCCAATGCGCCGAGGCCAGTCGCTGCCACAGGATGCTGTCGGGGTTGGCGCGCCTGGCAAAAGTGCCGGCCGGGTCATAGACAAACGCCGTGCCACCCGACATGCCCGCGCCGAAATTTGCGCCCACCTCGCCCAGCACGACCGCGACCCCGCCGGTCATATATTCGCAGCCATTCGCCCCGCAGCCCTCAACCACCACCGTCGCGCCCGAATTGCGCACCGCGAACCGCTCGCCGGCCTGTCCCGCGGCATAAAGGCTTCCCGCGGTTGCGCCGTAGAGCACGGTGTTGCCGATGATTGTGTTTTCGTTGCTGACAAGGGTGGAACTGACCACCGGGCGCACCGCGATGATGCCGCCCGACAGGCCCTTGCCGACATAATCATTGGCGTCGCCAAAAACTTCGAGCGTCACCCCTTTGCACAGGAACGCGCCAAGGCTTTGCCCGGCCGAACCCCGCAGCCGCACATGAACATGCCCGTCGGCAAGCTTTGACATGCCGATGGTGCGCGTGATTTCGCTCGACAGCCGCGTGCCGACCGCCCGGTGGGTGTTGCGCACCGAATAGGTGAGCTGCATCTTCTCGCCCCGTGAAAACACGGCGGCGGCATCGCGGATCATTTGCGCGTCCAGACTGTCGGGCACCTCGTTGCGGTGCGTTGGCAGGTTGAAGCGGCGGTGCGCATCGTCGGCGTCGACCTTGGCGAGAATGGGGTTCAGGTCGAGATCGTCGAGATGTTCAGCACCCCGGCTGACCTGCCGGAGCAGCTCGGTGCGGCCGATTATCTCGTCGAGGCTGCGCACGCCGAGCCGGGCGAGAATGTCGCGCACCTCCTCAGCAATGAAGGTCATCAGGTTGATGACCTTTTCAGGGGACCCGCCAAATTTCTCGCGCAGGCGCTCATCTTGCGTGCACACGCCCACCGGGCAGGTGTTCGAATGGCATTGCCGCACCATGATGCAGCCCATGGCAACCAGGCTCAATGTGCCGATGCCAAATTCCTCGGCACCCAAAATGGCGGCGATCACGATATCGCGGCCCGTGCGCAGGCCGCCATCGGTGCGCAGCTTTATGCGGTGGCGCAGGCCATTGAGGGTGAGCACCTGGTTGACTTCTGACAAGCCCATTTCCCACGGCGTGCCGGCATATTTGATGCTCGTCTGCGGCGAGGCGCCGGTGCCACCGACATTGCCGGAAACGAGGATGACGTCGGCATGCGCCTTGGCGACCCCGGCCGCCACCGTGCCAATGCCTGCCGACGAAACGAGCTTTACGCACACCAGCGCGCGCGGGTTGATCTGTTTCAGGTCGTAAATGAGCTGGGCGAGATCCTCGATTGAATAAATGTCGTGGTGCGGCGGCGGCGAGATGAGCGACACGCCGGGCGTTGCGTGGCGCAACCGGGCGATGAACTCGGTGACCTTGAAGCCGGGGAGCTGCCCGCCTTCGCCCGGCTTTGCGCCCTGCGCCACCTTGATTTCGATTTCGTCGCACGCGTTCAGATATTCCGCGGTCACGCCAAAGCGCCCGCTTGCGACCTGCTTCACATTGGAATTGGCGTTGTTGCCATTGGCATAGGGCGTGTAACGGGCCTTGTCTTCGCCACCTTCGCCCGACACGGCCTTGGCGCCAATGCGGTTCATGGCGACAGCCAGCGTTTCATGCGCTTCCGGGCTCAGCGCGCCGAGCGACATGCCGGGCGTGACAAAGCGCTTCCTGATTTCCGTGATCGCCTCGACCTGATCCACGGGCACGCCCTCGGCCGGCGCGTTGAATTGCAGCAGATCGCGCAGGTAAATCGGCGGCAAATCCGCCACGCCGCGGGAAAACTGCATATAGGTCGAATAGCTGTCGGTCGCGACGGCGGTTTGCAGCAAGTGCATGAGCGGCGCGGAATAGGCATGGGCTTCGCCCGAATGGCGCTGCCGGTAAAAGCCGCCAATGGGCAGCGCCAGGGCCGGCGCATCATAGGCCATGTCGTGGCGCAGGATGGCGTTCAGGTGGAGCGAGGCATAGCCTTCGCCCGAGATTTTCGCGGGCATTCCGGGGAAGAGATCATTCACGAGCGCGCGGCTGAGGCCGACGGCTTCGAAATTATAGCCGCCGCGATAGCTGGAAATGACCGCGATGCCCATTTTCGACATGATCTTGAGCAGCCCGTCATCGACTGCCTGGCTGTGCCGCGCGAGGCACTCGTCGAGCGAAAGCGCCCCAAACAGCCCGCGCGCGTGCCGGTCGCCGATCGCGCATTCGGCAAGATACGCGTTCACCGTCGTCGCGCCGACGCCGATCAGCACCGCGTAATAATGCGTGTCGAGACATTCGGCGGTACGGATGTTGACGCTGGCATAAGAGCGCAGCCCTTTGCGCACCAGATGTGTGTGGACGGCCGCCGCCGCCAGCACGCCGGCAATGCCGATCCGCCCCGGCCCGATGGCTTCGTCGGTCAGAAACAATTCCGTCCGCCCCTCGCGCACTGCCTGCTCCGCCTCGGCGCGGATGCGCTGAATGGCACCACGCAGCGATTCCGGGCCGCCGCCTGTGTCAAACGTACAGTCGATATCGGCGGCCTGAGCCGCAAAATGCGCGCGCAGCCTGGCCCATTTTTCGCAGGTAAGCACCGGCGACTCGAGCACCAGCACCGACGATTGTTCGCCCTGCGGATCAAGGATATTGGCCAGGTTGCTGAACCGCGTCTTCAGGCTCATCACATGGCGTTCGCGCAAAGGATCAATCGGTGGATTGGTCACCTGGCTGAAATTCTGGCGGAAAAACTGGCTGATGAGGCGGGGCTTGTCTGAAATGACGGCAAGCGGCGTGTCATCGCCCATCGAGCCGGTCGCTTCTTTGCCGGCTTCGACCATGGGGGCGAGAATGAGCTCCATGTCCTCAAGCGTCTGGCCAGCGGCAATCTGCCGGCGGATCAGCTCGGCGCGGGTGAAGCCGGGGCGGGCGCCATCGGGCGCGGCCGGCAAGTCGGCAAAGGCGATGAAATCGGCGATCATCGCTGGATAATCCGCCTCGGCGGCGATCCTATCCTTCACCGCGCGGTCGCCCAGCACCAGGCCTTCGTCAAGGTCGACCGCGATCATTTCGCCTGGCCCAAGCCGCCCTTTTTCGACAATCGAGGTTTCGGGCACCACCACCATGCCGCTTTCGGACCCGACGATCAGCAATCCGTCATTGGTGCGCGAATAGCGCAACGGGCGCAAAGCGTTGCGGTCCATGCCAGCGACCGCCCAGCGGCCATCGGTCATCGCCAGCGCGGCCGGGCCGTCCCACGGCTCCATCACGCTTGCCAGATATTTGTACATCGCCAGATGCGCCGGCGGCATGTCGGACGTGTCGCTCCACGCCTCAGGCACCAGCATCAGCTTGGCGGTCGGCGCGTCGCGGCCCGAGCGGCAAATTGCCTCAAAGGTCGCATCAAGGGCCGCGGTGTCGCTGGCGCCGGCTGGAATCACCGGCTTTATGTCTTCGGAATGTTCGCCAAAGGCCAGGCTCGCCATCTTGATTTCGTGGCTCAGCATCCAGTTCTTGTTGCCGCGAATGGTGTTGATTTCGCCATTATGCGCCAGACAGCGAAACGGTTGCGCCAGCCACCATTGCGGGAAAGTGTTGGTTGAGTAACGCTGGTGGAAAATCGCCACCCGGCTGGCAAAGCGCGGGTCCATCAGGTCGGGATAGAATATCGACAGGCTTTGAGCGAGGAACAGGCCTTTGTAGATGACTGACTGGCACGACAGCGAGCAGATGTAAAAGCCCTGAATCTGCGCGGCGATTATCCGCTTTTCGATCCGGCGGCGCACGAGGTAGAGGTTTTTTTCGAACTCGGCGGCGCTTTGGGTGCCGGGTGCCGGCCCGGCGATCATGATCTGCTCGATTTCGGGCCGGGTCGCCTGCGCCTTTTGCCCGATCACTGATACGTCGACCGGCACCTGCCGCCAGCCATAAATGGCATAGCCCTCCTCGATTATCGCGGTCTCAACGATGGTGCGGCACGCTTCCTGCGCCTGAAGGTCGGTGCGCGGCAGAAAGATCATGCCGACGGCCAGCCGGTTGGGCAGCGGGCGGTGGCCAGACAGCGCGATGGCATCGTCAAAAAACGCGATGGGAAGGTCGACATGAAGGCCAGCGCCGTCGCCGGTCATGCCGTCGGCATCGACCGCGCCCCGGTGCCATACCGCCTTAAGCGCGTCGATGGCCGATTGCACGACCCGGCGCGAGGGCTTGCCATCGGTTGCCGCGACGAGGCCCACGCCGCACGCGTCCGATTCGAATTCGGGGCGGTACATGCCGTCGCGGGCGAGGCGGTCGCGCTGGTCGGATACGGGCGTCATTGGCGGGTCCATCGGAAAGAGGCGGGCATCAGGTTTGCGGTGGCTGCTGGCCCGGGATCAGCTTTTCCAGCGTGGTGCGCATTGCCTCCACGCCTACCTCTCGCCCGGCATTGGCACCAATTGGAAACAGGCGTTGCTGGAGCGCCGGCTGGACGTTCAGGATCTTCTGGCCAAGCGGGCTGGCGTAAAAACTGGTCAGCCCGCGCAGTTCGTCGAGCGTGAAGGCGCGGGCATATTCAGTGGCGGTGGCTGATTTCAGCGCAGCGTAGCGCCGCTTGAAGCCGGCCAGGCATTCCGCGGCGAACAGGCGCTGGGCCGACGCCAGATGCTTTTCATCGGCAAGATAGCTGCGGAGCCTGGCGTCAACCGTCGCATTGTCGCGGATCGAGCTGAACACCTGCTGCGTCAATAGCGGCAGCATCTGGCCAAACAGCGCATCATATTGCCGCTCGATATGCAGTGCCTCGATGAGGGCGGCCGCCGCCGCCACCCGCTGCGGATCGGGCAAGGCGGCATCGCCGGGCGATGCCGGTGCGGTGGCGGGCGCAGGCGCTGGAGGCGGAACGGCGGGCGGCGGCGCATCTGCGGGGGCCTGCTGAGCAAGGCTTACGAGCCAAAGTGCAAGCCCCCTCATGCCGCCTGCCTCTCACCTTGCGCCTTGCTTTTCAGATAGCGGCGCATCGCCGCGCTCACGTCTCGGCCATCGCGTATGGCCCACACGACGAGCGAGGCGCCGCGCACAATGTCTCCCGCGGCAAACACCCCGTCAATGCTCGTCATCATCGTCTTGTTGTCGGTGAGCACCGTGCCCCAGCGCGACACGCCAAGGCCGGGCGCGCCGAACAGCGTTGGTACATCCTCGGCATCAAAGCCAAGCGCGGTAATGACGAGGTCAGCGGCCAGCGTGAAATCGCTGCCAGGGTCGGCCTCGGGCGCGCGCCGCCCGCTTGCATCGGGCGCGCCGAGCCGCATCCGGGTTGCGCGCACCGCTGATACGCGCTCGCCGGCCTCAATGGCCTTGGGGGCGGATAGCCACGCAAACTCCACGCCTTCCTCTTCGGCATTGGCAACTTCGCGCTGGCTGCCGGGCATGTTCGCGCGGTCGCGGCGGTACAGGCATTTGACCGATGCAGCACCCTGGCGAACGGCGGTGCGGACGCAATCCATCGCGGTGTCACCCCCGCCGATGACGACAACATGCTTGCCGGCGGCATTGAGGCGGCCATCGTCAAAGGCGGGCACGGCGTCCCCAAAGCCCTTGCGGTTGGAGGCGATCAGATAGTCGAGCGCGGCAACCACGCCCGCGGCGCCGATGCCCGGCACCTTGATGTCGCGGGCCTTGTACACGCCCGTTGCGACCAGCACCGCATCATGGCGCGCGCGCAGCTCGTCAAGGCCGGTGTCGCCGCCAACGGCAATGTTCTGATGCAGATGCACGCCCCCGGCCGCCAGTCGCTCGACCCGGCGCATGACGATGGGCTTTTCCAGCTTGAAGCCTGGGATGCCATAGGTCAGCAGCCCGCCGGGGCGGTCGTGCCGGTCATAGATGTGCACGTCATAGCCGGCCACGCGCAGATATTCCGCAGCCGTCAGCCCGGCCGGGCCGGCGCCGATGATGCCCACCGATTGCCCGCGCGGCGGGCCCGGCAGCAGCGGCTCGACCCAGCCATTTTCCCAGGCGGTATCGGTGATGAATTTTTCCACAGCGCCAATCGTCACGGCGCCATGCCCGGCGAATTCGATGACGCAATTGCCTTCGCACAGCCGGTCCTGCGGGCAGATCCGCCCGCAGATTTCAGGCATGGTGGAGGTGGCGTTGGACAATTCATACGCCTCGCGCAGCCGCCCCTCGGCGGTCAGCCGCAGCCAGTCGGGGATGTGGTTATGCAGCGGGCAATGCAGCGAGCAATAGGGCACGCCGCACTGCGAACACCGCGCCGCCTGCGCCTCACCGGAAGACGGGCTGTAACGATCAGCGATTTCGCGGAAATCTTGAGCCCGGGCGACAGCGTCCCGCTTTTCGGGATAGGCCTGCACCAGGTCGACGAATTTCAGCATTTCCTCAGCCATTGCCTATCCTCACCGCGAGCGCGCCTATTACGGCAGCGAGGGCGCGGAGTCACGCAAAAAGCGCATTATAGGTCAGTGTATGTTACCTATAATATTGGACATCGAGACGAAAGAGCATCAGTATGCCGTTATCCTTGCCATTATGGAGCCGGTTCGGACCTATTTGTTCATCAGCCACACCAGCGCGATGCTCCCGGCGATGATCCGATACCAGGCAAAGGGCCCAAATCCCCGGCGGCTGACAATCGCCACAAACCACCGCACGACCAGCAGCGCGACGACGAACGAGACGGCAAAGCCCAGCGCGATGCCACCGGCGCCAATATTGTTCGCCGCCGACAATGTATCTTGATGCTGCACCATTTCCAGCGTGCTGGCCCCCAGCATCGTCGGAACGGCGAGGAAGAAGCTGAACTCGGCCGCCGTCCGCCGGTCAACGCCCAGCGTCAGCGCGCCCAAAATCGTGGCGCCCGAACGGCTGACCCCCGGCACCATCGCCAGGCACTGCATGAAGCCGATGCCAATCGCAGTGCCCACCGCAAGCTCGGGCACGCCTTTGGTCCGCGCGGTCGGCACCAGCCGCTCGATGACGAGAATGGCGATACCGCCCACAATCAGCGCCGCGGCCACCACCACCGGTTGCAGCAGCAGCGCCTCGATCTGCTTGCGCAGCGCCAGCCCGATGACGACCGCCGGCACAAACGCCAGCACGATGTTGCGCACGAACCGCACTGGCCCGGCCTCGCGCCGCATCACCCCCGTCGCCACATCCCAGAAGGTGCGCCAGTAGAGCACCACAACGGCCAGAATAGCGCCAAGCTGAATAACGATGTTGAACAACTGCCAGCGGCTGTCGTCATAGCCCAAAAGCGCGCCCGCCAGAATGAGGTGCCCGGTCGACGACACTGGCAAAAACTCCGTCACCCCCTCAACAATGCCGAGCAGGATGATCGAGATGATGTCGTTCAAAGTGGAGTCCCCCCTATTGGCGGCCGGCGCCGCGATTCATGCCGGGCGATACTGGCCGGCAGCGGCCGGCCGCGCTTCAGTTAGCGCGCGCCGCCGTGAAGCGGCCGTGCCGGCGATATTGCACCAGCCAGCCCGGCGCCACGGTGGCCATTGGCGTGGGGGTAACGCCAAGCGCCGCCAGCCCCGGCGCGCCGGCCGCCGCGACATTGTCGTGCTGCAGCATTTGCCACTGATCCCATGTAATGGGCACGCCCGGCAAAAATCCTGCGCGGGCAATCAGCGCGCCGACGGCATCGGGCAGCGCCAGCACGGCCGGGTGGCGGCCGGTTTCGCGAGCGATCCAGCGGATCAGCGCTTCCATCGCGATGATGTCGGGCCCGCCCAACTGATAGCATTTGCCGCCATGCGCTGCGGGATCGGCAATTGCGGCTGCAACCGCTGCCGCCACATCGCCGACATATACCGGTTGAAACCTTGTTGCGGCGCGCAGCACCGGCACGACAGGCGCGGCCGCCACCATCTTGGCAAACCGATTGATGAACTGGTCCTCGCGGCCAAACACGATTGACGGGCGCAACACCGTCGTGCCCGCAAATGCCGCGCGTGCGGCGGCTTCTCCAGCGCCTTTCGAGCGTCCATAAGCCGAGCGCGACCGCACATCGGCGCCAATCGCTGACAGATGCACCAGGCTGTGCGCGCCAGCCACCGCTGCCGCCTGTGCGATATTGCGCGCGCCATCGACATGAAACGCCTGAAAATCGCCGTTCAATATGCCCACCAGATTGACAACCGCGTCCGCACCCGCAACCGCGCCGGCAATGGATTTTGGCCGGCATATGTCAGCGGCGACAAACTGCGTTTGGCCAAGGCCGCCAAGCGGCTTCAGGAACAGGGCGGCGCCCGGGTCGCGTTGGGCAATGCGCACGCGCGCGCCCGCCGCGAGCAGATTTTGCACGATATACCGGCCAAGAAACCCCCCACCGCCAAACACTGTGACAAGTTTGTTCTTCATGAGGTGACTCGCTTGAAATCGGGCATGGGCGCACCCGGCGTTCAATGGCGCGCCCGCGCCCAAACGGCAAGCCATGGCCGCACCCGGGCGCGATTATTGACAAGCCCCGCCCCGCCCCGTAGAGC
>JAKFUZ010000028.1 GCA_021732445.1 Sphingomonas sp. | reverse complement strand
GCCCCATCATGCGCCCCCCCCGATCACGCGCCCCATCATGCGGGCGGCGCTGCCGGCCTCAAACCCTGACCAGCATCTTGCCCTTGTTGGCCCCAGAGAACAGCCCGATAAACGCATCCGGCGTGCTTTCCAGCCCCTCGTGCACCGTTTCCTCGCGCACCAGCGCCCCTGATTGCAACATGCCGGCCATGTCGGCGTAAAACTCGCTCGCGCGGGCCATGAAATCGCTCACGATGAAGCCCTGAATGCGGATGCGGGCGCCAATAACCCGCGCAAGATAGCGCAGTTCTGTGGGTTTTCCATCATTGTAAATGTCGATCATGCCGCAAATGGCAAAGCGCGCGCGCTCCTTGGCGACAGCGATTGCGGCATCGAGATGCTCGGCGCCGACATTGTCGAAATACACGTCGATGCCGCCGGGCGCGGCCGCCGCCAGCTTTTTCACCAAAGGGCCGTCTGTCTTATAGTCGATGACCTCGTCGGCGCCGAGCGACTTCACCCAGGCGCATTTGTCGGCGCCGCCGGCCGAGCCGATCACCGTCATCCCCTTGGCCTTGGCGATCTGAACCACCGTGGACCCGACCGCTCCCGCCGCCGCGGACACGAACACCGTGTCCCCCGCCTTGGCGCTGGCCACGTCGAGCAGCCCGAAATAGGCGGTCATCCCGGGCATGCCCATTTGCCCCAGAAACGCCTGCGGATCGACACCGAGCGCAGGAAGCTTCTGCACCTGCGCCGCGGGCACCACCGCCTCGTCGCGCCAGCCCGCCATGTGGAGCACCATGTCGCCCGCGGCAACGCCGTCGGCCGCGCTTTCCACCACCTCGCCGACCGCGCCACCTTGCAGCGGCTCGCCAAGCGCAAAGGGCGGCACATAGCTTTTCACATCGTTCATCCGGCCGCGCATATAGGGGTCGACCGAGAGCCAGCGATTGGCGATTCGCACCATGCCAGGCGCAAGCGCTGGCAATTCAACCGCGACAAGCGCAAAATTGTCCGGCGTGGGCGTGCCGGTGGGGCGTGAAGCGAGTGTCCATGCGCGGGCCATAGCGGCTCTCCTGAATTATGGTTTCGAATTATCGGTATGGCGCCTGCCGCAAAAAATGCAACCGGTCAGCGCCTTGGCGTCTGGCGGTTGCCAAATAGTTGCATCGCAGCGCCCGCATCGCTATTTCGCCAGAAGCGGCCGGCGCAAACGCCCGGCAAGGCGCGGGGCCGTAGCTCAGATGGGAGAGCGCTGCAATCGCACTGCAGAGGTCAGGGGTTCGATTCCCCTCGGCTCCACCACCGCCTTTTGACATCGGGCAAGGCCGGGCACCCTGCCCCCACGCCCCGCAGCCTGGCCTTGCCGCCTCCGCCCGCTGCCCGCTGCCGGACCGGCATCGCCGGTGCGATGCAACGCCAGCCGCCGCATGGCGCGGCGACCCCGCATGACCGCCATTAATCCCCCCCAACGCCCGGCACCGGCAATTTCGCGGTGCGGCGGGAAGGATAGTTTAACCTCCACCCGCTATGACCGGCGTTTCAAGAAGGGGTGCCATGGTCAGGGCGGCGGTTTCACCGGTATATTTGCGCGCGCTGGCGTTTGGCATTGCCTTTTTCGGGGCAGCGTCGGCGATGATGCTGTTCAGTCGGCTCGATGGCGGGCTGGCCATCCTGTGGCTTGCCTCGGGGCTGTTGACGGCACAATTATATATCGCGCCGCGGCGGGAATGGCGCGCCCATCTGCTGGTGTGCGGCGTTGCGATGGCTGTCGCAAGCGCGTTGTTCGGGCTGGGGCCGCTCCGCGCGGTGCCGATGGCCGCCGCCAACATGCTCGAAGCCGTAACCGTTGCCTGGGTGCTGCGCCGATCGCGGCACGGCGAAGGCTTTCTCGACTCGATCGAAGGCCTCATGTTGTTCGTGGCCGCGACATCGGGCGCAACGGCGCTGGCGGCAACGCTGGGCGCGCTGGTCGCCAGCACCGCGCCGCACATGGCGTTCTGGCCGGCATGGCTGGCCTGGTTTACGGGCCATGCGCTGGGCACCGCAATCGTGGCCCCAATCGCCATATTGGTCATCAGCGGCGACTATGCCCGCTGGTGGCGCGCGGCCGATGCCAGCCAAAAGGGCGAGGCCACAATATTGCTGTCGCTGATGGTGGCGGTGTGCGTCGGCGTGTTTGGCTTTGGCCGCCATCCGATTCTGTTTTTGCCGATGCTGCCGCTGATGATGGCGACCTTCCGGCTCGACCGGGTGGGTACGGTCACAGGCATCATGATATTGGGGCTGATCGGCGGCTGCTATACCGCAATGGGGCAGGGCCCGGTCGCGCTCGTCAGCGATTTGCCGCTGTCGCGTGCGATATTCTTCCAGCTTTTTCTTGCCGTCACCGTGCTGACGGTGCTGCCTGTATCGGCAGAATTGCAACAGCGGCGTGCCATCTTGAAGCGGCTGACGGAGAGCGAGGCCCGATACAAGCTCATCACCGAAAATTCGACCGACATGGTGCTCTCGCTCGATACCAAAGGTGTCATCCGCTATGCCTCGCCCTCGGTGCGCGAAATCCTGAGGGTCGATCCCGCGTCGCTGATCGGGCGGCGCCCGCAAGACTTTGGCGGCGGGCCCGATGCCGAGGCCGTCAAAGTCGCTTATCAGGGCGTGTTCGACAATGCAGCGGCCATCTCCGTCGTTGAATATAGTGCGGCGCTTGCCAGTGGCGAGCAGCGCTGGTTCGAAGCGCGGACGCGCTGCCTCATCAACGATGACGGCAAGCCCGGTGGCTGGATCAGCACCGTGCGCGACATTTCAGAACGCAAGGCGCTTGAGCTGCAACTGGCGCATGCGGCCACGACAGACCCGTTGACCGGCCTGGCCAACCGTCGCGCCTTCAACATGCTGCTCGATCGCCGGATCGAGCTCGGCGTTGCCGACACGCGCGGCGATTGCGTGGCGATTTTCGATATCGACTTCTTCAAGCGCGTGAATGACGCGCACGGCCACGGCGTTGGCGATCTGGTGCTCGAAGCCTTTGCCGACAAAGCGCGGCGGGCAATCCGCTCCTCCGACTATGTGGCGCGCCTGGGCGGCGAAGAATTCGGCATCATCTTTTCCGGCACCGACATCGCCCAGGCGGCGCTGATCTGCGAGCGGCTGCGCCGCACCTTCGCGGCGCATGTCACACCGGCGCCAGATGGCACCGCAGTATCGGTGACCGTTAGCGCCGGCGTTGCCCTGCTCGGCCCGGCCATGTCGCGCAGCCAGGTGATGCGCGCGGCTGACGATGCGCTGTACCGGGCAAAAGCGGGCGGGCGCGACCGGCTGGCCATCGCCGCCTAGGCTGACCCCTGAAGCATCGGCTGAGCCGTCGCTCCAGTTCTGATGCCCGGCGTCCGCTCGCGGAGCACCACGCCAGCGGCAGTGCACCACGCCAGCGGCGATGCACGCGCGCGCTTTCCAAGCCCAGCGCCGCCGCCTATGGCTGCCGCCCATGGCCAGCGACCCGCAAACACCCATTCCCGCTGCAACGCTGGTGCTGTTCCGCGAACGCGCAGGCGGCCCGCCTGATCTGCTGATGGTGGAGCGCGCGCGGGCAATGGCGTTTGCGGGCGGCGCGCTGGTGTTTCCCGGTGGCCGCATCGACGCCGCCGACCACGACCATGCCGAGCGCCACACCCCCGGCAGCAGCGCCAATTGGGAACAGCCCGCGCGAATCGCAGCCATCAGAGAGATGATCGAGGAAGCGGGCCTGCCAATCGGGCTGTCGCCGCTGCCCGACCCGCGCGCGCTGGCCGCCATCCGCCAAGGCCTGCATGCGGACGGCGCCTTCGCCACGCTTGTTGCCCGGTATGGCCTGGCGCTCGATCTTGAGGCGCTCACTCTGTTTGCCCGCTGGTGCCCGCGCCACCCGCATATGCGGATTTTCGACACGCTGTTCTTTCTTGCAAAGCTGCCGGAAGGCGCGCCGGACCCCGAGGTGGACGCGACCGAAAACACTCGCGTCTTCTGGCAAAGCGCGCGCGGCGTGCTCGACGATGCGCGTGCCGGGCGCGTGTCGATCATCTTTCCCACCCGGTGCAACCTTGAGCGGCTGGCGCAATTTGCAAGCTTTGACGACGCAGTGGCCCACGCCCGCCAGATTCCGGCACGCATGGTGACGCCGTGGGTAGAGGAGCGCGACGGGGCACCGCATTTGTGCATCCCCGACGATTTGGGTTATCCGGTCACCGCCGTGCCGATGGACGCCGCGCAGCGCGGCTGACGCTCAGTTCGGCAGCGCGGCGATATCCACTTTTTCCACCCAGTAAGGGAAAAAGGCGGGCTGACGATTTGACCAGCCCGATGCAGTCGCCGCCGCCTCGCTGATCGACTGGAGCAAGGTACGGCGCAATTCCGGCTGCAAATGCGGAAGCGCCGCCGCCGCGCAAAACGCCGCCGGCAGCCAGGGCCGCACTTCCGCCCCGATCAGCCGTTCATACAAAAAACGATAGGCCGAAAAGCCGGGAAGCCGGGCCTGCCCCAAATCAAACGCGGTGAGCATTATCAGCCCGCCCAGAAACGGTTCCGAGGAGCCAAGCCCGCTATCGCCCGGCACCATCGCCCGAAGATCCGGGAGCCGTTCATACAGCCGCGACTGCGCGCGGATGCTGGCGGCTTCCACGACATCGCGCGACCAGCGCTCCAGCGCATCCTCCCGGTCGAGGCCAATGTCGAGCGCACGGCGCACATAACGCTGCGTCGCGGCCGAAAAGCCGGCAAATTCCTTCATCTCGGCGAGCGCCAGCACACCCGCGGCCGGCTTCATCTGTGCACCCATCTCAACACCTGCCCTGCACCATCGACTACGGCGCCATCATGCGACAATATGGTTAACCGCACCTTTACTGCGCACGCATGCGATCACGTCGCACAGGAGGGGCGCCATTGTCCCGGGATGTCGCAGGCGACCCGGCAGGCGACCGGGCGGTCGATGAGGCGGTCGACAGGCGAGGCACGGCGGCCGCGGCGATCAAACGACGGTGACGCACACCTCCTGCCGGCACAGTGTTGCCGTGCCAAACACCGTCATGAAGGCGATGTCGGTTGCGTCGCGCCCAACGGCGACAATCGCCAGGTCGCGCGCACCCGCCATGCCGGTTGCGTCCACCAGATGCCACGCGCCTGCCAGCCACAATTGGCACACCGCATGAAAATCGGGCGGGTTGACGCCGGGCGCATAGGCCGCAACGCACCGGGCGGGAATGCCGCCGGCGCGGGCGAGTGCGGCCAGCAAATGCGCATAGTCGCGGCACACGCCCGACCGGTTGGCAAAGGTGGTGAGCGCGGTCGTCGTCCCGTTGCTGGCGCCTGCGCGGTAGACCAGGTTGCGGTCAATCCATGTGACGAGCGCCTGCGCCAGCGCGCCGCCGGCGAGCGACGGGAATGTTGCGCTGACAAACCCCTCGAACTCGTCCCCCTCGACATAGCGGCTGGGGAGCAGATAGGCGATGGCATCTCCGGGCAAGGCGGCAAGCGGCGTCGCGGCCAGGCCGGCGATGTCGACCTTTGCCCGGTCGATGGTGACGAGCGCGTCATAGGTCAGGCGAAACTGGCCCTCGCCCCGCGCCACGCAGCGCTGGCCGATGCCGGCATGGCCCGCAACCGCGGCCACGGGCGAGTCGCTCCATATGGTGAGCGACTGGCGGTCGAGCCGCTGGTCGGGCAGGGCCGCCACCTCGATTTGCAACAGCACATCGGCCGGCGCCGGCAGCCAATAGTCAAGCTCGACCGTGACCGACAACTGCATCAATTTTCCCAAAATGCCAGAGGAATGGCCAAACGCCCAGGCACCTTTGCCGGATCAATGTTGCAGCAAAAAGGCCCGGCGAGTTTCCCCGCCGGGCCGCGAAAAAATTAGCCCCTTTGCCGCCGCGACTAGTTCCGGCTCGACCCGAACAGACGCAGGATGAACAGGAACATGTTGATGAAGTCGAGATAGAGGTTGAGCGCCGACATGATGACCACGCGCCCTTCATGCTCGGTGCCCGCCACCTGCGCATACAGGCTCTTGGTGCGCTGTGTGTCATAGGCGGTCAGCCCGGCAAACAGCAGCACGCCGACAAAGCTGATGACCAGCCCCATCGGGCCAGACTGCACGAAGAGGTTGATGATGCTTGCAACCATCAGCCCCACAAGGCCCATGAGCAGAAAGGTGCCAAAGGCCGACAAATCCTTCTTTGTGGTGTAGCCCCACAGGCTCAGCCCGGCAAAACCCGCTGCTGTGGCGAAAAACGCCTGCGCAATCGCGATGTCGCTATACACAAGGAAGATGGTCGAGAGCGACAGGCCCATCGACACCGCAAAACCCCAGAACATCGCCTGCAGCGTCGCGGTCGACATCCGCGCCTGGCCAAAGCTCATGCCAAACACAAAAGCGAGCGGCGCAAAGGTGATGACCCATTTCAGGATGCCGCCACCCACAAAAATCTGCGCCGCCATGCCGCTCATCGCGAATCCAAGCGCCACGATGCCGGTGAGCAAAATGCCCGACGTCATATAGTTATAAACCGCCAGCATATAGGACCGCAGCCCGGCATCATATGCAGCGCCCCTGACGTCGGCACCCGACGCGAAAGCCGCGGCGTTTGACCGGGGATCAGACCAATTAGCCATTGTTCACAAAACTCCTTTGCCCGGCAACAGGCCGGTTAAAAGCAATATCGGCACTAATCCCCAACATTTCAAGCAAAACCGGTTGCCCGAAATGCTTCGATGCGCCAGTCGGATGCCATTATGCACCGACTATTCGTTGGCCTGCGCCCGCCGCCCCCCATTCGCGCGCAGTTGCGGCCGCTGATGGCGGGCGTGGCCGGCGCGCGCTGGCAGGATGACGAACAGCTCCACCTCACCCTGCGCTATATCGGCGACGTCGACGGGCGCATGGCGGACGATGTCTTACTGGCGATGGCAGGCGTTCGCGCAAGCACCATCACCGCCGCGCTGCATGGTGTGGGCCGGTTTTCGCAAAAGGGCCGCACCAATGCGCTGTGGGCAGGCGTTGCGCCGCACGACGCGCTGGCGGCGCTCCACCGCAAGGTCGATCACGCGCTGGTCAGGCTTGGGCTGGCGGCCGAGCACCGCGCCTATCTGCCCCACATCACGCTCGCGCGCTTTACGCCAAGCACCGCGGCCGAAGGCGACATCGACGCGTTTCTGGCGCGGCACACAGCGCTGACAAGCGCACCCTTTGCCTTTGCTCATCTGATGTTGTTCGAAAGCCATCTCGGTCGCGCCGGCGCGCATTATGCAGCGCTTGGGCGCTGGCCCCTGGGCTAGGTTCCGGCGCGTTTTAAGGGTTGGGCAACCGCCCTGCGCTCTGCTAGCCGGGATATGACAACGATCAAATCAGGGAGCGGACATGGCCGACACGGCACCGGGCGCCACGCCAGACGCAGCGCCGCCATCGGCGCAGGCCGCCGCCAGGGCGCCCGCCTATGCGTGGTATGTGCTCGCCATCCTGTTTTGCGTCTATGTGCTGAACTTTGTTGACCGGCAGATAATTTCCATCCTGGCCGAAGACATCAAGCGCGACCTCAACCTGCGCGACGAGGATCTGGGGTTTCTCTACGGCACCGCCTTTGGCGTGTTCTATGCGCTGTTCGGCATTCCGCTCGGGCGGCTGGCGGATAACTGGCACCGGGTGCGGCTGATGACGGCCGGGCTGGCGCTGTGGTCGGCAATGACCGTGCTGTCGGGTTTTTCGCGCAGCGGCGCCATGCTCACCGGCGCGCGGATCGGTGTCGGCATTGGCGAGGCAACAGCCAGCCCGTCAGCCTATTCGCTGATTTCCGACTGGTTCCCGCGCAAACTGCGCGCCACCGCGCTCGCCATTTATTCGGCCGGGCTATATGTTGGCGGCGGCCTGTCGCTCGGCATTGGCGGGCTTATCGTGAAATCTTGGAACAGCGCCTATCCGGGCGGCGGCCCGCTGGGGCTGGTCGGCTGGCAGGCGGCGTTCATGATCGTCGGCCTGCCGGGCCTGGCGCTTGCGCTGCTCGTTGCGAGCCTGAAAGAACCGTTGCGCGGCCAGTCAGAAGCCCTGCCCCCGCCGCCGCCGCACCCAGCCCCGTTCAAGGCCTTTTTCGCCGAACTGGTGACGATCCTTCCGCCGCTCACGCTGATTGGCGCCGCACAAGGCGGCGCCCGCGCGTTCATCAACAATCTGGCGGGCCTGGCGATTGTCAGCGGCATCGTCGCCACCCTCATCGCGATTGGGGAGCCGTGGCCGCAATGGGTGGCGACCGGCATTGGCGCCTATGCCGTGTTTTCCTGGGCAAGCGCGCTCCGCCGCCGCGACGCACCAACCTTTGCACTCATCGTCGCCAACCCGGCATTTCTGTGCACCGTCGTCGCTTATGGGCTGAACGCGTTCCTCAGCTATTCCGTCAGCTTCTGGGCCGCGCCCTATGCCATCCGGGTGCTTGGCGCGACGCCGGCAAGCGCTGGCTTCACCATTGGCGGGATGGGGGCAATGTCGGGCTTTCTTGGCGTCACCATCGGCGGCATCGTGGCCGACAGGTTGCGGCGTACCAACCCGGCCGGGCGGCTGATCGTCGTGATTTTCGGCGCGCTGGTGCCATCGCTGGCGATTGCAACGGCGTTCAGCACCACCAGCCTTGCGCTATTCTACATCATGCTGTTTCCGGCCCAGGCCTGTGCAAGCTGCGCGCTGGGGGCAGCGGCTGCAACCACGCAGGACCTGGTGCTGCCGCGAATGCGCGGCACGGCGACCGGCACGTTCTTCATCGGCACGACCCTGCTCGGGCTGGCGCTTGGGCCGTATCTTGCCGGGCGCATCTCAACCCTTTCGGGCAGCCTGTCGGTTGGCGTGCTGTCGCTGCTGGCGGCCGTTCCGGTCACGCTGACGGCGGCCATCATGGCTTACCGCCTCGTTCCCCGGGCGGAAGCCACCCGCGAGGCCCGCGCCCGCGCGGCGGGCGAACCGATTTAGCTGCTCAGTTCCGCCCGAACACGCCGCAAGCAACGCGCGCGCCGCTATTGCCTGAAGGGTCAGTCACCAAATCATCAGCCGCGGCGTGAATGACCAGCACCGAGCCGTCGGCATCGAGCAACCCCTCGATGGTCGCGCCGGGGATGATGGCACCCAGCGTGCCGCGCCCGTCCTTGCCGACGATCATGTTTGGCAAATCACCTTCATGCGGCCCGGCCGGGTTGCGCGCGCCGTGCTGGGCGCCGCTTGGGTTCCAATGCCCGCCCGCGGTCATGAAAGCGGGGGCGTCACACCGGCCAACCGCGTGGATGTGCACCCCGTGCTGGCCCGGCGCGAGCGTTGCGGCTGAAACCGTGATCCGCAGCCCGGCTTTTTCAGCGCGCGCGGTGGCGGTGCCGATCACCTTGCCGCTGGCATCGGCAACGGTCGCCAGCGCTGCCCCGCGGGCCGGGCCACGGCGCGCCGCATCCTCGGCACAGCCGCTTGCCGCAACCGCCATCAGCGCAATCCCGATATGTCCAATCCGCATCGCCATTTCCTTTTGTTACAAACCATTAACACTATAGCGCATAGGGCATGATGAGGCCATGGGCCGGCATGGCCTGGTGCCAAGATTATTTGCCATCCGCACGCCAATCGACCGAAAAAACCCGGTCGTGCGCCAAAAAGATGCGGTGTTCGGGCGCCGGCTGCGCCGCTGCTTCTTGACCCTGCGCGCGCGCGTGCCCCATAGCAGTGGCAATGGACGAGGGTGGATCAACACAGCAAATGTCGTTTGAAGACGCGCTAAAGGAGCTGGAGGCTATCGTCAGCCGGCTGGAAAGCGGCGATGAGCCGCTTGATTCGGCAATCACCCTCTACGAACGCGGCAGCCTGTTGCGCCAGCATTGCGCCGAACGGCTTGACGCAGCCCAGGCGCGAATCGAAGCCATCCGCCTCGATGCCGATGGCCGCCCGGCCGGCACCACGCCGTTTGCGGCCGGCTGAGGCGGTGATGGTCCAGAACACCACGGCGCTAGAGGCAGCCCTTGCGCAGGTCGCCGCTGAAATCGATTCCGGGTTCGACGCCTTGCTCGCGATACCCGATGATCCGCGCGCCGACCTCTACCGGGCCATGCGCCATGCCTCGATTGGCGGCGGCAAGCGGTTGCGCCCGCTGCTGGTGTTTGCGACGGCACAATTATTTGCGGTTGACCGCAATTGCGCCGCCCGCGCGGCGCTGGCGATTGAGTGCATCCATGTCTATTCGCTGATTCACGACGATCTGCCCGCCATGGACAATGACGACATGCGCCGCGGCAAGCCAACCGTGCACAAGCTTTATGGCGACGCGACTGCCATTCTTGCTGGCGACTGCCTCCACGCGCTGGCGTTTGAGGTGCTGGCGCATGAAGCAACCCATGCCGACCCGTTCGTGCGCGCCGAGCTGGTGCTTGATCTGGCGCGCGCGGCCGGCCCGGCTGGCATGGCGGGCGGGCAGATGATGGACATAGAGGCGGAAAAAGCGAGCTTTGACCTGCCCACCATCACCCGGCTGCAAGCGATGAAAACCGGGGCGCTCATTGCCAGCGCGGTTGAGGCGGGCGCAATTTTGGGCAAGGTGCCGCCCGAAGGCCGCACTGGCCTGCGCGGCTATGCCCGCGATGTTGGCCTGGCCTTTCAAATCGCCGATGATCTGCTTGATTATGAAGGCGATGAGGACACGATCGGCAAACGCATCCACAAGGATGAGAAGGCCGGGAAGGAAACCTTCCTGTCGCTGCTGGGTGTTGACCGCGCGCGCGAACAGGCCCGGATGCTGGTCGATCAGGCACTGACCCACCTCAACCACTATGGCGCAGAAGCCGACCTGCTGCGCGACATCGCCCGCTTCACGCTGGAACGCGACCGGTGAGCGTGCGGACCGGCATTTACCCCGGCAGCTTTGATCCGGTAACGCTTGGCCATATCGACATCATCCGCCGCGGCGCAAAACTGGTTGACCGGCTTGTCATCGGCGTTGCCATCAACCCCAGCAAGTCGCCGATGTTCTCGCTTGAAGAGCGCATGGCCATCATGCAGCGCGAAGTGGCCGACATTGCCGGCGAAATTCATGTCGTGAGTTTTGATTCGCTGTTGATGGACTTTGCCGAGCGCGAGGGTGCAGGCGTCATCGTGCGCGGCCTGCGCGCGGTGACCGATTTTGAGTATGAGTTTCAGATGACTGGCATGAACCAGCAGATCAACAACCGCATCGAGACGATTTTCCTGATGGCCGATGTCGCCTTGCAGCCGATTGCCAGCCGCTGGGTGAAGGAAATCGCGATGTATGGCGGCCCCATCCACAAATTCGTGACGCCTTCGGTCCAAGCCGATGTGGTCGCGCGGGTGGCGCAACTCGGCCGCCTGGGCAGTTGATCGCAGCCTGGCACTGAGTGCCTTTGCGTGCACGCCAATTTGCTCTAAGCGCCAAGCTGTTCCAACCGCGCGGGGATGTGATGCGTATTATTGTCAGCCTGTTTGTCGCGCTTTTATGCCTGTTTCCGGCCCCGGTTTCGGCCCAGACCCAGCCGGGCAAAGGCCCGCCGGCGCAGATTATCGAAACGGGCAATTTGCGGCTGCCGCCAGCATCGCCCACCGACCCTGAAAACCTGCTTTATCTCGACTTGTCGACCGGCGGGCGCGTGGTCATCTGGCTGCGCCCCGACGTCGCGCCGCGCATGGTCGAGCGGATCAAGACGCTGACCCGCCAGCATTTTTATGATGGCATCATCTTTCACCGGGTGATCGACGGCATCATTGCCCAAACCGGCGACCCCAAGGGCGACGGTACCGGCGGTTCCGCGCTCCCCGACCTGAAGGCCGAGTTCAATTATCTGCCGCATGTGCGCGGGGCGGTGTCGGCCGCACGCGCCGAAAGTGAAGACAGCGCCAACAGCCAGTTCTTCATCGTTTTTCAGCCGCATCTGGCGTTCGACAAAAAATACACGGCGTTCGGCCGCGTCATCGAAGGCATGGAATTTGTCGACGTGATTGCGCGCGGCGAACCGCCCGCCCGCCCCTCGCGCATCGTTCATGCGTGGGTCGCGGCCGACAAGCCACCCGCCTTCGCGGCACCCGCGCCGGATGCGGTTCCTGCCGCAGCCGGGCTTGGCGCGCCGGTTGATCTGCCCAGCGCGCCACCGGCCAAGCCTGCAAAGCCCGCAGCAAAACCCGCAGCCAGGCCCAGCCCGAAACCCGCCACCGGGCCCAGGCAGCGCCGCTGAGCGCGCACGCAGCGCTCTCGCCGATGAAGGTTGACCTGTTCGACTTTGCGCTGCCGCCCGAGCGGATCGCCCTGCGGCCGGCGGCACCGCGCGATTCGGCGCGGCTGCTGGCGGTTGACGCTGCCGGCCTGCACGACCGCATCGTCAGCGACCTGCCGGCGCTGTTGCGCACCGGCGACCTGCTGGTGTTCAACGACACCCGCGTCATCCCGGCGCAGCTTGAGGGCAAGCGCGGCACCGCCAGCATCGGCGCAACGTTGCACAAGCGCGAGGGGCCACGGCGGTGGCGCGCCTTTGTGCGCAATGCCCGGCGCGTGCGCGACGGTGATCGCCTTGATTTTGGCCACGACGTGTGGGCAATCGCCTCCGGCCGAAGCGACGATGGCAGCATCACGCTCGATTTCGGCGGGGACGAACCGGTTGAACTGCTGCTTGACCGCGCCGGCAAAATGCCGATCCCGCCCTACATCGCCGCGCGCCGCGCGCCCGACGCGCGCGATGCCGAGGATTATCAGACGATGTTCGCAGCCGAGAAAGGCGCCGTGGCCGCTCCAACCGCTGCCCTGCATTTTACGCCGGCGCTGCTCGCCGCGCTCGCGGCGGCCGGAATTGGCCACACCACGCTCACCTTGCACGTCGGCGCGGGCACGTTCCTGCCCGTAAAGGCAACCGACACGGCCGACCACAAGATGCACGCCGAATGGGGCCGGCTCGACCCTGCGAGCGCTGCGTTGCTGAATGCCGCGCGCGCGCGCGGGGGGCGGGTGATTGCGGTGGGCACCACCTCGCTTCGCCTCATCGAAAGCGCGTGCGACGCCAGCGGCTGCGTCCAGCCCTTTGAGGGCGACACCGCGATTTTCATTACGCCGGGCTATCGGTTCAGCGGCGTTGACGGGTTGCTCACCAATTTCCACTTGCCGCGTTCCACCTTGTTCATGCTGGTAGCCGCGCTGATGGGGCTGGAGCGGATGCAGAGCGCCTATGCGCACGCGGTTGCAGACGGATACCGATTCTACAGCTATGGCGATGCCTGTCTGTTGCTGCCATGACCGAGGTGCGCCCCGTGAACCCCTGCCAACCTCTGCTCCTGACGGCAGCCATGGCGCTCGTGCTGCTGGCGCCGGCGGCAAAGGCGCGGCCGGCTGCGCAGGCTGCCCCGGTACCAGCGCCGGCCCGCACCCCACCCATTACGCAACCGCCGGGCGCCACCATCCGCGCCGAGCCGGTCGCGCTGTACATTGGCGCGTGTGACGCAAATGGCGATGCGCAGGTGACCCGCGCCGAGCTTGCCACTTGCACCGCGCGCAGCGTGGCCGATATCGCCAGAGGCGCTCCGTCGCTTGGGTATATCCAGTTTTCCGACTGGTCGCTCAAATGGCTGGGGGATCGCAACGCGCTTCCAAGCCCGTTCGAGACCGACGCCGACGGGGACAACCGCCTGACATTGGCCGAAATTCAGGCGCAGCTCGACAAAACCTTTACCCGGCTTGACCGCAGCCAGGACGGCCTGCTGACCCGTGACGAACTGCTGACGCTGGGCGCCTTTGGGGGCGGCCGCGGCGACAATGGCGAGCGCGACAATGGCGAGCGCGGCGGCAGGCGCGGGCGCGGCGGCGGGCGGCCAGACGGGCGCCAGCAATGACACAGGCGGCCGTTGCGATGCCGGCAGCGCGGCCGGCGCCAGCGCCGCGTTTCGGGCTGGTCATCTTTGATTTTGACGGGACGCTCGCAGACAGTGGCGACTGGTTTCTCTCGATTGCCGACGAACTGGCCGACCGGTTCAACTTCCGCCGCGTCGCGTCAACCGAGATTGAAGGGTTGCGCGGCCAGTCGACCCGCCAGGTTCTGCGCCATCTGCGGATATCGCGCTGGAAGCTGCCGGCAATGGCGCGCTACATCCACAAAAGACTGGCCGATGAAATTGTGAAAATCTCGCTGTTCGACGGCGTCACCGACTTGCTCCACACCCTGTCGCAAAATGGCGTGCGACTCGCGCTCGTCACCTCCAACTCGGCGAACAACGCCCGCGCGGTGCTGGGCGAGGAGAATCTTGCGCTGTTTGAGCAACTGGAGTGCGGCGCCTCGTTGTTCGGCAAGGCTCCGCGCTACCGCCGCGTGCTCAAGCGGATGCGAGTGAGTGCCGCCGATACCCTGTCGATTGGCGATGAGACGCGCGACATCATCGCCTCGCGCAAGGTGGGGCTGACGAGCGCTGGCGTGCTTTGGGGGTATGCCGCGCGCGACGCGCTGGCCGCTGCCGAGCCGGACACGCTGTTCACCTCGCCACAGGATGTGCGCCGCTATGTCCTGGGGGAGGCCGCCGCACCCCCGTCTGCTGCGCAAACTTCATGACCGGCACCGGCCCTTGCCCCCGCTTTGCCTTTTCGATCAGCGCAACTGACGGCGCGGCCCGCACCGGCGCCATCGCCATGGCGCGCGGCACCATTCGCACGCCCGCCTTCATGCCGGTGGGGACGGCGGCGACCGTAAAGGCGGTGAAGCCTGCCGATGTGCGCGCCGCCGGTGCCGACATTATCCTGGGCAACACCTACCACCTGATGCTGCGCCCCGGCGCCGAGCGGATTGCGCGGCTGGGCGGCTTGCACCGCTTCATGGGGTGGGACCGCCCGATCCTGACCGACAGCGGCGGCTATCAGGTGATGAGCCTGGCCGATCTCACGACCCGCAGCGAGGACGGCGTTACCTTCAAAAGCCATCTCGACGGATCGCGCCACACACTATCGCCCGAGCGTTCGATCGAAATCCAGCGGCTGCTCGATTCGGACATCGTCATGGCGTTTGACGAACTGGTGCCGACCACCTCGGCGCCCGGCGTGCAGGCGGACGCCATGGCGCGCTCGATGCGCTGGGCAAAGCGCTCGCGGGCCGCCTTCAATGCCGGCGGCGAGCATGCCGCCCGCGCGGCCATTTTCGGCATCCAGCAAGGCGCGCTTGATGAACGCCTGCGCCGCGAAAGCGCCGACGCCCTGGTCGATATCGGCTTTGACGGATACGCGATTGGCGGCCTTGCCGTTGGCGAAGGGCAGGATGCGATGTTCGCCTGCCTCGATTTTGCGCCGGCCCAGTTGCCGGCTGATCGGCCGCGCTACCTGATGGGGGTAGGCAAGCCCGACGACATTGTCGGCGCGGTCGAGCGCGGTGTCGACATGTTCGACTGCGTATTGCCCACCCGCTCCGGCCGCACCGGCCAGGCATTCACGCGGGCCGGGCCAATCAACATCCGCAACGCAAAATTTGCCGAAGACCAGGGCCCGCTCGACCCGGAATGCCGCTGCCCGGTGTGCGCCACCTGGACGCGCGCCTATCTGCACCACCTCGTCCGCTCGGCGGAAATTCTGGGCGCGATGCTGATGACCGAGCATAATCTGTGGTTTTACCAGACGTTAATGAGCGACCTGCGCACGGCAATTGCGGACCAACGGCTGGCATCCTTCGCTCAAACATTCAGAAACTGCTATGCCGGGGCATGAAACCCCGTCTTTTTTGGGGATCGATCGGAGAAAGCCGTGGCAGAAGCGCCCAAAGTAAACGAAATCGAAGCCGCCGCGCGCGACGCCAAGCGCGTGCGCGACGCCGCTCAGGAAACCCAGGCCGAACGCGACGGCAAATGGCCGCTGGTGCCAATCGGCATTGGCATTGGCATTGGCTCGGCCGCCCTCGCGGCAGCCCTTCTCTATGCCACACGCGCGCGCAAAAGCGATGTATGACAGGCGACACGGCGCGCCGGGTGGCGACGGCCCGGCGCTGGTTTGAGCTGCTCGGGCAGGACATTCTCGACACGCCCGATGCACTGATCGCCGTCACGCCCGACCATCCCGACATCTGGGAGGGCAATTTCGCCTATGCCAAGCCGGGCGCCGACCCGGCGGGGCTGATCGCCGCGCTCGACACGGCGATGACGCACAGCCGCTGGCGGGTGGTGCAGGGCGATGCGCTGACCGAGCCGCACGTCACCGCCGCACTCGCGCTTGCCGGCTTTGCGCCCAACGCGCCCAACATCGAAATGCTGGCCCAAGGCGAGATAGCGTCGCGCCACTCGCCGGCGGCCATTACGCTGCACCCGGTTGACACCCCGGCGGACTGGGACGCGATGACCCCCCTCATCCGTGCCGACCATGAAGAGGGCAAGCGCACTGGCCCGATCAGCCCTGACCTTGGCGACGCCCTGATCGCGCTGATGCGGCTCGAATCGCCGCGCGACAGCTATTCACTGCTGCTGCTGGAGGGCGAGCCGGTCGGCTATGGCATGGCGCTGGCCTGCCCCGGTGGCCTTGGCGTGCTCGAACATCTGTTTTGCCGGGCTGACCGGCGCGGGCGCGGGGTGATGTCGGCCTATATCATCGAGGCATCGGCGCGCCTGCGCCATCAGGGGTGCGACGCGATTTTTCTCGATGCGCTATCGGGCGAGGCCGCCAAGCATCTTTATGCGGCACTGGGCTTTGCGCCGGTTGCCACGACATGCCGGTGGACGCGCCAGATCGGCGATTGACACGCGTAACACACTGGGGGCATCGTCCACCCCTGAGCCCGATTTGAGAGGATCCCGCCCCCATGCGCTTGTTCCGTGCCGCCCTGCTGCTTGGTGCTGCTGCCGTCATCGCACCGCAGGCCGCCGCCGATGCCGCCCCTGTCGCGCGCAAGGCGCCGCAAAGGACCGCCGCCAAAACATCGGTGAGCGCGGTAAAACCGCTTGCCTATACCGAGCGGACGCTGGGCAACGGCCTGCGCGTCTATGCCATTCGCGATACCTCGACGGCGACGGTTGCAGTGCATGTCTGGTATGATGTCGGGTCGAAGGATGACCCCAAGGGCCGCTCGGGCTTTGCCCATATGTTTGAGCATCTGATGTTCAAATCAACGCGCAACCTGGTGCCCGAGCAGTTTGACCGGCTGACCGAAGACGTTGGCGGCTTCAACAACGCCTCCACCAACGACGATTACACCAACTACTACGAAACAGTGCCCGCCAACCACTTGGAGCGGTTGTTGTTTGCCGAGGCCGACCGGATGGCCACGCTGGTTGTTGACCCCAAAACCTTTGCCTCCGAACGCGATGTGGTGAAGGAAGAATATCGCCTGCGCATTCTGGCCCAGCCATATGGCAAGCTGTTCGGCACCTATTTCCCCGAAACTGCCTACACAGTGCACCCTTATGCGCGGCCCGGCATTGGCAATATCGAGGAGCTGGAGGCGGCCTCGATCGACGATGTCCGCGCGTTCCACGCGACCTATTACCGGCCCGACAATGCCGTGCTGGTCGTCGCGGGGAATTTCGATCCGGCCCAGCTCGACCAGTGGATCGACCAATATTTCGCGCCCATCAAAAGGCCCAGCCGCCCCATTCCCCGCGTGACCGTGGCCGAGCCGGAGCGCACCGCGCCTGTGCATCGCACGGTGTATGAGGCGAATGTGCCGCTGCCAGCCGTGCTGATGAGCTTTCCGATCCCAGCGGATCGTTCGGCCGACACGCCGGCAATCGCTGTGCTGAATGCGATCATGTCAGCCGGCGACAGTTCGCGGCTGTACGAATCGCTCGTCTATCGCGATCAGGTAGCGCAGGCTGCCGGCACGTTCCTCGACACCAAGCAAGCGACGGGCGCCATGGCGCTTTATGCCATTCTGGCCGGCGGCAAGAGCGCCGAGGCGGGGGAAGCGGCGCTGCGCCGCGAAATTGCCCGGCTGCGCAACCTGCCGGTCAGCCTGGCCGAACTGGCAGAGGCCAAGAACCAGATCCTCACCGCCAATATCCAGGGCCGCGAAACGCCGGATGGCAAGGCATCAACGCTTGCCAACGCCATCATCATTGACGGCGACCCCAAGGCCGCCGACCGCCAGCTTGCGGACATCGCCAAGGTGACGGCGGCCGACATCCAGCGCGTTGCCCGCAAATATCTGGCGGAAGCGCGCGCGGCGACCATCCGCTATCTGCCCGCATCACCAGGCGGGCCAAAGGGTGACAGCATTGATGTGCCCGCAACCGTGCAGGTGGCCGCGCTGAGCGCGCCTGCGGACATCGAAATTTTCACCCCCGCGCCCGAGGGCGAGCGCAAGCCCATCCCCGCAGCCGGCGCACCGGTTGCCGCCATCCTTCCGGCGCCCGCCGACACCCGACTCGCCAATGGCCTGCGGGTCATTGTCGTGGAAAAGCATGATCTGCCGCTTGTTTCTGCGTCGATTGTCACGTTTGGCGGCGGCGCGGGCGACCCCGCAGCGCTTGCCGGCCGGGCCGATCTTTCCGCAACGCTCCTGACCAAGGGCACCGCGACGCGCAGCGCAACCCAGATCGCCCGCCAGGTCGAATCGCTCGGTGGATCAATCAGCAGCAACGCCGGTTGGGACGGGGCAAGCGCGTCGGTCAACGTCAAGTCGGACCAGGTCGCGCCGGCGCTCGCCATTCTGGCCGATGTCGCGCGGAACCCGGTATTTGCGCAGGACGAACTGGACCGTGCACGCACTCAGGCGATTGACGGGGTTGGCGTAGCGCTCAAAAACCCCGCGCAGCTTGCCGGTTATGTCGCCAATCGCGCGGTGTTTGGCGCCGCTCCCTATGGGCATGTGCTGAGCGGCACGCCGGAATCGCTCGCCAAAATTTCCCGCGACGATGTGCGCGCCGCCTACAAGGCCGCGTGGCGGCCCGATAGCGCCGCGCTCATCCTTGTCGGCGACCTGACGCCTGCCGCCGGCAAGGCGCTGGCCGCGCGCTATTTCGGCACCTGGCGTGCAGCCGGCAGCGCTGCCGCCAATCCGCCACCCGCGCCCGGCAACGCTGCCCCACGCGTCATCGTCGTCGATTTTCCAGGCGCTGGCCAGGCAGGCGTCGTCGTGGCGCGCCCGGCCATATCGCGCGCAGACCCGGATTTCTACCCGGCCGAAGTCGCCAATACCCTGCTCGGCGGCGGTTTTTCGTCCCGGCTCAATCAGGAAATCCGCATCAAGCGCGGGCTATCCTATGGCGCCGGCAGCGCGCTTTCGGCCCGGCGCGGGGTGGGCCCGTTCAACGCGAACACGCAAACCAAAAATCCGTCGGCGGCCGAAGTTGTCTCGCTCATCGTGGGAGAAATGAAGCGGCTGGGCAGCGAGCCGGCAAGCGCCGCCGAACTCGATACGCGAAAAGCCGTGCTGATCGGCGGCTTTGGCCGCGACAATGAGACAGTCGGCGGCATTGCCGGCACCATCGGCAGCTATGTCATCAACGCCGTGCCGCTTGGCGAGCTTCAGAAATATGCCGGGAAGGTCGCAGGCGTCAGCCCGGCCACCGTGCAGGCAGCGGCTGCGCGCCTGATGGACCCGGCCAAAGCGAGCATCGTGGTGGTGGGCGATGCCAAGCTGTTCATCGACGACCTGCGCAAGACCTATCCCGCGCTTGAACTCATTCCAGCAACCGCGCTGAAGCTCGAAACCGCGGCGCTGAAGTAAATCGGCAATGCCCCGCCGCAATGCGCCAAACATGACGGGGAAGTTAGCTTAACCATCTTGTGTATCGCCGTGGGACAGGCGCAAATGAGGTGCAGAAAAAGCTGGTAAATTGCGCTATCCGACCGCGATCACCGGGCGCATCCCGCCCTAGCAGAACGGATTTCGGTGCGCAGACATTGGCGACAAGCAGCAGCGTTACCCCGGCGCCGGGCAACTTTGCCTGCCTTGGTCATGCTGGTATTTGCCGGCTATTGCGCGCAGGCAGCGCTCCGGGCAGTCATCACCCATAGCGCGCCGGCCGCGCTTGCCATGCCGGCCGCAACGGGGTTTGAGGCCGAGGACCATTTCCCCGGCGCACAGCTCCTCTATCCGGCGGCCACTGTCGCCGCGCCGGCGCCGGGCATCGCCGCCCGGCTCGACGCCATTGCCGCGCCAGCGCAAGGGGTGACCGGCACCGCCGACCTGCCAGCCTTGCCCATCCCCGTCGGCGCTCGGCTGACGCCGGCAACCGACGGAACGGTGCACCCGGCGCTGCCCTTTTCGCTGCGCACCGCGTCCGCCATTGACCAGAACCGTGCGCAGGAATGCCTCACCACCGCGATTTATTATGAAGCGGCAACCGAGCCGGATGCCGGCCAGCGAGCGGTTGCCGAAGTCATCCTCAACCGGGTGCGGCACCCGGCCTTTCCCAACACCGTATGCGGCGTGGTTTATCAAGGATCGGAACGGGCGAGCGGCTGCCAGTTCAGCTTTGCGTGCGACGGCGCGATGGCGCGAATACCCTCTGCCGCAGGCTGGCGCCGCGCGGCGCGCACCGCCGCGCTGATGCTTGCGGGATATGTCGAGCCGGGCGTCGGCCTGGCCACGCATTACCACACCTATGCAGTGACCCCGGCGTGGAACCGCAGCCTGGTGATGACGGCTGCAATCGGCGCGCATTTTTTCCACCGCTGGCAGGGCTATTGGGGGACACCGGCCGCGTTCACGCAAGCCTATGCGGGTGGTGAGCCAGTGCCCGGGCCACACGGGCGGGTGTCGGCAACCGTGGTGATGGCAAGCGCTGCGCTACCGGCGGCACCCTTTGGCGCGGGCGCCCCCGCCGGTCTGGCGCAAGGCGCGACCGCCGCCTTTGCGCCCGCGACCGCTCCCTCGCAAATCCAGCCGCGCTATGCCGATAGCGGTAGCGCGGCTGTGAGCGCGCGGAACACCACCAGCACCTTGCCCGACTCGCAAATCCTCGACCGGTGGAAAGACAGCGGCAAACCGCTGCGCTGAGCAATGCGGCACTGCCCGCGCCAGAATGGCGAACCTGTCAGGGCGGCCGGCTTCGACGGCCTTGTGCATAGTCGCTACGCCGACCAGATGTCGGTGACCTAAAGTCAGTGAGATTGCATTGTCGGTTGGCGTGTGCGAGCCTGGGGGAATGAGATTTTCCATCATTTTGGCGGCGCTGGCCACAGCGTCAGGCGCGGCAGCGTCCGCCGGCGGTGCTCGGCCGGAAATGAGGCTGCTTTCAGAAATGAGGGCAGCTTGCGGGGGTGCCGCCTGGGACCGGGTGGAAAGCTGGCACGAAAGGAGTGAAGCCGACATCAACGGCATGCCGCCAATTCAAAATGACGTCTGGCATGACATGCAGTCGCTCAAATCGTCGATAACGAGCGTTGCGAATGGCCGGGCCGTGCGGAAAACCGGGTATAACGGCACGTCAGCCTGGCAGGTCGGGCCTGATGGCCAGATCAAGATCGTATCGGACAAAGCCGTTCTTCGAAAGCAGCGCCGTGATGCGTATCTGAGCAGCTTTGGCTGGTTTTTCCCAAAGCGCTTCCCCGCGAAATTCAAACTGCTGGCAGACGGAAGTCGCGACGGCGCGCGCTACAGGGTACTTCGAATTGACCCCGTGGACGCCGACTCGTTCGAATTATGGGTTGATCCGTCGAGCCATCTGGTGCGTCGCATCGTCGCCGGCAGCGAATACGCCGACCTGTCTGAATATAAGACATTTGATGGCGTCTGCACGGCGACCATCGGGCGTCAGGGCAACGGGGTGTCGGGGCAGGACATCCTGTTGCGGGTCATCGAGGTGCAGACATCGCAACGAGCGCCAGCGGCCGTCTTCGATCCTCCGGGTCGTTAGAACCGCCAGCGGGCACGCCCCCTATTTCCCTCCACCCAGATATTTGTCGAACCACGCGACGGAGCGTTTGCGCAGGTCTTGCGCGTTGGCGGGGCCGCGGATGCCGTGGCCTTCATCGGGGTAGATGACGAGGCTGGTCGGCACGCCAAGATCCTTCAACGCGTGCCAATATTCGATTGACTGCGTGGGCGGCACCTCGATGTCGCGCTCACCCACATAGATGAAGGTTGGCGTGCGCGCGCTCTTCATGAAATAGATGGCAGAGGGCGCGCGGTACGCGTCATAGTCTTCGTACAGCGTCTTGCCGAAATAGGGGATCAGCCACTGGTCGATACCGTTGGTGCCATAATAGCTGATCCAGTTGGAAAGCCCGGCGCCTGCAACAATCGCCTTGAAGCGGTTGGTCTGCGTGTTGGCCCACATCGCCATGAACCCGCCATAGCTGCCCCCCGTCAGGCCAAGTCGCGCATCATCAACCGGCGCGACCTTTTCCACCGCGTCAATGCCGGCCAGAATGTCGCGCAAGTCGCCACCGCCGAAATCGCGCTTGTTGGCCTCGGTAAAGGCGGCACCCTGGCCATAGCTGCCGCGCGGATTGGGCAGGAAAACATAATAGCCGGCCGCCAGCAAATCGGCCATTGCCCCGCGTTCGACAAAGCCCGGCGTGCTGGCAGCAGCGGGGCCGCCATGCACCACGGTAATCATGGGCGCGGGCTTGCCCGGATCAGCACCGACCGGGGCGAGCAGCCACCCCTGCACGTCCAGCCCTTCATTCTTCCACATGATGCTGCGCGCGCTGACGAGCGGTGCCACGTCATCATTGTCATGCGTCACTTGCCGGGGCGCGGCAACGGCGCCGGCATAAATGGCCGGTGCCCGCACAAAATCCTGAACGACCGTTGCCATGATGCGGCCATCGGCGCTGAAGGCCGCGCGGCCGTCGGCCGCCGCAAGCGATGCCGGGCGCGACCATAAGGGTGCCGAGAAACCGGCTGCCACGTCAACAATCTGGGTGGCATCGCCCTTCAGCGTGGTCGCCCGCAGGCCATTTTTGAGCCAGAACAGCGACGTGGCCGTCGCGCGGGCGCCTGGGGTTATGTTGCGCGCGGTGCCGCCCGCAAACGGCACTGTCCAGACATCCCCGCCGACCGAGCCAAAATCGCTCATCAGCCCGCCAATATAGGCCACGGTCTTGCCGTCTGGCGACACGCGTGGAAAATTGAGCTGGGTTGTGGGCTTGGCGATGGTACGGACGGCGCCGGTCTGGGCGTCGACCGCGTCAAGCGTTGCCACCCACCAGTTCGCATCACCATTGCCAAGCGCCGAGGTGACGACCAGCGCCCGGCCATCCGGCGCCCAGTCATATTCATAAATATAACGGTCAGCCGGCGACAGCGGCGTGATGGCATCGCTCGCCACCGCGGCTTGCGACAGATCGAACACCGCCAGCCGCTGCTCGTCGCTATGCTCACCGATTTCGCCAACCTGCCGCACACCGGCTTGCGCGGCACCCGCTTCCTTGGCGGCGCCGAGCGTTACCAGCACCGCGATCTTCTTGCCGTCCGGCGAAAAACGCGGGGTTTGCGCAATGCCCGCAATGGTCGCAACGGTGGTTGCGCGGCGATCAGCACCAGCCACGTGCAGCGTGACCGTGCCGGCAACCCGGTCGCGCGCCAGAAAGGCGAGCCGCCCGTCGCTGGCAAATACAAGATCGGCATAGCCACACCGCGCGCACGGATCGACCGAACCGATGACCTTGCCGCTGCTGGCCGAGCGCAGCATGATGGCGCCGTGCCCGGTTGCCTCGTTCGTCACCTCAACCGTTGCTATCAGGTCGCCGGCAGGGGCAAGCGCGAGATCACCATAGCGGTGCACCGGCGCTGCGATTGCAGGCGCGCTGGCGGTAGCCAGAACCCCTGTGATAGCCAGACCAAGAGCAAGAACGGCAGCGCGCATCAGCATGTCTCCGCATGAGAGATAATGTTATTCCGCGCAGCGATAGCATAGGCGCCGGCACGGGCAACTCCCCGGCGTGCCGATCGGCCATCCGCCGTGAGCAGTGAGGCGCCTAGCTGCCGATCTTCTTCTTCAGCGCGTCGATCATGCCGTTGAAGCGGAAATCGAGGTTGCGCCTCTCGGTCAGCGTCAGCCCCGGCGGGCTAGCTTCATAACGCTGTTCGCGCCGGGCGATGTCGTTGAACAGGTCGCGCGCGCGCCTGGGCTCAAAACTCTGGAGCTTGCCCGATTGCAAGCCTTTGGCGAGCACCGCCTCAAGCGCCGCCTTGCGATCACGCACCGGGGTCCACGCCCCCGGCCCGGCGATCGCGGGCGACACCACCCCGGTCAGCATCATTCCTGTGGCGAGCATTGCCCCAAACCGCATCGCAAAACGCTCCTTGTGCGCTGTAATCGTCAGTGACGTTGCCCATAGCGGGCGCGCTACGGAATGTCTCGCCCGATCGCGATTGCCGCGGCACCAAGTGGTCAGACCGCGCGCCGGCGAGGAGGGTTACTGGCAGTCGCCAAATACGCCGGCAGCTTGACGAAAGCGCGCGAATGGCGCATCGCCCTCAACGCTCGCCCGGTGATGATGCCGAGGACAGCCCAGCCGCGCGACAAACGCGGCGTACCCAATTGGACGCTCATGCCCTTTTCTTCGCTCCCCCCGCTTCTATCGGAAGCGCTTGCCACGCGCGGCTATGTCGCTCCCACCCCGGTTCAGGCCGCCGTGCTGGAGCCTGAGGCTGTGGGCCGCGACCTGATTGTTTCGGCGCAGACCGGCTCGGGCAAGACGGTTGCCTTTGGCCTGGCAATGGCCAGCGATATTCTGGCCGAAAGCGGCCAGCCCCCACTGCTGCGCGCACCGCTCGCACTCGCCATCGCACCGACGCGCGAACTCGCGCTGCAAGTGAGCACCGAGCTGCGCTGGCTTTTTGAAAAGGCGGGCGTGAAGATCGCGACCTGCGTTGGCGGTATGGACGCTGCAAAAGAGCGGCGCACGCTGTCGCAGGGCGCGCATATCGTCGTCGGCACGCCGGGGCGATTGCGCGATCATCTGGAGCGCGGCTCGCTTGACCTGCGCGCGCTTAAGGTGGCGGTGCTCGACGAAGCAGATGAAATGCTCGACATGGGCTTTCGCGAAGATCTGGAAGAAATTCTCGATGCCACACCGCCGGAACGCCGGACCTTGCTGTTCTCGGCGACGATCCCGAAGCCGATTATTGCCCTCGCCCGGCGTTATCAGCGCGATGCGCTGCGCATTTCAACCGTTGGCGAAGACCGCGGGCATGGCGACATCAGCTATCAGGCGGTGACGGTCGCCCCGTCCGACATCGAAAATGCGGTCGTCAACCTGCTGCGCTTTCACGAAGCGGAATCGGCGATGTTGTTCTGTGCCACGCGCGACAATGTGCGCCACTTGCACGCCAGCCTCATCGAGCGGGGCTTTGCTGCCGTCGCGCTGTCGGGCGAACATTCGCAAAACGAGCGCAACCAGGCGTTGCAGGCACTGCGCGACCGGCGTGCGCGCGTGTGCGTCGCAACCGATGTCGCCGCGCGCGGCATTGACCTGCCGACGCTCAGCCTCGTCATCCATGTCGAGCTGCCACGCGATGCCGAGGCCTTGCAGCACCGCTCCGGGCGCACGGGTCGCGCGGGCAAAAAGGGCACCGCCGTGCTGCTCGTACCCTATCCGCGCCGCCGGATGGTCGAGCGGATGCTGGGCGGTGCGAAGATAAACGCTCAATGGATCAACCCGCCCACGCCAGACGACATCCGCCGCAATGACCGCGAGCGGCTGATCGCGCAGTTGCTGGAACCCGTCGAGTTCGACGAGGATGACCGCGCGCTTGCCGAGCGGCTGATCGCCGAACGATCGCCCGAAGACATTGCCGCCGCCCTTGTCCGCGCCCACCGCGCCCGCATGCCGGCGCCTGAAGAGCTCATCGACCGCGCCGTCCAGCCGCAAGGCAGCGCCGATGGGCACCGGCCGGGCTTTGAAGATACATTGTGGTTCAAGGTTGATATCGGCCGGCGCCAGAACGCCGATGTGCGCTGGATTTTGCCGCTCTTGTGCCGGCGTGGCCATGTGACCAAGAACGAGATTGGCGCGATCCGCATTGGCGCCAACGAAACCTTTTTTCAGATCCCACGCAGCGCCGCTGCAAAATTCCAGGCCGCGCTGAAGCGCACCGGCGGCGAGGAAGAAGGCGGGGTCATCACGCCATCGGCCACGGGGCCATCGGCTGGCGGCAATGACCGGCCGCGCAGCGCCGGCGGACCGCCACGTGGCCCCGGCGGCCCGGGCGGGCCACCCAACAAGCGCTACGCCGCGCGCCCCATCAGCGCTGGACGAAAAGGCCCGGCGCGGCCGCGTTAATGCACGGCTGCGGCAGGCCAAGCCTCTGGCGATCTGCGATGCGCGGCAAAGCAAGATGCGCGGTAAGTAATTATTTCAGAGCGGTTTATCCGGCAGCATTGGATCGACCGCGCCAACGCCTCTGGTTGCGCGCACTTGCAGCGCCAAGCGCAAAAAAGAACGTCCTGCGCGCCCGGGGGAAGAGCGCGCAGGTAGCCTGTTGATCAGATTTTGGCGGCCGACAGGATTGGCCCGCCCTTGCCGCTCTGCACCAGAATCGCGGTGCGGGTGTTGGCCGGGGCGGCCGGCAGCGTGAAGCTCGCCGGCTTGCCGTTCCACTGGCCAACGCTCACCAGCTGCCGAACGACATTGCGGTGGGGAATGGTGCGCCCGCCATTTTCGCCCGCGCGAATGGGAACGTTGAGCGTGCGCGGATCATAACGCACGACCCACACGGTCGCCGAGCCGCCCTTGCCGGCGCCCACCGAAACCTTGTTCCCCTGCGCCGTAATTGCCGGGCCGTCGCTCACCGCGTTGCGCGCAATCGCCTGGTTCAGCTCGCCTTCGCGGCTGCCGAGCACGGGTTGCTTTCCGTTTACGATAACCTGCGGCGTGGCGACCTGCGGACGACCCGCGGCATGGGCATAATCCCACTGGCGCGCGGTATAGGCCGGATCACCAAAAGTGTCTTTCCAGCCCAGATCATCCCAATAGGTGACCGCAAAGCTGAGCGCGATCACGTCAGGCCGGTCAGCAAACCGGTTTACCACGGCATCGGCCGGTGGGCAGGACGAGCAGCCCTGGCTCTGGTAAAGCTCGATCACGGTCGGGTGCGCCGCGCTGCCTGTGGCTGCGGCCGAAGGGGCACCGCCACCCGACGCTTCGCCAGCGCCTTCGCCCTGGGCGAGATTTGGGCTGGCCGTAGCACCCGAGCAGGCGGCAAGAACAAGCGCCGCAGAGGCGGCAAAAAAGCTACGCATCAAAGTAACTCCTAAAATTTCCAGCGGGTTAGCGATGGTCGCTGCCCCATGCCTGTCGTTACGGTGCAATGCGGGCCAAGGTTACACCGGGCCGCACCACAGATCACCAGCGAAGCAGTTTAGGGCCGAGCAGCGCACCAAAAACGGATGCCAACAGCATACCCAGCGAATACCAGGTGAGAACAAAGGTGGCCGAAACTTCCGGGCAATGCAGGCAATATATGGTCGCTGCAAAGGCGCCCGAGGCAAGACCCGCCGCGGCGCCGGCTGCTGCCAGATTGGTCGGCGCAAGCTGGCGGAACGACCAGAGCATGCCGGCAAACACCGGTGCTGCAAGCAGGGTGACGCGCAACGAACATTCCTGCCAGCTCACACCGAGCCACATCGCCTTCCAGCCGGCAACCGGCGTTGTCGCCAGCTCCCAGCCAGCCAACAGCGCAAGCGCCGCAACCGGCGCCGCCAGAATCCATGCTCGTTTCAACGCCGGCGCATCGGGCCGCGCAACATGCGACGTAACCGCAAGCGCGAGCAGACCGAGCGACAGCGTATAGGCCCATTTCATCCAGAACGCAGCCGTCAGCATCGCCTCGGGCCAATCCGCGCGGAAGCCAAGCCACGCCGACATCACCACAAGGGAACCGCCAGCGCCCATCGCGATGCCGGCAATAACCCGGCGCTCGACCGCATTGGCCGCAACGGGGGTAACATCCCCGCTGAGCTTGCCGATCAGATCTTCGGTTGTCATTGCCATGTCCACGCTCACTTGCCCTTTATCCGGTCCGCGAGCGCCTTAAGCCCGCGGTGAACAGAAATTTTTACATCTGATTCGCTGATGCCGCCCTTTTCGGCCGCTTCAGCGATGCTCAGCCCTTCAATCTTGGTGTCGCGAATGACCGCTGCCTGTTTGGGCGAGATGCCGTCCAGCAACTTGGTAACGTCCAAAAACGCCGAAGCAGCGTCCTGATACCCTTCAGCCACCAAAACTTCTTCAAGTTCTTCGAATGGAACGTGGTTTCGGTTACGCCTAAAATGATCGATCATTTTATACCGCGCCACCGCATAGGCCCAGGCGGCAAATGGCCGCTCCCGATCATAGGTTGACCGCCGGGTGTGAATGGCGATCAGCGTCTCCTGCACCAGATCCTCGACATCGTCGCCGGCGCCGCGCATCCGCCGCGCAAAAAACGCGCGCATCATGGGTGCAAGCGCCCGCAGCAAAGCCTGATGCGCCTTGGAATCGCCATCGAGCCCCAGGCACATCCAATGCCGCAGCTGTGCCTCGCTGGCGCGGGTCTGCGTTCCTGTGGTCGTCATACGGGTTGCCGGACTACTCTATTACGCTGTGGCGTCAACCGCCTCGCACAGCGAAAACATTTTTCTTTGTAACCGCGCGCGCCGGCCAGGCGAAATGGGACTCGTGACCTGCCCGTAATAAGGCCTCCCGGGTCACCGGGGGGGCACCGTTATCCCTCATATCGCTGTCCCCCCCGTCAGCCCGGCCGCCTTTTGCAATAGGCGCGCCCGCGCGCTATTCCTGAGCTGCACAGCGGCAGACTCCTTGACTGACCGGTGCAGCCCAGGAGCACCCCATGCGCGAAGCCGCCGTCATCGCCACCGCCAGAACCGCTATCGGCAAAGCGTATCGCGGCGCCTTCAACGCAACCGAAGCGCCGGTGCTCGCCGGGCATGTGATGAACGCGGTGGTCGCGCGCGCCGGCATCGACCCGGCACGGATCGATGAAGTGTTCTGGGGCGTGGGCAATCAATGGGGCACGCAAGGGGGCAATGCCGGGCGCATGGCGCTGTTTGCCGGCCAGTTGCCGCAAAGCGTGCCCGCCTTCACGCTCGACCGCAAATGCGGCTCGGGGCTGACCGCGGTGGCACTCGCTGCCCGGTCGATAATGTGCAACGAGATGGACGTGGCGCTCGCCGGCGGCATGGAATCGGTGAGCATGACCGTGACCAAAGACGCGCCGCGCCATGTGAACAGCGCCGTCACGCAGCATGTGCCGGCCGCCTATATACCCATGATCGAAACGGCCGAAATTGTCGCGGAACGCTATGGCATCAGCCGCGAAGCGCAGGACCATTATGGCGCAACCAGCCAGCAGCGCGCAGCGCATGGCCTCCAAACCGGCGCTTTTGCCGACGAAATCGCCCCGATTACGGTCGAAAAGGCGCTGCTCGACACCGACGGCAACCGCACCGGCCACGAAACCATAACCCTAGCCGCCGACGAAGGCATTCGCGCGGGCACCACCTATGATGGGATCAAGGGCCTGAAAACGGTGTGGCCAGGCGGCGCCTTCTCCGGCCCCGGCACAAGCGTGACCGCGGGCAATGCCAGCCAGCTATCAGACGGCGCAAGCGCGCAATTGCTGATGGACCGCAAGACCGCCGAGGCCGAGGGCAAGGAGATTCTGGGCATTTATCGCGGCTTTCAGGCTGCTGGCTGCGCGCCTGACGAAATGGGCATCGGCCCGGTATTCGCCATCCCTAAGCTGCTGGAACGCGCAGGGCTTAGCGTTGCCGATATCGGCCTGTGGGAACTGAACGAAGCCTTTGCGTCGCAGTGCCTTTATTGCCGCGATATGCTGGGCATCGACCCGGAAAAATACAATGTCGATGGCGGCGCCATTGCCATTGGCCACCCCTTTGGCATGACCGGGTCACGCCTTGTGGGGCATGCCCTTATCGCCGGCAAAAAACGCGGGGTGCGCTGGGTCGTCGTGTCGATGTGCACCGCGGGCGGCCAGGGTGCCGCGGGGTTGTTCGAAATCGTTTGAGCACCGCCATATACCCAATGTGGGTGAGATAATTTCCGATACTGATCTCCTGTTAACCGCGGCTTGCTACCGCGTCGTCATGGCACGGCATAGCACTCTCTCCAGCGTCGAGGCGCTGATGACCGAACACACGGAAATGGGCGTGCTTGCGGCCACACTGGACGATATCGTCCAGTCGCCAACCCCTAAGGTTGACGAAGCCGTTGCTTGCCGCGGCAAGCTGTCCACACTGCTCGATTATCATCTGGCCTGCGAAGGACGGTCCATTTACCCGGCTCTGGCGGCTTCTCAGGAACATGCCGTGGTCACGGCCGGTGAAGATTTTGTTCGCGAGCTCGAAACCCTGTCGATCGACTGGCAGGCATATCTCAAGGAATGGACCACCGACGTCATCGGCTTTGACTGGGGTGGTTTCGCCGGTGAAACCCGGTCGATGATGGTCAGGCTGCGCGACCGCATCGATCGTGAAACCCATTCGCTGCTGCCGCTTGCGGTGCGCGTTTCGGCAATCCCGCTCAAGGCGCACTATTAGGCCCGCGGCAGCGCCGGCGCCTGTCGTCGGCTAACCGCGCGCGCCGCCACCGGGCGCGCTTGCGCAAGCCAACCACGGCAAGTCGCGATTTGAGATTGCCGGCACCGCATTGGGATTGCCCGCAAGGCACCGGCGCTATAGGCGCAGCGACCATGCGCTCGGCGTATCTCGACGCTTCGACCGATGATGATGGTCGCGCGCTGTTTCGGCGGCGGCTGACCGGCATTCTGCTGGCGCTGGGTGTTGAGGCGCTGCTGGTGCTCGTGCTGCTGACGCTCAACCCGCCCAATTTCGGCCCGCCCGGCACGAGCAATCCCCTCAAGACCTTTTCGCTGGCGCCCGATAATCAAGGCGCCAAGCCAGCGGCTACACCCGCGCCCAAGAAGCGCGCCACCAGGCCCGCCGCCGCCCCCGCTGCTGCGT
>JAKFUZ010000033.1 GCA_021732445.1 Sphingomonas sp. | reverse complement strand
AACGGGGGCCGGGGCTGGGGCTTCCTCGGCCAACGGGCTTTCGGCCTCACCGGGTTTGCTGAGCACGCGGCGGCGCTTTACCTCGACCACGACGGTGTTCTGGCGCCCATGGCTGAAGCTCTGCTTCACCTTGCCGGTTTCGACCGTACGCTTCACGCCCAGCGGCGCGCGCATGCCAAGTTTTGGTTTTTCGTTGTCGATATCGCTCATCGGGTCGCTCAAAGTCCTTGTGTCGTCGCGTCGGCCACAGCCGGGTAAACAGGGTCGGGGCCGGAAATGTCTGACGCCGATGCGCCCTGCGAGGCCGTTTCGCAAGGCGCACTATGGGGTTCGGGTCCGATGAAGTGGAGCCAGCGGGCAAGCGCATCGCGCACTCGCTTGGCAGCTCCAGGGTCGGTGACGCCAATATGTACCACGTTTTCGCGGCCCAGCGCCACGGACAATATGGCGCGGCTTGCCGGGATTACCAGCCCGCGCGCGCCCGAGCCTTCTTCGCCATTGCCGACGCGCCATGCCTGATCGAGTTTGCGGTTGCCATCAATGCTCGCGTCGCTGGCGTGGAGCAGCAGCGCGAGTCTGCCGCTGCGCGCCGATTTTTCGATGCGCTCAGCGCCGATTACGATGGTGCCGCCGCGCGATTCCAGGCCCAGCCGGTCAAGCAGCGCCTTTTCCAGCGCGGTCGCGACCATGCCCGGCAAACCCTCTGGCAGCCGGAAGTCGGCGATCTTGAACGCGCGGGCAAGCGCGCCCTTCAACTTGCCCCTGGCAAGGGCGGTTTCAAACGCCGCGCGCGACACGCCAATCCAGGCGCCACGCCCCGGCGCCTTGGCCCGGACATCGGGCAGCACCAGCCCATCGGGCGACAGCGCGAGCCGCACCAGCGTGTCGCGCGGGGCGCTTTCACCAGCCAGGATGCAACGGCGCAATGGATCGCTCATCCGCGCCTCCCGCCAAAGGAGCCGCGCGCATCACCGCCCGGAGCTGCGTGGCGCCCTAACGGCTCATGGTGCGGGAGCCGCATGCGCGTCCTCCCTCAAAGGCGCCTGGTTGGCGGCCATCAGCGCGTCGCGATCCGCGATGAGCTGGCCGCCGGCACCATAATTTTCGGTCGAGACTTCCTCGATCACGATTTGCACCGCGCCCGGCGCCTTGCCCAGCCGGTCGACGAGCGAGCGGGTAACGTCGGCGACGATCCCCGCTTTCTGGTCGCGGGTGGCAGAGCCCGATATGCGGATGCTGACAAATGGCATCAGGCGTCGCTACCCGTTTCTTCATCGGCAAACCAGTGGGCGCGCGCCGCCATGATGATTTCATTGCCCTGGTCTTCGGTCAGGCCATAGTCGGCGAGCACGCCGCCCTTGTCCTCGGTGCGCTTGGTGTCGCTTTCGGCCCGGCGGCGGGGCTCGACGCGCTTCTTCTGGACAAGCTCGTCGGTTGCAAGATCGGCCAGATCGTCGAGCGTCTTGATGCCGGCCTTGCCCAGCGTGACCAGCATTGCCTCGGTCATGTGCGGCATGGCCGCCAGATCGTCGGCCACGCCAAGCTCGCGGCGCAGCGCGCGGTTGGCTTCCTCGCGCCGCTCAAGCGCCTCCGTCGCCCGGCTCTGGAGCTCGGCTGCCAGATCATCGTCAAACCCTTCGATCGAGGCGATTTCGTCGACCTCCACATAGGCGACTTCTTCCAGTGCGCCAAAGCCTTCGGCGACGAGCAACTGCGCCAGCGTTTCGTCCACATCCAGCTCCTGCTGGAACATTTCGGACCGCTCGACAAATTCCTTCTGGCGCTTTTCGCTCGCATCGGCCTCGGTCAGAATGTCGATGGCCTTGTTGGTGAGCTGCGAGGCGAGCCGCACATTCTGGCCGCGGCGGCCGATGGCCAGGCTGAGCTGATCGTCGGGCACCACCACTTCGATGCGGTCTTCCTCCTCGTCGATCACCACGCGGCTGACGCTTGCCGGTTGCAGCGCGTTGACGACAAAGGTCGCAGTGTCGGGCGACCAGGGGATGATGTCGATCTTTTCGCCCTGCATCTCCTGCACCACCGCCTGCACGCGGCTGCCCTTCATGCCGACGCACGCGCCGACCGGATCGATGCTGCTGTCATGGCTGATGACGCCGATCTTGGCGCGGCTGCCGGGGTCGCGCGCGGCCGCCTTGATCTCGATGATGCCGTCATAAATTTCCGGCACTTCCTGCGCGAACAGCTTCTTCATGAAATCGGGGTGCGCGCGGCTGAGGAAGATCTGCGGCCCGCGGTTTTCGCGGCGCACATTGAGAATGAGGCTGCGGATGCGGTCGTTCACGCGCACCACCTCGCGCGGGATCTGCGCGTCGCGGCGGATGACGCCTTCCGCGCGGCCCAGATCAACGACGACATGGCCAAATTCGACACGCTTGACGACGCCGGTGATGATCTCGCCGACCCGGTCCTTGAATTCCTCAAACTGGCGCTCGCGCTCGGCATCGCGGACCTTTTGGAAGATCACTTGCTTGGCCGCCTGCGCCGCGATGCGGCCGAACTCAATCGGCGGCAGCGGATCGACGATGTAATCGCCGAGCACCGCGCCCGGTTGCAGCTTTTGCGCTTCCTTCACATTCACTTGCTTGAAATAATCGTCAACAGCTTCAACGACTTCGACCACGCGCCACAGCCGCAAATCGCCTGAATTGGGGTCAAGTTTTGCCCGGATGTCGTTTTCTGCGCCATAGCGCGCGCGCGCGGCGCGCTGGATGGCGTCTTCCATCGCTTCGATCACGATGGCGCGGTCGATCAGCTTTTCCTTCGCGACGGCATCGGCAATCGCGATAAGCTCGGCCTTGTTGGCGGATACGGCAGCGGTGCCAGGGGCGGTGGCCATGAATATCAGTCCTGTGCTTGGGGTTCTATGTCAGCGGAGTCCGCCTCGGGTTCAAATTCGTCCGCGCCATCGGTGACGAGCGGCGCGGTCGCTGCGAGTAACTTGGCGGTAAACAGCAACTTGGCGTCGGCAACCTGATCGAAGCCGATCGTCATTTCGGCGTGCTTTTTTACGTCAATGGTGATGCGGTCACCCTGGATGCCGCGCAAGTCGCCGGTTAGCTGCTTGCGGCCGTCAATCGGCGTGGTGAGGTGAATGCGCGCCTCATGCCCCGCAAAATCGGCAAAATCGGCCAGGCGCGTCAGCGGGCGGTCAATGCCCGGCGAGCTGACTTCAAGCCGGTATGCCTCAGCAATTGGGTCGCGCCCGTCCGCCTCCAGCGCATCGAATTTTTCGGAAATGGCGCGCGAAAGGGCGGCGCAGTCATCAATGGTGAGCTGCCGCGTATCGGGCCGCTCAGCCATCACCTGCAAGGTCAGGTCGCCTGCGCCGCCGAACAGTTTGACGCGCACCAGCGCAAAGCCGAGCGCTTGCGCCTCAGGCTCGATCAACTGCGTCAACAAGGCGATATTCGCCAACCAACTTCTCCAAAACATGCCAGTCCGCGCCGCCGGTCCGTCTGGACCAGCCTCCGCAGCGTTGCCGATGTAGAGAATGCGCGGGGGAAGTATACGTCGAAGCGGCGCGTGACGCAAGCGCGCATCGGATCAGGGGTTTAGCGCCGCCAACTGCGCATCGGCTTCGGCGACGCCGGGGTTGCCCGCCTTGCCCGTCAGGCACGCGAAACGGTCATCGAGCGCGGCGTAGCGCTCCCGTGCCTCGATCCACAGGAGGCGAGCGGCCCGCCGATCGCCCGTGGCCAGCGCGTGCATCGCCGCGCTGCGGATGGCGTTGGCAACATCGAGCGGGTCGGCACCCGGCAACACCCGGTACAGCGCGGTCGCCTCGGCACACAGCCCGGTTGCTTCATCCGGCCGGCCCGCCTCGACCAAAATGTCGACAACATGGCGCAACGCATGGGCGTAGGCTGTGTCACGGGAATTGGCGCCGAGCAACGCGGCCGCGGCGCGCTGCGCGCCGAGCGCGGCATCAAGGCGGCCTGCGCGGCGCTCGGCCCCGGCAACCGCGATCAGGCGACGCGCTTCGCCCGCATCGCTCACGGCCGCACAATCAGATAGTTCATCCGCGCCGCCGCGATCGGGCGGTCGCGCGCGTCCTGCCAGGCCTGGGCTTCGACATTGGCCACGCGGTTGCCAAGCCGGGTCACGCTGCCGATGGCGCGCGTTTCCTTTTCGCGGCCGCCGCGCATGAAATCAACGGTGACATTGATCGGTTTGATCTGCCCGCCGCCATCTTCGAACAGCGCATGGTGAAGCGCGACGATCGCCGCCATTTCGAGCAGCCCGCCAATCGCGCCGCCATGCAGAAAGCCGGGGCGCCCCATCACGCCATCGGCATAAGGCATCATCAGCACCGGCGGGCCGCCATCGCCCGGCTCGGCGACCAGCCCGAGCAGATCGGCATAGGGCGGCAGCTTCATGCCAGTGCTTCCAGAAACATATAGGTGCCGGCAACATGGGCGAGCGGATCATGCGGGTCGCCATCATGCGCCTGCCCGCGGATGAAGCTGATCGAGCGGGTGATGCGATAGCATTCGCCGCGCCCGAACACGGTTTTGCCAGGCGTTGCCGGGCGCAGATAATCAATCCGCAGGTCAAGCGTTGCATGGGCGCGAAACTGGTTCAGCTTCAGCCACACCGACAGGCTTGTCGCCATGTCCATCATCGTCAGAATGGGGCCGGAGGCCAGCACGCCGGTTGCCGTGTCGCCAATCAGCTTCGAGTCATAAGGCAGCGCCAACTCGGCCCAGTCGGCGCCATGGGCGTGATATTGAATGCCAAGCGCGCCGCCATGGCCAAAACCGCGGCGGAAGAATCGCGCGGGGTCAAATCCGGGCGGCACAGCGGGGGCAGAGGGCGTATCGGTCATGGTTCGCGCGGCTCTACACGCAAGCGCTGCTGGCCGTAAAGCATCCGGCGCGGATCATATTACACCAAATTAACTACCCGCCGGCGGCCGTGCGCCATAGCCTGACTGGCGCCGCAATGATGCGACAGGGAGAGATGCAATGGCTGCAACCGGGCTTGATATGGGGCAGATTGTCGATCTGGAAACCAGGGTAGCGACAGGCACTGCCGCGCGCGCGACGATTGGCGGGGATGACGTGTTCGAACTCGTCATCAGCATCGCCTATCTCGTTTACGTGCTCAACCCCGGCCAGTGAGCGGTACCCGCTTCCTGCCCGATTACCGCCGTCTTGAGCAGTCAGAGGCGCGCACGCGCGCGGTGGCAGGGGCGTGGGCCGCAAGCCCGGGCTATCGGCGGCTGCTGGCATTGTTTGGCGATGCTGACGCAGACGATGCCGAGCAGATTGCCGACCGCGCCGAACACTTGTTCGCCACACCAGACTGGCTGGGCGCGCTGCTTGGTCCGCTCGTTGCGGCGCTGCGCGATGATCCCTGGTTTCAGCCGCCGCTGCGTGTAAGCCGGCATGAAGGGCGCATCGGCGCGGTGCTCTTTCAGTCGCCGGCAGTCACGGTCACCGCGTCGGTCATCTCACCGGATCAACGACCGCAAACGCTGCCGCACGATGCGGTCGTGGTCATGCCCGGCCGGCTTGCGGTTACCTATTGTCACCGTGCCGGTGGCGCGCGCTGGGCGCGATTCGAGGCGGGCCTGGCGGGCAATGATCTGTCGGTGAGCACGGCGAGGCGTTGCGTGCCGGCCGGCGAAACAATGCTCAGCGCGGGCGGCATTTACCGGCATGATGGGCGCACCGGCGGTCAGGTGATGCTGGGCGGCGCCGGCGCCGTCGTGCTGGTGACCGCCATGATCGTCCGGCAATCTGCGTGTTTTGTCCGCGATTATGCCACTGCGACGGGCCGTTTGCTGCGCCTGACCGCCCTCGACGACGGCGCGGCGCGGGCGCAAATTCTGCTCGCGTTTCTTGCACAGGCCAACCGGCCAGAGGCACAGCTTTTGCTGGCCGAGCTGTCGCACGATGCAGCGTTTTTTGTGCGCTGGTCCGCCATGCAGCAATGGCTGGCGACCGATGTCGGCGCAGCTATTGGCCGGCTGCGCCAAATGGCGGGCGGGGATGCACATCCTGAAGTCCGCGCGGCCGCTGCGGCCATGGTGCCGGTGGCACAGGCGCATCTGGCATGCCACGCCTGATTGACCCCGGCAGCGGCGGGGCGCTGACGCTGGACGCGCTCGTCGAGGCGCTCGATGCCAGCGATTTTGACGTGCGCGACGAAGACAGTTTTGCAAGCGCCGGTCCGCTGCTCGCCCGGCTGGGCCGCAACCGCGATTTTCTGGCCGACTTGGTGGTTGCCGAACTCAAGGAACGGTGCCGCGGCCAAACCGCCCTGAACAGCTATGGCCCGCAAGTCTTCTTGCTGCGCCCCAATAATGGCCGCTATGTGCTGCGTGCGAATTTCTGGCCGGCGCGCGGTGATCCGGCGGTGCGGACAAGCGGCACGGCGCCGTTTTTCTACGACGTACCGCACGACCATAACTTCCCGTTCCTCACCTATGGCTATCTCGGCCCCGGCTATTGGAGCGATTATTATGAATATGACGCGGCCGCGATTGACGGGGTGCCCGGCGAGGAGGCCGGCCTGCGCTTCACCCAGCGGGCGCGGCTGGCGCCCGGCACCCTCATGCTCTACCGTTGCGGGGTCGATGTGCACGCGCAGCTCCCGCCCGACAGTTTTTCGGTGTCGCTCAACATTTTGGGCTATGATCTGGCGCAGCCATGGCGCGACCAGCGGCGCTTCGATGTGGCGGCGGGCACGGTCGTGCAGGGGCTGACAACCGCGGCGTCGGAAGCGCTGATCGCGCTCGCGGTTGAATTTGGTGGCGGCAACGGGGTCGATCTGGCGCAGGACTTTGCGGCCGCCCACCCGTGCCCGCGCATGCGGTTCACCGCGCTGGCCGGGCTGGCCGGGCAGGCGATGACGCCGGATGCACGGGCGGCAGTCTACGAACAGGGCCTGCGGGATGGCAGCGGCTATGTCGCGCGCCGTGCAGCGCAGGAAATCGCCCAAATCGAGCGCGCGCAAGCTCCGTAACGGAGGTTGTTTTGCGCAAATTGCGTAGCGCGCGTGGCAGAAGCGCGCCATGCGGGGCGTATATCTCATCCATCTCAATCGGCCCCGGCTGGAAGCGACGCTGGCGGCAAGGGGCATTGTCGCGCAACCGCTGTCGGCGGCATGTCCCGGCCTGGACCCGGCGCCGGGCGCTGCCGGCTTGCATATGCTCCGCGCATGGTGGCCGGGCCTGTTGCTGGTCGAACTGCCGGCGGCGGCGACCGAGGAGGATGCCGTGCGCGCGCTGGATGGCGGCGCCGATGATGCGTTTCCCGCGACCACGCCTGACATGCTGGTCGCGGCCCGGCTGGGGGCCCTGTTGCGGCGGACGGGTGAAGCGACGCTGGCGCTTGGCCCGCTGATGATTGACCGCGTTGCCCGCCGAGTGACGCGGGCGGGGCGCGCGCTTGACCTGTTGCCGCGCGAATACCGGTTGCTGCTGCACTTTGCGGAGCATCCGGGCGAATTGCTCAGCCGGGCCGCGCTGCTGCAGGCGGTTTGGGGGCTGGCATCCGACCCCGGCACTAATGTGCTCGACGTGCACCTGTCGCGGCTGCGTGCCAAGCTCGACCGGCCATTTTGCTATCCGCTTATCCATACCGACAAGGGGCGGGGTTTTCGCCTTGTCACGTCGCAGGCGGGTGCCGGGTCTTGCGGCGCTGACCCGCCTGCCGCCATGGCTGTTGCCGCCATCGCCGCTGCCCGGTAGCGTCGGCGGCGATAACCACGGGGAGGACAAAGCGGTGCACCCAAGCATCCACGCGCAGCACCAGCCGGACAAGCCCGCGCTCATTATCGCCGAAACGGGTGAGATTGTCAGCTATGCCGCGCTTGACGCGGCGTCCAGCCGGGCCGCCCAATTGTTTCGCGCGGCAGGCATTGGCGCAGGCGACACGATTGCGCTGTTTCTGGAAAATGCGGCGGCATTTTATGACATTGTCTGGGGCGCACAGCGCAGCGGGCTGTTTTTCGTGTGTATCCCGTCAAAACTCACGGCGCCGGAAGTGGCCTATATCGTGCGCGATTCCGGCGCAAAACTGCTTGTCGCCGGCGCAGAAATGGCGGGCGTTGCCGAGCAGCTAACCGACGCGCTGGGCGATGTGCAACGGTTCATGCTCGGCGGGGTGATTCCCGGCTGGCAACGCTGGGAGGCCGCGGTCGCGGCAATGCCGGCCACCCCGATCGCCGACGAGCGGGCCGGCATCGACATGCTCTATTCCTCCGGCACCACGGGGCGGCCCAAGGGGGTGCGCGTGGCCCTGCCCGAAGACCCCAATATCGCTGCACCCAATGTGCTGGTGATGCTGGCGCAGCACCTATACGGGCTTGGCCCTGACAGCATCTATCTGTCGCCCGCGCCGCTATATCATGCAGCGCCGCTGCGTTGGTCGATGACGGTGATGCGGCTTGGCGGCACGGTGGTGATGATGCAGCATTTCGACCCGCAGGCAGCGCTTGCGGCCATCGAGCGTTACCGCGTCACGGCCAGCCAGTGGGTGCCGACGCATTTCGTTCGGCTGCTCAAACTCGATCAGGCTGCGCGAACACGACATGACCTTGGCTCGCTCAGGGTGGCGATTCACGCGGCGGCCCCGTGCCCCATCCCGGTCAAGGAGGCGATGATCGCCTGGTGGGGCCCGGTGCTTTATGAATATTATGCCGGCTCGGAGGGCAATGGGCTGACCACCATCGATTCCGAGCAGTGGCTTGCGCACAAGGGGTCCGTCGGCAAGGCGGCATATGGCGTGCTGCACATTTGCGACGATGCCGGCAACGCGCTGCCGCCTGGCGAGGAAGGGCTTGTCTATTTCGAAGGTGGGGGCGTCTTTGAATATCACAACGACCCCGCCAAGACCGCCGAAGCCCGCAACGCGCAGGGCTGGACAACGCTTGGCGATATCGGCTGGATGGATGCAGACGGGTATCTCTACCTTACCGATCGCAAGAGTTTCATGATAATTTCGGGCGGCGTGAACATCTATCCGCAGGAAATCGAGAACCGGCTTATCATCCATCCGCAGGTTGCCGATGTCGCCGTTATTGGCGCGCCGTGCCCGGAAATGGGCGAGCGGGTCGTTGCCGTGGTGCAGCCCGTTGACATGGCGGATGCAGGCGACGCGCTCGCCGATGACCTTGTCCGCTGGTGTCGCGAGGCGTTGTCCGGCGTGAAAACCCCGCGCCAGATAGATTTCGCGGCCGAACTCCCTCGTCATGCGACCGGCAAACTCTATAAGCGGCTGTTGCGGGATCGGTATTGGGGCAATAGCGACAGCCGCATCGTCTGAGAGGAAAATCTGCCATGAACGACCGTGTCCGCATCGAATTTGCCGATCATGTTGCCGATGTAAAACTCATCCGGTCAGACAAGATGAACGCGCTTGATCCGGCGATGTTTCAGGCGATTATCGACGCGATTGAGGAGGTGCGGGGCATGGCCGGCGTGCGCTGCGTGGTGCTGTCGGGCGAGGGCCGCGCGTTTTGCGCCGGGCTCGACATGGCGAGCATGACCTCTGGTGGCACCGGCGTGTCGATTGCCGAGCGCACCCATGGTGACGCCAACATCGTGCAGCAGGTTGCCTGGGGCTGGCGCACGCTGCCCATGCCCGTCATCGCGGCAGTGCACGGGGTGGCCTTTGGCGGCGGTTTTCAGATCATGTCGGGCGCCGACATTCGCATCGCCTCGCCGTTCACCCGCTTTTCCATCCGCGAGCTGCACTGGGGGCTGGTGCCCGACATGGCCGGCATCGCGCTGTGGCGGGGGCTGGCGCGCGACGATGTGCTGCGCGAACTGACCTATACCGCGCGCGAATTTGACGGCGGCGAGGCGCGCGAGCTTGGCTTTGTGACCACGCTCGCCGATGACCCGTGGGGAGAGGCGATGACGCTCGCCAAGCTGATCGCGGCGCGCAACCCCGAGGCCGTTCGCGGCGCCAAAACGCTGTTCAACCGCGCAGCGGATGAAGGTGGCGCGGCGTTGTTGCAGGCCGAAAGCGACGTGCAGCTTGGCATTATCCGTCGCCCCAATCAGGTCGAGCAGGTGACGGCCAACATGCAAAAACGCCCGGCGGTGTTTGCGGACTGAGGGCCCGGCGGCGCCGTCTCCTCCCGCTGCCGCACGTTGGGCATAACGATCGTTGGGCATAACGATCTTTGGGCATAACGATCGTTGGACATAACGATCGTTGGACATAACGATCGTTGGACATGACGATCGTTGGGCGGGCGGGCGTGGCAGGCCTGTCAGCCGCGATCCGCCGCCCGCCATTCTTCCAGCCGGGCACGCAGCGGGTCCGGCAGGGACGTCGCGCCGCCTTCCGCGCTCAGCACCACCACCACGTCACAGGTGGCAATGCACGCGCCAGCCTGAAACGCTGCCGACATAATCTGCCAGCTTCGTGTGCCGACATGGCCGATGCCGCTGCGCACCTCCACATCGGCCGGAAAATGCCCTTCGGCCAGATAATTGACGATGACCTGCGCAACCAGCCAGCGCGTTCCGCCCGGCCCGGCAAAGCCGGCATTCATGTTGAAGCGCACCCGGCCGCTTTCAAACAGCGCGGCAACCGCCACATTGTTGAGGTGCCCAAGCACGTCGAGATCCTGAAAACGGGTCTGTACGGGCGTGCCGAACGGGTAGCTGGCGGGGTTCAGCCGCCACGGCTCAGGGCGGGCCATGCGGCGGCCAATAATCAGAAACTGCCAGCGAACAGGTCGAGCTTGCCAATCGGCACCCCCTTCATCCGCATAATCGCATAGACCATCGAGAGGTGGAAATAGATGTTGGTGGTGGCAAACACCCCCAGCCATTGCTCGGCGGGCAGGGTCGGCTCCATCGTTTCGCCGATTTTGAAGGTCAGTGGCACCGCGTCGCGCCCGGCAAACTGATCGGCGGTGAGCGTCGCGAGCTTGGCCTTGGCGTCCGCAATCGCCGCAAGGAACCCGGCCACGTCAAGTGTCGCTTCGACCTGGCCCAGTTCCGCAAGGCCCGCCGCGCGCGCCGGCCACCACAGCGAAAAATTGGTGACGACCATCAACTGAAACGCCAGCGGGTGCATGTCTTCGGCCAGCCGCCAGCCGAGCATATCGGCCTCCGCAATGCCGTTTTCAGCGGCAAAGGCGGCACCTTTGCGAAGCAGATGCGCAGCGGCATCAAGCTGGCGGCGGTACAGGTCGACAAAGCTGAACAGCGATATGGTCATGTCATTTTCCTCCGATGGGTGAGCGGTGCTTCAGTCGCGCGGATCAGCGCGGGGCCATGCGTATCGCGCCGTCAAGCCGCACATCCTCGCCATTGAAATAGCTGTTCTCAACCATCGTGAGGGCGAGCTGCGCATAGTCCACCGGACGCCCGAGCCGCTTGGGGAAGGGAACCGATGCGGCCAGCGCGTCGCGGACATTTTGCGGCGCGCCCTGCATCAGCGGGGTATCGAATATGCCGGGCAAAATGGTGTTCACGCGGATGCCCTCGCCCATCAGGTCGCGCGCGATGGGCAGCGTCATGCCAACGACGCCGCCCTTGGAGGCCGAATAGGCTGCCTGCCCGATCTGCCCGTCTTCAGCGGCGACGCTCGCGGTCATGACAATCGCCCCGCGCTCGCCATCGTCGCCGGGGGCGAGGGTGAGCATCCCCGCGGCCGATTTTGCGACGCAGCGAAACGTGCCGATCAGGTTGATCTGGATGAGCCAGTCAAACGCGGCCAGGCTGAAATGCTTGATGCTGCCATCTTCTTTTGATCGGCTTGCAGTTTTCATGGCGTTGCCGGTGCCGGCGCAGCAGATGAGCACGCTTTCCTGCCCATGGGCTGCGCGGGCCTTGGCAAAGCCGGCATCGACCGAATCGTCCGAAGTCACGTTCACTTCGCAGAAGATGCCGCCAATGTCGGCGGCCACTTTTTCGCCCTTTTCGGCCTGAAGATCGAAGATGGCGACCTTGGCACCTCTGGCGGCGAGCGCCCGCGCGGTGGCTTCGCCAAGGCCGGATGCGCCCCCGGTGACGACGGCGGCCACGGTTGAATCGAGTTTCATTCAGCTATCCTTGTGGTGCAGTTGGAAAGGGTCAAAGGCGCTCGATGATGGTGACATTGGCAATGCCACCGCCCTCGCACATCGTTTGCAGGCCATAGCGGCCGCCGCGCGCCTTCAGCGCATGAACCAGCGTGGCCATCAGCTTGGTGCCGCTGGCGCCCAGCGGATGCCCAAGCGCGATGGCGCCGCCATTGACATTGAGCCTGGCATGGTCGCCGCCAGTGTGCTTCAGCCAGGCGAGCGGCACGGGGGCGAAGGCTTCGTTGACCTCGTACAGGTCGATATCGTCAATGGTCATGCCAGCGCGTTTGAGGGCCTTGTCGGTCGCAAATAGCGGCTCTTCCAGCATGATGACAGGGTCGCCGCCCGTCACCGTCAGGTTCACGATGCGCGCCATTGGCGTCAGGCCGTGCGCCTTCAGCGCGGCTTCTGAAACGATCAGCACGGCCGAGGCGCCGTCGCAAATCTGGCTGGCATTGGCGGCCGAGATGGCGCCGCCTTCCTGCAGCAGCTTGACCGTGCCAATTGATTCAAGCGTCGCGTCGAAGCGGATGCCTTCATCGGTTGTGTGCCGCTCGGCGCCGTCCGGACCCTCGATGTCGATGCCAACGATTTCGCTCGCAAAACCGCCGCTTTGCGTGGCGGCGGCTGCCCGGCGGTGACTTTCCAGGGCAAACGCATCAAGCATCTCGCGGTTGAAGCCGTGCTTCTTCACGATCATTTCTGCGCCCATGAACTGGCTGAACATGATGCCGGGATATTTCTCTTCCAGCCGGGGGGATTTGTAATTGCCCATCCCCTCTTTCATGTGGAGCATCATCGTGGAGCCCATCGGCACCCGCGTCATGCTTTCCACACCGCTCGCGATCACCATGTCCTGCGTGCCCGACATCACGGCTTGCGCGGCAAACTGCATGGATTGCTGCGACGAGCCGCACTGCCGGTCGATCGATACCGCCGGCACGCTGTCGGGCAGATTCCTTGCCGCGAGCACGGCGTTGCGGCCAACCTGGCCGGCCTGCTGCCCGCCCTGCATCACGCAGCCCATGATGACGTCGTCAACCGCTGCCCCGTCAATGCCCGTGCGCGCCACCAACTCGTCGAGCACGGTCGCCGCCATGTCGACCGGGTGCACGCCAGCGAGCTTGCCGCCGCGCTTGCCGCCAGCGGTGCGCACCGCGTCTACAATATATGCCTCGGCCATTCTCGACTCTCCATTTGCGTATAGGCTTGAAACCGTATTGCCGGGAACTTCCGAGCGCGGCAAGGGTGTGCTGGCATACCGCAGTATCGAAAACCTTGGCACAGGGGAGGGCGCGATGAATGTTGGCGAGGCCGTAGCGGCAAGGCGCTCCGTGCGCGGGTTCCGTGATATGCCGGTTGATCTGGCGGTCCTGCACGCGATTGTAACCAGGGCGGCGCGCGCGCCCTCGGGCGGCAATCTCCAGCCCTGGCATGTTGATCTGGTGGTTGGCGACTCGCTTTCGCGGCTCAAGGCGCTCATGGCCGAAAAGACCGCCTCAGGCGCGCTGGAGGCAGCGCAATACGCAATTTATCCGCGCGAATTGGCCGCGCTGTACAAGGGTCGCCGCTTTCAGGTCGGGATGGCGCTATATGGCGCGATGGGCATCGCGCGGGACGATCATGACGCGCGCAACGCCGAGTTCCGCCGCAATTTTCAGTTTTTTGGCGCGCCGGCTGCGCTGTTCTGCACCGTCGACCGGCAGATGGGCCCGCCGCAATGGTCGGACCTTGGCATGTACCTGCAAAATGTGATGCTGCTCGCCACCGAAGCGGGGCTTGCCACCTGCGCGCAGGAATGCTGGGCGATTTACCCCGACACGGTTGGTGCGTTTCTCCATCTGCCGCCCGAGCGGATGGTGTTCTGCGGCATGGCGATTGGTTATGAAGATGCCGCAGCGCCCGCCAACGCGTTGCGCGCGGAACGGGCGCCCGAGACCGAGTGGCTGCGGGTCATGTCGTAACCCGCAGGCGCGCAACCGTCGCGCCTATGGATCACGGCGCACGCGCCATGATCCGCCGCCTGCTACACCGCCGAAGCGCGCGCGCCGCCGCCACCGCCACGGCCACGACCGCCGCGACCGCGCCCGCCGCCGGGGCGGCCTGCGCCTGCCGGGCGACCTTCACCGCGCGCGTCGTTGCGGGGAGATTCGCTGCGCATTTCGCCCCGCGCTGCGCCTTCGGCACGGGCGCCGCCAACGCCGCCACCGGGGCGTCCGCTGCCACCGGGGCGCGCGCCGCGCTCGCCTGCGGGGCGGGCATGGTGCGTTGCGCGTGGGTGCGCTGGCTGGCGATTGTTGCCGATATCCCGCCGGGGGCGCTCGACCTGATCCACCATGCCGCTGCGCGACCGCTCGGACTTCATGCGCGCCGCCTCGGCCACGAAGTTATCGGGCAGCGGCTTCACATTCACCTTCTGGCGGGTGAGCTTTTCGATGTCGCGCAGATAGCTGCGTTCATCTTCAGCGCAAAAGCTGATCGCGACGCCCGAGGCGCCTGCGCGCGCGGTGCGGCCGATGCGGTGCACATATTGTTCGGGAACGTTCGGTAGCTCGAAATTCACGACATGGCTCACGCCCGACACGTCGATGCCGCGCGCGGCAATGTCGGTTGCGATCAGCACCTTGACCTTGCCGGATTTGAACTCGGCAAGCGCGCGCTCGCGCTGCGGCTGGCTCTTGTTGCCGTGGATGGCGTTTGAGGGGATGCCGTTCCCGGCGAGCAGCTTTACCACCCGGTCCGCGCCGTGCTTGGTGCGGGTGAAGACGAGCATCCGCTCGACATCGGTGGTTTTGAGGATGACGGTCAGCAGTGCCTGTTTTTCCGCCTGCTGCACAAAGGTGACATATTGATCGACGCGTTCCGCCGTGGTCGCAACGGGCGCCACGGACACAGTCGCCGGATCATCGAGATAACGATCGGCCAGCTCGCGGATTGCCTTGGGCATCGTGGCGGAAAAGAACAGACTTTGGCGGGTCTTGGGCAACAGCTGCACGATGCGCTTCAGCGCGTGAATGAAGCCGAGATCAAGCATCTGGTCGGCCTCGTCGAGCACCAGTATTTCGATGTCGCCAAGCGTCAGGTAACGCTGGTCGACAAGATCGAGCAGCCGGCCCGGCGTGGCCACCAGAATGTCGACGCCATTGGCCAGCACCGTGCGATCCTTGCCAACCGATGTGCCGCCGAACACGGTTGCAACCGACAGCTTGGAAAAGCGGCCATAGTCGCGCGCGCTCTGGGCTATCTGGCTGGCCAGCTCACGGGTCGGCGCGAGCACCAGCATGCGGCAGGCACGCGGGCGGGGGCGCTCATTTGCGGCAACGAGCCGCTGGATCGAGGGGAGCATGAAGGCGGCGGTCTTGCCGGTGCCGGTCTGGGCGATGCCAAGCAGGTCGCGGCCCTGGAGCAAAATCGGGATCGATTGCTGCTGGATGGGCGTGGCTTGTGTGTAGCTCTTGTCGGCGAGCGCGCGCTTAAGCGACTCGTTCAGGCCGAGATTGTCGAAGGACATGGAATGATTCTTTCAAATAATAGCCAGCGGCCCGTCGACCATTTGCAGGCGCGACGGGGCGGCGGGCGGGGGACAAAAGTCGCACCCCGCGTGATTGTGGGAAGCTAGATTAAGTAACCGAGGCAGAGCCGGGCGGGTCGCCCGATCACGCTGCATAATGCCTCGCTGAAAAGAGCTCCTACGTTGTGCGGCGCACAATGTCAATCATTGTTCGGCAAACTGGCCATGTCGGGCTTTCGCTGTGCCACAACCGGTGTCATCATCGCCGTCCTTGGCAAGGCACAAACCTGGGGGATGATCGATGGACGCGACGAGCCGGCGGACAGTGTTGAAGGGGGCACTTGGCGCGGCGGCGATTCTGCCGGTGGCGAGGCCGGGCGCTGCGTGGGGGGCAAATGGCGACCTCGACGCGATCCGCCGCGCGGTGAAGGACGGGCATGAAGCCTCGCTGACGCGTCTGCGTGACTGGATCGCGCTGCCGACCATCGCCGCTGAAGGCCGCAACGTGCCGGAAGGCGCGGCGTATATGGCCGGCCTCGCCCGCGATGCCGGGTTCCAGCAAGTCGAGATCGTACCGACCGACGGCTCACCGGGCGTGTTCGCGACGATGGACAATGGCGCGAAGAAAACGCTCGCGCTCTATTTCATGTATGATGTGAAGCAATATGACCCGGCGGAATGGTCATCTCCCCCGCTCGAAGGGCGGCTGGTTGATCGCGCGGGCCTTGGCAAGGTGCTGGTCGCGCGCGGTGCCGTCAACCAGAAGGGACCGGAGGCGATTTTGCTCCAGGCGCTCCATGCCTTCAAGGCAGCCAAGCGCAAACTGCCGGTCAATCTGGTGCTGGTGTGCGAGGGCGAGGAGGAAATCGGCTCGCCGCATTTTGCGCAGATCGTGCGCCGGCCCGACATTACGGCGGCACTCAAGAAGAGCATCGGCGCGGTCATCCCCTCGGCCTGGCAGGCACCGACCGACGGCGCGGTGGTCGTCAACCTGGGGGCCAAGGGCATCATCGAATGCGAACTGATCGCGTCGGGCGAAAAATGGGGCAGGGGCCCGGCCAAGGATCTGCATTCCAGCAACAAGGCGATTGTTGACAGCCCCGCCTGGCATCTGGTCGAGGCATTGCAGACGCTGGTCACGCCCGATGGCAATTTGCCGGCGATTGACGGCTGGTTCGAGAAGGTTCGCCCGCTTTCAGCGCGCGAAAAGGCGCTGATCGCCGACAGCGCTGCCAAAAGCACGGCCGAGGGCGCGATGAAGGCGATGGGCGTCAAGCACTTCATCGACGATCTGTCCTGGCCGCAGGTGCTGGAGCGCGGCGCGTCGACACCCACTGTCAATATCGAGGGCATGATCGCGGGCTATACCGGACCCGGTGGCAAGACGATTCTGCCATCGCGCGCCGTTGCCAAACTCGACATGCGTCTCGTGCCGAACCAGACTTTTGACGATTGCGTGGCCAAGCTCAAAGCCCATCTTGCCAAGCGCGGCTATGGCGATATCGAGGTGAAGGTAACCGGCGGCTATGACCCGACCGAGACGGACGAGAATGCGTCGCTCATCAAGGCCGAGCTTGCCGCTTATGCGCGTGCCGGTGTCACCACATCGGTTTATCCGCGGCTGTCGGGATCGTGGCCGGGTTATGTGTTCACGTCAGCGCCGGTGTCGCTTCCGGCCGGGCAGTTTGGCTTTGGCCACGGCAATGGAGCCCATGCACCCGACGAATATCTGCTGATCGAGAGCACCAACCCCAAAGTGCTGGGCATGGACGATTCCGCGATGGGGTTTGTGGACTTTTTCTATCAGGTCGCGGCCACCGGATAAGCGCGTAAACCGGGTGGCAGGGCCTAGAACAGCCCCGCCACCTCGCGCTGAGCGGTGTCGGGTGTTTCGCTCTCCAGCAGCCTTGTCCGGCCCGCGCCAAGCGCCAGCCCGGTTTGCGCCGTGCTGATCGGGGTGCAGGCTTCGCCCCGCAAATAACTCAGCGCCTGCCGGGTGGAACCTTCCAGCGGGTCGCCCAGCGGGCGGCTCACATCGTCGGGCGCCTGACAGCTTGCCTGAACGACCCCGGCCAGACCGTCGAAATAATCGCCGCGCCGGTCGGCATTCTGGGTGGCAAAGGCGACCACGCGCAGCCGGTCATCGCATTGTGTGCGGTCAAGCCCGATCTGGCCAACCGGCTTGCCCGAGGTGTTGCTGCCGATGAGCGCCGCGTTGGCGCGAAGATAGGGGATCATCGCGTTCGTCACCAGCTCGCTTGCCGATGCGGTGCTGCGCGTGCCGATCACCGCGAGCCTGAGCGGCGCCACCGATTCCGCTGTTGGCCGGAAATTGCGGGTGGTGTTGTTGCTCGCCCGCTCGGGCCGGAAGGTGGTGAAGCTGAAAGCCTGCCCGGTTGACCGCGCGCCGCCCAGCAAGTCGCCGATCAGTTCGGCAATCGACACCAGACCGCCGCCATTATAGCGGAAATCGAGGATGACGCTGGTCACTCCCTGCGCCCGGAACATCGCAAACGCCTGCCGCAAAGGCGCATCGGCTGTGCCGATAAAGGTGCGCAGGTTGAGATAGCCAACCGGCTGCCCGCCATCATTGATGATCCGCGCGCCATAGCGCGACGACACCGGGGTCAGCTCGAAATCGGCCTTGCTGATCGTGACGGTGCGGGTGCCGGCGGCATCGGCAACGCGCAGCACGCGCGTGAGGCCCGCGATATTGGGGCCAAGCGCATTGGTGACGCCGCCCGTCCCCTCTGCCGCGATGATGGAGGACACGGTGCGCAGATCATTGGCGGTGGTGCCGACCGCCAACAGCTCGGTCCCGCGGTCAATCCCCGCCGCCAGCGCCGGCGCGCCTTCAAACGCTTCGGCGATAAAGATCCGCGTGCCGGTGGCATCGGCCAACAGCCGGATGCCAAAGCCCGCGCTTGAGCCCGAATTGAAAAATGCGTTCTCGCCCGAAATCGTGGTGATGAAGGTAAAGAACCGGTCGCGCCGCTGCGCTCTGGCGGTTGCCGTCAGCGCGTCAATATAGGCGGTGAGCGAAGAGAACTGGCCCGGGTCCAGGCTGGCCGGCAGTGTTTCGGGGAACAGATACCAGTCGTTCATTTGCTGGAGCACCCAGTCCTGCCGCTCGCGCAGTGAACAGCCGGCAACCGTCGTCGGCGCCGGGCTTGGCGCAGGCGATGGCGACGGGGTCACCGCCGTTGGCGCGGCGACTGTTGCAATTGCGCTGCTGGTGTTGCTCCCGCCGCCGCTGCACGACGACAACAGGGCTGCGATAGCGATAACCGAAACGCGGTTGCTGGCCCGTGCCCTGGCATGTGTCACTGTCGTCACCCTTACGCTGGCCGGAGGACGGGCCCCTCAGCCCGGTGATCGCCAAGTTTATCGCTGATATGCCTTGGGTAAAGCCCCTTCTTGCGGCTCGCTGTATCGTTTCAGTAACTCGGCCTGCCTCGTGCCGAGCGGCTGTTTTACCCCGTCGACATAGACGGCGAGCGCTGCTGTGCCCAGTTCAAGCGGGTCGCCATCCCAGATCACCACATCGCCGCGCCGGCCCGGCTTGAGCGAGCCGATGCTGTCGCCCATCCCCAGCGCGTCGGCGGGCGCTGAGGTGATGGCCGCAAATGCTGCATCCCAGCTCAGCCCGGTGGCGCCCGGCACATGGTGCAGCGCGACCAGATTGCCGGCATATTGCTTTTCGAGCCGCGCCTGGCGCGCGTCATTGTCGTTGATCGTGCCCAGCGCCACGAGCACGCCGGCGGCCTTCATCCGCCCGACATTGGACTGGGTGGCTGCAAGCGACTCAAATGATTCCGGCAAATCGTTGAGCGCCGACGCGATGACCGGGATGCGCGCCGCCGCCAACTCGGGCGCTACAAGCCAGCCTTCCGACGCGCCGACAAACACAAAGCGCACCGCCGCGAAATCCTTTCGCAGCGCCATCAGTGCCCGCATGTCGGAAGCGCGCTCGACATGAACGAGCAGCGGCACCTTGCCGCTCACGACCTGCTGTAGCGCCACGGCATCCACCCGGTTGAGCAACGTGTCGCGCCCCTGATCGGCATGGGCACCCGGCCGGTTCGTGAACGCGCGCGCCTCGGTCAGTGCGTCACGAAAGGCAACAAGCGCCGCCGGCCGGCTGCCGCCTGCTGCCTGGGCGCCGCTTTCGCCATATTCCATGAACTGGAACGCGCGGGCCACCGTAACCGGGCTGCTGTCGGCGCCCAGGTCAATCACCGCGCCTTGCCCTGCAAAAATCGCGTTGCGGGTGGTGGGCGCGACGACGGCGCGGGTAATGCCTTCGGCGCGGTTGAGGATGATCGCACTGGTCGCAGGGTTAACGGCGGGCGCAATGTCGATTGCGGCGTGGAACGGGCTGTTGCCGGCGCCCGCATCATTGGTTTCGTCAACCGCATCGACCTCGATAATGCCCATCCGGGTGAAGCCTGCGACAAGGCCGGGCGTCACATAGCGCCCGCCGGCGTCAACCGTGTCAACCCCGGCCGGCACCGCCACACCCCGGCCGGCGGCGACCACGCGCCCGTCGCGGACGACGACTGTACCGCCCTCGATGGGCGCCGATCCATCGCCGATGACGACCCGCGCATTGATGATGGCAACCGATTGCGCCGCCGCAGGGGCAGCGAGAAGAGCGAGCGGGGCGACCGCCGCAAACAGGCGCGCGCGCATCACTTCACATCTCCAGAACCGGGTTGGCCAAGTTCGAAATCGGACACCGGCCGCAATTTCGGGTTGTTCGCATCGTACAGAAGCGCGCCGTCGATCCAGACCATTTCGGGGCGCGAATAGACGCTGAAGGGGTTGTTGTTCCACAACACCAGATCGGCCATTTTGCCGGGCTTCAGGCTGCCGGTCTTGTCGGCGATGCCAAGCGCCTTGGCCGGATTGATCGTGAGCCAGGTCCAGGCCAGCGCGTCGGAAAGGTTGATTCCGGCGCGGCGGCCGGCGGCCAGCGCCTTGGCGACCTCCTGGTTCAGCCGCTGGATGCCGTTGGCGTCATCCGAATGGATCATCGCGCAGGCCCCCGCCTTTTGCAGCAGCGCCAGATTTTCGCTGATCGCGTCATAGGACTCCATCTTGAAGCCCCACCAATCGGCCCACACCGCGGCGCAAGTGTCATTCTGCTTCAGCAGATCACCGATTTTATAAGCCTCCACCGCATGGTGAAACGTGCTTACATGATAGCCAAATTCCTTGGCCATATCCATGACGATGGCCATTTCGTCGGCGCGGTAGCAATGGTTTTGCACCAGTATTTCGCCAGCGAGCACGCCGCGCAGCGTGTCCATGCCGATGTCGCGGGCAGGCGGCTCGCCGCCGTCTTTTTCATATTTGTCCCATTTGCGCTTATATTCGACCGCGCGAGCCCAGGTCTGGCGGTCGACCGCGATATTGCCCATCCGGGTGGAGGGTTCGCGGCCCTTGCTGCCATAAACCCGCTTGGGGTTTTCGCCGCACGCCATTTTCAGTCCATAAGGCGCGCCGGGGAACTTCATCTGCTGAACGGTACGCGCATAGACATTTTTGATGACCGCCGAGCGCCCGCCGAACAGATTGGCCGAACCGGGCAGAATTTGCAGCGTGGTCACGCCGCCATTCACCAGCGCGCGCGAAAAGCCGGGGTCTTGCGGCCAGATGCTGTGTTCGGCCCAAACATCGGCTGTGACCGGCGACGTTGCCTCGTTGCCGTCGGAATTGGCCTGAACGCCGGGCGAGGGGTAATCACCCAAATGGCTGTGAATGTCGATGATGCCGGGGGTGAGGTATTTGCCCTTGCCATCGATCACCGTCACGCCGGCCGGTGCTGCGATCGAGCCGCCAATCGCCACGATTTTGCCGTCAGCAAACAGCGCTGAGCCGTTGTCGATCTTGCCGCCCTCGCCATCATAGATCGTCACATGCGTGACCAAAGTCGACGTGCCCGGATAGCGTTTATAGGTCGAGGGGAACGGGTCATGATTATACCCCTTGCCAGCACCCGGCCCCTTGGCGGCGGCCGGGGGTGCTGCGGCCGCCGTTTTCGGCCGCGGCGCGTTGTCGGTTGCGCATCCGGCCAGCAGCGCCGAGGCCGCCACGGCCACCATCAGCATTTGTCCGCGCCCGACTCGCTTTGTCATCATACCCCCTGGTGCCGTAACCGGCTTTGTTGTTTGCAACATTTCGGCAATGGCGAGCGGAGTCAATCGGCCATGGCGCCCCGCCTGCCGAACCATCAAAGCGAGCGGCCGATCAGCTCTTTCATGATTTCGTTGGTCCCGCCGTAAATGCGGCTCACGCGCGCGCCCCGCCACATCCGCGCGATGGGATATTCGTTCATATAGCCGGCACCGCCATGGAGTTGCAGGCATTTGTCCATCACCTCCCATTGGAGGTCGGTGTGCCACAATTTGGCGGCCGCGCCTTCGGTGGGGGTGAGTTCCCCGGCGAGGTGGCGTTTGATTGCCCAGTCGAGATGCGCCCAGCCGACCTGAAGCTTGGCCTTCAGGTCGGCCAGGGTGAAGCGCGTGTTCTGGAAGTCGAAAACGGTGCCCATAAAGGCCTTGCGATCCTTGGTGAATGCCACCGTATCATCGAAGGCTCGCTGTGCCGAAGCCTGCACGCCAACGGCAATCGACAGCCGTTCCTGCGGCAACTGGCTCATGAGATAAATGAAGCCCTTGCCTTCTTCACCCAGGCAATTGGTAATCGGCACGCGCACGTCCTCGAAGAACAGCTCGCTGGTGTCGGCCGCGTCCTGCCCGATCTTGTCGAGGTTGCGGCCGCGCGTGAAGCCGTCGCGGTCGGCTTCCACAAGGATGATCGACATGCCCTTATACGCCGGCTTGGCATCGGGGTCCGTTTTGGCAACGACCAGGATCAGGTCGGCATTCTGCCCGTTGGTGATATAGGTTTTGGACCCGTTGATGACATAATGGTTGCCATCCTTGGCAGCGGAGGTTCGGATCGCCTGAAGGTCGGAACCGGTTCCAGGCTCGGTCATCGCAATCGCGGTGATCGTCTCGCCGGACACGAGGCGGGGCAGCCAGTGCTGCTTTTGCTCCTCTGAGCCATATTGAACGATGTAATCGCACACAATGTCGGATTGCAGCGAAAAGCCGAGCGGCACGCCAATGTACGACACTTCCTCATCGACAATCGCGTTATAGCCAAAATCCAGGCCAAGGCCGCCATATTCGGTGGGAACGGTCGGGCACAACATGCCGATCTCGCCGCCCTTGGTCCAGATCGACTTGTCGACAATGCCCGCCCGTTCCCAAGCGTCGACATGCGGCACAGCCTCTTTTTTCAAAAAGCTGCGGACAGTCTGGCGGAATGCCTCATGGTCTGGCGTATAGGCAAAGCGGCCGGGCAGGGTATCGAGCATGGCAATCCTCTCTTGCGAATTTGCCATCTACGGTGCGGGGCGCGGCCACCTCGGTCAATCCCCCCGGTCAGCAACCTGCCAAAAATCCGGCGGCCGCGCCCACGCTCGACACAGGCGCCCATAGCGGTAATGATCCGGTTAGCGCATTTTGGAGGGATGATATGAAACTGGCGAGTTTGAAGCAGGGCCGCGATGGCAGGCTGGTGGTCGTATCGAGCGACCTTGCCTGGTTTGCCGATGCAACGCACATCGCGCCGACGCTTCAGGCAGCGCTTGACGACTGGCACCGGCTGCTGCCCGCGCTCCAGAATTTGTCGACTGATCTCGACCATGAAGCCATTCCGATGCAGCGTTTTCACGAGCATCAGGCAGCAGCCCCCCTGCCGCGGGCTTATCAATGGGCGGATGGCTCGGCCTATGTGAACCATGTCGCGCTGGTGCGCCAGGCGCGCGGTGCCGAAATGCCCGACAGCTTCTGGCATGATCCGCTGATGTATCAGGGCGGGTCCGACGGCTTTCTGGGCGCGCGCGACGCGGTGCCGCTGGCGGACGAGGCCTGGGGCTGTGATCTTGAGGCCGAGGTGGTCGTGGTCACGGGCGACGTGCCGATGGGCGCCACACGCGAGCAGGCGCTGGCGGCGGTGCTGCTGGTGGGCCTCACCAACGATGTGTCGCTGCGCAACCTCATTCCCGGTGAGCTGGCCAAGGGTTTTGGCTTTTTCCAGTCAAAACCTGCGAGCAGCTTTTCGCCCGTGTTCGTAACGCCCGACGCGCTGGGTGACTGGTGGCAGGCGGGCAAGCTCCACCGCAAGCTGATGATCGACGTGAACGGCGCCCCTTTTGGTCGGGTCGATGCCGGTGTCGACATGACGTTCGATTTCGGTACGCTGATTGCCCATGCCGCCAAAACGCGGGCGCTGGGTGCCGGCACCATCATTGGCTCAGGCACGGTCTCCAACCGCGATGCCGATGGCGGCCCCGGCAAGCCGATTGGCGAGGGCGGGGTGGGGTATGCCTGCATCGCCGAGCAACGCACCGTCGAGACGATCCGCACAGGCGCGCCCGCAACCCCATTCCTGAAGGCTGGCGATACCGTGCGCATCTGGGCCGATGACGACCGGCACCATCCCATTTTCGGCGTTATCGAGCAGCGTATCGGTGCCGGATCCGGGCAATGATCGCCGCCGTTATCATGATCGCGAGCGTATCGAACAGCCAGTCAGCAATGTCGCAATCGCGCTGAATGCCGGGCGTGCCCTGCACCACCTCGATGAGCGCGCCAAGGAAGGACAGCCGCTCGACGATGCGCAGCAGGCCAGCAGCCGGAAACGCGCCTGAGGCAAGCATCATCAGCACGGCAAAGGCCAGCGAATGCTCGAACTTGTCGCCGAACTGATCGAGGAACAGCTCGGGCGGCTTGGGCGACAAGGCGAAGTAAAGCGTCAGCGCGCAGGCGAGGAGGAGGGCCGCCCTGAAAATCAGCGCTTGGCGGCCGGGGGACAAAACGGGCATCGAGCGACCCTAACCGGGTTTGCGCTGCAACGCACCATGTATCTGGAGGGCGCTATCGCCCCAGCGCGACGGCGCCTGCATAATCAACCATCTGCGCCAGTGTGCGCGGCGCGTGCCACAACGCGCGCCCGGCAAATGCGAGCGCAACATAGGCCGCAAAAAGCGTGAACCACGGCACCATCACGAGCGCGCAGGCGAGCAGCACTACAATGCCCACCACAGCGTGCAATGCGGGCGCGACCGGTGCTTTGGTTTTGGCAGGAACGATCGGACCCATATACATGGCGCATGTCCTTCTGGCTGACAAAGGCAGGATGCGCCAAAAAGGGTTAATGCTCCGTTACCAGCGGCCGCATTGGGGGCGCCGGGCCGCGAGCGCCGGGGCAATATCGGCCGGAGCCTCTCGCCATGGCGCTTGAAATTTTATAACAAGGCATCGGGGGCCGATTCTTCACCGTGCTGCCCGCATAAATGAACAGGAGAGTCGATGGCCAGCGATGTTCCGCGCGCCAATTTGCAGCCGCTGACGCTGCACGTGCCCGAGCCGCGATTCCGCCCTGGTGACGCGGTTGATTTCGTCGATGTTGTCGTGCCGCCGGCCGGAAGCGCGATGCGTCCGGATACGGCCGCGGCGCCGGCGACTTTTACCGATCTGGCCTATGGTCTGGTGCGGGTGCTCGATGACGAGGCGCGCGCGGTTGGCCCATGGGACCCCAAGCTCTCGCCCGACATGCTGCGGCGCATGCTGCGCAGCATGGCGCTGGTCCGTGCGTTTGACGAGCGCATGTTCCGCGCCCAGCGTCAGGGCAAGACGAGCTTTTACATGAAGTGCACGGGCGAAGAGGCAGTCGCTGTGTCGGCCGCCTTTGCGCTTGATTATGAGGATATGTGCTTCCCGTCCTATCGCCAGCAGGGCCTGCTCATCACGCGCGGGTGGAGTCTGGTTGACATGATGAACCAGATTTACTCGAATCGCGGCGACCGGCTTCAGGGCAAGCAGCTCCCGATCATGTATTCGGTGAAGGAGGCCGGGTTCTTCTCCATCTCGGGCAATCTTGCCACGCAATATCCGCAGGCGGTCGGCTGGGCGATGGCGTCTGCGGCGCGCGGCGACACGCGCATTGCAGCAACATGGTGCGGCGAGGGCTCAACGGCGGAGGGCGATTTCCACTCTGCCTGCACCTTTGCCAGCGTGTACCGCGCCCCCGTAATCCTCAATGTCGTCAACAACCAATGGGCGATCTCGAGCTTTTCGGGCTTTGCGGGGGCCGAGGCGACAACCTTTGCTGCCCGCGCGGTGGGTTATGGCATGGCCGGCCTGCGGGTTGACGGCAACGATGCGCTGGCGGTTTATGCCGCCACCCGCTGGGCCGCGGAGCGCGCACGCACCAACCAGGGCCCGACGCTGATCGAGCACTTCACCTACCGCGCCGAAGGGCATTCGACGTCGGATGACCCGACGCAATATCGCTCGGCGGGGGAGCCCAATGCATGGCCGCTGGGCGACCCCATAAAGCGGCTGAAGGATCATCTGGTCGCGCTCGGCGAATGGGACGAGGCGCGCCACATAGCGCAAGACCTTGAGCTGGCCGAACAGGTCAAGGCCGCGCAGAAGGAAGCCGAGAAAAACGGCATTCTCGGCCACGGGCTCCACCAGCCGCTAGGCACATTGTTTGACGGGGTGTTTGAGGAAATGCCCTGGCATCTGCGCGAACAGCAGGCGCAGATGATTGCCGAGGAAACCGCCAGCGGCCGGCCATGGGCGCGCGGCGCATGAGCGACGCTGTGGCACAACAGGCCGGCGACACCGCCCGCATGACGATGATCCAGGCGATCAATTCGGCAATGGACGTGATGATGGCGCGCGACCCCGACGTTGTCGTCATGGGCGAGGATGTCGGCTATTTTGGCGGCGTGTTCCGCGCAACCGCCGGGCTTCAGGCCAAATTCGGCAAGACGCGCGTGTTCGACACGCCCATCACCGAATGCGGCATAATTGGCGTGGCGGTCGGCATGGGTGCCTATGGCCTGCGCCCCGTCCCCGAAATTCAGTTCGCCGATTATATCTACCCCGCGCTCGACCAGTTGGTGAGTGAAGCCGCGCGGCTGCGCTACCGGTCCGATGGGGAGTTCACGTCGCCGATCACGGTGCGGTCGCCGTTCGGCGGCGGCATTTTTGGCGGCCAGACGCACTCGCAATCGCCGGAAGGGATTTTCACCCATGTCTGCGGCGTAAAGACGGTCATCCCCTCGACGCCCTATGACGCCAAGGGGCTGCTGATTGCCGCCATTGAAGACAATGACCCGACGATCTTCTTCGAGCCCAAACGTATCTATAATGGTCCGTTTGACGGCCATTGGGACCGGCCGACGCAGAATTGGTCGCAACATCCCGCGGGCGAGGTGCCGACCGGCTATTACAAGATCGCGCTTGGCTCGGCCAATATCGTGCGGCCGGGCGAGGCGCTTACCATCCTGGCTTATGGCACGATGGTGCATGTGTGTGCCGCCGTTGTGGCCGAGGCGGGCGTTGACGCCGAAATCATTGATCTGCGCACGCTGGTGCCGCTCGACATCGCCGCAATCGAGGCGTCGGTGAAAAAGACCGGGCGCTGCATGATCGTGCATGAGGCAACGCGCACGTCCGGCTTCGGCGCGGAATTGTCGGCGCTGGTGCAGGAGCGCTGCTTTTACCATCTTGAAGCGCCAATTGAGCGGGTGACCGGCTTTGACACGCCGTATCCGCACAGTCTGGAATGGGCATATTTCCCGGGGCCGGTCCGAATTGGCGAGGCGCTCAAAAAAGTGATGAGGGAGTAATCGACATGGCGCGCTTCACCTTCAAATTGCCCGATATTGGCGAAGGCATTTCCGAGGCAGAAATCGTCGCGTGGCACGTGGCGGTTGGCGACCGGATCGAAGAAGACCAGCAAATCGCCGACATGATGACCGACAAGGCGACCGTTGAAATGGAATCGCCGGTGTCCGGTACAGTGGTTGCGCTTGCCGGCGAGGTCGGCGATCAGGTCTCCATCGGCGCCGCCTTGGTGGTCATTGAAACCGGCGAAGCGGCGGGGGAGGCAGCACACGCCGCCGACCAGGCCCTGGCGCAGGAGGATATGGCCGAGCAGTTCGAGGTGGAGGAAATAGCGGCCGCCGTTCCACCCGCGCCGCCGCCGGCGCGTTCATCGCCGGCGCCTGACGTGCCCCCTGCCCTGAGCCACGCCCCGGCCGCCGCGCCGGTCCTGGCATCCCCCGCCGTGCGCGACAGGGCCCGCGCGCTCGGTGTCGATCTGGCGCAGGTCAAGGCGGAAGGGGACCGGGTCCGCCACGCTGATCTCGACGCCTATCTGCGCTATCAGTCGGGCGAGGGCTATCATGCCCCGCACGCCAGCCGCGCCCGCGCCGACGAGGTCGTAAAAGTCATCGGCATGCGGCGCCGCATTGCGGAGAACATGCAGGCGGCCAAGCGGCATATTCCGCACTTCACCTATGTTGATGAAGTCGATGTGACCGAGCTGGAGCGGGTGCGCGCGGACCTCAATGCCAATCGCGGTGGCCGGCCAAAGCTGACCATGCTGCCGTTGTTCATCGTGGCGATGTGCCGCACGCTGCCCGGCTTCCCGATGCTGAATGCGCGCTACGATGACGAGGCGGGCTTGGTGACGCGCTTTGGCCGCGTTCATCTTGGCATGGCGACGCAAACCGATGCCGGGCTGATGGTGCCGGTGATCCGCAATGCGCAGGACAAGAATGTGTGGCAGCTTGCGCACGAGATTACGCGGCTGGCAGACGCTGCCCGCACCGGCAAGGCCAGGTCTGAGGAATTGTCGGGCGGCACCATCACCGTCACATCGCTGGGGCCGCTGGGGGGTATTGCCACCACGCCCGTCATCAACCGGCCTGAAGTTGCCATCATCGGCCCCAACAAAATTGTCGAGCGGCCGATATTTGTTGGCGACGACATCGTGCGCGCCAGGCTGATGAACGTGTCGATAAGCTGCGATCACCGGGTGGTCGATGGCTGGGACGCGGCAAGCTACATCCAGGCGCTGAAGAAATATCTGGAAACGCCAGTGCTGCTGTTCGCTGAATAGGCAATACTGCGCGAATTGGCCGCTCCCGACGCCGCCGCCGCCGCCGGAAAATCGCGCATAGGCCGGGCCGTGCGCTAAGGGTGCGGGGCCCGGTGACCTAGCCCTTTTGCATGGCGCCCGCGATGCCCCGTGCCAGCCCGCGCGGGGTAAAGCGGATAGCGCCAGCCATTACCGCGTTCACCATTCCCGACACCGCGACCGCGCGATTGGCTTTCAGCGCCGCAAGCCCGTCGCGCACCACGGCGTCGGCATCGCCGGCAAACATTTTGAACAGGCGCGTCTCGCCCATGTCGGCCAGATCAGCGAATTCGGTTTTGGTCGCACCGGGGCACAGGCACGCGACTCGCACGCCCTTGCCCCTAACCTCCTCGTGCAGTGCCTCGGAAAAGCTCAGCACAAACGCCTTGCTGGCATAATAGACCGCCATCCACGGGCCGGGCTGGAACGCGGCGGTCGATGCAACGTTGAGGATGCCGCCGGCGCCCCTCTCGATCATGGCGGGCAGCACCGCATGGCTCAGCTCGACCAGCGCGCGACAATTAAGGTCGATCATGTCGGACTGCATTGCGCCGCCAAGCTCGGTGAATGGCCCGCGCGCGCCAAATCCTGCGTTGTTGATGAGCGTGTGCACGGCAAGGCCGCGCGCGGATATCTCGGTCATCAGCGCAGCGACCGCGCCGGGCGCGGCGAGATCGCTCGCGATAACGTGCGCCTGCTGACCGGATTCGCCGGTAATCCGTTTGGCGAGCGCCTCCAGGCGATCGGCGCGGCGGGCTGTCAGGATAACGTCGCTGCCTTGTGCTGCGAGCGCGATCGCGAATTTTTCGCCGAGTCCGGCCGATGCGCCGGTGATAAGTGCGGTTTGTGCCATGATCTGCTCCTGTGTGTGGTTACGGCAGCGGTTGCCGCGCGCTATACGCCATCAAAAGGAGACAAGCGATGCGGCGCGACGTGACTTTTACCAATGCCAATGGGGTAACGCTGGCTGGCCGGCTGGAAATGCCTGCGGGGCGGGTGCGGGCCGTTGCCCTGTTTGCGCATTGCTTCACCTGCACCGCCAACAGCCATGGCGCGCGGCGGGTGAGCGTGGCGCTCGCCGAGCGCGGCATTGCGACGCTCGCATTTGACTTCACGGGGCTTGGCAAGAGCGAAGGCGATTTTGCCGACAGCCATTTTGCGGCCAATGTCGCCGATCTGGTGGCAGCCGCTGCCTATCTTCGCGCAGCACTCGCCGCGCCGGCCATCCTGATCGGGCATTCGCTGGGGGGCGCCGCGGCGATTGCGGCCGCGCACGATATTCCCGAATGCACCGCCGTGGTAACGATTGGTGCGCCGTTTGACCCGGCCCATGTTCTCCATCAACTGGGCGACCAGGTGGAGGCGGTGCGGGCGCTCGGGGTGGCCGAAGTGACGATTGGCGGGCGCCCGTTCAACGTGTCGGCGACGTTTCTCGATGCGGTTGAGGGGCAGGACCAGCGGACCCGGCTGGCCACGCTCAAACGCGCGTTGCTGGTGCTGCACGCGCCACTCGACACGACTGTCGGCGTTGAAAATGCCGCCGAGATTTTTGGCGCGGCAAAGCACCCCAAAAGCTTTGTCTCGCTGGATGGCGCTGACCATCTGCTGACCTTTCAGGCGCCCGCCGCCTATGCCGCTGCCATCATCGCCGCCTGGGTTGAGCCTTATTTGCCAGCGCCTGACGCCATCGACTCGCCAGCGGAAGGGCATGTGCGCGTGTCCTCCACCGCCGCCAAGTTCACGACGCTCGTCGATGCGGCCGAGCACAGCTTTCTGGCCGATGAGCCAGTCAAGGTGGGTGGCACGGATCTGGGGCCGACACCGTATGACCTGTTGCTGTCCGCGCTTGGCACCTGCACGTCGATGACGATCAAGCTGGTCGCCGACCGTGAAAAGATACCGCTGGAGCGCGTGTCAGTGCTGCTCGATCATCAACGCTGCCATTCGGCTGACTGCGCTGAGGCCGGAGAGGGGCGGCCCAAGATCGAGATTGTCGAGCGCGTTCTGACCCTGGAGGGCGACCTGACGGAGGCGCAGCGCGCCAGGCTGTTGGTGATCGCCGACAAATGCCCCGTGCACCGCACGCTGGAGAGCCACCCCGTCATCAAGACGCGCCTGGCGTAGCGGCGCCGCTTGGCCGGCGGTCAGCGTTCCTCGCGCGGGATGATGTCGAACCGGATGCGAACCCAGGCGCCGATCAGTTGCTGGCCGCCCTTGCGCGGCGGGATGACCAGAAACTGCCACGCGGCGTTGCGCACGCCGCGGGCAAGCCCGGTGCCGGGCGGGTCTTCGCCAAGGATCTGGCAATCCTCGACACGATATTTGGGGGCGGTCTTGCACGCGATGAGCGCTGCCCCTTCGCGAAGGCCCTTGGGCAGATAATAGGCCATCTGCGAATCGGTTGGCTCACGATACCAGTCGGCGTTGAACAGCGGCTCGCCATTGGGCGCGTTGCCGCTCGCTACGCTGTCGCCGGGCGCTGGCCCGGTCGCCGCGCTGGCGGCTGATTTTGCGCCGTGCCTGCTGATGTCGCTCTGGACAAATTCGTCATGCGTCAGGCGGATCAACCCCGGAATATCGCCAGCCGGCGCGGGCGGGGCGGGGGGCGCCTTGTCAACCGGGGTGCGCGTAACTTGCGGGGGTGACGC
>JAKFUZ010000013.1 GCA_021732445.1 Sphingomonas sp. | reverse complement strand
GCAGCGCAGGCGCGCACCCCGCGCCGAACCGCGCAAAGCCCCGGCCGCCGCCAGGCCGGCGCCGCCGCCAGCGCCCCCCCGCACCAAACTGAGCTATAAGGACCAGCGCGATTATGACCTGCTGCCCAGGCATATCGAGGCGCTCGACCGGGCGATCGCCCGCGACGAGGCGCTGCTCGCCGATGCAGGGCTTTACGCGCGCGATTTTTCGAAGTTCGAGGCGCTAACCAGGGCAGTCAGCCAGGCGCGCGCCGACAAGGACGCGGCTGAACTGCGCTGGCTGGAGCTTGCAGAACAGGTAGAAGCGCGCGCATAGCAACAGCGGGCAGCCGGCGCCGCCCAAACGAAGGGACCATCATGACCCCGGCGCATCACGCTGTCGCCATCATCCCCACAAGCGACATCGACGCAAGCGAAGCCTTTTACCGCAAGCTCGGCTTTGAGGTCGCAAGCGATTACGGACAGTATCGCATTCTGGCCGACGGGCGCGGGTGGCATCTGCACCTCACGCGCCAGCCAGGCTGGCCCCGGCACATCGAGGACAACCCCTTTGGCCTGTATCTTTATGTCGAGGATGTCGATGCGATAGCGGCGCGCGTCCGCGACCTCATCATCGAACCGGGCGCGCCCGATCACAAGCCCTGGGGCACCTATGAGTTCTCGCTGAGCGACCCAAGCGGGCTGCTCGTTCGCGTCGGCCGGATCATCGGCTGACCGCGCAGCCGCTATCCCAGCGACCGCCCCGCACGGCCGGCCAGCTCCACCACATAATGCCACGCCACTCTGCCCGAGCGGCTGCCACGCTGCCGCGCCCAGAGCAGCGCATCGGCGGCGTCGAACGCCAGCGCGTGGCGCGCGGCATAGCCGGCGACAATTGCCAGATACATGTCCTGGTCGATCACCGCAAAGCCAAGGCTCAGCCCGAACCGGTCGGCCAGTGCAAGCGCATCGTCGCTGGCATCGCGCGGGTTGGCGGCGGCGGCTTCCGCACCCAGATCACGCGGCACAAGATGGCGGCGATTGGCCGTCACGATGAGCCGGACATTGGCGGGCCGCGCCTCCGCGCCGCCTTCCAGCACTGAGCGGAGCACACGCGCCGCACCTGGAGTTTCGAACCCCAGATCATCGATAAATACGGCAAATCCGCGCGCCACCCCGGCCAGTTGCGCGAACAGCCGGGGTAGCCCCGGCACCGCGTCCGTTGCGACATCGACCAGCGCGAGCGCGCCTCCTGCGGCCTGCACCGCGGCCACCGCACTTTTCACCAGCGCTGATTTGCCGCTGCCCCGGGCACCCCAGAGCAACACGTCATGGCTGGCCCGCCCCGCGCCCAGCCTTGCCAGATTTTCCAGCAGCGCCGCCTTTTGCGCCTCCACCCCCAGCAGCAGGTCAAGCCCGAGCGGCGCAAAGTCGCGGGCGGCGCAAAGGCGGTGCCCCCGCCACACATAAGCCGCATCCGCAAGCGGATCGGCAGGCGCGGGCGGCGGCGGGCTCAGCCGTTCAAGCGCTGCGGCAATGCGGTGCAACGGATCTTCGGGGTCAGCCATTGCCAACAGCTTTTGCACAACCGCGCGCGCGCGAACAGCCCTGCGGCGGCCCCGCGCACCATCATCCCAGCGATTTGAGCAGCGCCTTCGCGTCGGCACGATCGCCAAAGCCGGGGTCGCCCAGCGCCGCGGCAATCGCGGCTCGCGCCTCGCGCTTGCGGCCCGCATCGGCATAGGCCTGCGCCAGGTGCCAGCGCAGGCCGCCGTGGCGCGGGGCAATCGTCACTGCTTTTTCCATCAGCTCGATGCCGGCTGCATCATCGCCCGCCAAATACAGCACCCAGCCATAAGCATCGGTCGCGGCCGGGTTTAGCGGGGCAAGCCGATAAGCGGCGGCGGCATAAAGCTGCGCGATGTCAAGCGCGTCACCCCCGGCATAGGCATAGCCAAGCTCGGCCAGCAGCGCGGCGTCGCGGTTACCGAGCCGGGCGCGCAATCCCTCCAGCGTGTCGATGGCGGCATCCCACCCACCGCTTGCGATCTGCCAGTGCGCGGTCATGCGCAGCGCGGTTGTGTTTTGGGGGTTCTGCGAGAGGAACAGCGCAAGCACGGTCGCTGCTTCGGCGCGCCGGCCCAGCCGGTCGAGCGTGTCGACCAGCCGCAGCATGGTTGCCTCGTCAAAGCGCAGATTGGCGGCCAGCCGATAGGCGCGGCTGGCCTCTGCCAGCTCACCCTGGCCGGCCAATACATCACCTACGAGCAGATGCGCGGCGGGCGCGCCGGGATAGCGGGCGGCCAGGTCGCGCGCGCGGCCAAGCGCTTCGCTCCGGCGCCCGGCATCAATGAGCGCGCGGACATAGGTGACGGCGGGCACCGGGTCGTCCGGCGCACGGTCGGCGGCGGCCTGCAGCGCGTCGAGCGGCGCATCGGTGCCGAACGGCGTTGGCGCCTCGGTTGCCGGAATCGCCGCGCGATCCAGAAACCGCGCCGCCCAGTCGCGCTCGCCCGTAAGCTCAAAGGCGCGGCCGACGAGTCCAAGCGTGTAGCTGTCGGCATCACCGCGCAGCGCCATTGGCCGGAGCATCTCAAGCGCGCCACGCGCATCGCCCGATTGAAAGAGCGCGGCACCCAGCAGGCGCCGCGCAACAAGGTTCATTGGCTGCGCCGAGAGAACCGCGCGCCAGCGGGCAATTGCCTGCTGCCAGGCGCCCTGGCCATAATCGAGCATACCGGCGAGCAGCAGCGGCGCCGCCTTGCCATCCAGCGCGCTGCCCGAACGTTGCAGAAGCGCGCGGGCGAGATCGTCATTGCCGGCCCGTGCGGCGAGCACGGCCTGGAGATACAGGGCATCGGCGCTGCCGGGCTCGGCCTGAAGCGCCCGCCGCGTCGCATCGAGCATCGCACTATAGCGCCCCGCATCCCCCAGTGTCGCCGCATATTGAATGAGCGCTGCGTGGCGCCACGGATCAACCCTGAGCGCCGCCTCAAACCATGGAAGCGCCGCCACCAGCCCATATTGACCGCGCACCAGCTCGCCCTTCAGCATGAGCGCATCGACATTGCCTCGGCTTAGCGCCAGCGCCTTGTCGGCAGCGGCAATGGCGCCCGCCACATCGCCCATCTGCAGGCGAATGCGGCCAAGCCCGGTCCAGGCATCGGCATCCCGCCCATTGGTTTTGCGCACCACCTCCAGCATCGCGGCATGCCCGCCCGCCCGGTCTCCCGACGCGGCAAGCGCAAGCGCGGCCACGCGCCCCGCCACCGTTATGTCGCGCGGATCAGCGCGCCGGGCGGCGGCCAGCGCGCGCGCCGTGTCGCCTTCGATAAGCCAGGCCTGCGCCAGCAAAACGCGGGCGCGGGGCTTGCTGAAACCGGCGGCCAGCGCGCGGTTGATCGCCGCTTCACCCGACGCCCCCTGTTCCAGCGCCAGATAGCTGCGGGCGAGCGCCACCAGCGCGATTGCCGATTTGGGGTCCGCCCTGCTTGCCGTCAGCGCGTGGCTGCGTGCGGCGGTGGCATTGCCCAGTGCGAGCAAACGCGCGCTCACCGCCGCTTCTCGCCGGGCAAGCGCCGGATCAAGCGAGGCCGGCGCCAGCCGCGCCACAACGATGAGCGCAGCCATCACCGCCACAGCCGCCAGCGCAAGCAGGACCGCGCGCAGCCGGACCCCTTGCGGCAGGCGGCGGGCCAGGCGTTCCAGGCGGGTGGAGCGGCGGCGCAGGCCGCGATTAGGCATGAAGGTCATAATTTTTCATCAGATCATAAAGCGTCGGCCGGCTGACCCCGAGCAGCTTTGCGGTGTGCGAAATATTGCCCTCCGCCCGCGCCAGCGCGTTGCGGATGACGTCGCGGTCGGTTGCCTCGCGGGCGGTTTTCAGGTTCAGCGGCAAGGCAGTTGCCGCCCCCGGCAAATCGAGATCAGCCGCCGTCACCAGCTTGCCATCCGCCATGATGACCGCGCGCTTCACCCGGTTTTCCAGCTCGCGCACATTGCCGGGCCAGCCCCAGGCGTCGATCGCCGCCAGCGCATCTGGCGACAGCCCGGTGACGCCCGAATGCATCGCCCTGGCATATTTGGCGACGAAATGCCGTGCCAGCAGCCCGGCATCGCCGGCACGTTCCGCAAGCGACGGAATCCGCACGACGATTTCGGCCAGACGATAATATAAATCCTCGCGAAAGCGGCCGTCGGCGACCATCGCATCGACATTTTGGTGGGTCGCGCACACGATCCGCGTATCGACCGGGATGGCCTTGCGCCCGCCGAGCCGCTCGATCACCCGCTCCTGCAAGAAGCGCAGCAGCTTGACCTGCAGCGGCAGCGGAATATCGCCGACCTCGTCAAGAAACAGGGTGCCGCCCTGGGCCTGTTCGATCTTGCCCTCGGTGGTTTTGACGGCGCCGGTAAAGGCGCCCTTTTCATGGCCGAAAAGCTCGCTTTCAAGCAACGTATCGGGAATAGCGGCGCAATTGATCGCAACAAAGGCCGCCGCCTTGCGGGGCGACAGATCATGCAGGCCCCGCGCGAGCAATTCCTTGCCGGTGCCGCTTGCGCCGAGCAGCATCACCGACACATCGGCTGCGGCTACCCGCTCGATCGTGCGGGTGACCTTAAGCATCTCGGGCGCCGCCGTAATCAGGCCGCCGGGCCCGTTGTTCGCGCTGCCGAGCGCTGCCAGCCGGCGGTTTTCGGCTTCAAGCGCATGGACGTGGAAGGCACGCGAGACGATGAGGCCAAGCGCGTCGATATCAATCGGCTTTTGGTAAAAATCCCAGGCACCCGCGCCGATTGCCCGCAGCGCGCTTTCCCGCGCACCATGGCCAGAGGCGACGATGACCTTGGTATCGGGCTTGAGCGCGAGGATCATCGCCAGCGTTGCAAACCCCTCTGCCACGCCGTCAGGGTCGGGGGGGAGGCCAAGATCGAGCGTCACCACATCGGGCTCTTCGGCGCGCAGCAAATCAATCGCGCTTGCCCGGTCGCCGGCGATCAGCACCTCATAACCGTCATAGGCCCAGCGCAACTGCCGCTGCAGCCCGGCATCGTCTTCCACAATCAGCAGCTTTTGCGCCCGGTTGTTCATGCGGCTTGCTCCAGCGAGGTGGCTGTGGCGGCGGCGAGCGGCAGCGTGACGCGAAAGCGCGTTCCCTGGCCCTCGCGGCTGGCAACTTCGACGCTGCCGCCCATCGCCTCAGCAAGCTGGCGGGCCTCGAACGCGCCAAGCCCGAAGCCGCCGGGCTTCGACGACACAAAAGCCTTGAACAACTGGTCGCGCACAAACGCCGGTGACATACCGACGCCGCTGTCGATCACCTCAATCGCCGCCACGTCCCCATCGCTGCGGCGCACCTTGGCCAAGGCAATGGTCACCGGGTCCACAGCGCCACTGGCGTCGATGGCATTTTGCACCAGATGGCCCAGCAACTGCTCAAGCCCGGCGGCGGCCGCGCGCGCGACCAGCGTTGCATCGCCCAGCACTACCACGCGGTGTTGCGACGCACGGCTGGCCGCGATCCGTTCCACCAGCGGCATCAGCGCGACCGGGCCAATCGCGTCGGCGCGCGCGGGCGGCCGCTGCGAGAGGCGCGCGAGCAGATCGTTCATCCGCGCCGCCGAATCCTGAAGCGTGGCGATCATATCGGCACGAAATGCCGGGTTGTCGGCATGGCGCTGCGCATTGCGGGCGACAAGGCTGATCTGGCTCACCAGATTTTTGATGTCGTGGAGGATGAAGGCAAAGCGGCGGTTAAACTCATCAAACCGCGCCGCTTCCGACAGCGCTTCCTGCGCGCGAAGCTCGGCCAGATAGCTCGCGACCTGGCGCCCGGCGATGCGCAGCATGTCGAAATCCTCCCAGTCGGGCCGCCGGTCGACGGGCGGGCGCGCGAGCAGAATAGCGCCCACCAATTTGCCGAAATGGAGGAGCGGCACCAGCACCCAGGCATCGGCCGTATCGAGCATCCAGCGGGGCATGGCCGCCTGTTCGGCCGCGTCGGCAGCGCCATCGCGCACGGCATCCAGCTCGATGATGCGGCCGCTCCCCTCCAGCACCTGCGCAAGCGCTGCGGCACTCTCGCCGGGTGGCATGACAACATCGGCCCAGTTCCACACCGCGCCCTGGCCCATATCGGCGCCCTCAGGCACCAGCAGCAGGCCGGCAGGGGAATCGGTGAGATCAGCCACTGCCTTCACGATGCGGGTAACAAGCGGCGCAGCGCCAGTGCCGGGCGTGCCCAGCGTGTCGGTAAAGGCGATCCATTCGGCCCGGTAATCATAGCGGTGGCTGAACAAATGCTTGGCCAGCTTGACCTTGGCCCAGGCGCGCAGCCAGGGCGACGACAGGATCGTCGCAATCGCCGTTGTCGAGCCGAACACCAGCGCGGTCTGCAATGGGCGGACATAATGGCCGCCGATCGTCTCAAGCGCGTTGATAGCCAGCGCCATCGCCAGCACATAAATGCCAGCGCCCGCCAGAATCAGCGACTGATAGGCAAGCGTGCGCGACAATTTCAGCGTCCAGTCGCCATTGCGGTGCACGGCCACGGCAAAAGTAGGCGCCAGCAGCGCCACCGCGCCACCGCGCGCGGCGAGCAATTCCGTGGCGCCCTGCGCGCCCAGATAGGTGCCCGCGACCAGCATGAGATCGCCCAGCCACAGCGCGCCAACCGCCGCCAGCACAAGCCGGATGCCGCCGCGCGCGCGAGGCGCGACCGCCAGATAGACATGATGCGCAAGCACCAGCGCCCCGATTACCCCCATCAGCCGGGGCACGACGGCGGCCTGCTGCACCATCGCGCCTTCGGTTTGCGGCAAGCCTGCCTCAACGATGCCGATGGCGCCGCCAGCGACCGTCAATGCACCGACGAGCGCATAAATCACATAGATTGCGCGGCCTTCAGCCCGTTGCCAGTGCCGCCGTTCAAGCGCGAACAAAAAGCCGAGCCACGCCAGGTTGCGCATCGCCTCGGCCACATGCGCGGTCGCATCGCCCGCGCCAATGCCGGCCACCGCCAGCGCCCACAGCGCGGTTGCAGCGAGCGCGAGCGTAAAGCTGCGGCGCGGGAGCGCGGTTTTGGCATAGCGTAGCTGGCTGAACGCGAGCGCGCCAAACAATAGCGCCGCCAGCGCGTGCAGCCACAGGATCACAAGCGCCACCGCGCCCGGCCCGGCTAGCGCGCACCTGCCGGAAACAGCACGACGCGCACCGTTTGCAGCAGGATCAGCACATCGAGAAACGGCGAATAATTTTTGGCGTAAAACAGGTCATATTCCAGCTTTTGCCGGGCATCTTCAATCGAGGCGCCATAGGGATAGTTGATCTGCGCCCAGCCGGTAATGCCCGGTTTCACCATATGCCGCTCGGCGTAATAGGGAAGCTGCTGCTCAAGATCGTCAACAAATTGCGGGCGCTCGGGGCGAGGGCCGACAAAGCTCATTTCGCCCTTGAGCACGCTCCAGGCCTGCGGCAGTTCGTCAATGCGCGTCTTGCGGATGATCCGGCCGACGCGGGTTATGCGCGGATCGTCTTTTTCGGCCCACACCGCCTTGCCGGCAACCTCGGCATCCTGCCGCATCGAGCGCAGCTTCACGATGTCAAAACCGACATTGTACAGGCCGACCCGGCGCTGGCGATACAGCACCGGCCCCGTGCTCTCCAGCTTGATGGCGATGGCGGTCACCACCATCACCGGCAGAGTAAGGGCAATGAGGGCAAGGCTCGCGACAATGTCAAACAGCCGCTTGAACACGCCCGACAGCATCCGCCCCGACGAAAACCCGTCGGAAAAAATGAGCCATGACGGATTGACGCTGTCGAGATCGACGCGGCCGGTCTCGCGCTCAAGAAAGGTCGAGATTTCATTGACATGAACGCCGGTCGTCTTGATGCGGAGCAAGTCCTTGAGTGGCAGCGCGTTGCGGCGCTCCTCAAGCGCCAGCACCACTTCGCTGGCGTTCAGCAGCACGACATGGTCGGCCAGATTATAAATGGCATCGCGCGAAATCGCCTCGGGTATCACGCGGTTGGCCTCGCTCATCGAGACATAGCCAACCACCGCAAAGGCCGAGCCAGGCACCTGCGCCAGCGCCTTTAGCCGCTGGGCGCGGTGGCCAGCGCCAAGCACGACAATCCGCCGTTTGAACGCCTGGCTGCCCAGCGTCTTGCCAAGCAGGATGCGCAGGCCAATCAGCCCGAAAATCGCAAAAATCATCGCGTAGAGCAGGTTCGACCGCCAGAACGCAAAGCCCGGCATCAGGAAAAACACCACGCTTTGCAAGATGATGCCAAGCGCGACCGCGACGATGAGCCGGGCGGTCGCAAACCGCAGCGACTGGAGCGAATCGGCCCCATAAACCCCGACCGAGACCATCGCGAGTTCAAGCGAGGCGGCAAAGGTCAGCAACTGCGGCACGCGCATGTAAATCGGCTCAACTGCCATGCCGATTTGCGTGGCGCGCAGCACCCAGCCGGATTCGGCGGCCGCTATCAGCACCGCAATGTCCAGCAGGCCCAGCAGCAGCACGGCATTTGGCACATAATGTTTGAACAGCCTGATCATTTGCCTGCCGCCTCAGCTCCGCATTGTAAGAATTGCCGACACATCGTGGCAGGTGTCGCAAAAATTGACGAAGAAAGGATGAAATATGTGCCGATGCGTTCGGGAGCACACCGTTTCCAGCGGCGCAGGTGCTTGCTATGCAGCCACCATTGAGGGAAGGAACATGCCATCATGTCGCATCGCCGCATTACGCCGGTCATTCTGTCGGGCGGGTCGGGAAGCCGGCTGTGGCCAATGTCGCGCCCCGACATGCCAAAACAGATGCTCCCGCTCACCAGCAGCCTGTCGATGCTGCAACTTACCGCGCAGCGGACGAGCGACGCGGCGCTGTTCACTGACCCCATCGTCGTCGCCAATCGCCTTCATGCCGCGCTGATCGAGGACCAGCTCAGCGCGATTGGCGCGGCCCCGCAGGCGCTGATCCTTGAACCTTCGGGCCGCAACACAGCGCCCGCCATCGCGCTGGCAGCGCTCGCCGCGGGCGGCGGCGATACGCCGCTGCTGGTGATGCCATCCGACCATGTCATTGACGACGTCGCGGCGTTTCGTGCAAGTGTTGCCCGCGCGCTGCCGCTGGTCGAGCAGGGCTGGCTGATCACGTTCGGCATTGCCCCCGACGCGCCGGAAACCGGCTATGGCTGGATCAGGCAAGGCGACGAAATCGACGCAAGCGGCGTGTTTGCGGTTGACCGCTTCGTCGAAAAGCCGCCGCGCGACGTGGCCGAGACAATGCTGGCGGCCGGCGGGCACCATTGGAATGGCGGCATCTTCCTGTTTCGCGCCGACATTTATCTCGGGTCGCTGGCCGCGCACGCCCCCGACATGCTGGCGGCGTGTCAAAAGGCGATGGCGCGCGCCGAGACACAAGGCGCCCGGCTGCTGCCAGATGCTGAAGCCTTTGCCGCCTCCCCCGCTGAATCGATCGACTATGCGGTGATGGAAAAAGCCGGCCGCGTCGCCGTGGTGCCGGTGCGCATGGGGTGGAGCGATGTCGGCAGCTGGGATGCGCTGCATGCGCTCAGCCTTCGCGACGGCGCGGGCAATGCTTTCGCCGGAGACGTGGTCGCGCTGGACACCCGGCAGTGCCTCGTACGCAGCGACGGCGTGCGGATTGCGATGATTGGGGTGCATGACCTGATTGTGGTCGCCAGCGGCAATGATGTGCTGATCGTGCCGCGCGGCCGGTCGCAAGAGGTCAAGGCGTTGCTGGCGGCGTTCGAGCGATAATGCCGGGCAGCAGGGAATCGGGGCTGGCCATCCGCGAATTCAGCGATGCGCTCGCGCCGCATTTCGCCGCGATAAACGCCGCGTGGATCGAGGCGATGTTCGTGATGGAGCCGGTCGACCGCGATGTTCTGGATAACCCGCGCGCACGGCTCATCGACACCGGCGGCGCCATCCTGTTCGTTGAATTGGCAGGGCAGGGCGTGGTTGGCACGGCGGCGCTGCGCAAGGCCGGCAGTGGCATATTCGAGCTGACGAAAATGGGGGTGATCGAGGCGGCGCGCGGCCGTCATGCGGGCGATTTCCTGCTGCGGGCAACCATCGCCCGCGCGCACCAACTGGGCGCGAGAACGCTCTATCTGCTGACCAACAAGCGCAACCAGGCCGCCATTCATCTCTATGAGAAACATGGCTTTGTTCATGATGACGACATCATGGCACGGTTCGGTGGCCATTATGCGCGCGCCGATGTCGCCATGCGCCATCGCGGGTTTTTGCGACCAGATTGAGCGGCTGGCGGGCTTCGCCACGGCGCCGGAACCGATTAGCATAAGCGCGGGTTATGGCAGAACAACGGCTGGAGATATGCGGCGATGCGGATAATGACCACTCTTGCCGTCGCGTGCGCTTTGGCCAGTCCGGCGCTGCTCGCGGCCCAGGCGCAGCGCGATGACAGCGTGAAGCGGGCCGCAACCCAGCCACTGCGCGATACCCGGATTGAAAAGGACAAGATCCCCGAAATTTTGCAGCTGGCAGCCTCCGCGCCCTATTCGGCCATCGGATTGAAGAGCTGCACGGCAATCGCTGACGAGATTCAGCGCCTCGATGCAGCGCTTGGTCCCGATGTCGACCAGCCGGCCCCCAAAAAGGGTGAGGGATCGGCCATTGCCGCCGCAGCCGCGCGCGCGGCCGTCAACTCGCTGATCCCCGGCCTTGGCGTCGTGCGCGTACTGACCGGCGCCGACAAGGCGCAGCGAAGGGCGGAAGCGGCGGTTTTTGCAGGCGCTGTTCGTCGCGGGTATCTGAAGGGCATGGGCCTTCAGCGTGGGTGCCGCGTACCCGCCGCGCCGCCGGCCTCCGCGGTCAATGATCGACAGGAACTGCCAGCCGACGACAACTGAGCGCGCGCGCCCGCACCCCGCACAAAAAGGCCGGAGGATCGCCCCCCGGCCTTTTCTCTGTCCGGCCAGCACGGCCAGGCAGCACTGGTTTTCGAAGGCCGTTGGGCCAGCGATCCATCGCCGGCCCATGGCGGCCGCTTAGAAATCCATGCCGCCCATGCCGCCCATGCCGCCGCCGCCCATGGGCATTGCCGGCTTGTCCTCAGGCAGTTCGCTCACCGCCGCTTCGGTAGTGATGAGCAGACCCGAGACCGAGGCCGCATCCTGAAGCGCGGTGCGCACCACCTTGGTCGGGTCGATCACGCCGGCCGTCACAAGGTTTTCGTAAACATCGGTCTGCGCGTTAAAGCCCAGATTGGCGTCATTGCCGTCGAGCAGCTTGCCCGAGATCACCGCGCCGTCATGCCCGGCATTCTGGGCAATCTGGCGAACCGGCGCGTAGAGCGCCTTGCGGATGATGTCGATGCCGCGGGTCTGGTCGTCGTTCGCGCCCTTCATGCCCTCAAGCGCCTTGGTGGCATAGAGAAGCGCGGTGCCGCCGCCGGGGACGATGCCTTCTTCCACCGCCGCGCGGGTTGCGTGCAGTGCATCGTCAACGCGGTCCTTGCGCTCTTTCACCTCGACCTCGGTCGAGCCGCCGACCTTGATGACGGCCACGCCGCCAGCAAGCTTGGCCAGCCGCTCCTGAAGCTTTTCGCGGTCATAATCGCTGGTCGTGTTTTCAATCTGCGCGCGAATTGCCTCGGTGCGGGCCTTGATCGCATCGCCATCACCGGCGCCATCGACGATGGTCGTGTTGTCTTTGTCGATCGTGACGCGCTTGGCGGTGCCGAGCATGCCAATCGTCACGTTTTCGAGCTTGATGCCAAGGTCTTCTGAGATCATCTCGCCCTTGGTCAGGATCGCGATGTCTTCCAGCATCGCCTTGCGACGATCGCCGAAACCAGGCGCCTTGACGGCGGCAACCTTCAACCCGCCGCGCAGCTTGTTGACAACCAGCGTTGCCAGCGCCTCACCCTCGATATCCTCGGCAATGATGAGCAGCGGACGGCCCGACTGCACGACTGCTTCGAGAATCGGGAGCATTGCCTGCAGATTCGACAGCTTCTTTTCGTGGATCAGGATATAGGGGTCCTGAAGCTCGACGGTCATCTTCTCGGGATTGGTGATGAAATAAGGCGACAGATAGCCGCGGTCGAACTGCATGCCTTCAACGACATCAAGCTCGAATTCCAGGCCCTTGGCTTCTTCAACCGTAATGACGCCTTCCTTGCCCACGCGCTCCATGGCCTCAGCGATTTTTTCGCCGACCACCGTGTCGCCATTGGCCGAAATGATACCGACCTGCGCAATTTCCTTGGAACCGGAAACGGGCTTTGACCGCGCCTTGAGATCTTCGACAACCCTGGTGACAGCAAGATCAATGCCGCGCTTCAGGTCCATCGGGTTCATGCCGGCGGCAACCGACTTCATGCCCTCGCGCACGATCGCCTGGGCCAGCACGGTGGCAGTGGTGGTGCCGTCGCCAGCGACATCATTGGTCTTGGAGGCGACTTCGCGCAGCATCTGCGCGCCCATATTCTCGAACTTGTCCTTGAGCTCGATTTCCTTGGCGACGGTTACGCCGTCCTTGGTGATGCGCGGTGCGCCGAACGACTTGTCGATGACGACGTTGCGGCCCTTTGGCCCCAGCGTGACCTTTACCGCATCGGCCAGAATGTCCACGCCGCGCAGGATGCGCTCGCGCGCATCACGCGAAAACTTTACGTCTTTCGCTGCCATGTTGTGTGTTCCTCTTGAAAATATTGTTTGGGATCAGGTGTCGATCGGCCTCAGCCGACAATGCCCAGAATGTCGGATTCCTTCATGATCAGCAGGTCTTCGCCGTCGACCTTGACCTCGGTGCCGGACCATTTGCCGAACAGAATCTTGTCGCCTGCCTTTACGTCGAGCGGCGTCACCTTGCCATCGTCGGCGCGGGTGCCAGTGCCGACCGAGACGACTTCGCCTTCCTGTGGCTTTTCCTTGGCCGTATCGGGAATGATAATGCCGCCGGCCGTCTTTTCTTCGGCCTCGACGCGGCGAACAAGAACGCGGTCGTGCAGTGGACGAAAGTTCATGCGCGTCATCCTTTCAGTGTCTGTTCAAAGGGTGTCTGGCACTCACTGAGGGCGAGTGCCAACACCGGCCATATGGGGACGCCACCCGCGCCCGTCAACCGGTCGCGGCACGCAAAAATTTGCCGCGGCGGCGCGCGTGTATTGCCGCAGCATCACACTGGGCGTTTACTCGCCAGTCGGCTTGCTCTAGCGAGAAGGGGCAATCGCCCGCGCGCCGCCTTGGCGCGTGTGCCATAACAAGGATTATTCGGCGTGAAACTGATCCGCGGCGCCTGGAAACTGCTGGTAGGCCTGAAGGACGCACTTGTGCTTGTCGCCATGCTGATCTTTTTTGGCGCGCTCTATGCGGCACTTAGCACCAGCAGGCCGAGCGCGCGGGCTATCGCCAGCGGCGCGCTCGTGCTTGAGCTTGCCGGCAGCATTGTCGAGCAGCCGCAAGAAGCCGATTTCAACTTTGGCGGCACGCCGGGACCGGCAGAAATTCGGCTGCGCGATCTTGTGCGCGTGATAAATGCGGCAAAGGACGACACGCGCGTCAAGGCGATCGTCCTCGATCTCGACGGGTTTGGCGGCGGCTATCCGGCGGCGGTGAGTGAGGTCGCGACGGCGCTTGGCCGCGTGCGGGCGAGCGGCAAACCCGTGCTCGCTTATGCCACCGGCTATACCGACAGCGGCTACCGCCTGGCCGCCAATGCGAGCGAAATCTGGATGAACCCGATGGGCGGCACGCTGTTTGCCGGCTCGGGCGGATCGCAGCTTTATTACAAGGGGTTGATCGACAAGCTCGGCGTCAATGTCCATGTCTACCGGGTCGGCAAGTTCAAATCCTTTGTCGAGCCCTATGTTCGCGCTGACCAGTCGCCTGAGGCCAGACAAGCGTCGCAGGCGCTGCTCGGCAGCCTGGCGACGGACTGGCGGGACGCGGTCGCCAGCGCACGGCCCAAGGCGCAAACCGCCAAATTCCTGCTTAGCCCGGCGGCCTCGGTCACCGCAGCCGGTGGCGACATCGCCAAGGCCAATCTTGCAGCCGGCATTGTCGACAAACTTGGCGACCGCGCCGACTTTGAAAAGCGGCTGGCCAACCTTGTTGGCACCAAGTCGGGCAAGGGCGCGCCGACCTTCAACGCGATCCGCTATCAGGACTATCTTGAGGCAACACCCCTTGCGACCAATGGCGACGCGATTGGCGTCGTGACGGTGGCCGGCGATATCATCGACGGCAAGGCCGATCCGGGGACCGCAGGCGGCGATACCATTGCGGGGCTCGTGCGCGACGGGCTGGCGAAGAAATCGCTGAAGGCGCTGGTGGTGCGCGTCGATTCGCCCGGCGGTTCCGCGCTCGCTTCCGAGACGATCCGCCGCGCCGTGCTTGAGGCCAAGGCGCAAAAGCTGCCGGTTGTGATCTCGATGGGGTCAGTCGCGGCCAGCGGCGGCTATTGGGTGGCAACCGCCGGCGACACGATCTTTGCCGAGCCCAACACCATTACCGGCTCGATTGGCATTTTCGCGGTGATCCCGACCTTTGAGAACAGCCTGAAGAAGCTCGGCATAACGGCGGACGGGGTGACGACCGCGCCGCTTGGCGGGCAGCCCGACATCATTGGCGGCACCAATGCCGAGCTTGATACCGTGCTCCAGGCGGGCATCGACAATGGCTATCGACAGTTCATCGCCCGGGTGGCGGCCGCGCGCAAAATGTCGCCCGAGCGCGTGAACGAGATTGCGCAGGGGCGCGTGTGGGATGGCGGCACCGCGCGCCAGCTTGGCCTGGTGGACCGGTTCGGCACACTGAGCGACGCCGTGGCCGAGGCCGCGCGCCAGGCGAAGCTGGACCCGGCCAGGACACACGCCGAATATCTTGAGAAAAAGCCAAGCTGGTATGCCAAGCTCGCGGACGATTTTGCCCGGCGCAACGACGACACCGACAATACCGACCAGGCCCGTGACATCTTCTCGATGCTCACGGCCGGCCGCCGGGCGCTGGTCGCCCAGGCGCTCGGCGACGCGCGCCGGATGGCAACGGGCGCCGCGCTTCAGGCACGGTGCCTGGAATGCGCAGGGATCGGCCCAGCCACCGTGCGCGCGACCGATGCCCGGCTGCTCGACCTGCTGCTCGCAAGGCTTGGCCTGTGATCGCGATCCGCGCCGCCCAGCCTGAAGACGCCGCGGCCATCGCCGCCATCTACGCGCCCTATGTGCTCGGCGGCACGGTCTCGTTCGAAACCGACGCGCCCGACGCTCGCCAGATGCGGGCGCGGATGCTGGCCTCTGACGGGCTGTATCCGTGGATGGTCGCAACCAACGGTGCCGCAGCGGGCGGCGTGATGGCCTATGCCTATGCAACAGCCTTTCGCGACCGGCCAGCCTATCGCTATGTCGTTGAAACCTCTATCTATGTGGCTGGACCATTGCAGCGCCAGGGTGCCGGGCGGCTGTTGTACGAAGCGCTTATCGACACGCTCAGGGCCCAGGGCTTCACGCAGGCGATCGCCGCGATTTCGCTCCCCAATGACGGCTCGATCGGCCTTCACGAATCGGTCGGCTTCCGCCGAGCCGGCGTCTATCGGGAAGTCGGCTTCAAGCACGGCCAATGGGTCGATGTCGGCTTTTGGCAATGCGAGCTGAACGATTCCGCGACACCGCCCATTGAGCCACGGCCGTTCACAGAAGTGGGCGTCGTCCGCGACTGATGCCGGCGGTGGGGCGGGCCGGGCGGTTGGCGGCCGGCGCATCGGCCCGGCCCCTTCTGGCGCGCGGTGGCTGACCTTGCGGGCGCGGCACTAACCCTGTGTCGCGCTACCGCCTGGATGCGCCCACGTGCCCGGAAGGCCAGACGAGGCGGATGGGCACTCAGGCGCGGTCCCGGCGCGCGGCGCTGTACGATACCGGTCCCGATGGGGGATCGGGCAGCAAGCCCGATGCCTGCGGCACATACGATACCGGTCCCGATGGGGGATCAGGCGGCAAGCCCGATACCCAAGATACCTTCGATACCTACCGTACCCGGCATGCGCAGCGCCCCGGCGGGAAAATCAACGCCGCGCTCGTCTTTGCGAGGCGCACCCGTCACATCCGGGCGAAGCGGGCGCCAAAACGCAATTGGGGGCCAGCATTGCTGCCGGCCCCCGGTCGCCGGACTTCGATCCGCTTGGCGCCTCTTGCGAGTCGCCCGCGCCTTCTGGTTTCGGCGGCATGCTCCACATCCGGCGACAAGCGCCATCCGCTTCGCGTTTGCGGCTCCCTTTGCCGCGCGCCGTTGCTTCCTTGCGGATGCCCGTGCCGCGCCGCGCCGTTTGCCCCTTCCACGACGCCTTTCGGTGCCCTGAAAGCCTTGGTTGCCAGCCCAATCTCCGTGCCTCCCCAGCCTGTGCTCGCGCAACCGGCCAAGGCGCCCATCCACCGATCAGCAACCGACCCAGAAAATCCGTGGTTTCCTTGCGGCACCAACATTTTTCCTCGGCCTAAGCACCTGATGTTGCGCTAGTTTCCTAACTCTCGACCCGTTGCTTACAGTCATGATGCTGTCACTAATACCGAGTCGCGCCAAGCCCGAATCGCGTAACGTTAGCTGTGGATAACGTGAATATTGTGGATGAAAATTTCGCCACCGCGCTGGCTGCCGGGGGCGCAGCGACGCTGCGTCCTGGTTATTTTGCGCCTTCATGCAACATCTTTTGCCGTCGGCGCGTTATGTAATCAGTATCCGCCAGCAAGTGGAGTGAGTGCATGAAAAACTATCTGATGGTCCTGGGTGCGCTGGCGCTGATCGCCCCTGCTACGACGCTTGTGGCGCCGGCGACAGCGATGGCGAGCGACAAGCAGGTCACGCCGCGCGTCTATACCCGCAACGGCAAGACCTATTGCCGCCATTCCGACGGCACAGTCGGGCTGATTGCGGGCGGCGTCGGCGGCGCGCTGGTGGGGCGCACCTTCGACACGCACGGCGACCGGACCGTCGGCACCTTGCTCGGTGCGGTCGGGGGCGCCTTTGCAGGGCGGGCGGTCGACCGCACGATCACGGCAAAAAAGCGCTGCCGATAAGGCGTTTGGCGGGGGCATATGCGGCGGGCCGCGGGTGCCACGCCGACCGGGGGCACCGGCTGCCGATCAGAGGATGCCGATCAGAGGATGCCGAAACCCAGCCACAGCCGAACCCCGCCAAGCATAAGGACCAGCATATTCAGGTTGCGCCCGCCGGTGTGCGACGACAGCATCCCCATGCCGGCGCCAACCGCGGCAATCGGCAAGGCCAGCCAGTTGAGCCAGCCGAGCAGCGGAACAAGGCCAATGGCCGCGATAACAAGCGCGACGAGGCCAGTGAGAATTGAGAGCAGGTTCATCATGAGTGCTATATAACAATAATACACCTGCCCGGCAAGCGAATTCGGTGCCGCAATGGGGGTGAGGGGCGCGCCATACCGTTTCTTAACACCGATCCGTCATTACCGGCGGCGATAGCGGGAGCGCACATGGTTTCACGATCCGTCCGTCTGGCAGCCGGCCTGCTCAGCCTGTCGCTGGCCGCGTGCGGTGGCGGCCGGGATGATGCGGCGCGCGACCTGAATGCGCTTGACGCGGAACTCGCCGACAGCAATGCCAGCCTGGCGCGCGACCCGGCGCTGGCCAGCGCCCTGCATGACCAGATCATGGTTGATCCAGCGCTTATCGGCCAGGCCAATCTCGATGCGGTGCGTCCGCCGTCCCGGCCCTATGCCGCGCCGGCACCGCCGGATGCAGCCGTCGTCACGGGGGCCGACGCAAGCGCCGCAGCCCGCGGTGTCGAGACCAGCCAGACCGTCGCGCCGGCGCCGGCGCCCAGCGCAGATTGCCCGCAATGCGGCACAAGGCGCGACGCGCTCACCCTGCGCGGTCTGGCCGCTCGCCAGCACGACCGCCCGACGCGCGACTGCGCCGCCGGCATCGGCTATTCAACCCGCTGGGCGCAGAATTTGCCCGCCGCCTTCCCGCTCTACCGCGACGCCAGAGTAAGCGAGGCGGCCGCCAACATGACGGGCGGCTGCGCGCTGCGGATCATAAGTTTTGCAAGCGGCGCGGCGCCACAAACACTCATCGACTTTTATTATGCCAGCGCCCGGCGTGCAGGCTTTGCGGCGGAACACCATGCGCAGGGCGACGACCATGTCGTGTCGGGCACGCGCGGCACGGCTTCGGTGGTTGTTTTCGTGTCCCCGCGCGATGACCGGGGCAGCGACGTCGACCTGGTGCTGAGCGGCATCAACTAGCCGCGCCATCGCGGCTTTGCACGGCCGGTCCATTCGCGCTAACGCGCTGTCATGATTTCCCTGGGTCTTGTGATGGCGGGCGGCGCGGTGGGCGCCGGGCTTCGCTATCTGGTCGGCACGCTGCTGCTGTGGCTGCTGGGCAGCGGTTATCCATGGGGCACGCTCGCCGTCAACGTGCTCGGCGGCCTGGCGATGGGGCTGCTGATGGGTGCGCTCGCGCGCGGCCCGGACCTTCATGAGCAGGCCAGGCTGTTGCTGGCGGTGGGCGTGCTGGGCGGGTTCACGACATTCTCCGCGTTTTCGCTGGAACTGGTGCTGATGATCGAACGCGGCGCGACCGGCATGGCGGCGGGCTATGCGGTGCTATCTGTTATCGCGCCGGCGCTCGCGCTGTTCGGCGGGCTGGCCCTCGCACGGGGGTGGGCATGAGCGCGGGCGAGGTGCGGCAGTTCACCATCGCGGCCGATGACGATGGCATCCGGCTCGATCGCTGGTTCAAGCGACATTTGCCCGAAACGAGCTTTACCACCGTCGCGAAATGGGCGCGCACCGGCCAATTACGGATCGACGGCGCGCGCGCAACGCCGGGCGACCGGCTCGTCGCTGGGCAAATGATGCGCGTGCCCCCAGCCGAACCAGCGCGCGACAATGCCCCAAAGACGCGCGACCGCGCCCCGCTTTCGCCCGACGAAATCGCGTTTGTGCAAGAACTGGTGATCCACAAAGACGCGGCCGCCATTGTGCTCAACAAGCCGCCCGGCCTCGCCACGCAGGGCGGCACCAAGACGACCGAGCATGTCGACCATCTGCTCGACGGGCTGCGCTTTGGCAGCGACGGCCGGCCAAAGCTTGTCCACCGCCTCGACAAGGATACGTCGGGCGCCCTGCTGGTGGCACGGGGGGCACGAGCGGCGGGGCATTTCGCCAAGGCCTTTTCGAGCCGAACCGCGCGCAAAGTCTATTGGGCGCTGGTGGTCGGGGTGCCCGATATTCATGACGGGATGATCGACCTGCCGATCGCCAAGCAACCCGGCTCAGGCGGCGAAAAGATGCATGTCGACGAGGCCGAGGGCAGCCCCGCGCGCACGCGCTACCGCGTGGTCGAACGGGCGGGCAACCGCGCTGCCTGGGTTGAGCTGCAACCCTATACCGGGCGCACGCACCAGCTTCGCGTGCATCTGGCAGCGATTGGCCACCCGATTGTGGGCGACGGCAAATATGGCGGGCAAGCGGCGTTTCTCACCGGAGGCGTCAGCCGCAAAATGCATTTGCACGCCCGCCGGCTCCGCATTGACCATCCGGATGGCGGGCAGGTCGATGTAACCGCCGGCCTGCCCCAGCATTTTGCCGAAAGCATGGCGCTGCTGGGGTTTGACGAAGCGCTGGGCAATGCGCTGCCGCTCGACGAGCCTAAATTCAGCGCAACCGCCGAAGGCAAGCGCCGCGCCACCGCCAATATCGCCAAGGCCCGGCGCAAGGAGCGCAAAGGCGAACGGCGCGGGCGGCAGCGGCAATGATCGCTTGGCAAGCGCTGACCGTGCCGCCTATCATGCGCCTGCCGCGCCATGGGAGCCTTTGCCAATGACCGCCTTTGCCAAAGCCGGGCCGCTTCACCGCCCCACCTCGTTGCTGGGATGGGCAATTACGCTCGCCGCGCTTGCCTTCATGCTGCAAGTCGGCTGGGCGATCGACCGCCGGGCGCAGTCGGGCAGCGACATGCTATATGGCATCTACCCGTTCTGGGGCGTTACCTTTCTGCTATGGGACTGGCTCGCGCGGCGGCTTTCGGCCAATTGACGCAAAACAGGGTATAGCGCCGCGTCGTGACCGTAAGACTGGCCATTTTCGACTGTGACGGCACGCTGGTGGACAGCCAGGCGAACATCTGCGCCGCCGTCGAACACGCTTTTGAGGCGCACGCGCTGGTGCCGCCGCCGCGCAGCGCCATTCGCCGCATCGTGGGCCTGAGCCTCGTTGAGGCGATGGCCGCGCTGCTGCCGGGCGCCGACAATGCCCAGCATCAGGCCGTTGCCGAGGCATATCGCACCGCCTTTTTTCGCCTGCGCGGCGAAGGCGCAATGGGTGAGGAACCGCTCTATCAGGGCATCGCCGACACGCTGGAAACGCTGGCGGCAGCCGGCTGGGCAATGGGCGTGGCGACCGGCAAGTCGGACCGGGGGCTGGCGCGCATTCTGGCGCACCACGGCATCGCAAAGTATTTCATCACGCTGCAAACGGCGGACCGCCACCCGTCCAAGCCCCACCCCTCGATGATCGACGCTGCGATGGCCGATGCCGGCGCGGCACCCGCCACGACGGTGATGATCGGCGACACCAGCTTCGACATGGCGATGGCGCGGGCAGCAGGCGCGCGCGCGGTGGGCGTGGCATGGGGCTATCACCCGGCTGACGAACTGCACGCGGCGGGCGCCCATATCGTCGTCGAGGGCGTTGGCGCGCTCATCGGCGCGCTGGAGGCATCATGACACCCGAAGACATCACCGCCCGCAACCGCTATTTCCTCCTGTCTGCCGCGCGGCTGGCGGGCGCGTTTGGCGCGGTGTTCGGCGTCGTGATCCTGGGCAGGGCGCAGACGCTGCCGCCCAAGCTGCTGGGGATCGCCATCGTCGTGTCGGCAATGGTGGTGATGGCCACCCTGCCCAGGGCGCTGGCGCACCGCTGGCGAACACCGCCCGGGCCATGAAGCGGTTCTGGACGACGGTATCGGTCGTCGCGGCAGACGACGGGCACGGCATCGCGCTCGACGGGCGCCCGGTGCGCACGCCCGGCCGCTTGCCCCTCGTCATGCCCCACCATCGGCTGGCAGAGGCAATTGCGGCCGAGTGGCGCGCGGTGACCGGTGAAATTACCCCCGGTGCGATGCGGCTGACGGGGCTTGCCAATGCCGCCATCGAGGCAATCACCCCTGACCCGGCGGCCTTTGCGGCCCCCCTTGCGGCCTATGCCGGGAGCGATTTGCTCTGCTACCGGGCGGACGGCCCGGCGGCGCTGGTCGCGCGGCAGGAGGCGGCCTGGGATCCGCTGCTCGCCTGGGCACAGGCCCGCTATGATGTGGCGTTGCATGTGACGACCGGCATCGTCCACCGCGCCCAGCCGCCCGAAACGCTGGCCCGGCTTGCCGCCGCGACCGCTGCGCGCACGCCGTTTGAACTGGCGGGGCTGGCGCCTGTCGTCTCGATCACCGGATCGCTGATTGCGGCGCTGGCCCTGATCGAGGGCGCCGCACCCGCCGGCACCGTGTGGCACGCAGCGCAGATCGACGAGACGTGGCAGGCGGAAAAATGGGGCGATGACGCCCTGGCGATCGACGCGCGCGACGCCCACCGCGCAGAATTTGACGCCGCGTGCCGCTTCCTCGCGCTGCTCGACTGATTATTTCAGCAATTTGCGGATAAACCCGATCAGCCCGGTCTGGCGCGAGCGCTTTAGCCGTTCGGCCGCGAGAATGGTTTTTACGCCGGCGATGCACTGCTCGACATCGTCGTTGACCAGCACATAATCATAACCGTCCCAGTGGCTGACTTCGCTTGCGGCGCGCTGCATGCGGGCGTTGATGACGTCGTCGCTGTCGGTCGCGCGGCGGATGAGGCGCTCGTGCAATTCCTCCATTGACGGCGGCAGGATGAACACACGCACGACATCACCGCCGGCGATCTGGAAAAGCTGCTGCGCGCCCTGCCAGTCAATATCGAACAGCACGTCCTTGCCGGCGGCCAGCAGCGCCTCGACCTGCGCCCTGGGCGTCCCGTAGCGATGCCCAAAAACGTGTGCCCATTCCAGAAATTCATGGTTGGCAGCCATCTGGCGAAACTGGTCGAGGCTCACAAAATGATAATCGACCCCGTCGCGCTCACCGGGCCTGATCGGGCGTGTCGTGGCCGACACCGACATGTCGAGGTCAGGCTCATCGGCAAGCAGCTTGCGCGCGATGGTCGATTTGCCGGCGCCTGATGGAGACGACAGCACGAACAAGACGCCGCGCCGATTAAACTGATGGGGATCGTGCACGGCCTGTTCCATAACCGCTAGTGCCGCGCGCGCGACCGCTTCGTCAAGAGCGCGTGCCGCTCAAACCATGTTTTCCGGTCGTACCAGCCGGTCGAAGGTCGCGGCATCGACCAGGCCCAGGGCGAGACCGGCCTGCCGCAGCGTCAGCCCATGCACATGCGCGTGCTTGGCGATCTTGGCGGCATTGTCGTAACCGATTTCGGGCACGAGTGCCGTCACCAGCATCAGCGACCGGTCAAGCAGGTCGGCGATGCGCACCCGGTCAGGCTCAAGGCCGTCAACACAGCGCTCGGTAAAGCTGGCCATGCCGACCGCCAGCAGATCAATCGAGCGGAGCAGCGCTGCACCGATCATTGGCTTGAACACGTTGAGTTCGAGGTGCCCCTGCATCCCGCCGACGGTGATGGCCTGATGGTTGCCGATCACTTGGGCGGCCACCATCGTCAGCATTTCGCACTGCGTCGGGTTGACCTTGCCCGGCATGATCGAGCTGCCGGGTTCATTTTCGGGGAGCCGCAATTCGCCAAGCCCGGCGCGCGGGCCAGAGCCGAGCAGCCTTATGTCGTTGGCAATTTTGGTGAGCGCAACGGCGAGCGTGTTGAGGGCGCCCGACAGCTCCACGAGGGCATCATTGGTCGCCAGCGCTTCAAACTTGTTTTCGGCGGTCCGAAACTCAATCGCGAGCAGGCCGCTCACCTCGGTCGCGAATGCCTCGGCAAAACCGGGCGGCGCATTCAGGCCGGTCCCGACGGCAGTACCGCCTTGCGCCAACGCGAATACATCGGTGCTGCTGCCACTTATCCGAACGCTCGCCTTCGCGAGTTGCGTTGCATAGCCTGAAAATTCCTGCCCCAGCGTCAACGGCGTTGCGTCTTGCAGGTGGGTGCGCCCGATCTTGACGATATCGGCCCATGCTTCAGCCTTGTCGTCGAGCGCGCCCGAGAGCCCGATCAGTGCAGGTTGCAGCCGCTCCCGGATCGCAGCCACCACCGCAATATGCATTGCGGTTGGGAAGCTGTCGTTGGACGACTGGCTCAGGTTGACGTGATCGTTGGGGTGCACCGGCGCCTTGCCGCCGCGCCTGCCGGTGAGCATTTCATTGGCTCGACCCGCGATCACTTCGTTCACGTTCATGTTGGACTGGGTGCCCGATCCTGTCTGCCAGATGACGAGCGGAAACTGGTCGTCCAGCTTGCCGCTCGCGACTTCTGCCGCCGCCGCGTCAATAGCATCGGCGATGTCGGCGGGCAGGCCGTGCGCGCGGTTCACCCGGGCAGCGGCCTGTTTGACCATGGCAAGCGCGTGGATGATCGCGATCGGCATCCGCTCCGAGGCGGCAAACGGGAAATTGTGGATGGAACGCTGCGTCTGCGCGCCCCAATAGGCGCTGGCCGGCACCGCAATTGGCCCGAAAGAATCGCTTTCGATGCGGGTGGCCGCTGGCGGCTGCGTCATCCCGTTATCGTCAACAGTCCGAAAAAGCCGTTGATCTGCCGCAAACGGTGCTGCGCGTCGAGCCGAACGACGTCAAAGCCGTCGATGAGCTTTGTGCCGCCGATATGGATCGCCCAGTGATATCGCGCGCAATCATGGTGCAGGTCGATATCCGACGTGCGCACGGTGACGGCGCCCAACCGCGTTGCCCGAAAATCGGCGACCATATCGAGAAACGCCTCAAACCCGTGGAGCTGATGCAACGGGTCGGTAAACTCCACATCGGGGGCTACGGCTTGCGCGAACAGCGCACGGCGCTTGTCGGCATCCGGTTCGTTCCAGCCAGCCAGAAATGCCTCGAAAGTCGCCGGGATCGTCGCCATCGCTATTTCTTCCGCTTGAAATCCACCGAAACCACGTTCGAGCCGTCTTCTGCCGGCACCACCACCTCATCATTTTCCGCTTCTTCGTGCGGCTCGGGCTCGTCCGGGCTGTCCTGCGCCTGAAACCGCAGCTCGAAACGCACGGCCGGGTCCTGAAATCCGGTAATCGCCGAATAGGGAATGACCAGCTTTGAAGGCACGCCGCCAAAACTCAGCCCGACCGAAAACAGCGATTCGTCAACACTCAGGTCCCAGAACCGGTTCTGGAGGACAATCGTCATCTCATCGGGAAAACGCTCCATTAGCCGCTTGGGGATGTCGACGCCGGGAGCCTGGGTTTTGAACGTGATGTAGAAGTGATGCTCGCCGGGCAGCGCGCCCGTATCGGCGACCGGCCGCAGCACCCGCCCGACGACCGCGCGCAGCGCCTCCTGCACGATCTCGTCATAAGGAATCAGGCTGTCGGGCAAACCATCGTTCATAACGCTTGGACTAACGCCCTAATCCTTGCGGTCAAGGCCGGATGCGCCGCCAGATTGCATGGCGCGCCCGACACGCTATGGGAAGCAAATGCGCATTGGCACCATATCCCGCTCGACCAAGGAAACGTCGATCGACGTGACCGTGAACCTCGACGGCACCGGCCGCTATTCGGTTTCAACCGGGATTGGCTTTCTCGATCACATGCTTGAGCAACTGTCGCGCCACTCGCTGATCGATCTGGAGGTAAAGGCGGTCGGCGACCTCCATATCGACCAGCATCACACGACCGAAGACACCGGCATTGCCATTGGCGAGGCGGTGGCCATGGCGCTTGGCGACAAGGCCGGCATCCGCCGCTATGGCGACGCGCTGTCGCCGATGGACGAAACGCTGACCCGCGTCGCGCTCGACATTTCCGGGCGGCCCTATCTGGTTTGGAAAAGCGCGTTTACAACGACCAGACTGGGCGAAATGGACACAGAGCTGTTCGAGCACTGGTTCCACAGCTTTGCCGGCGCGGCCGGCATCACGCTCCATGTCGAGACGCTGTATGGCCACAATAATCATCACATTATCGAAAGCGCGTTCAAGGGCCTGGCTCGGGCGCTGCGCACGGCGGTTGAGGTCGATCCGCGCAAAGGCGGCGCCATCCCGTCGACCAAAGGCATGCTCTGAGCATGGGCGCGCGGGTTGCGCTGATTGATTATGGTGCCGGCAACCTCCACTCGGTCACCAATGCGCTGAAGGCGGCGGGCGCCGGTTCGATTGACGTGACGGCAAACCCGGCGGTTGTTGCCTGTGCCGACCGGATCGTGCTGCCGGGCGTCGGCGCCTTCGGGGCATGTTCGCGGGCGCTGAAGGCGGTGCCGGGGTTGACCGAGGCGCTCAACGTGCGGGTGCTGGGTGCAGGCGTGCCCTTTCTTGGCATCTGCGTTGGCATGCAACTGATGGCCGATAGCGGCGCCGAGTTCGGCAGCCATGCCGGGCTTGGCTGGGTGCGTGGCACGGTGCGCGCGCTTGCGCCCGACGAGCCCGCGGCCAAAGTGCCGCATATGGGCTGGAACGAGGTGCTGCCGGCCGCGCCCCACCCGCTGATCGAGCCGGGGGAGGCCTATTTCCTCCACAGCTTTGGCTATGCCGGTGCCAATGTGCTGGCAACAACCGTGCATGGCGGGACAGTCACCGCCGCCATCGGCCGCGACAACATGCTGGGCGTGCAGTTTCACCCCGAAAAGAGCCAGCGTTACGGGCTGGCGCTGCTATCGCGCTTTCTGGAATGGCAACCATGAGCCTCATCATCTTCCCCGCAATCGACTTGAAGGGCGGGCAGGTCGTGCGCCTTGCCGAGGGCGATATGGCGCGCGCCACGGTTTATGGCGACGATCCCGCGCATCAGGCCATGCTGTTCGCCGAACAAGGCGCCGCGCATCTGCATGTCGTCGATCTCGACGGGGCGTTTGCCGGGGCCTCGGTCAATGGTGAGGCGGTGAAGGCCATCGTCAGGCGCTTTCCCGGCCATGTGCAGCTCGGTGGCGGCATCCGCACGCGCGCTAGCATCGAGAGCTGGTTCGACCTTGGGGTATCCCGGGTAGTGATCGGCACGGCGGCGCTTGAAAATCCCGAACTTGTGCGCGAGGCGGCACGCGATTTCCCCGGCGGCATCGTTGTCGCGGTGGATGCCAGGGACGGCATGGTCGCAACCCGCGGCTGGGCCGATGTGTCGCGTGTCGAAGTGATCGACCTTGCCCGGCGCTTCGAAGATGCAGGCGTCGCCGCGCTGCTGTTCACCGATGTCGGGCGCGACGGGCTGCTGAGGGGCGCCAATATCGAGGCAACGGTCGATCTGGCGCGCGCGGTCCACATTCCCGTCATCGCGAGCGGCGGGGTAAAGGGGCTGGCCGACATTCACATTCTTGCGCTGCATGTCCGTGACGGGGTGGAGGGTGTGATTACCGGCCGCGCGCTCTATGATGGGCGGCTGGACCTGGCCGCGGCGCTCAGCGTGGCAGCGGCGGCCTAGCATGACCGTCCGCGCGCGTGTCATCCCGTGTCTGGACGTGGCCAATGGCCGGGTGGTCAAGGGCGTGAACTTCGTCGCGCTGCGCGATGCCGGCGACCCGGTCGAGCAGGCGCGGGCCTATGATGCGGCGGGCGCCGACGAGCTTTGCTTTCTCGACATCACCGCCAGCAATGAAGCGCGGGGCACCATGCTGGACGTCGTGCGGCGCACGGCCGAAATATGCTTTATGCCGCTGACCGTGGGAGGCGGGGTGCGGTCGGCCGAAGACGCGCGCGCGCTGCTGCTTGCGGGGGCGGACAAGGTGGCGGTCAACTCAGCGGCGGTCGCGCGGCCCGAGCTTGTCGCCGACATTGCCGACCGGTTCGGCAGCCAGTGTTGCGTGGCCTCGGTCGATGCGCGCCAGGTCGCGGAAGGGCGCTGGGAAGTGTTCACGCATGGCGGCAGGCGCGCGACGGGGATTGATGCGGTCGCGCATGCCTTGCGGCTGGCAGCGCTTGGCGCGGGCGAACTGCTCATCACCTCGATGGACCGGGACGGGACGAAATCAGGCTATGATCTGGCGCTCATTCGCATGATTGCAGACGAGGTGCGCGTGCCGGTCGTCGCCTCAGGCGGGGTTGGCACGCTGGATGATCTGGTCAGGGGCATCACGCACGGCCACGCAAGCGCGGTGCTGGCCGCGTCCATCTTCCATTTCGGCGAGGCGCGCATTGCCGAAGCGCACGCAGCGCTGGCCGCCGCTGGCGTGCCGGTGCGGCGGCCGATTGCCGGTTGAAGCCAAGAATTAACCCGCCCCCGCTATCATCCGGCGCACGATGATGCTCGCTCTCACCCTGCTGGCCGGTTCGGCGCCCGCGGCCCCGCATTCGGGCACGACCTCCGCACGCACGGCCCCCGAACTGTCCGACATCGCCCTGTTCGTGATGGCGGCGGCGGGCATCTGGTTCGTCCGCCGGGCGCTGCGGGCGCGGTTCGCCAGGCGCCGGCTCGAATTGGCGCGCGAGAAGGACGGGACAGACTGATCCCCCGGCTTGACTGGCGCCGGGCTTTGCGCCAGCCACGCCGGCATGATTGACGACCCGCTCGACACGCTGAGCGCCGTTATCGGCGCCAGGCGGGGTGCCGACCCGGCATCATCCTACACCGCGAGGCTGTTCGCCGGTGGCCGCGCGAACATTGCGCAGAAACTGGGCGAGGAGGCGGTGGAGACGATCATCGCCGCGCTTGCCCAGGACCGGGAGGCGCTGATTGCCGAGGCGGCCGACCTTGTCTTCCACATGCTGGTGCTGCTGGCCGATGCCGGTGTGTCGCTGGATGATGTGCGCGCCGAAATCGCGCGACGGGAGGGCGTGTCGGGCATTGACGAAAAGGCCGCCCGCACGGGCCAAAAGCCGGAGCAAACCCATGCCGATTGACGCAACCCTGCCCTATGATGACGAGAATATCTTCGCGAAAATCCTGCGCGGCGAAATCCCGTCGCGGCGGGTGTATGAAGATGCTCATGCCATCGCCTTTTACGACATAAACCCGCAGGCGCCGACGCATATTCTGGTAATTCCGCGCGGCCGCTTCGTGTCGTGGGACGATTTTTCAGCGCGAGCGACAGATGCCGAAATCGGCGGCTTTGTTCGCGCGGTGGGCACGGTTGCCCGCGCCGCCGGGCTGGTGGCGCCGGGATATCGCCTGCTTGCCAATACAGGCCTTGCCGCCCGCCAGGAAGTGCCGCACCTGCATGTCCATATTTTTGCCGGGCGCCCGCTCGGGCCTCTGCTGGCGACCTGACGGCGGGCACGCGGCGCAATAGGGGATTGCACAGGCCCCAATACCGGCTAGGCTTGACGACTTGTGCAGACGGCGCGCCAGAGCGCTGCATTATATCAGGGGATAGCGAATGATTTTCGGCCGCGTAAAATCACTGGACGCCATTTTGGCGACCGCCGAGAAGAAGGGGCTGCACCGGTCGCTTGGCGCCTTCCAGCTGACCATGCTTGGCGTGGGCGCGGTCATCGGCACCGGCATTTTCGTATTGACGTCGGAAGCGGCGCAAAAAGCCGGACCGGGCATGATGATAAGCTTTATCATCGCCGGCTTTGTCTGCGCGGTGGCGGCGCTGTGCTATTCCGAACTCGCCTCGATGGTGCCGGTCGCGGGCTCTGCCTATACCTATACCTATGCGGTAATGGGCGAATTGCTCGCATGGATGGTCGGCTGGGCCTTGATCCTTGAATATGCCGTCGGCGCAAGCGCGGTGGCGGTTGGCTGGTCGGGCTATTTTGTAGGGTTCATGAAAAACAGTTTCGGCATCATCATACCCCAGGCGCTGGCGGTTGGGCCAAGCCAGGGTGGCATCATCAACCTGCCCGCCGTCGTCATTGCCGGGCTAGTCACAGTGTTGCTGATCGTAGGCACAACAGAAAGCGCGCGCGTCAACGCCATATTGGTGTCGATCAAGGTCGCCGCCCTCACCCTGTTCATCGCGCTGACCATCCCGGTGCTCAATACCGAGCAGTTCACCCCGTTCCTGCCCAATGGCTGGGGAACGATTGGCGTGGTTGGCGCCGCCTCCTCCATCTTCTTTGCCTATGTCGGCTTTGATGCGGTATCGACAGCGGCGGAGGAAACCAAGAACCCGCAACGCAACGTGCCGATTGGGTTGATCGGGTCGCTCGCCATCTGCACGATCTTTTATCTGCTGGTGTCGGCGGGGGCGATTGGCACGCTGGGCGCGCAGCCGGTAACCGGTGCCGCCGGCGAAATCCTCGCGCCCGGCTCGCCGGCGCTTGCAGCCCGGTGCGCGACGATTGTCGGCTCAGGCCTTACCGAGCCGCTTGCGTGCAGCCATGAAGCGCTGGCGCATGTGCTGCGTTCGATTGGCTGGGAAAAAATCGGCAATCTGATGGGGCTGGCCGCGTTCATCGCGCTGCCGTCAGTTGTGCTGATGATGATGTTTGGCCAGACCCGCGTGTTTTTCGTCATGGCGCGCGACGGCCTTTTGCCCGCAGCGCTCGCCAAGGTTCATCCCACCTGGCGCACGCCCTATGTCGTGACGGCGTTTACCGGCATTGTGGTGACACTGGCCGCCGCCTTCCTGCCGGTGGGGCAGCTTGCGGACTATTCCAATTCCGGCACGCTGTTTGCCTTTGCGATGGTCGCAGTATCGGTGATGGTGCTGCGCCTGACTGATCCGGGCCGGCGCCGCCCGTTCCGCACGCCGTTCATCTGGGTGGTGGCCCCGCTGGCGATTGCCGGCTGTGTCGGCCTTTACCTGTTTCTGCCCTTCGTCGCGCAGATGGTGCTGTTCGGCTGGGGCGCGGTCGGGCTGCTCGTCTATTTCGGCTATAGCCGCTCGCGCAGCCATGTCGGCCGCGGGATCAGTGACTTGCCCGAGGCCGACCCGGACGTGCCGCCCCTGCCGGTGCCGCCGCTTCCCGGCATCCCCACACCGGGTGGCAACCAGGCCTGACATGTAAAAGGGGAGGCGCAGCGCCTCCCCTTTTTCGCCGGCGAAACGGGCGCGCCGGTTCAGCCCAGTTTTTCCGCCGCCAGGGCCTTCAAATCCACCATTGGCCGGGCGCCGACATGGCTGATGATTTCGGCCGCGCAAATCGCGCCGAGCCGCAGCGAGCGCTCCAGATCCATTCCCTGCGCCTGCCCGTGCAGGAAACCGGCGGCGAACAGGTCGCCGGCGCCCGTTGTGTCGACCACCCGCTCAATAGGCTCGGCCGGCACCTGCGCACGCGCGCCATTGGCAATCGCAAGCGCCCCCTTTTCGCTGCGGGTCACGACCAGCACCGGCACTTGCGCGGCGGCATGCGCCAACGCGGCTTCAAAATCTTCCGTTTCCATTAGCGACAGCAGCTCGTTTTCATTGGCGAACAAAATGTCGAGCTGGCCGCCTGCCATCAGCCTCAAAAAATCGGCGCGGTGCCGCGATATGCAGAATATGTCGGACAGGGTAAAGGCAACCCGCCGGCCGGCGGCGCGGGCGGTGTCGATCGCCGCCTTCATCGCGGCGCGTGGCTCCTTCGGGTCCCACAAATAGCCTTCGAGATAGAGAATGGCGCCCGACGCGATCAACTCATGATCGAGCGCGCTTTCCGGCAAAAACTGAGAGGCGCCAAGAAACGTGTTCATCGTGCGCTGGCCATCGGGGGTGACAAAAATCAGGCACCGCGCCGTCGATGGCTCGCCGGCCCGTGCAGCGGTTGAAAAGGCAACCCCCATCGCGCGGATATCATGCGCGAACACCGCGCCGAGCTGATCGTCGGCAACCTGGCCGATGAACCCGCATTTCCCGCCCAGCGCCGCGATGCCCGCCACCGTGTTGGCAGCCGATCCGCCGCTCGCTTCGGTGCCCGCTGCCATTTTGGCATAGAGCGCATCGGCCTCGTCGGGTGAGAACATGAGCTGCATCGAGCCCTTGGCCATCCCCTCCGACGCGATGAAGCCATCATCGGCTGGCGCGAGCACATCGACGATTGCGTTGCCAATGGCGACAACATCATACACAGGGTTGGTCAAGGCGCTCTCCGGTAATTGATGGCGCCGTCGCGGTAACGGCGCGCAGGCCAATGCGCAAGGCGCGGCGTGCCGGGGCACCGGGTGCGCGCGCCCAACGGGCGCCCGGCCATGCGGTGGCGACGTCCCGCCCCGGCCGGCCTGCGGTTGGGAATGATAACGGGTTTGGAGGCCGAGGCGGTGATGCGGAGGGTGATATTGGCGGCGGGGCTTGCGCTGGGCGGCTGTGCGGCAATGCCCGAGCCGGCACCCCTGGCGGCCAGGCCCGTGCCCATCCCGGTTCTTGCCGCCAGAGCCGGGCTTGACAAGGTGGTCGGCCGTAATGCCGCAGCACTTGTGAGCCTGTTCGGCCAGCCCGATGCCGATGTGACCGAAGGCGCCGCGCGCAAGCTGCAATTCGCCAGCGCCATTTGCGTGCTCGACGCCTATCTTTATGCAACCGGCAAGGCCGAGCCAGTGGTTACCTATGTCGATGCGCGCGAGCGCGATGGCAGCCCTATCGACAAGGCTTCGTGCGTGCAGGCGTTAGCGCGGCGCGGCCGCAGCAAATGACCATTCTGCCTGCACATCGGCATCGGTTTCGTGCGGCGCGCGGCGGTGATGCTCGCGGCGCCATGCGGCCGGATCAAGTCGCGCCAGCGCCCATATGGCCGCGCCGCGCACGGCCGGCGCTGGATCATCGAGCAGCGCACAAACCGGCCCGGCAAGCCGGATCGATGCACTGTTCCCCGCCGCAATCAGCGCGTTGCGGACCATCCGGTCGCGGCCTATTCGCTTGATCGGCGAGCCGGCAAACACGGTGCGAAACCCGGCATCGTCAAGCGCCAGCAAGTCAGCAAGGTCGGGCGCGGCAAGTTCGGCGCGCGGCAAAAAGGCCCGGTTGGCGCGCGCGGTGGCGGCAAATTTGTTCCACGGACACACCGCCAGGCAATCGTCGCACCCATAAACACGGTTGCCGATTGCTTCGCGAAACTCGGGCGCGATAGGCCCTTTATGTTCAATGGTGAGGTACGAGATGCACCGCCGCGCATCGAGCTGATAGGGGGCGGGAAACGCCGCTGTCGGGCACGCGCTCAGGCACGCCTGGCAACTGCCGCACCGGTCACGCCCCGGCGCATCGGCGGCGATATCCAGCGTTGTGTAAAGCGCACCCAGGAACAGCCAGCTCCCGCCGATCGGGCTGACGAGGTTGGTGTGCTTGCCCTGCCAGCCAAGGCCCGCCGCCTCGGCCAGCGGTTTTTCCATCACCGGGGCGGTATCGACAAACACCTTTACATCGCCGCCTGCGGTGCCGACCAGCCAGCGGGCCAGGGCTTTGGTCGCGCGCTTGACGACATCATGATAATCCGCGCCCTGCGCATATGCCGATATCCGCCCATGCTCAGGCGCGCTTTCCAGCGCCACAGGGTCGAAGCCTGGGGCATAGCTCATGCCAAGCGCGACCACGCTTTGCACCTCGCCCCACAGCCCGCGCGGCGAGGCGCGCTCGGGCGCGCGTGCCTCCATCCAGATCATGTCACCGTGTCGTCCGTTCGCCAGCCAGTCCGCCAGTCGCGCGGCGGCAAGCGGCGTCGCATCGGCGCGCGCAACCCCGCAGGCGGCAAAACCAAGCGCCATCGCCTGCGCCTTCAGCCGTTGCTCCAGCGAGTGAATTTCGTTCACCATTCCCCGCTACCACCCCTCGACGCGTCATGCTTTATTGGCCAGAACGGCGCAAATTGTTAGGGGATTTGGGTGACGAGCGATCTGGCGATCAGCGCAACCGGGCTGGTCAAGCTGTTTGGGGACCGGCGCGTGGTTGACGGTGTCGATATCGCGGTCCCCGCCGGGGCGATTTACGGCATGCTTGGCCCAAATGGCGCGGGTAAGACGACCACGCTGCGAATGTTGCTGGGGATTATCGAGCCGGATGCCGGCAGCCGCACGCTGCTGGGCCGGGCGCGCCCGCGAGAGGCAAGCGACCAGGTCGGCTATCTGCCCGAAGAGCGCGGGCTCTATCCCGCGATGAAGGCGCGTGAGGCAATCGCGTTTATGGGCGCGCTGCGCGGGCTGAAGCTGCACGAAGGCCGCAAGCGGGCCACCCGGTTGATGGAACATGCCGGACTTGGCCACGCCGTTGACGAAAAAATCCGCAAACTGTCAAAAGGCATGGCGCAGCTTGTTCAGTTGCTTGGCTCAATCGTCCACCAGCCGCAACTGCTGGTGCTTGACGAGCCCTTCTCCGGGCTTGATCCCGTAAATCAGGAACGGCTTGAAAAGCTGATTCTGGCCGAGCGCGCGCGCGGCGCGACCATAGTTTTTTCAACCCACATCATGGGCCATGCCGAGCGGGTGTGTGACCGGCTGGCCATCATCGCCGGCGGCAAGCGCCGCTTTGAAGGGACGGTGGCCGACGCACGCGCCCTGCTGCCGCTGCGCGCGCATTATGTGCCGCATCATGCCGGCGATGGACTGCGCGCCCTGCTACCAAGCGACGCCGAACGCGCGGCGGATGGCTGGCGCTTCACCATGCCCGACGACGGCATCGAGGCGCTGCTGATGAGGCTCATCGAAGCCGGGCACGGCATTTCCGGCCTGTCGATTGAGCGGCCAAGCCTGCACGACGCCTTTGTACGCATTGTCGGCAAGGATGCGCTGGAGGACACGCAATGACCAACCGCCAGCGGATGCTCCGCCAGACCTTCACCATCGCCCGGCGCGATTTTACCGCGACCGTGTTTACGCCCATGTTCCTGCTGTTTCTGCTCTCGCCGCTCATCATGATTAGCTTCAGCGTGGCAGGCGCGCTTGGCGGATCGACGCTGGCGCGCGGCTCGGCTGACAAGACGCGGATGATCGCGATTGTGAACCCTCAAGACGCCAGCGCCATGACCGCCGCCGACGCGCGCCTGCGGCAGGTGTTTCGCCCCGGAGACGCACCCCCGCCGCTGCTTATCGAAGCACCGGCGGCCGATCTTGACCAACAGGCGCGCGCGAAATTTTCCGACAAAAACTATGATGCGTCGGCGGTGCTCTATGGCTCGCTGGCAAAGCCGCAGATAATTTTTGCCGCGCGCGGGGGCCGCGCTGCCGATTATCTGGCGGAGCTTGCTGAACAAACGCTGCGGGAGCGCAACAGCGGCGGGACCGCCGCGCTCAGCACGGCCACCAAAACACCGGTGGTGCGGACCACCGCGTCGCAAGGCGGGCACAGCGAGGCCGCGTTCTTTGCGGTGACCGGCATTTTCTTTCTCACCCTGTTCCTGTCGGGGCAGGCAGTAGGCACGATGGCAGAGGAACGCAGCAACAAGGTGGTTGAAGTACTGGCCGCCGCCGTGCCGCTGGAGGCGGTGTTCCTTGGCAAGCTGATCGGCATGTTCGGCGTGGCCGTGCTGTTCGTTAGTTTTTGGGGAACGCTCGTCAGCCAGCTGGGGCATTTTTTGCCGGCATCTGGCGTGCAGGCGCTGGCCGAAATTGGCCCCGCAATTGGTTTTCCCGCCTTCGTTTTGTTGTTCTGCGCCTATTTCACGATGGCTTATATGCTGCTGGGTGCCGTGTTTCTGGGCGTTGGCGCGCAGGCAAGCACGATGCGCGAAATCCAGATGCTGTCGCTGCCGATCACCATCGTGCAGATGGGCATGTTCGGGCTGGCCTCGGCCGCAGCATCGCAGCCGGGGACAACGCTGGCGCTGGTGGCCGAGCTGTTCCCGCTCAGCTCGCCCTTCGCGATGGCGGCGCACGCGGCGAATTCAGCCGAGCTATGGCCCCATTTCGCGGCCCTTGCGTGGCAGCTTTTGTGGGTCAGCATTACCATTTGGGTAAGCGCAAGCGCGTTCCGGCGCGGGGTGCTGAAGTCAGGCGGCGGGCGGCGGCGCGGCACGGCGCGGATACGCCCGAATTGAGCGCCCTTACTATTGACACTGATGTTAGTTGAGCGGACGTTGGCAACGATAACAGGAGCAGGATGATGGCCACAGCAGCAACCGAGCACCCCGATACCTCCAGGGTTGACCCCTTCGATGTCAGCCGCCCGGAGCTATATCGTGACGATGTCTGGCAGGCGCCGTTCCGCCACCTGCGCGCCGAATCGCCGGTGCACAAAGTGGAGCACAGTGATTTTGGCGCCTATTGGTCGGTTTCAACCTACAAGCCGATTGTCGAGGTGGAATCGCTGCCCGAAATCTATTCGTCGCAGGCTGGCGGCATTACCATCGCCGATTTCGTCGAGGGCGAGGAATTCACCGTGCGGATGCCGATGTTCATTGCGATGGACCGGCCCAAACACACCGGCCAGCGCCGCACCGTGGCACCCGCCTTCACGCCAAGCGAAATGGTGCGGATGACGACGAATATCCGCGCCCGCACCGGCGAAATTCTCGATTCGCTGCCCTGGGGCACGCCGTTTGACTGGGTCGATACGGTGTCGATTGAGCTGACGACGCAAATGCTGGCGATCCTGTTTGATTTCCCCTGGGAGGACCGGCGCAAGCTGACCTTCTGGTCCGACTGGGCCGGCGACATCGAACTCGCCAAGGATGCCGAATCGCGCAAAGCGCGGCTTGAGCACATGTATGAATGCGGCGCCTATTTCACCAATTTGTGGAACCAGAAGGTCGGCAAGGAGCCAACGCCCGATCTCATCTCGATGATGATCCATTCCGACGCCATGGCCGAGATGGATCAGATGGAATTTTTGGGGAATCTCATCCTGCTGATCGTCGGCGGCAACGACACCACGCGCAACTCGATGAGCGCGCTGGCCTATGGCCTCGACCTGTTTCCCGACCAGCGCACCAAATTGGAAGGCGACCCAAGCCTTATCCCCAATTGCGTGCAGGAAATAATCCGCTGGCAAACACCGCTTGCGCATATGCGCCGCACCGCGACGCAGGATACGGTGCTGGAAGGGCAGCAGATCAAAGAAGGCGACAAGCTGGCCTTGTGGTATCTTTCCGCCAATCGCGACGAAAGCGTGTTCGGCGCGGATGCCGACGCCATTGTGATCGACCGGCCCAATGCCCGGCGCCATCTGGCATTTGGACATGGCATTCACCGCTGCGTCGGCGCGCGACTGGCCGAGTTGCAGATCAGCGTGCTGCTGGAAGAAATGGCCAAGCGGCGGATGCGTGTGAACGTGACCGGCGCGCCAACGCGCGTCGCGGCGTGCTTTGTCCATGGCTATCGCGCGCTGCCGGTGGAACTCAGCAAATATTGAGTGCGTCCAAAAAAGCCCTTGCCACGTAACTGTTCCTGAAGCCCCGGCGTATCACGACCGACAGGGAATATCAGGAAGAACCATATGAACGACCGACGCCAATTTCTGTCGATCGCCGCGATCGGCACGGCAACCGCTGCTTTTTTTGGCTGGCGCCCAACGACACCGGCAGCCGCGGCAGAGACATTTCCGTATCAGTTGACCGACGCCGCCTGGCGCAAAAAATTGTCGCCGGCTGCTTATCGCACGTTGCGCCACGAGGCGACGGAATATCCCTTCACCAGCCCCCTGAATAACGAGCACAGGGCCGGCCTGTTCTCATGCGCAGGGTGCGCGCTGCCGCTGTACAGCTCGAAGACCAAGTTCGACAGCGGCACTGGCTGGCCAAGCTTCTGGAAGCCGCTGCCCAACGCCATCGGCACGCGCCGCGACAGCACGCTGGGCTTTACCCGCACCGAGGTGCATTGCCGGCGCTGCGGCGGGCATCTTGGCCATGTATTTGACGATGGCCCGCAGCCCACCGGACTGCGTTATTGCATGAACGGGGTCGCGATGACCTTTACCCCGGCGCGCACCAACGCCTGACCAAAACGCGGCGGGTTGTGGCCCGTGCCACATCCCGCGGCGACGCACGCTGCGACGATCAGTAACCGGGCGCCGTCAGCATTGGGGCGCCGTCAATAGTCTGTCGGGGTGACCAGCGTGTAAATGCCGCGCGCGTCATCTGGCCCAAGCGTTGGGCGCAGCCGGGCTGGCTGTGCCGGGGTGGCAGGCAGGTCAGCCGCATCGGGCTCGGGCGCGCTGTCTGCATAAATAAACCCCTTGATAGGGTAAACGGTCGTCCCCAGCCCGCCGATGCGGCCGAACCACACGCGCACCGCGCTCCAGTCGCCAGCGTCCGACACGTCAACGGCGCGGACATCCCGCTCGATGCCGCCGCGGCGCGACCAGTTGGCGTGGGTGAGCAGCACCTCGCGGTCGCTGACAATCCGGCTGACCATCGCGACATGGCCAAGCCGCATCGACCGGATTGCCGCAAAGGTGAGCACCGCGCCAATCCTTGGCGTGCGGCCGCGTGCATAGCGCCCCTCAGCCTGGCTCCACCAGGTATTGGCGTTGCCGCGAATGGCGATGCCCGATAGCTGGCGCGCAAACGGCACGCACTGCAACCCACCGGCCATGGCAGGCGCGCCCGTTACAAGACCAAGCGACAACACTAGCGCAAATCGCGCTGCAAGACGGGTAAAATTCATGGATCCCCCAAAGGGCCGCAGAATGACTTTCAATCGTCTCCAAGCAGACCGCGTCGATGCTGGGAACCCCGGCGGCCGCTGCCCGGCAAACTTTCGGGACGAACCGTGTTGGCGAGACGTTGACCGGTTGGACGACAGCGACACAATCCGCGCCTGCCGGCCGTTTCGCTCACAGGGCGGCCCGCATGGTCTCCAGCCGGGCGAGATGTTCGGCGCGGCCGAACGGGAATCGGGCGTAAATGAGCGACGCCATCCCATAAAATATGGCGGGCAAAATGACGAAGACCAGCATCGGTACGGTTGACGACATCGGCCGGCACGGTGCCCGGCGTTGACGCTGCCGGCGCCCCGACTGCGATGCTCACTGCCGAAATGCCTCAAGCGACGACAACAGGCTGGGCATTGCGGGGTCCCAGCTATGCCGGGGCCCTATCGTCATGCCGCCATCTACCAGGAGATGGGTGCCCGTGACGAAGCTGGCATCGTCGCTGCCAAGATAGGCAACGGCTGCCGCAATATCTTCCGGCCGCCCCGCACGCTGCATCGGTTGCGCGGTGGGCGCGATGCCTTCAACCACTGCCTTGGCCTGTTGCAGCCCTTCGCCCTCCAGCCCGATTGCGCTGGTAAAGATGTTGGTGGTGATGAAGCCGGGGCAAATCGCGTTCACGCGAATATTATGCCGGGACAAATCCGCGGCCGCCATTTTCGTCAGGTGCAGCACGCCTGCCTTGGCGACGGAATAGGCGGTGGGTGCATAGCCGGCACCCAGCGCCGAAATCGACGATGTGTTGACGATTGCGCCGCCGCCGCGCGCGGCCATCAACGGGGCGGCGTAGCGGATGCCCATGGCAACCGAGCGGAGCAGCAAATGCATTGTCTGGTCCCAGTCGTCTGCCGAGACCGCGTCAATCTTTTCACGCGCGCCGCCGGCGCCGGCATTGTTGAACAGCAGGTCGATGCCGCCCGCTGCCTCCGCCGCCACGATCAGCGCCTCGATATCGCCCACCTTGCACACATCAGTGCGGCAAAACCGGATGCGGCCGTTGGAGGTTTGCGCGATGTGCTCGCCACCCCCGACATCAATATCGCCAATCCAAACCTCGGCGCCTTCGCTCGCCAGCCGCTCGGCGGTTGCCTTCCCGATGCCCGATGCGCCGCCGGTCACGACCGCGCGCCTGCCTGCGTAGCGCATTATCCGTTCCTCCTCTCTAGCATTTTTTGGAAGCATAGTATGGAGTCTGGCGCGGTCAATCGCCGCCGGTTCGAATTTCGGGTTTGCGCGGCTTGCCGGGCCGCCCAACTCGCTATAGCTGAAAAGGCTAAGGTGATGCGAAATGAGGAGAGCAGGTCGTGGCGCTTGATGCCGAAACCTTTGACGCGCTGATCGACACCGTGCAGCGCTTTGTTGCGCAGCGGCTGCGGCCGCTGGAAAGCGCGGTCGAGGCAGCCGATGCCATCCCCGCCGACATCGTCGCGGAGATGCGCGGCCTTGGGCTTTATGGCCTGTCCATTGCCGAGGAATATGGCGGGCTGGGGCTGACCATGGCCGAGGAATGCCGCGTCGCCATTGAGCTTGGCCGCACAACGCCTGCCTTCCGCTCCACCTTTGGCACCAATGTCGGCATTGGCAGCCAGGGGCTGGTGATGGCCGGCACGCCGGAGCAAAAGGCCAAATGGCTGCCGCGCATCGCCAGCGGCGAGATCGTGACGAGCTTTGCGCTGACCGAGCCCGATGTCGGCAGCGATTCGGGCGCTGTAAAGACCCGCGCCGTGCGCGATGGCGCTGTCTACAAGCTCACGGGCACGAAGCGTTATATCACCAATGCCGACAAGGCGGACCTGTTCACGGTGATGGCGCGCACCGGCGACGACGCTGGCGCCCGCGGCGTTTCCGCCTTCCTCGTTCCCCGCGACTCGGCCGGTCTGTCAGTTGGCGAGCCTGAAAAGAAGATGGGGCAAAAGGGCGCCAAGGTCGCCGACGTCAATTTTGACGACGTGGCGGTGCCTGTGGAAAACCGGCTGGGCGACGAAGGCGAAGGCTTCAAGATCGCGATGCGCGTGCTCGATCGCGGGCGCTTGCACATTTCGGCAGTTTGCGTGGGCGTGGCCGAGCGGCTGATCGCCGATTGTGTTGCCTATGCAACCACCCGCATGCAATTTGGCAAGCCGATTGCCGAGCATCAGCTCATCCAGGCGATGATCGCCGATTCCAAGACCGAAGCGCTGGCCGCGCGTGCGTTGACACTCGAAACTGCCGCCGCAAAAGATGCAGGGCGCGATGTCGTGATGGAATCGGCTGCGTCAAAATATTTTGCCAGCGAAATGGTTGGCCGCGTGGCCGACCGCGCCGTGCAGATTTTCGGCGGTGCCGGCTATATCGAGGATTACGGCATCGAGCGGCTTTACCGCGATGTTCGCCTGTTCCGCATTTATGAAGGCACAAGCCAGATCCAGCAGCTCATCATTGCCCGCGAAACCGTAAAGCGCGGCGGCTGACCGCGCCATATCAGGAGAAACATCATGGACACGACGAACCTGTTCCGCCTCGACGGCCGCGTGGCGCTCATAACCGGCGGCAGCCGCGGCATCGGCCGGATGATTGCCGCGGGCTTCATTGCGCAGGGCGCCAGGGTTTACATCTCGTCGCGCAAGGCCGACGCCTGTTTCGAGACCGCCAACGGGCTGGGCGCCAACTGCACGGCACTGCCGCAGGATGTGTCCACGGTTGCCGGGTGCAAGGCACTTGCCGCGCAACTCGCCGAGCATGAGCGCAAGCTGGACATTCTCGTCAACAATGCCGGCGCCGCCTGGGGCGAGAGCTTCGAGACTTTCCCGGAAAAAGGCTGGGACAAGGTGATGGACCTGAACGTGAAATCACCCTTTTTCCTGACACAGGCGCTGCATCAGGCGCTGAAGGCCGCAGCGAGCGCCGACACGCCCGCCAAGGTCATCAACATCACCTCGATTGACGGGCTGCGGCTGAATCCCTGGGAAACCTATAGCTATCACGCGTCCAAATCGGCACTGATTTACCTCACGAAGCGCATGGCCGCGCGACTGGTGCACGACCATATCAACGTGACCTCGATCGCGCCGGGCGCCTTTGCCAGCGAAATGAACAAGGCCGCGCGCGACCATGGCGAGGTGATTGCACAGGGCATTCCCGCCAGGCGCATCGGCGTTGACGAAGATATGGCCGGCACCGCCATTTACCTCGCCAGCCGGGCGGGGAATTATGTCGTCGGTGAGACGATTGCGGTCGATGGCGGGCTGGTTCATGGCGCGCTCGGCACTAGTATCGACGCCTGAGCGCGCCAGCGGGGCGGTTCGGCGCGACAGTGGCGAAACCGCGGCGTCTGCCGCATAGCATCGCTGCGGATCACTTGCGGGAGGCAGGCATGAAACCGAGGCATTGGCACCTCACCCCAATAATCGCCGCGCTGCTGGGCGGATGCAGCGGGAACGCCACCCCGTCCTCCGTGCCAGTGGTGGCGACGCCGGCGCCTTCCCCGGCGCCCAGCCCTGCGCCAACGCCGGCACCAAGCCCCACGCCGACACCAAGCCCCACCCCAAT
>JAKFUZ010000029.1 GCA_021732445.1 Sphingomonas sp. | reverse complement strand
GCCCCGGAAACAGCTTCGCCGCCATTGCCGCCATCCGGTTCCGCTTCGCTCCACCTCCAGGCGGCAATGGCAACGGAGGCAACAATGCACTAACAATCAATACGGACCACTCAGTGGGGGCCGGTCAGTCACGCGCAGTCTTGTTGTAACCATCGACCGACGTAATCCGAACGAAGATGAACATGACGCCAAGCCGCGCCTCACAATTTCATCCCTAGCCGGAGATAGATAGAAAATGTCCAGTCGGCCAATCGCTCCCGCTAAATTTGCCATAAACACCACAATATATGTGATTGCCGGTTTGATTACACCGACGGCGGCAATTGCTGGCCCATGGACGCTCAAACAGGGGAAAACATATAACAAACCCGCAGTAAATTATTTTACCGGAACCTCGTCATTCGGCACACAGCAGGAAGGTTTTGAAAGATTCGAAGACTTGAATTTCACTTTCTACAATGAAACCGGGATAACCGACGATATTTCATTTATTCTGTCGGTTCCGGTCAAGGAAATTACGCGCGCCGACCGGAACACGGCCGGCGTGATAACGACGCGCAAAACGTCCGGGGTCGGCGATATCGACGTTGGGCTGCGCTACAATCTGTCAAAAGGCCCCGTCGTTGTCGCACTCCAGGGCATCTTCAAACTGCCCTATGCCTATGACGCGAGCAATCCGCTGCCGCTCGGCAACGGTCAGGAGGATTTCGAAGGCAGATTGCAGCTTGGCCGTTCGCTCGGAAAGGCCGGCTATGTCGTTGTCGAAGCCGGCTATCGCTACCGCGTCGGCGCGCCGTCGGACGAATTTCGCTATTTGCTCGAATATGGCGCCGACCTCGGCAAATCGACCTATGTCCGCACCAAGCTCGACGGGTTGCTGAGCATCCGCAACGACTCGCCGCGCGGGTCGGTCAGCGGCAACCCGACTCTGCCGCTGGCCTTTGACCTGGCCAAGCTCGAACTGACAGCGGGCCGCAAGCTCAGTGAAAAGGTCGCGGTCGAGTTTACCGTCACACCCAATGTTTATGGCAACAATACGCTGACCGGGACGAATTTTCAGCTGGCACTCGTCCTCCCGCTGTGACGTTGAGCGAGGTCGCTGCCATTGTCTTCCTGTCAGGTCATTACCTGATCATGATAATGCTCGGTGTGCTGGCGGCGCACCGATTGTCGCTGACCTATCGCCAATGGCGGACGAAGGCGATGGCCGGGCCAGAGTGGCGATTTGCGACGTTGCCGCGGGTCACAGTGCAGCTGCCCGTATTTAATGAGCGCCACGTCATCGCGCGATTGATCGATGCGGCAGCCGCGCTCGACTATCCCCGCGATCTGCTCGAAATCCAGATCCTCGACGATTCGACTGATGAAACCACCGCTCTTGCGGCCGCACGGGCAGACCACCATCGTGCGCGGGGGGTTTGCATCGACCACATTACCAGGCCTGATCGAAGCGGCTTCAAGGCCGGTGCGCTTGCTTACGGGTTGGAGCGCGCAAGCGGCGAGTTCCTCATGATCCTGGATGCCGACTTCGTGCCCGCCCCCGATTTTCTGCGCGCGCTGATCGATCCGCTCGCCGACCCCGATGTCGCGATGGTGCAAGCGCGCTGGGGATATCTCAACCGTGACAGCAACCTGATTACCCGCGCGCAGGCGGTGTTGCTCGACGCCCATTTCGCGATCGAGCAAAGCCGACGCGCAGCGCTGGGCCTGTTCTTCAGCTTCAACGGCACGGCCGGCATCTGGCGCAAACAGGCGATCCGCGACGCGGGCGGATGGCGCGCGGATACGCTGACCGAGGATCTTGACCTCAGCTATCGCGCTCAACTGGCCGGATGGCGCTTCGTCTATCGCGGCGACGTGGTGTGCAGCAGCGAACTGCCCGCCGACATGAACGCGTTCAAAACGCAGCAGCACCGCTGGACCAAAGGCTCGATCGAGGTGATGTTACGCATCGTTCCGGCCGTCTGGCGCGCAAAGCTGCCCTTGCGGATAAAGGTCGAGGCAACATTCCACCTGACCAGCAATCTGTCATACCTGTTCATTCTGCTCGAATGTCTGATCTTGTTCGGCCCCGGCGTCACGTTTCGAGAGACGTATCATCTCGACGCTCTGCTATGGGTAGATGCACCGTTGTTCGCGCTCGCTACCCTTAGCCATCTCAGCTTCTTCCTGTTCGGGCAGCGCGCATTGCATCTCGGCACGCGGGGGAGGCTGCGCGAAATCGCCTTTCTGATTCCGATGCTGATCGGCCTGGCGCTGAACAATGGCCGTGCGGTCATTGAGGCATTGCTGGGGATCCGCAGCGGGTTTGTCCGCACGCCCAAGCAGGGCGGCTTTGGCAAGGCGGTGGCATTCCGCGCGAATGCTGCCTATCGCACGGCGCGGTCACGGCTGGGGGCCTGGACCGAAGCCGGACTTGGCCTTGCCTATGCGGGCATCAGCATATGGCTGATCCAGCAGCAATATTGGCTGAGTACGCCGTTTGCAGTGCTGTTCGCGATCAGTTTTCTGGGTATCGGCATCGGGACAATGCACGCACGGCAGCCCCGATTGCGTCGGCTGGTGCTCGCATGAACGCCGCCATTGCGCGGGTCTGGCGCCGGGAATCGGCACAGTTGCCATCGCGCGCGTCGCCATGGATCACGCGCATCGCCTGTGGCTGCTTCCTGCTTGGCTGCGTTGCGATATACGGCATCGGCACGATCGCGCCGGCCCGGACCGGCACCGCCTATATCATCGTTCACGCCGCGCTTACCGCGGCGATGCTTGCGGCCTGGGGAGCCGGCGGCGCGGCGCAGGCGCGGTTGATCGCGATCACGGGCATCGTCGCGCGGTTGACCCTGATCGCCGCGCCGATGGTGAGCAGCAACGACGCTGAACGCTATCTGTGGGATGGTGCCGTCGCGCTGGCCGGCTTTGACCCCTATTCGGTGCCGCCCGCCGACCCCATGGTTGCCACCTTACGCGCGATCTGGGCGACGCCCCCGGAACATGCGGCCTATCCGACGCTCTATCCCCCGGTCGCGCTGGCGATTTTTGCGGGATCGGCGCTTGCTGGGCCGGTCTGGGGCATCTGGCTATGGAAACTGCTCGCCAGCATTGCGGGTATCGCGATCGTCCCGCTGGCGCATCGCTTGCTGCGGCGTTACGGGCTGGAGCGGCATCTGGCGCTTGTCGCGTTATCGCCGCTGCTCGTGCTGGAGATCGGCGTAGGCGCGCATGTCGACAGCCTGATCGCGCTGGTGATTGTCACGGCTTTGCTCGCCTTCAAAGACGGACGGCCGGGGCTCGTCGGCGCGCTCCTCGGCCTTGGCGCGTGCATCAAGCTGCTGCCCGCCGCCGCGCTGATCGGGCTGGGGCTGGCGATGGGCTGGCGTGCCGCGCTGCGGACGGCCGCAGCGGCAACCGGCACCGTCGGCGCCATTTATGGCGCGGCGCTGGCGATTGGCTGGCGCCCCATTGGCAGCTTGCCCGTGTTTTTCGAAAAATGGCGCAACGGCTCGCCCTTGTTCACCTTGCTGGAGGCAACACTGCCAATGTCCGGGCTGATTACCGCGCTGGCGACCCTGGCCATCGTGCTGCTGGGCGGCGCGACACTAATGGCGCGCACGCGGCCAGTAGTTGCCACCCAACTCGCGATGGCGACACCGCTGCTGCTCAGCCCCGTCGCCTTTCCATGGTATTTGCTGGCACTGACGCCGCTGGCTGCGCTGGCCCCGAGCGTCACGGTGCTCGGCTGGCTGACGCTGTCGCCACTGGTCTATGAAGTGCGGGACCGTTTTGTCAGCGAAGGAATCTGGATGCCGGCGTCGTGGCCGCTCGTCCTGATCGGCGCGGGGTGGATTGCGGGCCTGGCGATCGACGCAGCGCGCGCGCGGCACCGGCTGACAGCCGCAAAGGCGCCTCCCGATCGTGCCCCAGCCTGACCAAGCGCCGATTGACTGGCCGCACCTGTTGCAGACACCGGTAAATCCGTTGAGCGACTGGGCCGCCTTACCGGCGCGAATGCAAAGCGCGTGACCGCGTTGACGACAACGCCGTGTCCCAATTTCGTGACGTCCGCAGCATTACAGCAGCATTACAAGTGCACCTAACCGCGCTGCAATTCCCCGGAATGAAGCGCAATTTTTTTGCGGCAACATTGCCGATCTGGCGGGGGTTGCGACTTGCGCTTCGCCCAACATGGCGGCCTTCGTCACGCTTTGGGCGGGTCGGCGATCATCGCGGTGAAGCTTGCCTCGGCGGCCAGCACGCCATCTACCAGCGCACGGCCAGCGAATTTGCAAACGCTTGAGCGCTTCTGCACAAATTCCACCTCCAGCGTCAGCAGCACGCCCGGCTCCACTGGCTTGCGGAACTTGGCACTCTCAATCGCCATGAAGTAAACAAGCTTGCCAGAGCCCGTGAGCCCCAGCGATTCCACCGCCAAAATTCCTGCCGCCTGCGCCATTGCTTCCACAATCAACACGCCGGGCATGATCGGCCGGCCAGGGAAATGGCCCTGGAAAAACCCCTCGTTGATTGTCACCGCCTTGATGGCGGTGATCGACCGGTCAAGGTGCAATGCCTCGACCCGGTCAACCAGCAGCATCGGGTAACGATGCGGCAGCGCCGCCATCACGCGATTGATATCGAGCGACGACGGTGCTGACGTCATGGCCTCACTCACCGGCTCTGTGGCTGCTTGGCAGGCGGTGTGGTGGTGGCAGGAGCGGCACCGGCCGCTGGTGCGGCACCCGGCTGCTGCTGCTGGGGCGGGGTAATCGACACGGTGGTCAGCGTCGCGTTGAGCTGCTGCATGGCGATGGCGGTAATGTCATTCAGCGGATCGACCGCGAGCACGGCACTGCGCGGCAACACGGCGTCGCCCTTGCGATCCTTGCGGATTTTTTCGGTTATCGGAATGAGTTTTTCAAGGATCTGGAACTTCACATATTGGTCAGCATACTGAATTTCCTGCTTGAGCTGCTCGAAGCTGTTCTGCGCTTCCGTCAGCGACTGGCGCGCCTGATCGACGGCTGTCTGGTTCGCCGGTGGCAGCGTGCCATCTGGTTTCAGCACCTTTTTGGCCGCTTCGACCTGGGTGTTCCAATTCGTCGCCGATGATTCGAGCGCCGACTGGGTCGCCTTGAGCTGCGCCCCATATTTGCCGTTGAGCTGCGTGTTGCCGCTCTTGGCTGCGGTTGAATCCTTATACATCTGCTCGACATCCACGGTGAGCGTGGTGGACTGCGCCATAGCGGGTTGCGCGCCCAGCATCATGCCAAGCGCGATGGCCGCCGAAAGCGCGGCCGATTTCAGAAATTTTGTCATTTAAAATCCCGTTCCTACGTTGAAAGTAATGAGTTTGGTCTGGTCACCTGGGCTGGTGAGCAGCGCCCTGGCCACGTCGATCCGCAGCGGCCCAAAGGGCGAGTTCCAGTTAACGCCGATGCCAACCGAGATACGCGGTCGCGCCGAATTGCCAACGAAACGTTCCAGAAATGGCGTTTGTTCAGACGTGAACAATGGGTTGGCGACAGTGCCAATACACACCCCGGCCGTATCGGGAATACCCACGTCACAGGTCGTGACCGACGTAATCGGTGCGTCTGCCGTGCCCGAATTGAACGTATATTGCCGGTTCCCGTTCGCATCGAGCACGGGGGTGAAGATCGAGCCGACAAATGTCCGCCCGGTTGCAGGGTCGGTCAGCGTCGGGAAATTGGCGGTCGAGACCGGCCGGGTAACGCCGAACAGCGCGCCAAAATCAAGGAAGATTGACGGCCGCAACCCAAGTTCGCGAGCGCCGGCGCCCAGCGGAATCTCAAGCTCGGCCCGGCCAAGATAATAAGCCCGGCCGCCAAGCGGATCGTCGCTGATCTGGTTGCGCGCGTCGATCAGCGTCTGGTTCACCGTGCCGTCGGTATATGCCAGCCGCTGAATGCGCGGGCCAACGCCGCGGATCTGGAACCCACGGAACTGCGGCTCGCCAAGATAGAAGCGGTCGATAATCCGGACCGCATCAATGCCGGGGCCAGGTGAGCGTTGCAGTGGCAGGATATAGGCGCCCTGCAACGCAAATGACGCGATGAACCCGCTGCCGACATTCCAGTATTTGGCGCCTTCAACCACCGTCCGTGCATAGCGCACATTGCCGCCAAGCCCGGCAAAGTCCTGCGTGATCGAAAGCCGCTGGCCCGCTGACGGCCGCAGCCGGTTGTTCAGATTGTCAAAGCTCAGCACATAACCGAGCGACGAGGTCAGCCGGTTGCCGATCTGCTCGCACAGGAACCGGCCGGCACGCAGCGGGTCGCACACACCGTTTGTAAAGAACGTGCCCTGATCGAGCGTAACATCATCCTGGCTAAGCTGATACCGCAATTGCAGCGACAAAAACTCGGTGAGCGCTGTGCCGGTGCGCAACGAAAAACCGGTCGAAATCTGGTTGAACGTCGTCTGGCGTGAATTGTTGAGGAAGTTGAACTGATTGAAATCACGCCGGAAGACATTGAAGCCAAGCGCAATGTTCCGGTCGAACAGATAGGGTTCGGTGAAGCCCACCTCGACAGATTTTGAAAATTGCGAATAATTGGCACTCAGGCTGAGTTCCTGGCCCTTGCCGCGGAAATTGCGCTGGCGAACCGAACCTTGCACAAGAAACCGCTCAAGGCTGGAAAAGCCGATCGACAGGTTGAGTTCGCCCGTGGATTTTTCTTCGACATTTGTTTCCAATATGACGCGGTCGGGCGCGGAACCGGGTTTTTGCTGGATTTCCAGCTTGTCCTGAAAATAACCGAGCGAATTGATGCGGTCTTGCGAGCGCTTCACCTGGAAAGTGTTGAAGGGGTCTCCTTCCGCCACGCGAATTTCTCGCCGGATGACCTTGTCCTGAGTCAAGGTATTCCCGTTAATGTCGATCCGTTCAACATAAGTGCGGCGGGATTCGGAAATGTGAAAATTGATGTTCATCATCAAATTTTCACGATCAGGCTGAAATTCGGGATTTACTTCGGCAAAGGCATAGCCAAACAGACCGGCTGCCTGGTTGATCGCCTCAACCGAATCCTCGACCTTTTTTGCATCGTACCAGTTACCCTTTTTAGCGGCTAACGAAGATGCGAGCTTTTTATTGTCAAAATCACGGATTTCGCTGTCAACCGTAATATCGCCAAAATGATATCGTTTTCCTTCCTGCACCACAAAAGTGATGATGAAATCACGCTTGTCTGGCGTCAGTTCGGCGATTGCCGAAATAACCTTGAAATCGGCATATCCCTCGGTCAGGTAAAATTGCCGCAGCTTCTGCTGATCGAAATTAAGCCGGTCCTGGTCATAACTCGTGCTGGAGCTTAAAAAGGTGGTCAGCCGGGCCTGTTTGGTTTGCAGCTCTCCGCGGATTTTTTTGTCGGAAAAAACCTCATTTCCCAAAATGTTGATCTGGCGGACTTTTGATTTCGGCCCTTCGTCAATCTCGAAGATGATGTCGACCCGGTTCTGGTCAAGCGACACCATCTTGGGTGAAATCGTGGCGGCAAAGCGCCCCTGCCGGCGATAAAGCTCAATGATCCGCTCAACATCCTGCCGGACGGCGGTGCGGGTAAATATCTGGCGCGGCGCCAGCTTGACTTCCTTGGTGATTTTGTCAGCCTTTAGCTGTTTGTTGCCCTCAAACAGCACCCGGTTGATGATCGGATTTTCACGCACCCGCAGCACGACGTTTCCGGTCAGCGCGCCATCAATCGCGACATCGGCAAACAGTTCGCTCGCGAACAGATCCTTTACGGCCTGATCGAGGGTTTCATTGTTGAACGCCTGCCCCACCCGGAGCTTGGTATAGGAAATCACCGTGTCCGGCTCGATGCGCTGCGCGCCTTCAACCCGCATCGACTTGATGACGTTGGCAGCCTGCGCCGCCGTGTTCGGCGGAGTTGGCGCCGCTTGCAGTGGCGCGGCCGGTGCAGCCTGCGCCCAGGCGCCAGTGCTCGTCAGGCACGTGCCCGCCAGCAACAGCGCCGTTTCGCGCACGCCGAAATTGGAAACCTTGGTCGCTGTCACTACGTCACCCCAAACGGAAAAAAAGTGCCCGGCAAGGCGCAATCGCCCTGCCCCAAGCGCGTCAACCGATCAACCCGGCCAGTCCCTTCCATACCCCAAGCGATCCCAAATCATTGGTGGTTGCCAGTGCCATCAACGCAAGCACCGCCAGCAAGCCGCCTCTGAACGCCCAGTCCTGCACATGCGGCTCCAGCGGTTTGCGGCGCACCGCCTCAACCGCATAGAACAGCAAATGCCCGCCATCCAGCATAGGGACTGGCAACAGGTTGATGAATCCCAGATTAATCGACACCAAAGCGACCAGGAATACGAAGGACGAAAAGCCGAGCGACAATTGCTCGCCAGAGACCTTGGCGATGCTGAGCGGCCCGCCAAGCTCGCTTACCGGCCGCCTGCCGGAAATGATCTGGCCAATGACTTCGCCCATCATCCGCAGGATATCGCCCGTTTTTTCAATCGCGACGCCGGGCGCCTCGATGATGCTTACCGGCACCACCTCCGCCCCGGTCCGCGCAATGCCAAGCCGGCCGATTTTGGGCATGTTGCCGAACCGGTCGCGCTCAACCCGCGTGCCGATCTTCAAGTCAACCGATCGCGCCGCCCCGGCACGCACATAGTCCACGCGGACCTGCTGGCCGGCCCGGTTCTGCACGAACATTATCATGTCCTGGAAGCTGTCCACCTGCCGCCCGCCCAGCGCGGTAATCCGATCGCCCGGCAACAGGCCGGCGGCGGCGGCCGCGCTGTTCGCCTCGATCGCCCCGACAACCGGCGGTGTCCGCACCTCACCATAAGTCACCGCAAATCCGGCCAGAATGGCAATCGCCACCGCAAAATTCGTAACTGGGCCGGCTGCCACGATGATCGCGCGCTGCCACAAGGCCTTGGCCTGGAAGGTCACCGCCCGTGCGGCTGCCGGAAGCGCCAGCCAATTGGGGTCTGCCGCGCTTGACGGGCCCATGTCGCCGGCAAATTTGACGTATCCCCCAAGCGGCAGGGCGCACAGCTTCCACCGCGTGCCGCGCTTGTCGGTCATGCCGCCAAGTTCCGGGCCGAAGCCGATCGAAAACTCGTCGGCCTTAACCCCGAACAACCGCCCGGCGAGATAATGTCCAAGCTCGTGGACGAAAACGAGCGGGCCAATCACCAGAATGAAGGCAATAACCGTCAGCAACAGGCCAGGAGACTGGATCAACTCACACAATCCTTCACACGCTCGGTCGCAACCCTGCGCGCCTGCGCATCCACTGCAAGCACCGCGTCCAGCGTTTCCGGCGCTGCAGGATCATAGGCGGAAAGCGTATCGTCGACGATTGCGGCAATTTCGAGGAAGCCGATGTGCCCGGCGAGAAACGCCGCGACCGCCACCTCATTGGCGGCGTTCAAAATGGCCGGGCGGGCGCCACCCGCAGTCAACGCCTCGCGCGCCAGCCTGAGCGCGGGAAACCGCGCTTCGTCGGGCGCCTCGAAATCGAGCCTGCCGATGCCGACCAGATCAAGCGGCGCCATGGGGGCTGCCATCCGGTCCGGCCAGGCCAGGCAATAGGCAATAGGCGTGCGCATATCGGGCGGCCCAAGCTGCGCCAGCACCGAGCCATCGACATAATCGACCATCGAATGGATTACCGATTGACGGTGGAGGATGATCTCGATCCGCGAAGGATCGACCGGAAACAGCCGCGCCGCCTCGATAAGTTCCAGCCCCTTGTTCATCATCGTCGCTGAATCGACCGAGATTTTCGCGCCCATCGACCAATTTGGGTGAGCAACCGCCTGTGCCGGGGTCACGCCGCGCATCTGCGCCGTCGTCCAGTCGCGGAACGGGCCGCCGCTTGCCGTCAGGATAATCCGGCGAACGCGCTCGGGCCGGGCGAAATCAAAGCACTGGAAGATTGCGTTGTGCTCTGAATCCGCCGGCAGCAGCGTTGCGCCATGCGCCTTTGCCGCCGCCAATATCACGTCGCCGGCAGAAACAAGCGGTTCCTTGTTGGCCAGGATGACCGTGCTGCCCGCGCCAATCGCCGCCATCACCGGCGGCAGGCCAGCACAGCCGACAATCGCGGCCATCGTCACGTCCGCGCCCATTGCCGCTGCATCACAAACCGCCGCGGCACCCCCGGCCGCTGTGATGCCGGTGCCGGCAAGCGCCGCTTCCAACGCAGGCAGACACCCCTCATCAGCCACCACGGCGTGGCGGGCGCTGGTGCGGATGGCGGCGGCCGCCAGCTTGGCCACATCACAATTGGCGGTAAGCGCCAGCACCGCGAAAGCCCCTGGCGCCCGCTCGATCAAATCCAGCGTTGACGTACCGACCGATCCGGTCGCGCCAAGGATGGTCACTGTCTTCATCCAATCAACCCCCGCACTTGCGGCAACACCACCAGAAACGCTGCAACCGGCGCTGCCGCTATCATCCCGTCGAGCCGATCGAGCAACCCGCCATGGCCCGGCAGCAGCGTGCCGCTGTCCTTTACGCCAGCCCGCCGCTTGAGCCAGCTTTCGTAGAGATCGCCGGCCTGTGCAATCGCTGCAATCAACGGCGTTGCGAGTGTCAGCCGCCAGGGCAGGCCCTGATAGAGATGCAGCACGCCCGCAAACAGGCTTGCCGCCGCGATGCCGCCAATCAGCCCGGCCCATGTCTTGTTGGGGCTGATCGCCGGGGCAAGCCGGGGCCCGCCAATCGCGCGCCCGGCAAAATAGGCGCCGATATCGCACAGCCAAACCACGCCAAACACCCAGAAGGTGAACAACAGGCCGCGCGCCTGATCGCGCATCAACATAATCGCCAGCACCGGCAGACCGGCATAGAGGATGCCACCGGCAAGATCGCTTCGCCGCGTCGCCAACAGCGCAAACCCGGCCGCGCCCACAAGCAACCCAAGCGCGAAAAAATCAGGCCCTGCGGCAAGCGGCCCCATGATCGCGAGCGGCACCGACAGCGCAAACATCAACAGCCGCTTGCGCGCCCGCCCGGCCCCCGCCAGATCCGCCCATTCACCACAAACACCAAGCGACACGGCCGCGAGCATGATCCAGAACACCACGCCGCCCAGCCACAAGCCGGTGAGCGCCGCGGCGACCAACACCGCGCCGACAGCGGCCCGTGTCGCAAGCTCAGAGCGTTGAACGGCGTGCCCGGCGGTGCTCACAAGCCGCCAAAGCGCCGCTGCCGGTTGCCGAATTGCGCCACCGCATCGGCCAGCGCCGCTTCGTCAAAATCAGGCCACAAAGTGTCAACGAAGAGCAATTCGGCATAGGCCGCCTGCCAGAGCAGAAAATTTGAAAGCCGCTGCTCGCCCGACGTGCGGATGAGCAGGTCGAGCGGCGGCAAATCGCGCGTTTCGAGCAGTCCCTCAATCGCCGCCTCGTCGATCTGCGCCACCGGCAGGTCGCCACGGGCCACGCGTTCGGCAAGATGCCGGGCGGCCGCCGCAAGCTCGGCCTGTGCCCCATAATTGAGCGCGATGACGAGCACAGGCCCGGTATTTGCCGCGGTGCGGGCAAGAGCACCCTGCACCAGTGCCACAATGTCCGCGCCAAAGCGGTGATAGGCACCGATGACGCGCAGCCGAACATTCTCCCGCACCAGCTCATCAAGATCATGGCGAATGAAATAGCGCAGCAGGCCCATCAGATCGCTGATCTCGTCTTCGGGGCGGCGCCAGTTTTCCGACGAGAAGGCATATAGGGTGAGTGCCTCTATGCCCAGTGTCCGCGCCGCGCGGGTAACCTTGCGCACCGCCTCCACGCCCGCCTTGTGCCCCGCAAGGCGCGGCAGAAAGCGCTTCTTGGCCCAGCGGCCATTGCCGTCCATGATGATCGCCACGTGGCGCGGCAGCGCGCCCCCGGCCAGGGTCGCGTCGGGCGCCGTGGCGGGCAACGACGTCACTTGCCCAAGATTTCCTTTTCCTTCGCGGTTGCCGCCGCATCAATATCGGCAATCGTCGCATCGGTGAGCTTTTGCACCTCGGTTTCGTGGCGCTTGCGCTCATCCTCGCCGAACACATTCTTCTTCTCGTCGAGTTTCAGGCTTTCCATGCCGTCGCGGCGCACATTACGCGCGGCAATCCGGGCTTTTTCGGCATATTGGCCGGCGAGCTTGGCCAGTTCCTTGCGGCGCTCCTCGGTCAGATCGGGAATGGGGATGCGCAGCGTCTGCCCGTCGACAATCGGGTTGAGGCCAAGCCCGGCCGAGCGGATTGCCTTGTCGGCCGGCCCGGTATTCGCCTTGTCCCAAACCTGCACCGAGAGCATCCGCGATTCAGGCGCTGATACGGTCGCAACCTGATTGAGCGGCATATGTGCGCCGTAAACCTCAACTGTCACCGGATCGAGCAGCGACACACTCGCCCGCCCCGTGCGCAGGCCCGACAGATCGCCCTTCAGCGCTTCAACCGCGCCGTGCATGCGGCGTTCCAGATCGGCCTTGTCATAGGCGGCCATGCTCAGTTCTCCACTTTTTCAACAGCGTTATGGACAATGGTCGACATGCCCTCTCCGCGCAGCACCGAGGCAAGATTGCCCTCATCGCGAATGTTGAACACCACGATCGGAATGTCGTTTTCGCGGCACAACGCGACGGCGGCAGCATCCATGACCTTCAGGTTATCGGCGAGCACCTGGCCAAAGCTGAGCGCGTGATAGCGTGTGGCCGATGCGACCTTTTTGGGATCGGCATCATAGACCCCGTCAACGCTGGTGCCCTTGAACAGCGCGTCGCAGTTCATCTCGGCCGCGCGCAGCGCAGCGGCGGTGTCGGTCGTGAAAAACGGGTTGCCGGTGCCGGCGGCAAAAATGACGATGCGGCCTTTTTCCATGTGCCGTATCGCGCGCCTGCGGATGTAAGGCTCGCACACGCTGGCCATGGGGATGGCCGACTGCACGCGCGTTTCAATGCCAATCCGCTCCAGCGCATTTTGCACGGCAATGGCGTTCATCACGGTGGCGAGCATGCCCATATAATCGGCGCTGGTGCGGTCAAAACCCTTGGCCGCAGCGGCCAGCCCGCGAAAAATATTGCCGCCGCCCACCACCAGGCAAAGCTCATGCCCGGCAGCCTTGGCGGCCGCGATTTCGCCGGCCACGCGATCAACCGTTGCCGGGTCGATGCCGAACTGGCCCTGGCCCATCAGGACTTCGCCGGACAGCTTGAGCAATATGCGTTTGAAATGGGGCGTGGTCATGGATCCAACTTGTGCAGCGAGCAGCAGGGCGGCAAGAACCTTAGAGGCACCCCGCCACCCTGCCAAGCGTTCAATCCGGCAGCCTCGGCTTCCCGGCGCGTCAGCCCAACCTAGCTGACGCCGGCTGCCGCCGCGACTTCGGCCGCGAAGTCGCTTTGCTCGCGCTCAATGCCCTCGCCAAGTTGAAAACGGACATAATCCTTGAGCGCAATGGGTTTGCCAGCCGCTTTGGCCGCATTGGCAACGACATCGGCAATTCTGGTCTTGCCGTCCATCACCAGAAGCTGGCTGACCAGCGCGTGTCCCTTGCGATATTTCGCAATCGCGCCGTCGACCATCTTGGCCACGATGTCGGCCGGCTTGCCGCTCTCTGCCGCCTTTTCGGTGGCAATCGCCCGCTCGCGCTCAACGATTTCGGGGTCAAGGTCTTCCTCGTTCAGCGCAAGCGGGAAGGCGGCCGCAATGTGCATCGCAATCTGCTTGCCGAGTGGTTCGAGCACATCTGCCCCAGCCTCGCTCTCCAGCGCGACCAGCACGCCGATCTTGCCGAGCCCGGGCGCCGCTGCATTGTGCACATAGGCCACCACGGCGCCCGACGCGACTTCCAGCCGGCGGGCGCGCCGCAAATTCTGGTTCTCGCCAATCGTTGCGATATTGTGGGTCAGGATTTCCTCAACCGTCTTGTCGCCAAGCGGCGCCGCCTTGACGGTCGCCAGATCATCGCCCAGCGCCATAACGACCGATGTCACGTCGCGCACAAAGGTCTGGAACTGATCGTTCTTGGCGACGAAATCGGTTTCGGAATTGACCTCTACCGCGGCGCCCCTGGTGCCCGACACCTCGATGCCGACCAGCCCTTCAGCGGCAGTACGGCTGGACTTTTTGGCGGCCGCCGACAGGCCCTTGGCGCGCAGCCAGTCCATCGCGGCATCAATGTCGCCACTCGCCTCGGTCAACGCCTTTTTGCAATCCATCATGCCTGCACCGCTTTTTTCACGCAGGTCTTTCACGGCGGCGGCTGTGATCTCGGCCATATGATCTGTCCTCTTGTTCAGCGTTCATGAGAGTGGGCGGGGAAAGGCCAGTGCCCTACCCCGCCCATATTTCAGTTCAGCGACGGTCTTACGCGTCGAGCTGATGCTCGCCTTCAACCGCGGTTTCCGGGGTGGTGGCGGCCGCGACATCTTCCACGACTAGCGCTGCGGCACTGTCATCGGCCGGCGCCACCATCAAAGCTTCTTCAACCGGTGGCGCGTCCATGGCGCCAATGTCGCGGCCGCTGGCGGCCTGTTGCTGATGGCCGCCGCGCGTGGCCGCGATCGCAATCGCCTCGCAATAGAGGCGGATGGCGCGGCTCGCGTCATCATTGGCGGGCACGGGAAAGGCAATGCCATCTGGCGACACATTCGAATCGAGGATGGCCACAACCGGAATACCCAGCGTGTTGGCTTCCTTGATCGCCAGCTCTTCCTTGTTCGCATCGATGACGAACATCACGTCGGGAATGCCGCCCATGTCGCGAATGCCGCCAAGCGACAGCTCCAGCTTGTCCTTTTCACGGGTGAGCTGCAGCACTTCCTTTTTGGTGAGGCCGGCCGTGTCACCCGAAAGTTGCTCCTCAAGCGTCTTGAGCCGCTTGATCGAGCCCGAAATCGTCTTCCAGTTGGTAAGCATGCCGCCCAGCCAGCGATGGTTGACGAAATGCTGGCCAGAACGCCGCGCGGCATCTGCCACGGCTTCCTGCGCCTGGCGCTTGGTGCCAACGAACAACACCTTGCCGCCCGACGCGGTTGACGCCGCGACAAACTCCAGCGCACGCGCAAAAAGCGGCACTGTCTGGCTGAGATCGAGGATGTGGACGCCGTTGCGGTCGCCAAAGATATAGGGCTTCATCTTCGGGTTCCAGCGGTGCGTCTGGTGGCCGAAATGCGCGCCCGTTTCGAGCAATTGCTGCATGGTGACGACTGGAGCCGCCATAAGATAGTTCCTTTCCGGTTGGTCCTCTGGGAAGCAAATATCGCGCCTTGCCTGAAAGGCCGGGCACAACACCGGTTATGAGCGCTTCCCATGCGGGGTCAGGCGAGCCGCTTAGCCGAGCGCCATACGCAAATCAATGCTTGACATTAAGAACATTAATCGAACATATATCGATCATTGATCGAACACGTAATATTTTGCCCGGCTGAAACGATATGACGCCGAACATCTGCTCGAAGTGCAAAAGGGATAGTGATGATGATAGCAGCTCTTGCGACATTGATTTTCACGGCCGGCGCGTTGCTGGTTGCCCTGGTGTTTTGGCACAGCCTGATCCCTGCCCTGCCGCGGATTCATGCGCTGCTGCGCGGGGGCGGGGCATTCACGCCGCGGCCTATTCTGTTGGCGCGTCCTTCGGTTCGGTTTGAGCAGGCGGCGCCTGCGATTTGTCGCCGGCCCCGCTATCGCGCTGCCGCCTGATCCGGGCATAGCTGCGCATGCTCGACCCGATTGAGAGCATGTACAACAGACACAGCACGCTCAGCATGTGCCACGGGGCCGAAACCAGCGCGGCGCCGACCAGAACCACGCCGGCGATCGCCTCGAACCGGATGGCCCGGCGCAGCCGCAGCGAGCGCCAGCTATAAGTCGCAACGCTGGAGACCATGAGCAATGCGATGGCGCCGGTCCATGGCGCGACGACCCACACCGACCGGAAAATCGCAGCGCCGGTCCACAGCCAGCAATAGAGCGGCAGCATAACCAGCCCGGCTGCGGCGGGTGCCGGAACGCCGGTTAAGAACCCGGCCAGCTTGTGCGGCTGGTCCCGCGTGTCGATAGCCGCGTTGAAGCGCGCCAGCCGCAACGCGCAAAACACCGCGAACACCAGCGCGCACAGCCACCCGATCCGCGGCAGATCATGGAGCGACCACAAGAACAGGATGAGGGCCGGCGACACACCGAACGAAATCGCATCGGCCAGCGAATCGAGCTCGGCGCCAAAGCGGCTTTCCCCGCGCACCATCCGCGCAATGGTCCCGTCCAGCCCGTCGAGCACTGCCGCGATCATCACCATGATGACAGCGCTTGCCCAGTCGCCGCCAATCGCAAAGCGCACGCCGGTCAGCCCGGCGCAAAGGGCCAGCGCGGTCACCGCATTGGGGGCCACTGCCCGCAGCGGCAGCCCGCCTGCCCGGCCACGGCCCCGGCGGCCCTTCACCGCCACTGGTTTCGTCCCGTCAGGCGGATCATCGGCGGGTCAGCGCGCGCGCCTCATTGCGCGACACCGCGTGGCTGCTCGGCACCCACCCGCGCCACGACGGTTTCCCCCGCGACACAGCGCTGGCCCAGCGCCACCTGGCATCCAAAATCATCGGGCACATAAATGTCGACCCGGCTGCCAAAGCGGATCAGGCCTATCCGCTGCCCCGCCGCCACCATATCGCCTGGCTTGACGAAGCTCAGGATCCGGCGCGCAACCAGCCCGGCAATCTGCGTAAAGCCAATGCGGCGCCCATCGCGGCTTTCAACCACAATGTGCTGGCGTTCATTCTCGTCGCTCGCCTTGTCCAGATCGGCGTTCACGAACTTGCCCGATATGTAGATGACGTGCCGGATCACCCCGGCGATTGGTGTGCGGTTGATGTGCACATCGAAAACGCTCATGAAAATCGACACGCGGACGAGCGGCGCGTTGCCAATGCCGGCCTCGCCGGCCATTTCTGCTGGCACGGGCACCCGTGCGATCATGGTGACAAGCCCGTCGGCAGGCGCCACCAGAATATCGTCGCCCTGCGGTGTTACGCGCACCGGGTCGCGAAAAAACAGCGCAACCCACAAGGTTACGCCAATCAGCGGCCATGTCAGCGTATCCCAGACGAAAAACGAGGCCAGCGCCACCGCGCCTGCGATCAGCACATATTTGCGCCCTTCCGGGTGCAGTTCGGGCACGCGCCATTTCACGGCGGGCTCGGCCGATGTCTTGGGATCCAGCACATCCATGAAAGGGCCTTACCGCCCGGGCCCCTTCAATTCAATCGGCATCGCTGAATGAGCCGTCGCCGCTCATCCCAAAGGTTGATCGGCGGGCGGCTTGCCCCTAGACCACAGCCAGTTTCCTCCCTTTTGAAAACAAGCGAGACATAGATGGCGAAGATCAAGGTGAAGACGCCGGTTGTGGAAATCGACGGCGACGAGATGACGCGGATCATCTGGGAATGGATCCGCGAGCGCCTCATCCTCCCTTATCTCGATATCGACCTTGATTATTACGACCTGGGCATCAAGCACCGCGACGATACCGAAGACCGCGTCACGGTGGAAAGCGCGCGCGCCATCCAGAAATATGGCGTTGGCGTGAAATGCGCGACGATCACGCCCGACGAGGCACGGGTCGAGGAATTCAGCCTCAAAAAAATGTGGAAATCGCCCAACGGCACAATCCGCAACATCCTGGGCGGGGTGGTTTTCCGTGAACCGATCGTCATCAAAAACGTGCCGCGGCTCATCCCCGGCTGGACGCACCCGATCGTCGTTGGCCGCCACGCCTTTGGCGACCAGTATCGCGCAACCGACTTCCGCGTGCCCGGCCCCGGCAAATTGCGCCTGGTGTTCGAAGGTGACGACGGCGCCGTGATCGACGAAGAAGTATTTCAGTACCCCTCGGCCGGCGTCGCGCTGGCAATGTATAATCTCGACGATTCGATCCGCGATTTCGCCCGCGCCTCAATGCATTACGGGCTCAATCTGGGCTGGCCGGTATATCTTTCGACCAAGAACACCATTCTCAAGGCCTATGACGGCCGCTTCAAGGATTTGTTCGCCGAAGTTTTCGAAGCGGAGTTCAAGGACAGGTTCAAGGCAGCCGGCATCGTTTATGAGCACCGCCTCATCGACGACATGGTAGCCTCCGCGCTCAAATGGCACGGCGAATTTGTGTGGGCGTGCAAAAATTATGATGGCGATGTGCAGTCGGATCAGGTCGCGCAGGGCTTTGGGTCGCTCGGCCTGATGACGTCGGTGCTGCTCACCCCCGATGGCAAGACGGTGGAGGCAGAGGCCGCACACGGCACCGTCACCCGCCATTTCCGCATGCACGAACAGGGCAAGGCAACCTCGACCAACCCGATCGCCTCAATCTTTGCCTGGACCGGGGGCCTGAAATATCGCGGCAAGTTCGACGGCACGCCCGAAGTGACGCAATTTGCCGAAACGCTGGAACGCGTCTGCGTCGAAACCGTGGAACAGGGCCATATGACCAAGGATCTCGCGATCCTGATTGGCCCGGAGCAACCCTGGATGACGACCGAACAGTTTTTCGAGCAGGTCCGCCTCAATCTTGAAACCGCGATGGGCGCCAGCGCCTAACCTTTTGAAAATAGGGCCGGCTGGAATAACGCATGCGTAAAATTCGGGTGGCGCGGGTGGCGCGTGTGGCATCCCTGGCCATTGCCGTGGTGCTGGCGCCAGTCGGTGCGATGGCGCAAACCACCCCGCCCCCGGCTGTGTCGTCCGCGCCGAGCGCGGCGACAGATGCGCAAGATGATGACATCGTCGTTGTCGGCCAGAACGGCGACAAGACACGGCTGACGGCCGATTCGCTGCGCGATGCGGCGCAGGCTTTCCAGAAATATCGGGCGGAATTTGCGCCCGCTACCGCGTTTCAGTTTGAAATCCGCAACGCCAAGCCTTCGGCCACCGGCGGGTTGAGCCTGTATCTGCGCAATCGCAAACCCGACCGCGCCGGTGGCTATGAAACGCAAGATCTGCCGCTCGATTCGCAGGCGCGGTTCACGCTCCCGGTCGCGCTGGTCCTGACCGGCGACTGGGAATTGCGCACCACACCCAACCGGGCCGGCCTGCAAATCTCACCGCTACTCCTCTCGCCCGGCACCGATATTGCCGACCGGCGGATTGGCGACATGCGCCTGCAATGCCGGGTAGCGGTTGCCTTTGTGCGCCTGTCAATCGCGTTCAGGGCGCTGGTGAGCGCGTTCAACCCGTGCAACAACCGCTCCTTCGGGCTGTACGCGACAAGCCGCAAGCCGCTGCTCGGCGCCGAAATTCCCGGCAAGAACATTGTCCTGATCTCAAAAAAGCGGCCGAACAGCTATCTGGTGCCACTGTCAAACAAGAAAATCGCCAACGACGATCGGCTCAAACTTACCTATAAATAGCGGCTTCGCCCAAATGATCGCCGCGTGGCCGGCGCGCCCGGCGATGCGGCCCGCCGACCTCAAGCCGCGGCCAGCCAAACAACAAGGGTGCCGCAACGGGCGAACCTCGCTAGGGTGTGCCCATGGCGCTTGAATTGCAGCAAAACGGGTTTGGTGATGCGCTCGTCATTCTGGGTGCCGCGGGCCTTGTCATCCCGGCCTTTGCGCGGTTCCGGATCAGCCCGGTAATCGGCTTCATCCTGGTCGGCGTGCTGGTCGGGCCTGCGGGGCTGGGCGCACTTGTCGGGTCTTATCCGTGGCTGCGTTACATAACCATTTCCAATGCCAGCGCGATTGAACCGATCGCCGATCTTGGCATCATCCTGCTGCTGTTTTCCATCGGGCTTGAACTGTCGTTCAGGCGGCTTTGGAAAATGCGCACGCTGGTGTTTGGCGTCGGCGTGGCGGAACTGACCCTGTCGGGGCTGGTAATTGGCACTGCGCTTCACGTGATGGGTCAGGACTGGCCCGGCGCCATCGGGCTGGGCATTTCGCTGGCGCTGTCGTCTACCGCGCTCGTGCTGCCAATGGTTGGCACCAAAAGCGCGGTCGGTCGGCCGGCTTTTTCGATGCTGCTGTTCGAAGACCTTGCGCTGGTGCCGATCATCTTCGTGCTCGGCGCCTTCGCCCCGATGGCAGCGGCCCCGGGCTGGGGTGGCGGCGCCATGATCGCAGGCCAGGCGGTGGTTACCATTGCCGGGATGTTCGTTGGCGGGCGATTCATCCTGCCACGCCTGTTTGCGCAGGCCGCACGCACCAAAAGCCCGGAGCTGTTCCTGGCCGCGTCGCTGCTCGTCGTCATCGTCGCCAGCCTGGTGACGACGGCGGTTGGCCTGTCCCCCATCGTCGGCGCGCTGCTTGCAGGCCTGCTGATCGCCGAGACCGAATATTACAGCGAGGTCGAGGTGATGACCGCGCCGTTCAAGGGGCTGGCGCTCGGGGTATTTCTCATCACCATTGGGATGCGGCTCGATCTTCGGCTGGTGGCCAGCAATGGCGGTGCACTTGCGGCGGCCGTTTGCGGCGTGGTCGCGGTCAAGGCGCTCGTCACCTATGGACTGCTCAGGCTGTCGGGCGAGCGCGGTGCCCCGGCGGCCGAGGTGGGTCTGCTGATGGGCAGCCCTTCGGAAACGACGCTCATCATGCTGGGCGCGGCGGCGCAGGCGCAGCTCATCCTGCCGCAGACGGCGGCTTTCTGGCAGGCGGTCACGGCAATCGGGCTGACCATCACCCCGCTGCTCGCGCGGATCGGGCGCGATGTGTCGCGGCGGATCGAGCAGGCGGCCGGCGTGGATGATCCCGGCACCACGCCGCCGCCCGACGGGCCGGGCAGCGTCATCATCGGTTTTGGCCGGGTCGGCCAGATGGTTGCCGACATGCTGCGGGCGCACGACAAGCCGTTCATTGCGGTGGAGGCCGATATCGACACGGTCAATGCCGCGCGCCGGGCCGGCTATCCTGTGATTTTTGGCGACATTGTGCGACCCGAGCTGCTCGACCGGCTGAACCTTGGCCGGGCCGATGCACTCATCCTGACGATGGACGACCCGGTGCTGAGCGTGCGGCTGGTGCGGCGCGTGCGCGGCTGGGTGCCGGCGCTCACCATCATCGTGCGGGCGCGAGATCCGGCGCACGCCGCCGAACTGTACCGCGCGGGCGCAACCGATGCGGTGCCCGAAACCGTAGAAAGCTCGCTGCAACTGTCAGAAGCGGTGCTGGTTGATCTTGGTGTCGCGATGGGCCCGGTGATCGCGTCCATCCATGACAAGCGCGATGCGTTGCGCGCCGAGATCAAGGAGGCGGCCAATCTTGACCGAGACCCCCGCCTGCGCCGCATTCGCCCGCGCAACAGCCAGGCGGGGGCCGGAGCAAGCGGTGCCAGCCGCGATCCTGACCGAGCCTGAGCCGGGGCCGGCGGCGCGCGCTTCAGCCGCTCGATGTCGCTGCCGCGATCGCCGCGCGCACGGCTGCCACGGCGGCATCGGCCGCTGCGCCATCTGGCCCGCCGCCCTGCGCCATATCGGGCCGGCCGCCGCCGCCCTGCCCGCCAAGCGCTGCCACGCCGGCGCGAAGCAACGCCACCGCATCATGGCGGCCAAGCAGGTCTGCCGACACACCAACGGCAATGGACGCGCGGCCCTCATTTACCGCGATAAGCAGCGCGACGCCGCTTCCCAGCCGCGCTTTCATCTCGTCAACCGCGCTGCGCAGCCCCTTTGGGTCGAGCCCGTCGACAATTTGCGCGGCAAAGCGCGTGCCGCCGACATCCTCCGGGCCAGCCGGTGCCGGCCCCGCGCCGCCGCCACCAAGCGCCAGCGCCCGTTTCGCGTCGGCCAGTTCCCGCTCCAGCCGCCGACGATCCTCAACCAACGCCAGCACACGCGCGGGAACCTCATCGGGTGCCGCCTTCAGCGCGGTTGCCGCTTCGCGCAATTTGGCATCGCGCTCGGTCAGCCACAGTCGTGCGGCGTCGCCGGTCAGCGCCTCGATGCGGCGGATACCGCTGGAAACCGCGCCCTCCGCGATGATCTTGAACAGCGCAATATCGCCCGTGGCCGCCACATGGGTGCCGCCGCAAAGCTCAACCGAATAGCTGCGCCCGGCCTCTCGGCCCATGGCGAGCACGCGCACCTCATCGCCATATTTCTCGCCGAACAACGCAAGAGCGCCAGCGGCAACCGCATCATCAGGCGTCATCAGTCGCGTGGTGACGGGCTGGTTGCCCCTGATCTGCCGGTTCACGTCAGCCTCGATAGCCGCGATTTCCTCGGCCGCCAGCGCGCCTGGGTGCGAGAAATCGAAGCGCAGCCGGTCGGGCGCGACCAGGCTGCCTTTCTGGCTGACATGCCCGCCAAGCCGCTCGCGCAGCGCCGCGTGCAGCAAATGCGTGGCCGAGTGATTGGCGCGCGTTGCCGCCCGGCGCGCGCCATCAATCGCCAGATGCACGGTGTCGCCAAGCGTAATCGCGCCGGAATCAACGCGAACATGGTGCACATGCAGCCGGCCAAGCGCCTTGGCCGTGTCGCTGACCGTTGCCGACAGGCCATTGTCGCCGGTGATGCGCCCGGCGTCACCCATCTGGCCGCCGCTCTCGCCATAAAAAGGGGTCTGGTTGGTCAGCACCAGCACCTCGTCGCCAGGCCCCGCGCGCTCGACGCGTGCACCCTCGCGCACCAGCGCAACGACACGGCCGTCGCCCTCGTCGGCGGTGTAACCGATAAACTCGGTGCCACCCGCTTCTTCGGTGATGTCGAACCACACATCGTCGGACGCGCGCTCGCCAGACCCTTTCCACGCCGCGCGCGCCGCGCGCTTTTGCTCGGCCATGGCGCTTTCAAAACCGGCCGTGTCGACGCCAAGCGAGGCCGCCCGCAAGGCATCTTCGGTTAGATCAAACGGAAAACCATAAGTGTCATAAAGCTTGAACGCAGTGTCGCCGGGCAGCACGTCGCCCGGTTTCATCCCGGCGGTTGCCTCGTCGAGCAGTTTCAGCCCCTTGTCGAGCGTCTGGCGGAAGCGCGTTTCCTCCTGCTGAAGCGTTGCCTCGATCAGCGGCTGGGCGCGGAGCAGCTCGGGATAGGCCGCGCCCATTTCCGCCACCAGTGCCGGGACGAGCCGGTGCATCAGCGGGTCTTTCGCGCCCAGAATATGCGCGTGGCGCATTGCCCGCCGCATGATGCGCCGCAACACATAGCCGCGCCCTTCATTTGCCGGCAGCACACCGTCCGCCACCAGAAAACCTGCGGTGCGCAAATGGTCGGCGATCACCCGGTGGCTGGCGGTGTTGGCGCCATCTGCCGGCGTGTGGCTGAGCGCACTTGACGCGGCAATCAGCGCTCTGAAGGTGTCGGTATCATAATTGTCGTGCACGCCCTGCAACACGGCAGCGATCCGCTCCAGCCCCATGCCGGTATCAATCGAGGGGCGGGGAAGCGGCGTGCGCACCCCGCCCGCTGCCTGTTCGAACTGCATGAACACCAGGTTCCAGATTTCGACGAACCGGTCGCCGTCCTCGTCCGGGCTGCCCGGCGGACCGCCAGGAATATGCGCGCCGTGATCGTAGAAAATCTCGGAACACGGCCCGCACGGCCCGGTATCTCCCATCGACCAGAAATTGTCGCTCGTCGCGATGCGGATGATGCGCTCATCGGGCAGCCCGGCGATTTTTTTCCACAAGGCAAATGCTTCGTCATCGGTATGATAGACGGTGACGGTCAGCCGCGCCGGATCGATGCCCCATTCGCGCGTGGTGAGCGTCCAGGCGTGGAGGATCGCCGCTTCCTTGAAATAATCGCCGAACGAAAAATTGCCGAGCATCTCGAAGAAAGTATGGTGCCGCGCAGTATAGCCGACATTGTCGAGATCATTGTGCTTGCCCCCGGCGCGCACGCATTTCTGCGCGCTCGTCGCGACGACATAGGGCCGCGTCTCAAGCCCCGTAAACACATTTTTGAACGGCACCATGCCCGCATTCACGAACATGAGCGTCGGGTCGTTATGCGGCACCAGCGGCGCCGAGGGCACGCGGGCATGGCCAGCCCCCTCGAAATAATCGAGAAAGCTGCGGCGGATGTCGTTTGTCGATGTCATGAGGGGGATTTAGGGCGGCAACGCTCAACGCTCAAGCAAAACGGTTCGCCAGGGCAGATTGAGGGCAGGCGAAGCGATGCCACCTTACCCGAGCGGCGCATCGAGCGACACGGGCGGCACGCTGAACCATTTGGGGCCAGCATCCGTCATGTGGAAACAATCCTCAAGCCGCACGCCGAATTTGCCGGGCAGGTAAATCCCCGGTTCGTTGGAGAAACACATGCCGGCGCCCAGCCGGGTCGCCTCGCCGTGCACCAGATTGACCGGCTCGTGCCCGTCCAGCCCGATGCCATGGCCCGTGCGGTGCGACGTGCCCGGCAGCTTGTAGCCCGGGCCATAGCCCCAGGCCTCATATTGCCGCCGGACCGCGTCATCGACAGAGCCGGCCGCCGCGCCGGGCCGAGCCGCCGCAAACGCGATTTGCTGGCCCCTGGCCACCTGATCCCACACCAGGCGCTGTCCGGCAGAGGCGGCACCGTGCACAAAAGTGCGCGATATGTCAGACTGATAGCCCTCGACCGCGCAGCCGCAGTCCATCAGCACAACCTGGCCATCCGCCACTTTTTGCGGCGCCTTGGATCCATGCGGATAGGCCGCCGCCTCGCCGATCAGCACGAGCGCAAACTGCGGATCACCGCCCAGCTTGCGGGTCGCCGCGGTCATCAGGCCGCCAATGTCGGCGGGCGTCATCCCGGCCTCCACCCGCGGCCACGTCCAGCGATAGGCCGCGATGGTGATGTCGCTGGCCTTTTGGAGCAGCGCAATTTCGCTTGCCGTTTTGACCATCCGGCACCCGCGCACCACGGGATTTGCCGAAACGAGCCGCGCCGCCGGCAGCGCACGTGCGAGCCCGTCCGACGCAAAGAAGCGCGCGGTTTCCTCAATCCCAATCGGCAGCCGCGTCAGGTTTCGGGCCTTCAAAAATGCCGCGATCAGCGCCACCGGGCTTTCATCTTCCTGCCACACCCGCACGTCAGCCGGCACCGCCAGCGTCTGCCGCACCGATGGTTCCTCAAAAAACGGCGTCACGATCAGCGGATCGCCATCGACCGGCATCATCACAGCCGTCAACCGCTCGCTCCGGTTCCAGCGAACACCCGTGAAATAGGCCATGCTCGCGCCGGGCTCGATCAGCACCGCGCCAATGCCCTGCGCCCGCATCAGCGCCTGCGCCCGCGCCAGCCGCATCTGCCGCTCGGCCAGCGTAATCGGCCGCACATCGCCCGTCATGTCCGACAGCCCGGCAAGATCCGGCTCCGCGGCGCGCACCACGCTTGCCCCAAACAGCAACGCGCCACCCGCGCCTTGCAAAAGCGCGCGGCGATTAACGGCGTAGGGCGCGGCGCGCATCGGCTTTCCTCCAGATAATGACGCGCATGACGATAGGGTGCTTGACCCGGCGCCCGCAATCCCCTTCGCTGGTGCGGCGCAGACAGGAGAGACGCATGGCACGGCATTTGACCCTTTATATCCTTCTCGGCCTGGTGCTCGGGCTGATCGTGGGGTGGGGAATGCACGCAGCAATTGGCCAGGGCGGGGCAACGGCCGACATATTGAAGGCCGCAAGCCAGGCGTTTCCCATCGTCACCACATTGTTCCTGCGGCTCATCAAGATGATTATCGCCCCGCTGGTGTTTTCCACCCTCGTTATCGGCATCGCGCATATGGGGGACACCGGCGCGCTTGGCCGGGTGGGCTTGCGATCGTTATTGTGGTTCGTGTGCGCGAGCCTGTTGTCGCTGTCGCTCGGGTTGTTGCTGGTGTCGGTGCTCCAGCCCGGCGTTGGCCTTGGCCTGCCGCTGCCCCCGGTTGCGGCAGATGCGGGCATCGACAAGGCGGCGTTCAACCTCAATGATTTCGTAACGCACATTGTGCCCGCCTCGGTGGTGCAGGCCATGGCCGACAATGAGATTATCCAGATCGTTGTGTTTTCGGTGTTTGTCGGCGTTGGTATCACGTCGGTTGGCGACAAGGCGGCGCCGCTCGTCCGCGCAGCCGAGGCGCTGGCGACGGTGATGCTGACGATCACGAATTATGTCATGCGGCTGGCGCCGCTTGCCGTGTTTGCCGCCGTTGCCAATACGCTGGTGGAGCGCGGGCCGGAGGTCATCGCCCAGCTCGGCTATTTCATGCTGAGCTTTTATCTTGGGCTTGCGCTGTTATGGGTGCTGCTCATCGCGGTCGCTTTTGTGATGGTCGGGCCGCGCACCCGGCTGCTGATCCGCTATATCCGCGACCCGCTGCTGCTCGCCTTTTCGACCGCGTCGTCCGAGGCGGCCTATCCGCGCACGCTGGAGGCGCTGGAACGGTTCGGCGTGCCGCCCAAAATCGCCAGCTTCGTGCTGCCGCTTGGCTATTCCTTCAACCTTGACGGCTCGATGATGTACATGACTTTTGCATCGCTGTTCATCGCCCAGGCTTATGGCATCCATCTGACTCTGGGCGCACAGATTACCATGCTGCTGGTGCTCATGGTAACGTCAAAGGGGATCGCCGGCGTGCCGCGGGCCAGCCTTGTGGTAATCGCGGCAACGCTGCCGCTGTTCAAAATACCCGAAGCCGGCCTGTTGCTGATCTTGGCCGTTGACCATTTTCTCGACATGGGCCGCTCGGCAACGAACGTCGTGGGCAATGCTGTCGCCGCCAGCGTCATTGCCCGCTGGGAAGGGTCGCTCAATCCGGCGGCCGATCCCGATCTGGAGACGCCAGTTATCGTGTGAGAGCCGCAGGTCATGGTGTGGGGAGACGCAGGTCATCGCGTGGGGATAGGCGGCGGTCATCGCGTGGGGATAGGCGGCGGTCGTCGTGTGGGGAGGCGGAGGTCATGGCGCGAGAAGCCGCAGGTCATCGAGTGAGGAGGCAGCAATCATCATGTCCGGAGGCGCAGGTCATCGCGTCCGGCGTGGCTACGACGGTCATCGAGTGCGGAGGCGGCGGCCATCCGGATGGCGACGCCGACCATCGTGCGCGGCGACGCACCGGCCACCGTGCCGTTACGGATATCGAGGCAACCAGCCGGCGATCCGCGACCATCTTCACCGCTTGCCCGCGCCACTCACAGCCCGCCCATCCCGCCTGGCGTCCCGCCGCTCACACCCCGCCTGCCCAGCCTGCCCGCGCCGCTTGTCCGCCCAGCCTGCCCGTCCAGCCAGCCCCGCCTGGATTTCCATCAGCCGTGCAAAATTCAGTGAAAGGCCCGCCGCACCGGGCGGGCCTTCCCGATCTTGCAGTGCCCCGGCCGCATACGCCGCCTGGCACCGCGCGAACTGTTACATATCGTCGTCACCACCATCCGAATCTGCGTCCGGCCCAACCATCATTTCCTCCGCGACCTTGTCGGTGCGGCTGCGAATGGCCGCTTCCAGCCGCGCGGCCAGCTCCGGGTTGTCGAGCAGATAGGTCTTGGCATTCTCCCGGCCCTGGCCAATGCGAACGCTGTCATAGGAAAACCAGGCGCCCGATTTTTCAACGAGGCCGGCCTTGACGCCCAAATCAAGCATTTCGCCAATCTTGGAAATGCCCTGCCCATACATGATGTCGAACTCAACCTGCTTGAACGGCGGCGCGACCTTGTTCTTCACCACCTTTACCCGGGTGGTATTGCCGACAATATCGTCGCGGTCCTTGATCTGGCCCGTGCGACGGATATCGAGCCGGACGCTGGCATAGAATTTCAAGGCATTACCGCCCGTCGTCGTCTCGGGATTGCCATACATCACGCCAATTTTCATCCGGAGCTGGTTGATGAAAATCACCATGCAGCGTGACCGGCTGATCGACCCTGTGAGCTTGCGCAGGCTCTGCGACATCAACCGGGCCTGGAGGCCGACATGGCTGTCGCCCATCTCGCCTTCAATTTCGGCGCGGGGAACAAGGGCCGCAACCGAATCGACCACCAGCACATCGATCGCGTTTGAACGCACCAGCGTATCGACAATTTCCAGCGCCTGCTCGCCCGTGTCGGGCTGCGACACGATCAGCTCATCGATATTAACGCCAAGTTTTTTGGCATAAACCGGGTCAAGCGCATGTTCGGCATCGACAAATGCCGCCGTACCGCCGCCTTTTTGCGCCTCGGCAATAACATGGAGCGCAAGCGTCGTCTTGCCCGAGCTTTCCGGCCCGTAAATCTCGATCACCCGGCCGCGCGGCAAGCCGCCAACGCCAAGCGCAATATCAAGCCCGAGCGATCCGGTGGAAATCGACTCGACCTGCATCGTCTCCTTAGAGCCCAGCCGCATGGCTGAACCCTTGCCAAACGCCCGGTCGATTTGCGCAAGCGCTGCCTCAAGCGCCTTTTGCCGCTCACCGGCTGCCTTGTCCGTCACGCCTGCCATTTTGCTGTCGATAACCTTTAACTGAGCCGCCATGGAATAGGCCTTTCATCGCTAGCGCGAACCCGCAACCGGTTCAATGCAGCATTTGTACACATAATGTTCCTACAGAACAAGAGCGGAACAAAATTTTTTTAGCCGGCGGAAAACACAAGCGCGCCCAGCACCCGCTCCAGATCCGCCAGGGTAAACGGCTTGGCAAGCACCGGGCGGCCAGCAAAGGCCGGCGACACCGCGCGCGCATCAGCCAGCCCGCTTGCAACGGCAAAGGGAATGCCCGCGTCCCCCAGCGCCTGGGCGAGCGCCACGCTGGTTTCCCCGTTGCGCAGATTGATGTCGATGATCGCCGCCGCCACGCCGCCCGCGCCGATTGCCGCCAGGCCTTGCGCCACGCTTTCATGCGGGCCGGCCACGTCGTGCCCCAGAATTTCAAGAAATTCCTCAAGCATCATCGCGACCAGCGGTTCATCCTCGACGATCAGCACCGCGCCAGCCATGGCTGACAGCCTTACGCGCGCGGCAACCGCACCGCCAGCCTCATTTCGCACCCAGCACGTCGCGCGCCGCCTGGGCAAGCTGCTGGACGGAAAAGGGTTTGGCAAGAAACGCCACATTATCGAGGTCAATCGACTTGCGCAGTTGCTCCTCGGCATAGCCCGACATGAACAGGATCGGCAGATCGGGGTAGCGGGCACGGGCATGGCGCACCATCGTTGGCCCGTCCATGGTCGGCATGACAACATCGGAGATCAGCAGGTCTGGCCGGGGCTGGCTGTCGAGCATTTCCAGCGCGGCCTCGCCATGCTCAGCGGTCAGCACGGTGTAGCCCTGGCGGGTAAGCGCCCGCTCGGCGACCGTGCGGACCATGTCTTCATCCTCCACCAGCAATATCGTGCCGGTGCCCCACAGCTCGCCCTGTTTGGAACTGGCGGCCGGAAGCAGGGGCTTGGCCGGTGCGCTCGACGTGTGAACCGGCAGATAGATGGAGAACACCGCGCCCTGACCCGGCGGCGATTCGGCAAAAATATACCCGCCCGATTGCTTGACGATGCCATACACCGTGGACAGGCCAAGCCCGGTGCCCTTGCCGATCTCCTTGGTCGTAAAGAACGGCTCGAAAATCTTGGGCAGCACCTCAGGTGGAATGCCGCCGCCCGTGTCGGACACCCTGAGCGCTGAATATTCCCCCACGGGCAACACATCGCTGCCCATCGCCCGCACGTCGGCGGCCGATACCGCCATTGTCTGAATGGTCAGCGTGCCGCCCCCATGCGGATCGCGGGCGAGCATGGCGTCTCGCGCGTTGACGGCAAGGTTCATCACCACCTGTTCAAGCTGCCCCGGGTCCGCCCGCACCGGCCCCAGATTGCGCCCATGCGACACGGTGAGCGTCACCGTCTCGCCGAGCAGCCGCTTGAGCAGGTTCGACACTTCCGAAATGACATCGGGCAGTTGCAGCACTTGCGGGCGCAGCGTCTGCTGGCGCGAAAAGGCGAGCAATTGCCTGGTCAGGCTTGCCGCCCGGTTGGAATTGGCGCGCACCTGCTGAATATCGTCATAATCGCTGTCGCCGGGCGTATGGCGCATCAGCATCAGGTCGCAATGCCCGATGATCGCGGTCAGGATGTTGTTGAAATCATGCGCCACGCCGCCTGCCAACTGGCCGACCGCCTGCATCTTGTTGGCCTGCGCCACCTCGCGTTTCAGCCGCGTTTCCTCGCCATTACCCTTCAGGCTCAGCAGCACCGCGGCCTCGCCAAGCCCGCGCGCGCTGGTGATGGAAAGCGCAACCGGCTCATCGGGCGCACTGGCCAGCCGCACCGCGATGTCGGCGCTGTGCTGCGCGCCGCCGGCAAAGCGGCGTACCGCATCGGCAACGGTGGTTTTGTCATCGCGCACCACAAGGTCGCTGGGGTAAAGCGGCGGCGCTGCCCCATCGACTCCGGCGGCACGGGCAAAGGCTGCATTCATCTCCAGAAAGCGCCCGTCGCGATCGACCAGCGCCACGCCAAAGGGCATCAGCGACACGATGAGCTGCAAATGGGCAGCGGCATCGGCGCCAAGCATCGGCGGGCTTAAGACTTCTTCATCGAGCAGCGCGATGACCAGCGGCGCGTCCGGCGCGTCAACCACCGGCAACTGCACCAGGCGAACCGGCGTTCCCGCCAGCCCTTCGCGCTCGAACCGGACCTGGCCTGCGCTGTCGGTGATGAGGAAGGCGGCAAAATCACGCGCCAGCACCGCGCCTTCCTCCTGCCCGGTCGCGCGAAGGCGGAAAACGCGGTTGGCAGCGGCGATGGTTCCCTGCGGCGTCAACAGCGCGAGCATGACTCCGGCGGCGGCCATCCGCCGCCCCAGCGCGCCGTCGATCGCGGGCGCCAGCATCCCGGCCCCACCGCCCTCACCAAGCGCCGTGAACCGCCAAAGCAGCATGTCCTCGCTTTGCCCGGCCCGGATGATATCGGCCTGCACCGGACCAGCCGGCGTTCCGATCCGCATCACCACGCCGTGCCCGTCGCGCCAGGCCGCGCGCCCGGCAACCAGCAGCGCGCTGGTGTCGCCCTCGCTCACGGGCAAATTGGGGGGCGTCGGAAAGTCGCCGAACAGCGCCTGATAGCGGGCATTGGCGCAGACCATGCGCCCGGCGCGGTCCGTGACGGCGAGCGCGTGATCGGTCGCGTCAGCAATCGCGCGGGCGACTGACCAGTCAGGCTCGGCCGCCACCGGCTTGCGCGGCGGGAACAACCGTCTGACGGCGACCGCACCCCCGGCGATGACCAGCGCCGCGCTGAAAAAGCCGGCCGCCAACCGCGCATCCCCCACGGCCCACAACACGATCAGCGCCGCCGCCATGCCACAGGCACCGGCCAGCAGCGCAGCGCTGCGCGCCGGCGAAAGGAGCATAACAGGGGGGGCGGGCAGGCTGGCCATCAGCCCCTCTTTGGCCCCGCCCGCGCCGCCGTCAAGCGGCTACCAGATGCGAACCCGCTCTTGCGGGGCGAGATACAGCCGCTCACCGGGCTTGGGCGCAAAGGCATCATACCATTGGTCGAGGTTGCGCACGATCCATGCGCGCTGCTGGGCGGGTGCGTGCGGATCGGTCAGCAGGCGCTGCCGCAGATTCTCGTCGCGGTGGTTGCGCCGCCAGACCTGCGCAAAGGCGAGGTAAAAGCGCTGATCGCCCGTAAAGCCATTGATGACCGGCGCCGGCTTGCCCCCAAGCGCTGCGTGATAGGCGTCAAGCGCGGCGCTCAACCCGGCCAGGTCAGCGGTATTTTCACCCAGGGTCAGCGCGCCCTTCACATGCTGGCCAGGCAGCGGCTCATAGGCATCGAACTGATCGACCAGCCGCTTGGTGCGCGCCTTGAATGCGGCAACGTCGGCATCGGTCCACCACTGGGTGAGCCGCCCGTTCGCGTCGAACTTCGATCCCTGATCGTCGAAATGATGGCTCATTTCATGGCCGATGACCGCGCCAATCGCGCCATAATTCACCGCCGGATCGGCATTGGGATCAAAAAACGGCGGCTGGAGAATCGCGGCGGGAAACGTGATCGCCACCAGCGTCGGGTTGGCCTGCGCATTCACCGTCATTGGCGCCAGGCCCCATTCCCACCGGAAAATCGGCTTGCCAAGCTTTTGCGCGTTCCAGTCATGCGCCCATTGATTGGCGCGCAGCCGGTTGCCAAACGCATCGCCGGGCTTGATGTGGAGCGCGCCATAATCATGCCATTGCGTGGGGTAGCCAATGCGCGGCACAAAGGCGGCGAGCTTGGCGTGCGCCTTGGCCTTGGTTTCCGCCGACATCCAGTCGAGCTTGTCGAGCCGCACGTTCATCGCCGCGATGATGTTTTTGACCAGCGCATCCATCGCCGATTTGGTCGCGGGCGGAAAATATTTGGCGACATAGATTTTGGAAACATCGTCGGTCAGCGCACCGCTGGTAAAGGCAACCGCGCGCTTCCAGCGGGCCTGCTGCTCAGGCGTGCCGCTAAGCTTGGTGCCAAAAAACGCAAAACGCTCATCGTCAAACGCGCTTGGCAGCACATCGGCAAAGCCTTCCAGCGAACGGATCAGCAACTGATCCTTCAGCACGCCAAGCGGCGCTGCCCCCAAAATCGCCGCCTCGGCCCTGATGGCAGAGGGCTGCCCCAGCACGATGCTGTCCGTAAGTGTGCCAGCACCTTTGAAATAGCTGACAAAGTCAAACCCCGGCGCCAGTTTTGCAAGCGCTGCAACCGGGGTTTTGTTATAGGTCAGGTCGGCATCGCGGCTTTCGACCCGGGTCCACTGGATCCCGGCAATCTGCGTTTCCAGCGCGACAATCGCCTTGGCCCGCGCCTCGGCATCGCGCTCCCCGGCCAGCACGAACATCTTGGCGATATGCGCTTCATAGGCGGTTCGCGCCTCGACCAGCTTTGGGTCTGCGCTCAGATAATAATCGCGGTCGGGAAGGCCAAGCCCGCCTTGCCGCAAGCCCACCGTGTAAACATCGGGCGCCTTGGCATCTTGCCCGACGCCGCTGCCAAAGGGCACGGCCACGCCGTTGCGATCCGCCTCCGCCACCAGCGCGGCATAGCCCTTCTTTGATTTCAGCGCCTTGATGCGCTTGAGCCACGGCGCGATTGGGGCCAGCCCCTTGGCGTTGATCGCCGCAGTGTCCAGATAGGCGCCATAGGCCATGCCGATCTTGGAATCAGGCACCGCCATCGCCGCTTCAAGCAGGCCTTTGGTGCGATCCTGCGACAGATCCTGCAGCACATCGAACGCGCCATAGCTCGATTTGTCCGCCGGGATGGCGGTGTTCTTTAGCCAGGTGCCGCCGGCATAGCCGAAGAAATCATCACCCGGTGCGACCGATCGGTCCATGCCCACTTCATCAAAGCCGAAATCGCCAATCTCCGGCCGGCCACTCACGCCGCCGCCATTTGCCGGCGTCGCCGCTGCCGGAGGCACGTCTCCGGGCGCGCCCATCGCGACCGACCCGGCAAGCGCCACCCCGATTGCAAAGGTTGAACCAATTGCCACCAAACGCCCGGTTTTCATCATCCAGCTCCTGTTCGTGCCTCAGGCGGGCCGGCATTGCGGCCGCGCAAAAAAACGGGCGACGCATGCACGGCGCCGCCCGATATTTCAGCCGCTTACCAGATGCGGACCCGGTCGGCCGGCGCCAGATATTGCTTGTCGCCAGGCTTGGCGCCGAACGCCTTATACCAGGGATCAAGGTTGCGCACCGTTGCAACCCGCTGCGGGCCGGGTGAGTGGGGATCCGACAGGAGCTGCGCGCGCAGCGCCGGCTCGCGATATTTGATGCGCCACACCTGCGCCCAGCCCAGGTAGAAGCGCTGATCGCCCGTCAGCCCGCCAATAACCGGCGCCGGCTTGCCGCCCAGCGACCGGTGATAGGCGTCGAGCGCAACCGTGAGCCCGGCCAGATCGGCAATATTCTCGCCCAGCGTAAGGCCGCCCTGCACATGCTGGCCGGGGACCGGTTCATAGGCGTCATATTGCTTGACGAGCTTGTCGGTAAAGCTGGCAAAGCGCTTCACGTCTTCGGCCGTCCACCATTCGGCGAGCTTGCCGGTCGGGTCGTATTTGCGACCCTGATCGTCGAAATGGTGGCTGATCTCATGGCCGATCACGGCACCAATGCCGCCATAATTCACCGCCGGGTCAGCGTTTGGATCAAAGAATGGCGGCTGCAAAATCGCGGCCGGAAAAACGATTTCGTTCATCGGCGGGTTGGCATAGGCGTTGATCGTCATCGGGGTGAGAAACCACTCCGTCCGGTCAATCGGCGCGCCGAGCTTGGCCAGATCGCGATTATATTCATAGGCGTTGGCCGCCGCCACATTGCCAACGATATTGTCGCGAGAAATGGTGAGCGAAGAATAATCGCGCCACTTGCTTGGGTAACCGATTTTGGCGGTAAATGCGGCGAGCTTTTTGCGCGCCTTTGCTTTGGTGGCGGGCGCCATCCAGGCCAGCGTGTCGATGCGGTGGCCCATGGCCGCGATGAGGTTCTTCACCAGCGCATCAGCCTGCGACTTGGCCGCCGGCGGAAAATATTTCGCGACATATTGCTGGCCGATATCATCGCCAAGCGACGCACTTACCAGCCCGACACCCCGCTTCCAGCGCGGCTGCGGTTGCGGCTGACCCGACAGCACCGTGCCATAAAACGCAAAATTGGCATCGTAGATCGGCTTGGCCAAAACACCCGCCATGCCGCGCAGCACCCGCAGCATCGCATAATCCTGCAACACGTTCAGCGGCGTTTCCGCAAAAATTCTGGCCTCACCGGCGACAGCACTTGGCTGGTCAACGATAAAGCTTGCCTGGCCGGCCGTGCCAAGCGCCTGACCGACTTCGGCCCAGGGATAACCCGGCGCCTTGGCAAGAAAATCAGCCGCAGCCCATTTGTTATAGGTCTTGTCGGCATCACGCGACTCGATCCGCGTCCAGTGCACGGTCGCAAGCTGCTTTTCGAAGGCGAATATCGCAGCGGCCCGCGCGGCCCCATCGCCCTCGCCCGCCAGCGTCAGCATCTGCGCCAGATACGCCTGATACTTGGTGCGGATATCGGCAAGCTTCGCGTCATCCTTCAAATAATAATCGCGGTCCGGCAGGCCAAGGCCCGACTGGCCAACGCTCACGATGTAATTGTCGGGCGCCTTGCTGTCCTGCCCCACGCCAACCCCGAACAGGCCGCCCACGCCCTGCCGCTGCAGCGCCGCCATTGTCACCGCAAGCGCAGTCTTGTCGGCGGCGCCCTTGATCTGGCTGAGCCATGGCATCACCGGCTGGACGCCCCGGGCATTGATCGCGTCTTCATCCATGAAGCTCGCGAAAAAATCGCCCGCCTTGTTGCCCGGCTGCTTGACCGCCTCGTTTAAAATCGTGCGGGTCTGCTCAAGCGAGCGATCCTGCAACACGTTGAACATGCCATAGGCCGCGCGGTCCGCCGGAATTTCCGTGCGCGCCGCCCAGCCGCCGCCGGCATAAGCCGAAAAATCGTCGCCAGGTTTCACGCTTTTGTTCACGCCCGTCATGTCGAGCCCAAAGTCGCCGATTTCGGGCTTGGCCGCGGTCGCAGCCGCCGCGGGCGGCGTTGGCTCGGGCGCCGCATTCTTGGCGATGGCGATGCTGGCAAAGGCGGCGGTTGCAAGCAGCGACGTGACGAAAAGCGATTTCCGCATGGGTCATCCTTGATCCAGAGGGGGCAACTTTGCGTGTTCTACTGCAATGACACGGTGAGTCAAACCAGTGTCAACCGAAACGACTTATGAAATTTTTGTGTCGGGCCGGCTACCAGCTCACGCGTTGCCGGTGGCCTCAGCCCCGGTCGCGCATGATCCGGCCCTGTTCGCGTTTCCAGTCGCGCTCTTTGATGGTTTCGCGCTTGTCATGCGCCTTTTTGCCCTTGGCAAGCGCCAGTTCGACCTTGGCGCGGCCCTTGGAATTGAAATAGATCATCAGCGGCACCAGCGTCATGCCTTCGCGCGCCACCGCCCCGTGCATCTTGTTGATCTCCCGCTCGTGGAGCAGCAGCTTGCGCGCCCGTTTTGGCTCGTGATTGAAGCGGTTGCCATGGCTGAACTCGGGCACGTTGGAATTGACGAGCCAGACCTGGCCATCCTTCACTTCAGCATAGCTTTCCGCAATCGAGCCGGTGCCCGAGCGCAGCGACTTCACCTCAGTGCCGGTAAGCGCAATACCCGCCTCGAACACCGTCTCGATGGCATAATCAAACCGCGCGCGCCGGTTTTCGGCGACGATCTTGGTTTTCTCGAACGCGGGCGGTTTCGGGCGAGCCATAAGGATGCGGCATGTAAGGGCGCACGACGCCGAAGGGAAGCGTCAGCGGTCCTCGCGCTCGAACCGCCATTTGCGATAGGCCTGCACCGCGACGGCTGCCATCAGCAGCGTGGCGGCGCCCAATTTGATATTCCACCAATTGCCCCACAACTCTTCGTTGTTCCGTGGAATGAGCATGACCAGCGCACCGAGCGGCGCCATCGCCAGGTTGCTCCATGAGATTTGCCCGAATTTCCGCCGCCGCACCTCATCCTGTCGCAAACCCGCCGCTATCGGAAGACGATCTGCAAAACGCCGATCGGGCGCCCTATGGTTGTACCAAGTCGCAGCAAGCAATCCCGCAGTCAGCGCCAGAACCACCGCCCAAATCTCCCAGGACTGCTCCTCCACGTCATAAGCAATGTTGACGGTTACCAGCGCCGAAATTGCGCCCAGAGCACTGACTACACAAGCCAGCATCATCCAGCGCATCGCGCGGCGATAACGGGCTATTTCCTCATCGCGCTCAGCCTGCGTCACCCGCACCGGCGCCGCTTTCAGGTTGGCGCGGAACACCACGTCACGTCCCTCGCCTTCGAACCGCGCGGCGAACGCGTCGATCAACCGGTCCTCGCCGCTGTAAATGCCCATCGCGCTAAACCACCCCCGCCTGCGCCAGCGCCGCATCCACGGCGCGCTGGCTTGCCTCGCCTGGCCACGTCATCGGCAGGCGCAGCGCGGTCGGAAAATCGGGGCGCACCTTGCTCATGGCATATTTCACTGGCCCCGGCGAGGCGTCGGTGAACAGCGCCAGATGCAGCGCGAACAGCCGCTCATGCACCGCGCGCGCGCGCTCCACATCGCCCTTTGCCCATGCCGCCTGAAAATCGGCGCATAGTCGGGGGGCAACATTGGCGCTCACCGAAATACACCCCACCCCGCCCATTGCGTTGAAGGCAAGCGCCGTTTCGTCGTTGCCGGAAAGCTGGCAAAACCCCGCGCCCAGCGCGACCCGGTGGGCCGATACCCGCTGGAGCTGGCCGGTTGCATCCTTGATGCCGACAATGGTCGGAAAAGCGTTCGCCAGGCGGATCACCGTTTCCGGTGCGATATCCGTCACCGTGCGACCGGGCACGTTATACAGGATGATCGGCAGGTCGCAGGCGCCGGCAACAGCTTCAAAATGGCGGAAAATGCCTTCCTGATTGGGCCGGTTATAATAAGGCGGCACCATCAGCGCCGCGTCTGCGCCCGCCGCTTTCGCCGCCTTGATATTGTCCATCGCAACGCGCGTGTCGTTGGAACCTGCCCCGGCAATCACCGGCACCCGGCCCGCTGCCTGTTCGGCGCAGACGCGAACCACGTCAAAATGCTCAGCCGCGCTCATCGTCGCCGCTTCGCCCGTTGTCCCGCAGGGAACGAGCGCCGACGAGCCTTGCGCGATTTGCCACTCGATCAGCGCGCGATAGGCGGGCGCATCGAATTCACCTGCGGCGGAAAATGGCGTGACAAGCGCAGGGATTGATCCGGAAAACATGACGTTCAGTGGCTCCCGCGGCACGACAAATGCCGGCTTTGCGTAATTTTCTGACGCGACAAATACGCAGCGAACGCCTATCTTGTCCACATGTGGAGTATCGTCATACGATCTGGTTTGCTGCTTGCGGGCGTATCGGGCATCGCGGTGTCGACGGCCGCGGTGCAGGATCAGCTTGAGGCCTATCGCCAGAAATTGCAGCAGGCGCCGGCTGCGGCAGAGGCCGGCACAGCGCTGGGCGCCGCAGTTGCGCAGTGGCAGCAATTGCAGCAATCAAGCGGCCTGGGTTTTGACGATTATGCCGGTTTTCTGCTCGCTCACCCCGGCTGGCCGGGCGAAATGGCGCTGCGCCGACAGGCCGAGCGGGCGCTTGACGTGAGGAGCTGGTCGCCCGGCGTGGCGGCAAGCTATTTCCGCCGGTTTGCGCCGCTGACCGGCACTGGCATGGCGCGCAACGCTCAGGCGCTGGCATCCATCGGGCTGATGAGCGACGCCAATCTGGCCGCCCGCGCCGCCTGGACCCAGGGGACGCTGCCCGCCAGCGATGAGGCGATGATCCTGGCGCAGTTCAGCGCCGCGCTAACCCCGGCAGACCATGATGCGCGGATGGACGCGCTGCTCTGGGCGGGCGCCATACCGGCGGCGCAGCGCCAAATCGCGCTGGTCAGCCCGGCCCGCCTGGCCGTTTTCGAGGCGCGACTGGCATTTCGTTCCAAGGCCCCCGATGCCGCTGCCCGCGCCGCCGCCGATGCCGAGCCGCCCTATGCCGGTGACGCAGGCTATGTCGCCGACCGCGCCACATGGCTGCGCACCAGCGGGAGCTGGGCCGCCGCCCGCGCCTGGCTGGCCAGGCCGCGCATGCTGACCGCGCGCCCTGCCAATATCGCCGGCTGGTATCAGGTGCTGCTGGCCAATGCGCGCGGTGCAGCGGCCGACGGACAACATGAGCTTGCCTTCAACATCGCGCGGCAGGTCGACGATGCCTATCCGGAAGGCACGGACATTTCGACACGTCCCTGGGCGGAGCGCGACGCCTATACCGATCTTGTCTGGCTTGCCGGGCAAACGGCGATGAAGGCGCTCAACCGCCCGGCAGAGGCGATTGCGTTGTTCGCGCGCTATGCCGGCGGCGCCCAGGGCGCTGGTCTGCGTGCCAAGGGCTATTATTGGGCCGGGCGCGCGGCCCTTGCCGCCGGTCGCCGCGACGAGGCGACGCAGTGGTTCAGCCGGGCCGCTGCCTATCGTGACCAGTTTTACGGCCAGGTCGCGACCGAAAAGCTGGGCCGGGCGCTTGCGCCGCCGCCGGAAATGGCCGCGCGCCCCATTGACCCGCAAGCGCGCGAGGCCTTTTATGCGAGCGAAGTGGTGCGCGCCGCGCGCTATCTCGGCACGGTCGGCGCCCATGGCGACCAGACCGCGTTCATCCGGCAAATCGCGCTGAATGCGACGACGGACAGCGACCATGCGCTTGCAACCGAGCTGTCACGCACGCTTGGCCGGCCTGATCTTGGCGTGTTGATTGGCCGCAGCGCCCTTCAAAACGGGCTGACCGACTATGTCGCCACCGGTTATCCAAGTGTCGCCATACCGGCGGGCGCGGCCGATGCGTGGACGATCGTCCACGCCATTTCGCGCCAGGAAAGTCAGTTTGATCGGGCCGCCGTGTCCCGCGCGGGCGCGCGTGGCCTGATGCAGCTCCTGCCCAGCACCGCGCGCGAACAGGCGGGCAAGCTCGGCGTTGCGTTTGACAGCGCAGCACTCACCGGCGACCCGCAATATAATATCCAGCTCGGCTCGGCCTATTTCCAGCGCCTCTACACCACCTATGCAAGTTACCCGCTGGCGATTGCCGCCTATAATGCGGGCGGCGGCAATGTGAACAAATGGCTGCGCGCCAATGGCGACCCGCGCACCGGCGCAATCGACATGATCGACTGGATCGAGGCGATCCCCTATTCGGAAACCCGCGCCTATGTGCAGCATGTCGTTGAAAATGCCGTTGTCTATGATTTGCTGAACCCGAACAAGGCGCGCGCGACCGGCGGCGCGCGGATAAGCTGGTATCTCGGGCGCTCGACACCTGCCGGCTAGCGCCCCTTCCCCCGCGAGCACTTCCTGCCGTAAACACCGGCGCTGTGGACCAGCCCAATTACATAACGCCTGCGGGCTATGCGGCGCTGCGGGCCGAATATGACGCGCTGCTGGGCGAGGAGCGGCCACGCATCGTCGAGGTCGTTTCCTGGGCGGCGGGCAATGGCGACCGATCGGAAAATGGCGATTACATTTACGGCCGCAAGCGGCTGCGCGAGATCGACCGGCGGCTTGGCTGGCTGGCGCGCCGCATGAAGGCGGCGAAGGTCATCGACCCTGCCGCACAACCCGATCGAGAGCGCGTGTGGTTCGGCGCGCGCGTTACCATCGCCGATGAGCACGATAAGCACCGCATTGTGACGCTAGTCGGCGATGATGAGGCAGACGCCGGCGCTGGTCGCGTCGGCTGGAGCGCGCCGCTCGCCCGGGCGCTGCGGGGTGCCGCGGTGGGAGATGTGCGGCGCGTGACGCTGCCGGGCGGCGAGCGGGACTATGAGGTGATGGCGGTGGAATATCAGGACCATCAAGACGCCCAAAAGACTGGTATCCGCTGAGCGCCTTGATGGAGTGTTGCGTTGTGTCCCGGCAAGGACGCGTCGTCCACAAACGCGTCGCGCACGTCATGGATGCCGGCGGTCATGTAACTAACGCCGGGTTTTGTCGGGGCAAAAGGGCCGGTCAGTTCCTGACAGGAAACGCCAGGTAGCGCTCACCGCGTCAGCTTCTTATAGGCCAGCCGGGTCGGCCGGTCCGCCGCATCGCCCAGCCGGCGCCGTTTGTCTTCCTCATAGCTTTCGAAATTCCCCTCGAACCACTCGACATGGGAATTACCCTCAAATGCCAGAATGTGGGTCGCCAGCCGGTCCAGAAAGAAGCGATCATGGCTGATAACCACCGCGCAGCCCGCAAAGCTCTCCAGCGCTTCTTCCAGCGCACGCAGCGTTTCCACGTCAAGGTCGTTGGTCGGTTCGTCGAGCAGCAGCACATTGCCACCCTCCTTCAGCATCTTGGCCAGATGGACGCGGTTGCGCTCGCCGCCTGATAGCTGACCGACCTTTTTCTGCTGGTCCTGCCCCTTGAAGTTGAACGCGCCGACATAGGCCCGCGTGCCGACCTCCTGCTTGCCGAAGCGGAACACGTCCGACCCGTCCGACACTTCCTGCCACACGGTCTTGTCGGGTGAGAGATGGTCGCGGCTCTGGTCAACATAGCCGAGCTTCACCGTCTGCCCGACATTTATCTCGCCGCCATCGGGCGTTTCCTGCCCGGTAATGAGCTTGAACAAGGTGGATTTGCCAGCGCCATTGGGGCCAATAACGCCGACGATGCCACCCGGCGGCAGGTTAAAGTTCAAATCCTCGAACAATAGCTTATCGCCATAAGCTTTGGTCAGTCCCTGCGCCTCGATAACGTTGTTGCCGAGCCGTTCGGGCATCTGGATGAGGATTTGCGCCTTGCCCACGGTGCGGTTTTCCTGCGCGGCGACAAGCTCGTCAAACGCCTTGATCCGCGCCTTTGACTTGGTCTGCCTGGCCTTGGGGCTCTGGCGGATCCAGGCGAGTTCGTCCTGAATAGCCTTTTGCTTGCCCTGTTCTTCGCGCTCTTCCTGCTCCAGCCGTTTGGCCTTCTTTTCCAGATAGCCCGAATAGTTGCTTTCATAGGTGTAGTAACGGCCACGATCGAGTTCGAGCACCCAGTTGACGACATTGTCGAGAAAGTAGCGATCATGCGTCACGAGGATGACGTTGCCGGTATATTCCTTGAGGAAATTTTCCAGCCAGCTCACGCTTTCCGCATCGAGGTGGTTGGTCGGCTCGTCGAGCAGCAGAATGTCGGGCTTTTCCAGCAACAGCCGGCACAACGCCACGCGGCGCTTTTCCCCGCCAGACAGGTTGGTGACGGGCGACTCGCTGGGCGGGCAGCGGAGCGCCTCCATCGCCTGTTCAAGCTGGCTATCGAGCGACCAGCCATCAACCGCGTCGATCTTGGTTTGCAGGTCGCCCATTTCCTCCATCAGCGCGTCGAAATCGGTGTCGTCGGTCGGCTCGCCCATTTCAGCCGAAATCGCGTTGAACCGCTCGACCATCTGCGCAACCGGGCCTGCACCGAGCTTTACATTTTCCAGCACATTACGGGTTTCATCGAGCTGCGGCTCCTGAGGAAGATACCCCACTTTTATGCCGTCTGCCGCCCACGCCTCGCCGGTGAAATCTGTGTCGATGCCGCCCATGATCTTCATCAGCGTCGATTTGCCCGACCCGTTGGGGCCGATGATCGCGATTTTGGCCGACGGCAAAAACTGGAGCGAGATGTTGTTGAGCACCGGCTTTGGCGCGCCGGGAAAGGTCTTGGTCAGGCCCTTCATCACATAGGTATATTGCACGGCCATGGCCGATCAGCTCCGTTGTTCGATTGGGCAAAGAAATTGGTTGGAGCCGCATAGCCGCGCGGCTGTGGATTGGCAAACGCCAGTCTCCTCGCTAACTCATGTGGCATGACCATGTCCCGCCTTGCAGCCGCGCTTGCGGCCACCGCACTTTGCGCCACCGCGCTGCCCGCGCAGCGCACCGCCGTCCCCGCCTTCGCCCCCGCCGACCCGGCGGTGGAGGCGCTGCGCGATGCCGCGCTGAAGGACGATGTCGCCTATGACATTATCGAAGGATTGACGACCGAGGTTGGGCCGCGCCTTGCCGGCACCGAGGCCGAGGCGCGGGCGCGGCGCTGGGCGGTCGCGAAACTTGCAGCGCTTGGCTTCAAGAATGTGCACATCGAGACGACGATGATGCGCACCTGGGTGCGCGGTGTGGAGACGGCCGAGGTGGTCAGCCCCTTCCCGCAGAAGCTGCGGCTGACGGCGCTTGGCGGCTCGGGCGCAACGCCTGCCGATGGCATCACGCTGCCGATTGTCTATTTTCCGGGTTTTGCCGACCTGATTGCCGCGCCCGATGGCAGCCTTAAAGGCAAGATCGCGTTTGTTTCCAACGCAATGGTCGCCACACAGGATGGATCGAGCTATGGCCAGTTTGGCGCAGCGCGCTTTGTTGGTCCCAACATCGCGGCGAAAAAGGGGGCGGCTGCCATCGTTATCCGCTCGATCGGCAGCGATCATGGCCGCGGGCCGCATACCGGGCAGACGAATTTCGAGGCGGGCGTCACCCCCATCCCCGCCGCCGCATTGTCAACGTCGGATGCGGACAACCTCTCGCGGATGCTAAGCCGGGGCAAGCCTGTGATGCTGCACCTGACGCTCACACCGCGCGATCTTGGCATGACCGAAACCGGCAACGTCATCGCCGATGTTCCTGGAACTGACCCATCGGCTGGCATCGTGCTGGTCGGTGGCCATCTCGATAGCTGGGATCTTGGTACGGGCGCCATTGATGACGGCGCAGGGGTCGCCATTACCGCCGCTGCCGCCCGGCGATTGCTCGATGGCCCCGCTCCCCGCCGCACCGTGCGCGTTGTCTGGTTTGGCGACGAAGAGACCGGCGGCGCCGGCGCGCGGGCCTATGCCGAGGCGCACAAGGGGGAGCGGCACGTGCTGGTCGCGGAATCCGATTTTGGCGCCGACCGGGTGTGGCGCTTCGAAACCAATTTGCCCGACAATGCCACGGCAATTGGCGACCGGCTGCAGCGCGCACTCGCGCCGCTTGGTATCGTGCGTGGAACAGCGCTTGGCGGTAACGGCGCCGACATTGCGCCCCTGACGCGTCAGGGCGTTGCTGGCGTCGATCTCAACCAGTCGGGCCAGCGCTATTTTGATTATCACCACACGCCCGAAGACACGCTGGAGCGAATCGACCCTGAGCAGCTCCGCCAGAATGTTGCGGCCTGGACGGCGATGATCGCAACTGTCGCCAACGCGCCGGAAGATATTGGCCCGGTTGCCCCCAAACCATGATCCGCCGACGCGCCTTTGCCCTGATGCTGGCCGCGACGACGGTCGCCGGCGCAGGGTGCGCCCCCGACCAAGCCGACATTGCGCTGGCCAATAATGCCGATGCAATGGACCACAACATGGTGCTGAAAGCCGACCGGCTGGAATCGATGGCGGAAGAATCGTCAAACGCCATGGCCGACAACATGATGGACAATGCCGGCGTCAGCATGAACGCGGCCACGCTCGACCCGCAGTCAACCCTGCCCAGCGCCGCGAATGACCGCATCCGCTGAGCGGCGAAATCAGTCCGGCGCGCGGCCGAAAAATGTCTCGACGATCGCCTTTGTCAGCCGCGCCGGGCGCAGCGTGCCGGCATCGACGCAGCACCAGCTCGACTTTACCTCGGCCAGAACTTCCTCGCCGCGCCGGATGATCGTCTCGTAAAACGCACGCGCACCGTGTGAAGCGTCCCGGATTTCCCGGAGGCGGTTTGGTTTGAGTCACGCGACCATATCGAGGTCTTGTTTGGCGGCATAGTAGTTGGCTTCGGCCTCGGCAGGCGGGATGTGGCCGATGGGTCCGAACAG
>JAKFUZ010000021.1 GCA_021732445.1 Sphingomonas sp. | reverse complement strand
TGTTCGGCAAACTCAAGCAACAGCGCCGTATCGCCACCCGCTACGACAAGACCGCCCTCTCCTTCGAAAGCTTCCTCAATCTCGCTGCCACACGCCTATGGCTAAAGTCTTTTGTCAACACGGCCTAGGGTGTTTCGTCCATCATTTCATACTATGGCGCATTTGCCCGTGTCGCGTTCAGACCGAAGGTGCGTATCCTGCATTCATTGGGCAGTTCACTTAGTCGCGGCAATAGCATGATCGATCGGCGCTCCTTCCTTCGCAGCACCGTGTAAATCCTGCCATAGTGACATTGGTTCCGCGTCGTTGCCAGATCGCCGATACACAGAAACAGCAGCACCATGTCGGGACGCTGCAACACGATTACACCCACGAGCTATCGGCGCCGACGACGGCACAACCGCGTTCCCCTCCGACGCCGCCGGGCCTCAGGAGATGGGCCATGATGTTCCGGCGGCGCCCCGACGTCCGCGCTATTCCGCCAAAACGCGCCGCTCGACGGCCGGACTGCGGTCCGCGAGCAGGCACTTGTCCGTGTGGCGCGCCCTCAATGCAAAGTGCCGATGCTGCGTCGCGCTACCCTCAGGGGGTAATGGCAACGGCGGCAACAATGCACTAACTGTCAGCGCGGACCGCTCAGCCGGAGCGGGTAAATGATCCACGGAGTCCGTAATTGACTGTCGATGCGCTGCCACCAAAGGGCTGGGCCGCCCGCTTGAAATCTTATGTCTCGCGGAACAAACGTAATCCTGTTGCACTTGGCGATGCCATGCGGGAGGCCCGCGACTGGCCAAAAGCCGCTGGCCACTATAAATGTGCGCTCGATTTCAATCCACGCAATCAACCCATCTGGATTCAATACGGCCACGCCCTGAAGGAAAGCGGCCGTCTGCGCGATGCCGAAGCTGCCTATCGGCAAGCGGTCGAGCTTAACCCTCAGGACGCCGAGGCAAGGCTGCAACTCGGCCACATCGTCAAGGTTCAAGGAAACCTAAAGGCCGCGGTTGACTGCTATCTTGAAGGATTTCGCCTTGATCCCTCCAAAACGTCAATACTTCAGGAATTACGACACTTAGGCTGGACACGGTCGGCCCTGAACCGGCTCAGCGGATCGAGGCAAGACGACGACGAAGCCTTCACTAGAGCAGAAGACCGAATGCTTACCGGCGACATTCCGATGCCGGCAAACTATGCTGACATTTTTCCTGACGTTCAGGCGCTAATCGCCATGGGGTTGGTGGATACTGCCGAGCAGCATTTCGCGCTCTATGGTTTCAAGCAGGGCCGTGACATTCTTGCTACTTTTGCGACAACGAAACCAAGCGCCGCATTCGTGCTTTGCCCCAGCTTCTTCAAGCGCTGCGGGATCGGTGAACATTCTCGCTACCTTGCCAATTCGATTGAAAATTCTGGTTTAACAACCCACCGGATACGCAGCACCCGCGACCTTGTTCATTTTGATGACAATCAATTGCGCGATGCAGTCTTAATTGTAAATCATGGGCCCGGCCTGTTTGACGGTTACAACCCGGAACTTTCAGAAGGCGAAGCGACTGCTGATCTGCTCACTACCCTGCGGAGATACTTCCAAAGCCACAATTTGCGGCCCATCCTCTTTTTGCATTCTTTGGTTGATCGGGACAACACGGTGATGTTCCCGCGTCAGCAAATGGCGCTCGAATACCCAATCCCTGCGATGACGACGATCGAGGCGGCGGCCAGTACTTTCAACATTCCGCGCGTTGAGCACGGTATGCAACCGATCGACTGCCCCCAACCGCCGGCCAGCACACCGCACGGTCGCGATCTGCCGACCATCGGGTTTTTCGGATTTTTCCAATGGGGCGGCAAGAACTTCGATGCGCTGTTTACAGCGGCGGAGCGCGCCAAGGCCAAGCTCGTGGGGTCGGTGGCGACAAGCAGTGACAGTCAGGTATCAAACCTGCGTACGATCCTCGAGAAAAAGGCGATTCGGTGCGATCTCGGCACAGGCTGGGTCGAAGACTCTGAGTTGGCGGAACGGCTGAACGAAGCCGATTTCTATTATCTCCCGCAGCAGGATTATGATCACTGGAACAATAGCGGGACTGCGCGGTTCGTGATGAATTTTGGGCGTCCGGTGATTGTTCCTCCTCACAACCCGTTTCTTGATTTGCGATCATTTGCGATTTTCGCCGATGATCACGATCTGCCGCAGATTATTGCTCATCTGCGCGACGAAGGTGATTATAGTGCCGCATGCGACCGCGTCACCAGCTATGGTAAGGCGCATTCCATGAACGACGAAATGCCAGTACTCGCGGAAAGACCGCATATACTGGCTGCGGACTCGGGCCTGGCCAACTTTCTAGATGTCAACAAACTATGCGCAAGCGTTTTGCTGTCGCTGCCCGCGGAACATTTTCACGCGCGGATTGGCCATTTTCGGAAGGATCAGCCGACCGCACCCGACAATACGCCATTTAGCGCGCAACGAGTCGCTGCCATCCGTCAGGCACAGGCCAAGCAGCCCTCGGTGTTTGGCAATGAGAAACCGGTCGTTCTCGCGCTACAATATTGGCGCACACATTATGATGTCGTTGATCTGATATACGCGAACCGGCTCGAACAGATTTATGCCGGTGTCCGGTCCATCTTGAAGCGTGAACCCGACCTTCACGATCTGGCGAAATACGGCACAGTACTCGTCAATACAAAAATCGATGAACGTAATAAAAAATCAATAGTAACGGAGTCGCTGCGCCTCCTTGGTCAGCTAGTTGATGACGGCCATAGTCTCGAATTTGCGCCTCAGGTACGGCTTTATCATCAAGGTTGCCAGCTAGGCCGGGCAGATCTTGACGACAATGCCGTCATCGAGCGCATATCCTCTGATTGGGCGCGGCGTGAAAACGTGGTCGAAAAAGGCTGGCGCGATCATCGCAGCTTCGCCAATAGCAATGATTATATCAACATCGTCGACATGATTTCCTACAGAGAGCGCGACCTGCAAGGTCAGCTTGAAGCGGTTGCCACCCGCCGGGGCACCCGATTGGAGTTTTCGAAAGTGGCCGGGTTAGCGCGGCCAATGGAACGATTCCTCGCATTGGGTGATTGCATTGCGAGATCAGGACATAAGCTCACCGATTTTTTCGTGATTGATGAACCAATCGTAAACCCTGTCGATCCTGCGCGAAAACATTATGGCATCGGCGAGTTTTACCTGCTTGAGGGTGATTTTTTTCTGTATCAGGCCGTCCGCTGCATGCTCAAGCGCGACCCGCTGGCTGCAGAAATCATCTTTCTTGGCGAGATTTACCAAAGTTCAGGGCGGCTGCCCGTGTTGCGTCACCTCGTGGCGCACAGGGCCTGCCAGGCGGAAATTGTCGATCTTGAGCACCACGATGAGGATCGCCTTTTGGCAGATGCCACCCAAGCGCGCACGATTGGTCGCGAATTTCGGTCGGTATTTGCCGGGGGATGGGATCAGCGGAACGCTTATCTCGAAGCAAAACGCAATCAGGCCCGGCTGTGGCTCCGCACCAAATGTCAGCAGGACCGCCTATATTCGCAGTCTGGCGAAAATGCCGGCGCCATCCGCTCGATTGTCTCGTCCCTGACGTTGTCGCCTGAGATGTAGCTGATTTTAAGTGGGACGCGGCTCGGTTACATTATTGATTATACTGAATTATTTTCTGATCGCGCTCAACATGTGTAAGGATTTGTGTAAGTCCGCGGCTAAATTGATCGGTTCTCTACCGCATATGGCAGCGCCATATGGACCCGAGGACCTTTGTATTTCTCGATGAGAGACGAGCGTTAAGCCGATCATCCGGGGGATGATCGGTAGTGAGGCGGCTGCGACCAACATGATCCGGCGTTACGGCTGGGGACCAAGGGATCAGCGCCTGATCGACGCCGCACCGCATGGCCATTGGCGCACCACGACTTTTGTCGCGGGTCTGCGCAGCACCGGGATCATCGCCCCGTTCGTGCTCGATGGCCCGATGACCGGCGAGGTGTTCAAGGCCTATGTCGCGCAGTTCCTCGCCCCCTCGCTCAAGCGCGGCGATGTCGTGGTCATGGACAACCTCTCCAGCCACAAGGTCGAAGGCGTGCGCAAGGCGATCAGGGCGGTCGGCGCCAGCATCCTGCACCTGCCGCCCTACTCCCCAGACGTCAACCCGATCGAGCAGGTCTTCGCCAAACTCAAGGCCTTGCTCCGAAAAGCCGCCGCCAGAACCCGCAACGCCCTGTGGGACACCATCAGCCAGTTGCCCAATGCCGTCCCGCCGCACGAATGCCAAAACTACATCACCAACTGAGGATATGCGTTCGAGTAACATCAAAATACTCTAGCGCCACACAAGCGCTCGCCACGCCTTTGCGGCAGCCAGTGCGCGCAAGGCGGAATCGCCGTTCACCACCACGGCCTCATCCGCCCAGTCAAGCGTCGGGGCGTCACTGATATGGTCGGAATAGAAGCGGATATGCGCCGCGCCCCGTGCGACACCCTGTGCTGCCAGCCACGCCTCGACCTTGGCCCGCTTTGCCGCGCCATAGCAATTGGCGCCGTCTAGCCGCCACAGCACGCGCCCCGCCCCGTCGGTTTGCGCCGCGGTCGCGACAACATCGGTGATGCCCAGCGCACGGGCAATGGCATCGACGTAGAAATGGGGCGAGGCCGTCGCCAGCACGATCCGGCAGCCGGCAGCCCGGTCCGCTGCGATCTGCGCCAGCGCATCGGCCAACACGCCGCGCGCGACCACGCCGCCCGCAAAGCGCGCTGCCGCCCGCGCCAGGCGCGCCGGGTCGGTTCGCGGCCCTATCAACAGCCAGTGGGTTGCCTCTTTCAGCCGCGCCCGGCTTATCCCGCCAGCGGCATATCCCAGCACCAGCCCGGCCGCGAGCGGCAGCAATCCTAGCCGCCAGGGTGCTTGCCTGAGCGCATAGCGCAGCAAAAACGGCGTCCAGGTCGGCGACCGGGTAATGGTCTTGTCCATGTCATAAAGCGCGATGTGGTGCATTGCCGTTCCCTAACCCGCTATGTCCTTGCCGATCCAGCGCGATTACCGCATTGATAGGCGCCATGAGGGCACCGCCAGACTTTTCGGCCGATCACGACCATGCAGCGCCAACGCTGCGCTTCACGGGCAGCCTGTCGCTTGCGCAACTGGGCGATTTCCCGCGGCGGTTGCGCTGCCACCCCGGACCGGTCGCCCGGCTTGACCTGAGCGGGGTGGAGCGCATCGACACGGTAGGCGCCTGGCTCATCCACCGCTTTGCCGTTGAACACAACGCCGAGATTGAAGGGCTTAGCCCGGACGCGACGCGTTTGCTCGCCCAGGTGGTAGGGGCTGACCAGCCTGTGGAGATGCGGCCCGATTCCGCCGGCATCGTCGTGCGGGTGCTGAGCGAAATCGGTGAGGCGACGTTCCAGGCGCTGCGGACGCTGCATGGCCTGCTTGGCTTTTTCGGGGCAACCGTGATTGCCTTCTGGAATGTGTGCCTGAACCCCGGCCGTTTCCGCTTCAACGCAACGGTGCAGCGGTTTGAGGTGGTAGGCGTGTCTGCGCTTGGCATTATCGGGCTGATGAGCTTTCTTATCGGCGTGGTGATTGCGCAGCAGGGCGCGGTGCAGCTTCGCCAGTTTGGGGCCGAATTCCTCACGATCAATCTCGTTGGCCGCATCACCTTGCGCGAGCTTGGCGTGCTGATGACGGCGATTATGGTCGCTGGCCGGTCAGGCTCGGCCTTTGCCGCGCAGATCGGCACGATGAAGCTGACCGAGGAAATCGACGCGATGCGCACGATTGGCGTGTCGCCTATGGAAGCGCTGGTGCTGCCGCGCGTTCTGGCGACGATTTTGATGATGCCGTTATTGGGCTTTTACGCCTCGGTTATCGCGATCATCGGGGGTGGGCTGCTGTGCTGGGTCGCGCTCGATATTCCGCCCGTGTCGTTCATCGCGCGGATTCGTGAAGTGGTGCCGATGACCGATATCTATGTCGGCCTGGTGAAAGCGCCGGTGTTTGGCGCCATCATCGCCATGGCAGGCTGTTTTCAGGGGATGCTGGTCGAATCCGACGCCGAGCAGGTCGGCAAACGCACGACCTCGGCGGTCGTCCAGGCGATTTTCCTCGTTATTGTGCTCGACGCGTTTTTTGCGGTCTTCTTCACGTCAATCGGGTGGATCTGATGGCGGCCGAGGCGATCATTTCGGTTCGTGGCCTGCGCAACAGCTTTGGCACGCAAGTGGTGCATGACGGGCTGGATCTCGATGTGCGGCGTGGCGAAATTCTGGGCGTGGTGGGCGGCTCTGGCACTGGCAAGTCGGTGCTGATGCGCTCGATCATTGGCCTGCAAACGCCCGACCGGGGCGAGGTGATGGTATTCGGCGAGTCGACGATCAACCATGATACGAGCGAAAGCGGCACGATCAGGCGGCGCTGGGGCGTGCTGTTTCAGGGCGGGGCGCTGTTTTCGACATTGACGGTGGCCGAAAATGTGCAGGTGCCGCTGCGCGAATTCTATGCCGGGCTTGACGACGAACTGCTTGACGAAATCGCCGCCTATAAGGTGGTGATGACCGGGCTGCCGGCCAGTGCGGGGCCGAAATTTCCGTCGGAGCTTTCCGGCGGCATGCGCAAACGCGCCGGGCTTGCGCGCGCGCTGGCGCTTGACCCCGAGCTTCTGTTTCTCGACGAGCCGACTGCCGGGCTCGACCCGATTGGCGCCGCCGCCTTTGACGAGCTGACCCGCGCCCTGCAACGCACGATGGGGCTGACCGTGTTTCTTATCACTCACGATCTCGACACGCTTTATGCGATTTGCGACCGGGTGGCGGTGATTGCCGACCAGCGGGTGATTGCGGTTGGCACGATCGACGAATTGCTCGCGCTGGACCATCCGTGGATACAGTCCTATTTCAACGGACCGCGCGGGCGCGCTGCCCATCATGGCGCAGACGAAGCGCGCGACATGAACAACGTGCGGGGCGACGGGCAGGCACCGGAAAGGGCGGGAAACTAAGCGGCATGGAAACGCGATCAAACCAGGTACTTGTCGGCGTCGTCGTGCTCGCGCTGCTTGCGCTGCTTGCGCTGTTCATCGTGTGGATGGCGCGGCTGAGCGCCGGCAACGACAAGGAATATGACATTTTCTTCAAGCAATCCGTCGCCGGGCTTGATCGCGGGGCAAGTGTTGCCTTTTCGGGCGTGCCATCGGGCCAGGTGCGCGATATCCAGCTATGGCCCCGCGACCCGAATTTCGTGCGGGTGCGCATTGTCGTGCGGGACGAAACGCCTGTGCTGGAAGGAACGACCGCCACGATTTCCAGCAGCTTCACCGGCACCAGCACGGTCCAGCTCGATGGCGCGGTGCGCGGCGCCGCCCCCATCCGGTGCCCTGATGTCAATCCGCAGGAATCCTGCCCGTTCGGCGTGCCCGTTATTCCGCCGCGGCAGGGTGGCTTTGGCGCGCTGCTCAGTTCGGCCCCGCAATTGCTCCAGCGCTTGTCCAGCCTGACGGGGCGACTGAACGATCTGTTGTCGGACAAGAACCAGGAATCGGTGGCCGGCATTTTGAAGAACACCAACCGGCTGACCCGTCAGCTCGCCGATCATGTTCCCAATCTTGACCCGGTGCTGGCTGATACGCGCACGACGCTGCAAAAGGCTGCCAACGCCGCCGACCAGATCACAGCGCTTGTCGGCAGCGCCAACGGTCTGTTGACAGACGATGTGCGGCCGGCAACGCAGCAGCTGAGCAAAGCGATCGCGTCGGCGCAGCAAAGCCTTGATACGCTGAACGGCACACTGAACGACGCGCGGCCGGGCCTCCAGACATTTTCCAGGCAAACCATTCCCCAGGCAAATCAACTCGTGCTTGATTTGCGCACGATGGCCCAATCGCTGACGTCGGTTGCGGAAAAACTCGATTCCGGCGGGGCCGCCTCACTGCTTGGGCCAGCCAAGCTGCCTGATTACAAGCCCAAGAAATGAGGCCCCCGATGCGCGCTTGCCTGCCCTTTTCCCGCCTCGCCCGCCCTGCCCGATTGGTTGCCGCGGTCGTCGCACCGTGCCTGCTGGGCGGCTGCATCAGCCTTGCCGCCAAACCGCCCGCCTCGCTGCTGCTGGTGAGCACCGCCAACCCGGTGCCCGTCGATGTCGCGGCAAGTGCCGCCACGGCGCACACCATCGCTATCTCGGTGCCGGTCGTGCCGCAAGCGCTCGCCACCCAGCGCGTGCCGGTGCAGACCAGCGCCAATTCGATTGCCTATGTGAAGGGCGCGCTGTGGGCCGAGCCGCCGGCCCGGCTGTTCGCGCGGCTGCTGTCGGATACGGTGACGGCGCGGACCGGGCGGCTGGTGCTCAGCCCGTCACAGGCGCTGAGCGACCCCGGCGCCCGGCTTTCCGGCGAGCTGCGCAACTTTACCCTCGACGAAAACGGGCATCAGGCCATCGTCACTTATGACGCAGCGCTGCAGCGCGAGGCCGGGGCACCGTTTGAGAAGCGCCGGTTCGAGATGCGGGAGCCGGTCGGCGCCATCACCCCGGCCGAGGGTGCCACAGCGCTCAGCCGCGCCGCCAACCGGGTGGCCGAGCAGGTCGCCGACTGGGTCGGGCGCTAGGATTTTGCCGAGGTCGGGGTCAAGGGTTCGAGCGGGGTCGCTCTAGGCACAATATTGTGAATAGCGTTTTGTCCTTCCATCGACCGTGCAAAACGCAGCCGGTCAGCAATCGACAGTGAACGGACTTCTCTGCACGGCGTCCTTTCAAATGGACCCAAGCCTGCACCATCGTTATCTGGGTGCCATGGGCGCCGACAGAGATGGTCGTTTGACGATGGAGGATCTGGCACGCGAAGCGGGCGTGTCGAAGATCACCGTTTCGCGTGCGTTATCGGGACACCCGCTCGTCAAGGAACAAACGCGCGAGCGCATTCGCGCGCTGGCGGCGAGCCGAGGGTATCAGTTCAACGTCGCTGCGCGCAATCTTCGTCTCCAGCGCTCGCACACGATAGCGGTCGTTATCGAAATGATGCCGACTGTCGAGCGACCGATGAGCGAACCCTATCCGCTGGCGTTGCTGGGCGGCATTATGCAGGAACTGGCCAGCGCCGATTACAGCGCGGTCCTTTCGACCGCCGATAATTTCCTGCGCGTCCCGCCTTCGGTCGACGGGGTGATCCTGCTGGGGCAAGGCGTGCATGACGATGCCGTTGCCACCATCGAGCGGTGCAAGCTGCCGTTGGTGATTTGGGGATCGGTGCGCCACGACAGCGCACACGTCATCGTCGGGAGTGACAACGTCGCGGGTGGCGCGATGGCTGCGCAGCGGATGGCCGCGCTGGGCCGCCGTCGCGCCTTGTTTTTGGGGAACACCGGCTACACCGAGATCGCCGACCGACTCGAAGGGTTTGGCGAGCGGCTCGCCGCCAATGGCGGAGAAATCGTCGCAGCGGAGTCGTGCGCCTTCACGTTCGACGGAGGGTATGCCGCTATGTCGGCGGCCGTCACGCGCTTCGCAGGCCGAATTGACGGTGTCTTCGCAGCCAGCGATACGATCGCGATGGGCGCGGTCCGCGCGCTCGCAGAACACCGGCGTCGCGTCCCCGAAGATGTGACCGTCATCGGCTTTGACGATTCCGCCGGTGCATCGCTTTATGTGCCGGCGCTGACCACGGTCCGACAGGATTGGCATGAAGGCGGTCGCTTGCTTGCGCGTAAAGCGCTTGCCCTCGTACAGGGCGAAGGCGCCACTGCCGACCAGATGCCCGTGTCTCTAATCATCCGCGACAGCTAAACGCACAAACGCCATCATCTAACTGTTCAACTTAAAATGATATCGATGTCTTGACATCGATATCATTAATGCAGATGCTTGCCCCAACCGGAGCAAAGAGCCGGGCTGGAGGGATGAATTGCCTGAGGCGATCCTTACGCAACGCGCACACCGCCGCGTGATCGAGCAGGTTACGCTGGACCGTGATGCGCTTGAGCGCGACGCCACGCTCTTCGCGCTCGCCAACGGTACCTTGGGGGTCCGCGGCGCGATCGAGGAGTTGCCGGGTCAACATGCCAGCTTTCTGCCCGACGCCTATGTTCGGCGGCCGATCCGCTATCATGAGAGCTTTCCAGGTTTTGCCGATCATACCGACACCCGCCTGGCTGGCCCCGGCATCACGGCGATCCGCATCTGGATCGACGGTGAGCAGATCGACTTCGATACCGCGCAGATCCTGCGATTCCGGCGCGGTATCGATCTCGAATCGGGGCTGCTTTTGCGCACAACCCATTGGCGTTTGGCGGACGGACGCGAGATTGAAGTCAAGGCCGATCGTGTCGTTCCGTTCGGCATGGGATCGGTCTGCGCGGCCCGCATAAGTATGCGCGCCCTCAATTTTGCGGCGACAATCGGCATCGAGTTTCCTGTCGTCGCCCCGCTTGCGGTCGGCGGCGATCATGACCCCGATGACCCGCGCATCAATGCACGCACTGCCATGACCGCGGCGTCACGCTATGATTTCGCGTCAGGCTCGCTGTCGGTGTTCGTTCCGAGCGAAGGCGGCCGCCTTTCAGTGACCGTGGCGCAGCGTATCAATTCGTCGACCGGCCAATCGGTCGCCGACGACCACATCACCACTACAATTACGCGTGGCGGCGAGATCACGCTTCACCGTTACACCGCGCTGGTCGTCGGGAGCGATCCTGAAGGCGCGGCGTTGCCCGCAACGGCGTTGCTCGACCAATTTGCCGGTCGCGGCTTCGACGCACTTGCCGGTGAGCAGGCAGAGGTGCTGGCACAGTTTTGGGCGCAGGCCACGATCGCCATCGATGGCGACGAGCGGCTGGAGCGCGCGATCAATTTCAATCTGTTCCATATCTTTCAGTCCGCCAGCCGCAGCCCGTCAGCAAGCATTGCAGCCAAGGGTCTGACTGGCGAAGGCTATGAGGGCCATTACTTCTGGGACACCGAGGCGTTCGTGGCCCCCCTTCTGGCGCTACTTTCGCCTGACCTGTGTCGCAATCTGGTCGCTTATCGCTGCAGCAAGCTCGATGATGCGCGCGCCAACGCCTTGGCTATCGGCCACCCGCGCGGCGCGCTGTTTCCCTGGCGGACGATTGGGGGCCGCGAATGCTCGGCGCACTATCCAACCGGGTCTGCCCAATATCACATCAATGCCGCGATCGCTTTTGCGATCGAGCAGTATGAACTTGCGACCGGCGATACAGCGCTGGTCGATGAACTGGCAGCCGAGCTACTGTTTGAGACCGCACGGCTGTGGTTCGACGTCGGCCATTTCAGCGACCGGCGTGGCGGGGCGTTCGTGATCCATGGCGTGACCGGCCCTGACGAATATTCGGCATTGGTCGACAATGATTTCTACACCAACGCGATGGCGCATCGGCATCTGCGCTATGCGGCTGCGACACTGCACCGGATGATGCTTGATGCCGCACCCGCATTTGCAGCACTCAAGAACCGGATCGCGCTGTCCGAAACCGAGGCAGATGACTGGCAGCGCGCAGCCGACGCCATGTGGCTACCGGTCGACCCTCAAACCGGCGTTCATCCGCAGGACGACAGCTTTCTCGACAAGCCACACTTCGATTCCGCCACGCTCGCGCCCGGTCGCGGGCCAATGCTGCTCCGCGTGCATCCGATGGTGCTCTTTCGTCATCAGCTCTGCAAACAGGGCGATGTCCTGCAGGCGCATTGCATCGCGGGCCGCGTCGTTTCGGTCGCGCAGATGCGCCGAAACTTTGCCTATTACGAGCCGCTCACCACGCACGATTCGACGCTGTCGAGTGCGGCGTTTGCGACGGTCGCTGCACGCGCAGGCCTAATCGACAAAGCGCTCGCTTATCATCGCGCGTCCGCGCTCGTAGATCTCGAAGATCTGCACGGCAATACGTCGCATGGCGTCCATATGGCGGCGATGGCCGGGAGCTGGCTGACACTCGCGCAAGGTTGGGGCGGCTTGTCGATCGACGGCGGCGTGCTCCGTTTCGCGCCGCGGTGTCCACCGGGATGGCGTGGCTATTCGTTCCGCATCGTCTGGCACAGCAGCCTGATCGAGGTTGAGGTGACTCCGGCGCTGTCGTCCTACCGCGTGATCGAAGGCGCGCCGGTCATATTGTTCGATCATGGCCGCGAAATTCATGCCGGTCGCGAGGGGATTTCGGTCCCCCCGCCGCAATTGCGCGCTGTGATCTTCGATCTCGACGGCGTCCTGACCAACACAGCACAAGCCCATTGTGCGGCGTGGCAGCGCTTGTGTGACGAAGAGGGCCTGCTCTTCAACGCGGCGCTCAACGAGCGGCTCAAGGGCGTCGACCGTGCCGGCTCACTTCGCATCATTCTGGATCACGCGCAGCATGACGTCGGCGAGGCGGCGTTTGCGGCGCTAATGGCGCGCAAGAACGTCTACTACCGTGAGGCGATCGCCCATTTTGGGCCCGGCGATCTGTTCCCCGGCGCCCGCGCACTGATCGAGGATTGTCTGCGCGCCGGACTTCGCGTCGGACTCGCCTCGGCCAGCCGCAACGCGCCCGAACTCGTGAAGCGGCTCGGCATCGCGCCATTGTTCGATCATATCGCCGATGCTGCCACCGTTGGACGCGGCAAGCCCGATCCGGAGATCTTTCAGGCGACCGCGGACGCGCTCGGTGTCGCGCCCGCACACTGCATCGGCATTGAGGACGCACCGGCAGGCGTCGCGGCCATTCGCGCCGCTGGCATGCCCGCAATCGGCATCGGTGACCCAACGCTGCTCGCGGCCGCGCACAGCACTGCGCATTCGATCGCCGATCTGGCCGTCGCCGACCTGATCGCGGTCGCTGTCCGCGCGAATGCCAACCAACCAGAACACGAAACTGCTTAAGCAAAGGAGCGAGACAATGAAAACGGTTCAGGGACTATTGCTCGCATCGGTCGCGGTGCTGGCAATCGCAGCACCGGCCTCCGCACAAACGACCGCGGCCGCCCCGGCACCCGCCAAGGACGACACGCCCGATATCGTCGTTACCGGTACGGCTGGCGGCGGAACCAGCCGGCAGGCGGCGGCCTTTGCTGTCACCAACATCGACGCTGCGTCGATTGCCCGCGCTGCGCCGACGAGCACGGCCGATCTGTTCAAGGTCATCCCCGGCGTGTCGGCGGAAAGCTCGGGAGGACAGAATGGTGCCAACATCTTCGTCCGTGGCTATCCGTCGGGCGGCGATGCCGAGTTTGTCACGCTGACGACACAGGGCGTGCCGTTTTTCTCACCCCCGACCTTGTCGTTCCTCGAGAACACGCAGCTGATCCGGATCGACGAAACCATCGCCCGGGTCGAAGCGGTTCGCGGCGGCACGGGCGCGCTGTTCGCCAATGGACAGCCAGGGCTTACCATCAACTTTGTTCAAAAGGAGGGCGGCCGCGACTTTGAGGGACTGCTGAAGGGCAGCATCACCGATTATGGCTATGCGCGCGGCGACTTCCGCCTTTCGGGTCCACTCGACGAAAACACGACCTTCATGGTTGGCGGTTACTATGGCTCGGGCCACGGCCTGCGCGATCCCGGCTTCACTGCCGAAAAGGGCGGCCAGATTACCGCCAACATCCGTCACACGCTTGATCGTGGTTCCATCATGATCTTCGCGCGCTATCTCAACGATCACGGCCAGTGGCTGCTGCCGATCCCGCTGATCCAGAATGGCCGCAGCTTGAGTCAGTTCGGCAATATCGATCCGGGCAACGGCGTGCTCGCTGGGCCGGAAACGCGTCTGGCGCTGTTGCCTGACGGCACACGCGCCGATCTTGCCGACGGGCGCGGTGCTAAGCTCATCAACGTCGGCGGCAATTTCGACTATGAAGTGGCCGATGGCTTCAAGGTTCGCTACCGGGTCAGCTATCTGAGCGGCGACGCCGATACGACGGGCCTCGTCCCGGCAAGCTCGGCTCAGTCGGCGAGCGCCTATGCCACGTCATTGGGCGGCACGATCGGCAGCCTGACCTTTGTCAATGGCGGCGTGGCTGTGGCAAACGCCGCCAATCAGCAGATCATCCGCGCCGGCACATGGGTCGTTCGCAAGCAGATCGAGGATTTCACCAATGACGTCAGCCTTGAATGGAAGACCAGCACCAACACGCTAACGGTCGGCGGCTATTATTCGGATTTCTCGTCAAACGATCAGTGGAATCTCGGCAATGTCCAGCTGTTGACCGCCGAGAATAACGCGCGCCGGCTCAATCTGACACTCGCCGACGGGCGCATCGTGACGCAACGCGGGTTCACCCAGGGGTCGTTCTTCAACGTCAATGCCGCCTATGACGGGCGCGAATATGCCGGTTATGCGGTCGATGAATTCCATGTCACGCCGCAACTCCGGCTCGATGCGGGCATCCGCTATCAGTATTACACGGCGTCGGGCACGCTCGAAAACAACAGTTTTGGGGTGAATGTCGATGGCAATGCCAATACGCTCTTCGACAATGGCAATGCGGTTCTCAATGGAACCTTCAGCACGCTGCGCTATAGCAAAGGCAGCGTGTCATGGACCGTCGGCGCAAACTATGACTTTACACCGACCGTGGGGGCTTATGCCCGCTATAATCGCGGCAATACCAACCCGTTTTTCGACAATCTGCGCGATGGCATCCGCATTTCGCCGAAGGTCGACAATTATGAGGCCGGCATCAAGGTCCGGACCGATCTCGTCTCGCTCTACGCAACCATCTTCCACACCAACTTCGACGGTCTGTCGAGTACGGTGATCACCAACGGCGCGCCGGTTGCATCGGTCGGCGGTGCGCGCAGCACCGGGGTTGAACTCGAAGGTGCGATCCGCCCCATCGAGAATTTCAGCATTGGCTTTTCGGGAACCTGGCTCGATGCCAAATACCGCAACTTTACGACCAATGGTGGCACGGTGAGCCTGAGCGGCAACCGCGTGCAGCGTCAGCCTCGCTGGCAATGGCGCGTGACTCCCGCCTATGACATTCGGATCGGCGGTGACAACAAAGTGTCGCTATTCTCGACATTCAGCTATGTCGGTGACCGCTTCTCCGATGTGCAAAACCAGCAGCTTTTGCCCAATTATTTCAAGATCGACGGCGGGATCACCGCCGAGATCGGTAAAGCGCTGCTGCTGGGTGTGACAGTTGACAATCTGACCGACAAGATCGCGATCACCGAAGGCAATCCGCGTGTGATCGGGTCGCAGGGTCAGGGCGTGATCAATGCCCGCCCGATTCTGGGACGCTCGTTCCGCTTCTCGGTTGGATATAAGTTCTAATGCAGGATGGCTGCCCGGGCCGCGCGGTGGCAGCGCTCCGACGGCCCGGACTCGTCCTTTGCGGGGAGTGATCCGCTGAAAAACCGGCGCATTTTGATCGCCATGGTCCTTGTCTATATGCTGTTCGGCATTCTGCTGAACAGCGTTGGCACGGTCATCCTCCAGTCGATTTCTTCGCTGGGGCAAACCAAGGCAAGTGCCGCGATCCTTGAAGCGTTCAAGGATATGCCGATCGCCATCACGTCATTTGCAGTCGCGTCGTTCCTGCCGCGGCTGGGCTATCGCCGGGCGATGATGCTGGGCAGCGCGGCCGTCGCGCTCGCCTGCCTCGCCATGCCGCTATTGCCCGGCTTTGCGACCGCCAAATTCCTGTTCGCGGTGACCGGCGTGGCCTTTTCGCTCGTCAAGGTCTCGGTCTATTCGTCCATTGGCCTGGTGACGACCGATCAGGCCGGACATGCCAGCCTGACGAACATCATCGAGGGGCTGTTCATGCTCGGCGTCCTTTCGGGGTATTGGATGTTCGGCGCGTTCATCGATCCTGCAAACCCTGCCGGGTTGGGCTGGCTCAATGTTTATTGGCTGCTCGCAGGTCTCAGCACGCTGGTCGTCCTGCTTCTGGCCATGAGCCCGCTCGACGAACGTGCTGCCCATCCCGAAAGCCGCCCGGTGGGCGAAGACTTTGTCGCGATGCTGCGCCTCGTCGGGCAGGCGCTCGTGCTTGTCTTCATGATTTCGGCCTTCACCTATGTTCTGATCGAGCAGGCGATCGGCACGTGGCTGCCGACGTTCAACAACGAGGTCCTTCATCTGCCGCAGGCGATAAGCATTCAGGCCGCGAGCCTATTTGCCGCCGCGCTGGCGATCGGGCGGCTGGGGGCGGGCCTTATCCTGCGCCGGATCGGCTGGTATCCGCTTGTCAGCGCCTGCATTGTTCTTATGGCCGGGCTGGTGCTGCTGAGCTTGCCGCTCACGCGCGGCCTTGCGCCCAATCCGAACATTGGCTGGTTCTCGGCCCCGCTCGCGGCTTATCTGCTACCCCTGATCGGGTTATTCCTTGCACCGATCTATCCGGCGATCAATTCGGCAATGCTATCTGCTCTGCCCAAATCCGAGCACGCGGCGATGACGGGCCTGCTTGTCGTTTTCTCGGCGCTCGGCGGCACGACCGGATCGTTCATCACGGGTCGGGTGTTTGCAGCGTTCGACGGACAAACTGCGTTCTATCTCTCGATCGTGCCGATGGCCGTGTTGCTGGTCGCGCTGGGCAGATTCCACCGACTGCAGCGGCTTGCGAAGTGAGCGGCCAATCACGGTCCATCGGGAACTGCCTGATGGCTTACGCCGCAGCATCACGCTGGGCGCCGGCGATTATGCCATCAATCCGCCCGGCGTGTGGCACACAGCCGACATTGCCTAAGCAGCCACGGCATTGTTCATCACCGCAGCCTTTGGCACCGAGCACAAGCCGCGCTAGTCGCCTGCATCGTCGGGCGCAGGGTGAGCGGCCGGGCCTGGCAAACGGTCAGCGGCGGCGGATCCGCGGGCACGGTCTTTGCGCTTCTTCAAATTTTCGCGAAGTGCAGCGGCACGGCGCGCGTCGCGATCACGGGTGTCGGCCATGCGCGGAGCCTAACGCTGTGCAACGCGGCTTGACAAGCACGGGCCGCTCTGCCCAAAGGCGCGCTCCGCCGGGTAACGACCACCCGGATCGGAACATGCTGCCGTAGCTCAGTGGTAGAGCGCATCCTTGGTAAGGCTGAGGTCGTGAGTTCAATCCTCACCGGCAGCACCATTTTCCGCCATAAATTCTGATAGTTAGAATAACCCCTCGGGGGACAAAAGGCAACCCTATGGCGGGTTGGAAGCGCATCGGAAGCAGCCGGAAGCGAAGGATCGGCGGCTAAGGACGGTCCCAGCGACCCAAAACCGACCCATATTCTGGACTCAGACGCACAGCCGTAAGGGGAAAGCCTTCCCCTGAGCCGGAGTCCTGCGGTCTCCAGCTACCCCTTCGGCAAGGGCTCCGCCCCTGCAACGCCCCCAACTGAGCGCTGGTTTCTGCGGTGCGCACACTGGCGTCGGCAGGCGCCGCCAGAGGTCGCGCTTCCTGTCCGGACCGCGCATGCGCTCTTGGCTCGGGCTGGAGGGCACGGCGGCGGCTGCCCCCCCCCCAAGGCCCGCGCGCACGCCGCCGCGCCGGCCGGCTTCGCCAAAGGCGCGATTGTGTTTTCAGGGGTCTGCCGACTCGCCCCAATGGGTGCGGCGTCGACCGACCCAGAGGAAGAGGAAGGCCGAAAGAACCGTGACGGGTTGAGGCTGAGAGAGAGGCTCTCGGCGCCCGTCGCGGAGATGATCCATGGCTACTCTTCTATCCCCAACCCCCGCGTCACGTCCGGCCTCTGCCGGCTATAAGGTCGATATCTCCCGCGGCGAGCGCATCGGCCGCGTCTCGTCCGAATGGTTCTCGCGCCCCGACGACGAGCGCTTTCTGTCGCTGACCGAGCTTCATGCTGCGGTGAAGGCCCGCGCCGAGCGCGCGACCACCCGCACCGTCGAAACCCGCGAGGTCCGGGTCGAGGCCAGCCGGGACAATGCCGAACGACTGGCGCTCATCGTGCCCGGCCGCGATCAGCCCGTCACGCCGACTCATTGGTCGTTCGGCCAGCTTGCCAGCCTGGTCGGTGCGCCGGCCGGCTATCTTCGCCAGCTTCCGGTACCACTTGCCGGGATCAACCTGCAGCATGGATTGATCGAACATCGCGCCGAATTGATGAAAACCCTCGAAACCGAGGATGGCCGGGTTGAACTGCGCGCCGTCACGGGCCCGGACTATGGTCGAATCTGGGATCACGAGCTGGTCTCCGCAGTGATGAAGATCGCCGGCAACGGCACCGGCGACACGAGGTGGAAGGTGCCGGGCCTGCTCGACTGGTCGACCATGACCTACAATCCGCTGGTCGACATCACCAAGGATACCACTACGCTCTATGCGAGCGATCGCGACGTCTTCCTGTTCCTCGTCGACGATCTCCACCCGATCGAGGCCGGGCGCCTTCCGAACGGCGATCCCGATCTCTTCTTTCGCGGCTTCTACTGCTGGAACAGCGAAGTCGGCTCGAAGACACTCGGAATGGCGTCCTTCTATCTCCGGGCGGTGTGCATGAACCGGAATATCTGGGGGGCGGAAGGCTTCGAGGAGATCAGCATTCGCCACAGCAAGTTCGCTGCCAACCGCTTCGCGCATGAGGCGGCGCCCGCGCTGGAGAATTTCGCATCGTCGTCGCCAGCCCCGTTCATGGCCGGGATCAAGGCGGCGCGCGAACGCATCGTCGCCCGCAAGGACGAGGATCGCGAGACCTTCCTGCGCAAGCGCGGCTTCTCGCGCGGCGAGACCGAGAAGATCATCGCGACGGTGCTGGAGGAGGAAGGGCGCCCGCCCGAATCCATCTTCGATTTCGTGCAGGGCATCACCGCGCTCGCCCGCGACAAACCGCATCAGGATGCGCGGCTCGACCTGGAGGGCAAAGCTGCGAAGCTGCTCGTCTCTGTGCGGTGAGCGAACTCCCGGTCTGGTCGGCGGCGTGGCTCTCTCTCCCTAGAGGAAGAGGGCTGCGCCGCCTTCATGACGGGTTGGAGGTCGAGAGAGAGTTTCTCGGCCGCCCGTCATGGAGAATGACCATGACCAAGATCGTCAAAATCAGCCTCAGCGGTTCGCGGGACATCCCGTTCAACCAGCTGGTGCTCAGCCAGGCCAATGTCCGGCGCGTCAAGGCGGGGGTCTCGCTCGACACGCTCGCCGCCGACATTGCCCGCCGCGGCCTGCTCCAGAGCCTCACCGTGCGTGCGCAACGCGATGCGGGCGGTGCCGAGACCGGCATCTACGAGGTTCCGGCCGGCGGACGCCGCTTCAGGGCGCTCCAGATGCTCGTCAAGCAGCGCCGGATGACCAAGACCGAGTCGGTGCCGTGCATCGTGCGCGACGACGACGTGATCTCGGCGGAAGAGGATTCGCTCGCCGAAAACACGCATCGCGAGGCGCTCCATCCGCTCGATCAGTTCCGGGCGATGCAGCAGCTTGCCCAGCAGGGCACCGACATCGAGACCATCGCCGCGACGTTCATGGTGACGCCCGCCGTCGTCAAGCAGCGGCTGAAGCTCGCCTCGGTCTCCCCGAAACTGCACGACGTCTATGCCGAGGACGGCATGACCCTGGAGCAGTTGATGGCCTTCTCGGTGTCGGAGGACCATGCGCGTCAGGAACAAGTCTGGGATTTGCTACAGTCGAGCCACAACAAACAACCCTGGTTCATCCGTTCGCGGCTGACCGAGGATAAGGTGCGCGCCTCCGACAAGCGCGTTCACTTCGTCACGCTCGACGCCTATGTCGCTGCCGGCGGCTATGTGCTGCGTGATCTGTTCGAGGCCGATGATGGCGGCTGGCTGCAGGATGTCACGCTGCTCGACCGACTGGTCGACGAGAAGCTCCAGGCCGAAGGCGCCCGGATCGGCGAGGAAGGCTGGAAGTGGGTCGCCGTCGCGGTCGACTTTCCCTACACCTATGACGATGGTCTGCGTGAGATCGATGGTGAGCAGCCGCCGGTCAGCGATGAGGGCGAAGTCCGTCTGGAGGCGCTCCGCGAGGAAGCCGACCGCCTCGAGGACCAATGGTCCGGGGCCGATGACATCCCGGACGATGTGACGGCCCGCGTCAACGCGATCGACGTCGAGATCGCCGCGATCGTGTCGCCGCTTCTGGTCTATGACCCCGCCGAGGTGGCGCGCGCAGGGGCGTTCGTCAGCATCGACGTCGATGGATCACTCCATATAGAGCGTGGTTTCGTGCGCCCCGAGGATGAGCCCGTCGAAGAGCCGGTGGAAGCTGATGACGGAGACCGTCCCGCTGACGAACGCGACGACGGTACCGACATCGGCGATGATGCGGCAGGGCCGATCATCAGCGTCGGCGGCGCACCGGGTACGGCGTCGGAGCCCGAGGATGAGGACGAGCAGGACGACATGCTGCGTCCGCTTCCCGACCGGCTGGTGACCGAGCTCACCACGCACCGGACGCTCGCCTTGCGCGATGCCCTGGCGACGAGTCCGCAGATTGCGTTCGCTGCGGTGCTCCACGCGCTCGTGCTCGACACCTTCTACACCTATGCCGCGGAGAACAGCTGCATGCAGGTGTCGGTCCGCGGCGGCGGCCTTGGCGTCCATGCGCCGGGTCTCAACGACAGCGTGTCGGCCAAGGCTATCGACCAGCGGCATGAGAACTGGTCCGAACGCCTGCCGGATGCGCCCGCCGATTTATGGGAGGCCTTGATCGCCTTCGATGCCGATGAGCAGGCGGCTCTATTCGCCCACTGCGCTGCGTTCGGCATCAATGCGGTGTGGGAACCGGCCAACCGTTACAATGAGGGCCGGGTGTCGGCGCGCACAGCCGCGGGCCGCATCGAGCATTCGCACATCCTCGCCCGTGCGGCGAACCTCGACATGGTCGCGGCCGGATGGACCGCCACGATGGGCAATTATCTCGGCCGGGTGACCAAGCCGCGCATCCTGTCGGCGGTCGAGGAAGCCAGGGGCGGAGAGGTGGCGGGGCGCCTTGCCGGTCTCAAGAAGCCGGAGATGGCGGAGGCCGCTGAAGGGCTCCTCGCCGGCAGCGGCTGGCTCGCCGAACCGCTGCGCACACCGGCACTCGAACCGGCGGCGGCAAATGACGGCGAACAGGCTGTGGACGCCGAGACGACCGATGATCAGCATGGTCTGGACGCCGACGAGGCGTTCGCGGTCGCTGCCGAATAATCGCCGTTTCTTCGGGGCCTGTCCGCAGCGGCAGGCCCCATTTTTATTGCGGAGGTGCTTCATGGCTGGTCCCGCATCAGACTTGTCGCGTGCCCTGGCACGCAACGCCGAGGCGGTCTGTCGCCACTATCTCGGCGCTGGCCGGCGCGAAGGTCGATACTGGATTGCCGGCGATGCCCTGGGGTCGCCGGGGCGCAGTCTCTATGTCCGCCTGAAAGGCGACGACCATGGCAAGGGCGCGGCCGGGAAATGGACCGATGCCGCCACTGGTGAACATGGCGATCTGCTCGACCTGATCGGCCTCAATTGTGGGCACCGCGCGCTCGCCGAGACTATCGAGGAAGCACGCACCTTCCTATCCTTGCCACGTGCGCTGCCGGACTTCGACCCGGACGACCCTCGACCCCCAGCAGGATCGCGCAAGGCCGCACGCCGGTTGTTTGCGGCCTCAAAACCGGTCGCCCACACCCTCGCCGAGACCTACCTTCGCCATCGCGCGATCACCGGCATGCGATCGGAACGCTCGCTGCGTTTTCATCCACGTTGTTGGTATCGCCCGAATGAGGATGACGCGCCGGATACATCGCATGCATTTCCCGCACTGATTGCAGCTGTGACCGACCTCGACGGCACCACCACGGGCGTTCATCGCACTTGGCTAGATGCCAAGGGCACCGACAAGGCGCCGGTCGCAACGCCGCGCCGGGCGATGGGCGACCTGCTCGGACACGGCGTCCGGTTCGGCACATCAGGACCGGTGATGGTTGCCGGCGAAGGCATCGAGACGATTCTGTCACTGCGCGGGGCGGTCCCTGCATTGGCGATGATCGCGGGTCTTTCCGCCCCTCATCTCGCGGCGACTGCCTTCGCGCCGGAGTTGCAACGCCTCTATGTCGCGCGCGACGATGATCCGGCCGGCGCCCATGCCGTGACGAAATTGACCGAACGCACCCATGCCGCCGGCATCACGATGATCGTGCTCGAACCCCAGCTTGACGATTTCAATGCCGACCTTCGGCTGTTGGGTCTCGAGCGGCTTCGCGCACATCTTGCTGGCCAGTTCCTCCCCGAAGATGCCGCACGCTTTCTCCCGTCCCCAGGTTGAGGCCGAGAAGAGCGAGGGGCTAGCAGCGGCCTCTTCGCAACGTCCGGGCTCAGTCCGAGACTGCCACGCCGTCGACCAAGAGCCGCGCCTGTCGGCCTTCTTGAGAGGGCGACTGGAACGGCAGGCGGGCCTGCCGCGCAACGGCTGCGCCGCGACTATTTTCCGCCGCGTCCCCTTCGGGATCCGCTTTGCATCGCGAACCAAAATAGTCGCGCTTCGCCGTCCTCCGCTGCGCTTCGGCCCCCGTCGAGCGCTGTCGCGCGCGACCGCTTCGCTCGGGCGTGCGCGCCCGGTCCGCCCGCCGTCCTGTCGTCGCCACGAAGGCCGCGAGAGGCGCGGTCAAACGACGAGGCGACCACCATGACAACCGACCCCGAACGTCCCGACGAACCCGAGCACGAGGAATCCTCTCTCTCCCACCTCCTCCAGGAACTTGAACTGTATGGGCGCAGACCCTTCGAGGACGAGGCCGACCCGAGACCATTACCCGAAGGCCGTCTGGTCGAGGCCGCAGCCGCCGACACCTTTGACGCGATGGCCGCCTGTCTGGCTGATACCCGGCTCGAACCCGATCTCGAAGATTTGCTCTGGGGCTTCACCAATGTGTTCCACCGGGCAGGCGAACGGATCGAACGCGAGCTCGATCGCAACGAGTTGGCGCAGAGGCGACTCCAGCGCGAGCAGGATGGCAGTGAGGTTGGATCGGTCGAACTTGAAACGGCGATCGCCGAAGGCCGCACGATGATCGAGCGCCGCGATGCGATGGAAGCCTTCCGCGAGGCGTTCGCCGACCAGTTCCGCACCCACCTACGCAAACCCTGGATGCCGCGATCGGGATCGATGGCGAACCGCAAGGCGCTTACCGCCAGCATCGTCGACAGCCGGGATTTCATCAACGCGCGCCGCTGGGCCGAAAGCCAGGTACTGATCCCGCCGGGGGAACGGGTCTATCTCTCCGGAGGCGCCAGCTATAACGATCACCGCACCATCTGGTCGGTGCTCGATAGCGTGCTCGCAAAGCATCCGACGATGATCCTGATGCATGGCGGATCGAAGACCGGGGCCGAAAAGATCGCATCGCTCTGGGCCGATCAGCGCACTGTCCCGCAAATCCCGTTCGCGCCGGACTTCGTGAAGCACAGCAAATCATCGGCGCCGTTCAAGCGCAACGATGTCGTGCTCGCGACCCTTCCGGTCGGCATCATCCTGTTCCCCGGCGGCGGCATCCAGGAGAATCTGTTCGACAAAGCCCGCAAGATGGGAATTCCTGTTTGGCGATTTGAGTAAGATCCCGTGCTCTTCGGGCAACGAGGTGAACTGGGCCGATTCCCTTCTGGCAGGTTTCAGTCAGTATTGATGAGTATGCTGCCTTTATAGAGGCATATCGATAACTGACCGAAGTCGACCAACGTACGCCGTTCAGCGGCCGATGTGGGAACGGCGGGTTGCCCGAGATCTGCCAATCGTCGAATAGCAGCCTTCGGATCGCAACATGCCTCAACGGTCCCCATAAAGCGGTCCGATCTGCAATCCCAAAGCCTCCGCCGGTTCACACTATTTCTGTAGATGTCGTGTCGCGTTCTGGTCACGATAGCGAAGCGCCTCGATGAGGACGGCGAATCCCGGTGAATGCTGGCGCCGGCTTGGATAGTAGAGGTGGTAGCCCGGAAAGGGTGGACACCAATCCTCGAGGACGCGGACGAGCCGACCTGCGGCGATCAGCGGCAACACCTGGTCGTCAGTCACGTAAGCGATGCCGAGGCCATTCATCGCTGCTTGAAGCGCAAGCGTTGTATCGTTGACGGTCAATTGCCCGTCAACCCGCACGTTGAGCGCGCGACCATCCTTCTCGAATTCCCAGGCGTAGAGGCCGCCATAGGTCGGGAAGCGAAGGTTGATGCAATTATGGCGGCCGAGATCGTGTGGCACCACTGGCGGGGGATGCCGGGCAAAATAGGCTGGCGATCCCGCAGCCGCCATCCGCATGTCCGGTCCGATGCGCACCGCGATCATGTCCTGCGCAATCGTCTCGCCCAGCCGAACGCCGGCGTCGAAACGTTCAGCGACGATGTCGACAAAGCCCGCGTCCGCGCTGAGTTCCACCTTGAGATCGGGATATTCCGCCAGCAGCGGAATCAACGCCGGTTCCAGGATGGTCTTCGCCGCATGAGCGCTGGTGGTGATACGGATGTTGCCGGCCGGCCTGTCGCGTAGCTCCCCGAGGCTTGCCAGTTCGGCCTCGACGCCATCGAACAATGTCCTCACCGTCTGCAGCAAGCGCTCCCCGGCTTCCGTCGGTACAACCGTGCGCGTCGTGCGGTTGAGCAAGCGGATACCGAGTCGCTCTTCCAACCCGCGCACCGCATGGCTGAGCGCAGAGGTCGATACGCCCATCTGTGCTGCGGCGCGCGTGAAGCTTCTCTCGACCGCGACGGCACGGAAGGCGAGCAGATCGTTGAAATTGTTCCGGGCCATTGTTGAGTTCAATTCAAAGCGGCTTCCAGATTATACGCTCTAATCGCCGCGCACGCGAAAGCCTAGATCGTGATCGCAAGGAGCGTGCGACGATGTCCGACGACGATAACAAGCCGATGCGAGCGCCCTGGGGCGACATCGCGCCGAAGCTCACCGCGATCAGCGACACCGTTCTGTTCGACGATGTCTGGCGACGGCCCGGCCTCTCTCCGCGCGACCGAAGCCTTGCGACGGTCGCCAGCCTTATTTCGCTCTACCGCTGCAACGAACTGTCATTTCATCTGAAAAAAGCTCTCGAGAACGGTGTCGCGCGCGAAGAAATCATCGAAACCGTGACGCATCTCGCCTTCTATTCCGGCTGGCCGACCGCGAGTTCAGCTCTCGCAATCATTCGTGACGTTTTCAATGAGGTGGACGCCCATGGCTGACGTCATCGTTCTGGTCGGTGCTGGCTCGCTCGGTCAGGCCATCGTCCGCAGGGTCAGTGCGGGGAAGAAGGTCGTGCTCGCCGATCTGCGGCCGGAAAATTGTGAGGCCGCAACAAGGACGCTGAGCGACGCAGGCTTCGAAGTCACGGCAGCGATCATGAACGTGGCGGAGCGCCGTTCGGTCGAAGCGCTCGTCGACATCGCGACCGGTCTGGGCAACGTGACTGGCCTGGTCCAGGCGGCCGGCGTGTCGCCTTCGCAGGCTCCTATCGAGACGATCCTGAAAGTCGATCTCTATGGCACCGCCCTGCTGCTCGACCGGTTCGGCGCGGTGATCGCGCCGGGCGGTTCGGGCGTCGTCATCTCCTCGCAATCGGGGCATCGACTGGGCGCGCTGCCGGACGAACAGACCAGGGCGCTGGCTGTGACACCTGTCGAGGACCTGCTGACCCTCCCATTCCTGCTGCCGGAGGCCGTGAAGGATACGCTTCACGCCTATCAGCTCTCCAAGCGCGGCAATGTCCTGCGCGTGGCGGCTGAGGCCGTGCGTTGGGGGCGGCGCGGCGCGCGCGTCAACAGCATCAGCCCCGGCATCATCATCACCCCGCTCGCCAATGACGAGCTAAGGGGGCCGCGCGGCGAAGGCTACCGCAAGATGATCGAAAGTTCGGTCGCCAAACGCGCCGGCACCCCCGACGAGGTGGCGACCGTCGCGGCGCTGCTAATGGGGCCGGACGGTGCCTTCATCACGGGCAGCGACCTCCTCATCGACGGCGGCACCACCGCCACATTCTGGTTCGGCGACGACGCCTGATCTCCAAGCATCGAAAAGGACACAACATGAAAACTCGCGAACTCGGCCGCAGCGGCCTTCACGTCTCTGCCATCGGCCTCGGCTGCATGGGGATCAGCTTCAGTTATGCCACCAGCCTGTCGAAGGAAGATGGCGTGAAGCTGATCCGCGATGCCGCCGAACGCGGCGTCACGTTTTTCGACACCGCGGAAGTCTATGGTCCGTTTGTCAACGAGGAGGTGGTTGGGGAGGCGCTACGCCCGATCCGGGACCGTGTCGTCCTGGCCACCAAATTCGGTTTCGATATCGACCCGGAGAGCCAGGAGAATCGCGGGGTGAGCAGTCGGCCCGAACATATTCGGCGCGCCGTCGAGGGTTCGCTCAAGCGGCTTGGCGTGGAGACGATCGATCTGCTGTATCAGCACCGTGTCGACCCCAATGTGCCGATCGAGGACGTCGCCGGCACGGTCAAGGACCTGATCGCCGAAGGCAAGGCTCGTCATTTCGGCATGTCCGAGCCCGGCGTGCAGACGCTGCGCCGTGCCCATGCGATCCAGCCAGTGACCGCGCTTCAGAACGAATACTCGCTGTGGTGGCGCGCGCCGGAGACCAACGGCATCCTCGACGCCTGCGACGAGCTTGGCATCGGCTTCGTGCCTTACAGTCCGCTCGGCAAGGGCTTCCTGACTGGTGCGATGGGCAAGGACACCCGGTTCGTCAACGGCGACTTTCGCGCCAGCGTTCCCCGCTTCTCGGCGCAAGCCATGGAAAAGAACCAGGCCTTCGTCGATCTGCTCTTGCGGGTCGCCGAAGACAAGGGCGCCACACCCGCGCAGATCGCGCTGGCCTGGCTGCTCGCGCAGCGTTCCTACATAGCCCCCATCCCCGGCACGACGAAACGCCATCGTCTGGAAGAAAACGTGGCGGCTGCGGCCATCGACCTGACCGAATCCGATCTGGCCGACATCCAAGCTGGTGCCGCCGCGATTTCCGCCGAAGGCGACCGTTACGCGCCGGCGCAAATGGCGATGGTCGGCCGCGAAGCACCGACGGCCGCGCGTTGATCCCGGACACATCAAAGGTAGCAGCGACATGACCAGCACCGTCCCCACCGTCACGCTCCACAATGGCGTCGAAATGCCGATCCTCGGCTTCGGCGTCTTCCAGGTTCCCGATCTCGCCGAATGCGAGCGCAGTGTGCATGATGCGATCGATGTCGGCTACCGGTTGCTCGACACCGCCACCTCATATGGCAACGAGGCGGCGGTGGGTGCCGCGATCAAGGCGCACGGGATCGATCGCGGCGAATTGTTCGTCACCACCAAATTGTGGATCGAGGACGCGAGCTACGACGGCGCCAAGGCGGCCTTCGAACGATCGCTGAACAAGCTGCAGTGCGACTATCTCGACCTCTGGCTGATCCACCAACCCTATGGCGACGTCTATGGCGCCTGGCGGGCGATGGAGGAGCTGCACCACGCCGGCCGCATCCGCGCGATCGGGGTCAGCAACTTCTATCCGGATCGCCTGGTGGACTTCTGCCTGCACAACGCGGTCGTGCCGGCGGTCAACCAGATCGAAATCCACCCGTTCCACCAGCAGAACGACGCCCAGACGATCCTCGCGGAATACAAGGTTCAGGCTGAGGCTTGGGGGCCTTTCGCCGAGGGCAAGAACGGCCTGTTCAGCAACGCCGTCCTGGAATCGATCGGCCGTAAACACGGTAAGAGCGTGGCGCAGGTCACGCTGCGCTGGCTGATGCAGCGCGATATCGTCGCCATCCCAAAATCCGTGCGAAAGGAGCGGATGGCTGAGAATTTCGCGGTATTCGACTTCGAACTGGACCATGACGACGTCGCCGCGATCTCGGCTCTCGACCAGAAGACCAGCAGTTTTTTCGATCACCGCGATCCCGAGAAAGTGAAGTGGCTCGGTACAAGGAAACTGTAGCGGCGTTGTATCTCATACAGTAAAGGCCGCGCGCTTGGCGAATCATGAGTGGTTCCTCGCATCTTGTCATCGGCTTTGAGCCAACCAGGGGCAACACAACGCTCTGGTTGGCCTAAACGTTGGCGGTCAGCGAGCGGCCCAGAACCAACCGTCGCGGTGGCTATCTGAGCCGTTCCAGGAACGGCTGGTGTCGGCACAACCAGCCATCCCCGATGAACGTGGCGATCGGCAAGAATGTCCCAAGACACCTCCATCGCGCTTTCGGCAGCAGTCGACCAACGCAGGTCATTCATAGAAAGCAGACGAGCGGCAGCTTTCGCAGAAAGCGACCGTAGCCACGGCGGGGAGACTTTGCGGGACGCAATCTCAGAATTGATCTGAAGATCGGTGGACTGCGATCGCTCCAGCGCTGTAATGACCCTATGCAGTTCATTCCCAACGGCCCCTCTATTCCGGACGAGTTGTTGGTCGCGCGCGATGCGGGCGATGTCATCTTCTTTTGCGGTGCGGGCGTCTCCCAACACGAGGCCGGGCTTCCCAACTTCGAGAAGCTGGGCCGGAACGTGATCGATATCCTGGGCGCCGCACTGGATAGTCCCGCGCGTGCCCTGCTCGACAAAGCCCTTCAGATGGGGCGCATGGCCGGCGTGGGCGGCCTCCTCGCGACCGATCGGGTCTTCGGTCTGCTCGAACGCGAATTTGAGGTGGCGGACGTCCGCGCCGCTGTCGCCGAAGCGATCACGCCTGCGGAAGGCGCCGGTCTGGGCGCACATCGCACATTATTGGCTCTAGCCACCTCGCGCGCCGGTGTGACCCGGCTCGTGACGACGAACTTCGATTTGCTCTTCGAAGCCTGCGATCCCCAATTGCCCTGTTCCGGACCGCCCCGATTGCCCGATCCGCGCAGCGACACAGAATTTCGAGGAATCGTCCATCTCCACGGTAGGGTCGATCCAGCATACAAATGCCCCGCAGACGACGAGTTCGTCGTCTCCAGCGCGGATTTCGGCCGCGCCTATCTGTCCGATGGCTGGGCCACGCGCTTCATCCAATCGCTGTTGGGGCGCTTCCAGATCGTCTTCGTCGGTTACACGGCTGAAGACCCGCCGGTGCAATATCTGCTCGAAGCACTCAACCTCCAGGCCGGCACGCGCAATCGGCTCTACGCTTTTCAGGACGGCGAGAGCGAGGCCGCCAAAGCGCTGTGGGAGCATAAGGGCGTTCAGGCCATCGCGTTCGACAGCACCAATGGATTTGGTCCGCTATGGCAGACGCTGGAGGCTTGGGCATCGCGGGCGCACGATGTTGACGGCTGGTACAATGCTCTGCTTGCAAAGGCGTCAGCCGGCCCCCAAGCGCTTGGTTCCCATCTGCGCGGACAGGTTGCCGAGGTCATGTCGACCCGCGAGGGCGCGCGTCGCTTCGCGACCGCCGACGTACCGCTCGATGCCCGGTGGCTGCTTGCGTTTGACCCGGTCCACCGCTTCGCCAATCCCGACAAGATTGATCCTTATGTCGAAGAGTCTGAGCAGTTCGATCCGTTCGGCGCGCTAGGATTCGGATCAGACCCCATCCCGGATGCAGACGCTGCCGACGATTATGACCGGAACCGTAAAATCCCAGCGGAAGCTCTGGATGTCTTTGCACTCAACCGCACGGACCTCGAAGATGCCGGCGATGGTACGATGGCCGTCCTGCGGGGCACGAACGCAAATCTGAATGCGCCTTTGCCGCCGCGTCTCAACAGCCTCGGCATTTGGCTTCAGCGCATCGCCCATCAACCCATCGCGCTATGGTGGGTCGGCCATCAGGCGGCTCTGCACCAAGAGGTCATTCGCAGTATCGAATCCTGGCTCCGCCAAGATCGCGAACGCTTTCCCGAGGCGATCCGTCGACAGTGGCGCTGGCTGATCGCTGCGCGGGCCGATGTCCGGCCCGACCCCGATATGGTCCGATATGAAATCGCCGCGCGCGTAGAGCAGGACGGCTGGTCGGCATCGCTCGTTCGCGCCTATATCGACCTCTACAAGCCCCAGCTAACGGCCACGAAGGCCTATGGCGTCCGCCACCCCTTGTTTTGGGACGAGCCGCCCGAAAAGCTCATCCACGTCGACGTGGAATATCCACGACCGCATGATGTTCTGGAGATACCGCCCAAGCATCTCGGCTATGCGGTCGGTTTGCTCCGAGCGCACTTGGAGCTGGCCGTGTCCCTCGAGCGCGAGGTGACCGGTGACGACCTCATTCATTTCGAACACACCCGCGCCGATGATGATGGGCCGCCGTTAGGAAACAACGAGTACGGAATACGGTGCCCAATCGTCATCCTGCAGGGTTTGATGCTGCGCCTTCACGCTGCTGATCCGGTCGCGGCACGGAGCGAAGTCCTGCGCTGGTCGGTCGCGGACCCGTATGTTTTCGCGCGCCTGCGGATCTGGGCCGCCGCGAACCGCCTGATCGAGCCGACTGACGGTGCGGCGGCCTTGCTGGGGTTCACCGACGAACTATTCTGGACCACCCATCACGAGCGCGATCTGTTGTTCGCGATCCGCGATCTATGGCCTGATCTGACCACACCGTCACGCACTGCAATCGAGCAACGGTTGCTCACGACAACCTATCCCTGGACCGCTGAAGTCCGCGGCGGCGCGTCGCGCGCAGAGGCGCATTATCGGCTTAGCCGCCTCCATTGGCTGTCGACACACGGGGTGACATTCTCCTTCGATGTCACCGCGGAGATGGCGCGCCTTCAGCCATCCGATCCCGAATGGACGCCGCAAATCGGCGACCATGTCGCGGATTCGCGGGCGCCGGAAGTCTACAGCGTCGTGACGGACACGGCGCCGGATGCGATCCTCGATACCCCGATCCCGGAGATACTCACCGCCGCACATGCCGCTAGTGGACGCGCCGAGTTTTTCGATCCTGTAGAGCGCGCACCCTTTAGGGGCCTGTCTGAGCAGCGACCGCTCCGCGCGCTTGCGGCGCTTACTTTTGTCGCACGCTCGGGCGATGTGCCGATCGCGGCCTGGTCCGCCTTCCTTTATTCTGATGCCCGGCTCACGGACTCGACCCGGATGATCACGCTCATCGGGGGGCGATTGTGCAAACTTCCGCCTGCGCTGCTGCAAACCATCGCGACACCGGCTTCGGAGTGGATGCAGCGGATCAGCCATCGGCTCTATGGTGATGCGGCCTCAACGCTGCCGACGCTGTGGGAGCGGATCGTCGCAGCCCTCGCGCTCGGTGGCGAAGGCCGTCCACACCGGGCGAACGAAAGCTGGGCCGATGACGCCTTGAACGCGCCCGTGGGCCGGCTGACCCGATTGTTGATGAACGATCCCATGAAAGCCGATCGACAGGTTGGTGGCGGATTTCCGGACATTTGGAAGGTACGCGCGGATCAACTTCTGGCCTTGCGCGGAGACCAGCGGCGGCATGCTCTGGTGATGCTGGGCAACCAATATAATTGGCTCTTCAACGTTGACCCGGCATGGACGGAAGCCGCCTTGCTTTCGGTCATTGATGCCGACGACGCCGATGGCGATGCGCTCTGGGATGGCATCCTCTGGGCAGCGCGCATGCCATCGCCCGCCTTGTTCCAGCGGATCAAAACAGGGCTCATCACCCGCGCAGGCATGACCGATCAACGGCGCAAGAGTAACGAGATCATCGCGGGCATGCTGTTGAGTGGTTGGGGCGGCCAAGCCGAGGCACCTGAACCTGAGCGTCTGATCACTGATGTTGAGCTGCGCGAGGTTCTTATCCACGCCGACGACGAGTTACGCGGGCAGCTCCTATGGCATCTAGGCCACTGGTCGAACAATGTGCAGACCCGTTGGCCGGAGCGCCTGATCCCGTTTCTCCGCACCGTCTGGCCGAAGCAGCGTGCGCTTCGCAATCCGAGCGTTTCGGCCCGACTTGTCGATCTGGCGCTGGGAAGCGGCGATAAGATGCCGGCCGTGGTAGAGATTATTCTTCGTCGCCTCGTGCCTGCGCGCTCGACCTCGATGCATATGATGCTGGCCACCAGCAACAATAGCCCGCACCCGGCGCATCAGCATCCCAAGGCCTTGCTCGATCTTCTCTGGGCCGTCCTCGGGGAAGACCCCCAGCAATGGCCATACAAAATCGAGGATACACTCGCGTTGTTGTCGGATGACCCCGAAACGGCTTCAGACCCTCGGTTGTCGGAGTTGCGGCGGCGTCGCCAGCGTTGAACTATCGGGCCGTATCGACAGAGCTAGGCGACCTAGAGGCTCGTCCTTAGAGTGTTCCCAGTCGTTCTATATCGATTGGTCCACCATCCGAGCCGACCGGATACTAGATCTTTTCGATACGCCGCCCGTGCCCGGCTTTTGCGTACCGTGGTCACTGAATGTCCGCTGCTGGCCAGACCTGCGGTTCGACAACATGAAAATGATCGGCAGCTATGTCCCAAACCCGGTCCTACGTGCGCCCCGACGAGTACATGAACAATAGGTGGCTTCCGGGATCGTCGCGCGACGTCGTAAACTACGAAAACTGGGGGCAAAGCTGACCAGTTTTGCGGCCCCATGATCAATCAGAAACGAGGCATTCGCCCGCACTTCGGCTCGACTGCACTCTCGCGTTCGTCAAATCACAGAGCCTCTCCCCGCTCTTGGAGGCGCTAGTCCTTTCCGACCTCCGGCCTTCCACGATCAACCCGTAAAGGGTCCGCTATGCTTTGCATGCGGCCGCTAATCGGCTTCGCCTCCTGACGCGGTGATCGCGGCCGGACGCCGGATGCGTCGGCGCCTGTCGAGCGGGGAGAGGCCCCGCTCCGAAACGACAGGAGCCGGTCATGTCCCTCGAAACCGCACAACGCTACGCCTGGAACCTGGCATGCACCCTCAAGGTCATCATCATCCTGATCGAGACCGACGACGGCTATACCGCGATACCGAGTGACGACTACGACGGTGACGCCGATCATGTCGTTCGCGAATACGATGTTTTCTCAAGCTGATCGTTGCGCGAGGGCGCCGAACCGAACCCAGCGACGGTTTCGTCGCCGGGCAATTTCTGCTATATTTCTCACGCGCTGTGGTGGCTGGTGGAAGCGCGTCCAACCCTTTGAAGAAAGGACGTGACGCCATGTTTATCCTGTTCCCACTGATGCTGATCGGCGTCGGATTTCTGATCTACGCGCTGTTCGTCGGCGCGACCCTGGCGCTGCCGATCGGCGCTGGCCTGGCGGCCGGCTTCGGCAGCGCCGCACTCGGCATCGCGCCGCTGCCTTCGGTTCTCATTGGTATTGCCGCCTTCATGGGCGTCATCGCGCTCGGTCGCTTCGCGGCGCTATCGCTTTCGAACCGTCCGGCACGCGGTATGTTGATCGCCGTTTTCGCGATCCCGGCCGCGATTGCCGGCTTCTCGGTCGCGAGCGCTTTCGCATCGCTTGCCGGCTTCGCCAGCTTCGCCGTTGCACTTGTCGCGGGTGGCGTGAGTGGCGCGGTTGCCGCACACAAGCTCGCTCATCCGATCGCCTGATAGCAAGTATCGCCGTCATTTCTCTTCTCATCGCCCCGCCCGGACGGTCCCGGCGGGGCTTCTTGCAGGTCCGGCTTGCCATTGCCGGGAGGGGCGACGGGATCAGGCGTCTCGCCGCCCGTCGCCAAATCTCAGCCGCGATGGTTGCGGGATGCTGGTGGCGAGGCAACGGCCCATTTTGCGGCGGTCACCGCAGATCAGATTTCAGGAACGCCATTCCACGCAGGACGAGTCCGTACCGGAAGCGGGCATTTGGCGGTTGAGGCGGCGGTCGGGACCAAGAAGGACCCCGCCTGTTCGCAGGTAGATCTATCCGGCGGCACACTCATGGCGTCGGGCTTCTGGACGGGCGGTGATGCTCGGGCCACGTCTCCTGTCGGTAGATCCAGGCCAGTGCCCAAACAGCCTCTCTTCATGGCTTGATGACCGAAACCGGCTTTGCCTCTGCCGCTCGGGGCCGCAACGGCTTTGGGACACTTTTTTCCCCTGCCGGACCCCACCCCACGCGGTGGGACCGCGTGGGGTGGGGTCCGGCATTCCTCGCGGATCAAAAAAGCGCCCCGACGCCGTCTTCCGCTGACGCTTCAGGTCTTCGACTGCAGCCGCGGCAGCCCCGGTCACCTGCAAGCCATCGAGGCCGTGATGGGCACGGCTCGAGGATCAAAGACTGGAGACACGAACATGGCTACCATCGGCACCTTCAAGAAGACCGCCAACAACGAGTTCGTCGGCGACATCGTCACTCTCGGCGTCCAGGCTAAGGGCGTCCGCGTCATTCCCGACAGCAACCGCGCCAACGACAATGCGCCCTCGCACAGGGTCTTCGTCGGCCGGGCGGAAATCGGCGCTGCCTGGACCAAGGAATCCAACGAAGGCCGCGCCTATCTGGGCCTCAAGCTCGACGATCCGAGCTTCACCGCCCCGATCTATGCCAACCTCTTCGACGACGAGGATGGCGAGACCTTCAACCTGATCTGGTCGCGCCCCTCCCGGCGCAACGGCGACTGAGCCAGACCGACCAAGCCCCGCCCGGATCGCCCGGGCGGGGTTTTCGTTTGATCCAATTTGGGCGTAATATTAACCATGTAGGATAAGCTCGGCCTTATCTGAAGATAAGCGCAGATAGTGTTGAACCTCGGAACAATCGCAGCATAGTTCGACGCTACGGGGGCATCGAGGAGTAATGCGATGCCAGGTTACCACCGAATGCGCCTACCCGAGGCTTATCGGGCGCTGCTGACATTGAACACGCGCGGGTTCGCGTGGGAATGGGTCCGTCGTAATCCAGACTTCCGCGCAATCTGGGTGTCAGCCGGTGTGATCGCGCGGCGTAGTTCCGCGCTCGCCCAGACCGCCGTCCGTCGCTCAGCACGGCGTATGATCGATCTCCCACAGCATCCACTTGCACGGAGGTGGTCCCCTTGGGGCCTCACCTTTCGCGGTCGATCCCGACACGTCGGCGACCGATACGCCGCCGATCGCCTGGCTGCCATCGCTCGACCCTACCGCGCTGACGATCGTGCGACCAGTGCCTTGGGCGCGAACGATAGGCGATCTGCCCTATCGACCGTCGGTTTGGGGTGATCGCGTTGTTCGCATGGCTGCACCCGGCGGGATGGCGCTTCTGATCCGAAGACATGGAGCGCCGGATTTGTCGCTCTGGATCCCCGCCGAGCTCGCGCCGACACCTGGCAAGCCGTTCGGGCTCTATGTCCATCCCGACCACAGTCACCGTGACCGAATTCGAGCCGCGGAGTCATTTCGACGTGCGATCGGCCTTGGCGCACCGCTGCGCGCCCCGCCAAACCCTCACGCACACCGGCAAGCAGCGATGCTCTGTATCCACGATCTGCAACGCGACGGCGCGTCGCTGCGCGACATTGCCGGGGAACTACTCGACCCGCTTCCCGACGAGTGGCGCCTGAGTTCAGAGCGCTCTGATTTGCGCCGTCTCGCCGACGCGGCGGCCGAGATGGTGTCAGGAGGCTATAGGTGGATGCTTGGGGCACATCCCAAAGCATAGACACCTTCACCAATCCCATGTGGTCGGATCGCGGACCCCTGCTATCCGACCACCCGTGGACGCCGTTCGACGCCGATGATCGCCGGGCTCGCGAGGCGCTGCTCACGCTCCCTCGCGAGGCCCGAAATCGACGGAGTCCAACATGCCAGACATCATCAAGGATACGCGTTATCTGCGCACGAAAGAGGCCGCGCATTATGTCGGCCTCTCGGCGCGAACGCTCGAAAAGCATCGCACTTACGGCACCGGTCCCGCCTATCGGAAAATCGGCGGGCGCGTCGTCTATACGATCGAGGAACTGCGCGCCTGGTGCGATCGTGGCGCCTGCGCATCCACCTCCGATCCCAATAACGGAACCGTGCTGCCGGCCGTGCGCCGTCCCGGCGAACGCGCGGAGCAACAATAATGGCTGGCGCGCTCGACCGGCATCCCGCCGGTGGTCCTGCGGCGGCCACCGGCTTGCACCGCCATCCGCTTCGCCTCGGCGTGCTTGCCGGGACAGGAACGGCGCTCGCAGCGCTTTTCCTCCCGGCCATGCATCAACCCCAACTGCGTCTCGTCTGGAATGTCTCGGCGAGCGTGCCGCTTGGCCTCTACGAGATCGAACCCAGCGCCGTCCCGCGCGTGGGCGATCTGGTCGCAGTGCGACCGTCGCCCGCGCTCACACGCTTCATGGCTGAGCGCCGTTATGTCGAGACCAATGCGCTGCTGGTGAAGCCGGTCGCGGCGCTCGCCGGTGCGACTGTCTGCCGCACGAATATGCGTATCACGCTCGACGGACGCGCCGCTGCGACAGCGCTGCCGCACGACCGCTTCGGTCGCCCGCTGCCGCGTTGGTCAGGCTGTCGGCGCCTAGCCCGCAATCAACTCCTGCTGATAGCGCCGGCGCTGCGCGCGTCGTTCGACAGCCGCTATTTCGGTCCGGTCGATCGTGCCCAAGTGATCGGTCGCGCATTCCCGCTGTGGACCTGGTCCTGACGGTGCGGTGGACGAGGATATTCGGCGTCATTGCGATCGCTGTCTCGGCTTCGCCTTCGCCTGGCGCTGCGCCTGAGCTGGTCGGCTCCAAGAGCTGCGCCATGCACGTCCCCGAAGCGGCGCGGCGCTCGGGGCTTCCCCAGGATGTTGTGCTGCGCGTCATGCGCGCAGAGTCGGGCGAGAATTCGCGGATCGTCTCGGCCAAGGGAGCAATCGGCTGCATGCAGATCATGCCGGCGACATGGTCCTATCTGACCGCACGCTACAATCTCGGCGCCGACCCGTTTGATGCACGGATGAACATGATTGGCGGCGCGATGTATCTTGCTGAGCTCGCCTCGCGCTACGGGTGGCCGGGCGCCCTTTCGGCGTACAATGCGGGTCCGGGACGCTATCAGCGTTATGTGCAAGGCGGCGTGGCGCTGCCTGCCGAAACGATCGCCTACACCGCGCGTCTGGGCGGAAATGCAACAGTTCAGCCGATGGCTACGCCTGCGCCTCGCTGGCAGGAAGCGCGCCTGTTCATGACGCGGTCGAGGTTCGAAGGGGCGGCTGTACTGCCGGCTACGCCAACGTTGTCGGGCGGCGCCACTGAGGTACGACCTCGCAATTCGCTCTTCCCGCTATCCGACGGTCCTGATGGAGGTGCCGCAACCAGCGCTGCACCATGATGCGCGGCGACCGATCCGCTCCGGGAATGGGTGTGCTCGCGACGTCTTTGAACTATGCTCCGGCATCGCAGCTACGGCCGATTTTGATGGAGGCCTGATCATGTTGAACATTGAGAAAGCGATTGAAGCCGCGGCCCGTGCGCTGTGTCGGCTGGAGGGCAATCCGGAGAATACAAAGTTCGAGGGTAAGCCCATGTGGCAGAGCTATGTGCTCGCGGCGAAGGCGGCGATTGAAGCTGCCTTGCCGCATCTGCGCGACGGCTGATTTTCACATGCGCAGGCGCTTCACTGTGGATCATGATCCCAATCCGAACAACCGCCGCTCGGAAGCCTTGGGGCCGGTACTATGCTTCGACATCTGTCCTGCCGCTCGGAGCTTTCGGCTTGCTGTCAGCTGTGCGTGTTGAAGCGGCTTCCTCCGCTTCGGTCGCAAAAGCGCGGGCGCCCCGACGCCGGAAGAGCAGCTTGGCTTGCGCTCCATCGTCGCCCTGCATTTGCAGCGCCAGTTCGAGAAACGCCCCGTACAGCATGGCGCGATCGTCGTCGGCGATGCTGACAAGCCCCGCTTTCTGCACGAGACCGCCCAGCTCAATCAGATGCCGGGTTCGTTCTCGACGTGCCACCACCCAAGCCCTCGTGTCCGACCGCGATCGTGCTGCATCAAGCTGATTGCGAGCCTGGCTCAGCCGCTTTGCCGCCTTCGCCACCGCCAGCATTGCGCCGCGAGGATCGCCGGCTTGTTTCGCGAAAAAATTGCGCGCCCTGGCGACTCCATGCGGACGTGGTGGTCTTGTCCTTTTCCGCAACGGCCGCGAGGAGGGCGCCGGCAAGCAGATCAGGCTCGAGGGCATCCGCACCCGTCGCTTCGATCAGTTCGCCGAATTGCTGGATCTTGCGCTGCTTGAGCAGCTTGGCGCGGTCGTTGAGCGCTTTCAGCTCGGCGTCGAAATCCCGGACTTTTCGCATCGTGCATCTCCATAAGCCGCGTCGATGCAGGTGAATTGGCCCCTGTGATCGCCGGTTCAACGGCTGAAATCTCTCAGGAGCGCTCTAGCGTATGAGAGCGCGCTTATACGTCGTACCGACGCCGCGGGGTCCGGCGTTAAGATCAGCCCTATCATGGCGATCTACCACTTCTCGGCCAAGATCATGGGACGCGGCAGCGGCCGCAGCGCTGTCGCCAGCGCCGCCTATCGGTCGGCGTCCCGGCTTCATGACGAGCGACTCGGCCGCCATCAAGACTTCACCGACAAGGCGGGCGTCGTCCATTCCGAGGTGATGCTGCCCGAGGGCGCGCCCGAGCGCATGCGCGACCGGGAAAGCCTCTGGAATGAGGTCGAGGCGACCGAGAACCGCAAGGACGCGCAGCTCGCCCGCGAGATCGAATTCGCCATTCCACGCGAGATGACCCAGGAGCAGGGGATCACGCTGGCCCGCGATTTCGTGCAACGTGAGTTCGTGACACGCGGCATGGTCGCCGATCTCAACGTACATTGGGATATCGGCGCCGACGGCGAAGCCAAGCCGCACGCGCATGTGATGTTGACGATGCGGTCGGTTGGGCCGGACGGATTCGGGCCGAAGGTGCGCGAATGGAACGCCACCGCACTGCTGCAGAGCTGGCGCGAGAATTGGGCGACCCACGTCAACGACCGGCTGCAGGCGCTGGGCATCGAAGCGCGCATCGACCATCGCAGCTATGAGGCGCAGGGCATCGGCCTCGAACCGCAGGACAAGATCGGCGCAGCCGGTGCGCGCCGCGAAGCGCGCGGCGAGGAAGCGACACGCGCCGAGGAACATCGCGCCACCGCGCGTGCCAATGGCGCCACCATTATCGCCGATCCCGCCACCGGCCTCAACGCCCTGACGCGGCAGCAGGCGACGTTCACTGTTCGCGATCTAGCGATGTTCGCGCATCGCCATTCCGACGGGCAGGAGCAGTTCAATCATGTCCTCGCCGCGATGCGCGGCCACGAATCGGTGCTGGCGCTCGGGCGCGACGGACGCGGAGCGGAGCGGTTCACCACCGTCAGCATGCTCAGCGCCGAGGAGGCGCTGGTACGAAACGCCGCGTCGCTGGCGTCGTCGAAGCACGCCGTCGGCCGGCACGATGTCGAGCAGGCGGTACGCGACGCCGCGACGCGCGGCTTGGTGCTCGGCGCCGAGCAGCGCCGGGCGCTCGATCATGTTGCGCGGCGCGACGGCCTCAGGCTCGTCGTCGGCTATGCCGGCGCAGGCAAGTCGGCGATGCTCGGCGTTGCGCGCGAGGCGTGGGAAGCCGCTGGCTATACCGTGCGCGGCACCGCGCTCTCGGGTATCGCCGCCGAGAATCTCGAAGGCGGTTCGGGCATCGCCTCGCGCACCATTGCAAGCCTTGAACATAGCTGGGCGCGCGATCGCGACCGGCTCGGTGCGCGCGATGTCCTCGTCGTCGACGAGGCCGGCATGATCGGCACGCGCCAGCTCCAGCGCGTCCTCGCCGAAGCCGTAACCGGCGGCGCCAAAGTGGTGATGGTCGGCGACGTCCAGCAGCTTCAAGCGATCGAGGCCGGTGCTGCGTTCCGGCTGCTCGCCGAGCGCCACGGCGCCGCGGAGATCAGCGAGGTGCGCCGCCAGTCCGAGCAGTGGATGCGCGAAGCCACCCGCATGTTCGCCACCGGCCGGATCGGCCAGGCGATCGCCGCGTATTCCAATGCCGGCATGGTCCATGCCGTCGATACGCGCGAGGCCGCGCGCGCCGCACTGATCGATCGCTGGGATGCCGAGCGCCGGGCGGAGCCCGCCGCGGCGCGCATCATTCTCACCCACACCAACCAGGAGGTTCAGATGCTGAACCGTGCCGCACGCGACAAGCTCATCGAACAAGGACAGCTCGGCCCCGATGTCGCCGTCATGACCGGGCGAGGTGAGCGGGTGTTCGCCGACAATGACCGCATCCTGTTCCTGAAGAATGAGCGCGACCTTGGCATCAAGAACGGCACGCTCGGCACGGTTGAAAAAGCGGCGAGCGATAGCCTCGCGGTGCGGCTCGATGACGGGCGGCGGATCGATGTCGATTTCAAATCCTATGCTCATGTCGATCACGGTTATGCCGCCACCGTCCACAAAACGCAGGGTATGACCGTCGATCGGACGCATGTGCTGGCGACGCCGGGGCTCGACGCGCACGCATCCTATGTCGCGCTCTCGCGCCATCGGACCGGCACCGCCCTCCATTATGGGCGTGACGATTTCGCGGATGAAGCCAGGCTGCGGAACACGCTCGGCCGCGAGCGGCCGAAGGATATGGCGCTCGACTATCAGGGACGTAGCGCGACGCCACCGCCCATGTCACCGCCGCGGGACTCGGCGCCCGACTCCACTGGCACACGCACCGCGGCGGCTCCCGCGCCAGCCCGCGAGGATGAGCGGGGCGTCGCGGCGCTGGTACGGCGGATGTTCGGCCGCGGCGGCGCGGGCCATGCCCCTAGCGGCGAGGCCGACCGGGAAGAGGGTAGTAGCGTCCGGCGCGACGCGGCGCGGCAGCCCAGCCGCGATCGCGGGGCCGAGTCGGGCCGCTGGAACGACCGCGCCGCAGATCGCACGGCGGCCCGCGACAATGACGCCGGGCGAAACGGCCGGGCGGACGAAGCCGCCCGTGCGCCCGCCGCCACCCACGCTGTCGAGAATGGCCGAGCGGCCGCCAATGGTCGCGCCGCCGATCCTGCCAACAGCGAGCAGGCCAATACGCTGCGTGCGATGGCGGCGGCGCGGGCGAGCGCTCCCCAGCAGACCCCGGAGAGCATGCGCGAGGCGCTGGCCGCTGCCGCGAAGGTCGTGCCGGGTCTCAGCCGCGATCAGGACTATGGAGCCGAACGATGATCGCGCCGGGCGGCGGCGGTGGCGCGGGCGGGCGCGGCCCCGATCCCGTCATCCAACAAATTGCCTTCCTGTCGGCGATTGTCGCGATCTGGGCGTGCTGGCCGCTGGTCCGCCTCCAGATCCCGCTCGCCGATCAGTTCAGCATGACCGCGCTCGCGCGTGAGCATTGGGACCATCGCGATGCGCTCGAGCCTTATCTCGATCAGCGCTGGGCGTGGCTTGCGCTCAAACATTATCATCTCTGGTTCGCGCTGGCCTCGCTTCCCGGCGTGATTGCTGTCAGCATCGTCCAGAGCGTCGATCGACGCACCGCCTGGCCGATTGTCCATGCCCCGCTCGGTTGGCTCGGCGGCGCTGCGCTGGGTTATTGGCTCTACACCAGCTTCCGGACCGACAGTTGGCCGCTCGCCGTGATGATGCCGGCGACCTTCGCTTTCCTGATGGGTGCGATCGCCGCCCGGCTCGCCGCCTGGCCGCGCAAGCTCAAACATCTGCGCGGCACAAGATTGCGCCCGTTCACAGGTGGGCGCGGCGGGCGGTTGCGCGCGCGCCTGACCGGCGGTGTGGCGCTCGCCGGCGTTCCGCTTGCCCACGAGGACGAGACGATGCACATCGCCGCGATCGGCGCGACTGGCTCGGGCAAGTCGACGGCGCTACGCGCCCTGATGGCCGACGCCTGTCGACGCGGCGACCGGCAGGTGGTGGCCGATCCCGAGGGCGCGGCAATGAGCGCCTTCTTCCAGCCCGGCGACGTCATCCTCAACCCGTTCGACCAGCGCTGCGCGCGCTGGGACCTGCTGGCCGAGGTCGAGCGGCCGAGTGACTATGCCTTCCTCGCCCAATCCTTGCTTCCGCATCTCGGGGTTGGTGATCATGACCAATGGATCACCTATGCCCAGCAACTGCTCGCCGCCGCGCTCGAAAACCACATCACGCTCCAGCTCGGCTCGGTCAACGACTTCGTCAGCCGTCTGGCGTCGGCGCCGGTCGTCGAATTGAAGACACTGTGCCAGGGCACCCCGGCAGCGCGCTATTTCGAGCCAGGCGGCGAGCGCATGCTGGCGAGCATCCTTGGCACCTTGGCGCCGGCGATCGGGCATCTGCGCTTCATCGCCGCGCTTCAGGGCGAGCCCTTCTCGATCCGGCAATGGATGCGCGGCGGCACCGGATCGCTTTGGCTGCCTTATGCCGCCAACCAGATCGCGGCGCTGCGCGGGCTCATCTCCTGCTGGATGAACATCGCCATTCTCGAAACACTATCGCTGCCGCCAGCCCGCGACCGGCGCATCTGGTTCCAGATCGACGAACTCGATGCGCTTGGCCGGATCGAAGGGTTGAAGGATGCCCAGGCGCGGTTGCGCAAATTCGGCGGTTGCGTGGCGATCGGATTCCAGAGCTTCGCCCAGGTCAAAGCGGTCTATGGCGAGGGCGCTCACACGATCATCGAGAATTGCGGGAACCTGCTGCTGCTGCGCTCAGGCACCAGCGACGGCGGCGGCACCGCCAAGCTCGCTTCCGATCTGATCGGTGATCGCGAGGTCGAACGCGACGATATCAGCCGTTCACGCACGCGCGGCCGGTTCACTTCTCGCTCGATGTCAATGCAGACCAAACGCACCGTCGAGGATGCCGCGCTCGCCAGCGAAATCATGCAACTCGCCAACCGAGAGGGCTATGTGAAACGCGCCACCAGTCGGCATTGGGTCAGGGTCCGGTTTCCCTATGCCGATTATCATGAACGGGTCCGACCGTTCGAGCCGGTCGGCTGAACCAATCCAGTGATGCTATTCGCCATGGCCCTAGACCAATTCCGGGCAGATGGGATCATTTTGCCGATTCAGAAACCTCGATAAAACAGAAAGATAGAGCGGCCGATCTAATTTGGTCAGATCGAAAACTGCTGTTAAGAAAAATGCAGCGCGGGCAAACCTTGTTCGATGGTGGCCGTCGCTGCAGTCACGACCGGGGCACCCGGGCGGGAGACATAATCCAGCGTACGAAACGCCGCCTGCCAGCGCTGGCGGTCGACGTCGCAGAGCAGATAGCCGCGACGATCATTTGAATATTTCAGAAAGGAATTCTCGTGCAGGATCTGTTCTGCACCCGCGCGGCGATCAGCACCGTCCCCGCCAGAAGAAATTGACGTACTGACGAATTCAACGGCGACCGCATCGCCCTCGCCGTTGTTCCGCCGCAGCTCTCCCGCAAAATTCTGATGCTCGTCGCCGGTCAGGACCACGGTGTTGCCCAATCCCTTGAACATGTTCAACACGCGTTCGCGCGGCGCGTTATAGCCGCCCCAACTGTCCATGTTGCGCAGCGGCTGGGGTTCGTCGCCAGTGCGGCGGTCGAGCGGCATCATCATTACCTGCTGGGCAATGGCGTTCCAGCGCGCGGCTTTCTGTTTCAGATTGCCCGCCAGCCAGGCCTCCTGCGCCATGCCGATGGTCTGGGCTTTTGGATCGTCCCAGCCGGGACAATAAGGCTTGAACCCGTCGCCGCAGGGCTGGTCGGTGCGAAATTGGCGTGTATCCAGCAAATGCAGGTCGAGCAGATCGCCGATCACTGCGCGGCGATAGATCTGCATGCTGCCAGGCGCTGGGAAGGATGCGGCCCGAAACGGCATATGCTCATAATAGGCCTGAAAGGCTGCGGCACGACGCAAGCGGAATATCTCCGGCGCGGTGCCGTTTTGATCAATGTCGCCAACCCAGTTATTCTCCACTTCATGGTCGTCGAAGACGGCGAACCATGGCGCGGCGGCATGTGCTGCCTGCAAGTCCGGATCGAGCTTGTACTGGGCATAGCGGCGGCGATAATCGTCAAGGCTGTAAAGAAGCTGCCCCTGATGTTCCCGCACCGGCGGACGCGCCGCACCATCGCCGCCGACCCGAACCGGGCTGCCCGCACCTTCATAGATATAATCGCCGTAATGAAAGACGAAATCGACCGCTTCGCGCGCCATATGGCCATAGGCAGTGTAGAAGCCCTGCTCGTAATTCTGGCAGCCGACCACCGCAAAACGCGCCTTATCCAGCGCCGCGCCGCGCACGGGCAGAGTCGAGGCCCGTCCCCGGGCAGAACGCTCCCGACCGATCGTGAAACGATACCAATAAGGGCGTGCAGCCTGCAGGCCCGTCACTTCGACATGAACCGAATGCGCCAGTTCAGGCCGCGCGATCGCCGTCCCCCTGGCGACGATGGTCTGGAAACGCTCGTCGGCGGCGACTTCCCAATCGATCGGCATAGGCACCATCGGCATGCCGCCATGTTCGGCCAGGGGTTCGGGTGCCAGCCGTGTCCAGATCACAAAGCCGTCCGGACTGGGATCCCCCGACGCAACGCCAAGGCGAAAGGGGTAGGAGAGGAATATTTGCTGAGCCCGGATGATGGCTGGTGCGCTTATTGCGCCGCCCAGCGCGGCCGCGCCGACGATCATCTGCCTGCGGGAAATCATGTCGGTCATGCCTTGCGCCTCTTCACGGTTGAAAGTCGCTTCTTGGGCACACTGCCGAACGACGTTCGTCGCTTGGGATCGCCGAAGAGACGGTTCAGATAGGCGGCCAGACGAACCCCGGCCTTTTCCAGTTGCTGGTCCAACAGCGCCTTGTTGTTGAACGCATAACTGTACGGGACATTAGGCGAGTCTGGATAGATGCGGTCGCGTATCTCGGCACTCTCGCCGATCCAGACCAGCGGATCGGCCGTGCTCCATTGTGCCTGCAGGGCGGGCGTGATCCTGGCTCGCAACCAATCCGCCCATTCGGTGAAAGACAGTTGTTCCTGATCGATAAGGCCTGAATCCCACAGGGCATGGAGGTTGGTTTCATGCCCGCCAAACATCAGGTGGACGTCATTCCCGCCGCGATCAATGCCATTATTGGTGTGCAATGGCTGATGCAGATCGCCGACGATATGGATAATGAAACGCAACGCCAATTGCTTGGCGGCCAACGGAGCTTTCGGGTCGCGCACCGTTGCCGAGAAGGTTTTGAGCGCGGTTGCAGCATCGCCCTGCGGTGGCGCGTCCACCTCGGCATAGGTCTTGCCCTTGGGCACCGTCACGATGTGGTAAGGGCCTGCCTCTTTCTGCCAGAATTCCTCCGGGCTGGCGCGCATGAAGTCGGGCCAGGTCGACGCTTCCGCAACGCTTTCCCTGTCCAGAATGCGCGCAATCCCGGCTTTCGCGTCGGCATCGAGATAGCCTTGCGCCAGCGCGCCGACGATGCGATGCCCGGTTTTACCCCAGGCAAGTGCGGCGGATGGTGTAAATCCGGTGGCCAGCAGCAGGACCCCGGTCACGGCTTTGACGCTGCCCGCTTGCAGGAGCTTCTTGAAATATATCGACATGATGGAGTTCCCGGAAAAACCCGCCTTCGGGGCCGAAACTCCGAAGGCGGTCAGGCGCTGGGGATCAGAAGCTGACACGGACGCCAAGGCGGATCGTGTAGAGCGAACCGCCGAGACTGATGTTCTGTTCGTTCGGTTCGATATATTGCGAGTAGCGATACTGCGCGCAGGCCTGTGTCGGCTGATTGGTTATCGCGGGTGCCGCCGCCGTACCGGTCGCAACCGGCTGGCTGAGGCAGGATACGCGGACCACGGCGAGCGCGGAGCCTTGGGTGGTCAACACACCCCAACGCGGGTTGATGAGGTTCAGGACGTTTTCAACATCGCCGTACAGCGTGATGCGCGACTTGCCGACAAAGGTCGGAACTTGCTGCGCCACATGGAGGTCGAGCCGGTTGCTCGCATGGCCACGCGCGATATTCTTACCGGCGATCTGGCCACGGAAATCCTTCAGTCGCGTCCGGGCGATGAGCGATTCGAGCGCAGCCTGGGTTTGCGGAGTGTCATAGCTTACCCTGGGATCGGCTGACCCGGTCGGCACGTATAGCAGATACCGACTGTTCCCTCCGATTGTGCCGAACACCGGCGACCGGGTCTGGCCCGAATTATCCTGAAAAGTGTAGCTGTAGGGGTTGCCGGCCTTGGTCTCACCGTAAAGGCTGATCGACGTCAGGTAATCGCCGAAAAACGCGCGCTCATAAACAGCGCCATATTTGAACTGCCATTTTACCTGGTTGTCGGCGGGACCCAACGCCGCGACGTTCGGATCCGCGTAAACCGAACTGTTGTAGTTGGACAGTGCTACCGACGCGCTTGACGATGACCGTTCGGTGATGTCGGACAGCGTATAGCTGCCGTTCAACGACAATCCCTTGGCCAGCCCGCTGTCCCATGATTTGTCGATGCGGACGACGCCAACATGGCTGCGACCGGCCCCGGTGTTGAAGATCACAAAATCGCCGCTGCCGCTATCCTGCAGGCCTGGAAAAACGCCGTAGCGTGGGCGACCGTCAGGCAACGTCCCCGTCTGCACCGAACGGATATCCCTGAACAGCACTTGGCTGCGTTGTTTGTTGAACAAATAGCTCAAACCGATGTTCCAGCCATCGCCGAGCGGCCCGAAGTTGAATCGATAGTCCACCGACAAAGTGGCGCGCCACACCGATGGGATACGGAAATCTGGCGCGATTGCGTCGGTTTCAGCAGCTTGGAGTGAAGCGATGTTGGTCTGCAGGAAGTTGAGCAGCGTCGGGTTGAACGACGCGCCAGTCACACCACGCAGCGCGGCATCGCCAACCGCGTTAGGAACGCCGTTGGTATAGCGGTTGGCGCCGCTTTGATTATTGTTGAGGTTGACGTTGACGGTATTGGTCAAAATGCCGGACTGGGCAAAGCTGTTTTCAAGATAGACCGTCGGCGGCACTCCGGCGAAAATGCCGCCCGAGCCGCGAAATTTCAGCCGGGTGGTGAAGCGGCCCCCAAAATGACCGGACAGGACCTCACACTTATGTAAGAGTGAGGCATATGACCGACAGTAATCCCAGGAGCTATGTGCATGCGGAGGTTCTCGGAGGGGTTCAGCGCCGTAGGCGC
>JAKFUZ010000019.1 GCA_021732445.1 Sphingomonas sp. | reverse complement strand
CTGCAACCACCCGAACCCGCAAATCTTCCGATCGACATGTCCCCATGATCCACCTCCAACCAAGGTGAATCACAATCCATGCGCTATGGGAATCCCTCGATTCACAAATTCTGTCCGATGCTCTAGCGTTCCAGGCACATGGCAATGCCCATGCCGCCGCCGATGCACAGCGTCGCCAGGCCCTTTTTCGCGTCCCGACGCGCCATTTCATACAGCAATGTCGTCAGCACGCGCGCGCCTGAGGCGCCGATCGGGTGGCCAATGGCGATTGCGCCGCCATTTACGTTGACCTTGTCGGCGTCCCAGCCGAGTTCCTTGCCAACCGAAAGTGCCTGCGCGGCAAATGCTTCATTTGCCTCGATGAGATCAAGGTCGGCGAGCGTCCAGCCGGCCTTTTCAAGCGCCCGGCGGGTGGCCGGCACCGGGCCGATGCCCATGATCGACGGATCCACCCCGGCCGATGCCCAGCTCACTATCCGCGCAAGGACAGGCGCGCCCCGGCGTTCCGCTTCCGCGCGTGTCATGATGACAAGGGCCGCCGCGCCGTCGTTCAAGCCGCTGGCGTTGGCGGCGGTGACGGTGCCGTCTTTTTTGAAGGCGGGCCGCACGCTGGCGACGCTGTCCATCGTCGCGCCGGCGCGGATATATTCGTCCTCGGCAACAATCGTGTCGCCCTTGCGGCCCTTTACGGTGACCGGGACAATCTCGTCCTTGAACTTGCCGGCTGCCCGCGCGGCTTCGGCCAGATTTTGCGACCGGACGGAAAATTCATCCTGCTCCTGGCGCGTCACCTGATATTGCTCGGCCAGATTTTCCGCCGTGATGCCCATGTGATAGCCATTGAACGCGTCGGTCAGCCCGTCCTTTATCATCGTGTCGACAAGCGCGAGATCGCCCATTTTCTGGCCGGCGCGCAGGGCCTGGGCGTGGTTGGCCATCGACATTGATTCCTGGCCGCCTGCAACGACGATCGTCGCATCGCCGGCGGTGATGGCTTGCGCGGCAAGCGCCACGGCGCGCAGGCCCGAGCCGCAGACCTGGTTTACGCCCCAGGCAGGAATTTCCTTGGGCACGCCGGCGGCCATTGACGCTTGCCGCGCCGGGTTCTGGCCTTGTGCGGCGGTGAGCACCTGACCAAGAATGACTTCGGACACATCAGCGCCCGTAATTCCTGCCTGCGCCAGTGCCGCTTCGATCGCCTGGCGACCAAGCTCATGCGCGGGCACAGCAGCAAACGCGCCCATGAAGCTGCCCACGGGCGTGCGCTTGGCGGCGGTAATGACGATGTCGGTCATGGGGCTTGCTCCTGTTGCGGCAAAGGCTGGTTGGAAGGCGTTCTAGCGGCACACACGTTGTTTATCCAGTCGGCAAGCGGCTCCCAAAGCGCCCATTGCGCGCGGCTTCCGACCATCATGCCGACATGGCCGGCGCTCAGTTCATGCCGGTTTGCAAAACCTGCGGCGGACGCGGCGGGCACGATGCGGTCGGTCATCGACACAAAGTCAATGCTCGGAATGGCGAGCGTCAGCGGGTCGGCGGCGCCCGTTGCCAGCGACCACGCCCCCCGGCCCGGCAAATCACTGATAAAAAAATCTTCGAACATCTGGCGGCCGGCGGCAAAAGCGAGCGGGGCACCGGCATTGGCCCAATCCTCCAGCCGCACAAATGCTGCGGCCTCGGCACTTGCCGGGTCGAGCGTGCCAAACCGCTCGAATTTGCCAATTGTGCGCCCGGCATCGAGCCGCCAGAACGCCGATTGCAGCACTTCCATCGGCACCAGCCCCATCGCTTCGCAGCTCGGGCGAGCCGATGCCCAAAGTGCGGCAAGCGCCGCGCGTGCCGGATCGCCAAAGGCTGAAAAATGCCATGGCGCCGCGATCATCGCCAGGCCCGCAACCGGCACAACGCAGGCCGCAGCGGCGGCCATGGTGCCGCCAAGGCAATAGCCGATCAGAATAGGCGCCGCCGGCAGCGCGCGGATGATGGGGACGAGCACGTGCTCGACATGCGCGGTGATGTCCATCGCGCGGGCTGCCGGGTCAGGGCTTCCCCAGTCCAGCAGGAGCGGCCGCATGCCCTGCGCGGCAAGCCAGCGCAGCAGCGACAGCCGGTCGCTCAGGTCAAGGATGTCGGGCGGGTTGATGAGCGAAGGGACGAACACCAGGGGCGGCCCTGAGGAATTTTTGCGGCCATAATCGCGCAGCACGGCGCCCCCCTGCCGCAGCAGCACCGGTGCCGGCTTGCGCCCGGCGTGGCGCGGCGCCGCCTGATAGGCCGCCAGCCCGGCAAGGGCGGCGCCCCGGCGCTCGGGTGATGCTGCGGTCTGTTCGCGCAGCATTTCCAGAAACAGCGGCAGCGGGCGCGGACCGTGTTGCGGCGCGGCATGATTGGGTGATATGGAGCGTTCACTCACGCGCGGGGCACCCCATGAAAAAATCGACGACAGATGGCACCGTCATCATCAAGAAATACGCAAACCGGCGGCTCTACAACACCGAGACGTCGTCCTACATCACGCTGGAACACCTTGCGGCGATGACCCGGGCGGGCCGCGACTTCAAGGTGCTCGACGCAAAGACCGAGGAGGACATTACCCATAATGTCCTCACCCAGATCATCATGGAAGAGGAATCGCGCGGGCAGACGATGCTGCCGGTGAATTTCCTGCGCCAGCTTATTTCGATGTATGGTGACTCGATGGGCGCGATGGTGCCGGGCTATCTCGAAGCCTCGATGGAGGGGTTTCGGCGCAACCAGGCACAGTTCAAATCCGCGGTTGAGGGCGCGTTTGCGCATTCGCCGTTTGCGGAAATCGCCAAGCGCAACATTGCAATGTTCGAAGCCGCCACGGCCGCTTTCAAGCCCGGCGGCGCGCCCGACATCGCGGCGAGCAAAGACACCGAGATCGCAGCGCTAAAGGCAGAGCTCGCGCGGCTTCAGGCAAAGATCGACAAGCTCGACAAATAGGCAGCCGGGCAGGCGGCGCGACCGGCCCGGTTGTTTCGGCCGCCGCGCCACCGCCACGATCATTTCGGCTTGGCGAACTTCAGCGTCATCCGGTCGCTTTCACCGATAGCGACATAGCGCGCGCGGTCGACCTCGCCCTTGGCCAGCACGGGCGGCAGCGTCCAAACGCCCGTGTCATAATCATGCGTGTCTTTGGGATTGGCGTTGACAGCGCTCTCGCCAACCAGCTTGAAACCGGCCTTTTCGGCAAAACGCACCACCGACGAGCGCTTCATGTAGCCGCTCTTGGCCTCGGTGGTGCCGGCCATGCTTTCGGGCAGATGATGTTCAACCAGGCCGAGCGTGCCACCGGGCTTGAGCATGGCAAACATCTGGTCGAACGCGGCCTGCGTCAGATCGGTCTTGCCAAAGCTCCAGTTGTGGACATTGCGAAAGGTCAGCACCACGTCAACGCTGCCATCCGGCACCTTGCCGACCCCGTCCATTGAGGGGAAGGTGGCAAGCTGGATTTTGCCATAGGCCGCCGGGTTGGCCGCCATCAGCTTCACCATGCCGGCCCTGCCGCGCTCGCCCGCTGGCGCTGCGGCATAATATGTGCCCGCCCTGGCGACATAGGGCGCGATAATTTCGGTATACCACCCGCCCGCCGGCCATATCTCGACGACCTTGTCGGTCGGCTTTACCCCGAAAAACGACAGTGTCTCGACTGGGTGGCGATATTTGTCGCGTGCGGTGTTGGCGGGTGTGCGGGTTGCGGCACCAACAGCGGCCACCAGCGCGGCCGATGGCTTGTTGGTGGCAGGCGTTGCGGCACAGGCGGCAATCGCCACACCGGCTGCGGCAACAGCCGAAAGGGCAACGGGGTAGCGCATGACGGCTCCTTGTGGGTTGGGGCACGGGGGGTGACTGTCACCCTTTTGCCGGGCGGGGCGCAGCGATGCAAGCGGGGCTTTGCGTCGGAGGGGGATTTGCTGCGAGCCTTTTGTTGACTGGCGGCCTCCCGCGCGCGCCTCAGTAGAAGTCGCGCAACGTCAACTGCCGTGTGGCGCCGTCGCACATGCCCAGCGTCACGGTCTTGCCCGGCGTATCGACGGACCAGTGCGCGATCGGCTCCTTGGCGTAGTTGTCCGGGATCATTTGGCCATTGATGGCACAGATGAGGTCGCCGACATGCCAGCCGGCCGCCGCCGCCGGGCCGCCGCGCATCAGGTGAATGACGTTTAGCCGGCCGCTCTCCACCCGGACCAGCACGCCGCTGGTTGAGCGCATCGCCCCCATATTGCTCTGCGATGCCCGGCCAAACACCATGCGCCCCGCGCGTGGATCAAGCAGCACGCGGTAGCGCTGGAGCAGCCCGGTGCCGATCCTCCCGGCAACGCCGACGGATTGGGAAAATCCGCCGCTCGGCTCGATCCGCACTTCAACATCGCGCGCCGTCAACTGGCCAAGGTCGAGCGCTGGCATAACGGCCAGGTCGCTGACGATCGGCCCGGCAAGCCCAAAGGCGATGGCGGTGGTCGTGCGCGTTTCGGGCAACGGGCGCGTTGCCTGCCAGCTCGCCTGCGACACGGTGATGCTGGCCCCGTCGCCGCTGTCGACGATCATTGGCTGCAACCGCTCGCCGGCAATCGTTGCGCTCGTCACATAAACGCCCAGCCGCCGCGATATCGACAGCGGGGCGCTCTCCCCCTGAAACGGCAGGCGGCCCGACGGCAGCAGGCGGAAGCGCTTTAGATCAAAGTCGATATCAAGCGCATAGGCATCGAGCAGATCATGCCCGATCAGCATATCGACCGCCTGCGCGCTGCCGGTGGCCATCGCCGGCAGAGCGGTTACGGTGATGCTCCCGCCGCGCCGCTGCAACGCGCCAAAGGCAAGCGATGTGAGCGGCGTGGTGCCAATATCCACCGTGCCGCCAATGGCCCTGGCATGCCCGCCCGCCGTTACCGGAAACCGCGCCCGGTCTGCCGAGGCGCGCGCGAGAACCGATACGCTGACGCCCGTGTCAAGCACGGCGGTAACCTGGCGGCCGTTCAAGAGCGCGGTAAACAGGATTTGGTTGCCGGGCGTGAGCGTGAAGGGAACCCAGCGGGTTTCATGATCGTCATCGAGCGACAGCGCGACTGGCAGCACCGCGATGGCCGAAGGCGGCGGGAGCGGCAGTGCGGCCGGCAGCGGCGGTGCAGGGGCCATGCCTGTGCACAGCAGCGCAACACAACCGGCGAGGGTCGGGCAACAGGCCCGGGCGAATCTAAAGGCGAACCGCATGTCGCGATGCTAGAAGGCAGCGTGCGGAGGCACCACTGCTTCCAGACAGGGTTAATGTTTGGTTACGGGGCAGTCAGCGCCGGCACGCGCCCGCGCTTCGGGCTAGAGACAAGCTTCCAGATAAGCCGAATCGAAGCCATATTGGCGCGCTTTTTCAAGCGTATAGGGGCGCAGACCCATGGAGCGATATTCGCCCAGGATTTTCCCGTCGGCACTTTCGTCAAGATATTCGAACTTGAACAATTCCTGCGTGACGATCACCGGGCCTTCCATGCCGATCACCTCGGTGATGTTGGTCACGCGGCGCGAACCGTCGCGCAAGCGCTTGACCTGGACGATGAGGTCAACCGAGTCGGCAATCTGCCGGCTGATCGCTTCCTTGGGCATTTTGATGTCGCCCATCATCACCATGTTTTCCATACGCCCCAGGCACTCGCGCGGGCTATTGGCGTGAAGCGTACACATCGAGCCGTCATGGCCCGTGTTCATTGCAGCGAGCAGATCGAAACATTCCGAGCCGCGAATTTCGCCCAGGATGATCCGGTCAGGCCGCATGCGCAGCGCGTTCTTCACCAGATCGCGGATCGAGATTTCGCCCTGGCCTTCGAGATTCGCCGGGCGCGTTTCAAGCGGCAGCCAGTGCGGCTGCTGCAAGCGAAGTTCGGCCGCGTCCTCGATGGTCAGCACGCGCTCGCCGGGGTCGATCATCTTGGAGATGGCGTTCAGCATCGTCGTCTTGCCCGAGCCGGTGCCGCCCGAGATGACGATGTTGAACCGGCACGCGCCCGCGATTTTCAAGGCTGTCGACATTTTCGGGCTCATCGAGCCAAAGCCTGCCATCATATCAAGCGTAATCGGCTTGGCCGAAAATTTACGAATCGAGATGGCGGTGCCGCGCAGTGACAGGGGCGGCACGATGACGTTGACGCGGCTGCCGTCTTTCAGGCGGGCGTCGGCAAGCGGGGTCGTCTGGTCGACGCGGCGCCCGACCGAGTTGCAGATGCGCTGTGCGATCTGGAAAAGATGTTCCTCGTCGCGAAACTGGATGTTGGCGAGGGTGAGCTTGCCCTTTTGTTCGATATAGGTCTGGTCGGGGCCATTGACCATGATGTCGGAAATTGATGGATCGCTGAGCAGTTCTTCTAACGGTCCCAGGCCCAGCAACTCGTCGACCAGAACCTTTTCCAGCGCGAATTGTTCTCGCCGGTTGAGCGTCAGCTTCAGCTCGGCGAGCACTTCGCCGATGATCGGGCGGAATTCCTCGGCCAGCTCGTCTTTGCTGAGCGTTGCCGCAGCCTCCGGGTCAACGCGCTCCAGCAGACGGGGGAGAACCTGTTCCTTGATCTTGTGGATGGAGGACTCAAAGCCTTCCATCTTGGACTGGCCGGCATCGCCCGAGGAAGACTGGCGCTCGGCCAGCCGCGCCATCGCGTCCTGCGAGGCGGCCGGCGATATGCCCGACATATCGGCGCCAGGCAGCGGATCGTCAGTTGCAGGCATCGGCAGCAATGCCGGGTTGATAGGCGGAAATTGTTCAGCCGAGTCGCCGTCTGCCGCGCGCGCGCTGCCGCCGCCCTGCATTGGCCGTGCAACGCCAAATGCCGGACGCGGTGGTGCGCCGCCTCCCGGTCCATTTCGACGTCCAAATGCGCTCATGCCTGACCCGATCTCTCAACAGAGAGGAGGCATAGCCCGGCAAGCTTTTATAATTTCCTAACCACGGCCGCCTCGCGCACTCTTTTTGCCGTGCCGGCTGGTGCCGAACGCCTGCGCTTTTGGGCGATCAGGCGCCCGGCTTGTCAGCGGTGGCCGGAGGCCGGCACGTCAGCCGACCTGTTCGGCAAGCACGGTGAGGCCCATCGCATTCACTTCCGCAAAACCGCCTTTGATGGCCAGCGTTTCAGGCTCGCCCTTGTCGGTCCTGTAGATGTGCAGTGCGCCGTCGCGGATGGTCGACATGACCGGCGCATGGCCCTCCAGCACGCCGAAATCGCCCTCGCTGCCGGGAACGACGACCATGTACACATCGTCGCTGCGGACGAGCTTTTCAGGGGTGACGAGTTCGAAATGAAGCATCGCGGGCAATCCTCAATCCCCGCCGCGCGGCGTGCGCGCCAGCGGAGGCGTGGCCGGGGCTGTGGGCGCCGGCATCAGGCGTCCTGCGCCATTTTTTCGGCCTTGGCGACCGCTTCATCGATGCCGCCGACCATGTAGAATGCGGCTTCGGGCAAGTGATCATACTCGCCGTCGACCACCGCCTTGAACGACTTGACGGTATCTTCCAACTGCACGAACTTGCCCGAAATGCCCGTGAAAACCTCAGCGACGTGGAACGGCTGGCTGAGGAAGCGCTGGATCTTGCGGGCCCTGCTGACGGTGAGTTTGTCCTCTTCCGACAGCTCGTCCATGCCGAGAATGGCGATAATGTCCTGCAACGACTTGTAGCGCTGGAGCGTGGATTGCACCGCGCGGGCCGTGTCGTAATGCTCTTGCCCGACAACGCGCGGCTCAAGCACCCGGCTGGTCGAGTCGAGCGGATCGACGGCTGGGTAAATGCCCAGCTCCGAAATTGCGCGATTGAGCACGGTGGTCGCGTCCAAATGCGCAAACGAGGTGGCGGGCGCAGGGTCGGTCAAATCGTCGGCGGGGACGTAAATCGCCTGCACCGAGGTGATCGAGCCCTTGTTGGTCGAGGTGATGCGCTCCTGCAGCGCGCCCATGTCGGTCGACAGCGTGGGCTGATAGCCCACTGCCGACGGGATGCGCCCGAGCAGTGCCGACACTTCGGAACCAGCCTGCGTGAAACGGAAGATGTTGTCGACGAAGAACAGCACGTCCTGGCCTTCGACATCGCGGAAATATTCAGCGATGGTCAGGCCCGACAGCGCCACGCGCGCACGCGCGCCCGGCGGCTCGTTCATCTGCCCATAGACGAGCGCAACCTTGGAGCCTTCCGATGTCGCGTTACCCTCAGCATCCTTGGCGATGACGCCTGCATCGAGAAATTCGTGATAAAGATCGTTGCCTTCGCGGGTGCGCTCGCCAACGCCGGCAAACACCGAGGTGCCGCCATGGCCCTTTGCGATGTTGTTGATGAGTTCCTGGATGAGCACGGTCTTGCCAACGCCAGCACCCCCGAACAGGCCGATCTTGCCTCCCTTGGCATAAGGCGCAAGCAGGTCGATTACCTTGATGCCCGTCACCAGAATCGCGCTTTCGGTCGACTGGTCGACGAACAGCGGGGCAGGCGCGTGAATGGGAGCTGTTTCGGCATGGCCGACCGGGCCGCGCTCGTCGATCGGCTCGCCGATGACGTTCAGGATGCGGCCGAGCGTCTTGGGGCCGACGGGCACGCGGATCTGGCTGCCGGTGTCCGTCACGGTCTGGCCGCGCGTCAGCCCTTCGGTTGCGTCCATGGCGATCGTGCGGACGATGTTTTCGCCCAGATGCTGCGCGACTTCGAGCACGAGCCGGTTCCCGTTATTGTCGGTTTCCAGCGCGTTGAGAATGGCCGGCAACTGATCTTCAAACGCCACGTCGACCACGGCGCCGATGACTTGCGAAATGCGGCCGACATTGTTGGTGGTTGCCTGGGCGGCGGTCTTGGTGGCGGTTGCCATGTGTTGCTTCCTTGCCTTCGGGTTCGCTTAGAGCGCTTCTGCGCCTGAAATGATTTCTACCAGTTCCGTTGTGATCGCGGCCTGGCGGGTGCGGTTATACTGAATGGTCAGCCGGTTTATCATGTCGCCGGCGTTGCGCGTTGCATTGTCCATTGCGGTCATCTGCGCGCCAAAAAAGCCGGCGTTGTTTTCCAGCATCGCGCGGTAAAGCTGGATGGCGATGTTGCGGGGCAGCAGCTCGGCCAGAATGGCTTCTTCATCGGGCTCATATTCCACAGCCGCGAGTGTCGAGGGTGCAGCCGTTGCCGATACCTTGGGCAGCGGCACGGGGATGATCTGCTGCGCGGTCGGCTCCTGCACCAGCGCCGAGCGGAAGTTGGAGTAAAACAGATGCGCGACGTCGAACTCACCCGCCTCGAACCGCGCAATAAGATCCGCTGACAAATCATGCGCGGCCGCAAACGCCGGGTTGCGGTTGCCGCTCATGTCGCGGTCGACATGGATAAGGCCGGGGTAGAACCGGCTCAGCACCCGCGCCTTGCGGCCAGCGAGATAGAAGCGCACCGTTTTGCCCTGCGCGGTCAGTTCATCGGCCGAGCGCCTTGCGAGCCGCAAGATGTTGGTGTTGAAGCCGCCGGCAAGACCGCGCTCTGAAGTCGCGACGACGAGCAGATGAACCTGCTCCTTCCCCGTGCCCGCCAGCAGCTTTGGCGAGGATTCGCTGACCGTGACCTTCGACGCGAGCGACGCCATCACCGCTTCCAGCCGCGTTGCATAGGGACGCGCGGCAACCGCTGCCTCCTGCGCGCGGCGCAGCTTGGCCGCGGCCACGGTTTTCATCGCCTTGGTGATCTTCTGCGTCGACTTCACCGAGCCGATGCGGATCTTGAGGGCTTTCAGGCTCGCCACGGGGCGCTTCCTTTATGCAAAAGTCTTCGCGAACGCGGCCAGCGCATCCTTCAGCGCGTCGGTCGTTTCCTTGGTCATCTCGCGCTTGTCGCGGATATCGGTTAGGATGTGCGCGTGGTTGGCGCGCATATCGGCCAGCATCGCTGCCTCATAGCGGGTGACGGCGTTGACCGGCACTGCGTCGATATAGCCTTGCGTCCCCGCGAAAATCGACACCGTCTGCTCTTCGAAAGGCATCGGGCTGAACTGTGCCTGTTTGAGCAATTCGGTCAGGCGCGCGCCGCGGTTGAGCAGCTTTTGCGTCGAGGCGTCGAGATCGGAGCCGAACTGCGCGAACGCCGCCATCTCGCGATATTGCGCAAGTTCCAGCTTGATCGAGCCAGACACCTTCTTCATCGCTTTGGTTTGCGCCGCCGAGCCAACCCGCGACACCGAGAGCCCCACATTGATGGCGGGGCGGATGCCGGCAAAAAACAGATCGGTTTCGAGGAAGATCTGGCCGTCGGTGATCGAGATCACGTTGGTCGGGATATAGGCCGACACGTCGCCTGCCTGCGTTTCGATGATCGGCAGCGCGGTGAGTGAACCCGAGCCATTGTCCGCGTTCATCTTCGCCGCGCGCTCCAGCAGGCGGCTGTGGAGGTAGAACACGTCGCCGGGATAGGCCTCGCGGCCCGGCGGGCGGCGCAGCAGCAGCGACATCTGGCGGTAAGCCACCGCCTGCTTTGACAAATCGTCATACACGATCAGCGCGTGCATGCCGTTGTCGCGGAAATACTCGCCCATCGCGCAGCCGGTATAGGGCGCCAGGAATTGCAAGGGGGCAGGTTCGGAAGCGGTTGCGGCGACCACGATGGTATAGTCCATCGCGCCCGATTCTTCGAGCTGACGCACGATCTGCGCAACCGTGGAACGCTTCTGGCCGATCGCGACATAGATGCAATAGAGCTTCTTGCTCTCGTCATCGCCGGCGTTGGCGGCCTTCTGGTTGATGAAGGTGTCGATGGCGACGGCCGTCTTGCCGGTTTGGCGATCGCCGATGATCAATTCGCGCTGGCCGCGACCAACCGGCACCAGCGCGTCGATGGCTTTGAGGCCGGTCTGCACCGGCTCATGCACCGAGGTGCGCGGGATGATGCCCGGCGCCTTTACCTCGACGCGGCTGCGCTGATCGCTGATGATCGGGCCCTTGCCGTCAATCGGGTTGCCAAGCCCGTCGACCACGCGGCCGAGCAGCCCCTTGCCGACCGGCACGTCGACGATGGTGCCGGTGCGCTTGACGACATCGCCTTCCTTGATTTCGGAATCCGTCCCGAAAATCACGACGCCAACATTGTCGGCCTCAAGGTTGAGGGCCATGCCCTGCACCCCGTTGGAAAATTCGACCATCTCGCCGGCCTGCACATTGTCCAGCCCGAAGATGCGCGCAATGCCGTCACCCACGGACAGAACCTGCCCGGTTTCCGACACTTCGGCTTCGGTGCCGAAATTGGCGATCTGGTCCTTGATGACCTTGGAGATTTCTGCGGCGCGGATATCCATTACTTAGCCTTTCATCGCCTGCGCGAGGGAATTCAAACGGGTCTTGATCGAGCTGTCGATCATCTGGCTGCCAATGCGAACGACAAGGCCGCCCAGCAGAGACGGGTCAACGGAGAGGTCCACGGCAACCTCGCGGCCAACGCGCTGGCGCAGCGACTGCCTGAGCGCTGCCACCTGATCGTCAGAGAGCGGGTGCGCCGAGGCAACTTCAGCCGTAGTTTCTCCGCGAAAATTGGCGGCGAGCGCGCGAAAGGCGCGGATCACCTGCGGCAATTGGCCCAGCCGGCGATTGTCGGCCAGAACGCCCAGGAATTTTGTCGTCAGGGCATCGAGCCCGAGCGCCTCAGCGACGGCGGTAACAGCTTTGGCGGCATCTCTGCGGGCAACAAGCGGGCTGGCCGTCAGCCGCGCAAAGTCTGCCGAGTCGGCCAGCGCCGACTGCACCGTTGCCAGGCTTGCCTCAACCGGCCCAATCGCCTTTGCGTTTTGCGCAAGCTCGAACAGGGCGGTTGCGTAACGGCCGGCCAGGCTTGCCTGAATGCCGCCGCTCACGTTGCCGCCAATAGTCCCGCTGGATGTCTCCACGCGATTGAAATCCTCTAAGCGAAGGAAATGTGGCCCCATGCGAAAACAGGGCCACCAACCGGGCCCCGCGCTTGGGTTGCCGGGCTGCTAGCATCGGCGGCGCGCGGATGCAAGCCGGGCGAGCGGGGGCAAAATCCGTTTCCGATACCGCGCGCGGGCGCTAGATATGGCGCTGTGCAAGAGGGCGGGGATCCTGCGTGAATTTATGGGAGACGGGCAATGGCGAACGGCACGATGACGATGATGACCATGGCGGACGGCCACGAGATTGCGGTCTATCACGTTGCTCCGCCTGGCACGCGCCGCGCCGGGCTCGTCCTGGTCCAGGAAATTTTCGGCGTGACCGACCATATTCGCGACCTGTGCGATGACTATGCGCAGGACGGTTATGAGGTGCTCGCACCCGCCCTGTTCGACCGCGAACATCCCGGTTTCGAAGCCGAATATAGCGGCGAGGATTTTGCCCGTGCGGTTCAGCTGGCGCGCGAGCTGCACCCCTTCGACCAGAGCCTGACGGATGTGCAAACCTGTGTCGATGCCCTGGCGAAGGACGGGCCGGTATTCGTCGTTGGCTATTGCTATGGCGGGTCGGTCGCCTGGTTCGCCGCGACCCGGCTGACTGGTGTGGCGGCAGCGTCGGGCTATTATGGCAGCCTGGTGCCAGGCGCGGCCGACGAGGAGCCGAAGGTGCCCGTCATCCTGCATTTCGGCCGGTATGACGCCGGCATCCCGATGGCGGGGGTAGAAAAGGTGATTGCCAGGGCCTGGCCCAACGCCGCGGTGCATGTTTACGAAGCAGGGCACGGCTTCAACTCCGACCGGCGCAAGGATTATCACGAACCCTCCGCCGATCTCGCCCGCGAACGCACGCTGGAATTGTTCGAGGCGAATGGCGGATGAAGATTGCCGCCGCCGGACGTTGGGCGGAGGCTGGCGTCTGGTTTGATCGCAACCTGCGGGACGCGCAGCACGTGCCGGCAGGGTAGGTCCAAGGCAGCAGGATCAAAGGAACCTTGGACATGACGTACATCATTACCGGCCTTGCGCCGGAACCATTTGCCCATCTGGTGTCCGCCTCCGACGAGCAGCTATCGCTGCTGGGGGCGGTTCGCGTCACCGCAACCACGAAGCCGGGCTTCCCCTGCCGGATTACGCTGGAAGATGCCGAGCCGGGTGAACGCCTCATTCTGCTCAATCATGTGAGCCATGATGTCGCGACGCCCTATCGCTCGGCCTATGCAATCTATGTGCGCGAGCGCGCCGCAGCGCCTGCGGTTTACCGCGGCGAGACGCCGCCCGTGTTTGCAGGGCGCCCGATTGCGCTGCGGGGCTTTGACAATGACGGGATGCTGAAGGCCGCATCGCTGGCCCCACCGGGCGAGGCCGATGCGAAAACCCGCGCGCTGTTCGAAATGCCCGAAGTGGCTTATATTCATGCACATAATGCCGCGCATGGATGTTTTGCGGCACGGATCGATCGGGCATGACGGACACTCAGATCATCGACCCCGACATTGCCTGGGCCGCCTTTGTCGCCCGTGACCGCGCGATGGACGGGCGTTTCGTGGGTGCCGTCAAAACGACCGGCATCTATTGCAGGCCTAGCTGCCCGGCGCGCCACCCAAAGCGGGCGCATGTCAGCTTTTACGCCAATGGCGCCGCTGCCCGCGCGGCCGGCTTTCGCGCGTGCCTGCGCTGTACGCCCGATGATGCGGCGCGCGACCGGGTGGCCGTGGCTGCGGCGATTGCGTATATCGAGGCGAGCGACGAAACAGTGTCGCTTGGCAACGTGGCGGCGCATGTCGGCTATGCGCCGCATCATTTTCACCGGCTGTTCAAGCGCGCGACCGGTGTCACCCCGGCCGCCTATGCGCGCGGGCTGAAGGCTCAGGCGGCAACGGCCGCGCTCAACGGGGCGGCGACCATTACCGAGGCGATCTATGAGGCCGGCTATTCGGCGCCAAGCCGCTTCTATGAAGGCGCCGGGCCAAGGCTTGGCATGAGCCCGAGCGTCTGGAAGCGCGGCGGGGCCGGTGTCGTCATCCGCTGGACAACCGCGCCAACCAGCCTTGGCACCTTGTTGCTGGCGGCGACGGACAAGGGCCTGTGCCGGGTTGCCTTTGACGAGGACGCAGCGGCGCTTGCTGCGCGCTTTCCCCATGCCGAGATCATGCCCGGAGGTGCAGCGCTGGACGACCTGGCCGCGCGGGTGATTGCAAGCGTTGAATCGCCCGGGCGTGACCATCACTTGCCTCTGGATGTGCAGGGCACCGCGTTTCAGGAGGCGGTGTGGCAGGCGCTGCGGGCGATTCCGCCGGGGGAGACGCGCAGCTATGCGCAGCTTGCAGCAGCGGCTGGAAACCCGCGAGCGGTGCGCGCGGCGGGCACGGCGTGTGGCGCAAACCCGGTCGCCATTGTCATTCCGTGCCACCGCGCCCAGCGCAGCGATGGCAGCATGGGTGGCTATGCCTATGGCGTTGACCGCAAACTGGCGCTGCGCCGCCGCGAGGGCGTTGACTGACAAAATGCGCGAGGCGGGCGGGCACTGCCGGGGGCGTCAGGCTGGCCCAATCCCGCTGCCTCGTGATACGCGGCTGGCAAGGCCGATGCCGGGCAGGAGTGCAGACCATGTCGGACATGAAATTGCCAGCGCGCGCCGGTCGCCTGCACGGCCTCTATGATCGTGCGCGGCACATGCCGCCCGTTCAGCTCGCGCTGGCGCTGTCGGCGGTAATCGGCACTGCGGGCATCGCGACGCTGGCGGCCGGCGCTATTCCGGGCAGCCCCGATGGCCCGGCGGCCATGGCGCGTGGCGCGGCGGCGGCGCTGCTGTTCATCGGCATGTATGTCCTTTTCAACCGCACAGTCGAGGATCGGGCGCCGATGGAGCTTGGGCTGGCCGGATGGGCTGGTGAGGCAGGATGTGGGCTGCTCGCCGGGCTCGCGCTGTTTTCAGCGGTGGTTGGCGTCATCTGGGCGGGGGGTGGCTATGCGGTGGTCGGCACGCGGCCGGCCAATGTGCTGTTTGCGGTGATCGGTATTTCAATCCTTTCTGGCGTGGTGGAGGAAATCGCGCTGCGCGGCCTGTTTTTCCGGCTCGTTGAGGGATGGCTGGGGAGCTGGGCGGCGCTGATCCTCTCCGCATTGTTGTTTGGCGCGCTTCATCTGGGCAATGACAACGCAACGCTGCTCGCTGGCGCGGCGATTGCGCTTGAAGCGGGCGTGATGCTCGCTGCGCTGTTCATGGTCACACGCCGGCTATGGGCGGTGATTGGTTTGCATGCTGCGTGGAATTTTGCCCAGGGCGGCATTTTTGGCATCGCAGTGTCAGGCAACAGCGTGAAAGGGCTGCTCGTGCCGAGGATCAGCGGGCCGGAATGGTTGACCGGCGGCGCTTTCGGGGCCGAGGCATCGCTGCCCGCCGTCGTGATTTGTACGGGATTTGGCGCAGCGATGCTGGTGCTTGCGGCACGGCGCGGGCGCTTTATGCGGCCGGTTTGGGTCCGGCGCCGTCAGGGTGCCGTGGCTGGCCTGCAGGCATAGACCAGCCACTCATCGGGCTGCTCGGGCAAAATGTCGCGGATGGCGGCCTGCTGCGCGCCCAGTTTTGCGCGTTCCTCGCCCGACGTAGCGCAGCCGCGCGCCGGCGCCTGCCCGCGCAACTTGCGCACCGCCTGCATCTTTGCCGCAGACAGCAGATAGCGCCGGTTCGCATAGGTTTGCGTCGCGACGTCATAGTCGAGCACCGACACGGTCTGCTCCTGCTCGGGCACGAGAATGCGCTGCCAGGTTTCGCCATTTTCGGCATATTGCGTGCGCCCGTTGACACAGCCCTGCGTCGTCCAGTCGATCAGCACATCCTGCGGGGTGGAAATATTGATGCGGCTGCGCGCGGGCTGGATGGCGCAGACGAGCTTGCCGTCAATCGGCTTGGCGGACGGTGCGCTTGCCAGCGGCGCGGGTGCTACTGGCGGCGGCGCGACCATAGGCGCTGGCCGGTTGAGGAACAGCGCGACCCCGCCCGCCATGGTGAGCAGCCCGGCACCCAGCGCCAGCGCTGCGCCGGTGCGCCGCCCAAGCGTGCCGAGCAGCCCCGCTCCGCCAATCCCCAGCGCGCCGAGCACGAGGCCAAGGCCCGACAGCCCCATGACATTCTCGCGCAGCAATTGCCGCTCGGTGCGCGCCACGTCAAACGCGCGCTGCCGCTGTTCGGCGGCCTTGTCACGCGCGGCCTGGCGGGCAGCGGCGGCGGCGGCCGTCGCGTCCTCGGCTGCCTGCCGGTCCTGCTGCAACCGCTCGGACACGCTGGTGCACGGTGCAGCGGTCGTTGCAAACGGCTGTTTTGCCTCTCGTAAAAAAGCCGTCAGCTCGCTGTCGGCAATGGCAAAGCCAAAGCTCGAATCGCCCTCTTCGGCCCGGGTAATGGCCGAGTTTGCCCCGATCACGCGGCCGCAGCCGTCAAGCAATGGCCCGCCAGAATTGCCGCGCGCAATGCCCGCCGTGTGGAGCAGCACTTGCGTGCCCGTCAGGTTGCGCTGCCCGGCAAAGCCACCCTGCGAACGGACCGGGCTGAGCGGCTTGATGTAATCGGCGGCCGACTGCGCCGTCGCTAAGTCAACATTGCCGGGATAGCCAAGCGCGATCACCGCCTCGCCATCCTCCACCGGGCCGGGATAGAGCGTGAGCGCCGGCAGTTGCGTGCCGCTGAACTCGATAAGCGCCAGGTCGCGTTGCGGATCATAGGCGATCAGCTTGCCGCGATAGGATTTCGCGCCTTCCGATGGCACGACGCCGATCACGACATTGGCGGGGAAGCGCGCGGCCAGTTCTACCACATGCGCATTGGTGACAATGCGGTTGGGCGCTATCGCAAAGCCGCTGCCATGGCCAAAGCCCACCACCTCGCCATCGGCCGTTGCGATGGTGACGATGCGCACGACGCCGCGACCTGCTGCTGAAATATCGTCGGCACGGGCAGGCACTGCAATGGCCAGCGCGGCCAGCAGGGCAAGGATCAGGCGAGCAATCGTCATACGCGTTGTTTCGAGGAAACGGGCGTGCGGAACAAGGGCCATCGTGCACCGCGCCCGTCAAACAAAATTGTGCGGGTCCACATCAACCGCGACCCTCACCTTCGCTGGCCAGTCGAGCGCGCCCAGCCAAGCGCGGATAACATCCTGCACGGCAAGGCTGCGCCGCGCGTGGATGAGCAGGCGAAAGCGGTGGCGACCGCGCAGCATGGCAAGCGGGGCGGGGGCCGGGCCATAGACATCCATGCCCGCCATGTCGGGTGCCGCGCGCTTGATGAGGCGGGAGATCTGGTCGGCGAGCGCCTTGTCTTCGCTGCTGACGATAATCGCTGCATAACGACCGAAAGGCGGCGCGTCCGCCTCGCGCCGGGCCTTGGTTTCGGCAGCGTAAAAGCCGGCTGCGTCGCCGGCGACCAGCGCGCGCATCACCGTGGCGCCCGGCTCATGCGTCTGGATGAACACCCGGCCCGGCTTGCTGGCGCGGCCAGCGCGGCCGGCGACCTGGCTGATCTGCTGAAAGGTCCGCTCCGCCGCGCGCAAATCGCCGCCGCTCAGGCCAAGATCGGCGTCGATCACGCCGACCAGCGTCAGATTGGGGAAGTGATAGCCCTTGGTCACCAGTTGCGTGCCGATGACGATGTCGATCTCGCCTGCTTCCATCTGGCTGACAAAGGCCGCTGCGCGGGCAGGCGACCACAAGGTATCTGAGGTGACGACCGCGCGCCGCGCCGCCGGCCAGAGCAGGGCGACTTCATCGGCAATTCGCTCGACACCGGGGCCGCACGCCACCAGCGTGTCGGCATTGCCGCATTCCGGGCATTTTTCGGGCACCGCCTCGCTATGCCCGCAATGATGGCAGGCGATGCGGCGGATCAACCGGTGCTCGACCATCCACGCGGTGCAATTGGGGCACTGGAAACGGTGGCCACAGGTGCGGCACAGGGTGAGGGGCGCATAGCCCCGCCGGTTGAGGAACAGGAGCACCTGCTCGCCGCGCGCCAGCGTTTCGTCAATCGCCCGGCCAAGCATCGGCGCAATCCAGCGGCCCCGCTCCGGGGCGTCGGCGGTCAGATCAATTGCGGCGATGGCCGGCATCTGCGCTTTGCCATAGCGCCCGGGCAGCTTGAGCACCCGGTAGCGGCCAAGCGCCACTTGCTGGAGCGTTTCGATGGCGGGCGTCGCGGTTGCCAGCACGACCGGGCAGCGCTCGAACATTGCCCGCATCACCGCGGTGTCGCGGGCGTGATAGCGAACCCCGTCCTCCTGCTTGAAGCTGCCCTCGTGCGCCTCGTCGACCACGATGAGTCCAAGCCTGGCATAGGGCAGGAAGAGCGATGATCGCGCGCCGACCGTTACCAGCGCCTCGCCACTGGCAATCGCGCGCCATGCCCGCCGCCGCTGCGACTGGCGCAGGTCGGAATGCCAGGCGACGGGCGCGGCGCCGAAGCGGGCGGCAAAGCGCGTGAGGAACGGCTCGGTAAGCGCGATTTCGGGCAGCAGCACAAGCGTTTGGCGGCCAGCGCGAACTGCCTCGGCAATCGCCTCGAAATATACCTCGGTTTTGCCAGATCCGGTTACGCCATCGAGCAGGATCGGGGCAAAGTCGCGGGCGGCAACCGCGTGCACAAGGTGCGCCGCAGCCTTTGCCTGCGCTGGTGAAAGATCGGGCGTGTGAAACACCGGGTCAGGCGCGGCATATGGCGCATCGGTTGCCACGTCGACCGGCTCGAACGCGCCCGCCTTCACCAGCCCGCGCACCACCGCGTCCGACACCTCGCCAAGCGCTGCCAGTTCACGCACCAGCCCCTGTCGCTCGCCGATCCGCTCCAGTGCCTGCGCGCGCTTGGGGGTCAGCCGGTCCGGCACCAGCCCGGTCGCGCGATATTCGGTGACCGTGCCACCGCCCTCCAGCATCGCCGATGAGGTGAGCGCCATGCGCAGCACATTGGCGGGCGCCGCGATGTAATAGTCCGCTGCCCATTCGATCAGCCGCCGCAAAGGCGCCGGGATCGGCGGGGCGTCGACCACGGCCACCAGGTTGCGCAGCCGGTTGTCGCCAACTTCGGCGTCGGATGGCATATGCTCGGGCTCCCACACCACGCCGATCATCTGGCGCGGGCCGAGCGGTGCGACCACGATTGACCCCGGCGCCACGACAAGCCCGTGAGGCACGCGGTAATCGAGCGGGCCAAGCGCGGGATTGAGCAGCAGAACACGGGCGCGGGTCATTGGGCCTTTATGGGGCGCCGCCGGCATTGCGCAACGCTGTCGGCGCAAATCGGCGCGCGCTGGTGCGCGTTGATGCTTTGGGGCTGTCAAAAGGGGCGCCGATTTGTCAATGAGCGGCCAGCAATCGCCATGCACACCCAAAGGGGGCTTTGTTCCATGAAATTCTTTGCAGACACCGCCGACACTGCCGATATCCGTGATCTGGCCGCGACCGGGCTGCTTGACGGGGTGACCACCAATCCGTCGCTCATTGCCAAATCGGGCCGGCAGTTTCTTGAAGTTGTCGCCGAAATCTGCGGTATCGTCGATGGCCCGGTCTCGGCAGAAGTCGTCGCCCTCGACCACGCCGGCATGATGCGCGAGGCCGAAATCCTGCGCAAAATCGCCAAGAATGTCGCGGTTAAGGTGCCGCTGACGATTGACGGGCTGAAAACGTGCAAGGCGCTCACGGGGGACGGCACGATGGTGAATGTAACATTGTGCTTTTCCGCCAACCAGGCGCTGCTCGCGGCCAAGGCGGGCGCGACCTTTGTGTCGCCGTTTGTGGGGCGGCATGATGATTGCGGGTTCGACGGGATGGACCTCATCCGCGATATCCGCCTGATCTATGACAATTATGCCTATGACACCGAAATTCTCGTCGCGAGCGTGCGCCACCCGGTGCACATTCTCGAAAGCGCCCGGATTGGTGCCGACGTGATGACCGCGCCCCCGTCCGTGATCCGTCAGTTGGTGAAGCATCCGTTGACCGACAAGGGGATCGAAGGCTTCCTCGCCGATTGGGCGAAAACCGGGCAGGTGATTGAGTAGGGGCGGGGTGCGCGCCGTGTGATGGATTTTAGGCGTCGCGGCGACAGTGGCTTTTTTCTTCGCAGGAAGGCCGGATCGCCCAACCGCTACTGGCGGCGGCGCAACCGCCGGGCTCGTGGTTGGCGCCATATCGGCCATCGTGCTTGGCGATTGGTGGCTTGTTACTCGGGCGGTTACCGTCGGTGTCCTGCTCGGCTTGCTGTTTGAGGTAATGGCGTTCTTTGGGCGCTCGAAACCTTGATTTGCCCCGTACAGCCCCGTCTCGCTGTCCGCGTGGCCGCGCAGCACTATTCCCTCCCCAAAGCGCGCGCGGACAGCTAGACGGGGCGCTGTGAGCCTTGCCGCAGCCTTTGCCGATCACCTCCGCCGCGACCGCAGGCGCTCGGCCCATACGGTGCGCGCCTATCAGGCAACGGCTGAGCGGCTGCTTGGCTTTTTGTCGGGGCATTGGGGCGAGGCGGTGGACGCGGCGGCGCTGGCCACGGTTTCCACGGCCGATTTGCGCGCGTTTCTGGCGATGCGCCGCGCTGAAGGGCTCGGCAACGCCTCTGCCGCGCGCGAGCTGTCGGCGGTGCGCGGGTTTCTGGACTTTGCCAGCGGCCATGCTGGCGCCGCGCCGCCCATCAAGGGTCCACGCGCGAAAAAGGGCGTGCCGCGCCCGATTTCGCCCGATGAGGCGGTCGCGCTCGCCGAGGATGTGGCGGAAAACGCGGCTGAGCCGTGGATCGCCGCGCGCGACTGGGCGGTGCTGATGCTGCTCTATGGCGCGGGCCTGCGCATCGGCGAGGCCATGGGGTTGACAGGCGACGTGCTGCCGCTGGGCGAGGTGCTTCGGGTGACCGGCAAGCGCGCCAAGACGCGGCAGGTGCCGCTGCTGCCGCAAGTGCGCGCGGCAGTGGAAGCCTATGCCGGCGCCTGCCCGTGGCCGGTTGCGCGCGGTGCGCCGCTGTTTCGCGGCGCGAAGGGCGGGCCGCTGTCGCCGGCCATCATCCGCCGCTCGGTCCGCGCGGCGCGCGCGCGGCTCGGCCTCGGCGAGCGCACGACGCCCCACGCGCTGCGCCACTCCTTTGCCACGCATTTGCTCGGGCGTGGCGCCGATTTACGCTCGCTTCAGGAGCTGCTCGGGCATGCGAGCCTCAGCTCCACGCAGATTTACACGCAAGTGGACGCAGCGCATTTGCTGGATGTATATCGGAACGCGCATCCGAGAGCTTGAGGAATTGCCGTGCGTCAGACGGTCCAAAGCCTGTTCCCCAACCTGCGCTACCGGCATCCTGCGGCGGCCATCGCGTGGCTCGAACAGGCTTTGGGATTTGCCCGACATTTCGTGGCTGAGGAAGATGGCCACATCGTGCACGCCCAGATGAGATTGGGAACGACGCTGTTGTTCCTTGGCCCGGATCATGCCGATGATCGTTATGGAATGCACAGCCCGCTCGCGCTGAATGGCACCGGACAGGGCGTGTGCATCGTCATTGATAACGGCGTCGATGCGCTGTGTGACAAGGCGCGCGCCGCCGGCGCTGTGATCCTAACCGATCCGTATGACACGCCCTATGGCTCGCGTGAATTCACGTGCCGCGATCCGGAAGGGCATATCTGGTCGGTCGGCACCTATCGCGGCGAGCCGTTGGACGTCAGCGAAGCTTCCGCTCAATAGCATCCCAGATCATCGCCGCCACATCGACCCCGTCAAACCGCTCGATCGCGACGATGCCCGTCGGCGATGTTACGTTGATTTCGGTGAGCCATTTGCCGCCGATCACGTCAATGCCAACGAAGATCAGCCCGCGCGCTTTCAGCTCCGGCCCCAGAACCGCGCAAATCTCGCGCTCCTCAGGGGTCAGCTCGGTTCTCTCGGCCGATCCGCCGACCGCCAGATTGCTGCGGATTTCGCCCGCGCCGGGAAGCCGGTTGATGGCGCCAGCCACGTCGCCATCGACCAGCACGATGCGCTTGTCGCCTTTGGCCACATCGGGGAGGAAGGCCTGCACCATGTGCGGCTCGCGCCAGGCGGTGTTGAACACCTCCATCAGCGCAGACAGGTTCGCGCCGTCTGGCCCGACCAGAAAGATCGCCTTGCCGCCATTGCCGTGCAGTGGCTTGATGACGATGCTGCCATGGGTTTTAAGGAAGGCGCGGGCTTCGTCCAGCGAGCGCGTGACGAGCGTCGGCGGCATGAACCGCGCATAATCGAGCACGAATATCTTTTCGGGCGCATTGCGCACGGACGCCGGATCGTTGACGACGAGCGTCTGGTGCGCGATCCGCTCCAGCAAATGCGTGGCGGTGATGTAGCCAAGGTCAAAGGGCGGGTCCTGCCGCATCAACACGACATCGGCCTCGTTGCCCAGATCAAGGCTGACCGCGTCGCCAAGCCGGAAATGGGCGCCGTCGACGCGCTGCACCGTCGCCGGGTGCGCCCGTGCCCACACCCGGCCATGGGCATAGTTCAGGTCATCGGCGCCGTAATGGAACAGCCGGTGCCCGCGCGCCTGCGCCGCCAGCATCAGCGCAAAGGTCGAATCGCCCGAGATATTGATCGAGTCGAGCGGGTCCATCTGGACAGCGACGGTAAGCGACATGCAGGCAGACCCTTTGCGATTGGCGTTGGGCGATATCTAGGCATGCCGGCGGCCAAGGGCTAGCCGAACCACGCATTCTCGATGTGGCGCGGCCGGGTGCCGGGGGCGAGCAGGATGACGTCGATACGGATGTCGTCGCCTGGCGCTGCATATTCAGGCGCGAGGAGTTCAGCAGCGGCGGCGACACGGGCAAGGCGGCGCTCGTCAATGGCGAAATCGAGTTCGGCGGCACGGTAGCGCATTTTCACCTCGACAAACGCGACGAGGGTGCCGCGCCGGGCGACAAGGTCGACCTCGCCGGCCTTGGTGCGTACCCGCGTCGCGAGCACGCGCCAGCCCTTCAGTCGCAGATACCAGGCCGCCAGCCGCTCGCCGCGCCGCCCGCGCGCCTCGGCGGCCTGCCGGGCCGCCGTCATGGCTTCATCGCCAGCGCGCGGGCATATAGCGAGCGTCGATCAAGCCCCAGGCGCCTGGCAACTTCGCTCGCGGCCTGCCCCAGGGGCAGCCGGGTGAGTGCCTCGGCAAGCGCTGCATCGGCGTCGCCGTCGCTCGCCGGGGCGGGATCACCCGGTGGCGCTATGACGACCACGATTTCGCCCTTTGGCGCCGCGTCGGCATAGCGGGCGGCGAGCAGCGACAGCGTTCCTGTTACCGCTTCTTCATAAAGCTTGGTGATTTCCCGCGTCACCGCGGCTTCCCGGTCGCCAAGTCCCTGGGCCAGGGCCGCCAGCGTTGCCGCGAGCCTTGGCCCCGATTCGTACAGCACGAGCGTTGCGCGCACCGCGGCAATTTCGGCGATGGCAGCAGCGCGTGCGGCCGCTTTTGGTGGCAGAAACCCAAGGAACAAGAACCGGTCTGTCGGCAGGCCAGCCAGCGTCAGCGCCGAAACCGCCGCGCATGGCCCGGGAATGGTGACGATCAGACGGCCCGCCGCCCGAGCCTCGCGCACCAATTTGTAACCAGGATCGGAAATGAGCGGCGTGCCCGCATCCGACACCAGGGCCACCGCCTGGGTTGCCATGCGCGCGATGAGGCCGGGTCGCATCCCCTCGGCATTATGGTCATGATAGGGGATCATGGGCTGCTTTGCGCCGATATGGCGGAGCAGGCGCGCCGTCACGCGGCTGTCTTCAACCGCGATTACGGCAACGCGGGACAAGATGTCGGCGGCGCGCGGCGACAAATCACCGAGATTGCCGATTGGCGTCGCGACGATATACAGACCGGGCAAGAGTTCGGCGTTCATAGGGGACGGTACATGGCAGAGCATAGGGGCATTGGGCAACGGCGTGGCGTGCTCGCCAGGCTTGGGGTGCTGGCGGGCGCCGTGCTGCTGGCCGGTTGCCAGACCATCGTGCCGCGCGCGCCGGTGGGGCCGGTTGATCGACCCGCGCCGCCGCCAGTGCAGGCAGCGCCCCGCGTTGAAGCGGGGATTCCGCAAGATGTTGCGCGCCAGCGCGTCGCACTGCTGGTGCCGCTGTCGGGCGCCAATGCCGGCGTTGGGCAAAGCCTAGCCAATGCAACGCAGCTCGCCGTGCTCGACACGCGGACCGATCAGGTTCGGATCACAACCTATGATACCGGCACTGGAGCCGCAGCGGCCGTGCAGCGCGCACTGGCGGACGGCAACCGGCTCATCCTGGGGCCGCTGCTGGCTGACGATGTGCGCGTGGTGGCGCCGATCGCGCGGCGCGCGGGCGTGCCGCTCATCAGCTTTTCCAACGATGTCGGCGTGGCGGGGCAGGGGACGTTTCTGCTTGGCTATACCCCGCAACAGTCGATCGAGCGTGTCGTGGGCTATGCGCGCGGGCGCGGGATGACGGCGTTTGCCGGGCTGGTGCCAAATGGCCTTTATGGCGACCGGGCATCGACCGCGTTGCTGCGCGCGGTGGAGAGCGCGGGCGGGCGGGTCGTCTCGCTCCAGACTTATGACCGCGCGGCCGGCTCGCTTGCCGCGGCGGCGGCGCGGCTCGCGCGCAACGCGCCTTATGATGCGGTGCTGCTCGCCGATTCGGGCGGCACGGCGGCGACGGCGGCGCCGCTCCTGCGGCGTGGCGGTGGCAACACGCAGATTCTGGGCACGGAATTGTGGAACACCGAGCGCACCGCGCTTGCCTCGCCCGCGCTCAACGGCGCGCTGTTTGCCAGTGTTGCCGACACGCTCTACCTTCAGTTTGCCGCGAGATATCGGGCGCGGTTCGGCGTGGCGCCCTATCGGCTGGCGAGCCTTGGCTATGATTCGGTGCTGCTAACCGTGCGGATCATGCGCGACTGGCCGATTGGCGCGCCATTTCCTGTCGCCCGGTTGAGCGACAAGGGCGGGTTTGCCGGGCTTGACGGGGCTTTCCGGTTCAGCGCGGACGGCGTGGCCGAGCGCGCGCTTGAGGTGCAGCAGATCAGCAATGGCGCAACCACCGTCGTGTCACCGGCCCCGGCCGGGTTCGGGCGATAGGCACCGGGCGGCGGCGGTTGCGCAAAATGGCGGCCGGTGCGCCCAAGCTGGTCGTCAGCGGTCTGCCAGCAGGGCGGCCAGGATGGCGTTTAGCACCAGCATCCCGGCCTCGGTCGCCCGCAGCCGGTCGCCGGCGCGCATAACCAGCCCCTCGCGCTCAAGCGCTGCCAGCGCGGCCTGATCGAGAAAGTCGCCGGGTGTGCCGGTTCCAAAGCTGGCGATGCGCGCAAGATCAACGCCCTCGCCAAGGCGCAGGCCCATCAGCATCGCCTCCGTTTGGCGGTCGGCAGGGCTGAGCGGCGTTTCCGACTCGAGGCCATTTGCGTTCCGGGCAATGGCAGACATCCAGTTTTCGGGCTTTTTGTGCCGCACCGTTGCGAGGCCGCCCCGCCGGCCATGCGCACCGGGGCCGATGCCGGCATAGTCGCCATAACGCCAATAGGTGAGATTGTGGCGGCTTTCCGCGCCGGGGCGGGCATGGTTCGACACTTCATAGGCGGGCAGCCCGGCATCGGCGGCGACGGCGCGCGTTGCCTCAAACAAGTTTGCTGCTTCGTCGACACAGGGCAGCGTCAGGCGCCCGGCTGCGGCCTCGGTGGCGAAGCGCGTGCCGGGTTCGATCGTGAGTTGATAGAGCGACACATGCTCCGTGCCAAATGCCAGCGCGCGGCGCAGCTCCGCCAGCCAGCCGTCAAGCGATTGGCCGGGTCGCGCATAAATAAGGTCAAAACCAACGCGGCGGAAGGCGCGCTGCGCCACGGCGAGCGCGTTTAGCCCTTCGGCCACATCATGCGCGCGGCCAAGCCAGGCGAGCGCCGCCTCATCAAGCGCCTGTAGCCCCAGCGACACGCGGTTGACGCCTGCCGCCGCCAGATCGGCAAAGCGCGCCGCCTCGACGGACGACGGGTTTGCCTCCAGCGTAATTTCGACATCGTCGGCAAAGCCCCAGGCCCGCTCCGCCGCCTCGATGACGGCAGCGACCGTGGCCGGCGGCATCAGCGAAGGGGTGCCGCCACCGAAAAAGATTGACCCGAGCCGCCGCCCCGGCAGCATCCTGGCTTCATAGGCCAAGTCGGTGAGCAGCGCGGCGCGCCATGCCCCCTGGTCGATGGTGGCGCGGACATGGCTGTTGAAATCGCAATAGGGGCATTTGGAGACGCAGAACGGCCAGTGGACGTATAGCGCGAGCGGTGAACTGGCGGTCATGCAGCGAGGCTATGCCGCGCCGCCGTCAGCGCGCGGGAAGGCGCCGTGGGGGAGGGCGCCGCGCGGGAAGGCGCTGTGGCGATGGCCGGCGCGCGAAGGCAAGCGCACACCCCTAAAATACCGCCGCGACAAATTTCTCAAACGCCCGGGCGCGGTGATTGTTTGCCTGTTTTTCGTCAAACGGCATTTCAGCAAAGGTGCGTGTGTCGCCATGCGGCACGAACATCGGGTCATAGCCAAAGCCCGCATCCCCGCGCGGCGGCCACACCAGCCCGCCATCCACCCGCCCCTCGAACCATTCGACATGCCCGTCAGGCCAGGCGAGTGCCAGGGTGGCGACGAAATGCGCCGCGCGGCTGACATCTGGCCCAAGCGCTTCGAGCTTTTCCTGCACCCGGCCCATCGCCAGCATCCAGTCGCGCGAGCCATCGGCCGTCTCGGCCCAGTTGGCGGTGTACACGCCGGGGTCGCCGTTCAGCGCGTCGACACACAATCCGCTGTCATCGGCAAGCGCTGGCAGGCCCGAAAGGTCGGCGGCCGCCAGCGCCTTCAGCTCGGCATTGGCCATGAAGGTCGTGCCGGTCTCCTCCGGTTCGGGCAGGTCAAGCTCGGCGGCGGAGACGGCCTTGATGCCGTGGCCGCTGAGCAGGGCGCGAATTTCCCGCAGTTTGCCGGCATTGTGCGTTGCCAGTACCAGCGTGTCGCCGGTCAGCTTGCGGATCGCTTGTGGCGCGGGCTGGCTCATGCGGCCACAGCCGCCGCCTGCGCCGCGAAAATATCGGCACAGCCAATGCGCGCGAGACGGAGCAGGCGCAGCAGCGCTTCCTCATCATAAGGGGCACCTTCTGCGGTTGCCTGCGCCTCGGCGATATTGCCGTTTTCAAGCAGCACGAAATTGGCGTCGGCGTCGGCGGTTGAATCCTCGTCATAGTCCAGATCAAGCACTGGGGTGCCGCGATAGATGCCGCATGAGATCGCGGCGACTTTTTGGGTCAGGGGATCGGCTTCCAGCCGGCCCGCTTTCAGCAACCCGTCAACCGCGAGCCTGAGCGCGACCCAGGCACCAGAGATGGCCGCCGTGCGGGTGCCGCCATCGGCCTGGATCACGTCGCAGTCGAGCGTAATCTGGCGCTCGCCCAGCAGTTTCAAATCTGTTACCGCGCGCAAGGAGCGGCCGATAAGTCGCTGTATTTCCTGCGTGCGGCCAGACTGCTTGCCCTTGGCGGCCTCGCGCGCGCTGCGGGTATGGGTCGCGCGCGGCAACATGCCATATTCGGCCGTAACCCAGCCTTCGCCCTTGCCGCGCAAGAATGGCGGCACGCGCTCTTCCACGCTTGCCGTGACCAGCACCCTGGTGTCGCCAAAGCCAATGAGCACCGATCCTTCGGCATGGCGGGTGAAACGCGGCTCGATGGAGATGCGGCGCATCTGATCTGGGGCGCGGCCGGATGGGCGCATGAGCAAAACTCCTTGGGAATAACGGTGCAACGCGGCTTAGCGGCTTGGCGGGGCGTCGTCACCCCGGCATCGGCCTTTGCCGCAGCCAGTGCGCGGGGAGCCATGGCGCTACCTTGCCGCAGTGCTGCGGGCACCTTACGTGATGGCGCATGACTGGCCTTCCGATCACCGAGCTGACCGACCGCGCGCGCGACGTGTTCCGGCTGGTGGTGGAAAGCTACATCGAATCGGGTATGCCGATCGGTTCTCGCACCATTTCCAAACTTTCGGCGCTAAATCTGTCGCCTGCCTCAATTCGCAACGTCATGCAGGATCTGGAGGAGCTTGGCCTGCTTGCCGCACCCCACACCAGCGCCGGCCGGATGCCGACCGAGCGGGGGCTGCGCCTGTTTGTCGATGGCATGATGCAGGCCTATGAGCCCTCGGCCGAAGAGCGTGCCGCGATCGAGGTGCGGCTGGCGCAGTCCGGCCCGGTGGAAGAGGCGATTGCGGCCACCACGGCCGCGCTTTCGGGGCTTTCGGCCTGTGCCGGCCTGGTGTTCGTGCCCAAGCGCGAGCTGGTCCTGCGGCAAATCGGCTTTGTCCCGCTGTCGGCGCATCAGGCCCTGGCGGTGCTGGTGGCCGAGGATGGATCGGTTGAAAACCGCGTGGTTGATTTGCCGGCCGGCGTCGCGCCGTCTGCGTTGGTCGAGGCGGGCAATTACATGACGGCGATGCTGTGCGGCCTGACGCTGAACGAGGCGCGCGCGCGGCTAGACCGGGAGATGGCGGCGGAACGGGCCGCGCTCGACAGCGCGGCGCGCGCGCTTATCGAGCGCGGTCTGGCGGTGTGGAGCGAGGATGGCGGCCGCCGCCCGGTGCTGATCGTGCGTGGCCAGTCGCGGCTTATCGACGCGGCGGCGGTTGCTGATCTGGAGCGGGTGCGCACCTTGCTCGACGACCTTGAAGGCAAGCAGGAAATCGCTCAATTGCTTGACAGCGCGCGCGAGGGCAATGCCACCCGCATCTTCATTGGCGCGGAAAACAAGCTGTTTGCGCTGTCTGGCTCGTCGGTGATTGCCCGGCCCTTCCATGGGAATGACGGGCGGGTGGTGGGCGTCGTCGGCGTGATTGGCCCCACGCGGTTGAACTATGCGCGCGTCGTGCCCATGGTGGATTTCACCGCGAGCACGCTTGCGCGGCTGATGGCATGAACGGACAGGGACTGAACACACAGTGATGAACGAGGACGACTTTACCCACGCCGATGGCGACGCACCCATGCCGCCGTCTGCCGACCCGGCCCTGCTTGAGCGCGACCTGGTCGAGCGCATTGCGGTGCTTGAGGGCGAGCTTGCCGAGGCAAAGGCTGCGGCGCTCTATGCCCATGCCGAAGCGCAGAATGTGCGCCGGCGCGCCGAAAAGGAAGCGACGGATGCCCGCGCCTACGCAGTCACCGCCTTTGCCCGCGACATTTTGTCGGTGGCGGACAATCTGTCGCGCGGGCTGGCTGCCATTCCCGATGAACTGCGCGCCGATGACAAGATGAAGGGGCTGGTGTCGGGCCTTGAGGCGACCGGGCGCGAGCTGGAGTCGATTTTCCAGCGGCACGGTATTTCGCGGATTGAGGCCATGGGCCAACCGCTTGACCCCAACCGCCACCAGGCAATGCTCGAAGTGCCCGGCGACGCTGAACCTGGCACCATCGTTCAGGAAATGCAGGCGGGGTACATGCTGAAGGATCGTTTGCTGCGCCCCGCGATGGTCGCCGTCGCGAAGAAGCCGGAGTGAACGTTATGCCGCGTAATGATCCGCTGCCACGGTTTGGGTTTGACGGAGTTGCGCCGCTCCTGCCGATCGAGGCAGCTTTGGCCAAACTCCCGCCGGTGGTCCGGTTGGTCCTGTCGTCGGTCGTCAACCGGACCATCCGCAAGCGCGGTTCAGGGGATGCCGCGGGGGAACCCTGCCCGGTTGAACCAAACCGTCCGCTCAATCTTTCCGGCGGCGTGGCGGCGGCACTGGAATTCGACGGCCAGTAGCGCCAAAAGGGTGGCATGAACCTGAACGCCACCACCGACCGCGCGACCTTCGTCACGCATCTCGAATGCTCGCTGACCGGCGAGCGCTATGCGGCCGACGAACTGCACGGCCTGTCGCGCGTCGGGCGGCCGCTGCTCGTGCGCTATGACCTTGCCATGGTGCGCGCAACCACGCCGCGTGCGCTGATCGAGGCACGCCCGACCGATCTGTGGCGCTGGCGCGAGCTGCTGCCAGTGCGGCGCACTGCAGACGTGGTGAGCCTGGGTGAAATCGAGACGCCGCTCGTGCCCATTCCCAAATCCGGCGGCGCGAACGTGTTGGTGAAGGATGAGGGCCGGTTGCCGACCGGTTCGTTCAAGGCGCGCGGGCTGGTGATGGCGGTCGCGATGGCGAAAGCGCTCGGCGTGCGCAAAATCGCCATGCCCACTAACGGTAATGCCGGGGCCGCGCTTGCCGCCTATGCCAGCCGCTGCGGTATCGAGACGATCGTCCTGTGCCCGGATGACACGCCCGAAATCAACGTGCGCGAAATAGCGCTTCAGGGCGCGCGGGTTTACCGGGTGAACGGGCTGATCGACGATTGCGGGGCGATTGTAGCAAAGGGCGCAGCGGCGGGCCACTGGTTCGATTTTTCAACGCTGAAAGAGCCTTATCGCATCGAGGGCAAAAAGACGATGGGGCTGGAGCTTGCCGCGCAGTGCCGCTGGGTGCTGCCCGCCGCGATTTTCTATCCGACCGGCGGCGGCACGGGGCTGATCGGCATGTGGAAGGCGTTTGCCGAGCTGGAGGCGCTTGGCTGGATTGGCGCTGCCCGGCCAAAAATGTTTGCGGTGCAGGCGAGCGGTTGTGCGCCAATCGTGAAAGCGTTTGACGATGGCGTGGAGCACGCGGAGCGATGGGAAGGGGCGCACACCATCGCCAGCGGCATCCGCGTGCCCAAGGCAGTCGGCGATTTTCTCATCCTGCGCGCGGTGCGCGAAAGCGGCGGCATTGCAATGGCGGTCGAGGACGCAGCGATTGAACAAGCCGTGCAGCACTGTGCCCGCGACGATGGCCTGTTGCTGTGCCCTGAGGGTGGCGCGACGCTTGCGGCCTATCATGCCGCCCGCGCCCGCGGCCTGGTGAGCGCAGATGACCAATGCGTGCTGTTCAACTGCGCGACCGGCCTTAAATATCCCATGACCGATGCGAGCAAAACACTCGACCGGCACGCAGAGATAGACCTGGCGGCGCTGTAGATGCCGCGGGCCGGGCGCTGCCGGCCTGATCCTTTGGGGGGAGGGAACCGATGCGCGATGGATGGGGGCACTGCGCCAGGCGCAATCAGGCCGTCGAGTTGCTCCGCATTGCGTCGGCTTTTGGGATCATCGTATTTCACGCAAAGGCGCCATATGCCGAATTTGGATATTCGGGGCTGGTGGCGTTCGTGTTGCTATCGCCCTTCATGGATGTTTCGAGAAACTGGGGCAAAATCCGGTCGCCGGCCATGCTCGCAAAGGCGCTGCTCCTACCCTGGCTGTTCTGGGTGATTGTCTATGGTGTTGCGAAATTTGCGCTGGACAAATCCATTGTGCCGGCGCCGGGCATATTTGGCGTGCTGCTGGTCGGCACCAGCATTCATCTGTGGTTTTTGCCTTTCATGTTTTTGGCCTTGGCGGCGATTAATGCGCTGAAGCCGCACCAGCATCCCGGGCGGCTGTTTTTGCCGTCAGCGCTTGCCGCCGCGGCCATCCTGGCGGCGGCGCCGTTCTGGAGCGGTTATGGCCGAGCAATAATGCTGCCATTCCCGCAATGGATTCACGCATCCGCAGCAATATTTTTTGGCATTGCTTTGGGCGTGGCCATTAGCAGCCAGCGCAAAATGGTGATACTGATCGTAATATTTGCGATTAATATCGCAATAATGGCTATATATCCAATATATGGCGTTACATTGCCCTATGTTGTCGCAATTATTTCGTTGATGTTGTGTAACTATTTTGGCGGCTACATTACTCATAATTTTTCGGTACAATCAATCGCCGATTGTATGTTTGGCGTTTATCTTGTGCATATATTTTTCCTGTCTGCCGCATCGCGGATCATCGGCAGCGCAAACTACGGGCAGGTATTGCTGGCCTTTGCCGCCAGTCTTGCGGCGGTGTGGAGCGCACGGCGGCTGGTGCCGGCGAGCCGGCTCGTTCTGGGTTGATGGCCGGGCGGGAGGCGCCTAGCCAAATGGCAGGATGCTTTCGTACACGCCAAGCGGCGGTGCGCCGGCAACCGCTGCCCCGGCGCGCAGCAAAAACAGGTGCCGCACCAGTTCTGCCTGCTGCTCGATGCCATAGCGGCTGAACGGCTGGCCAGGCTTGATCGCATAGGAATAGCGGCAAAAGGGGTGGCGGGCCAGCGGCAGGAAAATGCCCTGCTGATGCTGCCACACATGCGTCATTTCATGGAGGAACAGGCCTTGCGCCGTCAGGTTTCCGGCGCCGAAGTCGTCGCAATAACAGGCGGCACGCGGGTGGAAATGGATGTGGCCGCGCGGCGCCATCACGGTATTTACCGGCTGGAAGAACGCCCATTTCCGCCGGATCATGGAAACGCGGGCATAGTCTATCGCGTGGCCGAACACAGACTGGGCGAGCGCAATTTCTGCGCCCGTCAGCGGGCGTCCGTCGCCCGGCGCCGTCAACGCCTCAGCCCTTGGGCGCGGGGTCGCCCGCGGCGATGACGGGCGCATCATATTGAATGCGCAGATTATTGGCGAAGGTGAAGATGAGCGGCATCGTGTCGCCGGGCTTTACGCCGGGGTTCACGCTGAACAGCATCACGTGCCGGCCGCCGGGCTGAAACGCGACATCGGCCCTGGCCCGCAGGGTCACGGTGCTGACGGGCGCCATTGACGACACGCCGCCTTTGGCCATCGATTCGTGGAGTTCGGTCTTGATGGTCGTGGGCGAGGTTACGCTGAGCAGCGTCGCCGCTTCCGGCCCGCCATGCAGCGTGAAATAGGCCACCGCCGGGTTTCCTGACACGGCGCTCAGCCGCACATAGCCCTGATCGACAAATATTTCGCGTGGCTGCCCGCATGCGGCAACCGACAAGGCGGCAAGGGCGAAAAAGGCAAGGCGGCGCATGGGCGGTGCTCCAGATCCGTAAAATCACTATGCACCATGTAGGAACGGCGAAATCTTGCAGCAAGCAAAAGCCCACCTATATCCGCCCTGCAACATGCTGCGCCGGGAAACCGGGCGGCGAGGCGTTCATTATCGTGACGGGGACCAACACGAACCATGGCAAAAGTTATCGGGATTGATCTGGGCACCACCAATTCTTGCGTGGCGGTTATGGAGGGCGGCAAGCCCAAGGTTATTGAAAATGCCGAGGGCGCGCGCACCACGCCGTCGATTGTCGCCTTCGCCAAGGATGGCGAGCGGCTGATCGGCCAGCCCGCCAAGCGCCAGGCAGTGACGAACCCCGACAACACGGTGTTTGCGGTCAAGCGCCTGATTGGCCGCCGCTTTGATGATCCCATCACCAAGAAGGATACCGAACTGGTGCCCTATCACATTGTGAAGGGCGGCAATGGCGATGCCTGGGTGCAGGCCGGTGGCAAGGATTATTCCCCCTCAGAAATCAGCGCCTTCACGCTTCAGAAGATGAAGGAAACGGCCGAGGCTTATCTTGGTGAAACGGTGACGCAGGCCGTCATCACGGTGCCGGCCTATTTCAACGACGCGCAGCGCCAGGCCACCAAGGATGCCGGGCAGATTGCTGGTCTTGAGGTGCTGCGCATCATCAACGAGCCGACGGCGGCAGCGCTTGCCTATGGTATGGACAAGCAGGACGGCAAGACGATTGCGGTCTATGACCTTGGCGGCGGCACGTTCGACATTTCGATCCTGGAAATCGGCGACGGCGTGTTCGAGGTGAAGGCGACGAACGGCGACACGTTTCTGGGCGGCGAAGATTTTGACAACAAGGTGGTCGAGCATCTCGCCGATGCTTTCAAGAAGAAGGAAGGGCTTGATCTCAAGGCCGACAAGCTCGCGCTGCAGCGGCTGAAGGAAGCGGCAGAAAAGGCCAAGATCGAGCTGTCGTCGGCGGCGACCACCGAGGTCAACCTGCCGTTCATCACCGCGCGTATGGAAGGCGGCGCCACGACCCCGCTGCATCTCGTCGAAACGCTCACCCGTGCCGACCTCGAAAAGCTGGTCGATGCGCTCATCGCGCGCACCATGGAGCCGTGCAAAAAGGCGCTGGCAGATGCCGGCGTCAAGGCGTCTGCCATTGACGAGGTGGTGCTGGTCGGCGGCATGACGCGCATGCCCAAGGTGCGCGCCGCGGTTAAGGAATTCTTCGGCAAGGAACCGCATTCGGGCGTCAACCCCGATGAAGTCGTGGCGATGGGCGCGGCCATTCAGGCCGGCGTCTTGCAGGGCGATGTGAAGGACGTGCTGCTGCTCGACGTGACGCCGCTGTCACTCGGCATCGAAACGCTGGGCGGCGTGTTCACGCGGATGATCGACCGCAACACCACCATCCCGACCAAGAAGTCGCAGACCTATTCGACTGCCGACGACAACCAGCAGGCGGTTACCATCCGCGTGTTCCAGGGCGAGCGCGAAATGGCGGCGGACAACAAGATTCTCGGCCAGTTCGATCTTGTCGGCATTCCGTCGGCGCCGCGCGGCGTGCCGCAGATTGAAGTGACGTTCGACATCGACGCCAACGGCATCGTCAATGTGTCGGCGCGCGACAAGGGCACCGGCAAGGAGCAGCAGATCCGCATCCAGGCATCTGGCGGCCTGTCCGACAAGGATATCGAGGAGAAAATCCGCGAGGCCGAGCAGTTCGCCGAGGAAGACAAGAAGCGGCGCGAGGCGGCCGAGGCCAAGAACAATGCCGAAAGCCTGATCCACACCACCGAGCGCCAGATCGCCGATAATGGCGACAAGGTCGATGCGTCGTTGAAGGCCGAAATCGAAGCGGCCATTGCCGAGGCCAGGTCAGCGGTTGAAGGCGGCAATGCCGAGGCGATGAAGGACAAGGCGCAGGCGCTTGCGCAAGTCGCGATGAAACTTGGGCAGGCCATCTATGAAAAGCAGGCGGCTGAAGAGGCTTCGCCCGCTGCCGAAGCGGCGGCAGACGCGCCTGCAGAAGATGTGGTCGACGCCGAATTTTCGGAAGTTGACGACACCAAGGCGTAAAATTGTGAAACGTGCACCCCTCGCTACCGAGCACTATCGGGGCGGGGGCAGGCGCGGGGGTCAGGCATGACGACTGAAGTCGATTTCTATGAGCTGCTGGAGTGCGAACGTGGCGCTGACGATGCGACCATAAAAGCATCTTATCGCAAGCTGGCGATGAAATTTCACCCCGACCGCAACGCCGGGTGCAAGGAATCTGAAAGCCGCTTCAAGGCCGTTTCCGAAGCCTATGAGGTGTTGAAAGACCCGCAGAAGCGCGCGGCCTATGACCGGTTCGGCCACGCCGCCTTCCGCAACGGCGCGGGCGCCGGGCCAGGCGGCGGGGGCGGCGATTTTTCAGGCTTCAGCGATATTTTCGAGAATATCTTTGGCGAGTTCATGGGCGGCGCGCGTGCGGGCGGCCGCCCGCAGCCGCAGCGCGGCGCCGATTTGCGTTATGACATGGAAATTTCGCTCGAACAGGCGTTCACCGGCGCATCGAACAACATCACCGTCGACGTCTCGGCCAGTTGCGCGCCCTGCGGCGGCACCGGCGCGCGGCCGGGCACCAATGCCAAGCAATGCCCGGCCTGTTCAGGGCATGGCAAAGTCCGCTCGCAACAGGGGTTTTTCGTCATTGAGCGGGGGTGCCAGACCTGTCAGGGCGTGGGGCAGGTCATCGCCGATCCGTGCACGCATTGCCGGGGCGAAGGCCGGGTGGACACGACCAAGACGCTCACCGTCAACATCCCGCCCGGCGTTGACGAGGGCACGCGCATCCGCCTGTCGGGCGAAGGCGAGGCGGGTGCGCGCGGCGCCCCACCGGGCGATCTCTATATTTTCCTGCATGTCACTCGCCACGCGATTTTCACGCGCGAAGGCACCACGCTGTTTGCGGCGGCACCGATAAGCTTCAGCACGGCCGCACTTGGCGGCGACATCGCGATTGCCGGGCCAGACGGGGAGCGCCACGTCATCCGCATTGCGCCTGGCACGCAAAGCGGGCGAGAGGTGCGCCAGCGCGGGGCGGGAATGCCGGTGCTGCAAGGGCGCGGCCGGGGCGACCTTGTCATCCGTATCGAGGTGGAAACGCCGACCCGGCTGACCGCCCGGCAACGGGCGTTGCTTGAGGAATTCCGCAGCAGCGAAACGGGGCAGGAAAGTCCGCAATCCAGCGGTTTTTTTGCCAAGATGAAGACCGCGCTCGGCGGCTGAGGCGCCGCCGCAGGGCAGGGTGGTTGAACGCAACCGGGATTGCCCCCGGGGTCTCCCCAGGGGCAGTTGGCCCGCAAATCGTTAAAGGCTGACGGCCCCAACCAGCATGGCGATGGCGCCAAGCGCGATAACGCCGTTCGCCACGGCTTCCAGATAGCGCATCGTGGTACTCCTTTCGCCGGAGAATACCGGCCCCAGCGAGTTGGGTATTGTTGCTTGCACACGCAACTTTGTTACACGCAATCGACATTGCGTTTGCTGCAAGTGCGAAGAAATTCATATGTTCGAGGACGTTTCTCGACCAGCAATCTGAGCCCTAATCACCCGCGCCATTAATGCGGCTTTTACCTGCGCCAGCTAATCACCAATGTTCGACGGGGAATGAACTGGGAGTTGGCGGATGGACGCGAGGGGCCGGTTTAGCGGTATCTTGCAGGGGGACTGGCGGCAACCCGGCACCGGCGGTGGCCCGCAAGCGGCGCCTGTCGCGAAATCATCGCTCGGGCCGGCAGCGCTCCACCTTGGCGCCAAGCGCGCATCGTTTGCGCAGGAGCGCCAGCGCGCACGCGAGCTGGTCGACCATGCCAAGGCGCAGGTCGCCGAAACATTTTCCGACGCGCGCTTTGGGCGGCAACTGAACATCAACTCGCTGTGGCCGCTGGTTACGGGGATTACCGCTTCGATAACGCGCAATGCGTCAGCGATTTCGGCGGTGACGAAACTTCAGGACCGGCACGAATCTACCTATGTCCATTCCGTCGCCGTCTGCGGGTTGATGATCAGCCTGGCCCGGCGGCTGGGGATTGACCCCACGCTGCACCACAGCATCGGGCTGGCCGGGCTGCTGCATGATATCGGCAAGGCCAAGGTGCCGACCACAATTCTGGACAAACCCGGTGAGCTGACAGCGGATGAGCTGTCGACCATGATCCGCCACGCGCAATGGGGTTATGAGATGCTGCTCGGTGGCGACCAGTTGCCCGACCTGGTGCTTGATGTGTGCCTCCACCATCATGAGCGGATGGACGGCAGCGGCTATCCCGATGCGCGGGTTGGCGACAGCATTTCCCGCTATGCGCGCATGGCCGCGATTTGCGACTCCTATGATGGTCTGACCAGCCAGCGTGCCCACAAATACGCCTGCACGCCCGCCGAAGCGCTTGAGCTGCTGGCAAGCGATGTCGGGCGGTATGATCCTGAAATTCTGTCCGCCTTTTCGGGCATGCTGGGTATTTTCCCGGTCGGCTCGATGGTGCGGCTGCAAAGCAACCGGCTGGCTGTCGTGCTTGAGGATTTTGAAGGGGACCCGGCCAAGCCGCCGGTTTGCCCGTTTTTCTGCATTCAAACGAAGCGCGACCTGCCGTTTCGCGTCGCTGAATCGGCGATTGACCCGATTCTGGGCATGGAACTGCCCTCGCGCTGGCCGATGATTGCGTGGCGCGATACGCGCAACGCCGTTATTGCGTGGCTGACCGAACAGGCCGAGCATATCGAAGGGTAAGCGCCGGCGACGTTCAAGCGCTGCCGAACACCCGGGCGAAAATCGTGTCGATATGTTTCAGGTGATGGCCAAGGTCGAACATTGCGTCGATGTCGTCCGCGGGCAGCGCGGCGGCCACATCTGCATCCGCCTTCAACAGATCAAGCAGCGACAGGGCGCCGTCTGAGTCCCACACCTTCATCGCATTGCGCTGCACCATCCGGTACGCGTCCTCGCGGTTGACGCCGGCCTGGGTGAGGGCAAGCAGCACGCGCTGTGAATGGATGAGGCCGCCCATCTTGTCCATGTTGCGCTGCATCCGCTCGGGATACACCAGCAGCTTGTCGATGACGCCGGTCAGCCGCGCCAGCGCAAAATCAAGCGTTATCGTCGCGTCCGGGGCGATGTAGCGCTCCACCGACGAGTGGGAGATGTCACGCTCATGCCACAGCGCCACATTTTCCAGCGCAGGCGTTACATAGCCGCGGACCATGCGGGCAAGGCCCGTCAGGTTTTCGGTCAGCACCGGGTTGCGCTTGTGCGGCATGGCCGATGAGCCCTTTTGGCCCGGCGCGAAATATTCCTCGGCCTCCAGCACTTCGGTGCGCTGGAGGTGCCGCACTTCAGTGGCGAGCCGCTCGATGGATGAGGCGATCACGCCAAGCGTTGCAAAGAACATCGCGTGCCGGTCACGGGGAATGACCTGGGTCGACACGGGCTCCACGCGCAGCCCCATTTTGGCCGCGACATGCGCTTCGACCGCCGGGTCGATATTGGCGAAGGTGCCAACAGCGCCCGAAATTGCACAGGTTGCGATATCGGCGCGAGCGGCCACCAGCCGGGCGCGGTTGCGAGCGAACTCGGCATAGGCCTGGGCAAGCTTCAGCCCGAAGGTGACGGGTTCGGCATGGATGCCGTGGCTTCGGCCGATGGTCGGCGTGCGCTTGTGTTCGCGGGCGCGGCGCTCAAGGACTGCCAGCAACGCGTCGAGATCGGCGAGCAGGATGTCGGCGGCACGGGCGAGCTGCACGGCAAGGCAGGTGTCGAGCACGTCGCTCGACGTCATCCCCTGGTGCATGAACCGCGCGTCGTCGCCCACCTGCCCGGCGACCCAGGTGAGGAAGGCAATCACGTCATGCTTTGTTACCGCCTCGATGGCGTCGATGGCGGCCACGTCAATCGCCGGGCTCGTCGCCCACCAGCGCCACAGCGCGTCGGCCGCGGATTTGGGGACAATGCCAAGGTCGGCCAGCGCCTCGGTTGCGTGCGCCTCGATCTCGAACCAGATCGCAAAGCGCGCCGCAGGCGTCCACAGGGCCGACATTTCGGGGCGGGAATAGCGCGGAACCATAAGCAGGCGGCCTTTGCAGGAGTTGGGCGGGGCACAGGCGCGTTCCCTAGCAGCAGCCCTGCCGGTCGCCAAACTGCGCGCTAGATCAGCCCTTGCGCGCGCAGGCTGGTATAGCCGCCGGCGCCGATGATGATGTGGTCGTGGAGCGCAATGCCAAGCCGCTTGGCCGCTTCTGCGATCTGGCGGGTCAGGTCGATATCGGCCCGGCTGGGTGACGGGTCGCCGCTTGGGTGGTTGTGGATCATCCTACGACTTGCTTTATCATATTGAAATGCAAGCATTTTTTCTAAGTGATTCCAGAGGTGGTGCCGGGATTGGGGATCGGCATTTGGTGCGCTATTGTGATGGTCACGAGCGATCATCGGCGCGCGCAGTGAATTCCTTTGATGCACGGCGCTCAATCCAATCCCTTCCGGCTCAGGCTTCTATCTCGCCGATTCGGTGGAGCATCTGGAGCCGTCCGCGAGCCGGTTCCGGCTAGATGATCAACCGGGCAACGTCTGCCTCCGAGTTGCGCCACCCTCAGTGCCTCCGTCAAGGGCAGCGGTAGTCTTGCAGGAAGGATAACCCGAGCAAGCCAGGAACGGTTGATATGCTCCGCCGGAACGAACGACCATCGATCCATCACCACAGGTGGGACAATAATCTCCAACTGACATCGGGCGTGCGATCCTCACCCGATTGGACGGTGCCCCCGCACGGGAACTTTCCACCGAGATGTTGCGCTTGAAATCACAACGAGGGTGGGTGCTGCATGCCTCGAACGGGCCATATTGGCCGTCGTACCGCTTCATGGTGCCGCAGCCGCACTTCGGGCACGGGCTCAGAACGCCTTCCTCCGCTTCGATCTCCACTGCGCCGGTTCTCGCTAGCTCGATCAGAAAGCGCGACGGCGCATCGGCCAGGGTGCAAATGCGAACCTGACGGCGAGCCCGCGTGAGCGCGACGTAGAAAAGGCGGCGCTCCTCAGCCAGGGGATATGGGTCGGGTTCGGGCATCGCTATCTGGAGGATCGGATCGTCGGTAATCCGGCTTGGAAAGCCCGGTCTGGATTGACGGCAAGAAATACTGGGAATTGCCGAAAGCTTGGTTCAACGATTTCGTCGAACGGGCGTTGGCGAAGTACAGCAAGGTCTACGTTATTCAGCCTTACCGCGAGCAGGAGAAATGCTCCCCAACGTGTCAGAACGCTATCGGGCATGAGTGCCAATGTTCTTGCATGGGCCTCTATCACGGCGCCGGGAATGACGGCAGTTGGTTCGAGGTTTCCGACACCTTCGCGACGCGTTGGGCTGACCACGAGCTCGCCTGTCGACTCATGACCGCCAAGCCCTAACGCAGCATGCGATCAAAATACCATTAGTCTCGCTGCCGCCATCCGGTGTTTGTAGCGAGTTCGGACTCTAGTCGAGACCAAGATGCGCTGCTTCAAGCTCCTAGGAGCGCACGTCATGTCCCGCGACTTCGAAAGGCAGGTCGCCGAGCTTCAGATCAGGCCGCAATCCTGAACCGCTTCACCGCCCTCGGAACGCCGCTCACGCAGCGCGTAGGATAGGTCTGTCCAGGGAAAGGGCACTCCGGCCTTCAGAGGATTTGCGCAACAATGCCTACTGGCGGGATAATCACATCCGGGAGTAGCTTAACTTCGCCGCCAAACTGTCCAAGAAGGCGGGACCACCTCACAAGAGCGTCTATCGCGGGGGGCTCCTCACAAGTCATTACCGTGACATCGCCGCGTGTATAGTTTCTGTACGGAAGCATCCCTTCGGCCGACGGTGCTTGTCCGGTCTGAAGTCGATGCTTGAGTAGGCGACGAAGGAAGAACAATGGAACTCAACCAGATTCGATATTTCCTGAACCTGGCAGACACCCTCAACTTCACCGAAGCAGCCATGCGCAGCGGGGTGTCTCAGCCCACGCTCACCCGCGCGATCCAGCGGCTCGAACAGGAGTTGGGCGGAACGTTGGTCTATCGCGATGGAAAAGACAGTCGACTGACAACGCTCGGCCGCGACATACGATCCGAATTCGCTGCGATCGCCGACCGCGAACAGCGGGTTCGGGCAATATCCCTCAATCGGGTTCGCGGCCGCCGCGAGACCTTGACGCTGGGTATCGTGAATACCATCGCGCCAGCACTGATTACGGAATTTCTGAAACACGCCCTTCGACAGATGCCGATGCTTGAACTGGTTCTTCAGCCGATCACCCGCGACGAGGGGATGGAGCGCCTGCTCGGCGGTCAAATTGACGGGTGCTTCTGCACGGATCCAGCGGCCGGAAACACCAAGATTGCAACCGTTGAAATGTTCCGTGAGCGACTGTTACTGGCGATGGCGCATGGACACAGCCTGGCAAGCCAAGCCTCGGTGTCTCTTGTCGAGCTATCGGAACAGCCTTACCTCGATCGCCTCCAGTGCGAATTCCGCACGCGCGTGCAAAACCATTTGAACGAGCGCGCGATTTTCATGATCCCACGGCTCAGATCCGAACGGGAGGATTTGATTCAACAAGCCGTGGCATCGGGCGCGGGCGTTTGCATGCTGCCTGAACGTTCGGCAATCGTAGAGGGCTTGACGTTACGCCCGGTCGATACGCTCGACCTGTCGCGCACGGTGGCATTCCAATCGATTTCGGGATCTGGAACGGCAACGGCGCTGCGGCAGCTCCGTGTACTGATAGAGCGGTATGTGTGGTCGTGAATTCCGTGAAGGCGCGGGCCTTTATGGTGCGGCGACCACACAAGCGTTCCCAGTGCATGCCGGTGACAACATCAAAACTATAGTTGCGGCGTATTGGACACCTTCGGATCGAATATCCATTTTCTCGGGTATGAGTTCGAAGGAGGAATCCATGACAGCCTACAAGAAGACAGAAGCTGCTATCGCCAAGCTGTCACCTGAGGAATATCGGGTGACGCAGCAGAGTGCGACCGAGCGACCAGGAACCGGTGCGCTTCTCCATAATAAGGAACCCGGCGTTTATGTCGATATCGTCTCAGGCGAACCCCTGTTCGCATCGTCCGACAAATACGAGTCGGGCTGCGGATGGCCGAGCTTCACCAAGCCGATCGAACCTGCGAACGTGAATGAACTACGCGACAACAGCCACGGTATGATCCGGACGGAAGTGCGTTCGACGTATGGCGATAGCCATCTCGGCCACGTTTTCCCCGACGGGCCGAGCGATCGCGGTGGCCTGCGTTACTGTATCAATTCGGCTTCGCTGCGCTTCGTACCCCGCGGCGAGATGGAGAGCCAAGGTTACGGTGAATATCTCAACCAGGTGGAGGATATCTGATGACGACTGAACGCGCTGTTCTCGCCGGCGGCTGCTTCTGGGGCATGCAGGATCTTATCCGCAAGCTGCCCGGTGTAATCTCCACCCGTGTCGGTTACACGGGCGGCGATGTGCCGAATGCGACATATCGCAATCACGGCACTCATGCCGAGGCGATCGAGATCACCTTCGATCCCTCTCAGACCACCTATCGCCGATTGCTTGAGTTCTTCTTCCAGATCCACGACCCGACGACGCTCAACCGTCAGGGGAACGACCGAGGCGCGAGCTACCGTTCCGCGATCTATTTTACCAACGACCAGCAGAAGGCCGTTGCGCTCGATACGATTGCAGATGTTGAAGCGTCGGGCCTATGGCCAGGCAAGGTCGTCACCGAGGTCGAGCCAGTCGGTGATTTCTGGGAGGCAGAGCCCGAGCATCAGGATTATCTCGAGCGAATTCCCCACGGGTACACCTGCCACTTTGCACGTCCGGACTGGGTGTTGCCGCGCAGGGCCGGTGCTGCCGCTTAGCAAACCTGCGGCTCGTGGTTTAACGCCGCGAGCCGACATCGGAGGGCTTCATGGAAACGGGAATTGTGGGTCTGCCTGCCCCTCCGCTGGAGAATATCCGGTGGATCGATGAAAATGGTGACGAGCGTAGCTCCTTGACCTTGGCCGAGTTGGGGCAAGGTTTCAAAATATTGTACTTCTTTCAGGATTGGTGTGCAGGCTGTCATGCACATGGTTTTCCCACATTCGTGACCCTTGCCGAGGAATTTCGCGATAAGGGAGTTGGCTTGGCGGCGATACAGACTGTGTTCGAGGGTTCGGAAGTCAATACCTTCGATCGTCTGCGGGAAAACCAACGCCGATATGGACTGCGTCTTCCATTTGGTCATGCTGTCGCGGGCTCGGGCTCAGTAGACGCTGCGCCAGCAATCATGGAGGCCTACCGGTCCGGCGGAACCCCATGGTTTGTGGTGATCGCACCCGATGGTCGCGTCGTGTATAACGGGTTTCAGCTCGACGCGGAGAGCCTCATCCAGAAACTTCGGCCGCTCACGGCCTGATAAAAGGAGCCTGGATGCCGCGGCGGCCCAGCGGTATAATTCCCGGGCCGGTGAAGTCGTGCGCAGCCCTAGATGATCTCCGCAACGCATTCCGACAGAGAAAGAGAAAGAGAGAGAGAGAGAGAGCCCTGTCCTCGATGATCCCGCATCAGGTGCTCTATGCTATCTGATCAGATCGCGGGCAAAGCCTTTTCCTTTCTTGCGCAATCGAGCATTCCGAGAGCCGACGCTACGATTCCCTTCAGCAAAGCTGGCTCGGGTCGCACGCGCGCGAGCACGCGCAATCCCATCAGCACGCTCAGGAGATGCCGTGCCATATCCTCTGCCGGCAGCAGTGATGCGATCGTGGCATCGGCCTGACCCGACTCTATTCGGCCCAGGAAAAACATCTCGATGCGCATGAGCACGGCCGCGACGTTTTCCCGGAACGCTTCGTCGGGGGGTGCCGCGTCGAGCGCGGTGTTCACGAGCATGCATCCCTTGCGCTCAGGATCCTCAAGCGATCGCTTCAAGACATCGGAAAAGAACGCTTCGATGGCTTCGCGGGGCGGTAATGCACGGCAACGTCGGATACGGTCGGCTACGCTGTTCTCCACATAGCGGTCCAACGATTTGGCGAAGAGCGTGCGCTCATCCCCGAATGCGTTGTAAAGGCTCGCGCCGGTGATCCGGGTCTTGTCGATAAGGTCGCGCACTGACGTTGCCTCGTTGCCTCGTAGCCATGGCGCCAGAAGCATTGCATTGCCGCGTCGAGCACGGCTTCCTCATCGAATTCTCTTGGTCTTGCCATCCGGCGCTCTCGCAAAATTCCAGCTTCGCGTCTTGCCATATTGTCCGCGCCGATGCATTCTAGAACAAGTGAACTAGAACTCAAGGTGTGACCGCCGTCATCGTTTCTCTGCCGGCAGCCTTGGACGATCCAAAGGCTGGAATCATGGCTGCCCAGGAGGCGATTGAAGTTACACGAGCGGAACGCATGGCGGGGCACGCGGCTTGAGGGTCTGCTCTGGGCTGCTCGGAGCCTGCGTCGTGACGGCTCCGGTGAGGCAAACCAGTCCGGCGTATTTTGGGCATGCGGAAAAATGTAATCTTCCTTCGCGAGCATCGTGAGCTCGGCGACGTCGCGTGGCAGCGCGATCACGATCGCAGCCAGCCGCTTGCGGGCGAAACCGCGTATGTACGCGGCCCTGTATGCTGCGCTGCGCCGACTGCACCTCCGTCATCGGACGGTTTGTCAGGACTCGAGATTCTGCGTGGCTGGACGCTGCGAGGGTCGGCATCGTGGCGGATCGTGCAACCCCAATGACGACACCGCTCGAAGCAGACCAAAGCCAATTACAACGAAGAGAGACGTACCAGATGACGCTGTTTGAACCATTCCTGCTGCGCGGTGTAACGCTAAAGAACCGGGTGGTCGTCTCACCGATGAGCCAGTACCGCGCGCAGCACGGCGTGGCGAACGACTGGCACTTGGTCCACCTCGGTCGGTTCGCACTCGGAGGCGCCGCGCTGGTGTTCTGCGAGGCTACTGCGGTGCAGGAGCATGGCCGGCGTACACATGGCGACCTCGGGATATGGTCGGACGCCCACATCGACCGGCTCGCGGCGGTCACTCGCTTCCTCTCGCAAGAGGGAGCAGTTGCAGGCATCCAGCTCGCCCATGCGGGCCGCAAGGCGAGCGAACGCCGCCCCTGGCACGGTGAGACACCGGTCGACTCGGAAGACATCGCACAGCGCGGTGAAAAACCGTGGGCTGCACTCGGGCCGAGTGCGATCCCATACGCGGAAGGCTGGCCTGCTCCGGCCGCGATGAGCATCGAGGACATCAGGGAAGTGATCGCGTCGTTCCGAATTGCCGCTGAGCGAGCACGCGAGGCCGGCTTCCGGGTGATCGAGGTCTACGCCGCGCATGGGTTTCTCATCCACCAGTTTTACTCGCCGCTCGCGAACCAACGGCGCGATGACTACGGCGGAAGCCTCGAAGGACGATGCCGTCTGGCACTCGAGATCGCCGCAGCGATCCGCGAGGTTTGGCCAGACGAATACCCACTGGTCTTCCGCCTATCGGTCACCGACTGGCATCCCGAGGGCTGGCAAGTGGACGACACAATCTACCTCGCACAACGACTGAAGGACCTCGGCGTCGACGCGATCGACTGCTCAAGCGGCGGCATCTCAGGACGGGAACGTCCGCAGGGCATGACCCTCGAGCACGGCTATCAGCTCGCCCTCGCCGCGCGGGTGAAGACGGCAGCACGCATCGCGACGATCGGTGTCGGACTTCTTTGGGACCCGAAGCTGGTCGACCGCTCGATCGACCAAGGCGATATCGACCTCGTCGCACTCGGTCGCGAACTGCTGGAGGACCCGAACTGGCCATTGCAGGCGGCCCGCGAACTTGGCGCCGACGGGGTTCATGGGATGTGGCACCCGGAGTTCGGGTGGTGGCTCGAGAAACGGGCGCGGGCTGTCCGCAGACTCGGGATACGCAAGTGATCGACCATTGATCATCAACAACGCCCTCGGCCCGAAATCCCGGCGCGATTGCTCTTGCCGCGACCCAGGATAGATACAACATCCCTTAGGACAGGAACTCGATGGAGGAGTAGGTAGCCGCGCACTGCGAGATCTAGACATCGTCATTGTTGACGTCGCCCGTGCATGAAGTGGCGGCCCCGTTCGAGATTGAGCAGGTATCGCAGATGAGCTGATAAAGCCTTGGCGGTCTCGGCTATGGTCCTTCACCCTACGATTTGCTGCAGGGCTTGCCGCCTGCACGACGATGGCCATGCGGTTATCTGCACAACGCAAGAGTCTCCCGCCTGAGCGAGCGCGAATGACAGTCGTGCATTCGAAACGTTCCGACATGATGCCCACCGATCTTTTCACACGAACGATTGTACTCGAAGGGCCACTCAATCACTCAATGACGACAGCGCCAGATGATTCTTGGGATAGCCGATCGCTGTCCAGTCGATCCGACCATGGTGCGCGGATCGGATATTCAGACCGGGCTCTATTGAGGGCAAGCTCTGTGGCGCAATGTAGCTGATGTCTATTTTGGTCGCACTGGGAATAAATCTACCAGCATCGTACTTCTAAACGTCAATTCTTTCGGCCGCACCATTGGTTTTTGGATGCATCGCCGAATGCATCGATTCCATAGCCGGAGGTCTTTGGCGGTGGAGACCTACGCTCATATTTTTGGGCTACAGGCATGGAAAAAAGAACACGGACCACCGAAAAAGTTGAGGCAGTGTCGCAGGCGACGTTATACTTTCGATCTTGAGGGAACACGAGATGTATGCACATATTTTGGTCGCAAGGGATGGCTCTAGTCTGGCGGTCGATCAGTCGATAGCCGCTCGAGATTTTCCGATTTCCCCGGCAGCACCTCCTCCATGAACTTGTGAAGGATAAGTCCGCGCTCGCGGCCGCCTCTGCCGCGAAACTATAGCGTGTCGGGGCGTCGTCCATCCATGATAACACTGGCACTAGAGGCGCCAGATAGTTACCCTGTTCCGGCCCAGATGCTTGGATTGATACAACGCCGCATCAACCTGGTGAAAGACGTCGGCCGGCGATTGTGGCCCTTCAAAAATCCCAAGCCCCATCGAAACCGTCACCACACCGTAGGGTTGGTTCCCGGGGTGTGTAATTGCCAACGCACCGACTCGATTCCGCAATGCCTCAAAAAAAGTGTGTGCGTCCAGAGCGGCGCGTGTACGACACGCCATGAGAAACTCCTCGCCGCCGATCCGGAAAAAAAGATCGTCGGCATTTGTTAAATGCGTGCGCAGAACCGTGCCTATTTGGCGCAGAACGTCGTCTCCAGCCGCATGGCCATGCCTGTCATTGTAGCTTTTGAAATTGTCGATATCGAGAATGGCGACGGATCGGAATAGGCCATCGTTGGCCGTGTTGAGATATTCTGGAAATTGTCGTGAGTAGGCATGCCGGTTCGGTATTCCCGTCAACGCGTCGATACTGGCGCTGCGTGCTTCGGTGATATCCGTAAAAATCCAGATTCGCGCAGCCAACCTTCCACCTTCATCGAACGGCACACTGCGCCGCGAAAAAATGCGGCCGTCCTTGAGCAGAATTTCGTCCTCGGAGGTCTCCTGGGCCAGCTGCAGCCGATCCACCTCGCGAAGGAAACCCTCCGGGTCCAGCAGTTGGTCCGTCACGAAAGTGAGCATGCCGAGCTCGTTCTTCGTGCTCACCAATTCGTCTGGAATCTTCCAGAGCTGAGCAAAAGAGCGATTCGCATAGACTACGCGACGCTCGGAGTCGGTTAGTAGGACGCCGTCCGGAAGCGCATCCAAAGTCCGCTCGAACAGCGAGCGCACGGCAGTCCCTCCAAATGTCATGCGCTTCAATCCTCTAGTCCGCCCCAATTGCGCTCGGTCATTGTATCCGGGAATGGTTGTAGTTTCGTCACTTACGCCCTTGCCCAATAGATCGAGGATGCGGTGTTCACGAGCATGCACTCCTTGCGCTCAGGATCCTCAAGCGATCGCTTCAAGACATCGGAAAAGAACGCTTCGATGGCTTCGCGGGGCGGTAATGCACGGCAACGTCGGATACGGTCGGCTACGCTGTTCTCCACATAGCGGTCCAACGATTTGGCGAAGAGCGTGCGCTCATCCCCGAATGCGTTGTAAAGGCTCGCGCCGGTGATCCGGGTCTTGTCGATAAGGTCGCGCACTGACGTTGCCTCGTTGCCTCGTAGCCATGGCGCCAGAAGCATTGCATTGCCGCGTCGAGCACGGCTTCCTCATCGAATTCTCTTGGTCTTGCCATCCGGCGCTCTCGCAAAATTCCAGCTTCGCGTCTTGCCATATTGTCCGCGCCGATGCATTCTAGAACAAGTGAACTAGAACTCAAGGTGTGACCGCCGTCATCGTTTCTCTGCCGGCAGCCTTGGACGATCCAAAGGCTGGAATCATGGCTGCCCAGGAGGCGATTGAAGTTACACGAGCGGAACGCGTGGCGTCATGGCGGGGCACGCGGCTTGAGGGTCTGCTCTGGGCTGCTCTATCGATCGCGATCTTTTCAGGCTGGTTCGTGGTGACCCGGTTCAGCGTCACGCGCGAATTGCAGGTCTGGGACGTGACCGCGCTTCGCTTCGGCGTGGGCGCCGTCCTCCTTGCCCCGGCTGTCCTGCGTCGCGGTTCGCGCCTTCCCATGTCTGCATGGGGTGAGGGGCTTTTGTTTGCATTGCTGTGGGGTGCACCCTTCGTGCTCCTCGTGGCGCTCGGGCTCAAACTGACTTCGGCGGCACAGGCCGCCTCCATTGCTCCAACGACGATGCCTCTCGTCGCAGGAATACTCTCCTTCGTCTTCCTGAAGGAACAGCAGGGGTGGATCCGGTGGACTGGATATGCCGCGATCCTCGCCGGACTGGTCTGCCTCACCGGAGCCGTCACGACACAGGCTCCGCCCAGTCCAGCCGGCGTTACGGCCCTAGCCGCGGCAGGTGGCATGTGGGCGGTCTATACGTTGCTGTTCCGCCGTAGCGGCCTGTCGTCGATCCAGGCGGCGGCGCTCATCTGCATCTGGTCGGCAGCTCTCTTTCTGCCGGCCTATGTCCTCTTCGGTCTCAGCCATCTCGGCCGCGCGTCCGCAAGCGAGATAGCGCTCCAGTTGTTTTACCAGGGTGTGTTGATGGGGGCGGTTGCGCTCGTCACCTTCAATAGAGCGGTTTCGCTGTTGGGCGCCTCGGCGGCGACGGCCATGATCGCTCTCGTTCCCGCTGCGGCATCGCTGCTTGCCATCCCGGCCCTGGGCGAAACGCCGTCGTTCGTCGAAGGCATTGCAATAGCAGTCATCGTTGTGGGCGTCCTGCTGGCGGCCAGCCGGCCATCGTCTGCAACACTGTCAATTCAACCGCAGGAGACACCATGATCCGCTTCTATTTCCATCCCACGCCGAACCCGGCCAAGATTGCCCTGTTCCTTGAGGAGGCAGGGGTTCCATATGAAACCGTGGCCGTCGACACCAGCAAGGGCGAGCAGCACGCTCCGGCGTTCCGGGCGATCAATCCGAACGGCAAGGTACCAGCCATTGTTGACACGGACGGTCCGGGAGGCAGGCAAGCGCGGGTTTTCGATTCCACTGCGATCCTGATCTACCTTGCCGAGAAAACGGCTAAGTTTCTCGGCACGCCGGAGGATCGGCCCGAACTGCTGTCCTGGCTGCTTTTCCTTGGCACGGGTCTCGGGCCTTTTTCGGGACAAGCCGTGCATTTCCAGTTCGCCGCGCCGGAGGGCCAGGAATACGCGACCAACCGCTATCGTCGCGAGGCCGAGCGCCACTATCAGGTCCTGAACGATCATCTTGAGGGGAGGGACTGGATCATAGGCGACAGCTACACGATCGCCGACATGTCCGCCTGGGGCTGGCTCGATCGCGCCTCCCGTGTACGCAAAGGGGCGGAAGACCCGCTGGCGGCCTTTCCCAACCTCAAGCGCCTATTCGAAGCTGTCGATGCACGGCCTGCCGCCTCCAGAGCGCGAGAAGTCGGCAAGGACCACGCCTTCAAGAAAGTGAACGACGAGGAGACAAAGCGCGCGCTGTTCCCGTCGAATTATCCTCCGGCGGCCTAAGCTGGCCATTGAGACGTCACAGGAGCGACCATGACGAATACCGCAGAGTACACGCCGCCGAAAGTCTGGACCTGGGAGAAGGGCAATGGTGGTCAGTTCGCCAGTATCAATCGCCCGATTTCCGGTTCCACCCATGATAAGGAGCTGCCCATCGGCAAGCATCCCTTCCAGCTCTATTCGCTGGGCACGCCGAACGGCCAGAAGGTCACTATCATGTTAGAGGAACTGCTCGAGGCCGGTCACAAGGGCGCCGAATATGACGCCTGGCTGATCAAGATCGGCGACGGCGACCAGTTCGGCTCCGGATTCGTCGAGGTCAATCCGAACTCCAAGATCCCTGCGCTGATGGACCGCTCCGGCCCGACGCCGATCCGCATCTTCGAATCCGGCGCGATTCTGATGCACCTGGCGGAAAAATTCGGCAGCGCCTTCCTGCCGACGGAACAGCCGATGCGCGCCGAAACGCTATCCTGGCTGTTCTGGCAGATGGGCTCGGCCCCGTTCCTCGGCGGCGGCTTCGGCCATTTCTATGCCTATGCGCCGGAGAAGATCAAATACGCCATCGACCGGTACGCGATGGAGGTGAAACGCCAGCTCGACGTTCTCGACCGGCGTCTTGCCGACAACGAGTATGTTGCCGGTTCGCAATATACCATCGCCGATATCGCGATCTGGCCCTGGTATGGCGGTGTGGTGAAGGGCTGGCAGTATGGCGACGCGGCGCAGTTTCTCTCTACGCACGAATACACGCACGTGAATCGCTGGGCCGAACAGATCTATGGCCGACCGGCGGTGACGCGCGGCCGCAAGGTCAACCGGACTTCGGGCGAGCCGTCGAGCCAACTCCACGAACGCCACAACGCGTCCGACTTCGAGAACAGGACACAGGATAAGCTGGAAGGAGCACGCTCGTGAACATTGATGGCAAACGCATTCTGATCACTGGCGGATCGAGCGGCATCGGACTGGCCCTTGCCCACGCGCTTCTGGCCAAGGGCGCGAGGGTAGCTATAACCGGCCGCCGCGCCAAAATGGTCGCGGATGCTGTCACCGAGCTGAAGGCAGGGGACAGTGAGGTTCACGGCGTCGTCGCCGACATTGCCACGCCGGAGGGCCGCGCTACAACGTTGGAAGGAGCGTTGCAAAAGCTCGGCGGCCTGGACATCCTCGTCAACAATGCAGGTGGGGTTCGGGCTGGACGCCTTGAGAACACGCCCGAAGCCGAACTGCAGGCGATGATCGATATCGATCTCGTGGCGCCGATCATGTTGACCCGGGCGGCGCTGCCAGTCCTGCGGGAAGGCGGCGATGCCGTGATTGTCAACATCTCCTCCGGGATAGCGCTCGTCGGTGCACCGTTCTATGCGACCTATGCCGCGGTGAAAGCCGGGCTTGCCAACTTCGGCGAGGCGTTGCGGCGCGAACTGAAGGGTGAGGGCATCCACGTGATGACCGTCTATCCGGGTGGCACCGATACGCCCATGATGAAATCGAACCGCGCCGGACCCGATCTAGGCTTTTCGCGCGAGCCGGCTTCCGCCGTCGCCGATGCGATCGTTGCCGGCATCGAAGCCCGGGCGTTCGAAGTAATCCGCGGCGGCGAGACACGTGCGCAGATGATCGCGCTCAACCGCGAAAACCCGGCCGCAGTCGACGAACGCTTTCTCGGGTTGAAGCGGGCGTTGGAAGAAGCGGTGAAGGACCACTCGGCGCTTTGAGCGCCAAAAGAATTTAACAAGGAGTGCAATTGTGATGCTGCAGAATGGCGACGTCTTTCCCTCATTCATCTTTGGTCGCGCTGGCGGCGGCGAAATCCACTTGCCCGGAGATCTGGCGGGCGGGTTCGGTGTTATCCTGTTCCACCGTGGTTCCTGGTGTCCATACTGCAACGCCCAGCTCGCCGAATTTGCGCGAGCGGCGGACAAGTTCGCCGAGGACGGGATCAGGGTCGTCTCAGTATCGACGGACGATCGGGAAAAATCGGAGGCGCTCGTCGACAAGCACAAGCTAGGGTTTCCGGTCGGCTACAGCGCGGATGCACGAGCAGTTTCCGCAGCCACCGGCGCCTTCGTCAATGAGAATCCGCTAGCCCTCCAAGCGACCGGGTTCGTCATCGATCCAGAGGGCCGGATCGTGACAGCTGTCTACTCGACCCGCGCGATCGGTCGCCTTATGCCCGCCGATGTTCTGAATTTTGTACGTCACTTCAAGTCCCTGGCAGGCAACTAAAAAAACGGTTGATCTGTCGCCGCGGAGCACGGTCAACGATTACTTCCGGCGATGGGACTGGGACGGGGCGCTGGAGCGCATCCATCACGCGCTCTATGTTGCGTGTCGTGAGGCAGCGGGCCGGGAGGCCAGTCCCACAGCGGCGATCATTGACAGCCAGACCGTCAAGGGCGCCGAAAAAAGGGGGCGCTCGGTCGATCCGCCAGGCTACGACGCCGGCAAGAAGATCAAAGGTAAGAAGTGGCACGTCCTGGTCGACACACAGGGCCTGTCGATGCGGGCCATCGTGCATGCCGCCGACGTGCAGGATCGCGACGGCGGTGTGTTGCTGATGGGCGCGCTGTTCGGCCTCTATCCGTTTCTGCTCAAGCTCTACGCCGACAGCGGTTAGCAGGGACCAAAATTCCGCGACGGCCTCGCCGCCGCCGGTGCCCAGGTCAACGTCGAGGTCGTCAAACGCTCGGACGTGCACAGGTTCGTCATCCTGCCTCGACGATGGATCGTCGAGCGCACCATCGCCTGGCTCAACCGTTGCCGCCGATTGGCAAAGGACTGGGAGTACCTCAACCGCACCGGCCTCACCTTCCTGCGCTGGGCCACCGTTCGCCTCATGCTCCGAAAGCTATGCAAAAACACGAATTGATCCCAGATGGACTCTAAGCGATCAAGCACGATCCATAGCGCTTTGTTCAATTCGCCTTGGGGCGCGGCACTGCACACGATTCTTGTCGTCCCACGCCTCAAGCTCATCGACCCGGTAGAGAACCGCTTTGCCGATTTTTACGAACGACGGCCCTATTTTCATCACACGCCAATTCCGAAGTGTGCCAACGGAAATGAAGCGTCCCGGATTTCCCGGAGGCTCCAACTTGTGAGAAGGAGCCTGCACTATGAGCAAGATAACGAACAAGTTTTCGCCTGAGGTCCGTGAGCGCGCGGTCCGCATGGTTGGCGAGCACCGGGC
>JAKFUZ010000010.1 GCA_021732445.1 Sphingomonas sp. | reverse complement strand
AGCAGGCCTCTTCGACGAGCAACTGATATTGGCCGACAACAAGGGTCACGCCCTCGCGTGCCAGCGGATAGCCAAAGGGAAGCAGGATAGCCTCGGCCGCCTGCGACACAAATATCCGCAGCGGGCCGGTGATATAGTCAATCAGCCACCCCGGCGGCGGCACCATGAACAACAGATAGGCAAAGGGAAATCCGCACGCCAGCATCGCGCGCAACCCGACTAGCCGATAGGTGATGAGCGCAAAGCAGCCATACAGACCCATCGCCTCGATGCTTAGAAAATCGAAAGCGCGACCAAAGGCATAGCCAATAAACGCGACGGCCAGGCCAATGGCGAGCAGCACCGGGGAGGCAGGCGTGCGCCGCGCCTCCAGCTCCTCGCGGTGCTGCACCAGCAGCCACAGGCCCGTTGCCAGCACAAGCGGGCCATGCGCGCCGGCCTCGGTCGACCAGCTTTGTTGGCCCAGCCGCGCAAAGGTCGGCACGGCCATCGCCGCCAGCCCGGCGAGCAACGGCCAGTGATCCGCTAGCCGCAACAATCTCGGCGCGGGTGCAAATGTTGTGGCGTGATCGGCAACCTCAATAGTCATTCAGATACGTGCCGATGACGCGTGCCCGGTCCGCCGTCAACTCGGCGACCATTGTCTTTACGTCGCGCAGATAGGTGTGGTTGCGCCGCGTGACGATCATCGCATAGCGCATGACGGAGGCCACGCGGCGCGCATCGGCAAAGCGGTTGCCAGGCGGGGTGTCGGCTATGGTCAGGTCATAGTCGCGCATGCACTGTTCCATGAACAGCTTGAACACGCCACCGCCCAGCATTTCCTGTGGTTCCGGCCCGGGCTGGCCGGCAAAAATCACCGACAGATTGGGAATGGGGTCTTCATTTACGACGGAGCCAATCGGCAGGGACGGGTCTGCCAGGCACTCATAAAGGCCGGCGCTCGGGCGTTCGGTGCGGAAATAACTACCGACTGACGGATCGCGAAAATTTGCGTCGATCAGCAGCACCTTCATCCCGGTCTGTGCGATTGCGGCAGCCAGATTGGCCGCAACAAAGCTGCACCCGGCACCCTGGGCGGGCGCACACACCGCCAGCGACCGGCGGCCATCGCGCAGATGTTGCGCGATAAGATGCGCGCGCGCCGAGCGGATCGACTCGGCCGCCACACCGTCGGGCGACAGCGCGATTGCGAGGTTGCCGGTCGGGGTCGCTCGCGCCAGCACGGTGTTGGGCGTGACTGGTGGCGTGGTCGTCGCCAGCGAGCGCACGGGCGCCTGTACCGTGGTGTCGCTCATGCATAGGCCTCTTCATTGCGGCGCCTGCCAGGCAGCGACAGGAACCGGCGTGGCCCGGAGCGGCGAAGCAAGGGCCTGGCCATCACCCCGATAACCGGCACCCCTTCCATCCGCAGATCGTCGATCCCGCGCACCTTGCGGCTGAACAGTTCGATGAGCAGCGCCATGATAATCCCCAGCGCAAAGCCCAGCCCAAGCGACCCGATGATAATGAGCGGCCAGCGCGGGAAGCTGGGGCTGGCGGGCGCCACGGCGTTGCCCAGCAGCGTCATGCCCGATTCAGTGGCTTCCCCCTGCTGCGCCAGGTCAGCGGAGCGCGAGGCCGTTTTGAGATATTGCCCGCGCAGCACGGCAACGTCGGCGGCAAGCTGGCGCGCTTCGGTAACCTTGCCGCGTTGCGCCAGCACCTTGGCCTGCTGGGCGCTGTATAGCGCGCCGATTGACGGACCCGTCGTCACCACGCGCGGCGCGGATACCGGGGCGGACACCGGCAGCGAGGCGGCGATGGCATCGCGCTGCCGCTTCAGGTTGATGAGGTCGGGGTTGTTTGGCCCGAGCACGCGCTCGGCCGCGGCAACGGCGGCATTGGCCTGGGCAAGCTGCGGCGATTCGGTTGGCTGCGCCACGGCGGCGGGCGGGGTCACGACCGAGGTGCCCTGCGCTGGCGCCGAAGCCGCCAGTGCGGACAGGCGCGTGGAATCAGTGTCCGATTGCCCGTCTTCGCCCAGAATGATGTTGTTTGCCCGTTCAAAATCGGCCTTGCGCTTTTCCGCCGCGGTCAGCAGTTCGCGGATTCGGCTGGCCTGGGTGCGGAACCAGTCGGCATTGTTCTGCGCATCTTCCCGGCGCAGCGACACCGCCTGATCGACATAGGCTTTGCGGATGGTGTCGGCCACTTTGCGCGCGGACTCGGGCGATGACCCGGTATAGCTGATTTCAAGAATGTTGCTGCCTTCGATCAGCTTCACATCGGTATTGTCAATGACGAGCTGCGCCAGCCAACGCCGGAAGTCGCGGGTATCTGACCCCGCCCGCGCGGCGTAGCGCGCCGCGAGCACCGGCGATTTCTCCCAGCCCAGGTCATCAACGACCTGGCCGGCGATGCGATAATCGCGGATCAGCTCAACCTGGGTTTTTACATAAGCCCGGGCGAATTGCGACGCGACAACTTCGCCGGTCACGGGATCGGGCTTGACGATGTCAAGCATGAGGCGCGATTCTGACTCATAGCGAGGAGGCAGCAGCTTGGCGATCATGATGGCGCCGGTGAAGCATAGAAGCGTGCTTAAGACGATCAACCAGCGGCGTGCCCAAAATATTGCGAAAAATTGATAAATACTCATTGGTACAAAACCTTTTCAATCTTTCAACTTCAGAAGAAGCGCTCGCCTATGACTATCGTATCTCCGCCCTGCACCTTTCCCGAAAGGTCAATCTTCTTGATCTGCTGGCCCCCACGGAAAACTTTTATGCGCTTTTCTGATCCCCGGGCGGTTAATCCGCCGCCGCGTGCAAGTGCCATGCGATAGGTCATGCCACGCTCGATGCGAAACGAGCCCGGCGACGACACTTGCCCATAAATGTAAAAAACTTGCGCTGCGGCAATGAAGATCTTGTCGCCGGGATTGACGAACGGGTCCTTGTCAGGCCCGCCGCTGGCGATGTCACTGACCTGCAGCTTCATTTCGTCGCCATTTGCCCGGCGCAACTGAACCTCGTCATCACCCGTGGCGCGCGCGCCACCCACCCGGGCGAGAATTTCGGAGATACGATAAGCGCGATCAACCGGCAGCAGGCCGGGCTGCGCCACCTCACCGAGCACGGTGACATAGCGGCTGGCGAAGGTGGCCACCACCACGCTCACGACAGGATCGGTATAATAGCCGCCCGTTTTCAACAGGTCGCGCACCGAATCCCGGAGCTGGAGCACTGTCAGGTCGGCCGCTTTCACCGAATGGAGCAGCGGCAATTGAATGGTGCCATCGGTCTGTACCTGCACGCGCGGATGAAACTCCTCGCGCCCCAGCACCGCCACTTCAACGATATCGCCGATGCCAAGCACATAGCCATCGTTCAGCGTGAGCGTCGCTGGCTGGTCGGGCTTGGTGGCGGGGGCAGCCGCAGGAGCGGGGGGCGCCGCCTTTTGTGCCACCGCGCCGGTTGCCATGACCATGGCGAGCGCCACCATTGCGGGGCGAACAAATCGGGTGAAAGCCATCATAGCAAAATCAGTTCCCATCAAACGCGTTTACAGGGTCAAATGCGCGGTCAAACCGCCGAATACGGCGCTATAATCAAAAAACGTGCCGTCGGCATTGCGCCGCTGATAGCCCGTGTTCAGCGCAAAAGAGAGGCGGGATGATGTCCGGAACGTCAGCTCACCGCCAATTGACTGGCGAACGTCATTGACCAGAAGCTGGCCAAGCGAGGTGCCCGAACCGCGATAGTTGCGCGGCTGAACAAGGCCGGACAGCTTCAATGTCATCCGGTCGTTGATGGCGTAGCTCGCGGCGCCTTCATAATTGCGGCCAACCACATATAGCGCATCGACGTTGAGCGAGGGCTGGACGTTGCGCTCAATCGAGGCCGAAAGCTGCAGGTCGGGGGTGGGGGTGAGGACGATGTCGGCTTTCCACGAAAAGCCGTTGAACCCCTGCACGTTGAGGCCCGACGGCGCCAGCCGGACATAGCCGACATTGCCGGATGCCGTGAGATTGGCGCCGATCTGGCGTGAGGCATTGAACAGATAGGTTTCCGATTCGAACCCCCGGCCAAACACCGAGGGGCGCAACGGATAACGCGTCTGGTCGCGAACATAGCCGAGTGAAAAATCACCCAGATTGGGATTTGAATAGCTGATGCCGCCGCCATAGCGCGTGGTGCGATAATTGGAAACCTGCCGCCGGATATTGGCGTTGTCGCCGATGACCCGCTCGATATTGCCATAAGGGCGGATGCCGATCTTGCTCCCGCACGCGACGCGCCCTTCATAATCCTGCGTGGCTTCGGTGTTGCGCACGCTGTTGGCGCCGGGCGTATCGGTCGGCTGAATTTCGGCCAGGTCGCTTTGCCGGCGCTGATAGCGCGGCAAGACGGAAAAGGTGCACGGGCCAACATCAATGCCCAGGTCGCCGCCAAAGGCCAGCCGTTCGCGGTTGAGCAGCGTGTTGTTGCGATGGAAGGCATAGCCGACATCGGCAGTGACGGTCAGGTGGGTCGGGCCGGGCGAGCGTGTGATCGTCAACTGGGCGCTTGGCGTAAACCGCTGGTCAGCCAGCGCAAGACCGCGCGACGCGGCCTGTGCCGCATTTGCCCGCGCAATATTGGTGTCGTACCGGGCATCGAACGAAAAGCTGAGCTGCGTTACGCGGTCGGGGGACGTTGTCGGCGCGGTCTGCGCATGGGCAAGCGCTGGCAACACAAGCGACGCGCCCGCCAGCAGACCATGCATGAGCCTGCAAGAACCCTTAGCAATCATAATTCCCCCGTCCCTCTCCATCATCCCATTACACCGAATGCGCCGCAAGCGAAACCGTTAGCTTACTGCGCTGCATCATTTTGGATCACCGGCGATTTGCAAGGATCCGCCGCGCTGTTCCCAGCAAATTGCGCAGGTGCTCGCGCGCCGGCCCGCGCCGTGCGGCGGCGGCCACGGCTAATCCGGTGACCACCGGCACCGGCTGCGCGAGCAGGCGACAGGCCGCCAGGCGCGCGGCGACCAGCCGCTTGCGCCGCGCCTGCGAGGGTTGCATCAGGTCGATCTCATCGACCGGCAACGGCGCCAGCATGATCGCGCCGCGCGCGCATGCCCCGTCGAGCAGCCGTTGCCCGGCAAGCGTGCGCGCAATCACGAGGCTGCGCCCGTCCTGTTCCTCGAATTGGGGATAGCCGCTTTCGCCCCCATACCAGGCGTCGGCCGCGGCGATATCGGCAACGCCGCCCACCGCATCCGGGCAAATCTTGCAGCGAAACTGCACTTCCTTTGACAGATGCCCGCCCCAGCTTTGCGCATACCGCATTTCGGCGACCTGGCCATCGGCTGTTTCGGCGCGGGTCAGGCCCGGCCATCCCCGGCCGCGATAGCGAAAGTGCGATACTGCCGCCGGCGCCAGCCCCATCGCGGCGATGATCCGGTCGGCACCGGCATGGCTCGGCACGCCGCCGCAGAAGAATGACAGCATCAGCGGCACCTGGCGCGCCACCCTGGCGTCGACGCGCCCGAGCTGCCGCAACGCCGACACATCGCAAGGCTTGCCGACAAACGCAAAAACCTCGCCCGATGCGAGTGCTTCGTCAATCGCGGCGAGCGGCGACGATGCCGCATAACGGGAGCCCGCGCCGGCGATCACCGCATCACGGGTGCGCGACCACTGCACGATGTTGCGGGTCGGGTTGTCGGGGTCTGCGCCGGTGTGGAGGACGGCGCTGACCAGGCCGGTTTCCAGCGCCTCGATCAGCAACGCGCTGATGACGCCGCCCGACGACCCTTCGAAGCGGACGCCGGCATCCGCCGCATGGCTCGTCGCGACCTGACGGTGCGGGCCCCAATAGGGGTGCGTCTCGGCGCCCGGCTCATGCCAGGGGGCAACCACCGCGCCGGGGCACGCTGCGGCGATTTTCCGCTCGGCGGCCGCGTCTGGTGTGGCGGGCACAGCCGGGCGCGTATAGCCCGGCGCGACCGTCTCCAGCGTCACCGCGCCCGCTGAAACGCCAGCGCACAGCCCGCAGCCGCTGCAAAGGTCGCCCGCAAGCACGCGGGCTATGGTGGGGGACGCGGGCATTTGAGGGCGCTATCGGCGGTGGCGCATGGGCACCAGGCCCGCCGCGCGCACCCGGCGGTCGCACGCCGCACAATGCCAGCCGGCGCGCCCTGCGCCAATCTGCGTGCGGCGGCCGGTGTGCCCAAGGGCCCGGCTCAGGCTGGCCCGGTTCAGGCCGCCGCCGCTAAGGCTGATCCCGCTCAGGCTGATCCCGCTCAGGCTGGCGCCGCGTCGGCGCGTGATGGCAGCGGCGGCGGCCTGCGCGCCGCCTGCGCTCACTTGGTCTTCCCGGCGGGCGCCCCCCCGGCCGCCGGCCCGGCCCGTTTCACCGCGGCGTTGAACTGGACGGTCGGCTTGCCGGCCGCGAGGATCGATTCGATCTCCTGCTTGAGCAACCCTTGCGAGCGCTGCTGCGTCAAGATGGCCTTGGCGGTTGCAACCGAATCCGCCTGGTTAAGGCCCTGGCTGCGCGTTGCCCTGATTACCGAGATGACCGCGCCTGCACCTTGCGGCGTCACGAACACCTTGCCCACGCCCAACTGCGATATCTGCTGCGCTGCCTCGGGCAAAATACTCGCGGTGTCGATCACGCTCGACCCGCGACGATAAAGAATTTTGTTGGTTTCTAGCAGGGCGGCAATCTCGTCGAAACTCTCGATCGGCCGCATTGCCTCAATCACCTTTTGCGGCACGTTTGGCGCCAGCAACTGGTCAACGTTGATGAGCTGGCGCTGCGCAAAGCTCACCGGGTGCGCGCGCACATAAACCGCGGCTTCATCGTCGGACACGGCCGGCGCGCGCTGCACGATGCTGGTGCGCAGCAGGTCAATCAGCGCCAGTTCCCGAACCCGCTGGTCGATCAGCGAGGCGATCGGCAATTTGTCCAGCCCGCGCTGCCGCGCCGCATTGGCCAGCAGCTTGCGGTCAATCACCGCTTGCAGCCCGGCCTGTTGCTGGTTGGCCGCAAGGGCCGGATTGCCGCCTGTATCCCCGGTTTCAAGCTTCACCAGCGACGATGTAATCTCCTGGCCGCCAACGGTTGCCAGCACTTGCCCGGTCGGCGGCGCCGATGCGGTGCGGCCGCAACTGGCCAGCAACAGGGCAGCCATGCCGACGAATAACGGGTTGCGATGCATCATGTTGAGTTCCCCTCCGCGAGCGCATCATCCTAGCGGCATCGCGCGCTGCGGGGAATAGGCCGCGAGGGGTTAAGTTTTTTGTACCTGGTCAGGCCGCGCAGCGGTGCACCCTGTTGCGGCCGGCGGCGCATTGCCGCATTGGCGGTGGCCAGGGTGCGGGGAGGCGCCGATTATCGTGTCATCTCATCAACGCCGGCTGAAAATCTGTCTCGCCGCGTCGGGCGGCGGCCATGTTCGGCAAATACTCGATCTGCGCCCGATGTGGGAGATGCATGACCATGTTCTCGTCACCGAAGATACAGCGCTTGGCCGGTCGATAGCGGCGACCGAGCGCGTGCATTTCGTGCCGCATTTTGCGGTTGGTCAGGCCCGGCTCGGCGCGCCGGTGAAAATGTTGCGCACCGCCATGGCCAGCGCGCTGCGTTCGCTAGCGATCGTGCGGCAGGAGCGGCCCGACCTCATTATCACCACCGGCGCCGGGTCGCAGGTGTTCATTCTGCTTTGGGGGCGGCTATGGGGCGCGCGCATCATTTTGATCGATTCATTCGCGCGCTTTCGCCGGCCATCGCTGTTTGCCCGGCTCGCCGGTCCGCTGGCGCATGTCCGCATCGCACAATCGGCCGAGAGCGCGGCGCGGTGGAAGGGCGCGCGTGTGTTCGATCCGTTTCGGCTGCTGGAGGTGCCGCGCCCGGCCAAGGAGCCGCTGCTGTTTGCAACCGTCGGGGCGACGCTGCCGTTTGACCGGCTTATCACAACCGTTGCCAACGCCAAACAGGCCGGGCTGGTGCCGGAGCGCGTGATTGCGCAGCGCGGGGTTGGCGGGGTGGCGCCGGCGGGTATCGAAACGGTGGAGGAACTGCCTTTTGACGAGGTGACGCAACTTCTCGACCGGGCCGATATCGTCGTGTGCCATGGCGGCACCGGTTCGCTCATCACCGCGCTGCGGGCGTCATGCCGCGTGGTTGCGCTGCCGCGGCGATTTTCAAGAGGCGAGCATTATGACGACCATCAGGCCGAAATCGTCGAGGCATTTGCCGAGCGCGGGTTGATCGACTGGGCCGATACCGAGGCTGACTTTGCCGCAGCGCTGGCCCGTGCCCGCGCCCGCACGCCGCGCGCCGCGACCACCGATCCGTCAGCGCTGCTGGCGTTTCTGGCTGAGTATGCAGCGCAGTTGCAGCGCAGGTAGCGCGAACCGCTGGTGGCGGGTCAAAAGGCGCGGGGATGGACGATGACCCGCAACGTCCCGACCATGATCGTCACGTCACGCCACATGCGCCAGCCATTGATATATTCAAGGTCTGATTGAAGGCGCTTTTCCAGGTCCGACTGCTTGTCAGTCGCGCCGCGAAAGCCACGCACCTGGGCAAGGCCGGTAATGCCGGGTTTCAGCGTATGGCGGAGCCAATAGCGTTCGGTCACCTCCCAAAACGGCTTGTCGCCGGCAAGCGAGCCGAGCGCATGGGGCCGCGGGCCGACGATGCTCATCGTGCCCATCAGCACGTTGATGAGCTGCGGCAGTTCATCAATGCTGGTGCGGCGGATGAACCGGCCGACCCGCGTGATCCGGTCATCGTCGCGGGCGGCGCTGCGGGCGCCGCTCTGGTCGGCCTGTTCCACGAGCATGCTGCGGAATTTGAGGATGCGGAACCATTTGTTTCCCCGGCCGACGCGGGTCTGCGCGAACAGCACCGGGCCGGGGCTGTCCAGCTTGATGGCGATTGCCACCAACAGGAACAGCGGCGCGAGCACAATCAGCGCAACGCCTGAAATAACCAGATCCGACAGCCGTTTCTTTGCCCGGTTGGGCAGCGACATCGCCCCGCGCGCAACCACAACCGTGTCGTGGCCATGATAGTCATCGACCGCAAGCGCCCCCAGCATCGTGCGACCCTCGATCAGGATTTCGCCGGTGACGTTATAGGCTTTGAGCAGCATCGCCCAGGCATATTGGCGATCAGGCGTGGTCGCCACGATCACCCGGTCGTAGGGCGCCACGACCTCGGCCACGGTGCGCAGCGCCTGCGGGTCGGCCAGGTCGGGGATGATGCCGGCGGCGCCTGCATCAAACACCGGATCACCATTGCTGTAAGCGGCGACGCTGCCGGGGTCGACGCCGTCGATAATGACGAGCCGGCCGACCAGCCCATCGGTGCGCCCCCACAAAAAGCAGAGCATGAACAGGCTGCGGGCAATGATGATGAACAGGAGCGTACACAGGATAGCCGCGCCAAAGGCCAGCCGCGACACCAGCGGCCCGGCATATTGAAACAGCACCAGGAGCGAAATCGCGCAGGTCGCCATCATGAACGCCGACAGCGCGCGACGGATCGATTCATTGGCCGATTCAAGCGCGATGTGCGAATAGGCGCCGTTGCGCAGGCCAAGCACGAAATGGATCGGCAAAATCAGCCAGCCCAGTTCCACACCGTTCGGCGCCAGCCATTTCCACCCGCGCAGCGAAACGCCGATTTCAAACCCGCAGCGTATTGCCGCGCAGTCGCACAGGAACAGCGCAAAATACATGGCGATGCGCAGGGCGGCCCGGCTGACCACGACGCGCGGCGCCTGCACCTGTCGTGCGCGAAGGTCTTGGTTAACAACGTTCAAACGAGCAGCCCCCAATTCATCACGCTCATCAACGCAGTGGCAACCCGCGCAGCCAGTGGCGCGATTTCTGGTCACCATTGTATCCAATGTTACTAAACTGCGGATTCCCCCTATATCCACCCTCAAGGCGACACTAGCACTAATTCCGAGCCATTACCAATTTGCAACCCGGCGTCCGTGCTTGCGGCTGGGCGCGAAATCGCCTCCAGCCGCCCCGTTTTGAAACAGCATCGCCGCTGTGGGAGCCGCAGCAACTGCCTCGCCACGGGCCGCGCCACCGCCGGCGACGTTACAGGATTATGCCATAACCATTGGCGGGCGTGTCGCCGCCGCTTGCCAGGGCAGCAGTTGCCGCCCGTGTCGGATGCGTGGCATCTCCCTGGAACCACGCGGTGTCGTTCGCGTCGGCAAGCGTGTCGAACTTGGTGTCGTTGCCCACTGTAATCAGCGGCAGGTCGACAAGGCGCAGCCTGCCGGCATAGCTTTGGGCCGGGCCTGCGCTGCAATCGGTAAGGAACGTGCCCGCGCGCAGCAGCGTGCGCAGATCGGTATTGGCCGTGACCAGCGACGACGACACGGCAATGTTCACCGCCTGCGCCACTTCCCAGCCGCGTTGCAGATAGCCGGTGGTGGCGGTGTTGATGAGCGCGACAATCTGGCTGTACGTCGCGGCCCCGGTGGTGCTGGGCAAGTCGTTGCGGCCAATCTGCACCGCTACGATGTTGCGCCCTGCAACCGGAAAGCTGAACACGCCGCCTGCGTCGCGCCGGGTGACAAGGTTTGAAACCCTGTTGCCGCTCACCCCCTGGTTGATGACGCGCGTGCTGGCGGGGATCAGCTCGGCGCCCGGCCGGGTGAGCTGCATGGCAAGATTTTCGCCAGCGATGACGCCACTTCCCGCCGGGCCGGTGAACACGCCCTGGGTGATGCTGTCGCCTTCCAGAACGAGCTGGTCGGCGATTGCCGGTATCTGCCAGTTCGCCACCAGCCTGGCTGCCACAGCCTGCGCCTGGGCGTCGGTCAGCTCGCCGGTGAACACCGCCATTTCGTAAAGATCGAAAAAGTCGGTCGCGCCGGGTGCAAAGGCATAACGCCCAATTTCCGCCCCCGAGCCCGAAAGCGCGGTTGGCGCCCGGTCGACCTGCACATAATCATTGTTGATGAACAGCAACTGCCCGGTATTGGCGCCGGCTACGGCCGTGCTGCGCGAGGCAACGCCCATCAAGTGAAGCTGGGCGCCGGTGAGCATGCGGGCGGCATTGCCGGCAATCGGTGCGTTCGCGGCCCTTGAGGATCCGCGCAGAAACGGCGACTGGCCGGTGTTGCTGACCGATGTGTTGAGGATGGCGCCCGATGTGTTGGGCGGCGTGGCGCCGTTCAGGCCGAGCGAGAAAAAACTGGTGGTGACGCCCCGGTGGTGCCGGCCGATCATGAACACGCTGATCGCCCGCTGCGATGCGACGAAGGCCGTGCCCACCTGCAGAAAATTGGGGCCATTCGGGCCATCGGCGCTGACCGGGCTGTCAAAGCGCAGAAACCGGCGCCCGCGCGCGTCGGTCATCACGATGGGGCCGGCGCCGGCGGCATTGGTCGCGTTCGCCAGCCCGCGAATATCGGCCACGCTGGTCGCCGCCAGCACATTGGCCGGGCTGGTAATGATGGTGGTGGTGGTAACCGCCGACCCGGCCGGAATATGATAGTGCAGCGCGGGGACAACGCCGGTGCCGCTGAAATCGGTGGCGCCCGCGCCGGCAACGGTTGCGCTGGCGATGCTGACCGCCACCGCTGACCCGCGCGGTGAATTGGCGCTGTCGGCCAAAGTCTCGGTCAGGGTGATCGTGGCGCTGCCCGCTGTGCCCGTGCCGTCATAGGCAAAGCTGCGCGCCGGGCCGTTGATGGTGAGGCCAGCGGGCAGGCCGGTGGCGGCAATCGTGCTGCCGCTGGTCGCGCCGGCAATGGTGCCGCTCGTCGCCGTGCCCAGCGTGAAGGCGGTTGACGAAAGCGAGAGGGCGGTCAGGTTCGGCGCCTCGAACACGTTGCTGATCGTGATCGAAATCACCTTGTCGGTCGTGATGCCCGACGCATTGGTCGCGCGCACCTGAACGACATAAACATTATCGGCATTGGCATCGCCGGGCAGCTCGAAATCACGCGCGGACAGCCCGAGCGAGGCGCCGGCCAGCGTGAACAACCCGGCATCCGCGCCGCCGCTGATCGACCAGCTCACCGCCTGGTCGGCCGCCAGCGTAACGGTGAGCGCGCTGTTCTCCGCGCTGGTGGCGGCAGCGGGCGTGGTAATGACGGGCGCGGCAAGCGAGGTGACGGTTACGGGCACGGCGCTCGCGCGCGGCGAATTGGCGCTGTCGGCCAAAGTCTCGGTCAGGGTGATCGTGGCCGATGCGGCGGCCAGGCTGCCATCATATGCCCATGTCCGCGCTGGGCCACTGATCGTGACGCCTGTCGGCAGGCCAGCGGCGCTTATGGCGGAACCAGCGGTGGCGCCAGTGATCGTGCCTGTCGCCGCAATGCCGCGCGTGAAAGCTGCGGCGGAAAAGCCAAGCGCGGCGAGGGTCGGCGCCTCGAACACATTCGTCACGGCAATCGCCAGCACGGTGTCGCGCGGGGAATTGGCATAGCCCGTAAGCGTTTCGCGCACCGTGATATTGTGGCTGCTGGACGTTTCGAAATCGGTCGCGACCAGGCCGGCTACGATGTTGCCGCCCGACAGCGCAAAGCGCCCGCCCGCGTCGTTTGTCAGCGCGAGCGTCGATCCGGTGGTCCGCCCCTGCACCGTGCCGATGACAACGCCGGGCGCGCTGTTTTCCGCAACACTTGCGGGCGACAGCGACAGCGCGGGCAATGTGCTGGGGGGCGTGCCGTCAAGCACGCGCCGGCGACGCGCTCTGGGCATTGCGCCATAGCCAAAGCCCGGCATCAGGCGAGCGCCACAATGTCGGCAGCCGTCGTGCCGGTTGCGCGAACGAACTGCGCGCGCACGTCAAGCACCTGGCCGCTCGCCACGTTTCTGAAGATCACATCGGCCGCGGCGCCAACGCCACGCAGCGCAATGCTGCCGCCGGTGCCGATGAACAGCGCCTTGGGGATAATCGCGAGCTCGGTGCTGTCGTTTGGCGTCACGGCAAAGGGGTTGCGCGAAGGTTCGGCGGGCGAATCGGCAAGCGTGCGGAATTCATCGACTGACATTGGCATCCTTTCAGCAGGGGGTGGCGCCGCGCCACCGCTGGAAGGTCAGTCAGATACAGGCGGAAATGGCGTGTAGGACAGCAAAAAATTTGCCATATCGGTTAAAAAATGAAAATTGCCACCGCGCCTATCAATGCCCACAATAACAGCGACGATCCGACAATCACGCCCACGCGCACCGCGCCGGGCAGCCGGTCGTCGGCTGTTGGCTCGGGGAGGGAAAAGCTCTCCACCAGCCGCTCATGGAGCAGGCGGGCGGGGGAGTCGGCCCAGTCGATCTGGTCGCCAAGCGCGGCAACCGTGCCCATCGGCGCCGCCGGCATCGCGCGCGCGATGCCATCATCAGCGGCGATGGCTTCGGGTATCGGCATTGGCATTGGCATCGGCAGTGGCATTGGCATCGCGGCTCTCCCGCCGACATATTGCCCCGGCGGGGGTTAATGCGCGGTAAAATTTGCCGCGCGACCCGGCGCCCGCCGGCAAGGGCCAGTGGCTGGCACAGCGCTTGCGCAATGGGGCGGCCGCGGCGCTGGCTCCAAGGGTTGCGGGGCCATAATCCGCGTGAAAACTCGCGATTGTTGTGCGGGTGGACGGGGCGGGGCCCGGCCCAGGGGGCAACCGCCTGCACCGCGCGCGAGGCGGCGCGACAGCCGGCGCTCAGCGCCGCGCGGCGAGCCTGGCGGAAAGTTGGCCGACCTCGTCGTTGATTTCCGACGTCACCTCGTCGACAAAGCCGACCATCGCCGACAGCAGCGTGTCGTTGTATTTCTCCCCGCTGGCGCGCACCTGCTTTTCCGCCGCCTTCATCGCGCTTTGCTCGGTAGCGGCCTTGGCGGCGAGCGCCATAAGCCGCCCCATCTGGAGCGTCGCGGCCTTTTTTGCGGCATTGGTAGCGTTGGGTTTCGCGCCCGCGCTGACCGACGCCCGAACGACGGGCGCCAGCTTGTCGAAAGCATCGATGCTGGTTTTGGCGCGCGCGACAATGGCGTTGAGCCTGAGCACGGTTGGCCGGGTGAAAGGGGAGGAGAGCGCGTCCAGCCCCTGCTCGACGAACCGCGTTGGTTTGCCAGCGGGCGTGGAGGCGGCGGGTGGCGGCTGGGTCTGCCCGGCTGATGCGTCGGGCGCGGCGGCATGGGCGCCGGGCGCGACCGCCAGGCAGAATGCCGCAAGCGCCACTGCAAAGGGCTTGAGAATGTTCATGAAATTTGCCTCCCGGGGATTTGTTCTGCTGACCCGCCTTTTTTTGCGAAAACGGCTGTGGCATCACATCAAAGGCGCGGTGAACGCCTGAAACATGAGGTTGCCGCTACAGCGAGGCTGCGGCGATGATGGGAACCGGCCCGGCACAAACCGGCCCCATCACCTTGATCGCCGCAAGCAAGCGGGGCCGGAATCCCTCAATTCCGGCCCGCGCTCCGCTAGCGATCAATCATCGTCGCGGTCGTCATCGCCCCCACGAACGCGCTTGAAAGCATTGGCCTGAAGATACTGGCCAATGCTGACGCCGATATTCTGACCCTCGGTGTCATCCCAGGTCCAGTGCACGCCGTTGTAAACGCGGCTGCGTCCATTTTCTTCCTGTGCTTGCTGCAAGGACCGGAAGCGCACCGGCACCAGCGGACGCGGCGTGCCAAACGGGTCAACGCCCCGGCCGCTATACTCATCCGACACAAACGTGAAGCGCGTGTTGTCAGGGACGAAGATCCGCAGCACCTGGAACGTGGCCGCACCAAATGTCGCGTGACCCGACACATAGGCCGGGAAGGGCGGCGTTGCGAGGATCGGGTTGGTGGTGTTGATTACCGAAATGCCAACCGGCTTCCAGTTGGGATCACCAATCGTGGCCGAGTCGCCGTCTTCTGCGCCCCGACGAACGCCGGTTACCGGGCGCCAGTAATTGTAGAAATACTTGCTGTCCCACGCGGCGATGCCGGCATCGCCCTGGGCGACATTGACCATCGCCAGCAGGCGCGCAAGGCCAAGCGCGCTGCGAATGCCGTTTTCAGTCGCAATTTTCACCGCGATCTGGTTGTAGAGCCGCGGCGGTGTGCCGAGCACGGGCGCCCCGTCATAACCCCAATAATTGCCGATGAACCGGGTTTGCGGCGTTGCTGTGCTGGGGGTGCTTGAGGCGCCCACCGACTTCACGTCATCAAAGCCTGCCCGGTAAGCGGCCGTGCCGGGGGCCGGCGGGGGTGGCGCGCGGAACTGATCGCCGCGGGCGATTACGAATGGCGTAACCGCACCCCAGTTGGCGCCGAGGGCAAGCTGAAGCGTGGTGCCCGGAGCCGAACCCGGCGTCAGCGGATCGGGCGACCAGCGGAACGGCAGCAGCGACCCGCCATTCACCGGCTCACCGAAGTAATTGGTGGTGCCCGAGGCAACGCGGCCCAGCCCACCAAAGTTTACTTCGCGGATTTGGGATCCGTCATTGGTGCGACGGGCGATGATGGCGGCGGCGGCCGCCTCACCCACGGCACGACCAGCGGCGATTGACGAGGAACTGCCGCGGATGTTGCGAACGTCAGACGCGAGCAGCGCATCAAGCTGTGGCTTCTGCGCCGGGTAGAGCACCGACAACACGCCATAAGAGGCATAGGCAATCGCTGCATCGTCAGAGGCGCCGCGCGGTGCGGCCGGGATGGCATTATAGGCCTGGTACTTGCCGCTGAACGCGTTGAGCGCATCATAAACCGCAATTTGCACCATCGCCAGCGCGCGGGCGGTCCGCACCGGGCCGCCATTGTTCAGGGGCGCATTTCCGCCGACGGGCGGCGTGTGGTCAACGGCCACGGCGTTGAGTGCATTTTCGTGCCAGGCAAGCACCCGGTCGGCGGTGTCGCTAACCCGGCGCGACTCGCGACGATCACGCAATTCGGCGAATTTTGACTGCACCAGCGCATCGCGCGAGGTTTTGCCCAGATAGCCGACTTCCTGATCGTCATTGAATTTCTTGTCGTCGTCACCGATCGCCATTGCGGGGGCTGCGAAGAGCGCCGGCAAGATTAGCGCACCGGCCAGCGCCAGCGCTGATTTATGCTTGAGTTTCATGGTTGTGGACTCTCCAAAAGGGGTTTGCAAGCAACGCAACGTCACACGCGACCGTTTTGCCACGCCGAATCCCTCAATTCCGCGCGCCCAATTGGCTTTCCTAAAGACACCGTGAGGACAAAAGCATCTGATGTGCTCCTTGGCCTGGCAATGCAGCAATTATGCTATGCGGTGCAGGCTGACAAGACGGAAATTTCAATCAATCCACCACTCTTTCAAAATAGGACAGCCAAACCCTCCACCGATGTCGCATTTATACAATCGCTGAATCAAGTGCATGGTAAACTGTGATTAAATATGATTTTGGCGAAATTGTACATTTCGCGATGTCACCTGTTAGTTGGCGTAACAATTTCGTAAAAAAACGAACTATGGGACGATTTAACACCATATTTATTTGAAATAAGATCCATCATGTTATGAAAAACGCGCAAAAGGTCGGCGGTTGTTTGGGCGCCATCATCGGGTCGGCGGTGGTGAAGCCGGCCGCTGCCGCGTCGACCGGGCGAGAGGGGCTGCGGCGCCGGGTCAGCCGGGACAGGCGGGCGCAACAGGCGCTGGATTGTGCTGGAATGAGCAGTTCTTGGGGACGATGGGGTATCGCTGGGGAGCATTGGGGAGGCGAGCGAATGGGCTGGGGCAGATGGCCTGGGAACGTGGCGGCGGCGGCCTAGTGGCGGGGTCAGCCAACGCTGCAAGCGACACGCAGTCCGCGCGGCCGCCGGCCGCGCCGGGGGCGGATGCGGTCGCCCGTCTGGTCGAGCGCCGCGCGCTGCTGACGGGTGAGGCGCTGGCGCGTGCGCGGCTCATCCAGCACGAAACGGGCGAGCGGTTTCAGGCGGTCATCAACCGGCTGGGGCTGGTTTCGGAAACGGTGCTGGGTGCCGCGATTGCGGCCGAATCGGGGCTGCCGCTGTTGGTCGCTGCCGATTTGCCGGGTGAGCGCGCGGCAGGCGCCGCCCCGACCGCGCTGTTCCTGCGAGAAGCAGGCGCGTTGCCGGTGGCGGTGGAAAAGGGGCGGTTGCGCGCGGCCTTTGCTGACCCGTTTGACGATTTTGCCGCCCATGCCCTGGGCTTTGCCTTTGGCATGCCCGTCGATCGGGCGGTGGCGCTGCCAAGCGATATCGAGGCGGCAATCGACCGGCTCTATGCTGATGGACCGGCGGCCGATGACAGCCGCGCTGCCAGCGCCGACGAAACCGATGTCGAGCGGCTGCGCGATCAGGTGAGCGATGCGCCCGTCATCCGCGCGGTAAACCGGCTGATTGCAGAGGCGGTTGAGGCGGGCGCTTCCGACATCCATATCGAGCCGGCCGATGACCGGGTGGTGGTGCGCTTCCGGGTTGACGGGGTGCTGGTTGCCCAACCGTCGCTGCCGCCGGCCATGCGCGCGGCGCTAGTGTCGCGGATCAAGGTGATGGCCGGGCTGAACATCGCCGAGCGCCGGTTGCCTCAGGATGGGCGGCTGCGGATCGCCATTCGCGGCAATGAGGTGGATCTGCGTGTGGCGACAGCGCCCAGCATGCACGGTGAAACGGCGGTGATGCGCATCCTTGACCGCGCCAGTCTCGCGCTCGATTTTCCCGGGCTGGGGTTTACCCCGTCGCTTGAGGCGCAACTGCGAAAGGTGCTGGCGCGCCCGCATGGCATTGTGCTGGTGACGGGCCCCACCGGAAGCGGCAAGACGACGACGCTCTATGCCGCGCTTGAAGCGCTGAACACGGGCGCGCGCAAAATTCTGACGATCGAAGACCCGATTGAATATCGGTTGCCGGGCATTGTGCAGATGCAGGTGAATGCCGGCATCGGGCTGAGCTTTGCCAGCGCGCTGCGATCGTTTTTGCGGCAGGATCCCGATGTGATGATGGTGGGCGAAGTCCGCGATCTGGAGACTGCGCAGATTGCCGTTCAGGCCGCGCTTACCGGGCACACGATTCTGGCGACGCTGCATACCAACACGGCAATTGGCGCGGTGGCGCGGCTGGCTGATATGGCGGTGGAGCCGTTCTTGCTTGGCGCAACGCTGAATGCTGTGGTCGCACAGCGGCTGGTGCGGCGGCTGTGCGCTGCCTGCCATGTGCCCTATCAGCCCGGCGTCCGCGAACTTGCAGCGCTTGGGCTGGCGCCAGACGATGCGACCCGCAAGCTCCATGCAGCAGCGGGGTGCGCGCAATGCCGCCACACAGGCTATGCCGGGCGGATTGCGCTGGTTGAGCTGCTGGTGGTGACGGACGCGGTCGCCGGGCTGATCGTGCAGCGGGCCGAGCCGCGCGCAATAGCTGAACAGGCAGCGCGAGAGGGGGCGCTTGCAACGCTTCGGGCCGATGGCATCGCCAAGGTGCTCGCCGGCGATACGACCGTTGCCGAAGTGTTGCGTGTGTCGGTGGAGGGCTAGCGGTGCCAAGCTTTGCTTATCGCGCGATTGGCCCTGGCGGCCGCACGACCAGCGGGCAGCTTGATGCTGCCAATCGGGCAGCGGCGGTTGCGCAGATCAGGCTGCTTGGCGCGGCGCCGGTTGAGGTGCGCGAGCTGGCAGCACTGGCGAGCAACGATAATCCCGCGCGGCGCAAGGTGCCTGGTGCTGCGCGGCGGGCGGCCTCAAAGACGCTGGGCGAGGCCGCGGTGCTGCTCAACGCCGGCTTGCCGCTTGACCGGGCGCTCGCGCTGGCGCTCGACAATGTCGAGGATCCGGTGGTGCGCGCCGATTTTGCGGCGCTGCTCAAGCGGGTGAAGGAAGGCGAGCCGCTGTCGCGGGCCATGGCGCACAACCCGGCGATGTTCCCGCCGATTGCCCAGGCAATGGCTGAGGCGGGCGAGGCGAATGGCCGGCTGGGTTCAGCGCTTGATCGGCTGGCGGCGGTGCAGGCGCAGGCCGAGGAGGTGCGCTCGATTGTGGTGAGCGCGCTCATCTATCCGATTATTCTGATGGTGATTGCGGTGGCGATTATCCTGATGATGCTGCTGTTCGTGGTGCCGCAGTTCGACCAGCTATTCGGCCAGTCCGCCGACAAGCTGCCACCTGAATCGATTGCCGTGCTGGCCGCCAGCCATGGCCTTCGGGCTTATGGCCTTTATTGGCTGGCAGGGCTTGCCGGCGCGGTGCTCATCGCGCGCGCCTGGCTGGCGCGGGCATCGACCCGCGCCGGGGCGGACCGCCTGGTGCTTCGGGTGCCGCAACTGGGGACGCTGGTGCGCCATATCGAGACGGCGCGGTTTGCCCGTACGCTCGGCGCGCTGGTCGATGGTGGCGTTCAGGTGCCTGCCGCGCTTGCCGTTGCCCACCGCACGATTGCCAACCGGTCGATGTCGCTGGCGATTGGCGCGGTCGTGGGCATCGTCAAAGAGGGGGGAGGGCTCACCCGCCCGCTTGCTGAAAGCGGCGCGCTGCCCCGGCTGGCAATTGGGTTTTTGCGCACCGGCGAAGAGATATCGCAGCTTGGGCCAATGCTCGCGCGGCTCGCCGATGTGCTCGATGCGGATGTGAAGCTGCGGCTGCAGCGGCTGGTCGCCTTCATGACGCCGCTCATCACGGTCGCGCTGGGCGGGGCGGTGGCGCTCATCATCGCGGCGATCATGGCGGCAATTCTTGGTTTCAACGATGTGGCGGTATCCTGAAGGATGAACAGCATGAACAGACACCGCGCGGCCGGCTTTACCCTGCTCGAATTGCTGGTGGTGCTCGCGATATTGGGGCTGCTGGCGGCAATCGTCGGCCCGCGCGTCATCAAATATCTCGGCAGTTCAAAGACACAGGCGGCCATCGTGCAGGCGCGCAACATTGCATCATCGGCCGAGCTGTTCCGGCTGGATGCCAAGCGTTACCCAACCCCGCAGGAAGGGCTGGTGGCGCTGGTCAAGCCGCCGGCTGGCGTGGCGCTGTGGAACGGGCCCTACCTGCCTGAGCAATCAGCACTGACCGACCCGTGGGGGGCGCCCTACCGGTTCAAGGTGCCCGGCGACCACGGCGAAATCGACGTCTATTCGCTGGGGGCTGACAACGCGCCTGGCGGCACCGGAGAGGCCAAAGATGTCGGCAATTGGTAGGCCGCGCGCGCGGGGCTTCACGCTCATCGAAGCGCTGGTGGTGGTTGCCATCACCGGGCTGATCGGCGCGCTGGCCTTCCCCAGGCTTGACGCAGCGATTGCCGCGCAGGCGTTTCGCACCGCCACCGCTACGCTTGCGCGCGCGCTTGAGGACGCCCGCGCGCGCGCTATCCGTTCGGCCGAAGCGGTGCCGGTGGCCATTGTCGATGGCGGCCATGCGGTGCGCGTCGCCGACGGGGCCCCGATTGCGCTGCCGGCCGATTATGTCGTCAGCACGCCCGACCAACCTGTCGTCCGTTTCTTTGCCGATGGCACGGCAAGCGGCGGGCGGATGCTGCTGTTGGGCAAGGGGCACCGGGCCGCGCTGGCCGTGGCCGCGGCAACCGGGCATGTCAGCGTGTCCGTCATATCATGAAACGGGGGCAGACGCAGCGGCGCGGCCGCGCCGGCCAGGCCGCCACGGATGATGCCGGGTTCACGCTGGTTGAAACCCTGATTGCGACCGCGCTGGTCGCGGCGATGCTCGGTGCGACCGTGTCGACCGTGGTCGCCAATGCGCGCGCGAGCCGGATGGTGGAGGACCGGCGGGTCGCAACCCTTGTCGCGCAATCGCAACTGTCCGCAGCGGCAGCGGCGGCCAATACCGGGCTGCTGGAGGCGCGTGGCATGACGAGCGGGGTGACGTGGCGGGTGCGGATTGCGCCATTTTCAGGGCGGCACGCCTTGCCCCGGCTGGAGGAAGTGACGGTGGATGCCGGGCGCGGCGCCTCTGGCGCGGCGCTGGTGACGCTCAAGACGTTGCGGGTTGCCCGGTGAGACGCGGCGAGCTTTCCCCTGGCGCACGCGGTTTTGCGCTGGTTGAGCTGCTGGTCAGCCTGGGGCTGCTGGCCATGCTTGCGGTCATGCTGGCCTCAGGCGTGGCGCTTGCCCGCAACCTTGCCAGCCGCGCGGCGGCCGATGGCGCTCAGAACGAAACGATCGTCACCGCGCAGGCGGTGCTGCGCGACAGGCTTGAAACGCTGGTGCCTGGCGCCCGGGTGGATTTGGGCAAGCCGGTGGCCGATCTGCGCGGCACACCCGAAGGGTTGAGCTTTTTTGCGCCGCCGCCACCAGCGGAACGACCCGGCACGCTGCGCCGATACCGGTTGCGGCAGACGCCCCGCGGCCAGCTCATGCTCTATTCAACTCCTGACGTCACCCGCCGTGTCGGCCTTTATGCGCCCGGCGAGCGCGGCTGGGCGCAAACCCCGCTGCTGGACGGCGTGGCCGGGCTGCGCGTGGATTATTTTGGCAGCACGCCGCCCGACAATCAGCGCCGCTGGCGCGGCCAGTGGATTAACCAGACCGAGCCGCCGGAACTTATCCGCATTCGGGTGGCGCTGGTGGCGGGCGACCGGCGGCAATGGCCCGACATGATCGTGCGGCCCGCGGTGACGATCAACGCCGCCTGCCGGATCGTGCCGACGACTGGAAAGTGCGCCGGGCAATGATCGAAACCGGCACGTTTCTTGATCTCGACATGAGCACGCTGGGCGCCGGCGTGCGCGGCTTCTGGCGCTGGTGGACCGATGAACTCGCCGCGCTTTTGCCGCAGCGATGGCGGAATGCACAGGCGCGGCTTGGCGGCACGGTGCTGGTCTGGCGAGGGGCAGCGACGGGCTTTTCCGGCCTGGCAGGCGCTGCGCCGGTCGCGGCGGCGCCCGGCGCGCCCGTCACCGTTCTGGTCGATGCCGCGTTGGTGCTGGAACGGCGCTGCCCGCTCCCGGTGGCGCGGGCTGATGATTTGCGCCGCCTGGTCGCGCTGGATATCGACCGGCTGAGCCCGTTTTCCGCCGATGACGCCTGGGCCGACGTGGTGGCCGAAGGTGCTGCTCCGGTGGAAGGCATGGTGGCGGCCCATATCGCCTTTTTGCCAAAATCGGTGGCGACTGACCTTGCCGGCGCGGTCGCAGATCGGGCGCTTCGGCCGCTGGCCGTCGGGCTGCTCGCGCCCGATGGTGCCACGCGCCGGTTTGACTTTCTGCCGGCGATGCAGGCGGCCGGGCTGCTGCCGCGCGGATCATCGGCGCGGGGCTGGTGGTGGGGGGCCGTGGCGCTGCTGTTCGCGCTGAACCTTGGCCTGTTCATCTACCGCGATGTCGCAAGCGTGGCGCGGGTGCAGGCGCTGGTCGAGGCGCAGCGGCCCGCGGCTGCGATTGCGCGGCGCCTGGCTGCCTCTGTCGCACGCGAGGATGCGGCGCGCGCCGGGCTTTGGAGCCGGCGGCGCGGCGGCGATCCGCTGGGCACGCTCGCACTGATCGCCCATGCCTTGCCGCCTGGGGCCTGGATCGAGCGGCTGAGCATTTCGGGCAGTGCGGTGCGGTTTAGCGGTTACAAGCAGCCCGAGGTCGATGTGCTGCGCCCGCTGCGGGCGACCGGGCGGCTGAGCGGCTTGCGGACGGCAACGTCGGACGTCGCGGCCGACACCGGCACAGGGCAGCCGTTCGATATCTCCGGCGAGCGGGTAATGGTGCCATGATCCGCCAGCTCTCCGCGCGGGAACGCCGGCTCGTCGCCGTGCTGCTGTTGGTCGCGGCCATCGCGCTGGCATGGCGTGGCGTTATCGCGCCGGTCATTGACGGATTTGCCGCGCGCGGCGCCGAGCGTGAGCGGTTGCAGGCCCGGTTCGCCGCCAACACGCGGCTGGTCGCGAGCATCCCGAGATTGCGCCGTCTGGCAGAAGTGCAGCAGGCCGACGCGGCGCGTTTTCGCATCGCTATGCGTGATCCGGTTGCGGCGGCCGAGCTGCTCAAGGAGCGGCTGTCCGCCGCCGTGGAGGGCGCGGGCGGTGAGACGACGGCGACCGAGGATGTCGAAGGCGAGGCCGGCTGGGTACAGGCCTGGGTGCAGGCGCGCGTGACGCAACGCCAGTTGGTGCGGGTGCTTGCGCAGCTGCGCAACACCACGCCCTATCTTGTCGTCGCGTCGCTTGCGGTGTCGGCCGACCGCACCGGCCAGCCGGATGCGCGCACGGCCGCCGATCGCCCGCTGGAGGTACGCATAGAAACGGCGGTGCGCCATGCGGCTCCCTAATCGCGCGGACGGGACTGTGCTGCCCGCGGTGCTGGCGGCGGCGCTGGCGCTTGGCGTGCTGTTTCAGCTCAGCGAGAGAGACGAGGCGCCGCTGCCGCCTGGCGGCGCCGGCCGGGCGGTGGCGGCAGCGCCGGCGGCATTTGCGATTGACCCGGCAGTGGTTGATCCTGTGTTGCTCGCGGACCCGATATTTTCTGAAGCGCGCGCGGGCAAACAGGCCGATGGTGCGCAGACCGGGCCGCTTGGCGGCGCGGTGCTGGTCGGCACCACGCGCGGGCGCGGTTTTGCGCGCGCTATCGTGCAGCCGCCAGCCGGAGCGGCGGTATCGGTGGCGGTCGGCGGCAGTTATCTCGGCTGGCGGCTGACGGCGCTGTCGGCAGACGCCGTTACGTTCCGGCGCGGCGCAGAAATAGTCCGGATGCCGCTTGGCGGTGCTTATGGTCAACCCGGGTTTGGTGCCCGGCCCAATGTGGCGATTGAACGATGATGATGAAGCGACTTTTCTGCGCCGCCAGCGGTGGTGCGCTGGTTTGGGCAATCGCTGCCCCGGCGGCGGTGCCGATCCAGGCGCGCGCGCCGCAAGCGGAAGGCACAGCGGCCACGATTTTGCCTGGCACGCCGCCGGCGCTCCCGCCCCGCCAGGCGCCGGCCGCTGCGATTATTCCCGGCGACATAAGCCTTAATTTTCCACAGGGTGATATTGCGGCGGTCACCAAGGCGGTGCTGGGGGATATTCTGCACCTTGCCTTCAGCGTCGCGCCCGGCGCCTCGGGGCCCGTGACCGTCGTCACCGCCCGGCCGATCGCGCGGGCATCGGTGTTGCAGTTTTTTGAAGAAGCCATCCGCCCCGCCGGCTTTGCGCTGGTGGAGCGCGGCGGGCGTTTCGAGGTGACGACGATAAGCGCCGCGCGCGGCGACGCGCCGGTTGGCGGGGCGACGCCGGGCTTTGGCAACGAAGTGATCCAGTTGAAATTTGTTGGTGCCGATCAGATGAAGGCGCTGCTCGACCCGGTGCTGCCTGGCGTCGTCGCGCAGGCGGATGCCGCGAGCAACGCCATCACCCTGTCTGGCACGCCGGGCCAGCGCCGCAGCGCGCGCGACCTGCTGGCGCAGTTTGACGTCAACTGGCTGCGGGCCATGTCGTTCGGGCTGTTCGTGCCCAAAAACACCGATGCGCGCCTGATCGCGCCTGAGCTTGAAAAGTTGCTGAATGCGCCCGACGCGCCGACAAAGGGCCTGGTGCGGCTGCTGACGATGGACAAGCTCAACGGCATTCTCGCCGTCAGCCGCCAGCCGCAATATCTTGACGACGTGACCCGCTGGATCGAAATCCTCGACCGGGAAGGGCGCAGCACCGAGCCGAAATTATTTGTTTATCCGGTGCAAAATGGGCGCTCGCGCGACCTGGCGCGCACCATCAATGCAGCGCTCGGCAACAGCGTGGGCGTAACCGACGGGTCGACCTTTGCCGGCTTTGGCGGCACCGCCGAGACTGGCAGCGCAGGTGCGGCGCGCGATGCAGCACCGCCGCAGGGGATTTCGCGCAATAATGAGGGCTTGGGCGGGCCGTCGCAAAGCCTGGGCGCCACGCCATCGGCCGGCACCAGCGCCGGGGAGCAGGCAGGCGCAAGCCATGCCGGCGCGATCATTACCAGCGATGACAACAACAACGCCGTCATCGTCTATGGCACCCCGCGCGATTATGCGCTCATCGAAGACGCGCTTCGCAAGCTCGACGTGCTCCCGGTCCAGGTCATGATCGAGGCCGCGATTACCGAGGTCAGCCTCAACGACAATCTGCGCTACGGCGTGCAGTGGAATTTCAGCTCTGGCGACACCAGCACCGCGCTCACCGAAAATACCGTCGGGCTGGCCCCGGTCCGCGCGGTGCCGGGCTTTTCGTTCCTGTTTGCAAACAGCACCTTGTCGGCTGTGCTGAACACGCTGGAGACCAAGACCAAGGTCAATGTCGTCTCGGCGCCCAAGCTGCTGGTGCTGAACAACCAGACGGCGGCGCTGCAGGTTGGCGATCAGGTGCCGGTGCTCACCCAAAGCTCGTCTTCCACGATCAGCGGCAATGCGCCGATCGTGAACGCGATTGAATATCGCGATACCGGCGTCATCCTCAAGGTCACCCCGCGGGTGAACGCAACCGGCCTCGTGCTGCTCGACATCAGCCAGGAAGTGAGCGACGTGAACACCGCCCGCACCACGACCAACGGCATCAGCTCGCCAACGATTTCCACCCGGCGCATCAGCACTTCGGTGGCGGTGAGCGATGGCGAGGTGCTGGCACTTGGCGGGCTCATCCGCAACACGCAGTCCAAGGACCGGATCGGGCTGCCGTTTCTGTCGCAACTCCCGTTCATCGGGGGGTTGTTCGGGCGACAGGGAACGCTGGAGAACAAGATCGAGCTGATCGTGCTGCTCCGTCCCCGCGTGTTGCGCACGATTGATGACGGCCGGGCGGTGACTGACGAACTGCGCCGCAAGATCAAGACACTGGAGCCATTCCGGTCGACCGGTCAAATCCCTTGAACAACCGCCGTGGCGAGGCGGGATATGCGCTTGTCGCCGCGGTTGCCAGCGTTGCGTTTTTTGCGCTTGTGTCGTTGATGATGATCGAGGCGACGCGCAGCACCATGGTTGTGGCGGGCGCAGAATTGTCGCGCGCGCGCCTGCTGGCGGCGGCCGATGCAGGCGTTGCGATGACGCTTCAGGATTTGATGCAGCCCAACCCGATTGCGCAGGTGCCAATCAACGGCTCGGCCCGGTTGCTGCGCTATGACGGCTGGCTGCTGCGCGTGTCGGTGGAGGATGAGCGCGGCAAGATTGCCCTCAACCAGCTCAACCCGCAGCAGGTGGAGGCCATGTTCTCAGGCTTTGGGCTTCACGGTGCCGCGCTTGACGAGGCGGTTGACGGGCTGCTGGATTGGCGGGACGAGGATGATGAGCCGCGGCTGCGCGGTGCCGAGGACGATGGGTATTCGGCGCAAGGCGTTGCCCCGCGCAACGGGCCGCTGAAAACCGTGGGTGAGCTGGCGCTCATCCACGGTGTGGGGCCCGCCCTTGCGGCGCGGATGGCGCCGGTTGTCACGCTCAATTTCGGGCTGAGGGGTGAATTTGATCCGCGCACCGCAAGCGCCATCGCCCGGCAAGTGATGCTCGAATCGCATACAGGTGGAACCGTTGTCGCAGCCGGGGCTGTGTTGGGGGAAGGGCAGGTGCGCGAGGCCACGTCGCTTGGGAACCGCAACAGCCTGATCGGCCGGCCGCTCACCATTCGGGTAGAGGCGTCGGACGGGCAGGGCGCACGGGCGCGGCGGCGGTTGATCGTGGAGCTGGGGGGCACGGATGGTCGGGCCTATGTGGTGCGCGCGCGCGATTGACGCGGTCGCTCGCAGGCCGGTTCAACCGGTGGCCGCGAAAACGCGCTAATCGCGCGCCGGAACAGGCAAGGTAACTGTGTGCAGCGTGCCGGATGCCGATATCGCCAGCGTCTGGAGGCCCCAGGGTGAGAACACGACGCCGGCACTGGCAGTCTGCGCTGCGCGAAACGGCCGGGCTGGGTTCGCGCTTGCCGGCGCCGCGCCGAAGAGCAACGGCGGCAGGCGGCCATCGTCTTCGGGCGCAGGCGGTGCCTGGGTCGCACCCGGCGCCACAATCCCTGCGGGCGCGCGGTAAAAAATGTGGCGGCCGATCTTGGCGAGCCGCGTCATCGTGCTGGCCCAATAGGGGTTGACATAATCGGCATGATAATGCGTTGCTCCCAGGGGCAGGGCGGCGGCGGTGCCGGCCAGCATCCGCTCGGCGATATCGGCGGCAAGCGCGAGGCTGCGGGCCGGGCGCGCGCGGCGCAGCGATCCGTCGCACGCGAAGGTGAACTGGCACCCGGTGCGGCGCTCGGCCCCCTGGAACACCACGCCGCACACCGACTTGGGATAGCCCGGCGCGCGCGCGCGGTTCAGCACGACCTGGGCTATCGCCTCCTGCCCCGCCAGCGGCTCGTTGCCTGCCTCATAGCTGATCGCGGCGGCAAGACAGCGGATCGCTCGGGCATGGTCTTCGGTCCCATCAGCAGCCGGCAGCGGCGGCGCAACGCTTGGGCTGACAATGGCAGGCGAGCCGGGCAGCGGCGTGAATTCGCCGCTAACGCCGCTGGATGTGGCAGCAAGCGCTGCCAGCAATGCTGTTGTCCCAATCGCCATCGCGCCGGGGCCCCTCTACCCCGCGCGCATAATGGCGCAGGGCAGGCTGCCTGGCAATGCACCGATCCCCGCCCGGCTGCACGCGGCACCGTTTGCCTACATCAATCGGTGGATTTGGGTTTCAATCTGGCTTATCACCCCGCGAAATGCCCTCGATTCACGCCCTTGCCAATCCTGCCCGCTTTGTGAAGCTCGCGACACCCCTCACCCCGGTGCTCTTCTGGGCGGGTGCAGCGCTGATCGGCTTTGGCAGCTGGGCAGGGCTTACCCAGACGCCGGCGGATTATCTGCAGGGTGAGACGGTGCGCATCCTCTATATCCATGTGCCGACCGCCTGGCTTGGCATGGCCGGGTGGAGCAGCATAGCGGTGGCGAGCCTCATCTATCTCATCTGGCGACATCCGCTGGCAACGGTTGCGGCGCGCGCCACGGCGATGCCCGGTGCGCTGTTTGCCGGCCTGTGCCTGGCGACCGGTTCCATCTGGGGGCGGCCGACCTGGGGCACTTATTGGCAGTGGGACGGGCGGCTTACCTCGATGTTGCTGCTGTTCTTTGTTTATATCGGGTATATGGCGCTTGCTCGCGCCGAGGCGGAGCGTGGCGGCGACGGGCGCATTCCCGCCATTTACGGCGTGGCCGGCTCGGTGCTGCTGCCGATCATCCGTTATTCGGTGGTGTGGTGGAACACGCTCCATCAGGGCCAGAGCATCGGCCTCACCAAGTCGAGCATCGACGCGTCCATCCTGTGGCCGTTGTGGTTCACGCTGGGCGGGTTCACCCTGTTTTTTGCCGCCATCGTGCTGATGCGGATGCGGACGCTGCTGGCGATCAACAAGGCCGAAGCGCGGCTGCGGCGGATGGCGCGCGGATGAACCCCTGGCCTTTCATCATCGCGGCATATGGGCTGACGCTGGGCGGCGCGGCGCTGCTCGCGATTGTGACCTGGCGGGCGATGCGCGCGGCTGAGGGGGATGGCCAATGAAGCCCAAACATCAGCGGCTGGTGCTGGGGCTCCTCGCGGTCGGTGCGGTGGCCGGCGCAAGCGCCCTTGCACTGTCGGCGCTGAAGGATCAGGCGGCGTTCTTTTATGCACCCGGCGACGTGAAAAAGGCGGGCCTGCCGCTTGGCCGGGCGGTACGGCTGGGCGGCATGGTCGCGAACGGTTCGATTGCCAAGCAGGCAGACGGGGTGACGATCAACTTCACGGTGACGGACGGGGTGGCAACCGTGCCGGTGCGCTTTGCTGGTATTACGCCTGATTTGTTCAAGGAAAATTCTGGCGTGGTGGCAGAGGGGCAGTTCCAGCCCGATGGCAGCTTTGTGGCGACCAATCTGCTCGCCAAGCATGATGAACGCTATATGCCACCCGAAATGGCGGGCAAGCTGCACGAAACGAAAACGCTCATCCAATGATCGCCGAAGCGGGGCTGGCCGCGCTCTGGATCGCCGCGGCGCTGGCCGCGTTGCAACTGGCGCTCGCCGCACTGGGTGTAGCGCGGCGTGATCCCGATGTGGTCGCCGGGGTGCGGCCGGTCGCGGTGGTGCAGGCGCTGGTGGTGGCGCTCGCGATGGCACTGCTAATCGCGTTGTTCGTGCGATCCGACATGTCGGTGCTGTTGGTTGCGCAGAACAGCCATTCGGCCAAGCCGCTGCTTTACAAGGTCGCCGGTGCGTGGGGAAATCATGAAGGCTCGATGCTGCTGTGGGTGACGGTGCTGGGCCTGGCCGGCGGCGCAGTGGCGGTTTTGGAGCGACGGCTTGAACAGTCAACGCTGGTTGCAACGCTGGGGGCGCAGGCCGCGATTGCGCTGGGTTTTTACGCCTTTTTGCTGTTTTCCTCCAACCCGTTTGCGCGGCTCGTGACGGCGCCGGCTGATGGCAATGGCCTGAACCCGTTGTTGCAAGACCCCGGCCTCGCCTTCCACCCGCCGACGCTTTACATTGGCTATGTCGGCATCTCGATTGCGTTTTCGTTCGCAGTGGGGGCGATGGTGACGCGCGACGTTGGCCCCGCTTTTGCCCGCGCGATGCGGCCCTGGGTGCTTGGGGCCTGGATTTTTCTGACGCTTGGTATCACCGCAGGATCTTACTGGGCCTATTATGAGCTGGGCTGGGGTGGCTGGTGGTTTTGGGATCCGGTGGAGAATGCCTCGCTCATGCCGTGGCTGGCGGCGACCGCATTGCTTCACTCGGTGACGGTGCTGGCAACGCGCGACGGCTTGCGCGCGTGGACAGTGATGCTGGCGGTGGTCGCGTTTTCGATGTCGATGATCGGCACATTTCTGGTGCGCTCGGGCATTCTCACCAGCGTTCACGCCTTTGCGGTTGACCCGGCGCGCGGGAGCTTCATCCTGGCGTTGCTGGCGATTTATATCGGCGGCGCGATGGCGCTGTTCGCGGCGCGGGTCGGCACGATCACGCAGGGCAGGACGTTTGAATTTGTGAGCCGCGAAGGGGCGCTTGTCGCCAATAATCTGCTGCTGTCGGTCATTCTCGGGGTGGTGTTGATCGGCACGCTCTACCCTATTGTCGCCGCCGGCGCCTTTGGCGTGCAGCTCTCGGTCGGCCCGCCCTTTTTCAACAAGGCAGCGGGGCCGGTTGCGCTGGCGCTGGTCGCGATTATGGCCGCCGGCCCGCTGATGCGCTGGCGCCGCGATGATGGGGGCGCGGTGCTCAACCGGATGCTGATGCCGTTTTCCCTGACGATGGCCGTGCTGGTTGCGCTCATCATATTTGCCAGTAGCGCAGGGGTGCTGCCGATTGCCGGGCTGGCGCTGGCGGCCGGGCTGGCTGCGGCAAGCGTTGCGCCACTGTGGAAGCGCAACCTGCGCCGCACGCCGCTGTTCACTTATGGCATGGTCTTGGCGCATCTTGGCATTGCGGTGAGCCTTGCCGGGATGGCGAGCGAATCGGCGTTTACGAAGGAAACATTGGTGGCTGCCCGCATTGGCCAGCCGCAGCGCGTGGGCCCCTATTCGGTGACGCTGGAGGGGATTGTGCCCGTGCTTGGCCCCAATTGGTCGGCGCTTCAGGCCCGGCTGAGCGTGCGGCGCGGCGCAGGCGCCCCGTTCGTGTTGCGCCCGCAATCCCGCTTTTTCTCCAGCCCGCCAACGGTGACGAGCGAATCGGCGATTGCCACGGTTGCTGACGGGCAGCTCTACACCGTGCTCGGCCAGCAGGATGGCGAAGGGCGCTGGCAGCTAAGGCTGTGGTGGAAGCCGTTTGTAACGCTAATCTGGGCCGGCGGCGCGCTGATCGCCCTTGGCGGGATGCTGTCGCTGGCGGGGCGGGTGCGGCGCGATGGCCGCGCCGCTATGCGCGAGGCCTATTCATGAGGCGCTGGCTCATCTGGCTGCCGCTCGGGCTGTTTGCCGTGTTTTTTGCAGTGCTGGCGAACGGGCTGTTCAGGCCGGCGGACCGCACGATCCGTTCCGCGATGGTTGGCAAGCCGCTGCCCAATTTCGCGCTGCCGGCCCTGTTGCCCGGCAAGCCGGGGCTTACAAGCGCCGACCTCAAAGGCGCCACGCCACGCATCGTGAATATTTTCGCAAGCTGGTGCGTCCCTTGCGCGGCCGAGGCGCCGCAACTGGCGCGGCTCAAGGCGATGGGACTCGCCATCGACGCGATCGCGATCCGCGATACAGCCCCTGATATCGCCCGGTTCCTGGCCGATAATGGCGACCCGTTCGACCGGCTTGGCGACGATCGGGATGCAAGCGTGCAGCTTGCGCTTGGCTCTTCGGGGGTCCCGGAAACCTTTGTGGTGGGCCGTGACGGCAAAATCCTGATGCAGCATGTCGGCGAAATCCGCGCCGATGACGTCGCCCGGATCGCGGCGATGGCGCGCGCGCGTCGATGAGGCTGCCGACTCGCCTTGCTGCGCTGGCGCTTGCCGCGGCGTTGGCCGCGCCGGCCAGTGCCGATACCGCGCTGCCGCCCGCGCCGCTGGCCAACACGCAGCTCGCCGACCCTGCCAAGGAAGCGGCAGCGCATGATCTGATGCTTACGCTGCGCTGCCTCGTGTGCCAGGGCCAGTCGATTGCCGATAGCGATGCTGATATGGCCGCCAGCATGCGCGCGCTGGTGCGTCAGCGGATTGGCGAGGGGCAGGACGCGGCCGATGTGCGCCGCTGGCTCATCGCGCGTTATGGCGATTATGTGACCTATGATCCGCCATTTTCCGGTTCGACCGCGCTGTTGTGGATTGCGCCGTTTGCGTTTCTTGCCCTTGGTGCGTGGATCGCGCGGGCAAGCTTCAGGCGGAGGCGGCGCGGCTGATGGGTTGGGTGATGCTTGCGCTGATCGCCGGCGGGGCGGCCTTCATGCTGAGGCGGCTTGGGCTTCCGCGGCTGCTGTGGACGATGGGTGCTGCCGCGCTGATGTTTGGCGCGGTGGGCTATGCTCTGCAAGGTGCGCCAAATCTGCCTGAAACGCTGGCGAAGCCCGACATCCGCTCGCTGGAAATCGAGCCGGATATGGTGGCGCTGCGCGAGGCGATGTTCGGCCGCTTTTCGCTCGATGCAGCCTATCAGACCGCATCCGACGCCATGATTCGCGCCAATGCGCCGGCGGCGGCCGTCAAGGTTACGCTGGGCGGGCTGGACAAGCTGCCCGGGAGCATCGCGTTGTGGACGCAGCTTGGCTCCACACTGGTTGTGCATGATGGCGGCACCATGTCGCCGGCTGCGCTGTTCGCTTTCCGTCGGGCGATACACCTGGCGCCGCGCCACCCCGGCCCGGCATTTTTCCTTGGCCTTGGCTATGCGCAATCAGGCGATCTGGTGCAGGCGCGGGCATGGTGGGCGCGTGCGCTGGCGCTGTCGCCGCCGGGCGCAGGGTATCGCGGCGCCATTGTCGAGCGGCTGGCGCTGCTCGATCAGTTCATCGCAATGAGCGCGGCAGAGGCGCGCGCGCGGGCAACTCAGGTGGCGCCGCGGCCGGGCACGCGCTAGGCAAATGGCCGGTTTAGCCTGACGATCGCCCAGTTGAGCCATGCCGCAAAGCTGACCCACAGCAGATAGGGCACGATCATCAGGCTGGCCGCGGGCGATATCGGTGCCAGCCCAATGACCAGCGCGACGAGCGACGCCCATAGAAAAACAACCTCCACGAGCGCCCAGTCGGGTCGCCGCGCGCGAAAGAACAACGGGCTCCAAAGCGCATGGAACAGCGCGTTCACCCCAAACATTATGATGACGCTGTGCCGCGCCATGTCGCTCGCCGCCGCGTTCCAGGCGGTAATCGCTGACCACGCCGCAAGGCCAAGAATGATCGTCCAGGCGGGGCCAAACACCCAGTTGGGCGGCTGCAGGCCGGGTTTGCGCAACTCGCGGTACCAGGTGCCTATGGGTGTCATCAGTCCGCCGAACACGCCGAGAAAAAGTGCGGTGCCAATGGCGATGAGGGCAGGCAGTGTCATTATTGTTTTTTCCGCGATGTTCATCTTGCCGGGTGTCAAGCGCGTGGTACACCATCGGCATGTCGGCGTCATTTCCCTTCTCCGCCATCGTCGGTCAGGACGAGATGAAGCTTGCGCTGCTGCTGGCTGCGGTTGACGCGCGGATTGGCGGGGTAATGGTGTTCGGGGATCGCGGCACCGGCAAATCGACCGCCGTGCGCGCGCTTGCGGCATTGTTGCCGCCCATGCCGATAATCGCCGGGTGCCGGTATAACTGCGCGCCCGGCACCGAGCGGGCCTGCCCCGCGCCGGAACATCACCGCCGTGGCAAGGCAATGGCGCCAGTGCCGTTTGTCGATCTCCCGCTCGGCGCGACGGAGGACCGGGTGGTGGGCGCGCTTGATCTTGAGCGGGCACTGGCCGCCGGCGAAAAGGCGTTTGAGCCGGGGCTGCTGGCCCGTGCCAACCGCGGTTTTCTGTATATCGACGAGATTAACCTGCTGGAGGACCACATCGTCGACCTGCTGCTCGACGTTGCGGCGTCTGGAGAAAATGTCGTTGAGCGCGAGGGTCTTAGCGTGCGCCATGCCGCGCGGTTCGTGCTCGTGGGCAGCGGCAACCCGGAAGAGGGCGAGCTGCGGCCGCAACTGCTCGACCGGTTCGGCCTTTCGGTGGAAGTGCGCACCCCGCAGGACATTGCGGCGCGCGTGGAGATCATGAAGCGCTGCGATGCGTTTGAGCGAGCGCCGCTGGATTTTGCGCTGGATTGGGCCAAGGCCGAGCGCCGGACGCTGCGCCAACTGGCAAAGGCGCGCGCGCTGGTTGCCCAGGTGACGGTGCCTGAACCGGTGATGACCTTTGCCTCCACCCTGTGCGTGGCGGTGGGGGCAGACGGGTTGCGCGGCGAGCTGACGCTGATGCGCGCGGCGCGGGCGCTGGCGGCGCTTGACGGCGCAACCCTGGTGACGGTGGCGCAGGTAAAGCGCGTCGCGCCGCTGGCGTTGCGGCATCGGCTGCGCCGCAATGTGCTTGACGATACCGGGTCGACAGCGCGAATCGAGCGTGCGCTTGAGGATATGGTCGCGGCATGATGACCGCGGGCGCGGCGTCGCCTGGGCCAGTTACGGAGGCGAGCACGGCGCTGCCCCCGGCCGGCGGTGATAGCGGCGCGGCCGATCCGCTGGCTGATGCGATGCTCGCGATCAGGCTGGCGGTGCTCGACCCGGCGGGGCTGGGCGGCGTGGCGGTGCGTGGGGCGGGCATGGCGGAGCCGATGCTGCTCGACGCGCTTGTCGCAGCGCTGCCGCCGGGGGCGCCGATCCGCCGGGTGCCTGTCCATATCGACGAGGAACAGCTTGTCGGCGGGCTTGATCTTGGCGCGACGCTTTCGCTTGGGCGGAGGGTGATCCGCGCCGGTCTGCTGGCCGCCAGCGATGGGGGTGCGGTTGTCATCCCCATGGCCGAGCGGTTCGATGTCCGTCGCGCGGCGCAGTTGTGCGCGGCGATGGATGAAGGCGGCGTTCGCGCGCCGGGCGGCACGGAGGGGCTGCCTGATGCTGCGCGATTTGTCGTGCTGGCGCTGGACGAGGGGTCCGAGGCGGACGACCGGGTGCCCCCGGCGCTCAGCGAGCGGTTGGCGTTTTCGGTTGATGTGTCAGCTGCGCGCTTGCCCGGTGCTGCGGCCGGCGGGGCGGATGGCGCGGCGGATGGCGGGGCCGCTGTGCCGGTGGCCGTTGTTGCGAGGCCGCATCCCGAAGTGCTGGAGGCGCTGGCCATGGTTGCAGCGGCGCTTGGCGTTGATTCCGCCCGCGCATTGTTGTTTGCGATGCGCGCCGCGCGGGCGTCGGCAGCGCTGGACGGGCGCGCAGTCATCGAGGAGGCCGATGTGGCGTGTGCCGCCCGGCTGGTGCTGGGCCCGCGCGCGACGCGGTTGCCGCCGCCGCCTGACGTCCAGCCGCCCGATGCGCCCCCGCCGCCTGCGCCTCCTTCCGAACCAGAATCGGGAGAGTCCGAGCAGCAATTAACGCCGCCGCCGTCGCTCGATGAGATGGTGCTCGAAGCGGTGCTCGCATCCTTGCCGCGCGATGTGCTGGCGATGCTCGCGGCTGGCGACGGGCGCCGCAAATCCGCGAGCCGGGCCAGCGGGCGGGGGGAGCGCCGGCGCGCGGTGGCGCGCGGTAAGCCGGTTGGCGTGCGTGCCGGCGTTCCGCGCGGAGGCTTGCGGCTGAGCCTTGTCGACACGTTGCGCGCAGCCGCGCCCTGGCAAAAACTGCGCGCCGGTAGCGTTCAATCGTCGCGGGTAAAAATCCGGCGGGACGATCTTCGCGTCTTCCGGTTTGAAACACGCGCCCAGGCGCTGACGATTTTTGCGGTTGACGCGTCAGGCTCTGCGGCCTTTGCCCGGCTGGCCGAGGCCAAGGGTGCCGTGGAGCTGCTGCTGGCCGAGGCATATGTGCACCGGGCGCAGGTAGCGCTTGTCAGCTTTCGCGGCGCAGGGGCTGAACTCGTTCTGCCGCCGACGCGCTCGCTGGCCCGGGCCAGGCGGGTGCTCGCCGATGTGCCAGGCGGCGGGGCCACGCCGCTTGCCGCCGGGCTGCTGGCCGCCGGTGAGCTCGCCGCGTCAGCGCGCGGGCGCGGGATGACCCCGTTCATCGTGGTGCTAACCGACGGCCGCGCAAACATGACCCGCGACGGCACGGCAGACCGCGCGCGCGCTGACCGCGAGGCAGCGGACGCGGCGAGGACCATTGCGGCAAGCGGCGTGGCCTGCGCGTTCATCGACATATCGGCCCGCCCGCGCAGCGAAGGCGCCGATATCGCAAATGCCATGCGCGCGCGGTATGTGGCACTGCCACGGGCCGATTCGCAGGCCCTTCATTCCGCGATAAAGGCTGCCCGCTGATGTTGACTGACGCCCCGCAATGGGAGCGCGAGGGACGCGACTGGCCCAACCGCGCGCATAGCCGGTTCGTTGAGGCGGACCGGCTGCGCTGGCATGTGCAGGTCGCCGGGCCGGGGGCTCAGTCGGCGCCGGTCATTCTGCTGCTTCACGGCACGGGCGCGGCCACGCATAGCTGGCGCGCGCTGCTGCCCCTGTTGAGCGCTGGCTGTCGCGTAATCGCGCCCGATTTGCCAGGGCATGGCTTCACTCGTGGCCGGCCGGCCGGCGGCATGTCGATGGAGGCGATGGCGGCAGCCGTTGCCGCCCTGCTTGCAGTGCTTGGCGAAACGCCGGGTACCATTGTCGGGCATTCTGCCGGTGCGGCGATTGCGGCCCGCCTGGTTCTGGATGGTCATGCCACGCCGGGGTGCCTGATTGGCCTCAACGCGGCGCTGCTGCCGTTTCCGGGCCTTGCTTCTAAGATTTTTCCAACGCTTGCCCGGATGCTGTTCGTCAACCCGTTTATGCCGCATGTGTTTGCCGCCATTGCGCGGCAAAGCGGGGAACCCAAGCGCTTTCTGGAGCGCAGCACCGGCTCCGTCGTGGATACGCAGGGCGCCGATTATTATGGACGGCTGTTTGCCACAGCCGGCCACTGCGCGGGCGCCATTTCGATGATGGCCGACTGGGATCTGGAGGTGCTTGCGCGCGATTTGCCCCGGCTGAACGTGCCGCTGGAACTGGTCCATGGCGCGGGCGATGCCGCCATCCCCGTATCGGCGGCCAAAGGTGCTGCAGCGCTGGTGCCGGGCAGCAGGGTGCGGGTGCTGCCGGGGCTTGGCCATCTTGCGCATGAAGAGGCGCCAGACGCGCTGGCCGCCATCGTGTTGAGCGGCGCGCTGGCCCGGGCGGGCTGATGACGCCGCGGATCAGGCCGGGCGGCGCGGCATTCTGAACGGCAGCATCATCTGGACGACGGGCGCGCGGAAGCGGTTAAGCGACAGGCTTTCATGCACGGCGCAAATCCGCTCGCCAAACAATGTCGTGTCAAGCGCTGACCGCGCATAAAAGGGCGCGTCGATCCATGTCCGGGCCACCTTGGGCCGAGCGCCCCGATCGGCCCGGGTGATGCGCGAAATGCCCCATGCCGAGCGCGTGAGCGCGGCCGATGGCGGCGGCACGACATCTTCCCAGTTGCCGGCGCGGTCCATGCGCAGGGCAAGCTCGAAGGGCTGGCCGGAACGGCGCGTACCCTCATAAAGCACCGCGACATCGCGCGCCAGATGCGCCCGGGACCAGTGCCAGTCCACAAACCCGTCTTCCAGCGATTCCTCGCCAAAATTCGAATCGAAATAGCCGCTGCCGCTCCAGCTAATTGCCGGCGCCGCCATGGCGACTTCGACGCGCGCGCGCGGCGCAACCGGATGCCAGCGGTGGCGCCCTGCCGGGTCGAGGTGAAAGCCGGTGGCGCCAATTTGCGCTGGATAAACCCGCACCTGCCCGCGCACCCGATAGGGGAGCGGCGCTGACACTTCGTCGATATCGATTGTCAGGCAAGCGCCGTCCCAGTGCAAGGCGCTTGGGCCAATCGCAAGCGTTGCCGCATCGCGCGCGACACTTGCCCGGCCGCGCTCGGTCATGGCCCAGGCGGCACCCCGCGGCCCGTTGAGCGACACGTTCAGCGCGCAATAATTCTCCGGCGCCTGGCGTCCGCTGGCCTTGTAATAGGGTGAAAACACGCTGCCGACAAAGGCGATAATCGTCAGCCCATGGGCGCCGTCGTCGCTGGTTGCGTCGATATACCACCACGCATAGCCGCCCGGCGCCACGCCGACGTCAAAACGCGGACCTTGAGCCGGATAGCGAAGGCTTGCAGGCCGCACGACTGGCAGGCCGATTTCCCTGACCGCGCGGGATGCGACTTTGCCGTCACCGCGACCCGGCGCCTGTGTGCGGCGCGCTTCCGGCGCCGCCGGCAATGGCGAGGGCAACGCCCCGCCAAGCCGCGCCAGACCTGACCATAACGGGCTGAGGCCTGGATCACGGGGCGCGTCGGGGGGCGTCGATTGCGCGGACCGGATGATCGCCATTGCATATTCTCCACCGTGAAAGGCCATTGCCGCACTGTATTGGCATCGTTGCAATTGACGCGGCACCGTCAACCGTCCAACTAATTGGACATATGAAACCGTCTCATGCAAGTGACAATTGGCGCGTCCGCTGGATCAACTGGCGAAACGGCGTCGTGGGTGATCCGCGGTTCCAGCGCTTTGCGGCCCGTTTTCCGCTCACCCGGCCGATTGCCCGGCGACGCGCAGCGGCGCTGTTTGACCGGGTGGCCGGCTTCGTCTTTTCCCAAATTCTCGCTGCATGTGTTGAGCTTGAGGTGCTTGAACGGTTGGCGCAGGGCCCGGCGGCGGCAGAATCGCTGGCTGTTGAATGGGAAATGGCCGCCGAGGCAGCGGACCGGCTGCTGCGCGCGGCCGCCGCGATTCGGCTTGTCGAGCGGTTGCCGGATGGCCGCTGGATGCTGGGGAGCGAAGGCGCTGCGCTGCGCGGCAATCCCGGCATTGCCGAGATGATCGCGCACCATCATTTGCTCTACGCTGATCTTGCCGAGCCGGTTGCCCTGCTGCGTCGCGGTGGCGGTGGCGGGGCGCTGTCGCGCTACTGGCATTATGCCGAGTCGACGGGGCAGGGCGATGCGGCGGCGGTTGCCCCTTATTCCCGGCTGATGGCTGCCTCGCAGCCGCTGCTCGCCGCCGATGTGCTCGACAGCTACCGATTCGCGCGGCACCGCCGATTGCTGGACATCGGCGGCGGTGAGGGCGCCTTTGTCGGCGCGGTTGCGGCCCGGGTGCCGGGCATCAGGCTTGGGTTGTTTGACTTGCCGGCGGTTGGCGCGCGGGCGGCAGCCGCGCTGTCGGCACAAGGCCTAGCCGACCGGGTGACAATATATGGCGGGGATTTTTTCGCCGGCACCCTGCCGACGGGCTATGATTTGATGACGCTGGTGCGGATTCTGCACGATCATGATGATGCGCCGGCGCAACTTTTGCTGCGCAACATTCACGCAGCATTGCCCGCCGGCGGCCGGCTGCTGATTGCCGAGCCAATGGCCGGGACTCGGGGCGCCGAAACCTCGGGCGATGCCTATTTCGGGCTGTATCTTTGGGCGATGGGCTCGGGTCGCCCGCGCAGCGCCGCGGTCATTCGCGCGATGCTCGCCACCGCCGGATTTTCGCGGATTCGCGAGGTTGCGACGCCACAGCCAATGTCGGTGCGGATGCTCCTGGCGGACCGATAGGGGCAGCACGTCAAGATTGGTTGACAATATATAGTGTCTATATAAAGTTACAGTCACGCAGTCGGGCTATCGTGCCGGGCCGCCCGCAGGAGAGCCACTTTTGCACGCGATGGCCGTCATCCTCGATCAACCCGAGCGGCTGGACCTTCGGCGACTGGCGCTTACCCCGCTTGGCGCGGGCGATGTTCTGGTCGAGGTGGAGTGGAGCGGCGTCAGCACCGGCACCGAAAAACTGTTCTGGACCGGCAAGATGCCGGCCTTTCCGGGCATGGGTTATCCGCTCGTGCCCGGCTATGAATCGGTCGGCCGGGTGGTGGACGCCGGGGAGGATGCTCGGTCGCGAGTCGGTGACTGGGTGTTCGTGCCGGGCGCCAATTGCTTTGCCGGCGCGCGCGGGCTGTTTGGCGGAAGTGCACAGCGTGTGATTCTGCCGGCCGCTCGGGCAATGCCGATTGACGAGTCGCTGGGCGCCCGCGGCATATTGCTGGCGCTTGCCGCCACGGCGCATCATGCGATTGCCGGCGGTGCGGCGCCCGAGCTGATTATTGGGCATGGCATTCTTGGCCGGCTGCTGGCGCGCCTTACCATTGCCTGCGGTGCCCCGCCGCCAACGGTTTGGGAAGCGAACCCGGCGCGGCGCGACGCCGCCGATTATGCAGTGGTAGACGCAGCCGACGATGACCGGCGCGACTATGCCGTGATTTGCGACGCAAGCGGCGCGCCCGATATTCTCGACCTGGCTGTGGCGCGCCTTGCCAAGGCCGGTGAAGTGGTGCTCGCGGGGTTTTACGACCGGCTGAGTTTTGCGTTTCCGCCGGCCTTCATGCGGTCTGCGCGGTTCAGGATATCGGCGGAGTTTGCGCCCGATGATCTGGCGTCCGTGCGCGCGCTTGTGAGCAGTGGTGCGCTCAGTCTCGACGGGCTTATCAGCCACACGCGCCCCGCGACCGAGGCGGCTCAGGCCTACCCGGCTGCGTTCAATGACCCTGACTGCCTGAAAATGGTGCTCGACTGGAGAATGGTATGACGATGCTCGATATCGGCGCGCTGCGCGATGAAGCGGGTCAAGAACCTGACCCGCCGCACACCGGCCCGGTGACCAAGGAAACGCAGATCATCGCCATTTATGGCAAGGGCGGGTCCGGCAAATCCTTTGCGCTTGCCAATCTCAGCTACATGATGGCGCAGCAGGGCAAGCGCGTGCTGCTGATTGGCTGCGATCCCAAGTCCGACACGACGAGCCTGCTGTTCGGCGGCAAATCCACGCCAACGATCATTGAGACATCGTCGGCCAAGAAGCTGGCGGGCGAGGAAATCGGCATCGAGGATGTGTGCTTTCAGCGCGACGGTGTGTTCGCGATGGAGCTTGGCGGTCCCGAGGTCGGGCGCGGTTGCGGCGGGCGCGGCATCATCCACGGCTTTGAAACGCTGGAAAAGCTCGGCTTCCATGAATGGGGCTTTGATTACGTCCTGCTCGACTTTCTGGGCGACGTGGTGTGCGGCGGCTTTGGCCTGCCGATTGCGCGGGACATGTGCCAGAAGGTCATCGTCGTCGCCTCCAACGACCTGCAATCGCTTTATGTCGCGAACAACGTGTGCAAGGCGGTTGAATATTTTCGCAAGATGGGCGGCAATGTCGGCGTTGCCGGCATGATAATCAACAAGGATGACGGCACCGGCGAAGCGCAGGCCTTTGCCAAGGCGGTCGGCATCCCGCCGCTGTGTTCGATCCCCGCCAATGAAGACATCCGCAAGAAGAGCGCAAACTACCAGATCATCGGCAAGCCCGGCGGCCAATGGGCAAGCCTGTTCGAAGAACTGGCCATTAACGTGGCCGAGGCGCCGCCGCTTCGCCCCACGCCGCTCGATCAGGACGGGTTGCTCAACCTGTTCAGTGCGGATGTGACTGGCGCGGATTTCGCGCTGAAGCCCGCCACCCAGGCCGATATGCGCGGCTCTGCCTATGTGCAGAAGCCGTCGCTTGAAGTCGTGTACGACGCGGTTTGAGGATGGACGTGGAAAGCCCCTCGCGTGCCGCCGACCGGCTTGATCTCGCAGCGCCCGAAAGCGCGGGCGGCGGCTGCCATGCCGGTGCCGGGACGATGCGCGACGCGGCTGCCAAGGCCGGCAAGTCCGAGGTGCTTGATCGTTACGCGGCGGACTATCCGGTTGACCCCAAGCGTGGCCCGCACGACCAGCCGCAATCGATGTGCCCGGCCTTCGGATCGCTCCGGGTTGGCCTGCGGATGCGGCGGACGGCCACCGTGCTGTCGGGCTCGGCGTGCTGCGTTTACGGGCTTACCTTCACCAGCCATTTTTATGGGGCGCGGCGCACCGTTGGCTATGTGCCCTTTTCGTCGGAAACGCTCGTGACCGGCAAGCTCTTTGAAGATATTCGCGACGCGGTGCACGGCCTTGCCGATCCGGCGCTCTACGATACGATCGTCGTGACCAATTTGTGCGTGCCGACCGCGAGCGGCGTGCCGCTGCAATTGTTGCCGGACCAGATTAACGGAGTCCGGATCATTGGCATTGACGTGCCCGGTTTCGGCGTGCCCACGCATGCCGAGGCCAAGGACGTGCTGGCAGGCGCCATGCTCGCTTATGCGCGGCGCGAGGCTGAACAGGGGCCGGTGGCGGCCCCCAAGGAACGACCGGACCGGCCGACGGTGACTCTCCTTGGCGAGATGTTCCCGGCTGACCCACCTGGCATCGGCTTGATGCTGGAACCGCTGGGCCTCGCCGCCGGCCCGGTCGTGCCAACGCGCGAATGGCGGGAGCTTTACTCGGCGCTCGATTGTGCGGTCGTGGCCGCCATCCACCCTTTCTACACCGCAAGCGTGCGCGAATTTGAGGGCGCCGGGCGCCGGGTGGTCGGTTCGGCACCGGTTGGCCGTGATGGAACAGCCGCCTGGCTCGACGCGATTGGTGCCGCCTGTGGCATCGCACAAGACCGGGTCGACGCCGCCAAGAACAAGTTTCTGCCCGCTATTGCCGACGCGCTCGCTGCCCGGCCCATTGCAGGGCGGATCACGGTATCGGGCTATGAAGGCTCCGAGCTTCTGGTCGCGCGGCTCCTCATCGAAAGTGGCGCGCAAGTGCCGTATGTCGGCACCGCGTGCCCGCGCACCCGCTGGTCGGACCCTGACCGGGAGTGGCTGGAGGCGCACGGCGCGCGGGTGCAGTTTCGCGCGAGCTTGGAGCAGGACCTGGCGGCGGTTGACGAATTCGGCCCAGATCTGGCCATTGGCACCACGCCCGTCGTGCAGCACGCCAAGGCCAAAGCAACGCCGGCGCTCTATTTCACCAACCTCATCTCCGCGCGGCCGCTGATGGGACCGGCAGGTGCCGGCAGCCTTGCGATGGTGGTGAACGCCGCGCTTGCCAACAAGGCGCGGTTTGACCGGATGAGCGCGTTTTTCGACGGCGTGGGTACTGGCTACAGCGCCGGCGTGTGGGAAGAAACGCCCGTCGACCGGCCCGAATTCAAGGCAAAATTTGCGGCCAAGCGCATCGCCGCCGCCAAAGCCGAGGAGGCGATCGGCGCATGACGCTGGTGCTCGATCATGACCGGGCCGGTGGCTATTGGGGCGCGGTTTACGCCTTTACCGCCATCAAAGGGCTGCAGGTCATCATCGACGGCCCGGTCGGCTGCGAAAATCTGCCGGTCACGTCGGTGTTGCACTATACCGATGGGCTGCCGCCCCATGAACTGCCGATTGTCGTGACGGGGCTTGGCGAGCAGGAGCTGGGCCGCGACGGCACCGAAGGCGCGATGAAGCGGGCGTGGAAAACGCTTGACCCCGATCTGCCAGCGGTGGTCGTCACGGGCTCCATTGCGGAAATGATCGGCGGCGGGGTGACGCCTGAAGGCACCAACATCCAGCGGTTTTTGCCGCGCACCATCGATGAGGATCAATGGCAGTCAGGCGACCGGGCGCTTACCTGGCTGTGGACGCAGTTCGGCCCGAAAAAAGTGCCAAGCCCGAAAGTGCTGAAGGAGGGTGAGCGGCCGCGCGTCAACATTATCGGGCCAATGTACGGCACCTTCAACATGCCAAGCGATCTGGCTGAAATCAGGCGGCTGGTCGAGGGCATTGGCGCTGACGTCAACATGGTGTTTCCGCTCGGCAGCCATCTGGCCGATGTGAAGAAGCTCACCAATGCGCATGTGAATATCTGCATGTACCGCGAATTCGGGCGCGGGCTTTGTGAAGCGCTTGAGCGGCCCTATCTGCAGGCGCCGATCGGCCTGGAGAGCACAACGCTGTTCCTGCGCAAGCTGGGCGAGCTGCTGGCACTGGACCCAGAGCCGTTTATCGAGCGCGAAAAGCACACCACTATCAAGCCCTTGTGGGACTTGTGGCGTTCTGTAACGCAGGATTTCTTCGGCACTGCAAGCTTTGCCGTGGTCGCGACCGAAACCTATGAACGCGGCATCCGCAATTTTCTGGAAGGCGACATGGGGCTGCCCTGCGCGTTCAGCTTCCGCCGCACGGCGGGCGTCAAGCCTGATAATCAGGCGGTGCTGGAAGCCATCCGCACCACGCCGCCGCTGGTGATGTTCGGCAGCTATAATGAGCGGATGTACATGGCCGAAACCGGCGCGCGCGGGGTTTATGTTCCGGCCAGTTTCCCCGGTGCCGTGATCCGCCGCCACACGGGCACGCCGTTCATGGGCTATGCTGGCGCCACCTACCTCATTCAGGAAGTGTGCAACGCGCTGTTCGACGCACTGTTCCACATTCTGCCGCTCGCGAGCCAGCTCGACAAGGTGGAGGCAACGCCTGCCCGCATGGAGCGCGAGCTGATGTGGGAAGACGATGCCAAGGCCGAGCTTGACGCCGTTGTCGAGCGCGAGCCGGTGCTGGTGCGCATTTCGGCGGCCAAACGCATTCGCGACGCTGCCGAACGCGGCGCGCGCAGGGCAGGAGAGTCGCGGGTTTCCGCCCGCCGCCTCGCCGATGCCGTGCTGGAAAGCCGCGGGGCATGAACGCCCCGCTCACCCTTTGCCGCAGCCTGCGGCTCAACCGATCCTCGTGGTGCCCAGCACTGCGCGGATGCCCCCGGGGGACGCGTGCCGCGCGCCAGATCTCGTCGGGTAGAACACAGACGAAGGAATGACCAATATGTCAGACGAAAGATTGGGGCCGGGCACCTATATGACGCCCGACGAAGCCAAAGAATTCCACAAGCTGTTTACGTTCAGCATGGGGTTTTTCGTAATTGTGGCGTGCGTTGCGCACTTCCTGGTGTGGGAATGGCGCCCATGGTTCCCGGGTACGGAGCCTTACAAGGCGGGCATGGCTATGGTCGCGCCGGCGACTGCGCCCGTTGTTGCCGCCAAGGTCTAATCAGGAGAAAATATCATGTGGAGAATGTGGGTAACATTCGATGGCCGCAGGATTCTCACGGCGCTTGCCGTGTTCTTGTTCACGCTCGCCATCCTCATTCATTTCATCCTGCTCAGCACGAACCGGTACAACTGGCTCGAAGCGCCAAATCCGCCAGCGGCGGCAGCGGCGGTAACGTCAGGCGCGCCTGCTACCTGAGCAGCAATTGGGGGCGCGGCCCCTGTGTTTGCGTCGTTGTTGAACGGCGAGGCGGGCGTGGTCTGACCGGTGCACGGGGCACCCAGGCCGCGTCCAGTCCTCCGCCACCCAAATTGTGGCCATCCAGTCGGTGAACGGCGGGAGAAGGAGCGGTCCATGGCACTGTTGAGCTTTGAGCGAAAATATCGGGTTAGGGGCGGCACGCTGGTCGGCGCTGACATGTTCGACTTTTGGATCGGGCCTTTTTATGTCGGCTTTTTCGGGCTGACGACGGCGTTTTTCGCCGGGCTTGGCACAGCGCTTGTCCTGTATGCCGCGTCGCAGGGCGGCACCTGGAACCCGTGGCTCATCAGCATTGCGCCGCCCGATATAAAATATGGGCTTGGCCTGGCGCCGCTCAAGGCGGGGGGGTTCTGGCAGATCATCACCATCTGCGCGGTCGGGGCGTTTGTGTCCTGGGCCCTGCGCGAGGTCGAGATCGCCCGCAAACTCGGCATGGGCTATCATGTGCCGGCCGCCTTTGGCATGGCGATTTTCGCCTATATCAGCCTGGTTGTCATCCGGCCGATGTTGCTGGGGGCCTGGGGCTTTGGCTTCCCTTACGGCATATTCAGCCATCTCGATTGGGTGTCGAACACCGGCTACCAATATCTCCATTTCCACTACAACCCGGCCCATATGATTGCGGTCAGCTTTTTCTTCACGACCGTGCTTGCGCTTGCGCTGCACGGCTCGCTGATCCTGTCGGCGGTTAACCCCGGCAAGGATGAAAACGGCGTGCAGCGCGAGGTAAAGTCGCCGGAATATGAAGACGCGTTCTTCCGCGACACGATTGGCTATTCGATCGGTACGCTTGGCATTCACCGGCTCGGGCTGTTCCTGGCGGTGTCGGCAGTGTTCTGGAGCGCGGTGTGCATCATCATCAGCGGGCCGTTGTGGACGCGCGGCTGGCCGGAATGGTGGAGCTGGTGGCTCAACCTGCCAATCTGGGCTTGAGGGTAAGGGGCAAGAAAATGGCAACCTATCAGAATATCTTCACGCAGGTTCAACTGCGGGCCGCCCCCGAAATGGGGCCGCCGATGGACGACCCTCATGCCAAGCGCAGCCAGGCGGGCGGGTTCTTCTATTGGGCCGGAAAGATTGGCAACGCTCAGATCGGGCCGATCTATCTCGGCTGGATGGGCACGCTGGCGCTGCTCTTTGGCTTTATCGCCTTTGAGATCATTGGCCTAAACATGTGGGCGTCGGTCGGGTGGAACCCGCTTCAGTTCGTGCGACAGCTATTCTGGCTTTCGCTTGAGCCGCCCGCCCCAAAATATGGCCTGACGATGCTTGCGCCGCTGGCCGAAGGCGGCTGGTGGCAGATTGCCGGCTTTTTCCTTACCGCGTCGGTGCTGCTGTGGTGGGCGCGGACCTACACCCGCGCCAAGGCGCTTGGTATGGGCACGCACGTCGCCTGGGCTTTTGCCAGCGCGATCTGGCTGTATCTGGTGCTCGGCTTCATCCGCCCCGTGCTGATGGGGAGCTGGTCAGAAGCGGTGCCGTTCGGCATCTTCCCGCATCTTGACTGGACCGCAGCATTCTCGATCCGCTACGGCAATTTGTTCTACAACCCGTTCCACTGCCTTTCGATAGCGTTCCTCTATGGATCGACGTTGTTGTTCGCGATGCACGGGGGGACGATCCTAGCGGTGGGCCGTTATGGCGGCGAGCGCGAGATCGAGCAGATCACCGACCGCGGCACCGCCTCTGAACGCGCCGCGCTGTTCTGGCGCTGGACGATGGGCTTCAACGCAACGATGGAATCCATCCATCGCTGGGCCTGGTGGTTCGCGGTGCTGACCACGCTCACCGGCGGCATCGGTATCCTGCTTACGGGCACCGTTGTGGATAACTGGTATCTTTGGGCGCAGCAGCATGGCTTTGCGCCGAGCTATCCGTCGACGGGCGTCGTCGACCCAGCCTCTTTGCCGGGAGCAGCACAATGATTAACAGGGCGATTGTCGTGCGGGCAGCGTTTGTTGGCGGCTTCGCGCTGGTTTTGTCGGGATGTGAAATTGGCCCAAAAAAAATCGAGCAGACCGGGTTTCGCGGCACGGGCGGTGACCAGATAACGGCCAAGGCGCGGCTGACTGCGCAAACCATGCCGCCGCCGCCATTTGCACTGCCCGATGACAGCGGCCCGCGCGCTTCCGAAACATATGCAAATGTGAAGGTGCTCGGCAATATCAGCACCGAGCGGTTCAATTATCTGATGGCCGCGATGAACAACTGGGTCGCCCCCGTAAATGGCGACCCTGACAAGGTTGGGTGCAATTATTGCCATAATCCCAACAACATGGCGTCGGACGAGAAATATACCAAGGTCGTCGCGCGGCGGATGCTGCAAATGACGCAGAACATCAACTCCACTTATGCCGGCCACGTCAAAGGCACCGGCGTCACCTGTTATACGTGCCACCGGGGCAATGCCGTGCCGCAATATAAATGGGCGGCAGTCGACGCGCCGGGCGGCGGGCCGAACCGGCTGATGGGCAATAAGCACGGCCAAAATACGCCGACGGCGACGGTTGCCTATGCATCGCTCCCTTATGGCGGGCTTGACGCGTATCTCCAGGGTAGTGAGCCTATTCGCGTGCAGGGTGTGCAGCCCCTGCGGACCGCGGCGGGCGGTGCCTCAATCGCGGCGACCGAGAAAAGCTATGGGTTGATGATGCACATGTCATCGGCGCTGAACGTAAACTGCACCTTCTGCCACAATACCAATTCGTTCAGTAGCTGGAACAACAGTCGCGGCCAGCGCGCGCAGGCCTGGTATGGCATTCGCATGGTCCGCGATGCCAATGCCACGTACATCAACTCGCTGACGTCTGTGTTTCCGGCTTTCCGCAAGGGGCCGCACGGGGACCCGTACAAGATCAATTGCACGACCTGTCATCAGGGGCTGAACAAGCCGCTCGGCGGGGTTAGCGTGTTGAAAGATTATCCGTTCCTGGCAGGTGCTGCTGCCTTGCCGGTTGTCGGCAAGGCGCCCGCGCCCGACCCCAACGCCACAGCGAGCAGTTGCAACGCTGATTTTGCAAAGGCGCTGGCCGGGCATACGGTGGAGTTTGATACGGGCGCCGCAACGGTTCGCCCCGTGTCCATTCCGCTGCTTGATCTGTTGACCGATGTGGCGGGGCGCTGCGGCAATTTTGCCATGCTGGTGTCGGGGCATACCGATGCGGTGGGCAACGCGGCGAGCAACCTGGCGCTGAGCCAGTCGCGGGCGGCGGCCGTCGAGAAATATTTCGTCGACAAGGGTGTGCCGGCGACACAGGTATCGGCGCAAGGTTTCGGCTCCACGAAGCCGCTCGACAGCTCGGGCACAAAGGCCGGGAACCAGCGCAACCGGCGGATTGAAATCAGCGTGGCGGCAACCAAGGGCGGCTGAGCGCACCGCGTAATCCAGCGGCGACAAAGGGCACAGCGATATGTCGCTCTTTTCGCTGCTGGTAATCGTTCATGTCGTGGTGGGGACAACGGGCCTCATTGCCTTTTGGGTGCCGGTGGCCGCGCGTAAAGGCGGCGCGGCGCACCGGCGATGGGGCAGGCTGGCGGCGCGCGCCTTCATGGCGGCGGGCGGGCTTGCCATCGCCATGGCGCTGCTGTCGCTGTTCGGGCCGGAAAAGCGCCTGCCGGTGATTACCGACCGGGCATTGTTTGCCGGGCTGTTCGGCTGGATGATGCTGTATCTGGGCGTGCTCACAATCAGTTTTGCCGATTATGGGATGGCCGTGGCGCGGGCGCGGGCGCGGCGCGACGGGCTTCGCGGGGCGCGCCATCAGCTTGTGTTTGCAGCCGTTATTGCCGCAGCGCTGAATTGCGGGGCACATGGGGTGATGCTCGGCCAGCCGCTGATGATGTTGCTCGCCGTCATCGGGCTGGTCGCGGTTGCAACCCAATTGCGCTATATCTGGCGGCCGCGCGTTGCCCCGCGCGCTTATGTGCACGAGCATTTTCGCGCGCTTATCGGCATGGGCATTTCGGCCTATACCGCCTTTGTATCGGTCGGGCTTATCAGGCTGCTGCCCCAGCATGTGTTCAACCCGGCCATATGGGCGCTGCCGAGTATTGTCGGCGTGTCGCTCATCGCAGTGTTCACGCTGCGCGCGCGCGCGGGGCCCGCGGCCGGAAGCGCGACCGGCTAGCGCTTGCCAAGGTCGGCGATGAGTTGTGTGGCCGCCAGCCGGCCGGACAGCGTCGCCATGGGAATGCCGGCGCCGGGATGAACACCGCCGCCCGCCAGATATAATCCCGGCAAGCTGCTGGCCGCGGCCGGGCGCTGGAAGGGCGCGCGCCAGCCATGATTGGCCATGCCGTAAAGCGCGCCGCCAGAAGCGGGAAACAGGGCTTCGTAATCGGCGGGCGTAACGAGGACTTCGCTGCCATGCGCGCGGTCGATATGCAGGCCGCAAGCCTGGAGCAGACCAAAGGCTGCTGCCGCACTCCGCGCGCGTTCGGCGGCGGAATAGTCATGCCGGTCGCCATTGGCGGGTGCATTGACGATGAGCTGCAACCGTTCGGCGCCGGTGCCCGCCCGCTGGCCAACATCGTCTCGATCCTGCGCGCAGACATATACCGTGGGTTCCTCCGGGACGTCACCACGCCCGAAAATCGCCTTGAACTCCGCTGGATAATCGCTGGAAAAAAACACATTGTGGCGCGACAGCGCAAAGCCGTGCGTCTGCGCATGGACGAGCCACGTCATGCTCGACAAAGACCGCCGCGCGGGCGACGATGGGGCGACCGCGCGCCGCGCCGCCGTGCCGAGCCGGCCGGTCGACAAAGCGGCGGGATCGCCATTGCAGATTATCGCGCTGGCCCGGATGTCTTCGCCGCTTGCCAGCCTGACCCCGCAGGCGCGCCCGCTTTCAACGAGGATTTCGGCGACGTGTGCGCTGTAACGGAATGCCGCACCGTTGCGCCGCGCCAGACGCTCGATTGCCGTCGCTATTGCGTGCATCCCGTCGTCGGCCAGCCATACGCCGTCGCGCTCGACATGGGCGATCAGCATCAGCGTGGCGGGCGCGGCAAACGGCGAGGCGCCGCAATAGGTCGCGTAGCGACCGAACAACTGCCGCAGCCGGGGATCACGAAAATGCCGGCCAAGCGCGCGCCACAACGACTGGTGCGGGCGAATGGCGAGCGCGTCGGGCAGGCGCCTCAGCCCGATGCGCGTCATCAGCGACAGTGGCGTCGGCCGCGTGCCTTCCAGAAATGGCCTGCGCAGCACGTTGTAGATACTGGCCGCTTCCCGGCAGAAATTGCGATACCCGGCAAGCTCGCGGTCGCCGAAAAAGGCGGCAATGGACGCCTCGCACCGTTCCTGGTCGGCAAACAGATCAAAATGCCCCCGCGCGTCCCAGGCATGGCGCGCGAGCAGCTCAGCGGGCGACAGCCGCACAGCACTGGCGAAGTCGCCCCCGGCATCGGCAAACAACTGGTCGAACACCCAGCGCATGGTGAACACCGTCGGCCCGGCATCTATCGCGACGCCGCCGACCGACATCTCGCGCAGTTTGCCGCCGGGTGCATCAGCGCGTTCAAGGACCAGCACCGGCTCGCCATGCGCCGCGACAAGCGCCGCTGCGCTCAAGCCGCCCACACCTGCGCCAATGATGATGACCGGAGGCCTGTTCAAGCAAGTGCCGCTAGCGAAATCATTGTGGCAAGGTTAGCATGGTGGCGACTGCGATAACAGGGCAAACGGGCGCCCAGGGCGCGAATGGCGGGCGGGGCGGCCGCTGCTGCTTGAGGGGAATGGGCGATGGCAAATGTGATAGAGCGCAGCCACCCCTTGCGGGCGTCGCTTTCGGCTGAAATGCATGTTCGCCGCTTGCCGCCCTTCGCGTCGCCGGCGCGGCTGGTGCAGGTGGTGTCGCTCGTTGACGATGACAGCGCCGCGCAAACGGCGCGCACAGTGGCCGCACTCGCCGCAGCGGCCGGCCTGACGCTGCCGGACCGCGCCAAATATGCCGTTATTCCGCTTCAAGCGGCGATATTGGTGTGGGAGCGCCACACTGAATTTGCGACCTTTACGGTGTTGCGACCGGGTCCGTTTGGCGCGGCTGATCCGTTTGATCCCGCGCATTTTGGAGAACAGGCCGCAACCATTTTGGCCCAGATTCCGGGGCAAGTCATCCGCGCGACGCAAATCGCGCTGCTTGGCCGCGATGCGCCGGCACCTGCAACCGCCGAGCTTGGCGCATGGTTTTTGCCCGAGGCGACGATCACCTGCGATGTGGCGGGAGCCCGGGCGCGTATCTATTCCGATTTCCGGCTGCATGCCGATGGCTATGGACGGCTGCTGGTCCACGATACCGGGCTGGAAGGCGACGATGCGCCGCAGCTCGTTATGCGGCTTCAAGAGCTGGGCAATTATCGCAACATGGCGCTGCTTGGCTTGCCGCTTGCGCAGGCGACCACGGCCGAAGTCACGCGCCTGGAGCAGCGGCTGGCAGCGCTGACGCACAGCGTGTCGGAACGGGTGAGCCAGGACGATGCGCTGCTCGACGAGCTGACCTTCCTTTCGGCGGAACTGGCACGGCTCGCCGCCACCACCCGCTACCGGATGAGTGCGACCCGGGCCTATGCCCAGCTCAGTATCGAGCGGCTGCGCGCGCTCAACATTGCGCCGGTGTCGGGCCATCAGAGCCTTGACGATTTCACCGAACGGCGGCTGATGCCTGCCGTGCGCACCTGCGACAGCTTTTCGCAGCGGCTCGACGACCTGTCGCAGCGCGCGGCATGGGCCAGCGAATTGCTGCGCACCCGCATCGACATTGCGCTCGCCAAGCAAAACCGTGATTTGTTGGCCTCGATGGACAGGCGCACCCAGTTGCAGTTGCGATTGCAGCAGACGGTGGAAGGCTTGTCGGTCGTCGCGATCAGCTATTATCTCGTCGCGCTGCTGGCCTATCCCATAAAGGCCGTGCGGGGTATCGACCATGATCTGGCGATTGCGCTCATGGTGCCGGTTGTGCTGCTGGTAATGTGGCTGCTGGCCAGGCGCATGCGCCGCCATCTGAGCGAATAGCCGGTGTGCTGCCGCCAAGCGCTGGGCAGCGCGGCATTGGTGCGCAATCGTGCAACAATTGTGCGGTCATGGCGCCGACCCCGCCCGTACTTGCATCACCACGCGATAGGCGCGCTAAAGCACATCGGGTCGGCTCAAGCGGTAACCCGCAACCGCCGCCAGCCGAATGGAACGCAATGAACGATCTTGCCATTTTCTACGAGCATCCTGCCTGGTTTGCACCGCTGTTCAGCGCGCTTGCGGCACGCGGCATTGCCTATGAACCGATCAGCATCGCCGGCCACAGCTTTGACCCCGCAGGCTCCGCGCCGCCAGCGCGCGTGGTGCTCAGCCGGCTGGCCATGTCGAGCTTTTTGCGCAGCCCCGAGCACGCGATTTTCTATGCGCCTGCCTTGTATGCGCACTGGGCGGGACAGGGCGCGCGGATCATCAACGGCGCCGATGTGCTGGCGGTGGATGCCAGCAAGGCGCGGCAGCTCGCGCTGATTTCCGCGCTTGGTTATGCGATTCCGGCGACACGGGTCGTTCACCGCGTGGCCGACATTCCGGCGGCGGCGGCTTCCTTGCGCTTTCCCATTGTGGTGAAAGCCAATATCGGCGGATCGGGCGCGGGCATCATGCGCTATGAAACGGCCGCCGAGCTTGCGCTCGCGGTGGCCGATGCATTTGTGCCGACCAGCATAGACGGTGTGTTGCTGGTGCAGGAATATGTCCCGGCTCGCGACGGCCGGATCACCCGCCTTGAAACACTGGATCGCAAATTCCTGTACGCGATCGACATTGACGGCGGCGGACAGTTTGACCTGTGCCCGGCTGATGCCTGTGTGGCCGATGGCAAACCCATTACGATGACCAAGGCCATGCCAGCACCTGCCATCATCGGCGCGGCCGAGCGGATCGCCATGGCGGCCGGGCTTGATATCGGGGGGATCGAGGTAATGATCGACGACCGCGATGGCACGCCGCGCTTTTACGACATCAACGCGCTCAGCAATTTTGTTGCCAAGCCGCTGGACGTGCTCGGCTGGGACCCGCACGAGCCACTGATCGACTATCTTCTCGCAGAAATCGCAAAGGTGAAGGCATGAGATATGGATATTGGATGCCGGTGTTCGGCGGCTGGCTGCGTAATGTCGCTGACGAGCAGATGGAAGCGAGCTGGGACTATACGCGCCGCCTGGCGATAAATTCTGAAAAATGGGGCTATGACCTGAGCCTCATCGCCGAGCTGAACATGAACGATATCAAGGGTGTGGGCGCGCCGACGCTTGATGCCTGGTCGACAGCGGCGGCGGTGGCCGCGGTAACCGAAACGCTTGAGCTAATGGTCGCCGTTCGGCCCAATTTCCACCAGCCCGCCCTGTTTGCCAAGGCGGCGGCAAATATCGATCAGATCTCGGGCGGGCGGCTCGCGCTTAACGTGGTGTCGTCGTGGTGGGCGGATGAGGCGCGGCGTTATGGCCTGCAGTTTGACGAGCATGACAATCGTTATGCACGGACATCCGAATGGCTGAAGGTGGTCGAGGGGCTGTGGTCGGAAGAGGAATTTGATTTTTCCGGCACGTTCTATTCAACTGACAAGGCAATCTGCTCGCCAAAGCCGGTGCGCAAGCCCGTTACCTATGCCGGTGGCGAGAGCGAGGCCGCCAAGGCGCTTATCGCCAGCCAGTGCGATGCCTATGTGATGCACGGCGACCCGGCTGACGCCATTGCGCCGAAGATTGCCGACATGGCGCGCAGGCGGGCAGAAGCGGGCAGGCCGCCGATGCATTATGGGATGGCCGCCTATGCCATCGTGCGCGACAGCGAGGCCGAGGCCAGGCGCGAACTGGCCCGCATCACCGAGGTGACCGAGCTTCCGGCGGGTTATGACAATTTCGATCAATGGCTGTCGGGTACGCAGCTTGAGCGCGAAATGAAGATCAACGAATATTCGGTGTCAAACCGGGGCCTGCGCCCGAACCTGATCGGCACGCCCGAGCAGTTGCGCGAACGGATCGAGGAATATGAAGCCGCCGGGCTCGACCTGCTGCTGCTGCAAATGAGCCCGCAGGCGGAGGAAATGGAACGGTTTTCCGCGCAGGTGATGGGGCGCGGCGTGGCCGTTGTGGCGGCCTAGGCGGGATCAGTCGGCGGCAACCCCGCCTTTAGTTCGTCGATCCACACCCGTGCTGTTCCGTCAGACGGCGCGCGCCAGTCGCCGCGGGGGGAAAGGGCGCCGCCGCCCGACACCTTCGGCCCGTTGGGGCTGGCCGATCGCTTGAACTGGCTGATCTGGAAGAAGCGGAACAGGAAATTTTCCAGCCATTTGGCGATGGTCGCCAGATCATAGCTGTGCCGCGCCGCCTCGGGAAAACCGCGCGGCCAGCGACCGTCGGCCGCGTCGCGCCAGGCGTGCCAGGCAAGAAACGCGATTTTTGAAGGCGCCAGCCCAAGCCGCACGACGTGATGGAGGAAAAAGTCGTGCAATTCATAGGGCCCAACCCGGTCCTGCGTGCTTTGCATCGGGCCACCATCGGCGGGCACCAGCTCGGGTGAGATTTCGGTTGCGAGAATGGCGCCCAGCACGCGGTCAGTCGCGTCGTCAAACTGATCGGTCGTCATCGCCCAGCGAATGAGATACTGGATCAGTGTTTTTGGCACGCCTGCATTCACTGCATAATGGCTCATCTGGTCACCCACGCCATAGGTGCACCAGCCAAGCGCGATTTCTGACAGGTCGCCGGTACCGACGACCAGGCCATTATGCTGGTTGGCGAGCCGGAACAGATAATCGGTGCGCAGGCCGGCCTGCACATTCTCGAACGTCACGTCGTAAAGCCGCTCGCCTTGGGCATAGGGGTGGCCAATATCCGTCAGCATCTGGTTGGCAGCGGGGCGAATGTCGAGTTCGGCGGCCGTTACGCCAAGCGCGGTCATCAGCGCCCAGGCGTTGGTTTTGGTTTCCTCGCTGGTGGCAAAACCGGGCATGGTGAAGCCAAGAATGTCGGTACGCGGGCGCTTCAAGCGGTCCATCACGGCGGCCGAGACGATGAGCGCGTGCGTCGAATCCAGGCCGCCCGAAATGCCTAGCACCAGCGTGTCGACCCGGGCCGCCTCAACCCGTGTCATCAGGCCCTCGACCTGAATGTTGAAGGCCTCGTAGCAATCCTCGTTCAGCCGTTCGGGCGTGTTGGGCACGAACGGGAAGCGGCGGAGCGGGCGCTTGAGGCCAATATCGGCAAAATCCGGCAGATGGTCGAACGCGATTTGGCGAAAGCTCAGCTCGGGGTCGCCGGCCAGACGCGCGGCATCGTTGAAGGTGCCGTTGCGCATCCGCTCGATCCGCAGGCGCCCGGTGTCGACATCGGCGATGATCGTATCGGCCTCACACCGGAAACGCTGCGATTCCGCCAGCAAATCGCCATTTTCGTGGATGAGGCTCTGCCCGTCCCACGCAAGATCGGTCGTGCTTTCGCCCGGTCCGCTTGCCGAAAACACATAAGCGCAGATCGCGCGCGAAGACTGTGCCGCCGCCAGCATCGCCCGGTCGCGCGCCTTGCCGATGAGGATGGGCGAGGCCGACAGATTGCAGCAGATGAGCGCGCCCGCAAGCGCGCCGCGCGTCGAAGGGGGCGTCGGCGACCAGAAATCCTCACAGATTTCGACATGGAAGGTGAAATGCGAAAGGTCGTTCGCGCCAAATAGCAGATCAGCGCCAAAGGCCACCGTCTGGCCGGCAACCGACATCTCAAGCCCTGCCAGCCCGGCGCCGCTCGCAAACCAGCGCTTTTCATAAAATTCGCGGTAATTGGGCAGAAAGCTCTTGGGGACGACGCCGAGAATGCGACCACGCGCGATGGGGACGGCGCAGTTATACAGCCGCCCGTTGCGCGCAAGCGCCGCACCCACCACCAGCACCGTGCGCAGTTCCGCCGTTTCGCGCGCGACCTTTGCGAGGGCGGCTTCAGTTGCGCTGTGGTGCGCTGCCTGCATGTGCAGATCGTCGATCGCGTAGGAGGACAGGCTAAGCTCTGGAAACACGAGCAAATCTGCGCCATTTTCCGCCGCCTGGCGGGCAAGCCTTATCGCGGCATCCGCATTGGCGGCAGGGTCTCCAACCGTCGCGCGCGGCGTGCACGCGGCCACGCGCACCATGTCGTGGGCATGGATGGAGTAGAAGCGGTGGGGGGCGGTCATCGACATGGTACGCAGCTTTACTGCGCTTTGGTGGCAGGCGCTACCGCTGTCGGTTGTGCCGAGGTGCGGCGTCTCGCACCGACCAGTCAGCGTTTGCCAAGGCCGAGAAAGCCAAAGCTCGTCTGGTCGAACTTGATGCGCGTCGCGAGGAAAAACCCCTGGCGCGTCGCCCGCGCCTGGCTGAAATCGCGGTCAGCAAAGCCGGAAAAATTCCATCCCGCGGTTACCAGCATGTTCTTTGCCGGACGCACGCCAATCACTGGGCCAATTGCATAGCCAAAGGCACCCCGCGAAAGCGCGCCGCGGGCCGTGCCCGACGCACCAAGCTCGATATGCTCGCCAACACCGAGCCGGAAATCCACGCCGACCAATGTGGAGACCCCCTCCACGTCAAGCGATTCAACGCGTTCGCTGACATAGCGGTTGGCGAAAAAGACGGAAACTTCATGCCGCTGATAGGCGCCGTCCTCGTCGCGCCCGTCTGGCGCCCAGGCGGCGGACAGGCTGGCGATGACGCGCTCAGACCGGGCATTGCCGTTAACCCGCAGCACGCCGCCGCCGGCCGGCGCCTCGGCACCCAGGGTCGCGCCGCTCACCTGATCGCGACGAAATTCAAGCTTGCCGAACAGGGCAAGCCGCGCCGATGGGGGCCGGAAGGCGCCCGACACCGCCACATTCGCGGTCTGCGTCGTCGCGCCAAGCTCGCTCACGCGCGCCCATGTTGCAAGACCGCCAAAAACACTGCCATCGCCCACCTGCCGGATCGCCCCAAACGAAAAGGCCGCGCGGTCGCCCAGACTGCCGAAGCGATATTCGCCGCGGGTTGTGGCGCTCCAGCTTCCGGCGCGATAGCCAAAGCCCAGCGTCAGCGCGGTGAAATCTTCCGTAAGTACCGAGCGTGATGCCAGAAAGCCGCCGCTTGCGACCGGCTCTGCGCGGTTGATGACGCGTGTCGGGTCAAACCCCCCAAGCGTGCGGTTGCCGTCAAGTGTTGCGTCTACCGTCCAGCCGCTGCCAAGGGTGTGAAGCGTCCCGGATTTCCCGGAGGCGGTTTGGTTTGAGTCACGCGACCATATCGAGGTCTTGTTTGGCGGCATAGTAGTTGGCTTCGGCCTCGGCAGGCGGGATGTGGCCGATGGGTCCGAACAGG
>JAKFUZ010000022.1 GCA_021732445.1 Sphingomonas sp. | reverse complement strand
GGGCAGATTCCCACGCGTTACGCACCCGTGCGCCACTAGACCCGAAGGTCTCGTTCGACTTGCATGTGTTAGGCATGCCGCCAGCGTTCGTTCTGAGCCAGGATCAAACTCTCAAGTTTGATGTTCCACTCCATCGAGGTGGAATAACCCCGTTTGAGCAGCTCATTTCAAGGAGCCGTTCCTGCACAATACATTTCACTGTGGATATGTATTAGGACATGTTGCGCTCACCTCCGGGCAAGCCCGGTCGGCGAGAACAATTGGAACGGCTTATTTTACCGAGTATCCGACACCTTGAATGCCGGACCCGGGGCCGCCGCCCACATGTCCCTTCATCTAGACCAACAATGTCAAAGAGCGCAAAAGACCGACGCCATCCCAATCCCCTTTTTTATCGGGGCGGGCTAGCGCCTGAATTATGGTGACCGCGAAATCGAACCGGCTGGTTCAGCGCCTCGGTGGAGTGGCTTATATGGGGGGTGTTCCTACCCGTCAACGCCTTTTTGCAATTTTCTTACAAACCCGCGTCAACGCCGCAGAAGTCCTCAGGTTTACGCCTCCGTAAGCAGATTGAGTGCATGAGCGGGCCACCATGGAATCAGCCGCTGCCCAGATGAGTCGCGAAACCGAATCGCTTCAGGAGCAAGTGCGAAGCGCGGTAATCTGGCGTTCTGGCAGCCAGATCGTCGCGCAGGTGGTGCAATGGGCAGCCACTTTCTTGGTGATTCGCATCCTGGCGCCCGCCGATTACGGCCTGTTCGCCATGGCGCAGGTGATTCTCGTGCTGCTCAACATGCTCAACGGCTATGGGCTGGCCAGCGGGCTCATTCAGCAAAAGGAAATCACCCAGCGCCAGATTCGCCAGTTGTTCGGCATGTTGATTCTGGTGAACGCCGCACTTGCGGTGCTCCAGATATGCCTCGCGCCACTGGCCGCCATCTATTACCGCCAGCCAATGGTGGCAGACATGCTGCGCGTGCAGGCGCTGCTCTATGTCACCACACCGTTCATTGCGCTGCCCTATGCGCTGTTGTCGCGCGAGATGGATTTCAGCAAGCAGGCCAAGGTCAACATCCTTGCCTCTATTGCCGGCGCCAGCACAGCGCTGGGCGGCGCGCTGGCCGGGCTTGGCGTGTGGACGCTGGTGTTTGCCCCGCTGGTGCTGTTTGCGGTGCGCGCGATTGGCATGACGATGGCCGCAAGGTCGCTGATGTGGCCAAGTTTTGATTTTCGCGGTGCCGGCCATCTTGCCCGCTATGGCAGCGTCATGGCGGCGGGGCAGTTTTTCTGGTTCATCGAGAGCGAGGCCGACATCTTCATCGCCGGCCGCAGCTTTGATCCGCACATGCTGGGGATTTATACAACGGGGCTGTTCCTCACCCAGATTTTCGTGGCAAAAGTGGTGCCGCCGCTCAACGAAGTGGCGTTTTCGGCCTATGCCAAGCTCCAGCATGACGATGCCGCCGTGGCCCGCGCCTTTGCGCGCAGCGTGCGCTTCATCATGGTCGCCGCATTGCCATTTTACCTCGGGTTGTCGGCAACCGCCGAGCCGCTGGTGCTGACGATGCTGGGCGACAAATGGGCCGAAGCGGTGCCCGTTGTGCGGCTGCTGTCACTCGCCATGCCGCTGATGACCCTCCAGGTGTTGTTTTCGCCTGCCTGCGACGCGCGCGGGAAACCCGGCGTCAGCGCCCGCAACGGCGCGACGGGAGCCGCCATTCTCATCATTGCCTATCTGGTCGGCGTGCAATGGGGCATCACTGGCCTGTGCGTGAGCTGGCTCATCGCTTACCCGCTCTATCTGTCGATCAGCATCCGGCGGTCGCTGCCGGTGATCGGTTTGTCGGCGGGCGCCTTGTTTGGCGCGATTTCGTCGCCGGCGCTGGCGGCGGTGTCGATGGCGATCGTGGTTACGCTGGTTGACGGCGCGCTGCCGCCGATGGTGCCGGCGCTGCGTCTTGCGGTGCTGGTCAGCATGGGCGCGGGGGCATATGGCGGCTGGCTTGCGCTGTTTGCAAGAGACGTGCTGAACGAGGTCGCGGCCATGGTGCGCCGCCAGCCGCCGCTGCAACCCGCGCAATAGCGGAAGAACTGGTGCGGCGCGGTCAGGCGGACTGAATATAGTCGCGCATCGCGGCGGCATCTGCCTCGATTCGGTCGATGCGGTACTTCACCAGATCACCGATGGAGACGACGCCAATCACTTGCCCGTCCACCACCACCGGCAGATGCCGGATCCGGCGCCGTGTCATCAGCGACAGCGCCGCCATCACGGGATCGCCAGGCGACACCGTAATCGCGGGTGACGTCATCACATCGCCCACCGGCCGCTCAAGGGCGGCAATGCCGTGGCTTTCAAGCGCGTGGATCACGTCCCGTTCGGAAAAAATACCCACAGCCGCGCCGTTTTCCATCACCGGCAAGGCGCCGATCCGACGCTGGGCGAGCAACGACGCCGCCTCCATCACGCTGTTTTCAGGGGCAACAGACACGACGTCGCCCCCCTTGTTGGCCAAAATTGCTGCGATTGTCATGTCCCTCTCCTCGAAGGCGGCGCGGCTGGTGCCCGCTTCCCTATTGAGGATTCCACGTTTTGCCGGCAATTGAAAGCAATGACCCATATGCCCGCCGGCCTTGACGATCCTGATTATGCCGCCTTTGCCTGGGCGCGCTATCGGCGGGTGCTGGGCTGGATGGCGCTTGCCAATGCCGTCATCGTGGCAATTGCGGTGGCCGTGCTCAATTATGCCTATGGCCCGTTGTCGTGGATTGCGCTGCTTGCCGCGATTGGCGGCTTTGGCGGCACAGGCATGATGACGGCAGCGCTGATGGGGCTGGTTTTCCTCAGTTCGGGCTCGGGTCATGACGAGCGCGTAAAGGAAATCGACTAGCCGCCAGCGTCAGCGGCGTGGCTGCACGACCGCATAGTCCAGCGTCGCCGAGCCGTTTGCCGGCACCGTGGCCGCCCACAAAGGCGCGCCGTTCTTGCGACCGAGCCGGGATGACGCTGTCGATACCCGCGCACCGTCGCCCAGCAATATCCTGGCCTCCACCGCGACCGGCCACGGATTGGCGTTGCTGACCATAATGCGAGACCGCGCCGTCAGCGGGCCGGCCGATACCGGCACGCCTGTTGCCACCACCGAAACCGAGGCGCCGAGCCGATATTCGACCTCCTCGCCCACCGCCTTGTCCGCCACCTGCGCCTCGCCAATCAGGATCGGCCGGCCGCCTGCGTTTTCGAACACCGCGACATTGCCGGCGGGGAGCGCGACGCCCAGCCCCGCATCCTTGCGGTTTCGCCCGCGCAGCAGCAGCGTTGGCGGCGAGGCGTTCGCGCCGGAAATGTCCAGCACATAAAGCCTGGCGAGCGGCACCCTGGCCTCGTCCAGAAACGCCACCTGCTTCTGCGCGCGCGACGCAACGTTCACGGGCTGCGGAATACGGTACAGCTTGAAATCCCCCAGCGCCTCTTCAACAGCCTTGCGGCGAAAGCCCGTCACCACAATCGGCGAGGTTGCCTCCAGCCTCGCGGCGAGAGGCGGCGCAACGAGAACAGGCGGGCTGGCGAACGCGCTCCGCGCCAGGTCGCGCGACACCTCCTCAAAATCGGGCGGGCCGGACGGGTAGCACGACAGCGCCAGCTCGCCGCCGTCATAGGAACCAAAACCATCGGTGCGGCCGACGCGGCTGGGCTTGCCCGCCACCACCTGCGTGCCGGCACCGGCAAAGGTGGTGACATCACTTGAGGCAAGCGTCACCCAGGCAAACAGATCGGCACCATCGCCGCCGGGGCGCATCCGCACGACATAATCGGCCTGCCAGTCAAACCCGCCCGCAAGATAGGAAAGCGTTATCGTCGCCCGTTCGGCCCGCGGGCTATCGGTTTCAATCGACAGGGTTGGCTTGGCGGAAAGCCCCGGCGTTGCCCCCGGAAACACCAAAGCCTCACGCGCGCCGCCGCATCGGAGCGCCTCATACCCCCCGGCGAGTTGCACCAGCGCCGCCCCGTCCGCGCCGGAACGGATAATCGCCTGCTCCTCGCGCGCCTTGCCGGTTGCCGGGTCGGTGCGCCGCACGATCACGCGCCGGCCAAGCGCCCGGTCAAACAAACTGCGCGGGCTGAGCAGCGCTGCATCGAGATTTTTCTCGCGCACGTCGCTGGCCAACCCCGAAACGATCGCGCTTTCGGGAAAGATATTGCCCGCCACCCCTTCGAACCGGATGGTCGCGCGGCCAGCCGGAAGCGATATGGTGCGCCGCTCGGTAATCAGCGCAAAACCTTGCGGATATTCACGGTTGATCGCACCGTCGCGCGCCGGGTCGCGGTATATGGTGACCGACACGCTGTCGGGGCCGGGCGACACCACGGCTTCTGCGGCATTCGCAGGCTCGGGCGCGGGCACGGTTTGCGCCATCGGCGGGCTGGCCGCGCCCACCAGCAGCGCCAGGGCAATCAAGCCGCGCACGCGCTCAATACCTGGTGTCGAACGCAACCGTGAGCACTGACGCGCCATTGGCGGGCACCGTGACATGCCACACGCGCTCATCAAGCGAGCGCTGCGTCCCCGGCACGCTTTCGGTCGGCACGCGCGTGTCATGAAAATATGTGTCGAGCCCCGCCTGCACGACATCCACCGTCACCGGCTCAGGCCGCGCGTTGGTCAGCGCATAACGCATGGTGGTCCGCCAATAGGTGACCTGGCGGTCGATGGCCACGGTGCGCGTACCATCTTTTGAATCGGTTATGCGATAGCGGCCGGTGCGCTCCCATTCGTCGGACTTGATCTGCTCACGCTTTTCAACCGTCGGCTTCACCTTCACGTCGAATGCCTCGCCCGTGCGCAGCGCAAGCGAAGAACCCATCGGCGTGTGGCCAATGCTGTTCTCGCCGATGAACTGCGGCTGGCCCTTTGCATCGCGAACATAAACGCGCACGGTGCCCGCTGGCAGTGCATCGCCCAGCCCGCCCGACCGGGCGCTCGAAAAGCTGAGGGTGGTCGCGGCACTTTGCGGATCGTCCTGCGCGCCCAGCCAGTCATTGCGGAATTCATAGCCCTTTTTGGCGGGCACCGCATTCACGCTCAAAAAGCTGACCTGCTTTTGCTGATTGGCGGCCAGCGTGGTGCGGTGGCCAAGCGGGTAGAGATAATAATCCCCCAGCCGCGCGCGGTCGGCCGTTTCGGTGCCGGGCAGTGTGCCGGGTGCAAAGCGCGTCACGCCGCCCCGCCTGCCACCGCCGCTGCCCAGGCCCGGGTCTGCGCCCGGCGCGCCAGCCACTAGCACGGTATCGGCGTTGACAAATGTGGTGCCGCCATTGTTGCGCAACGTTACCCAGCCCTGCACGTCGATGCTGCTCTTGGCTTCATCGAACAGCGCGACATAGTCCGCGCTCCAGCCGAAACCGCCGGTCAGATAGCTCAGCGTCACCGGCCGGGCGCCCCCCGTTACAGCATCAAGCGTGACGGACAGCGTGGGGCGTGCCCTCAGGCTTGGCGGCAGCGATTCAAACACCACCCGAACGGGCAGGCCATCGTCACGCAAAATCTCGATCCGGTTGCCGATTTGCAGCACAACGCCGCCATTGGTCGCCAGCACCCTGGCCGCCTCGCGCGACTCCGCGCCGGTCGCCGGGTTGGTGCGCACCAGCGTAATCGTCTGCCCGACCGCCTTTTCCATCAGCGCGCGCGGCGACAGCAGGTCATAGTCATAATTTTGCTCGACAATGTCGGCGCCAGCGACGCTCAGCCGCACCGTCTCGGGGCGGATATTGGTCGACACATCAGGAAAATCCTGCCGCGACACGCCCTTGGGCAACGCCAGCGACCGTGTGTCCTGAACGAGCGCGACATCGTTGGAATAGATGGTGACGGCGACGTCACCCTGCGCGCTTGTGCCCCCGGTTACCGGAGAGGATTGTGCGCCCACCGCCCCCGGCAGCGCCATTGCTGCCACCATCGCCAATCCCGCGCACCGCATCTGCCTGCTCCTCATGCCGTCCCCGCATCGTAGCGATGCGGTGCCGCAATCGCCAGCAGGGACTGCATCGCGGCGCCCGCAGCGCCGAAAACGCTCAACTGGCAGAACTTGACTCTGTGGTGCTCGGTTCTGTTGCCAGCGCTTTGCGGCGGCGGCGCGGCTTTTCAGCAGGCTCGCCATCGGACGGCACGGCCGAAATGCCAAGCGAGGGGGGCAGGCGATCGGCATCAAGCAAAATCATGTCGCCGTCGCGCCCCTCGTCAGGCGCCGGTGATGCCTCGCGGCGAGGGCGGCCACGGCGCGCGCGCGCAGGCGCCTCATCCGCGGCGGCACCGGCGCGTTCATTGGCGCGTTCATTGGCGTGCGCCTTGCCGCTATCGCTCACCGCGCCATTTGCCCCGTCAGCAGGCACCGCCGCATCATAGATCGGGCGCATTTGCCGATCCTCGCGCGGGGGGACAGCGCGGTTGCCGTTCATGGCATCCCTTGGCGGGCGATTACCGTCCCGCGAACCGTCGCGATTTGACGCGCGGGCGTTGTCGCGGTTGCCGTTGTCGCGATTACCGTTGTCGCGATTACCGTTGTCACGGTTGTCTTGCCCGCGGGTGTCTTGCCCGCGGTCGTGCAGAAAATTTAGGCCGCCATCGTCGGCGCTATCGGCATCGCCGTCGAAATCTTCGTCGCCATCGCCGTCAAACTGGTCGTCGCGGCCGCGGCGTGGCTGCTGATTTTCCTCAAAGCGCGAGCGCGTTTCCGCGAGCACCCGGAAATAATGATCGGCAAATTGCAGGTAATATTCGGTGTTTACGCGGTCCCCCTGCATTTGCGAATCGCGGGCGAGCGTCCTGTATTTTTCAAGCAACTGCGCAGCGTTACCCCGCGCGCGATTGTCGATGCGATTGCCGTTTTCGGCCCCGCGCCCCGGGTTGCCACCCTGCGGGCGTTGACCACCGCGGCCGCGACGGCGACCGGCCTGACGATTATTGATCAAGTCCTGATGTCCTCGTACTCTGAAATCGTAATTGCCCAAACAACCCGGCGCTGCTCCAGATCTGCGGATGCACGTCCTTTGGCGCCGCTGCTCCGCGCCTCGCGAAGAAATGGCGCCTGCCACGGCCACCGGACGTCAGCGGCTTCATGACGAAGGATAGGGCCAGCGGCCGTCTATCAACACATAGTGTCAACAATCGCGAGCCCTGCGAGCGGCAATAGCCGCTGGCGCGGCAATCGCCAAGCGGAATTATGAGGCAACGCGCCGGCGCCGGTCACCCCGCCACCGGCACCGCAACCACGGCCCGCGCATGGCCGGCCAGATCATGGCGCAGCGACGGCACAAAACCTTTCGCTTCAAATAGCGCCGCCACGGGGCCTGCCTGCGCCGCACCAATTTCAACAACCGCGACCCCACCAGGCGCGACAAGCGGCGCTAGCTGCGGGATAATAAGCGCAAAATCGGCCAGGCCATCGGCACCGGCGTACAGCGCCTGCGGCGGCTCATGCTCTGCCACCTCGCGCGGCAGGGGCGTGCCTTGCGCCACATAAGGCGGATTGGCGAGCACCAGATCGAACCGTGCCGACACCGCCGATGCCCAGTCTCCCCGCACAAATCGCGCCCGGGCGTCCAACCCATTACGGGTAGCATTGGCGCCCGCCCTGGCAATTGCGGCGGCCGACCGGTCAACGCCCAGCCCCAGCGCCGCTGGCCATTGCGCTAGTGCCGCCAGCAGCAAGGTGCCAGGGCCCGTGCCCAAATCAAGGATAGTGGCCGGCAGGTGTCGCGAAAAATGCGCAACCGCCGCCTCGATCAGCGTTTCGCTGTCAGCGCGCGGCACCAGGGCTCCGGGGCCAACGCCAATCTCCACGGTCCAGAACGCGCGGGTGCCGGTAATATAGGCGATGGGTTCGTGCGTCAGCCGGCGCGCGACCAACGCCACGAAGCCGGCGGGCGCGGGCTCGTCGAGCCACCCCATCAGCACCGCCTCGCGGGTGCAGCCAAGCGCGTGGGCCATCAGCAGCTCGGCGTCGAGCGTGGGACTATGGCTGAACCCGGCGAAGTCGCGGGCGGCCCGGCCAATCGCGGCCCGGACCGTTTCAGCCATCGAGCTGGGCGAGCCGCTCGGCCTCGTCTTGGCTGACAAGCGCCCCGATCAACTCATCCATCTCGCCCTGCAAAATCTCGGGGAGCCGGTGGAGCGTCAGGTTGATGCGGTGGTCGGTCACGCGCCCTTGCGGGAAATTATAGGTGCGGATGCGCTCCGAGCGGTCGCCCGATCCCACCATCGACTTGCGGGCGCCTGCCCGTTCGGCATGCAGCCGCTCGCGCTCGGCCTCGTACAGACGGGTCCGCAGCACCTTCATAGCCTTGGCCTTGTTTTTGTGCTGCGACTTTTCGTCTTGCTGGATGACGGTCAGCCCCGTCGGGATATGGACGATCCGCACCGCGGAATCGGTGGTGTTGACGGACTGCCCGCCAGGGCCGGACGAACGATAAATGTCGATCCGCAAATCCTTGTCATCGATTTTTACATCGACATCTTCCGCCTCGGGCAGCACGGCGACGGTAGCAGCGGACGTGTGGATCCGCCCGCCGGCCTCGGTCGCGGGCACGCGCTGCACGCGGTGGACACCGCTTTCGAACTTGAGTTGCGCAAACACGCCCTTGCCCTCAACCGAGGCGACGACTTCCTTATAGCCCCCAAGTTCAGCGGCACTGGCCGAAATAAGCTCGACGCGCCAGCCATGCGCATCAGCATAACGCTGGTACATGCGGAACAGGTCGCCCGCGAACAGCGCCGCCTCGTCACCCCCGGTGCCTGCGCGAATTTCCAGCATCGCGGCGCGCTCATCGGCCGCATCGCGCGGCAGCAGCGCCAGCGCCAGCGCGCGCTCCGCCAGCGGCAGTGCCTGCTTGATGTGCGCGATTTCGTCATGCGCCATCTCGCGGATATCGGCGTCATTGGCAGGATCATCGAGCAGGCCGTGCAGCACATCGAGTTCCGCGCGCAGCCGCCGCACTTCGCAGGCCGCCTTGGCGACCGGCTCCACCTCGGCATATTCCTTCGACACCGCGACAAAGCGCTCGGACGAAAGGTCACCGGTCGCCATGAGCGCCTGGAGCTCATCCCGCCGCGCCTCAATCTGCGCGATGCGCTCAGGGGAGATGGTGGTCATAGGCCCGAGCCATGCTCCATCCCGCCCCAGCCGCCGCCAAGGGCGTCAAGGGCGGCCGCGAACAGGTCGGTTGGGCCATTGAACCTCAGCCGCGCCCCTTCAACATCGGCGGCACGAACGAACAATATACCCATGGCCTGCTGCTTGCGGGCGAGTTCTAGCCGGCGTTTCGCATTGCCACGATAGGCCATTTCGGCAACCAAGCCGGCTCGGCGAAGGGTCGCCACGATTTGTTGGCCATCAGCTTCCAGATTTGGCGCATCGATGACGACCGCGATTTGCGGCCGTTCGTCGCCCACGCCCGTCACCAACATCGCCAGCCGCTCGATACCAGCCGCCCAGCCAACCCCTGGCGTTGGTGGCCCGCCAAGGCTTTCGATCAGCCCGTCATAGCGCCCGCCTGCCAGCACCGTCCCTTGCGCGCCTAGCCGGTCCGTCACAAACTCAAACGCCGTGTGCCGATAATAATCTAGCCCGCGCACGAGCCGGTCGTTGCGCGTCCACGCGACCCCTGCCGCGTCCAGCCCCCTGGTCACGCTTTCAAAAAACGCCCCCGCCCCGCTCGTGAGGAACCCGTCAATGCCGGGTGCTGCATCCGCAATCGGCCGGTCGCGCGGGTCTTTGCTATCGAGAATGCGCATCGGGTTGCGATCGAGCCTTGCGCGACTGTCGTCACTCAAATCCCCCCGGTGCGCCTCAAAATGCGCGACCAGCCCGCCACGCCAGGCTTCGCGCGTTTCGGCATCGCCCAGCGTGTTGAGCTGGAGCGTCACCCCGTCCGAAATGCCCAGCTCGCGGATCAACTGGTCGGCGAACACGAGCAGCTCGACATCGGCCATCGGTTCTGCCGCACCGATCACCTCGGCGTCGATCTGGTGGAACTGGCGGAACCGGCCCTTTTGCGGGCGCTCATAGCGGAACACGGCCCCGTGCGTTGCAAGTTTCAGCGGCGCGTATTGCTGCCATCCTTCGGTCAGATAGGCGCGCGCAATGCCAGCGGTGAACTCCGGCCGCAGCGTGAGCGAGTCCCCGCCGCGATCCTCAAAGCTGTACATTTCCTTCGACACGACATCGGTGGTCTCGCCAAGCGACCGCGCGAATACGGCGGTCGATTCGAACACCGGCAGCTCAAGCCGCTGGAAGCAATAGAGCCGCCGCACCCGCTCGAACGCGTCAACTACCCGCGCAAACCGGCGCTGGTCATCGCCAAAAATGTCCTGCGTTCCGCGAATGCGCTTGGGGGTTTCAATCCGGGCCATAAAGCCGCGCTATCTAGGCGAGGCTGGCGGTGAATGCCAGAGCCTGCGTAAAGGCGCACCCCATTTCCAAATCGGCCAATGCTGTAGTGGCGCCCATGGCCGCTGCGGAAGATGTGCCGCCGCTGCAAGCCGCCGAGCAATGCATCGCCACCCCCCTGAATTCCGCCCCCGGGGCTGGACGCACTGGCCCGCCACTGCTTTATTGCGGCCGATACCCACTCCGTCGAAAGTGCTTCTCTGCATGACCCGCATATTCTCTGTCGCCGCCATGCTGCTTGCCTCGACCGCCGGAGCACCAGCCGCCCTGGCGGGAAATTCCCGGCCCCAGCCAGTGGCCATTGTCGACACCATTCCGGCCGCGCGCGACACGCCCTATCCCGGCACCATCACCCTCGCAATCGACGCAACCGATGTGCGGCGGGGCATTTTTCGCACTCGTGAACATATTCCGGTGGCGGCGGCCGGCCCCATGGTGCTGCTGTTCCCCAAATGGCTGCCGGGCAACCATTCCCCGACGGGCCAGATCGAAAAACTGGCCGGCCTGAAAATCAGCGCGGATGGCAAGCCGCTTGCCTGGAAGCGCGATCAGGTGGATGTTTATGCGTTTCACATCAACGTGCCGCAGGGCGCCAGGGCGATTGATGTCGAGCTGCAATTTCTCTCCGCCACTGCTGAAAATCAAGGCCGCATCGTTGCCACGCCGACCATGCTCAGCCTGCAGTGGAACTCGATGAGCCTGTATCCGGCGGGCTATTTCACGCGCCAGATTCCGGTCGAGGCAATTGTCACCTACCCGGCCGGGTGGACGGCGGCCTCGGGGCTGCCCGCAACCGCAACCGGCGCGGTCTATCGCTACCAGAAGACGGATTACGAAACGCTGGTCGACTCACCCGTGCTTGCGGGCCGCTATTACAAGGCGTTTGCGCTGTCGCCCCGCGTGACGCTTGATGTGTTTGCGGACAAGCCGGCCGAACTGCTGGCAACGCCTGAACAGGTCGACGCCCATAAAAAGCTGGTCGACCAGGCGGTCAAACTGTTTGGCGCTCAGCATTATGACGACTACCACTTCCTCCTTTCCATCTCCGATCAGCTTGGCGGTATCGGGCTGGAGCATCACCGCAGCTCTGAAAATGGCGTGCAGCCCGGCTATTTTGCAGACTGGGCGGGCAGCGTGCCCGCGCGCAACCTGTTGCCGCACGAATATACGCATAGCTGGGACGGCAAATTCCGCCGTGGCGCCGATTTGTGGACGCCCGATTACCGCACGCCAATGCGCGACAGCCTGTTATGGGTATATGAAGGGCAAACGCAGTTCTGGGGCTATGTGCTCGGTGCGCGCTCGGGCATTGTCAGCAAGCAGGACACGCTCGATTCCTATGCCTATATCATGGCCAATCTCGACGCGACGGTCGCGCGCCAGTGGCGCCCGCTGCAAGACACCACCAACGACCCCACCATGTCGCGCCGCGCGCCCAAGGGCTGGGCAAGCTGGCAGCGCTCGGAAGATTATTACAATGAAGGGCTGCTGGTGTGGATGGAAGTTGATTCCATCCTCCGGGCCAAATCCGGCGGCACCAAGTCGATGGATGATTTTGCCCGCGCGTTTTTCGGCATTAATGATGGCGACTGGGGTGAAGTTACCTATAGTTTCGACGATGTGGCGGCCACCCTCAACACGCTTGTCCCTTATGACTGGGCCGGCTTTCTGCGCCAGCGGCTGGATGAAACGGGCGCCCCGGCACCGCTCGGCGGCTTTGCGGCCAATGGCTACACGCTGGTCTATACCGACACGCCAACCAATTACTTCAAAGCGGTGGAAAAACAGCGCAAGCGCACCGATCTAAGCTTTTCGATCGGGCTTGGCGTGGGGCCAATGGGCGACATCAGCAGCGTCGCCTGGGGCAGCCCGGCTTTCGATGCCGGGCTGACGGTGGGCGACAGCATCACCGCCGTTGCCGGGCAAACCTTCACGCCCGACCGGCTGAAGGAGGCGATCACCGCCGCCAAGACTGACAAGGCGCCCATCGTGCTGGTCATCAAAAATGGCGAGCAGATCACCGAGACGCGTATCGACTATCATGGCGGCCTGCGCTATCCGCGGCTTCAGAAAACGGGTTCCGCAGACGCTGGGCTGGACCGGCTGCTCGCCGCCAGATAGGGAACAGACATGCGTATCGACATGGTGCCGGTGGGCAATGATCCGCCCAACAGCCTGAACGTCATCATCGAAGTGCCGGTGGGCGGCGAGCCCGTGAAATATGAATTCGACAAGGCATCTGGCGCGCTGTTCGTCGACCGGATTTTGCACACGCCCATGCGCTATCCGGCCAATTACGGGTTTGTGCCGCACACGCTTTCTCCCGATGGCGACCCGCTCGACGCGCTCATCATTGCACGCTCGCCCTTCATTCCGGGCTGCGTTGTGCGCGCCCGCCCGATCGGCGTGCTCAATCTCGAAGACGAGCATGGCGGCGATGAAAAGCTGATCTGCGTGCCGGTGGACACCACCTTCCCTTATTATTCAGACGTGGGCGAGCGCACCGACCTGCCCTCGATCGTGCTTCAGCAAATCGAGCATTTCTTCACCCATTACAAAGACCTGGAGCCGGAGAAATGGGTTCGCGTGGGCAAATGGGGCGACGCGGCCGAAGCCCGGCAGATCGTGATGGAAGCGATCGCCCGGGCGCAGGCAGCGGGTTAGGCAGCCAGCCGCAGGGCAAACGCCGGCATCATGCAGCGGCCTCTGACTGGGGTGCTGCCACGCGCGGGCCACGCACCGCAACCACGCACCCCGCAATGATGAGCGCGGCACCTGCCACCGTAAACAGCGAAACCTGCTCGCCAAATACCAGCCAGCCAAGCGCTGCGGCCCACAGAAAAGCGGTATATTCAACCTGCGCCAGCAATTGCGTCTCCGCCCGGCCATATGCCCAGGCGAGCATCCATGCCGAGGCCGAGCCGATCACCGCGGCCGCCGTGATAATCGGCAGCTGGTCCAGGCGCGGCCAAACCGCCAGCCACGGCGCACCGGCCAGCATCAGGAGCGCGATGACCAGGCTGGTGAACAGTGTCACTTCCATCGGGGTTGCAACCTGTGCCTGCTGGCGCAGCAGAATGAGGCTCGCGGCGTAAAGCACCGAGGCGAAAATAATCGCCGCCGACCCGAGCAACGTGTCGGTCGAGGCGCCGCTGCGCGCCTGCCCCGTCGCAATGACCAGCACCCCAAGGCTCGCCACCAGCGAGCCATAAACCGCCGCGCGCCTGATCTTTTCACCAAGCACCAGCCCGGCAAGAAACAGCGCTATCAGCGGCGCCAGAAAGGTTAGCGCAACGCTTTGCGCCATCGGCACCCGCGCCAGCCCCCAGAAGAACGACAAAACCGACAGCCCCGCCGCCGTGCCCCGCAACAGGTGCAGCCTGAGCGCCGGTCCGCCCGGCCATGGCTGGCGACGCGCGACAAACACCGCGCCCACCATGACGCTGCCCGCCACTGAGCGCCACAACACGGCCGAATAGGCACCATTGGCGATGCTGAGCGCCTTCATGATCGCGTCCATGATCGAATAGGTGAAGATGCCCAGCGCCGCCACGCCAAAGGCAGTCATGTCGGTTGAGCGCGCCATGAGCAGGCCGATAGCCCAGCCACCGGGCGTCGTCACGCAGGGATTACGCCGCCAGCGGCCTCAGCGCAGCCGCATCGTATCGCCGGCAATCTCGACCGACGCCACGTGCCGCAGATAGCTGTGGCCGAGCAGCGACTGCGCGCCCGATTCGAGCACGACGCCCTCGACATTCACCGCTTCCTTGCCATCCAGGATGATGCTGCCAATCGTCACCAATTGTCCGCGCACCGGGCCCGAGGCGCCCTGACCGATGACCGTGAACTGCGCGGGGTCGAAGGCCACATTTGCCCGCATCGCATCGGCCTGGGTAAGCGCCACGGTGTCAGCGCCGGTATCCACCACAAAGTCGACCGCCACCGCGTTGACCTGCGCTGCTGCCTGAAAATGGCCGGATGGCCCGCGCTGCAGGATGGTTCCGCCAAGCGAGGCGATGGGCGGCGGCGTGGCGGGCGACGATGCGGCAGGCAATGCCGGCGGCGGCGCAGATACTTTGGCGCCCGGTGCGCCCGGTGCGCCCGGCGCGCCCGCTGGCGGTGCCGACGGCCTGCTCATTGGCAGCATCAGGCCAAGCACAACCCCGCCAACGACCATTGATGATAGCGCGATCCGCATGCTGCCCGGCTAGCACAAGGCGCTTAAAGCCCTGCTAATGCGGCGAGCACTGCCTGGCAGATTATTCAGCCGCGACGGCTGCCTTGGCCGCATCTGCTGCATCAAGCTCGGCCGCCCTGGCCTCGACGAGCTGCACGATATGCTCGATCATGTCCTCGCTCTGCACGGTATGGTCCGTGACGCCTGACAGATACACCATATGTTTGCCATTGCCGCCGCCGGTGAGGCCGATATCGGTTTCGCGCGCTTCACCCGGGCCGTTCACCACGCAGCCAAGCACCGAAAGCGACATTGGCGTGCGGATGTGCTGGAGCCGTTCTTCAAGCGCCTGCACCGTACGAATAACGTCAAAGCCCTGCCGCGCGCAGGACGGACACGAAACGACGCGCACCCCGCGATTGCGGATGCCGAGCGCCTTCAAAATCTCGAAGCCCACCCGCACTTCATCTTCAGGCTCGGCGGAAAGCGAGACGCGGATGGTGTCCCCAATGCCATACCACAGCAGCGAGCCGATGCCGATTGCGGATTTGACCGTGCCGCCAACGAAGCCGCCCGCTTCGGTAATACCGAGATGCAGGGGGCAATCGACCACTTCGGCGAGTTGCTGATAGGCGGCCACCGCCAGAAACAGGTCAGATGCCTTCACCGCGACCTTGAATTCGTGGAAATCATGGTCCTGCAACAGCTTGATATGGTCTAGCGCGGATTCAACGAGCGCCTCCGGGCAAGGCTCCCCATATTTTTCGAGCAGGTCTTTCTCAAGGCTGCCGGCATTCACGCCGATGCGGATCGCACAGCCATTTGCCTTGGCGGCGTTCACCACTTCGCGCACCCGCTCTGCCGAGCCGATATTGCCCGGGTTGATGCGCAGGCATGCAGCACCCGCATCGGCCGCCTCAAGCGCGCGCTTGTAGTGGAAGTGGATGTCCGCCACGATCGGCACCCGCGCTGCCCGCACAATCTGTTTCAGCGCAGCGGTCGACTCGACATCGGGGCACGACACCCGAATGATGTCGGCGCCCGCTTCTTCGCAGCGCCTGATCTGGCCAATCGTCGCCGCGGCATCTTCCGTCGGCGTATTGGTCATTGTCTGCACGGTGACCGGGGCATCCCCGCCAACGGGGACATTGCCGATCATGATCTGGCGGCTCTTGCGGCGGATGATATCGCGCCAGGGACGGATTGAGGACATGGCACCCCTTTACCCGGTCGCGCGGGTGCTGGTCAAACCCCCAAACCGCACATGGGCAAGGGTGTTTGCGGCACAATCGCCGCACGCCCCCGCTGGTTTTTCGTTGCCTTGCACGGAATTGCGCCCGATAGCGGGTGCTGCACCGCCTGCCCGGATGTTCCGGGAAAAAAGCCGGCGAGCGGCGCTGGGAGCGTGCATTGGGTCGACATTTCGGCATGGACTGGTTGCGCATCGGCGCGTTTGCCCTGCTGATCGTCTACCATATCGGCATGGTGTTCGTGCCGTGGAACTATCACGTGAAAACCGCGCACCCGATAGAGGGCCTGCAAATCCCCATGCAGGCGGTGAATGCGTGGCGGCTGCCGCTGCTGTTTGTGGTTTCGGGCTATGCCAGCCGCGCGATTTTCGGCACCCGCGCAGCGCCTGGCGCCTTTGCCTGGCAGCGCAGCTTGCGGCTGCTGGTGCCCGCGGTCACGGCGATCATCGTCATCATACCGCCACAACCCTGGGTGGAGATTGCCACAAAAAATGGCTATCCGCATGGCCTTATCCATTTCTGGCTGCACGATTACTTCCGGTTCGGCATGCTCGACGGGCTGGTGCTGCCAACGTGGCAGCATCTGTGGTTTGTGGTGTATCTGTGGATTTACACGATGCTGCTCGCGCTGTTGCTGGCGGCGCTGCCAGCGCGCGTGAAGGCGGCGGTGGCGCACGGCGCCGACCGGGCGCTGGGCGGCGCGCTGATACTGGCGGTGCCGATGGCTTTGCTGATTGGCAACTGGGCCTATGATTATCCCGGTTTTCCCGAAACGCACGCGCTGATCGACGACGGGCCGGTCCACCGCCCCTATTTCATGATGTTTCTGTTCGGTTTTCACTTGCGCGAAAGCCCCGCTTTATGGGCCGCCATCCGGCGCTGGTGGGGCGCGGGCGCAGTGCTGGCCGTGCTGGGTTATGCCGTGGTCGCGAGCATCGAGCTTGCCTATCTGGGTCCGGCGCGCATGTCGCCGGGGGAGTGGTTCGCGTTCGGCGCCGCCCGCGCGGTGCAGAGCTGGGGCGCCATCATCGCGCTGATCGGCATCGCCGACCGGTTCCTCAACCGCGACCATCCATGGCGCAAGGTGCTGAACGAAGGCGTGTTCCCCTTCTACCTCATTCATCAGACGATCATCGTCGTTACGCAAGGCGAACTGCTGCGCTTTGGGCTGCACCCGGCGGCGGAATTCATCGTACTGCTGCTGGCAACGCTCACCGGGTGCTGGCTGTTCTACCGGATCGGCCGCGAGATCGCGTGGCTGCGACCACTTATTGGCCTAAGGGTACAACGCGGCTGACCCCCGCCGCCGGAGATACACCGCATGCCGCACCCGCCCGACAATGCCTGCCGCTGGTCCCTCGCCCTCCATGGCGGCGCCGGGCAGCTTACGCCCGAGACCGTGCCGGCGACGCAGCGCGACGGTGCGGTCGCCGGGCTGGCCTGCGCGCTCGATGCCGGCGAGGCCGTGCTGGCAGCAGGCGGGGCCGCGCTCGATGCCGTGGCGGCGGCCGTGACGGTGCTGGAGGATGACCCGCATTTCAACGCCGGACGCGGCGCGGTGCTGAGCTATGACGGCGCGATTTCGCTCGACGCCGCGATCATGGACGGCCGCACCCGGGCGGCAGGCGCGGCGGCTGGCATCACCGCCACGCGCAACCCGGTCCTGCTTGCCCGCGCGGTCATGGAGGCCAGCCCGCATGTGCTGCTGAGCGGCCCCGGCGCCGACATTTTTTCGCGCGGACAGGGCCTGGCACAGGCCGGGCCGGACTGGTTCGTGACTGACGAGCGCCGCGCGCAACTGGCTATGATGCTGGCGCGCGGCGAAGACTGGTTCGATGTCGACATGAAATATGGCACGGTCGGCGCGGTCGCCTGCGACAATTTCGGTCATGTCGCGGCGGCAACCTCAACTGGCGGGGTTACCGGCAAGCGCTGGGGGCGGATCGGCGACACGCCGCTTATCGGCGCCGGCACCTGGGCCGATGACCGCGCCTGCGCCGTCTCGTGCACCGGCTCGGGCGAGCATTTCATCCGGGCAGGCGTGGCGCATGACATTGCCGCGCGCGTCTGGCTGGGTGGTGCCTCGCTGCAGGCAGCGGCCGAGGCGGCACTGGCCGAGGTGGTGGCGCTGGGCGGCACTGGCGGCGTCATCGTGGCGGCACCCGGCGGCGCAACCGCCCTCGCCTTCACCACCCCCGGCATGTACCGCGCCTGCGCCAGCATGGGCGGCGCGCGCCAGATTGCCATCTTCGCCCGATAGCCGATAGCCGATAGCCCCATCCCCGACATCCCGGCCCCAATAACCCTCAATGTGTAACAATGCCGCGTTACGCCCCGCGCAGCCGGTTGAAAATCATCAGGAAACGCGCACCATGATCCGTCATCCCCTGCCCCTGGCCTGCGCCCTTGCAGCAACCGCGCTGCCCGCGCCCGCGCTCGCCTATGGCGCCTATGGCCATCACGTCATCGCCCAGATTGCGATGGCCAATGTCCGGCCCAAAACCGCTGCGGCCATCAGAGCGCTGGTGGCACGGGCGGGGCGCCTCGACACGCCGGCATGCGCAACCCGCAGCATTGAAGATCTGAGCGTGTGGCCGGATTGCATCCGCAGCCTGGGGGATCGTTATGCCTATTCGGCGCCGTGGCACTATCAAAACGTCAATGTCTGCGTCGACTTCGACCTGACGCCTGCCTGCAAGGACGGAAATTGCGTGGCTGTGCAGGTTGGCCGCAACGCCAAACGCCTGGCAAATCGCGCGCTGCCAGTGCGCGACCGGGTCGAGGCGCTGGCCTTTCTGGTGCATTTCACAGGCGATCTGCACATGCCGCTCCACAGCGGCGACCATGCCGACCGGGGCGGTAACGACGTGCGCGCGGCTTATGGCATTTTCGCGCCCGCCCGGCTCAACCTGCACAGCGTGTGGGATGGGCCGCTGGCCGAACGCGCGATCACCACCGGGCCGTCCCTCATCCGTCGCTATCGGGGGCGCGAGGCGCAGCGGCTTGCGGCCGGGAGCGTCGAGACCTGGAGCCGGCAAGCATGGCAGATCAGCCGCGCCGTCACATATCCAAGCGCCGTGGGCGATGCCCCGTGCACAACGCCCGTGCCCGAGCGCGCGAAACTCGATGATGCAACGGTGGCGCGGCTCGTGCCGGTCGCGCGGCTGCAAGTGCAACGCGCCGGGCTGCGGCTGGCCCGGCTGCTCGATGCCGCGCTGGGCTAATTCTGCACCGCCACAAATGCGGCAATCGTGCTGACCAGCGTCGCATCGACCGGGAGGCTGGGGTTGGCATAGCTTGCCAGGTTCGCCGCGCGGTCGACATCGCCGACCTGCTTTAGCACATGGTTCATGCCCGCAATCAAAACGAGCCGCGCATCCGGCCGGGCAGCGGCCAGCGCCCGCGCATCGGCCTGTGACACCTGAATATCGCTCAACCCCTGCACGATCAGCATTGGCCGGCTGTTGCCCTGCGCCATTTTTGCGGGGTCATGTTGCAACAGATCAATCAAATAGCCCTGCACCGCCGGGTTGAACAGGCCCTGCAGCGCTGGATGCAGACCGCTCGCCTCCACCCGCTCACCCTTTTCAAGCGACGACAAGGCGGCCTCGGCCTGCGCGAGCAACGGCGCGTTGGCGGGGTTGGCGTGAAGCTGCTCGCGGATGATGGTGCCAAACGGCCGGCCTGCCGCCGCGACGAGAATCACGCCGCAAATCCCCGGCCCGTCGGCGGCGGACAGCGCGATCAATCCGCCCTCGCTGTGCCCGAGCAACCAGACGCATCCCGCACCCGTTTCACGCCGCGCGGCCTCAGCCCAGGCGCGTGCGTCGGCGCCATAATCGGCCAGTGTCACCGCATTGCCATCCGCGACCGCCGCCTGACTTTCTGCCACGCCGCGCTTGTCGATGCGCACCGACGCAATCCCGCGCGCCGCAAGCGCCTCGGCGAGCAGCCGATAGGGCGCCGCTTTCACGCCAAGCGGGTTGTTGCCATCGCGGTCCGTCGGCCCAGAGCCCGGCAGGATCAGGACCACCGGGGCGCTGGCCGGCGTGGCTGGCTGGAGCAGCGTGCCACGCAGCGGCGCAAGCGGCCCCGGCACGGTGATTTCCCGGGCCATCACCGGTGGCGACAGCGCGACGCTTACTGCCATAGCGCCGGCAATGGCGGCGCCCAATGTTATCCTGTGCATTCTGCTATCTCCTGCTCAGCAACCTGATCTTCGGTCATCCACACCTCAGCGCCTGCGCCACCCGCCCTTGGTTTTGGCCAGCACAATCAATATGATTACAATGATGTCGGCGGCAACCAGCAGCGCCTTGGCAAGATCGGACGGGACCAGGCCGACAACCGCGAATGCACCGCCAACCCCGCCCAGCGCTACCGCCCAACCCTGCCACGTAGCCGGCGTTGCTCCAACGCCTGCCCATCGCGGGACAAACCAATATTGAGAATTTTGGCCGCCTGTGGGTGACCGTGATGACGTTGGGCGCCGCGCCGCCTGCGCATCGAGACTGTCGGCCGAAACCGACATCTTCACCGCCAGGAAAAGATACACTGCCAACGCGCCGGCAGTGAGCAGCATCTGCGCCGCCAATCCGCCGCCAGACTGTTGATCTTGCTGGCCGATGAACAGGCTGCCTCCGGTGATGAACAATATGAAGGCCGCGGTCACGGCCCAGCCCTGCCACGCGCACGGCGTAATCTGATACTTCATTGGCCCGCGGACGCGCACAAACCATGGCTTATCCATCATTCATATCCTTTGACGGGCGGCCCCGCCGGGGCGGCTCGCTCATCGTCACCCGCACGCCGCGCCGCGCCAGTGCCTCGCGCAGCAGATATTCGACCTGCGCGTTGACGCTGCGCAGGTCGGCCGCCGCCGTGCGCTCGATCGCGGCGTGCAGCGCCGGATCGAGCCGCAGCGGGAACGCCTTTTTCGCCGGTCCCGCCACCTGACCGACCTACTGGTACAGCGAGCCGGCGTTGACGACGGGCTGCGTATCCCGCTCGCCGCACAGCACGACCATGAGGTTGGAAACCATTGCCGCGCGCCGCTCATCGTCCAGATGCACCACATTTTTTTCCGACAGCATCTCAAGCGCCATCTCGACCATACCAACAGCGCCCTCGACCAGCGTCTTGCGCGCCGCCACCACCGCCTGCGCCTGTTGCCGGCGCAGCATGGCGCCTGCGATTTCCTGGGCATAGGCCAGGTGGGTAAAGCCGCATTCGTCAACCGTGATGCCAGCAACCGCAAGCCGCGCCATCAATTCGGTGCGCAGTTCGGCAGCGATCTGGTCATGGTTGCCGCGCAACGTGACTTCGAGATGCTCGAAATCATCATAGGGGTAACGCGCGCCGATGGTGCGCACGGCAGCCTCAATCTGCACGATCACGAACGCCTTGTAATCGTCGACGTCGAACAGCGCCTGGGCGGTGTCGGTGACGCGCCACACCACTTGCGCGGCGATTTCGATCGGGTTGCCGCGCTGATCGTTCACCTTCAGCCGTTCCGAAATAAGGTTGTTGGCCCTCACCGACAGCTTCTTGCCGCTATACCATGGCCAGACCCAGCGCAGGCCGGTCGCCCGGTCGGTGCCCTTGTAGGTGCCAAACAGCGTGATCGAATAGGCCTGATTGGGTTGCACCACATATAGCCCAAGCGACAGGAACAGCGCGCCCAGGAACATAATGATCGATGGCCACACCAGGCCGTGTCCCCGTACATCGGCGACAAACCACCAGACCGCGGCTGCCATGGCGACCAACGTGCCAAACATCACCGTATAGCCGCTGGCGGACGCGACCCGCACTTCCTGGCTTGATTGCAGATCGGCCGCAATTGCCGGATTACTCATCGTGATTCCTCCCGTTAATATGATATCATCAATATATTATTTTGAAGTAGTAAGCAACGAAAATCGGCGGGCGGCAATGGACCTTGGGCAGCCGTCGTGCTTTCATCGGCGCCCAGGGCCAGGGGAGCGGTGCCGATGACCGGGATGGAAACGGATTATCTCATTGTCGGCAGCGGTGCCGTGGGGCTGGCCTTTGCTGATACGCTGCTGGCCGAAACCGATGCTGACATCACCATTGTCGACCGCCACGGCAAGCCCGGCGGACACTGGAACGACGCCTATTCCTTCGTGGCGCTGCACCAGCCTTCGGCATTTTACGGTGTGAATTCAATGCCGCTGGGCACCGGGCGCAAGGATTCAGTGGGCGTCAATGCCGGGCTGTACGAGCTTGCCTCAGGCCCTGAAGTAAGCGGCTATTTTGACGCCGTGATGCGCCAGCATCTGCTGCCCAGCGGCCGCGTGCGCTATTTCCCCATGGCTGACTATCGCGGGGGCGGGCGCTTCGTATCGCTCCTGTCGGGTGAGGAAACCACGGTTACGGTGCGGCGCAAAACGGTCGACGCAACCTATTACGGCACCACCGTGCCCGCCACGCACAGGCCCAAATATGCCGTCGGCGCCGGCGTCCGGCTCATGACGCCCAATGCGCTGGCGCATCTGTGGCAGGCGCCGGAGCCGCGCCCCACGCATTTTATCATTCTGGGGGCTGGCAAAACCGCGATGGATGTCGGCGTATGGCTGCTCAATTCGGGCGCCGCACCCGACCGGATTTCATGGGTGGTCCCGCGCGATTCGTGGCTGCTGAACCGGCAGCGGGTCCAGCCCGGGCTTGAATTTTTCAACGAAACCATCGGCGGCCAGGCAGAACAGATCAAGGCTTTTGCTCAGGCAAGCTCGATCGACGACCTGTTCGACCGGCTTGAGGCGATTGGGCTGATGCTGCGGATCGACCGCAACATTCGCCCCGGCATGATCCATTATGCAACGATCTCGCTTGCCGAGATTGAGCAGTTGCGCCGCATAACCCACGTGCTGCGCCAGGGCCATGTCCGCGCCGTCGAGGCCGGGGCGCTGGTGTTTGACAGCGGGCGCGTGGCGATGCCCGAAGGCGCGCTGTACGTCGACTGCACCGCCTCGGCCGTTGAACGGCGCCCGGCCGTGCCGATTTTTCAGGGGAGCCGGATCATCCCGCAGATGGTGCGGGCACCGCAACCCGCGTTCAGCGCCGCGCTCACCGCCTATGTCGAGGCCCATTACGCCGACGATGCCGAAAAAAACGCGCTGTGCGCCACCGTGCCCTTCCCCGACACGCCAGAAATGTTCCCCGCCACCAACATCGCCAACATGATGAACCAGTTTCGCTGGGGGCAAGATGCCAAGCTGCGGAGCTGGATTCGCGAGTCGCGGCTCGATGGTTTCGGAAAAGTCATCGCCGCGGTCGGCGCTGACGATGCCGAAAAGCAGGCGGTTCTGGCGAGCTTTCAGGCCCATGCGATGGCAGCGATGGCCAACCTCCAGCGGCTGGCCGCCGAATTCGGCCCGCCCGCCGGATGATCGCCCCACCGCGCCAGGGCGCAGATTACTGCACCGTCACCGTTACTGCGCGGCGGTTTTGCGCCCAGCTTGCGTCGTCTGAGCCAAGCGCCAGCGGCCGCTCCTTGCCATAGCTTATGGTGGCAATGCGCGCCGCCGACACGCCGCGGGCCGCCAGATAATTCTTGGCCGCATTGGCGCGCCTGTCGCCCAGCGCCAGGTTATAGTCGCGGGTGCCGCGCTCGTCGCAGTGCCCCTCGATGGTGATGCGCACATTGGGATATTGCGCCAGCCATGCCACCTGACTGTCGAGAATGGCGCGCGCCGGCGCATCAATGTCGAAAGCGTCAAGGCCAAAGTTGATCGTGTCGCTTGCAACCGAGCGCTTGAAATCCTCCGCCGAGCCCGGCGTCACGGCATTGCCGGTGCTCGCCTGGCCCGTGCCCGCGCCTGTGCCGACCGGACCCGACCCGACCGGGGCCTCTGGCAGGGTTTCAACACGCTTTGGCGTGCAGGCGGCAACCGCAACGAGCATTGTGCCGAGCAGCAATTTGGTCATCAGTCTGGCCATGTCGGTTCTCCTTGGATTGGCGGTCGCGGCGGACCGGGTGATGAACGGGCGCGTCACGGACGCAACGGCCCCCAGGCAGGGTCGGATCCACTAAGCGGCGTCTGCAGGCGGCGCAGGTTAACGCCCGTCAGGTCAACCGACCATAAGTCTGCGGTGCCCGACCGCCCCTGGCCGGAGCGGAAAAACATCAGCACCCGGCCATTGGGCGACCAGCTTGGCTGCTCGTCCTGCCAGTCGTCAGTCAGCAATTTTTCGCCGGCGCCGCTCGGGCTGAGGATGCCGATGCGGAAATTGCCCGATGTGCGCGTAAACGCGATCAGGTCACCGCGCGGGCTCCACACCGGCGTTGCATAACGCCCGCCGCCAAAACTGATGCGGTGCTGGTCGCTGCCATCGGCGTTCATCACATAAAGCTGCTGCCCGCCCGACCGGTCGCTTTCGAACACGATCCGCCGGCCGTCTGGCGCATAGCTGCCGCCGGTGTCGATGCCGGGCGAATTGGTGAGCCGCTCGGGCTGGCCGCCGGCTGCTGCAACGCGGTAGATATCGGTATTGCCGCCGACCGCCATCGAAAACAGGATGTAGCGGCCATCGGGCGAAAAACGCGGGCCAAAGGTAAGGTTGGCGTTGCTGACGACAAGCCGCTGCCGCCCGCTGCCAATATCGTAGATGTAAATTGACGGCCGGTCGCCGACATAGCTTACATAAACGATCGACTGCTGGTTGGGCGCAAAACGCGGCGACAGCACGATCGACTGGCCATTGGTAAGGAAGCGGTGGTTCGCCCCGTCCTGATCCATGATGGCCAACCGCTTGATGCGCCGCTCCTTGGGGCCGGTCTCCGACACATAAACCACCCGGCTGTCGAAATAGCCGCCCTCGCCGGTCAGCCGCGTATAGATGGTGTCGGCGCATTTGTGGGCGGCGCGGCGCCAGTCTTCGGGGGCTACCACAAAGCCCTGCCGGGTCAGCTCGCTGCGCGCGGCCACGTCATAAAGATAGCAGCCAACGGTCAGCGTGCCATCATCATTGGCGCGCAAAAACCCCTGCACCAGCGCCTGCGTGCCGGCGCCGCCCCAATAGTCGAAATTCGGCGCGGTCACTTCTGCAACGCCAACCGCCCTGAGCCTGTCCGGCCCCAGCGGGGAAAACAGGCCGGAGTTTTTCAGGTCGGCGGTGATGACCTCGGCCATTTTGCGGCCGAGCACATCGGTCGGCCCGGCGGGCGTCTGCGCAACCGCATTGGTCGGCATCGCGGGGATGGCCAGCGGCAGCGGCGCCGAAACCCCGCCGGTCACCGACACTTCAAGCGGCGGCGGATTGCCCGCCTGACCTGCGCCGGGCGCGACCGGTGCCGGGGCAGGGCCAGTGACGGGCGGCACCCGCGGCGCAGGCGCCGTCACCTGCGCCACCACCGGCACCGCGACAGCGAGCAGCGCAACAGCCAGCAGCGCAACCACGCCGCCCCGCCTGATCTGAGCCATCACCGCCATACGCACACCATCCTCACCGCAATTGCCAGTTATAGTTGATATTGTTCCAGCCGCCATTCGGGGTGGCGTAATATTCCGGCGGCAGCTTGAGCGGCGCGCACTCGTTGAATGCGGCCACCGCCAGATCAATCACCCGGCGGCTATAGCGATCATTATCACCGTCGAGGCCGGACTGGCGGACCACGGCTGGCGGCACGGCCAGCCTGCCATCGCGGTTGAGCCGCAGGTTCAGCACCGTCACAATCTGATTCGCGCCGGGGCCGGGGTTCACCTGCCGGTCCGCACAGGGCTGGAGTTGCCGCGCGATTGCATCCTGAATACCGGCAAGCGCCTTGGCGTCGATGACCACAGCCTTGGGGGGTGCGGGCACCTGGGATTTTGATGGCGCGCTGGTCACGCCGCTGCTGAAGATCGCATCGAGCCGCGACCCCGTGGGCCGGGGCTTCGTCGCGGCCGGCCTGGCGCCAGCACCCGGCACCTTGGGCGGCAGCGTTGGCGCCGGTGCCGCCTTTGCGGGCACGGCTTTGGCAGGCGCGGGCTTTGCCGGCGCGGCTTTTGCCGGCGCGGTCTTGGCGAGCGTGGACTTTGCCGGCGCTGGGGTCGCGGCTGGCGTGGCCGACCGCGCCGTAGTGGTATCCGCCGTTTTGGGCAGGCGCCTGGGCAACACGCGGGCCACCGGCGCTGGCTTTGGCGGCACCTTGGGCGGCGGCGTGGCCGCCGGCTTCGGCTCGGCCCTTTGCGGCGGCGTCGCCGGGGACGGCTTGGGCGCAGGTCTGGGCGGTGGCGCGGGCGCCGGTGCAGCCGCAGACGGCGCCGGCGCGGCTATTGGCCTGGGCTGCGGCAGCGGCAGCAGGGGCGCAGGCGGCGGGGCGTCAGCGGGCTGCCCGGCATCCGGCGCGCGGGATGGCGCGGGCGCGGGCGCCTGCTCCGGCGCCTGCGCGACCGGGGCGACTTCTTCAACCAGCGACACGTCGAGCGGCGTTTCAGGCGGCCTCATCGCCGGAGGGTGGGCCAGGAATTGCGCCGACAGCAAGCCAAACACCACGACATGCCCGATTAGGGCGACGGCCAGCCCGGTTTGTTCGCTGCGCTCCACGCCAGCCCCCTTCAACGCCCGCCGCGAACGACCGTGACCATCGCCACGCGGTTCAGCCCGGCGCGGTTCAGCTCGCCCATCACGCGCATCACATCGCCATAGGGCAGGCTCTTGTCCGCACGCAGATAGGTCTCGGGCGGCTTGCCTTGCGGAGCGCGCGCAACAATCTGCGCCAGCGCATCGGGCAGCGCGGCTTCGTCCACCGGCTTGTCGTCAACAAAAATGCGGCCGCCATCGTCGATCGACACCTGTAGCGGCTTGGCGGCGACATCCAGCGCCGTGGCGCGGCTGTCGGGCAATTGCACGGGGACGCCGGCGGTCAGCAGCGGCGCCGTCACCATGAAGATGATGAGCAGCACCAACATCACATCGACCAGCGGCGTCACGTTAATATCGGCCATGGGCGCCCGCCGCCCGCGCGATCGCTGCGAGGGAAGCTGCATCGCCATCAGCCGCGACCCCGTGGCCCCAGCCCTTCGAGCTGGCGGCTTAGGGTTGCATGGAACCCGTCGGCAAAGCGGTTCAGCCGCGCTTCGATGCGGTTGATGCCGTGGCCGAAGCGGTTATAGCCGATAACCGCCGGAATAGCCGCGAACAGGCCAATCGCGGTCGCAAACAACGCCTCGGCAATTCCGGGCGCGACAACGGCAAGCGACGAGCTTTGCGCCTGCGCGATGCCGGTGAAGCTGCGCATGATGCCCCACACCGTGCCGAACAAGCCAACAAAAGGCGCCACCGCGCCGACCGTCGCCAGAATGTTCAGCCGGTCCGACAATTTGTCGATCTCGCTTGCAACGGCGGCCCCCATCGCGGTTGCCAGCCGCTCGCGCGTGCCCTCCCGGTCAACCGCACCACTGGCGGTAGAGCGCCGCCATTCGGCCACACCGGCGGAAAACACGCGCGCAATGGGCAGGTCGGCGGCGCCTTCAGCCTTGTGGAAGGCATCAATATCGGTCGCGCGCCAAAATTCGCGCTCAAAATTCTCGCCGCGCCGGTGGGTCCGCCCGATCTTGAGGGCGAAGTGGAAGATGATGGCCCATGTCCAGATGCTCGCCAGAAGCAGCCCGATCATCACGACCTTGACCACGATATCGGCTTGCAGGAACAGCGCGATGGGCGACAGGGTGGTCGCGTCGGTGTTGAATGCAAAAGTCATTCGGCTCCCTTTGTTTCGCCTTGATCCTGTGCCCAGACAAGCTGCTCGAACGCGGCCATCCACAAGCGGGGCTGCCGCACCGGCCGCCCCGCCATCGAAAGAAACACCGCCCTCACCGTTCCTTCGGCCATTATCAGCCCGTCGCGCATGACTCGTTGATGAATGCGCGATGATGCCGCGCGAATTTCAACCAGGCGGCTGACGATCACCAGCGCATCCTCCAGACGGGCAGGCGCTGCATAGCGCAACGCCACCTCGCTCACCGCATAAACGCCAATCCCGGCATCATGGGCGGCGCGCTGGTCAATCCCGGCAAGGCGCAGCATGTCAGACCGGGCCCGTTCCATGTAGCGCAGATAATTGGCGTGATAGACCACGCCCGACAGGTCCGTGTCCTCGAAATAGACACGCACCGGGAAGCGGTGCTCTCGGCCCACAAAACGGCCGGTCTGGGGTGTGTCGCGGTCAATCACTGCCGCGCGTGTAGCGGCTCTGTCCCAACTAGGGAATCCCCGCTGTGGTAAACGCGCTTTCACGGCACGGCGCGCCGGGCTTAACTGGTGCATCAAAGGACTTGTCCGATGGCTGCGCGTTCCCCTTTCCCGCATTTTCTGGTCGTGATGGCAGCGGCACCTGCGCTGGGCGGGCAGCTCATCGCAAACAGCGGCGTACCGATTTTGGGCGTCGATGCCGAGACCGCCGGCGGCACCCTCATCGGCATCGGCATCGCGCTGATGGGCGGCGTCATCGCGCAAATCATGCAGGCCCGTCGTCGCGCCGAACTTACTCGAACAGCCCGTCCTGGCTGCCGGCCGGCGGGTTCAGGCCGAGGTGCTTCCATCCGCCCGCGTTGAGGCAGCGCCCGCGCGCGGTTCGCGCCACCAGCCCAAGCTGGATGAGATAAGGCTCGATGACTTCCTCTATCGTGTCGCGCGGCTCCGACAGCCCGGCGGCCAGCGTCTCAACGCCAACCGGCCCGCCCCGGTAAATATCGGCAATCATCATGAGATAGCGCCGGTCCATCGCATCGAGCCCCAGCGCATCCACCTCCAGCCGGTTGAGCGCCGCGTCGGCGGCCGCTGCATCGACCACGGCCGTGCCGGCGACACTGGCAAAGTCGCGCACCCGGCGCAGCAGCCGCCCGGCGATGCGCGGCGTCCCGCGCGAGCGCCGGGCAACTTCCGTCGCGCCTTCGGGAGTCATCGCCAGATCAAGCAGCCGCGCGGCGCGCGTGACGACCTTTTCCAGCTCGGCCACCGAATAGAAATGCAAGCGCACCGGAATGCCGAACCGGTCGCGCAAGGGCGTGGTGAGCAGGCCCTGACGCGTCGTTGCGCCCACCAGCGTGAATTTGGGCAAATCAATCCGCACGCTGCGCGCCGACGGCCCTTCGCCGATCATCAAATCAAGCGCACGGTCTTCCATCGCTGGGTACAGCACTTCCTCAACCGCTGGCTGGAGCCGGTGAATCTCGTCAATGAACAGCACGTCGCCGTCCTCAAGATTGGTGAGGAGTGCTGCCAGATCGCCTGACTTGGCGATGACCGGGCCAGACGTGGCGCGGAACCCCACCCCCATTTCCCGCGCGATAATCTGCGCAAGCGTCGTCTTGCCAAGCCCCGGGGGGCCAAAAAACAGCACATGGTCAAGCGCATCACCGCGCCCGCGCGCAGCCTCGATAAACACGCGCAAATTCTCGCGCGCGGCCTTTTGCCCGACAAATTCGTCAAGCGATTTCGGGCGCAACGCGGCGTCGACATCCTCGGGGGCACGGTCGGCAGAGGTGAGGGGGTTGGCGGTCATCGGTCCGCCACGATGGGCGCGGCGCGGCGCGGAAACAGGGCAACGCAGGCCGCTATCGCCAGCGCCAGCGCCAGCGACGCGACCGGACGGCTGAGATCGAGCCCGCCATGATCCACCGGCTTGTCGAGAAAATCTCCGACCGCCGCGCCCAAAGGCCGCGTCAGGATGAATGCCGCCCAGAACAGCATCACCCGACTGAGCGCAGTGAAGTAGTAGGCAATCGCCAGCACCACCAACAACCCGGCAAAAATGGCCGCGGCACCCAGATATCCCAGCCCGCCTGTATCCGCCGTCCAGTCGCCAAGCGCCGTGCCCAGCGTTTGCGACAGGGTAATCGTAACCCAATAAAACAGCTCGGCGCGCGGCTCGTGCACGGTTTCAACGGCAATCGACCCTAAAGCCCAGCGCCACACCAGCAACGACAGCAGCACGCCAGCGGCGAGCACCGTCGCGCCGCCGGTATAACCGATCCCGAGCGACCGGGTGGCGAAATCTGCAAGCGTGGTGCCCGCCGTCGTCGACGCGATGATCGTCGCCCAATATAGCACTGCATGATATTGCGCGGCCGCGATTTGCCGCCAGATCAACACCGCCAGAATGCCCGCAAGAACGCCGGTGCTGGCAAGATACCCCCAGTGAAAACTCATGCTCAACGTGTCGCCCGCCGTTTCACCAAGCGTGGTCGCCAAAATCTTGATGACCCAAAAGCCAAATGTCACCGCCGGCACCTTGGCCACCGACAGAGGAGAGATTTTGGTCGTCATGCCGTTTCTCCGTGGCGGGTCACGCGCCCTTCCGGCACGCAAGTGAATGGCTGCCGGGCGCAATTTCCGGTCGCAACGGGGAACCGATGCCGCATCGTAGCGCTCACGTCGCCGCCTTTCTGAGCGCGAGCCGCACCAGCGCGTCCAGCCCTGCCCCCTCGCCCAGTTCGGCTTCCGCTGCGGCCACCGCGCCCGCCGCCTCGGCCGGGCGAAAGCCCAGGTTGAGCAGCGCCGACACTGCATCCGCGGCTGGCCCCGCCGCCGGTGCGACGCCTGCACCCATGCCCGCCGAACCAAGCGCCACGCCGCCCACCTTGTCTTTCAGTTCGCGCACGATCCGCTCGGCGAGTTTGGGGCCAACACCATTTGCCCGCGCCACCATCGCCTTGTCTTGCGCGGCAATCGCGCGGCTCAGATCGCCCGGCTCCAGTGTGGAAAGGATCGCCAGCGCCACCCGGGCGCCCACCCCCTGCACGCCCGTCAGCAGCCGGAACCAGTCGCGCTCGGCGGCGCTGGCAAAGCCCACCAGGCGAATGAAATCCTCGCCCACCAGCATTTCGGTGTGGAGCATCACGCCCTCCCCCACCGGACCAATCGCCGCCAGCGTGCGCGCCGATGCGCCGACCAGATAGCCAACGCCGCCCACGTCGATCACGGCAAAATCGATGCCGGTTGCCTCAACTCGGCCTTTGAGGTGCGCGATCACGACAGGCCCCACAACGCTGCGCGTTGCGCGCCGGTGCGCCGCACCGGGTGCGTCGCGGCGGTTCCACGATCAGCCAAGAATGGGGGAGCAGGGGCGGGCATCAGCGGTACGTAACCGGAACAAGGGGGTGTAGGAAAGCGAATTCGGGCGAGGCAGGCTAGCGCGCCAGCATGACGCGCAGGCTCGCCAGGTGATGGGCGTGGCAAATCGCAACGGCGAGCGCATCGGCTGCGTCGGCGCCGTCAATCACCACACCGGGGAGCAGCCGGGCAACCATTGCGTGCACCTGCGCCTTGTCGGCACTGCCAACGCCCACCACTGATTTTTTGACGAGCCGCGCGGCATATTCGCCCACCTCCAGCCCGGCGCGCGCCACCGCGCAAATGACGACACCGCGCGCCTGCCCCAGCTTCAGCGTGGATTGCGGATTGGCGTTGACGAACACCTCCTCCACCGCGGCCGCGGCCGGCGCATGGTCGGCAACCAGCGCCGTCAGCATCGCATCGAGATGCGCGAGCCGGCGCGCCAGTGGGGCGGCGCTGTCAGTCTTCAGCCGACCATTGGCGAGGTGCGACAGGCAATTGCCCTCGGCACGAATCAGGCCCCAGCCGGTGGTGCCAAGGCCGGGGTCGAGCCCGAGCAGGATCACACCGGGCCAATCAGCCGGTCGATCATCGCCTGGTCCGCGTCATAGACCCAGCATTCGGCAAGCTGGCCGCCTGTGACGCGGTACACCAGCACCCGCTCCACCTCGATAGCCGCCCCGTCAGGCCCCAGCTGCTCGCGCGTGATGATCGCCCCGCGCGTGTCGCCCGCCATCACGCTGACAATCTCGATCAGCCGGCGGTTGGTGCGGCGCGAAAAATCACCCAGCACCCCAAGCGCCGTGGCCTTGCCCGCATGGCGCCCGGCCAGCGGGTTGTTCCCGAAATAATGCAGCACGAATTCGTCATGATAGGCCGCCATGATCGTGCCCAGATCACCCGCCTGCCACGCTTTGGCATAGGCGCCCAGTGTTTGTGCGATTGCCTCGTTCATCACCCCGCCCCCGCTCAGCCCAGCTTTTCCATCACCGCGTCGGGCACATCATAATTGCCCCAGACGGTCTGTACGTCGTCATCATCGTCGAGCGCGTCGATCAGCTTGAAGAGCGTGGCCGCGTCGGTTTCGCCAACCTCGACCATGGTCTGCGGGCGCCAGGCGAGTTTTGCCCCTTCGGCCTCGCCGAGCACGGGGGCCAGCGCCTTGGCGACTTCGTGCAGGTCGCCCTGCGCGGTCCAGATTTCATGGCCCTCCTCGCTCGACGTCACATCCTCGGCGCCGGCCTCCAGCGCAGCCTCGAACACCGTTTCGGCATTGCCCGCGCTCGCGGGATAAGTAATCAGGCCCACCCGGTCGAACGCGTGGCTCACCGAGCCGCTTGCGCCCAGATTGCCGCCATTCTTGGAAACGGCAGTGCGCACATTGGTTGCAGTGCGGTTGCGATTGTCGGTCAGCGCCTCGATGATGAGCGACACGCCGCCGGGGCCAAAGCCTTCATAGCGGATTTCCTCGTAATTCTCGGCATCGCCCCGGCTCGCCTTGTCGATCGAGCGCTGGATATTGTCCTTGGGCATGGACGCTGCCTTGGCCGCATTGACGGCGGCGCGCAGCCGCGGGTTCATGTCGGGGTCGGGCAGGCCCATCTTGGCCGCAACGGTAATTTCGCGGCTCAGCTTGGAAAAGGCGCCCGAGCGCTTTTTGTCCTGCGCCCCTTTGCGATGCATGATGTTCTTGAACTTGGAATGGCCTGCCATGCGTGGTCTCTATCAGTAAAATCGTCAGTGCAGCGCGCTCATGCCAGCCCGAGCGCTGCCTTATAAGTATCGAGCAGCATTTCTGCCTCGTCGCGGTGGTGCTTTTCCATTTTGCGCAAGCGAACAATGGTCCGCATCGTCTTTGCGTCAAAACCCGTTGCCTTGGCCTCGGCGTACACATCCTTGATGTCGTCGGCCATCGCCTTTTTCTCTTCTTCAAGCCGCTCGATGCGTTCGATGAACAGGCGAAGCTGCTCGGCCGAAATATTGTCGGTCATTAAAATCGCTCCTGAAATCGATCAAGCGGCTGGCTCTAGGCGATCCCCCGTGCCCGCTCAACCGGCTTGCGCCATCAATTCGGTGGAAAAGCCTGGCGGGCGCCGCGCAGCTTCACCGCAACGCCGTGGCGCATCACAAAATCAACATGCTCCATGCGCGTCACATCGGCGAGCGGATCCCCGGCAACCGCGATAATATCAGCGAATTTGCCCGGCTCCAGCGAGCCAAGGCTCTCCTTGCGGCCAAGCGCGTCGGCTGCATCAAGTGTTGCGGCGCGCAGCACCGCCGTCGGGGTCATCCCCGCCGTCACCATCAGCGCAAATTCCCGCGCATTGTCGCCGTGCTTCGACACGCCGGTGTCGGTGCCGAACGCGATCTTCACGCCCGCGGCAATTGCCCGGCGGTGGCTGTCGAGCATGGCGGCGGCGGCGGCTTCGGCCTTGGGAATGGTCGCGGCCGGCAACTGGCCGCCGCGCGCCTGCGCCAGCGCGGCGCGCGGGGCGAGCATCGTCGGCACCAGATAGGCGCCTTTCGCCTTGAACAGCCGGATCGCCTCGTCATCGAGGAAGCTGCCATGCTCGATCGAATCGACGCCCGCCTCCAGCGCTGCCTTGGTGCCTTCGGCGGCATGGCTGTGCGCGGCGACCTTGCGGCCAAAGCTGTGCGCTGTGTCGACTATCGCCTTCATTTCCTCCGGTGTCATCTGGCGGCCAAGGCCACCCGCGACATTGGACAGCACGCCGCCGGTTGCCGCAAATTTTATGACTTGCGCGCCCAGCCCGATTTGCACGCGCACCGCGCGCCGGCACGCATCCGGCCCGTCGCACAGGTTGATTTCGGTCGCGTGCACCGCGTTTGCAAATTCCTCGGCAAGCCCGTTGCCGCCGTCGCCATGGCCGCCCGTCACCGAAATCATTTGCCCGGCATTGATGATCGACGGACCGTCAATCTCGCCTGCCTCGATTGCGTCACGCAGCGCCCGGATGCCGCGCACATCGCCGCCCAGGTCGCGCACCGTGGTGAAGCCTGCCTCAAGATCGGCGCGCGCGTTTTTCTGTGCCTCGACCATATCGTCAAACCCGTCGCGGGTAAGCTTGCCGAGCCGGACCTTGAGCGGGTCGCCGCCAATGCCCCACAGATGGACATGCAGGTCGATAAGCCCCGGCATCACGAACCGGTCCTTCAGGTCAAGCACCGTCGCCCCGCGTTCAGCTACGGCATAGCCATCGCGCACCTCGGCCACCTTGCCATCGCGCACGATGATGGTCGCGTTGCCGCGCGGGCGCTCGCCCGGCCGGTCAAGCAATTGCCCGGCATAGACATAGATCACCCTGGCGGGAGCGACGGGCGACGGTGCCGTCTGCGCCATCGCTCCGCCCGCCAGCCCCGGCGCAAGCGCCACCGCCGATACGATCATCCTGTTCATGCCATCCCCCCGATTATGCGTGCCGGGCCAAAGCCTAGGCCGATTTGGCGCGCCGTCAAACCGCGTGGCCGGGGTTTTTTGCAACACTTGCCGCCATCAGGGCGAGCTGCTCGGGCGTCGCCTCGGCCTGATGCTCGGCTTTCCACTGGGCATAAGGCATCCCGTAGACCAGTTCGCGGCCAGCCGCCTTGTCCAGCACCCCGCCCGACGCCTCGGCCACCCAGTCGCCCAGGCAATTGCGGCAAAACCCGGCCAGCCCCATCAAATCGACATTTTGCGCATCGGTGCGTGCCTGCAAATGCGCCACCAGCCGGCGGAACGCGGCGGCCGCCACGGCGTCGTCCAACGTCTCAATTGATGCCATCGTCATTCTCCAAGGTTGATCCGTCCGAGATAGCGATTACAGCCGGTAGCGCACAAGCCGAAGGGGACGTTTTCGAGCATGACCAAGGTCACTATCCCACGTTCGCGCAAGGTCAGGGTGCTGGCCACGCTTGGCCCCGCCAGCAGCACGCCCGAAATGATCGAAAAGCTGTTCCAGGCGGGTGCCGACGCGTTTCGCATCAACATGAGCCATGGCGACCAGGCGTCTAAGGTCGCGGTTATCGAGGCTATTCGCGCGATGGAGCGCAAAATCGGCCGGCCCTCGACCATCCTGGCCGATTTGCAGGGGCCAAAACTGCGCGTGGGCAAGTTTCACGGCGGCCGCACCGAATTAGTAACGGGTGCCAGCTTCATCCTTGACCGCAACACCGCGCCCGGTGACGCGAGCCGGGTGGAACTGCCGCACCGCGAGATTTTTGAAGCGATCGAGGTCGGCGCCCGGCTGCTGCTCGACGATGGCAAGCTGGTGCTGCGGGTGACGGCGCACGGGCCGGACCGCATCGAATCCCGGGTCGAGGTTGGCGGCGCGCTGTCGAACAACAAGGGGCTGAACGTGCCCGACGTGGTGGTGCCGATGGCGGCGCTGACCGACAAGGACCGCAGCGACCTTGCCTTTGCGCTGGACCAAAAGGTCGACTGGGTCGCTTTGAGTTTCGTGCAGCGACCGGAAGATCTGGCCGAGGCCCGCCGCCTCATCGAGGGGCGCGCGGCGTTGCTTGCCAAAATCGAAAAGCCCTCGGCGATCGATCGGCTGGAGGAAATCGTCGAACATTGCGACGGCGTTATGGTGGCGCGGGGCGATCTGGGCGTCGAACTGCCGCCCGAATCGGTGCCGCCGCTGCAAAAGCGCATTGTCGAGGTATCGCGCCGGCTCGGCCGCCCGGTGATCGTCGCCACACAGATGCTCGAATCGATGATAACCGCCCCCACCCCGACGCGCGCCGAAGTGTCGGACGTGGCAACTGCTGTGTATGACGGCGCCGACGCGATCATGCTGTCGGCCGAAAGCGCGGCCGGTGCATGGCCGGTCGAATCGGTCGCGATGATGAACTCGATCGCCGAGGCGGTTGAGCGCGACCCGATGCACGGTGAGCGGGTGCATTTCACCATCACCCGGCCCGACCCGACAACGGCCGACGCGCTGGCCGAGGCCGCCAAGACGATCGCGCAAACCGTGTCGGCAGCCGCCATCATCTGTTTTACAGCCTCCGGTTCGACGGCGCGGCGCGTGGCGCGCGAACGGCCCTCGGTGCCGCTGCTGGTCCTGACCCCCAAAATCGAGACCGCGCGCCGGCTTGGCCTGTTATGGGGCGCCCACGCGGTTCACACCAAAGATGTCGAATCTTTCGAAGATATGGTGGCCAAGGCCAAGCGGATGGTGCTCCGGCATCACCTCGCCAAGGCCGGGGACCGGGTCATCATTATCGCCGGGGTGCCGTTTCGCACACCGGGCTCAACCAATGTGCTCCATGTGGTGCGCATCATTGGCGATGAATTGAAAAATTATAGCTGATCCAGCAGCCCGCGGTCGAAAAGCTCGGCACGGAGCCGTTCAGCGCCGTCAAACACGTGCCCGGCCATGCCAAGTGCCTGGGCAGCGGCCACATTTTTGGCCGAGTCGTCGATGAATAGCGCGTCACGGGCGCGCAGCCCGAACCGGTCGAGCGCCAGCGTGAATATCGCGGGATCGGGCTTCATCAGCCGCTCCTCTCCCGACACCACGATTCCGCCGAACCGGTCGAACATCGCCGCTTCGCGCAGCCGGAACGGCGGCCAGAAGTCCGCCGAAAAATTGGTGATGGCAAATAGCGGAACACCGCGTGCGTAAAGCGCGCCTACCAGCGCGTCCATGCCGGGCAGCGGCCCGCGGATCGTTTCGCCAAAGCGCTCGCCCCATATTTCAATGAGCGCGCGGTGCTGGGGGAACGCCGCGATCAATTCCGCTGACGTATCGGCAAAGGCGCGCCCGGCATCATGCTGAAAATGCCATTGCGGCGTCACCACGTCCCGCAAAAACGCATCGAGCGCCAGATCGTCGGCGATCAGGCGCTCTTCAAAAACCTTGGCGTAAAGGAACCGGGGGTCCCAGTCATACAATACCTTGCCAACGTCAAAAATGACGGCCGACACGGACATGCGCGGAAATTCAGCCCTGGCGGGCCTTGAACCGGCGATTGGTCTTGTTGATGACATAGGTGCGGCCACGACGGCGAATGACGCGATTGTCGCGGTGGCGGTCCTTCAGGGACTTCAGAGAGTTGCGAATCTTCATGGCGCGCGCTTCTTTGCTGGTAAAATCGGTGTCGATCTTGAAAGTCGTGGCACCTATCGCCGGGTGGTGCCCAAGTCAAGCATCAGCGCGCGCAAAAATGGTGTGTCAGCCCCGGCGGACAGGCTGTGTTCACCAAGGCGGGCGCTAGCGTTGCGGCCGCGCCCCGGCCAGGGTAGCGCCCGGCCGAAACCAGGAGGGTTGATAGCATGAGGAAACGCCTTTTCGCCGCTTTTTCGCTGATGGTCGCCGGGAGCGCAGTCGCAGCCACGCCCGTTCTGGTCACGCGGTTTCACCTTGGCACGCCCATTGAGCGGCGCGCGGTCTTGGTGGTGGCGGCACCCGGCCTTGATGGCGCCGGGCTTGAAGTCAAGCTTTATGCAGACGCGGTGCGCGACCAGTTGCGGCGCCTGGGCTTTGGCGATGACACTGCCGGCGCATTGCCCCCGCTGACCGCCACCGTCAGCTTTTCGCGCGAGGTGCGCGAATTTGAGGCGGCGCAGCGGCCGGTCACCATCGGCATTGGCGGCGGAGGTTTTGGCGGCGGCGTGGGCGGCGGGGCGAGCGCAGCCTTTGGCATCGGCAAGCGGCAATCCCGCGCCATTTATGTAACTCAGCTGTCGGTGCGCCTGGCCGATCAGGCGAGCGGCAGCGTCATTTGGGAAGGGCGCGCCCAAAGCGAGCGCAGGGCCAGCGCCGCCAAAACCGAAGAAGAGCCCGCCAAATTGGCCGATGCGCTGTTCAGGGGCTTCCCCGGCGAATCAGGGCGCACTATCAGGGTGAAATGACGATCAGCATCACGGCCGCGTTTGATGGCGGCAACATCCATGTCGTGGCGATTGACGGCCCCTCAGCCGACCTTGAAATCGTGAAGGATCGCAACAGCGACTTTTACCAATGGTTTTATTTCCGGGTGGCAGGCGCCGCGGGGCAGCCGCTGTGCCTGCGGATCGTAAACGCGGGCGGGGCTGCCTATCCGCTGGGCTGGCCGGGCTATAAGGCACGCATCAGCCACGACCGGGAGCATTGGCACCTGGCCGATACCCGCTATGCTGACGGCGTGCTCGAAATCCGGCATCGTGGCGTGCATGATGTGCTGTGGGTCGCGTATTTCGCGCCCTATACCGCCGAGCGGCACAACGCGCTGATCGCAACCTATGCAAACATGCCGGGCGTCACCCACCGGGTGCTTGGCGAATCGCTCGACGGGCAGCCGATTGACTGCCTCATGGTCGGGCATGGCCCCAAGCCCGTGTGGCTCTATGCCCGGCAACATCCCGGCGAGACGATGGCCGAGTGGTGGGCGCAAGGGGCGCTAGAACGGCTGACCAACAGCGCAGACGCGGTGACGGCCACGCTGCTCGCCAAGGCGACCTTCCACATCGTGCCAAACGTCAACCCTGACGGGGCGTCGCGCGGGCACCTGCGCACCAATGCGGCGGGTGTCAACCTCAACCGCGAATGGCACGCGCCCTCACCCGAGCGCAGCCCGGAAATACTGGCCATCCGAGGCGCCATGGACGCAACGGGCGTTACCTTCGCGATGGACGTGCACGGTGATGAAGCGATCCCCGCCAATTTCATCGCAGGGTTTGAAGGTATTCCAAGCTGGACCGATGCGCTTGGCGACAAATTCTATGCGTTTCAAAAGGCGCTTGCCGCCCGCACGCCCGATTTCCAGACCAGCCTGGGCTATGCCAAATCCGCGCCCGGCAAGGCCAATCTTGCCATGTCGACCAACCAGCTCGCCGAACGCTTCGGCGCCGTCGCGATGACGCTGGAAATGCCGTTCAAAGACCATGATGCCAACCCCGACCCGCTGCGCGGCTGGTCGCCGGAGCGCAGCCGGGCGCTGGCCCATAGCTGTCTGGAAACGCTTGCGGAGTTGATCGACACTTATTGAGCGCAGGCACGCAGCGCGGTAGGGCGGTCGCTCAACGGAGACCCAGACCTTATGCCCAGCCTCGTCCTCATCCGCCACGGCCAGTCCGCCTGGAACCTGGAAAACCGCTTCACGGGCTGGTGGGATGTCGATGTGACGGAAAAAGGCGCGCAGGAAGCACGCGCGGCCGGGCGGCTGATGGCCGATAAAGGCCTGGATTTCGACCAGTGCTTCACCAGCGTGCAAACCCGGGCGATAAAGACGCTCAACCTGGCGCTGGAGGCGATGGAGCGGCTGTGGCTGCCGGTCGAAAAGGACTGGCGGCTCAACGAGCGGCATTATGGCGGGCTGACCGGCCTCAACAAGGCCGAAACCGCCGCTCAATATGGCGACGCGCAAGTCCATATCTGGCGCCGCAGTTTCGACATTCCACCGCCGCCAATGGCGCCTGGCGCCACATTCGACCTGGCGGGCGACCGCCGCTATGCCGGCATCGCCATCCCCGATACCGAGAGCCTGAAGGATACCATCGCCCGCGTGCTCCCTTATTGGGATGCGCGCATCGCGCCGGCCCTGCTGGCCGGGCAGCGGGTGATTATCTCGGCGCATGGCAATTCGCTGCGCGCGCTGGTCAAGCATCTGTCGGGCATTTCGGACGAGGACATCACCAGCCTCGAAATCCCGACCGGTCAGCCAATTGTCTATGAGCTGGACTCCGCGCTGAACGCCACGGACCGTTATTATCTGAGCGATCGCTAAACCGCGGCAGCGGCGGCCATTGGGGTCCGCCAACAACATTGCCCTAGGCCGCCCGTGCCGCTAATTGCTCGTGATGGCTATTCCCGTCGGCATCATCATGGGCAGCGCATCCGACTGGGAGACGATGCGCCATGCGGCTGCCGTGCTCGATGAGCTGGCGGTCGCGCATGAAGCACTGGTCGTCTCGGCGCACCGCACGCCCGACCGGCTCTATGATTATGCCAGGGGCGCTGCGGCACGCGGGCTGAAGGTGATTATCGCGGGCGCCGGCGGGGCCGCACATTTGCCGGGGATGGCAGCGGCGCTCACGCACCTGCCGGTTCTTGGCGTGCCGGTGCAGTCCAAGGCGCTTGACGGCATGGATAGCCTGCTCTCCATCGTGCAGATGCCCGGTGGGGTTCCGGTTGGCACCCTCGCCATTGGCAAGCCGGGCGCAAAAAATGCGGGGCTTCTGGCAGCCGCCATCCTCGCGCTGTCGGATGAGGCACTGTCGGGGCGGCTTCAGGCGTGGCGCGCGGCGCAAACCGAGAATGTGGCAACGGAGCCGCAATGACGCCGCTGCCACCGGGCTCCACCATCGGCATTCTGGGTGGCGGGCAGCTCGGCCGGATGCTGGCGAGTGCGGCGGCGGAACTTGGTTATCGCACCCATGTGCTCGCGCCCGATGCCGAGAGCGTGGCGGCGCAAACGGCAGGCAGCTTTACCCGCGCCGATTATCATAACCGCATCGTGCTCGATGATCTGGCGGCGGCGTGCGACGTCATCACCTATGAGTTTGAAAATATCGACGCGGTGCCGCTCGACTATCTCAACACCAAAGTAGCGGTGCACCCCAACCCGGCGGCCCTCCGGGTGGCACAGGACCGTGCGAGCGAAAAGCGCTTCGTCGAGGCACTTGGCGGCCGCGCGGCACGCTGGGCGCCGGTCACCACGCTCGACGCGCTTGAGGCCGCACTCGCCGCGATTGGCACGCCCGCCATTCTGAAGACCGCGCGACTTGGCTATGACGGCAAAGGCCAGGTGCCCATTGCCACCCCGTCTGAAGCCGCCTCCGCGTGGGAGGCAATTGCCGGCGGTCCGGCGGTGCTCGAAGGCTTTGTCAACTTCAGCCATGAATTCTCCATCATCACCGTGCGCGGCACAAACGGCGCCCTCGCCAGCTACCCGCCGCCATGGAACGAGCATGTCGGCGGCATCCTTGCCCGGTCGTCGCTGCCGGCCCCGCCCGAAATTGCGGCGCACTGGGCAGAGGCGGCCGTGCTGGCCGGGCGGGTGGCCGAACAGCTTGGCCATGTCGGCGTGCTGACGCTGGAATTTTTCGCAACGCCGCAAGGCCCGGTGTTCAACGAAATGGCGCCGCGCGTCCACAATAGCGGCCACTGGACAATCGAAGGCGCCGAGACATCGCAATTTGAAAACCATGTTCGCGCGATTTGCGGCCTGCCGCTTGGCAGCACCGCGCTCACCGCACCGCGCATCGAAATGGAAAACCTGATCGGCGCTGATGTCGACCGCTGGCACGCCATCCTCGCCGAACCCGGCGCGCACCTGCACCTTTATGGCAAAGACCAGCGACCGGGGCGCAAGATGGGCCATGTGACCCGCCTCGCGCGCCCCGCCTGATGCAGCGCTACTTGACCACCGGCAGCGCGACATAGCTGGCCTTTGCGCCGGCAACCGTCACGCTCTGCATGGCCTTTTGATAATCGCCGGGCTTGGCGAAAAAGATGTTGGGCACAAATTTTTGCGGGTTGCGGTCATAGAGCGGAAACCAGCTCGACTGGATCTGCACCATGATCCGGTGGCCGGGCTTGAAGACATGGTTGGCGTTGGGCAACGCGAATTCATAATCGAGCGGCGTATTGGCGGCGAGTGGCTTGGGCTTGTCGAACCCTTCCCGATAGCGCCCGCGGAAAATATCCATCGCCACCGCCAGTTGATAACCGCCCATCGCCCGGTCACCAGCCACCTGGTCAGGATACACATCAATCAGCTTGACGACCCAGTCGCTGTCAGTGCCCGTCGTCGCGGCGTTCAGATGCACCACGGGCGCGCCGGCGATGGTGACCGCCTCGGTCAGCACCGGGCCGGTAAAGGTCAGCACGTCCGGGCGACTTGAAACCGCGCGCTGATCGTCCGCCAGCCAGGTTGGCCAGCGATTGTCGACATAGCCGGTCGGCGTATTCGGGCGAACCTCATAGGTAACGGGCTTCGCCGGGTCAGACACATAATCCACCGTCTGCGCGGCGCCCCCCGCCGCCGCAAAGCCAAGCCCCATTCCAGGTTGCAGATATAGCGGTGTCGCGGCCGGCGCGGTCGGCCAACCGTTCAGCCGCTGCCACTCATTGCTGCCCGACTGGAACGCAGTAACCGGCGCCACGTCCATCGGCGTCCCTTTCAGGAAATGCGCGAGGAAGGGCGCGAGCACATGGCGGCGCCACCATTTGGCGGTGTCCTGATCCCATTTCACCGCCCCCAGCGTCGACCCGTCGCCAATTTCCTGGCCATGGTGCCACGGCCCCATCGACAGATAGACCATGTCGTTGGCGGCATCCTTTGGCTCAAGCGCCGCATAGACCGCCGGTGCCCCGTAAATATCTTCCTGGTCCCACAGCGAATGGACCAGCATCACGGGCACCCTGAGCGGCTCGCGCGCAAGGATGCGGTCCATCGCCTGCTCCTGCCAGAACGCATCATAGGCCGGGTGCTGCGTGATTTTGCGCCAGGTGCCGATCTGCTCCAGCCCGTGCAGCCGGCCCAGTTCTCCGGCCGAGCCTGCGTTCATATATTGATCGTAATCATCCGCATAATTGGAGACCCAGGCCGAGCTGTTGTCGCGGGTCGCCACCTGTTCCCACACATAAGGCATATTGGTCTGGCGAAAAGCGCCGTTGTGGAACCAGTCATCCCCGCGCCAGCCATCGACCATCGGGTTCATCGGCACCGACACCTTGAGCGCGGGGTGCGGGTTGATGAGCGCGACCAGTGGTTCATAACCATCATAGCTGATGCCGATGATACCGACCCTGCCGTTCGACTCGGGCGTGTTTTTCACCAGCCAGTCGATCGTGTCATAGCAATCGGTCGCATCGTCGACCTTGGTCGGGTTGAGCGACGAACCGACGAGGGGGCGGTTCATCACATAATCGCCCTGCGACCCATATTTGCCGCGAATATCCTGAATGACACGGATATAGCCGCCCTCGGTGATGACGTCATAGGCATTGTCATAGCCCGCCAGCGCCGACCCCAGATCGCCGCTCTTCTGATTGGCGGCAAGCGCCTCGGCATTATAGGGCGTGCGTGTCATCAGAATGGGCGCGTTCTTTGCACCCTTGGGGATGAGGATGACGGTGTGGAGCGTCACCCCGTCGCGCATCGGCACGTCGACGGTGCGGCGCTCATAATTCCAGCCGGTCTGCGGGAGCGTTGCGACATCGGGGCGCTCATTATAGCTTTGCGCGAGCGCAGCACCGCCTGCCAGCATCGCGCCCAGTGCAAGCGCTGCCGCGCCGCCAAACCACCCCATTGCCATGTCCCGTCCCCCCGATTTGTTGCCGGCGTGCAGCATGACCGCGCAACCAGCCCTGCGCAACGCACAAAGGGCCCGCCTCCCTTGCCGGAGGCGAGCCCTTTGCCATCATAACACCGTCCGAAACGATCAGGCCGTGCGGCTGCCCGTCATCGGGAAGCTGCCAAAGGCGCCAGCACCAATGGTGCCGCTGATGGCATCGCCATCGACCGTCGCTTCACAGGTGAGCGTCATCGGCATCGGGACCGTCATTTGCATCGTCCATTTCAGGGTGTTGCCGTCCACCGTGCCGTCGGTAATTTCGGTCGTGCCCATCGCGCCGGTGCTGGTGCCGGTCCAGCTATTACCATTGCTGGTTACGACGATCGTCGACTTCTGATCGCCCAGCGGCGACTTAACGGTGGTTTCCCAGGTGCCATCGACTTCAGCCATGATCGCTTCTCCCGCTTATTTCTTGGCGGCCACTATGGCCGCTGGCGTTATCACCTCGACCGGCAGGCCAAGGCTGTCAAGCTGCGACCGCACGATCTTGGCGTCTCCCACCACGACCCATACCCAGTTTTCCGCCGCCAGCGCACCGCGTGCCGCAGCGTCAAGCTGGCTGGCGGACAATGCCTTATATTTTTGCGTGATGGTCGCGTAATAATTGTCGGGTCGCTTGAACTGGTCATTCTCCAGCATCGCGTTCAGCACCGCGCCGGCCGTTTCGAAACTGCCGGCAAGCTCGCGCGTCGCACCGTTGATGGTCCGCGTGAACTCTGCCGCCGACACGCCCTTGTCGCCCAGAAACTCCTTCACATCAGTGCGCAGCGACGCAATCGAATCGCCCGTCTTGTCGGCCTGCACCGAGGCGCGGATGCGATAGGCCACCGCATTCTCGCTGCGGGCGAAACCGCCGCCTGCGCCATAAGCCCAATGCTTGGTCTCGCGCAGATCATAATTGATCCGCGAGAGAAAATCGCCGCCCAGCACTTCGTTGGCCACCTCGACTGCAAGCAGGTCGCTCTTGCCGTCAAGTGGCGTAAGCTGCCCGCCGACGATCAGCGATTGCGGAGAATCGGGCCGGTCGACAAGAATGATCCGCGCGGCCGCCTGCACGGGCTTCACGCTGAAATCTTTCACGCCGGCAGCGCCGGTGCCCTTCCAGTCGCCAAATTTTGCCTCGACCATCGGCTTGATTTGCGCAAGCGTCAGGTCGCTCACTACAAAAATCTTGGCCTTTTCCGGGCGCAGCCACGCCTGGTGGAAAGCACGCACATCCTCTGGCGTCAGCTTGGCGACCGCCGCCGGATCACCGCCGCCCGCCGCCGTCTTGGCATAAAGCGATTGCGGCCCATAAACGAGCGCCGGGAGCACGCGGTTGGCAAGCCCGTCGGGGCTGGTCAGCTCCTGCTGGATGCCGGCCAGTTGCGCGTTGCGCAGCCGCGCGACTTCTTCGGGCTTGAAGGCCGGGTTGCGGACGATATCGGCGAACAGATCGAAGGCGCCGGTCGCATTGGCACTGGGTGTCGACACGCTCAGATAGGTGCGGTCAGCACCGGTGCCGTCGTTGAAGGTCACGCCGAGCCGCTCGCGCGCCTCCGCCAGCGCAATTGAATCGCGGGTCGTCGTGCCTTCATCGAGCATCGACAGCGTCAGTTGCTGGGTGCCGAGTTTGTCGGCCGGGTCCGCTGTTGCGCCGGCATCGAAGCTGATGAGCGCGCGCGTGACGGGAACGGCGCTACGCTGCGCGAAAACCAGCTCGATGCCGTTGCTAAGCCGGGTCCGCTCGATCGCGGGGAACGCCAGTTCGGCAATCGCACCGACTGCCGGCTGCGCGCCGCGCGTGCCCGCTGCCGGCACATCCTTGGTTGCGGCCGACTTGGGCGCTGCTGCCACATCGTCCGACGGCGGCCGGGCACCGGCCTCTACCGAAATAGCATAGGTCGGCCGCGACAGCCATTTCTGGGCGACGGCCTGGACGCTTGCCGGTGTCTGCGCGGCAAGCGCGGCCAGTTCCTTTTTGTAATAGGCGGGGTCGTTTGAATACAACGCGCCCTGCGCCAGCGCCACGGCCTTGCCGCCAAAGCCGCCGACCGATTCGAGCCCGCGGATGCGCCCGGCGACGCTGGTCGTCACGGTGCGCTGCAACTCGTCAGCCGTTGGCCCCTTGGCCATGAATTCGGCGATCACCTCGTCAAGCCGTTTGCTCGCCACCGCTGCGTCAACGCCGGGCCGCACCACCATGATGACCTGAAAAATACCCGCCTGCGACTGCAACGACACGCTGGAATTAGCCTGCACGGCCAGCTTTTCCTGCCGCACGAGCACATTGTTCAGCCGCGAGCTAGACAGGCCGCCAAGCACAGACGCCGCCGCCGTCAACCCGGCTGCGTCCTTGTCGTTAAGACCGGGCACCGCCCACATCCGCGTAACGAGCGTGGCCGCCACCCGATCTTTCAACACAACGGATTTCGGCGCGGCAAGCGTGGGGATCGACACCGCCGGCAACGTGACCGCCGGCCCGCGCGGGATGGCGCCGAAATACTTTGCTGTCAGCGTTTTGGCGGTCGCGAGATCAATGTCGCCAGCGAGCACGAGCACCGCGTTGTTGGGGCCATAATTGTTGCGGAACCAGCTTTTCACATCGTCAAGGCTCGCCGCGTCAAGATCCTTGAGCGAACCGATCGGCGTATGGCCATAAGGGTGATCGGCCGGGAAAAGCCCCCCGAAAATCTCATATTGGAGCAGGCCATAGGGCCGCGTATCGCCCTGACGCTTTTCATTCTGCACCACGCCGCGCTGCTCATCGAGCACGCTTTGCGTCACCGCGCCGAGCAGATAGCCCATCCGGTCGCTTTCGATGAACAGCGTCTTTTCGAGCGCAGGCGTTGGCACCGTCTCAAAATAATTGGTGCGGTCAAAGCTGGTGGTGCCGTTGAGGTCCGTCGCGCCGACCTGTTTGAGGGGCTCGAAAAAATCGCCCGGCGCGTTTTCGCTTCCGTTGAACATCAAATGCTCAAACAGATGCGCAAAGCCCGTCTTGCCCTTGGGCTCGAACTTGGAGCCGATATTGTACCACACTGACACTGCAACCACCGGCGCCTTGCGGTCGGTATGGACAATCACGCGCAGACCGTTGGGCAGGGTGAACTGCTCATAGGGAATGTTGACCCGCTTGATGAGATCGGCAACCGGCGCCGCCTTCAGCGCAGGGGCCGTCTGCGCTGCAACAGCCACAGGCGTTGCAAGCGCTGCCAGGGACACGCCAAAAAGCACCGCAGATGACAATTTCATGGCCGGAAATCTCCTAGTTGGATACTGAATTAGTTCAATATAACACCAGGCGCGGCCAGTGCAATCACGGGCGATAGCTTTTCTCGATATGCCCGGCCAGTTGCGCTGCACTGAACCAAACCGGCTTTAGCTGATGTCTGGCAAACATCGCTGCCTGATCGGCATGATGTTTTGATGCCGGGCGCGTTGTCGCTGCGCCATAAGGCTGGATTGATTCCGAGCGCACCCGCCCGGCCTTGTCCCACCGCATGAACATGATGAAACTGTCGCCGTGCTTGACGACAAGCCGCCCATCGGGTCCGCCATCGAGCGGCAGGTCAACCTTGCCTTGCCGCAACCGCAGCACATCGCCGAGCACCGGGGCGATGCGGCCGAAATGCTTCTGGAGACAGGTTGCAGCCTCCAGCAGCGCGGCGCGCGGATCGGCCCTGTCCTTGCGCGGATAATGCCAGCGATTGCCAGTTCGCAGCGGCAGGGCGGCCAGCGCGTCGGCCGGGCCTTTGCCGTCATAATTCCGGTCCCACCGCGCGAGCACCGCGTGCGCTCTGGCGAGCACCCCGTCGCCCCTTGGTTCAACCACCAGCAGATCGGCAAACCAGCGCGCCGCCCAGCTTGCCCGGCTGATGCCGGTATCGAACTTTATGGCGTGCAGGTCCGCGTCGCTGATCGCGAGGTCCGCGCTCATCAGCTCCAGCGCGCGGGTGGCGCGGTTGGTCGTGTCGGTTTCGATGCCGAGCAGCGGCGAATAGTCAGCCGGGCTCAACTCCTAGCCGGAGCCGGCCGCCTGATAGGGCGTGTTGTTCGCATTGATGAGAAAACCCGAGGCCGGGTTCACGTTGCGCGGCACCTGCGCCCAGGGAACGGTGCCGGGCGTGAAATCGGCCGAGCGGTCACCGCGCAGCACCTGGCGATAATCGACCCCGGCCCGCCGATTGGGCAAGGCCGCATTGTAGAAATGGGCGATGTTGCCGGCTGCGTCCGCATAAAGAAAATTGGTTGCGGGCACGCCCTGCATCGCAAGGCCCTGCTGCCCGGCATAACGATTGAGCCCGGCGGCATAACCATCGAGCAGCGCCCGGACATCGCCGGGCTGCCCGGCATAATCGCGCGACACCGTTTCGCTCGCGCAGCAGGTGCAGCGCATAATCGACCGCCGTCACGATCAGCAGCCCGGCCGCTGCCAGCCCGCCGCGTCTCAGCCAGTTCGGCATGCCCATCCCCCCTGATGCTCTGGAGGGCTTTTGACCCGGTGTAGCCGCGTCGCCAAGGCCGGGCGAGTCCGGCCACAAGTCTTCTGGGCCGAAATAAAATCGTCACTATTATTAATAAAAACCGACATCTTTGAAATATTTCTGAATCATAATACTATAGATCATAAATTAATTGCGTCACCAATTGGCAATAAAGACGCAACAAACATTTCCTAGTCGGTCGATTGTGCGTTGCAGAAGCAACGATGGCGCCGTCGGGGAAAAGATTATGAAAAAATCTATCAGGCTGAAGTATTTACTTAGCGTTGCGTGCATCGTGGTGCCGGGCATCGCCCATGCTGCACCGGCGAAGCACCCGGGCAGCGATGCCGCCGCAGCCACCGCCGATGCCGGGTCGCCCGCAACGCCACCAGCGGCACCACAAGTCGCGCTGCAACGCGCAGACGAGCCGGCCGCGACCGATGCCGACGCGGCTGATGACATCATCGTCTATGGCGTCGGCACCAGCCGCCAGCTCACTGAAGTGACCCAGGCCAAGCTCAAGGACTTCGTGCCCGGCTCCAGCCCGCTCAAGGCGCTGGAAAACCTTCCCGGCGTAAATTTTCAAGCAGCCGACGGGCTCGGCAATTATGAATATGGCGTGCGGATCAGCATCCGCGGGTTCAACCAGAACCAGCTTGGCTTCACACTGGACGGCATTCCGCTGGGCGATTTTTCCTATGGCAATTTCAACGGGCTGCACATCAGCCGCGCGGTCATCTCCGAAAATCTCGGGCGGATCCGCGTGTCGCAGGGCGCTGGCGCGCTTGGCACCGCGTCGACCAGCAATTTGGGCGGCACAGTCGAGTTTTTCTCGGACGATCCAGCCGAAAAGCTGGGGCTTGTCGTCGCAGGCGGCGCCGGCAGCAACCGGTTTTTTCGCGGCTATGTACGCTTTGATACCGGCGAGGTCGGCCCCCTCGGTACGCGCTTTGCGCTCAGCTATGTCCATCAGGACGCTGACAAATATAAGGGCGTCGGCCCCCGCCGCACCAATCAGGCCAATTTCAAGCTCGTGCAGCCAATCGGCAACGCCAAGCTGACCGCGTTTTTGGACCTGTCGGACCGGCGCGAAGTTGACGATCAGGATCTGTCGTTCGACATCATTGCCCGCCGCGGGCTGGAGAGCGACTATTTCCTCCCCGATTTTCGCAGCGCCGTGCTCGCCGCGCAAATCGGTGCCAACCGGGGGGATACCGGCCAGCCGGTCACCAATGCGGCGGCGGGCACCTCCTTTGCTGTCCTGCCGCTGGCCAATGTGACGGACGTCAACGACCTGTATTATGCCGGCTCCGGCCTGCGGCAGGACCAGCTCACCGGCGCCACGCTTGACTGGCGCGTCGACAGCAACGTGTCGATTTCGGTCAACGGCTATTATCACCACAACCGTGGGCAGGGCGATTTCTATACGCCGTTTCTGGCAACGCCGGGCGGCGCGCCGCTGTCGGTCCGCACCACCGAATACAGCATCTACCGCAAGGGCACGATCGACAGTTTCAATCTGACGCTGGGCAACCACCTCATCAACGGCGGCATCTGGTTTGAGCGCAATGATTTTGGCCAGGCGCGGCGCTTTTACGGGCTGGCCAATGGCAACACCGCCTCGCGCCAACCAACCGATTTCTTCAACGCGGCCGAGGCGTTTTTCACCCAGTGGCAGTTCCAGTTCCAGACCGACACCACACAAACGCATGTGCAGGATAGCTGGCAGATTACGCCAGCGCTGCTGCTGAATGCCGGCTTCAAATCGGTGTTCACGCGCAACAGCGTGCGCACGCAGGTCGCGGCCTTCCCGAGCCAGCGGATCAACGGCACGATCCGCGCCGACGACGCTTTTCTGCCGCAGGCCGGCTTTGTGTTCACGGGCATCAACCATCTTGAAGTGTTCGGCAACTTCGCCAAAAACCTGCGCGCCTGGGCAGGCGCCGTAACCGGCGGGTCGCCCTTTGCCGCGCTGTCACAGGCGGCCATCGCCCTGGAAAATGCCGGCAGCATCCGCCCGGAAACATCGTTCAGCTATGAGCTGGGCAGCCGCTTCAAGGCAAATCATCTGAGCGGCGTCGTTTCAGCCTATTACATTGATTTCCGCAACCGGCTGGGCATTTTGCCGCGCGGCGCGCAGATTCAGGGTATTCCAGGCGTTGTCGCCAATCTTGGCAATGTGCGCAGCGTGGGCGTTGAGGCGGCCGCAACCTACACGCTGAACGAGAATGTCCGGCTGACCGGCACCTATTCGTTCAACAGCTCGCAATATCTGACTGACGTCGCCGGGCCGAACAACACGGTGTTGATCGCAACGCGCGGGCGCACTGTGCCCGACCAGCCACAGCACCTCATCAAAGGGGATATTGCGGTAACCCAGGACGGGTTTTTCGGCAATTTGAGCGGCACCTTCCAGAGCCGGCGCTATGTGACGTTCGAAAATGACCTGTCGGTACCCGACCGGTTTCTCGCGGACATTACACTGGGGTACAATTTCGATGGCGGCCCGTTGCTGAGCGGCCTTTCGGCACAACTCAACGTGACGAATTTGTTCGACAAGGCCTATATCGCGACGATCAATTCGGGCGGCACGGTGGCGCGCGGCGACAACCAGACACTGCTGAGCGGCGCCCCGCGCCAGGTTTATTTCACGATCCGCAAAAAGCTCTGATCGACCCGGCCGGGTGGGGCCGGCCACAAGCGATGCAAGCCCTTGGCGCATTCGGCGCCTGGGGCTTGTGTGGCAAATGGGCAACACTATATCCTCCGTAACAACCGGGGAGGCCCCATGAATCTCGATAAATTCACCGATCGCGCCAAAGGATTTCTGCAATCCGCCCAGACGGTCGCCATCCGCATGAACCACCAGCGGATCGCCACAGAGCACGTGCTGAAGGCACTGCTCGAAGACGATCAGGGCATGGCCGCCGGGCTGATTGCAGCAGCCGGCGCCGATGCCAGGCGGGCCACCAGCGAAACCGATACAGCGCTCGGCAAAATCCCGGCCGTTTCGGGAAGCGGGGCGCAGGCGACGCCGGGGCTGGACAATGATGCGGTGCGGGTGCTCGATCAGGCCGAGCAGATCGCGCAAAAGGCCGGCGACAGCTTTGTCACCGTCGAGCGGCTGCTGCTCGCGCTGGCGCTTGCCAGCACGACCGCAGCGGGCAAGGCGCTTGCCGCGGCCGGGCTAAGGCCCGAGGCGCTCAACACTGCGATCAACGATCTGCGCGGCGGACGCGCGGCGGACACGGCCGGCGCCGAAGACCGCTATGACGCGCTCAAAAAATATGCCCGCGACCTCACTCAGGCTGCGCGTGACGGCAAGCTCGACCCGGTCATTGGCCGTGACGAGGAAATCCGCCGCACCATCCAGATCCTCGCGCGCCGCACCAAGAACAATCCCGTGCTCATCGGCGAGCCTGGTGTCGGCAAAACGGCCATTGCCGAAGGGCTAGCGCTCCGCATTGCCAATGGCGACGTGCCCGACACGCTCAAAGGCCGGCGGCTGATGGCGCTTGATCTCGGCTCGCTCATTGCGGGCGCAAAATATCGCGGCGAGTTTGAAGAGCGGCTGAAGGGCGTGCTCGATGAAGTGCGCGGTGCTGAAGGCGACATCGTGCTGTTCATCGACGAGATGCACCAGCTCATTGGCGCCGGCAAAACCGAAGGCGCGATGGACGCGTCCAACCTGCTAAAGCCCGCGCTTGCCCGCGGCGAGTTGCACTGTGTGGGCGCAACCACGCTCGACGAATATCGCAAGCACGTCGAAAAGGATGCAGCGCTCCAGCGGCGCTTTCAGCCGGTGTTCGTGGGCGAGCCGACGGTGCCCGACACCATTTCCATCCTGCGCGGCCTGAAGGAGAAATATGAACTCCACCACGGCGTGCGGATTACCGATAGCGCCATTGTCGCGGCGGCCACGCTCTCCAACCGTTACATCACCGATCGCTTCCTGCCCGACAAAGCCATCGACCTGATGGACGAGGCGGCGAGCCGCATCCGCATGGAGGTGGAATCAAAACCCGAAGAAATCGAAACGCTCGACCGGCGGATCATCCAGATGAAGATCGAGGCGCTGGCCCTCGCCAAGGAAACCGACGCCGCATCGCGCGAGCGCAAGGCCACGCTGGAGGGCGAACTCGCCAATCTGGAGCAGCAATCAGCCGGGCTGACGCAGCGCTGGCATGCTGAAAAAGACAAGATTGCCGCCGAGGCCAGGCTGAAGGAGCAACTCGACGCTGCCCGGCTGGAGCTGGAACAGGCGCAGCGCGCAGGCGACCTCGCGCGCGCTGGCGAGCTGTCTTATGGCACCATTCCGCAGCTCCAAAGGCAGCTAGACGACGCGATGGGCGCCGCGCATGGCGCCATGCTGCGCGAGGAGGTGACCGCTGACGACATCGCCGGCGTCGTCAGCCGCTGGACCGGCATTCCGGTGGACCGGATGATGGAGGGCGAGCGCGACAAGCTGCTCCAGATGGAGCAGGCGCTGGGCAGGCGCGTGATTGGCCAGGCCGATGCGGTGCGCGCGGTTGCGACCGCCGTGCGCCGCTCGCGCGCCGGCTTGCAAGATCCCAACCGGCCAATGGGCAGCTTCCTGTTCCTTGGCCCAACCGGCGTCGGCAAGACCGAACTGACCAAGGCGCTGGCCGAATTTCTGTTTGACGACCCCGCCGCCATGGTCCGCATCGACATGAGCGAATTCATGGAAAAACATGCGGTTGCGCGGCTCATCGGTGCGCCGCCCGGCTATGTCGGCTATGAAGAGGGCGGCGTGCTCACCGAGGCAGTCCGCCGACGGCCCTATCAGGTACTCTTGTTCGACGAGGTCGAAAAGGCGCATGGTGACGTGTTCAACGTGCTGCTGCAAGTGCTCGACGATGGCCGGCTGACCGACGGCCAGGGACGCACGGTGGATTTCACCAACACCATCATCGTGCTTACCTCAAACCTTGGCAGCCAGTATCTGACGGCGCTTGGCGATGGCGAAGACGTAGCGAGCGTGGAACCGCAGGTGATGGAAATGGTGCGCGCGCATTTCCGCCCCGAATTCCTCAACCGGCTTGACGAGATCATCCTGTTCCACCGGCTCGGGCACAGCGAAATGGCGCCGATTGTCGACATTCAGGTGGCGCGCGTGGGCAGGCTGCTCGCCGAGCGCAAGGTCACCGTGGACATGACCGACGGCGCGCGCGCCTGGCTGGGTCGGGTCGGCTATGACCCGGTCTATGGCGCACGACCACTCAAACGCGCCGTACAGCGCTATCTTCAGGACCCGCTCGCCGACCTGATTCTGCGCGGGGCGGTGAAGGACGGCGCCACCATCCATGTCGACGAGGGCGACGGCGCGCTGGTGCTCACCATCTCCTGATCGGTCGACAACCAACCGAGAAACCCCGGATGTTGCCATCCGGGGTTTTAACGGCGCCTGCGCGGCGCGATTTGAAGCGCTCAGAGCCGCGCGAGATTGGGAAGTAGCCGGTCAATCCGGCGAGCCACCACATCGTCGATTTTGTCCGCCGCACGCCCCAGGTTAATCGCGAACCCAAAGTAGCTGGACAGGGTGGGCGCAAGACCAGCCAGATTGTACCGGGGAGGACCGTCGGGGTGCGACGTGCCGGGGCCATATTCGGCGCCAACCCGCGTTGCATCGAGGTCGGCCTGGGTGGCCACCTTGCCCGTTATGAAGCTGCGCCAGCCGGCACCGTTGGCGTTTTCGTGCAGCACAAAGCCGTCCTGGGTTTGCGCGTCCAGTTGGCGACCATTGTTGGACAAGGAGACCGACAAATCCCCGATCTGGTTCTGGCTGATGCCGTTGATGACGAGCGCCTGGTTGCCTTGCGTCACCGTAACCTTGCTGGCGACATAGGCATTGGGGTTGCCGTTCCACTGCTCGGTGTTGATCGTGATCTTGGTGCCGTCTTCGAGCTGGAACGTGGTGGTTCCATAGAAGTCATAGGCATGCTTGCCGTCGATTTCGACGTGGGGGTCGCCCCAGATGCGCGTCTTCTCGCCGGTTTTCTGGTTAACGATGGTCAGCTCGCTGTTATGCTCGTTGACCTGCAGCGTGTAGCCATTGCCAAGATCAATATCGGCGGTGCTGCCGTTCACCTTTGCGGTCCAGGTTTGGGTGGGCTGAACAACCGGAGGTCTCGGTGCTGGAAAAGTCGGCGTCCGAAGCGTCGGTGGGTTCGGTGCCGGGAACGACCCGCGCTGATCGATGATATTCCCCAAGGTGATGCGCCATGCATCGGGCAGCGTCGGGCCGGCGAAAGGACCGTGATCGATCTTATCGAAATAATTGCCAACAATATTGCCGGCAAGCACCGCCGCCTTGAAATATTTGGCGATGACAGTTGCCTGATCGAGAATCGGCGTGGCCAAAGGCCCGTTGCCCTGAGTTGCAGTAAGTGTGGTCACAATATTCCTCCTCGAAAAATTGGATGAAAACACAATTTATTAAAGCGCGACCGCCGCCTGTTTGAGCGAGGCCACAAGCAGGGCCGCCGAGGCGCCCGAAACCGATGCCGCCGCCCGGGCCACCGACTCCACCGACGCAGCGCCCGGCTGTGCCGAAATCAGCGCGGTCGCCGCCTGCACGAACTCGGTCAGTACGCGTTCAATTTCTCCTGCCTCCTGGGGCGTCGCATGGACGCCGGACGCCAAAGCAGCCGCAGTATCGGCAATCCGGTAAGGATCATGCCCAAGGCCACCGCGCGACGGCGCAAGGCCAAGCTCGGCGGCAATGCGAGCCGCTACGCGGCCCGACAGCTCCGTAACAGGCGACGTTCCGGCGGTTGTGCCGCCGCCCTGACCCACGCCGACAGTGCCAAGTCGGCTGACTGACGAGGGAGGGAGTGAAATGCTCATAACTCTAACTTGCCTTACCGAAAGGGGTTGTCCGCAAACTGCTTTCAACGGGAGTATATGACCCGAAAGCGCGCGGCGCCGCACTGCGCGATCCGACTATAAAACTAATCGTTTCGAGTAGGGATAGCGTGCAGGCGCGTGGCCGCAGCCCACAAGCCACGGCGCGCCGCTATTTTTTGGCGGGAACGAAACCTCTGCTGGTGAGCGTCATCGTCGCCAGATCAAGCCCTGCGGCGCTCGCCTGGGCGAGCACGATTTGCCGAGCCTGCGCAACTTCGGCCGGGCGGCCCGCGGCGCCTTCAAGCAAGCTGCTGAAGAACACTGTCTGCAAAAGCAGCGTTTCGGCCATTTCAAGCTTTTGCGTGTTGTTCAGCTTTGCCAGCGACGATGTTCCGTCAAAGGCCGCCTTTGTCTGGCTATAAACGGCGCGCATGGTCGCGCCATTGGGGTCGCCCGCTTCCCCCTGGGAGATCAGCCAAGCATAAACCCAGTTCACGGCAAAGGCGCCTGCAACGTCGAACGTATTAATGGCGTAGCGCCTCGAGATTTTGTTCTTGGCTTCCCGGATGATGTCCCTTTGGGCATTCAGCGCCAAAAGCTGGTTAGCGCCCGCCGGGTCTTTGACGCGAACGGCAGCGGCGATCCGCGCGACGAGCTTCGCGCGCGCCGCGGGGTCTGGCTCGTAAAAGCGCGCCTGCCGCGCGCGATCCTTAGGGGAAAGCGGTCGTTTGTCAGCCTTACCGTTGACCAGCTGCTCGCCAAGCTGCTCTCGGGAGAGGTTAGCCAGCTGGTTTGAAATGTTGGAATTGAGAGTGGCGACGAAATAGCTGCCGAACGGCGAGTTATCAAATTGCGCCAAGGCCGCGCCCGGCCATGCCCCGACCACCGCGGCGACAAGGGCCGCTCGCCACAGACCGCGCGGCGAAAATGTCGTTTGGTGTGCTGACGGCATGGCTGCGTCTCCTTCGTTCCGGTCCCCTGCAACTTGAGAATACACGCAAAAAGGGACGGAGCCATGACAGCCCCGTCCCGATCTGGTTTGGCGATTGCCGCAAAAGATTAGTTGCGGCGGGCGATGGTCGACTGGGCGCCACCGATGGCATCGAACGCCGTCTTGATGACGCTCTGCAGAATGGAAATTTGCTGGTTGACGGCCTGGAACAGTGAGTTAGTGGTCCCCAACTTGCTCTGATTGTCGTTGGCCCTCAGCGTATCACCCTGGCTCGGCTTGTCGCCAAGGTTGCTGACGAACTTGTTATTGGCGGCAGTCTGCTCGGCGATCTGATTGGCCAGATCCAGTGCCTTGTCGAAATTGTCGTCAAGTGCTTTGCCCAGCGCCAGTGCCAGCGCTTCAAGATAATTGCCTGGCCGCGCAGCCGCTTTTTCCCTTTCGGCGCCGCGTTTCGCATCCAATCCCGTCCGCCGTACCGCTTGCTGAACCGCGGCTTCGATTGCCAATTCCGACTGGTCAGCAGCGCGCCGGAGTTCGCCCTGCTGGGCTGGCGACAGGTTGAACTGCCGGGTAACACCATCAATAATCTGGTTGACGTTTTGCCTGACGCCGGCAGGGTTGCCCGAAGCGGCCGAAAACGCTGCCTGGGCGCCGTCGATCACCGCCTGCGGCAGGCCCAGCTTCTGGCCAATATTCTGCAAGACCTGCTGGGCAATTGCCGAGACGAGCTGCTTGGCAATGGTCTGGGCGACAACGCTGGTGCCACCCGAAGCAAAGGCCAGCCCAGCCTGGACGCCCAGAGACGCGAGCGACTGAAAATTGAAACCGCTGATACCGAGAAAGCTCATTACATCCTCCTGTGTGAGAAACCGAAAACCTGTTTTGGTCAACCCGGCAAAAGGGCGACCCGAGCGGCACCGCACCGCTTCTTCATTGTTATGATCGACTCTGCAGGCGTCCGCGCTCCGCGTTCCGACTAGAAACATAATCATTTCGATTAGGCCACACGGTGGCATGAGCGACGAGCAGCTCCGCAAGCTCACCGGGTCGGCAAGCTGATCCTGCTGCCGCACACCGCGGCGATGATGGCGCCGCCCGCGCCGAGCTTAAGCACAGTCAGCATACCGGCCGCACCGACACCATCACCGACAATCATCAGCGTGGCCGCCGGCGCCATGATGCCAGGCAGCGTGTTGGTAAGGTTCATCACGCCCAGCAATGTTGCCCGCCGCCCGCTCGCCGAGACCATCTGCGCAACCAGCGCGCTGTCGACCGCCAGAAACCCCGCCAGGCCGGCCGCGAACAACGCATAGGCCGCGACGATCACCGGCCAGCTCGTTGCCGTGGCAAGCAGCATCATCGCCGCCGCGACGGCGCCCGCTGCCGCCACCAGCACGGGTTGGCGCCGATCGAGCCGGTCCGACAGCCACCCGGCGCCAAGCGCTCCCGCGATTGACGCCAGGGCAAAAGCAAGCGCCAGAATGCCGACTCCTTCTGCAATCGCCTGAGGGCCGGCGCCGCGGCGCGCCACGTCGGCGACGTAGAAATAAAGATAGGGGAGTATCGCCGCCGCCGCGAACTGCACCAGCAACCGTGCCATCCAGGCAAGCGCGAAATTGCGTGCCAGGCCCGGCGCCGGGGCTGCATCGCCGCCGCCGCTGGCCGCCGCCGAGACCTGCTCAATGCGTTCGGGGACGGGCCAGCGCCAGATGAGGGGCACAACGAGCAGCACCACCATCACGCAGGTGAGCGCCAACTGGCCGCCCAGGCCGATCGGCCACGCCGCGCCCAAGGCCACCAGCACGGTTACCGAGAACGACCCTGCCGGCAGCGCAAGGCCAAGCCACCCCGCCATCGCCCCTTTCTGACGGTCAGGCACATAATCAACCATCAGCGCGACGAGCGGCGCCAGCAACATGTTGAGAGCGAGCTGAAATGCCAGCATCGCCAGCATCAGCGCGCCGAAGGATCGTGCCGCACCCAGCCCCGCAAATGCCATGGCGACGACCACCAGCCCGGCCAAAATCATCTGGCGGCGGCTGTTGCGCGCCCGATATAGCCGGTCGCTGGCAAGGCCCGCGGCGATGTTGCCAAGGCCCGCGACGACGCCGCCCGCCACAAGCAGCCAGCTCAACGCACGCACCGGCCCGCCATGACCGGCAATTCCGGCGATCATCGCAATTTTCTGCGGCAGGATGAGCGCACCGAGCGGCATGAAGGCGATGAACGCCCCGACCATCGCCATCACATAATATCTGGCAAACAGGCGCGCCGGCGGCATCACGCGCTGCGGCGCGCGGTGCTCTGACGCTCGATCAGCTCGAACGGCAAGACATAGTCGCCGCTCACGTCAGCGCCGTTGCGCGCGGCAATCAGCTTGATGCAGATCGTCTCGGCCAGCGCCGAAATCGGCTGGCGGATTGCCGAAAGCGGGGGCACGCTGAAGCGGACGCCGGGTGTGTCGTCAAAACTCACGACCGACAGCGCGCCGGGCACGGCGATCCCGAAATCGGCGGCGACGTGCAGCACGGCAAAGGCCATTTCATCATTGCTGGCGATTACTGCGGTCGGCGGATCGGGCCGGCGCAGGATCCGCTCCATCGCGGCCGCGCCCGACGCGAAGGAAAAGTCACCATGCTGGATATCGCCCGCAAGTATCGGCAGGCCAGCCGCCGCCATGGCCCCGACATAGCCCTGCTCGCGCGCGTCAGAGGCAGCGTAGCGCGCGCTGCCGGAAATAAAGCCGATCCGGCGGTGGTCGAGCGCGACAAGGTGGGCGACGGCGGCGGCCGCTGCATCATGGTCGCTCATGAAAACATTGACGCCATCATCATGCCGGGCCGAAGACCCCATGCGGCCAAAGCCGATGCCGCGCTTGGTCAACAAATCGGCAAGCTCGGCATTTTCGCTGTGCGGCGGTGTCAGGATGACGCCATCCGGCCGCAGCGACGACACGGCCCGGTCGAGCTGCCGCAGCGCGCGCTCGGGCAGGACATCGACCAGCTCGAACAGCAAGTGATAGCCGTGCGCCTCGCAGGTCAGCATCCCGCCGTGCAGCATTTGATCGACCCAGTCATTGCCGCGCCCGGCGCGCCAATTCTCAATCGTGCGCGGCCGGTCGTTGATCGCGAGGATCAGATAGGACCGGCCACCGCCCATGCGGCGCGCGGCCTGACTGGGCACATAGCCCAGCGCCTCAATCGCTGCGAGAATACGCTCTCGCACCAGCGGCTTGACGTTGGGGCCGTTGTTGATGACGCGCGATACTGTCTGCCGCGAAACGCCCGCCGCCGTGGCGACATGTTCGATCGTGACCGACCCCTGCTTCGGCATTGTCGCGCGGTTCCTGCCTTTATGTCCTCAAGCCCCACGGCCCGGTCGCCGCTGCTCGCCAAGCACCCGGCTCGGCGCAAAGGCGCGAGACGCTGTTTGGTATTGTCCGCCTATGATGCAGCGCCGCCCCACGCTCAAGGGCGCATTATCGTCGCCTCATCTGGCCCGGCGGGGGCACGACAGCACGCGCCCGGTGGCGGACGCTATGCGGACCCCCGATAGCGCGAGCGACAGGCGGCCGGCGGTTTCGACAATGAACGGCGTGTCGATGGCGCCCAGCCGTGCAGCCGAACCCAGGCAGCGCAGCGGAATTGAGGCCGTGTGCCAGCCTGCCGGCGCCCCGGCGAGCAGGGCCGTCGCATCAACCAGCAGCGGCGCCGGGCCGGGCTTTCCGGCTTGCGCCGCCTGCGCGACGCCGATCCGAACCCGCCCGCTTGGCCGGGCAAGCACCCGCCAGTCAACCACCAGCGCCTTGCCCGCAGCCGACAGATCAAGCACCCGCGCCGCCGCCACATCGAGCCGGGCAGCCGTGCCGCCCCGCCACGCGACCAGCCGGGCATCTTCCTGCTGGTTGCGGTCCAGCCCGCGCATAGTGATCGCACCGGTGGCGCTGCGCCCGGCGTTGCTGCTGATAAAATCGGCCTTGCCGCCCCCTTCGCTCAGCCGCGTGTACCATGCCGCGGGCAGGCCCGCCCGGCTGAGGACCACCAGCCTGTCATCGGCGACCACGCCAATCGGCGCTTTCTCAGACAGCGGCCCGACGGTAACCCGGTCGCTCGTCGTCAGCCCATAGCCAAACGGGAACAGCGTTGCCCGATCATTGGCCACGCCAAAAGACGGGGGCATCGGGCCATTGGGCCAGCTGAACGACAATTTTCCGGTAAATTCGTGCCTGACGGCGCCATCGCCGCCACGAAAGAGCATGTCGGCCACGCCGCCGCCCTCGCTGCCCGGCAGGAATGCCGCGACAAAGGCATCGGCCATGTTGATCTCTGGATTGACCCACAATGGCCGCCCCGACAAAAACACCGCGACCACCGGCACCCCGGCCGCCCGCAGCCGCTGCATTATCCTGAAGCTCTTGAAACCGTCATGATATTCAAGCGTTTCGAGGTCGCCCATGAATTCGGCATAGGGCTTTTCGCCGAACACGACGATTGCGGCATCGGGCTTGGCCGCAAAACTGCCATCGGCAGAGAGCTGCGCGGTCCCCCCGGCTGCCTTCACCGTCTCGGCAATGCCGTGATAGATTGACTCGCCATGCGGGAAATCGGCATTGGTCAGGTCGCCCCCGCCCTGCCAGCTAATCGTCCAGCCACCGGCCTGCATTGGAATGTTGTCCGCGCCGTCCCCCGTTACGAGCACCGATTGCCCGGGCTGGAGCGGCAGGAGATTGCCGTTGTTCTTCAGCAGCACCAGCGATTCGCGCACGGCGCGGCGGGCAAGCGCCCGGTGCGCGGGGCTCGCCAGCACCTGAACCTTGCCGGCAAGCGGCCGCGACGAGGGCTTGCCCTTGTCGAACACACCAGCCGCAACCTTGACGCGCAGGATACGCCGCACCGCTTCGTCGAGTCGCGCCATGCTGATCTCGCCCGATTTTACTTGCGCGCTGGTCGCCGCGAACAGCGCCTTCCAGCTATCGGGCGCCATGAAAATATCGAGCCCGGCGTTGAACGAGGCAGCGCAACTACCCACCGAGCACCCCGGCACCTGGCCATGCCCATTCCAGTCGCCAAGCAGCAACCCCTTGAACCCGAGGTCACCGCGAAGATAGCCGGTCAGCCAGCGCTTGCTGCCATGCATCTTGACCCCATTGACGCTGGAAAATGACGCCATGACCGTCTCCACGCCAGCGGCAACCGCTGGTCGATAGCCGGCGGCATGGATCTGGCTCAGTTCCGCATCGGTCGCGACGGTATCGCCCTGATCCTTGCCGCCGGTGCCGCCATCGCCCAGAAAATGCTTGGCGGTTGCGATAACCTTGTCGGGGCCAAGAAAGCCGGGCGTGGCGGGGGTGCCTTGCAGCCCTTCGACCATTGCGCCGGCCATTGACGCAACGACATCAGGGTCTTGGGAATAGCTCTCATAAGTGCGGCCCCAGCGCACGTCGCGCACCACAGCAAGCGTCGGCGCAAAGGTCCAGTCGATGCCAGTGACGGCAATCTCGGCGGCAGTGGCGGCGCCGATGTCGCGGATGAGCGCCGGGTCGCGGGTCGCGCCCAGCCCGATATTGTGCGGGAACAGCGTCGCGCCCACGATATTGTTGTGCCCGTGCAGCGCGTCGATCGCCCACATTGTCGGGATCGGGCGGCGGCCATCGGCGCGCGGTGCCATCGCCGCTTCCCAATTGGCGTCGGCCAGCGCCAGCCAGCGCTCGGGCGGCGCGCGCTCGTCATTGCCCGGCCCTGAATTACCGCCGCTCAGATAGCTGCCGAAACGATAGCGCGCCATATCGGCAACCGTAAAACTGCCGGTATCGGGCTGGATGACCTGCGCAATTTTCTGGTCGAGCGACATGCCCGCCAGAATGGCCTCGGCGCGCGCATCAACATCGGCGGCGGGCACGGTCTGCGCAACGGCGCGATGGACAAATGTCGCCACCGTCGCCATGGCCAGCGCGGCCGCTGGCAACAGCGCCAGTAGCGGCAGATGGTGTTTCCAGATCATGGCGGTCCTCACGACCCTTGCTTTTGATAGACACGGACATAATCAACTTCCATCCGCGCCGGCAGGGCGGCCGGGTCAATTCCCTGTGCGCCGCCCCAGTCACCGCCGATCGCGATATTGAGCAGGATGTGGAACGGCCCGTCAAAGGGCCAGTCCGCACGCTTCAGGCTGGGCCGTTTCATGCTGAAACCGCGCTGATCGTCAACCGCAATCACAATCAGCGTCGGCGTCCACCGCAACTGATAGCGGTGCATTTCGGTGCAGGCGGTGCTGACCGTCTTTTGCGCCGTGCTCTCCGTATGGAGCAGGAAATTGCCGTTCTTGGTGTGGAGCGAGAAATGGATTTTGCCGGGGTCGAAGCCGACATGCTCCATGATATCAATCTCGCCGCTGTCGGGCCACGGGGTGGTCTTGTCGTCGGCGAGCATCCAGATGGCGGGCCAGGTGCCCCGGCCACAGGGCAGCTTTGCCCGCACTTCGACCGCGCCATAGGTCCAGCTTGCCTTGCCCAGCGTGCGCAGCCTGGCCGAGCTGTATTGCTGCTGCCCCCAGTCGCCAAACTTGGCGATGTCGGCCCGGTCGGCACGCGCCTCGATGATGAGGGAACCGTTTTCAACCCGGGCATTCTCCGCGCGGTGGTCCGCATAATATTGCTGTTCGTTGTTGAACCAGCCGCGCTTGTTGTTTTCCGTGTCATAGGCCCATTTGCTGTCGTCGGGCAGGCCGCTGCCATCGAACTCATCGGCCCACACGAGCGCGTAGTCGGCCGGGATCACGGCTTCGGGGCCAGCAATGGCCGACGATCCGCCCGTGACCATGAACAGCGCCGCAATAGCGGCTCTTGATACCGACCTGGGCACTGACATCTCCCTTTTTGCTGCCGAGCCTAACCCACAAAATGGATCATGCCATCCAGCTTATGGCCCCGGCAAACGTTAGAATTGCACGCGGACACGACCGCCAAAGATGCGCGGGTTGGTGAAAAAGCGGGTGTTGTTGAACTGGTTGACGAGCAGCCCGGCGGCAACCGTGGTGTCGGTCAGGTTGTTCACATATCCCTCGATCCGGATATTGCCATGGGTATAGCCGATTGCCGCATTAATCAGATAATAAGAGGGTATCCGATCGTTGAGCGAGTCCCGCGGGCCCGAAGGAGGCGGGTTGAAATCGATGGAATTGAACAGCGTCGCAAAACTCGATGACCGCCACGATATGCTGATGACCCCGTCCAGCGTCCCCCCAAGCGGCCCGCTCACGGGAATGAGCTTGGCGAGCGACGCATTGAGCTGGAAGCGGGGTGAATAAGGCAGACGGCGCCCGGTAATTGGCCGCGCAGCAGAATCCGTCGCGCCGGCAACATCGGCCTGAAAGCGGAAATCCTGGACCGGTGCCCCGTTTTTGACCCGGGCTTCGAGCCAGAGGAAGTCCGCGCCGAACTTGAACCTGGCCGGCAGAATTATCGACCCGCTTCCCTGAATGCCATATGTCTCGCTGTTGGCCGCGTTGTAGGTGAAGGCAACGACCTGGTTCTGGTTGAAACCATTCGGCACATTTTGCGGGCCAGTGACGTTTAACAATGGGCTATTAGGATCGTTGGGGTCGCTGCGGAGCTGCGCCACGATCGACGTGACGCCCAGCAGCGCGGTAAGCTGCTGATCCCGATAATCGTTGTAAAACCCTGAAAGGTTGAAAGTCGCCTTGCGCCCAAGCACCTCAAAGGCATTCTTGGTGCCAATCTCGAACAGCGTCACGCTTTCCGGCCGGAAGAACGGCGCGGGCCCAAGCGACCCCAGATTGTCATTGAAGCTTGCCGCTTTGTGCCCGCGCGAGACAAGCGCGTAGACAAGATTGTCGTCGGTCAGGTCATATTCGATCCGGCCGCGCCAGTCGAAGAAATTGGTGGTGATCGCCGACGCCTGATTATTGACGGTATTCGCGATGAAATTATAGGTGAAATTCCCGTCCGCACGGCACACATAACTGGGGTTCGTCGCCGAATTGATGCAGCCAGGGCCGGGCGCAAACCCGAAATTCGGGTCAGAAATCAACGCGGGATTGGCCCTTATCGCGGCAATGGCGCTGCCAAACGCGATGGGGATTGTGTCGCGCCCGCCAAAACTCCTTATCCCGTCAAGGAAAAAGACGAGCTGTTCGCCGTTGGTGACAGTGCCGTCGCCATTGCGATCTGGGTCAAAGATCGTTCGGTTGGTGTTGAACGCAAAGCCGGGCGTGCCGAGCCGGAAGAATCCGCAGCAATCGAAATTCGCCGCGCCGCCGCCGAAGAACAGCCGGGAGATCACACCCGTGCGCGATTTGCTGTCGTTGGTATAGCGGATACCCGCAGTCACACGCAGCCGCTCGGTAACGGAATAGGTGCCGTCACCATAAAAGGCATAGACGTCGCTCTTGGTTCGGGTGTTAAATTCCTGACCCTGGAAGAAGGAATTGAAATCAGCAACCGAGGTGGCGAGAGTCCGCTGGCGCTCATTGAAGTAATTGCCGCCGACTGAATATTTGAATGGCTCGGTATCATTGAAGAATCGCAGTTCGTGATAGTCCGAAAACGAGCCGCGGCGCGCCAGGCCCTGGCTGAAGTTGTCGAGCCGCTCGGCACCAATCGGGCCGCCGTAAAACCCCTGCTCAAAGCCTGTAACGCCGGGCAGGCCGGTCTCAAAGCCGGGAAACGCAACGCCAGATGGGCCCGCGCCGTCAGAGGCGGTGCGCAGGTCGCGGTGGCTGCCGATATACTGAACGTTGAAAAGGCCATCGGTCTTGTAGGTGATCCGCGCACGAATGCCCGAATGTTCGGTGGTATATTGCTCACCGAGCGGCCCGGTGAGAATATCACGCGGCCGCGTTACCGAATTAACCGCGTTGGTGAATCCGCCGGGAGTTCGAATGCCCAGAAACGTTGAAAAATTTGATCCGTTGAACCCGGTTGAATTCTGGTCGTTGTAATCCGCTGCGACCAGCACGCTCAGTTGCACCGTCGGCTCCCACAAAAGCTGCGCGCGCACCCCGCGATTGTCATCTGCATAAGGGGCCGCGATTTGCGGGAACCGGCCGACATTGCGGTAATAGGAGCCGTGCTTGTCGAAGCTTCCCGAGACGCGGAAGGTGAGCGTGTCGGTGATCGGTACGTTCAATATGCCCTTGACGCTGACCTGGTCGAAATTGCCATAGCCTGCCTCAAGCTGGCCCTTGAACTTGCCGGGCTCGGGCGCATAGGCAATGAAGTTGAGCGAGCCGGCAGAAGCGTTGCGGCCGCGCAGCGTCCCCTGCGGCCCGAAATTCACCTCCACCGCCTTCAGGTCATAATAGGCATTGGTAAGCCCCTGCACGCGCGGCACATAGACATCGTCGAAATGCGTCGCGACATTGGGGTCGCCCAATTCGGTGTTCTGGTTCGTGCCAATGCCGCGCAGCGCGATATCCACCGCCCCGTTGAAATTCTGCACGCGCAGGCCCGGCAGCGTGTCGTTCAGGTTTTCGATATTGACGATGCCGACTTTCGAAAGCGCGTCGGGCGACAGCACCGCCGCTGTGCCGGCGTAATTCTGGAGCGATTGTTCGCGGCGGTCGGCAGTGACGACAATGTCGGTCGGGTCCGCATCGTTTTTGGCCGGGTCCGTGGCCTGTTCGGGCGGCGTTGCAGGCTTGTCCTGCGCCATTGCGGGGGCGCCAAACAACACGGTTGCGACACCAGCCAGCAGCAAATAGCGATGCTTTTTCATGCATTCTCCCCCGTCCGTCAGAGTTTTGAGTGAATTTCTACGACTCGCATTGAGGGTAGACTGGCGCAAATTGTGAAAGCTCACAATAAAAAAGTGAGCGCTCCCAAAATGCGTGGCACGGCCTGGTTTCGGCGCCGTGCTCGGCACATCGCCGTGCAGCAACCTGGCTTCTGCCGGCTGCTCTGCGTGCCGCGTGGGCGGGAGCACCGCGCGACGCTGGCGGGATTGGCGTGATCGACGGACAGCCGGCATGTAACACCGTTCAGCGTCGCGGCCTCGGCGCCGTAGCGGTCCGGCGCGTGCGCTGCCGCCTAGAATTTGCCCGTGACGCCCACGAAGAAGAACCGGCCTACCGGAGAGACCGGATAGGCGACGTTCGTGATGAACGGCTGCGCGTTCGACAGATTGTTAACGCCAAGATAAAAGCTTTTGTCGCCGCCAAGGTCAATCGTGCCCGTCAGGTCGTGAACAAAGGTTTCGGGCGCAATGCCGGCAGCGCCAAACTGAATGGCCCGTGTTTCGATCTGCACCGGCGCCAGCGACTGCGACCCGATATATTGCAGGCGGTAGCTGAGCGAAAACGGTCCGTGCTGGATGGCCGCCGTGCCAACGCCGGACCATTGCGGCGAGCCCAGCTCGCCCAGGCCCGGGTTTACGGCGGCCGGGTCGGTCGGGTCGAAGAACCGGTTGATCCGTTGCACCCAGTTGCCCGTGGCGCTTAGCGAAATGCGGTTGTCGCCCAGCCGAAAATTATAGGCCACGGTCGCATCGACACCAGCCGTCTCAATCCGCCCGAAGTTCAGCTGCGTTTGCCGCAAAAAGTTCAGCCCCAAAAAGGTGGGCGACGTGCTGTTCCGATTGCGGGTAAACAGCGGGCAGAACTGGTTGGCAAGGCTGGCGGCATCATAGCATGAATTCACAATGTCCTGCGCGCTGACTGCCGAAATTGCGTTGGTGATGCGGATGTTGTAATAATCGCCGCTGAGGGTAAGACCCCGCACAACGCGCGGCTGGAGCACGATCCCGGCGGTAAACGTTGTCGCTGTCTCTTCCAGCAGATTTGCATTGCCGCCACTGGTGCCCGAGAATCGCGCCGTCAGCGGATCGGTGAACCCGGCTGGCAGGCCATCGGCCCGACAATTGTTGATCCGGTTTTGTGCGGTCGCGACGCCTGACGCCACCAGCGCATCAATCGCCGATTGTTCGCACGGATCAGCGGGGCGAAAAAATGCGCCCTGCGCCGGCGAGAACAGCTCGAAAATGTTCGGTGCCCGCACCGCTTTTGCATAGCTGCCGCGGAACTTGATATCGCGGATCGGCGCATAGATGCCGTTCACGCTCCACGTAAACGTGCTGCCAACAGTCGAATAGCGCGAAAAGCGGGCCGCGGCGCCGATCCGGAATTCATCGACAAACCGGCGCTGGCTGAGGATAGGCAGCGCAACTTCGCCGAAAAATTCATAAACGTTGAAGCTGCCGCCCGCGTTCAGCGTGCGGCTCGTTGGGTCAAAGACCAGCGACTGGTTGCCCGAAATATCGCCGATGAACGTCCCCGCCGGGCCGGCGCCGGCCCCGCTTGGCAAAATGCCCAGCACCAGCGGATCGAAATTGGTGCTGCTGCGCTCATCGCGATATTCACCACCGACCGCAAATTGCGCCGGCGCACCGCCCGGGAAACGGAAAAAGCCGCTCGTGTCCCCGCTGATCTGGCCGGTAACAACCGTTTGCTGGAGGCGCGAGCGGTTGTTCGTGGGTGTCGTGATGAAGTTGACGCCGGCCTGGCTGATCGAGTTCACCCCGTTGAACAGGCTGACCGGCACACAGCGGCCGTCACCGGGGCGAAAACTGAAAAAGCCGCTGTCGGCGGCCGGGAAGGGGCTGGTGGGCGGCGCCACACTGCTAATGTTCGACCGGCAGATCGGCTGGCCGCCGGGGCCGGCCACAACATCAAGCGCTGCAAACAGGCGATCCGTGAGTACCTGATTGGTATTGGTCGTGCTCGTGTCAGTCCGGCCGTAATTGCCGCTCAGTTCATATTTCACCTGCGACGTAAGTTCGCCGCGCACCCCTGCGACGATGCGATAGGTGTCGCGGTTCGAAATCGAGGCCGCTTGCCCGAGATCGAGAAAGTCACGCGACACGAGCAGCCCGCCGGCTTCGGCGGCATCTGCCGCAAGCGCTGCGGGGATGAAGGGATTATCCGGCGCGACCGTCAGCGTGTCGTAAAACGAGTTATACGGATTTTGGGTGAAGGTGTTCGTGCGCGCATATTTGGCCTCGAAGAAGAAGGTCGCGGCCTTGGAAAAATCGAAATGGCCCAGAAGGTTGAAATTATAGCGTTCTGAGCGCGGAATGAGCGATTGCCCGTTGGGCGCCTCGATAGCGCCATCGCCGCCAAACTGGTTGGCGGTTGTGGCGATTACGCCGTCACGGAACGGCCGCACCCCGCCACCGGGCGTTGAGACATAGCAGCCACCAAAGAACGAGCCGACGAACGACTGGTTGCAATCAGGCACGCCGTTGCGGTCCACATCGGCCGTGAACGGCGCAAAATCGTTGCGGAAGATGAGCCCGGCGTTCGAACTGATGGCAAAGGCAGGGAAACGCCCGATCGCAAGCGTAGGCGCGCCGTTTGTCCGCGAGATGAGCGCCTGCTCCGCGGCGGTCAGGTTGGGGGTTGTGCCAAAGTCGCGCCGGAAGTTGGTGGCGAATGTTGCCGCCGACGGGATTGAAAAGCCAATGGGGAACTGCCCGTTGTCCGTGCTGTAAAAGCGCTGGAAATTGGGCGTCGAGGCATTGATGTCGCCGGCCTGGAATCGAAGCGCCGGGTTGCCATAACTCAACCCGGCATTGGCCTTACCATTATCGCGCGTTGCCTCGCGGTCGCCATATTGGATTTCCTCGTCGCGCGCATAGGCCGCCGAAAAGGTAAGATTGCCACGCCCCCCGGCAAAATTTTTGCCATAAGTTGCATCAACTGTGAACGTGCGCCCATCGCCCTGTTCCGAAATGCCGATTTGCGAGCGCACCGTCAGCCCGTCAAAATTCTGCTTGAGCTTGAAGTTAACGACCCCGGTAACCGCGTCGGCACCGTACACCGCCGACGCGCCGCCGGTCAGCACCTCGACACTGTCGATAAGGGCGCTCGGGATGGTCGCAACGTCCACCGCTTGCGTGCCGGCAACGCCCGACACGTGCCGGCGGCCATTGACCAGCACCAGCGTGCGGTTGGAGCCAAGCCCGCGCAGATTAAGCGTTGCCTGGCCGGCACCGCCGGCGCCTCGATCAATCGAGTCGGCAATTGTGCCAGACGAAATCAGCGCCGGGATCGCCCGCAGCGTAGCCGAAATGTCCGTTTGTCCAGACTTGCGCAAGTCATCGGCGGTTACTGACACGATGGGCGAAGCAGCGACCGAATTGGGGTTTTGCGACAGGCGCGACCCGGTGACGACGATCTCGCTGGCAGCAGCGCTATCGGTGGGCGCAGCGTCTTGCGGCGATGCCGCCTCGGCGGTTGAGGCACTTTGCGCCGACACCGTTGCTATCTGCTGCGCGTTCGCCGGGAAACTCGCGGCAATTGCAATGGCGAGTGCACTAACGGTGCAGAGCGGTTGGTGGCGCAGCATGATATTTCTCCTCAATGCGCCAACGTGACTTGGCGGCATGATGCCGTCAACGTCTCGCGCACGCAAAATTCCACCTGTTGCTGCAGCGCAACACTGTGCCGAACGCGCGGCAATGCCCGGATACTGCCCGGGGTTGCGGCGTGGCCATCGTCGGCGGCGCTGGCTCCGGCCACAGGTTCCGGCATTTCTCCGACCGTGACGGCCGTCACGCGCAAGGGGCGCGCCGCGCCGCTAGGCTGCCGCTGGCGGCGTGTTGCGATCGGGCGGCTGGCGGCGATGGCTGTCATTTCCGCGAGCATATTGTACAGGTCGCCCAGAGGGTTGGCGCATGCGCGCTCACCCCAGCAAGGATGCCGCCATGATCCCGCCGCCGGGTCAGTCTATTTTGAGCCCAAAGGCCTCGCTGGCGGCAATTATCACGGCCGCGCGCGCCGGGGGCCTGCGTCATGCCTGGTCGCTGTTCGAGGCGGGCGGCTATGCCTCGCGGACTGATGATCCCGCAGCACTCGCCGTAAAAGGGCGGTTGCTCAAGGACGATGCGCTGCGCACGCCAGCCGAACACCAGCCGGCGGCCTTTGCACGGGCCGCGGCGGCCTATGCGGCAGCCGACACGCTGTCGCCGCAGCCCTATACAGCCATAAATGTCGCAACGCTCAACCGGCTTGCCGGTAATCGGGACGCCGCAACGGCGGCGGCGCGGCGCCTGCTAGCAGCGCTGGATTGTGCGCATGATATTGCCGAAACACCTTATTATCTGGCCGCGATCCGCGCCGAAGCGCTGCTGTTGTGCGGGGACGAAGCCGGGGCGCAGCGCGCGATGCAGGCAGCCATTGCGGCACAGCCCGACGGTTGGGCCGATCATGCCTCGACCTTGCGGCAACTCGACCTGATTATCCGCAGCGACAGCGTCGATGCCGGCGTTGACGGCAGCGGGGGCGCGGCCTGGCTCGATGCTTTCCGCCCCCCGCGCTCGCTCCATTTTGCCGGGCATCTCGGCGTTGCCGAGGCCGATTGCGCGGCGCTTGCGGCAGCGGTGGACGCAGCCATCGCGGCTGAGCGGATCGGCTTTGGCTTTGGCGCGCTGGCGGCCGGCTCTGACATTGTCATCGCCGAAAGGCTGCTGGCCGCCGGCTGCGCGCTTGCTGTCATTTTGCCGACCGCGATTGAAGATTTTGCCCGCCAGTCGGTGGTGCCGTTTGGCGTGGCGTGGCGCGCGCGGTTTGACGCCTGCCTTGCCGCTGCGCAAAGCCTGACCGTTCTCACCCAGTTTGACGACGTCTATCAGCCGCTCGCCACCGCGCTTGCGGCAGATGTTGCGATGGGTGCTGCGGTTCTCGATGCACGCCTGCATGCCAGCAGCGCGGTGCAACTGCTGGTGATTGATGAGGGGCCGGGGCCTTATGGACGAGGGCTTGAGACCGCGCGCATCGGCAAGCGCTGGGTAGCTGAGGGCCGGCGCCAGCAGCTTGTCCGCTGGCCACGCAATGCGCCGGTGCCCGCGTCCGGCAGCCGCACGGTGCCCGAGGGCGCGTCTGATCTGCGGCTGCTGGCGCTGCTCCACATCGAGCTGGAAGGGTTTGACCGGCTCGATGATGCAGGCACCGCGCGCGCCATGCGCGATGTCGTGCATCCGTTCCGGCAGGCAGCGCGCGCGCTTATGCCGGCGCCGCTTGCAGTTTGGCCACAGGGCAATGCGGTGATCGCCGCTTTTGCGGACCCTGAGCTGGCGTGGAACCATGCCCGGGGCCTGCTGGCGCTGCCGACCGGCGATTTCGCGCTGCGGATTGCGGCACATTTTGCGGTCGTGCACGCAGCCGAGCCGGCGGCGAGCATCGTCGGCCGCGGGGTCAGCGAGTTGTTGGCGGTGGCCAGTGGCGCGTTGCCCGGCGTGGTGACGGCAAGCGCAACTTTTGCCCAGGCATTGCATATCGGGGGGCCGGCCGGTGGCCTGGTTGAGCCGGTGGGGATGATCGGCGACGCACCCCTGTTTGCCATCGGCCCGGCCGCACCGGCTGCGGTGGCGGGCGCAACGATGGTCAGTAGATAAGTTCCTCCAGCCGGTGGGGCGCCACCACGATGAGGCAATTGGCACCGCGCTTTACGATGCCGCGTTGCTCAAGCGCGCTGATGGTTCGCGACACCGTCTCACGCGTGCTCCGCACCGCGAGCGCGACCTCGGCAAATACGGGTCTTGGGGTAATCGTCATCGCGTCGGCGGCGCGTGCGCGGCGCAATATTTCGGCGTGGATCCGCCCGGCGGCGGACAGCGTTGCGCCTTCCGTCAGGTGGCGCGTTGCCTTTTGCAGACGGGCGATCATCTGGCGCGATACGGCCAGCGCAATCTCCCCGTAATTCGTCATGAAGGCTAGAAATTCGTGGCTTTCATAGCCGCCGGTTGCGCACGGCGCCACCGCACATACCTCTGCCCCGGCGCCCGGCTGCTCGAACAGGCCGCCTTCACCGAACAACGCGCCGTCATAATATTCCTCGGCGACCACGATGCGCCCGTCGATGGAGCTGGCAACCATCCGCGCGTGGCCCGCGATCATCACATACAACCGCTGGCTGGCGGCGCCATTTTCGATGATCGTCGCGCGCGCGGGATAAAGCTGCCGTCGCGCCTTGGCCGAAACAAGTTTCGCAAGCTCTGCACGGCAGCCGAAATGCTCGGTAAACACCAGCGCCAGCGGGTCCGTTTCGCGATCGGCCGTGTCAGTTGGTGCCAGATCGGCCAAGCGCAGATTCCCATTTCCAGTGGTGCAGGCTGCTTATCGCACGATGCAGCGCTGGGCCAGCAGCGACTTGCCGCCGCTCGGCAATGCCCATGAAAATATCGGCGCCCGCGCGTGATGGCCATCACGCGCAATGGGCGCGCGCCGCCGGCATTACGCTGCCCATGAGCAGGACGGTATCGGGGGCGCGATTATCGCAGGGGGTGGGGTAACGG
>JAKFUZ010000011.1 GCA_021732445.1 Sphingomonas sp. | reverse complement strand
GCAGCCCGCACCTTCGATGCCCTGATCGACGCCATCGGCGATATCTGCCGCCTCTACCTTCCCAGCGAATGCCAAAACTACTTCAAAGCAGCAGGCTATGGGTCAGATTAACGGCACGATGCTCTAGGCAAGCGCGCGCGCAAGCAGACGGAACAGCGCGTCAGCATCTCCCGGTCGCGCAAAGCTGTGCGAATCGGTATCGATCATTGCCATCGGCGCAGCATAGCCGCGCCGGCGTGCGGCATCGGCAAAGGCGATTGCGGTGGCGTCACCTGCGGCCAATATGATGCGCGCATCGGCGTGCGCGGCCAGGGCGGCAAATAACCGCGCCTCCAGCGGCGCGGTGTCTTGCTGCGGCCGGGCGGCCAGTTTTCGCAGCCCGCCGACCAGCTTGCCGATATTGATGCGACCGCGCAGCAACGCGCGCCATGCGTCCGGATCCCGCAACCGGCGGCCATACCGCGCGCGGATAGCGGCGGCGGCGGGCAAATCATCGACCTCATCCGCGAGCCAGGGATTGGCGAGCACCACGCGGGCAAACGCGGCCGGCGCGTGGAGCAGGATGGCGCTCGCCCCGTCGCAATTGCCAAAGGCCACGATCCGCTCCATGCCGGGCAGCGCCTGCCGGAACGCGGCGATGGCGGCTACAAGATCAGCGCCTGCCCCGATAAAGCCGGCATTGTGACCACTAGAATCACCAACACCGCGGCGATCGAACCGAAACACGGGAATGCCGTGCGCGCTGAGGCGTTGCCCGAGCAGCGCCATGCCCCGATGCGCGCCGATGCGGATTTCATTGCCGCCAGAAACGATCAGCAGCCCGGTCTTTCCTTGCGCCTCATCGAGCGTGCCGAACAGCGTTTCGCCTTCGCACGCAAAACTGATTATGCGGCGCATTTGCTCACCCAGTCTGCAACGTCGCGGGCAAGCAGGGTGGCAAGCTCGGGGTCTGCCGCCGGCTCGGCCCGCCGCCAAGGCGCCACGCCGGGCAGCTTTAGGTCGGCCATGGCCGGATCAGTCTCCAGCCGCACAGTGCGAAGCGGGGTGGTGCCGCGCTCAGCCGGGCCATAACCGGGCAGCGTGTCGAAAAAACCGGCCGACACCATGTTGCCGGCAATTTCGACCGCGGCCGCCGCGGCATCGCCCGGCAAATGATCTGGCGCCAGGTCATCCCCGTGGTCAGCCATTAGCCTGCCAGTGCCCGTCCGCCCCACTCTGGCCAGGTCGCGACGCAGGCTGGCGCCGTCCTGCGGCGAAAAATGCCAACGGCCATCGAGCTTAGCCAGCGTGTCGACCAGTGCACCGCTGCGGATGCTAACGCCATAGACGCACGAATGCTCGCGCCCAAGATATGCGACCACGCCGCCATAGCCATCGCGCAGCCTCATGATGTCAAGCATCTGCGTCGGCTCCAGGCTTTCGCCCGTGCCCGGCAGGTCGGGGAGCGCGCCTGCCAGCCCGGCGCGCTCAAGCACCCGCAACATGGTGACGGCGACCGCGCGCGTCCGGTTCGCTTCCTCCAGCAGCGGCAGGGCCAGGACGATCACGGGACCGGCGCGCGGCCCAAAGCGGAGCACCGCCTCGCGACCGCCAGGCCAGTCATAATGATCGATCAAGCGCGAACCCGCTCAGCGGCAAAGCGGGTAAGCGCGCCGAAGGTCAAGAGCATGTCGCCATCCACATCCTCGTCGTCAATCAGGATGCCCAGCCGGTCCTCCAGCTCGGTCAACAGCCCCATAACGGCCATGGAATCCAGCTCGGGCAGCGTGCCGAACAGGCCGCTTTCCTCGCCAAGCGCGGCGGCACGCGCCTCGCTCAGCCCCAAAACATCGCGCAGCACATGTTTCACCGTCTGCGCGATCGCCGCCTCATCTCGTGCCAAGATATCTCATCCAGCCTTTGCCTATGGGCCCAGCCGATACTGAAATGCGCAGCCGCTGCCAAGGGCATGGCCCCTTGGCATCGCGGCGGCGCAGGCTATCAAGGGGTCATGGTGCCGCTTGACCCCATTCCGCACCCCATCGATTGGGTGGCGCGCCGTGGCGCAGCGACCGACGTCGCGCTGGAAGACCGAGCGGGCACTTTGTCTTATGCCGATCTGGAAGCGGCGGTCGCGCAGATGGCCGGGGCGCTGCACGCGCAAGGGTTTGCGCCGGGGGACCGGGTGGCGAGCTGGCTGCCCAAGACGCGCACGGCGTGCCTGCTGCCGCTTGCGGGCCCGCGCGCGGGCCTGGTGCATGTGCCGATCAACCCGCTGCTCAAGCGCGCTCAAGTGGCACATATCCTGCGCGACAGCGGCGCGCGGCTGCTCATCACCCAGCCGGCGCGCGGCGCGCTGCTGGAGGCAGGCGATGTGCCCGGCGGCTGTGTCGTGGCCGAGGAAGCGACGCTGGCCGGCACTGCCGCGCTTGGCCCGTCGGCCGCCGACCCGAACGCGCTTGCCGCCATTCTCTACACCTCCGGGTCCACCGGGCAGCCCAAGGGCGTGATGCTAAGCCACGCAAATCTGTGGCTGGGCGCGATCAGCGTTGCGCATTATCTGGCCCTTACCCCCGATGACCGGGTGCTCGGCGTGCTGCCGCTGAGTTTCGATTATGGCCAGAACCAGCTCTTTTCGACCTGGGCGGCGGGCGCGCGGGTGGTGCCGCTGGACTATCTTGCGCCACGAGACATCATCAAGGCCGTCATCCGCTTTGGCATCACCACGCTTGCCGGGGTGCCGCCGCTCTGGTCGCAACTGCTGGGTGCCGACTGGCCGGCCGAGGCCACGGTGCCGCTGCGCCGGCTCACCAACTCGGGCGGCGCGCTGGGCGAGCGGATGGTCCGCAGCTTGCGTAACCGTTTCCCCCGGGTCCAGCTCTTTCCGATGTATGGGCTGACCGAGGCATTTCGCTCCACCTATTTGCCGCCGGAACTGGTCGATGCGCACCCAGAGTCCATGGGCGCGGCCATTCCCTTTGCTGAAGTCATGGTGGTGGCGCCCGGTGGCGGGGAAGCGCCCGCAGGCACCGCCGGCGAGCTCGTTCACGCCGGGCCACTCGTCGCCAAGGGCTATTGGCAGGACGCAGCGCGCACGGCCGAAAGGTTCCGCCCGGCGCCGCCATGGTCGCGTGAAGGCGGCATCGCCGTTTACTCGGGCGATACGGTGGTGCGCGACGCCGATGGCCTGCTTCGTTTCGTTGGACGTGATGACGAGATGATAAAGAGCGCGGGCAACCGCATCAGCCCAACCGAAATCGAAGAAGCCGTGATGAGCGGCGCTGAAGTGCGCGAGGCGGTGGCCTTTGGCCTGCCCGATCCGCAGCTTGGCCAGATCATTGTCGTGGTCGCGCAGGCAGTTGCCGATCCGCGCGAAGCGGAAGAAGCGCTGCGCGCGCGGTTGCGCCGGGACTTGCCGGGCTTCATGCAGCCAGCGCGCTATGAATGGCGCCGCGCCTTGCCCCGCAATGCCAATGGCAAGCTCGACCGGGCGGCGATAAGGCAGGAGCTTGGCGAATGAAACCCATGGGCACGATACCGCCATTTTTTGCCGCATCCGGCGATAACCTCATTATTGACGGGAAAGCCGCAACACAATTTATTGATATTGCTGGAAACACGCCGCTGTTCGTGTATGATTTTTCGGTGGTGGCCAAAAAGATTGCGCGGCTGCGCGCGGCCATGCCGGCGGCACTTGGCGTCCATTATGCTGTCAAGGCCAACCCGTTCGCGCCGCTGCTCCAGGCCATCGCCCCGCTGGTTGATGGCTTTGATATCGCCTCGGCGGGCGAGCTGGCGCATGTGGCGGGTTACGCGCCGGGCCGGCCGATCAGCTTTGCCGGGCCGGGCAAGCGTGATGCCGAGCTGTCGGCGGCACTGATTGCGGGGACGACGCTGAACTGCGAATCCGAAGGAGAGGTAACCCGTACGCTCCATCTGGCCGAACGGCACGGGGTCACGCCGCGCCTGGCGGTGCGCGTCAACCCGCCCTTCGAGCTGCGCGGCTCTGGCATGAAGATGGGTGGGCGGGCGTCGCCGTTCGGCGTCGATGCTGATCGTGTGCCTGCCCTTGTCCGGCGGCTGATCGCGGCGGGTGCTGAGTGGCGCGGATTTCACGTCTTTGCCGGATCCCAGTCGCTGGACACGGCCGGCATCATCGAAACACAAGCGGCAGCGCTTGCCCTGGCGGGCGCGCTGGCCGATGCCGCTGGCGCCGCGCCGCCGCTTGTCAACCTGGGCGGCGGGTTTGGCGTACCCTATTTTGCGGGCGATACGGAGGTTGATGTCGAAGCGGTAGGCAGCGCTCTGGGAGACGCCATGACGTCGCTTTCACCGTCGCTGCACGCAACCCGGTTCGTGCTGGAGCTTGGTCGCTGGCTGGTCGCCGAATGCGGCGTGTACCTGACGCGGATCGTCGACATTAAGCAAAGCCGGGGTGAGGTTTTTTTGATAACCGACGGCGGGCTGCACCACCAACTCGCGGCGAGCGGAAATTTCGGCACGGTCGTGCGGCGGAACTATCCTTTGGCGGTGGCGAACCGCATGGCCTCGGCGCCCTTGCAGGTGGTCAGCGTGGTGGGCTGCCTGTGCACGCCGCTCGACCGGCTGGGCGACCAGGCTGCGCTGCCGCCAGCGCAGGTGGGTGACGTCATTGCGGTGTTCATGGCCGGGGCTTATGGCCGCACCGCCAGCCCGGAAAATTTCCTCGGGCACCCCGCAGCGGCCGAGCTTTTGGCAGGTACGGGCCAACAATCCTAACGCTATCTTCACCTCTTGATCGCATAGCCGGTGCCGTATCTGCGCGTTCGCTGAAGGAGACGTCCCTCAGCCAAAGCCGCGCGGCGGGAGGTATTACGTGGTGGCAATGCGGCATTTTCCCAGGATTTTTGCAGCTCCGGTAATCGTGGCCAGCGCGATTTCCGGGTGCATCGGCAGCGGCGGCAAGCCTGAACTGCCGTCTGCATCCTATGTCGGTGGCCAGGAGCAGCCGGGCGAAGAATATATTATTGGCCCGCTTGACCAGCTCAACATCTTTGTCTGGCGCAACCCCGAGCTGTCGGCCAAAGTGCAGGTGCGCCCCGATGGCCGCATCACCACACCGCTCATCAGCGACATGCCCGCCGTTGGCAAAACACCGGCCATGCTGGCGGACGACATGAAAATTGCGCTCGGCGAATATATCAAAGACCCGATTGTCTCGGTCATCGTCGAGAATTTCTCCGGCACGTTCAGCCAGCAGGTGCGCATTGTCGGGGCGACTGAAAAGCCCGCCTCAATTCCGTTTCGTGCCAACATGACGCTGCTCGATGCGATGATCGCGGTGGGCGGACTCAATGAGTTTGCCGCCGGCAACCGTGCCCGGCTGGTGCGTTATGACCGGGTGACGGGCAAGCAGACCGAATACAAGCTGCGGCTGTCAAGCCTGCTCAAGAATGGCGATTCCACCGCCAATGTGCGGCTGCAACCGGGTGATGTCATCATCATCCCCGAGAGCGCATTCTGAGGCGCGCTGCATGACCTCGCTGTTCGACGAAGCGCGGCTGGCGCTCCATGGCATCTGGCAGCGGCGCTGGCTGGCGCTTGCGATTGCGTGGGGGGTGTGCCTGCTCGGCTGGCTGGCGGTTGCCCAAATCCCCAGCAGCTACACGGCCAAGGCGCGCGTATCGGTGCAGATGCAGTCCATTCTCCCGGGCAAAATCGGGATTACCGCAGACGAGCAGTCGCGCGATATCGACCATGTGCGCGAAACGCTGACCTCGGCCGTCAACCTGGCGCGCGTGGTGAAGGGCACCGAGCTTGCCGCCACGGTGGCCAATGACCGCGACATAGCCGACCGTGCGGCGGCCCTGCAAAACAGCATCAAGATAACGGCGCAGCAGAACAATCTGTTTGAAATCACGGCGACGGCCGCCACGCCAAAGCTCGCCAAGGCGATCGTGCGCAAACTGATCGACATTTTTGTCGAGGAGAATCTGAACGGTACCCGCGATGAGACTACGCAAACCATCGCCTTTCTCGATGGCCAGCTTGCCCAGCGGCAAAGGCAGCTTCAGGACAGCGAGGCAAAGCGTGCCGCGTTCCAGAACCGTTATCTGGGCGCGCTGCCTGGCACCGGGTCGATCAACGACCGGATCGGCGCCGCGCGCAGCCAGTTGTCGCAGATTGATACCGATCTGGCCGCCGCGCAATCGAGCCTTGCGGCCATTAACGGGCAAATGGCGGGCACGCCGCCAAGCGTTGCCGGCAGCGGCGGCGGTGCGGCTGGCCCTGCTCGGGCGCGTCTTGCCGCCATTCAGGGGCAGCTTGCCGAAGCGCGCGCGCGCGGCTGGACCGATTCGCATCCCGATGTTTTGGCGCTCAGGAGCCAACTCGCGGCCGCATTGGCCGCTGCCAATGTTGAGCCGCTCAGCGCTGGTGGGGCGGGGTCACCCAACCCGTTGTTCCTCTCGCTTCAGTCTATTCGCACCGAAAAAGCCGCGCTTGTCGCGTCGCTTTCCGCGCGCAAGGGGCAAATTCAGGCCGATGTTGCGCAGCTTGAATCGAAATTGTCGATCGACCCTGCGGTGGCCGCCGAACAGGCGCAGCTTGAGCGCGATTATCAGGTGTTGAAAGACCAATATGACAAGCTGCTGGGGGACCGCGAAGAAATAAAGCTGCGCGGCCAGGTGCAAAGCCAGACCAATGCCATCAAGTTCAGCGTGATTGACCCGCCGGCCGCACCGCGCACGCCCTCGGCTCCCAATCGCCCGCTGCTGCTCACCGGAATGCTCGTGGCGGGGCTGTGCGCCGGCGCGGGTGCCGCCTTTGCGCTGGGCCAGCTTCGTTCGACCTTTGCCACCTCGGCCAAGCTGGAAAGCGTGAGCGGCATGCCGGTTATCGGCACGGTCACGCTGGTTCGCTCTGGCGCCGAAACCCGGCGGGCCCGGCAGCACCTGCGCTACTTCCTGGGTGGAACAGCCGGGCTTGCGGTCGCCTATGTCGCGCTGATCGGTGTCGAATTTCTGCAGCGGGGATTGGCGGCATGAACGCAGCTGGGCCAAAGCCTCAACGCGCCTCACTGCTCGAAAGGGCGGCGAGCGTCTATGATTTCAACGCGCCGTTCCGCAAGAACGCCGCCAGTGATGCTCCGGTTGCCGATAGCGTCGCAGATTTCTTGCCGCGGCCGCTGCCCGTCTCCACGCCAGCAACGGCGCCCGTCACGACTGGCGCTGCCCCGGCGCCACTGCGCGGTGTCGGCCGCCGCGTCGCCATCGACCGGGATCGGCTGAGCGAACAGGGCCTGCTGGTGCCCGGTGCCGCGATTGGCCTGCTGGCGGAGGAGTTCCGGCTCGTGAAGCGGCACTTGCTGCTCACGGCGCGCGGCACGGCCCCTAAACATGGCGACCGCAGCCGCGTTATCCTGGTCAGTTCCGCCCACCCGGAAGAGGGCAAGACGTTTTGCGCCATCAATCTGGCAATCTCGATGGCGGCGGAAAAGGACGTCGACATCCTGCTCATCGACGCCGATTTCGCCAAGGCAGACGTCATGAAGCGGCTTGGCCTGGCCGACAGCTCCGGCCTGCTCGATGCGCTGGCGGACCCTGCCGGCAACGCCGAGCAACATATCATCGCCACTGATATCGCCCAGCTCAGCCTGCTGCCGACCGGTTCGCGCACCATTCAGGACACCGAGTTGCTGGCCAGCGACCGCACGCCTGTCGTGCTGCAGGCGCTGCTAGACGCTGATCCGCGGCGCATCATCATCATGGATTCGCCGCCAGCCCTTGCCGCTTCAACCGCCGCCACGCTCGCGCTGCACGTGGGCCAGGTCATGATGGTCGTCCGCGCCGACCGAACCACCGACGGCGATCTTCGTGAAGCGCTCGGGATGCTCGATGGCTGCGAGCACATTCAACTGCTGCTGAATGCGGTGTCGTTTTCCACCGGCGGGCGGCGCTTTGGCAATTACTATCCGCAGGAGGAGCTGCAATGACCCGGCTCGTTACAATCGCTGTTCTGGCCGCAGCAATCGCCGCGGCGGGCGGCCCGGCGAGCGCGCGCGAAAAGCGCGTGACGCCCTATATCGAGGTGGGGCAAGTGCTCACCGCCGATCTACGCAATGGCAATGACCTGCTGACCTATACCAGCGTCGCCGCTGGCGTTGATGCCTCCTTCCAGTCGCGGCGCACCGAAGTGCAGGTCAGCTACCGCTATGAGCACCGCTTTTCGGAAAGCGGCGCGCTGGCCGATCAGGATATTCATCAAGGGCTGGCGCGCGCGGCGGTGCGGGTCGGGTCTGGCGTAGCGCTGGAAGGGGGCGCACTCGCCACCCGCGCGCGCAGCGACGTTCGCGGCGCGGCTCCCGCCCTGCTGAACGGCAATGTCAGCAACATCAGCCAGCTCTACTCCTTCTATGCCGGGCCAACCATCGGCACGCATGTGGGCCTGGTTGGCGTGAGCGGGGGGTACCGCTTTGGCTATACCAAGGTCGAATCGCCCACGATCGTTGATACACTGGCCGCCGGGCAACCCCGGCTCGATACGTTTGACAGCGTGCGCAACCATCAAGCGCAGTTGAGCCTGAACCTGAAATCCGGCACCATCCTGCCCGTCGGCATTACGGTGAGCGGCGCCTATGACCGCGAAGATGGCGGGCAGCTTGGCCAGGTTTATGAAGGCAAATATGGCCGAGGCGACGTGCTGTACCCGGTAAGCCGCACCCTCGCGCTGACGGCGGGCGCTGGCTATGAAAACATCCGTTCAACCCAGCGCAACGCCGTGCTTGATGCCAATGGCCAGCCAGTCGTGGACCGGCGCGGCCGGTTCGTCAGCGACACCGCATCGGCACCGCGCATCGCCTATGCGTTTGACGGCATTTATTATGATGCCGGCGTCATCTGGCGGCCCTCGTCGCGCACCGTGCTTGAAGCGCGGGCAGGGGAGCGCTATGGCTCGTTCAGCTTCACCGGCTCGCTCAACTATCAGGCGAGCAGCAAGCTGGCCGTTCGGGTCGGTGTGTATGACGGGATACAGACCTTTGGCCGCCAGCTCCGCACCGGGTTGTCGAACGTCTCCACCAGCTTCACGCCGAACGCGGATCCACTCAGCGGCAATTTCAACGGCTGCGTGTTCGGCGCGCAGGGTGGCGCGGCCGGCAATTGCCTGAACGGGGTGCTTCAGTCCATCTCGACATCGGTATACCGTGCCCGCGGCGTCGATGCCGTCGTGACCTATACGCAGGGCCGGTCGACCTTTGGTGCCGGGGTTGGCTATGCCAATCGCCGCTTCTCCGCGCCCGCCAACGCGGGCTTCACCATCGACGCGATTACCGACGAAAGCTATTATGCCCAGGCGTTCGTCGCCCATTCGCTTGACCGTGACACAGCGGTCAGCCTCAACTCGTTCTTCAACTATTACAGCAGCGGTATCCGCGGCGCCGGCTCCATTTACAGCGCCGGCACCGTCGGCTCCTTGTCGCGCAATTTCGGACGGCTGGGGGCGCGGGCGTCGGTTGGCGTGTACGGCGCGAACAACGCGCTTGGGCTGCGCACGATTTCGCTCGAGGCGCTGCTTGGCGCGCGGTATTCGTTTTGACCGGCCACCATTTTGCAGCGGCGCTGCACGACGCCGTACGGGATGACACTGATGTATGACGACCATTATGGGCTGCGCGGGCGCCCGTTTCAGCTAACGCCGGACCCGCGCTTCTGGTTCGAATCGGCAACGCACAAAAAGGCGATGGCCTATCTTGGCTATGGCCTTAGCCAGGGTGAGGGTTTCATCGTGGTGACCGGCGATATCGGCGCCGGCAAGACGACGCTGGTGGGGCATCTTATGGCCAGCATCGACCGCGAGCAGCTCCACGTCATCAAGCTGGTCTCGACGCAAATCGAGGCGGACGATCTGCTCCGGCTGGTCGCGCAGGGGCTTGATATCGATTGTGCCGGCCTCGTCAAAGCGCAGTTGCTCGACCGGATCGAGCGCCAGCTTCACGCCGTGGCGCGCAGCGGGCGGCGCACGCTGCTGATCGTGGACGAAGCGCAGGCGCTGGCCATATCGGCGCTTGAAGAGCTTAGAATGCTCTCCAACTTTCAGGCCGGCGGACATGCACTGCTCCAGATTTTCCTGCTTGGTCAGCCTGAATTTCGCGCGCGCCTAAATGGCTCGGCGCGACTGGAGCAGCTTCGCCAGCGGATTATTGCGCTGCATCATCTGGAGCCGATGGCCCGCACCGAAATAGAGCCCTATGTGCTCCACCGCCTGCGCGTGGTTGGCTGGGCCGGCAACCCGCATTTTTCGCCCGACGCGTTTGACGCGCTTTATGACGGGTCCGGCGGTGTGCCGCGCCGGCTGAACCAGCTTGCCGGTCGGGTCATGTTGTTCGGCGCGGTCGAGCAGTGCGCGGTAGTCGACGCCGCAATCGTTCACGCCGTGCTCGCCGACAGTGCCGGCGATCATGCGCTGGCCGGCCGTGATGACGTTGCCGGAGACGCGCAGGATGCGACCCCGGTATTGGCCGCAGCCGATGACTTCGACGACGCGGCTGCCGGGCCGGTTTGGCCCGCGCCAGAGCCGCTGGCAAGCCGGTCGGGCGCGGCGCCGTCGCCTGCGGGGCCGGCGTGCGATGATGTCGCCGGGTGGCCACTAGTCCTCGACGGCGCGCCCGTGGAAGATTCCGTTTCCGCCACGCTTGGTGCTCCGCTGAGCTTCGCCGCCGGTGCCCCGGAGCATCCTCCGGCGACGATTGCCGCCACGACAGCGCTCGACCCCCGGCCAGCCGCCGTATCGCGGGATGAGGATGCCTCGCGGTACGACGTTGCAGAGCATATATCTGCGGCGCCGCTGCCGGGTGTCGCGCAAGATGTGGACGCGCCGGTTCCTGCTCTCCCGCCACCACCCGCGGCCGCCGAGGCGCTGGCGCCCCCGGCCGACCCTGCGATTCATGCACGGCTGGCCGCCTTGGAAGCGCGCGTTGAAGAACAGGAAACGGCGCTACGCCGGGTGCTGACCCTGCTGGTCGATTGGGTGGAAAGCGACAGCCAGCGGCCGGACTTGTCCGCCTTCACCGGGTCTGCCGCCTGATCGGGAGGAATCCGCCATGCGCAACGCGCTGTCAGTTGACGTCGAGGATTATTTTCAGGTCGGGGCCTTTGAAACGGTAATCGACCGGGCCGATTGGGGCGCTTGGCCGCACCGGGTTGAGCGCAATACAAAAGCGGTGCTTGACCTGTTTGCCGAAAGCAAGGTGAAGGCGACCTTCTTCACGCTGGGCTGGGTGGCCAAGCGCTACCCGCAATTGATTCGCGATATTGTTGGCGCCGGCCATGAAATCGCCAGTCATGGGTGGGATCACCAGCGCGTCTTTACGCTCACTGCGCCCGAATTCCGCGCCGATATAGGCGCTGCCCGCGCAACAATTGAAGACGCAGCCGGTATGGCCGTTACGGGATATCGCGCGCCAAGCTTCTCCATCGATGCGCGCACGCCCTGGGCGCACCCCATTCTGGCCGAGGAAGGCTATACATATTCATCGAGCGTCGCCCCGCTCGCGCACGACCATTATGGCTGGCCCGAAGCACCGCGCTTTGGCTTTCGCCCCGTTGCCGGTTCCCCGCTTGTCGAGCTGCCGGTGACGGTTGCGCAACTGGGCAAGCGGCGCATGGCGACGGGCGGCGGCTTTTTCCGGCTATTCCCCGGCGCCTTCACTGACTGGGCGGTCCGGCAGGTCAATGAGGGCGAGGGCAGGCCCGCCATCTTCTATTTCCATCCATGGGAAATCGACCCCGGCCAGCCCCGCATCCCCGGCGCGCCATTCAAGTCGCGCCTGCGGCATTACAGCCGGCTGGGCGCGATGGCGGGAAAACTGCGCACCCTCATTGCACGCCACGAATGGGGGCGCGTGGACTCCGTGGTCGCAGATGAAGCGGCACGCGGCGCATGACGATGGCGCTTCTCGGCACGCCGGTTGCGGTGCGCGCGGCCCGGCTGGATGATACCGCCGAGATCGCTCGCCTGACGGCGTTTGTCGAGGCGCACCCGGCCGCCACGCCCTTCCATTTGCCGCACTGGACGATGGCGGTCGCGCGGGGTTGCGGGCAGCGGGCGCATTGTCTGGTCGCTGAGCGTGCCGATGGCCAGATTGCGGGCATGGTGCCGCTTACCGAAATTGGGTCGCCATTGTTTGGCCGGGCGCTGGTATCGGCGGGGTTCGGCGTCGGCGGGGGGGTGCTGGCAACCGCCGACAATGCCGCAACGGCGCTGGTCGATGCCGGCTGGGCGCTCGCCGCCGAGCGCCGCTGCCCGACCATGGAGCTGCGTGGCGGGGCACATCCGGGTGCAGGCTGGTCGGTGGACGCAGACACCTATCTGGGTTTTGTCCGGTCGCTGGCCGCTGATGATGAGGCCGAACTGCTGGCCATCCCGCGCAAGCAGCGCGCTGAGGTGCGCAAGGCGCTTTGTGGCGACCTTGTCGTAACCACGGGCGCCGATGCCCGCCATCAGGCCGCGCATTATGCGGTATATGCTGAATCGGTCCGCAATCTTGGCACGCCGGTTTTTCCGCAAAAGCTGTTCCAAGAAGTGCTCACGGCCTTTGGCGACGCGGCCGATATTCTCGTGGTCTGGCTTGCAGGCGCACCGGTTGCCGCCGTGCTCAGCCTGTATAGGGGCGAAACGGTGTTTCCCTATTGGGGCGGCGGCACACAGGCAGCGCGGGGGCTGCGCGCGAATGACCTGATGTATTTCGCGCTGATGGGCCATGCCCGCCGCCGGGGCTGCACGCGGTTTGACTTTGGCCGGTCAAAGGCGGGCACAGGGCCGGCGGCCTTCAAGAAGAACTGGGGTTTTGAGGGCAACCCGCTCACCTATTTCAAACGCGCGGCAGATGGCGCCGCGCCGCGCGAGGTAAACCCGCTGAGCCCGCGCTACCGCCTGCAGGTCGCGATGTGGCGCAAGCTGCCGCTGTGGATCGCCAACCGGGCGGGGCCACTAATTTCTGCGGGCCTTGGGTGATGGGCGACATCCTGTTTCTGGCGCACCGAATTCCATATCCGCCGGACCGGGGCGACAAGATCCGCAGCTTCAATATCCTGAAGTTTCTGGCTGACCGCGGAACCGTGCATCTGGCCACCTTTGTCGATGACGCGCGCGATATGTCGCGCAAGGCCGATCTTGCGCCCTTGGTCGGCGACCTTGTGGCGCAGTGGCGCGGCATCTCCAAGCCCGTGGCGGCGCTGCGGGCACTGGCGAGCGGCCGCGCGGCATCGCTGGCCGCGTTCGACAGCCCTGCGATGCACGCAGCCGTGGCCGCCACTCTCCGGCAGCGTCCAATTGAGACCATCTATGTGTTTTCAAGCCAGATGGCACAATATGTGCCGCCCGGTTGCGGCGCGCGGATCATCATGGACTTTTGCGACATGGATTCGGCCAAGTTCACCGCCTATGCTGAACAGGCCCGTGCGCCGATGCGGTGGATGCTGCGCCGCGAGGGCCGGTTGCTGCGCGCACACGAAACGACGGTCGCGGCAAGGGCTGATGCCAGCCTGTTCGTGAGCGATGCCGAGGCCGCGCTGTTCACCGCCGCAACCGGCACGCCACGCGTGCATGTGGTTGAAAACGGGATCGATACCGCGTTGTTTGACCCCATGGCGGCATTTTCCCGCGTTGCGACCAATGGCCCGCTCATCGCGTTTACGGGCCAGATGGATTATCCGCCGAATGTGGACGCAGTATCGTGGTTTGCGAGCGATGTCCTGCCGCAGGTAAGGGCGCTGCACCCGGAAGCGGAATTTGCCATTGTCGGGCGCAATCCTGGCGCCGCGGTTCGCGCGCTTGCCGGCCTGCCGGGCGTGGTGGTGACGGGCGAGGTCGCCGACGTGCGCGGCTGGCTCGCGGCGGCCGATATAGTTGCAGCACCGCTCAGGGTGGCGCGGGGAATTCAGAACAAGGTGCTCGAAGCAATGGCCATGGCGCGGCCCGTGGTGGCATCGGCGGTCGCAGCCGAGGGCATTGACCATGCAGGCACACTGCACGTGGCACAGGATGACGGCGCCATGGCGTCGGCCATCAACGCGCTGCTCGCCGAGCCGGAACGGGCGCGCGCTCTGGGGCAGGCGGCCCGCGCGCAGGTCATCCGGCGCTATGGCTGGAACGCCCGCCTCGCGCCGCTTGAAGCACTGATGGGCCTTGTCGGGCGCGATGGCGCTGCACGGTCGGCCGCATGACGGCCGCGCTTCCAATCACTGGCGGCGCCCCGCTCGATCATGACGCGGCGGCAGCGTGGCAGCGCCACCTGGCACTGCTTGCCGGCACAGTGACTGCGCTGTTGCTGCTGTTTTTCAACGATGCGGCGGGGCTGGCGCATATCTGGTGGACCAACACGACCTTTGGGCATTGCCTGTTCATCGGACCGGTCATCACCTGGCTGGTGTGGCAGCGCCGGCACGACCTGGCACCGATAAGACCATTGGCCTGGGCGCCCGGGCTTGGGCTTGTCGCGCTTGGGGGGCTGGCGTGGCTGGTGGGCGATGCAGCAAGCGTTGCGCTTGCCCGCCACCTTGGCCTGGTGATGCTGCTACAGGGCGCGGTCGTGACGATGCTGGGGCCGCAGGTGGCGCGCGGGCTGCTGTTCCCGCTATGCTATGCGTTTTTCCTGGTGCCCTTTGGGGAATCGCTGGAGGGACCGCTTCAGTCGGTGACGGTGAGCATGTCGGTGGCGCTGCTCCATATGGCGGGCGTGCCAGCGGTCGTGGACGGCGTGCTCATCACCATTCCCAACGGCTATTTCGAAGTGGCAGAGGCGTGTTCAGGCGCCAAATTCGTCATCGCAATGCTGGCTTATGGCACGCTGGTGGCCAATGTCTGCTATGTAACCTGGGGTCGCCGTGCAGCCTTCATGGTCATGGCGCTCATTGTCCCCGTCATCGCCAATGGCCTGCGGGCGGCGGGCACCATTTATGCGGCCTATCTCACGTCAGTTGAGCAAGCCACGGGTTTTGACCATATCATCTTCGGCTGGGTGTTTTTCGGGCTGGTGATGGCGGCCGTGCTCGCCATCGGCTGGAAATGGTTTGACCGTGATCCTGATGCGGCATGGGTGGATGCCGCCGCGCTGGCGCCGCCGCGCATGTCCACCGACATGCTGGTTGCGGCAGCGCTGGTGCTGGCCGTTGCCGCGATCTTCCCGGCCTGGGGCGCGGCAATCGCCGGGCGGACGGCGCCGCTGCCCGAGCAGATTTCGCTGCCGGTGGTGCCGGGCTGGGCGCGCATAAGCGCTGACGCCGGTGCGTCATGGTCCCCTAATTATCCCGGCGCCGATCACTTTCTGCTTGGCCGCTATGGGGATGGGCAGGGCGCCTCGGTTGACCTCGCCATCGCGGTCTATGGCAGCCAGCGTGAGGGCAAGGAGCTTGTCGGCTTTGGCATTGGCCCTTTGCGCGAAAATGACCGCTGGGTGAGGGTCGCCGATGTGCCCGATATTGCCGGCGGCCGCGCGATGCGCATCACGGCATCGGGTCGGGTGGAACGTCTGGTGGCGCTCTGGTATCGCGTTGGCGGCATGACTACGACAAGCGACCGGACCGTCAAGATCAACACCCTGAAAGCCAAGCTGTTCGGCGGCTCGCAGGCCGCCGTTGCGGTGCTGATTTCAGCGCCGATAATCCCTGGCGGTGACGCGCAGGCCGCCATGCAACGCTTCGTCGCGGCGCTTGGCGGGGTCGATGCCATCGCCGACCATAGCGCCGGAATACACCGCTAATGTGCGCCATTGCCGGGATTTTTTACCCCGATACACCCAAGCCCGTTGACCCCGCGCGCATCGGCGCGATGACTGACGTGCAGGCACATCGCGGGCCGGATGGTTCAGGAATCTGGACTGCGCAAGGAGTGGGCTTCGGCCATCGTCGCCTCTCGATCATTGATCTGGACGGCGGCGCGCAGCCGATGCACAGCGCCGATGGTGCCCTGACGGTTACCTATAATGGCGAGATCTACAATTTCGCCGAGGCCCGCGCGGCGTTGGAGGCAAGGGGCGCGCGGTTCCGCACCAGCAGCGACACGGAAGTGCTGCTGCACGGCTGGGCGGTTTGGGGCCCGGCCATGCTGGAGCGGTTGAACGGCATGTTCGCCTTTGCCCTGCACGACGCGCGCACGCAATCGCTTTTCATGGCCCGGGACCGGCTGGGCGTGAAGCCACTGCATTACGTCATGTTGTCAGATGGCGGGCTGGCGTTTGCGTCGGAATTGAAAGGCCTGCTCGCGCACCCGCTGCTGCGCCGGGTGGTCGATGTGCGCGCTGTCGAGGATTTTCTGGCGCTTGGCTATGTGCCCGATGATAGCTGCATGGTGAGCGGCGTGCGCAAGCTGCCGGCCGGGCATTGCCTGTTCGTGCACCGGGGGCAGCCCGTGCCCCATCCAGAACGATATTGGGATGTGGATTTTTCATCCCGCACCAGCGCCGCCGCCGGGCAAATCGAGGAAGAACTTGTCGAGCGGCTGCGGGACGCGGTGCGCCTGCGGATGGTGGCGGATGTGCCGCTCGGCGCATTTCTGTCGGGCGGGGTCGACAGCTCGGCGGTGGTTGCGCTGATGGCGGAACGCTCGGCGCGGGCGGTCAAGACCTGTACCATCGGGTTCGATTCAACCGAGCATGACGAACGCGGTTATGCCCGCCAAATCGCAACGCTGTTCAAGACCGATCATCGCGAGCGCATGGTCGCGGCCGACGATTTTGCGCTCATCGACACGCTGGTCGGCGCCTTTGACGAGCCGTTTGCGGATGCCTCGGCGCTGGCGACCTATCAGGTCTGTGCGCTCGCGCGCGAGGAGGTGACGGTTGCACTGTCGGGCGACGGCGCGGACGAGGCCTTTGCCGGCTATCGCCGCTATCGCTTTCAGGCAGCGGAGGAACGCGTACGGGCGCTGGTGCCGGTGCCGCTGCGGGGCATTTTTGGCGCGCTGGGTGCCGCCTACCCCAAGGCGGATTGGGCACCGCGACCATTCCGCGCCAAATCGACGCTGCTTGGCCTGGCCGATGATGGCGCGACCGCTTATGCGCGCTCCGTCGGCGTTACCTCGCCTGCCATTCGGGCGCGATTATTCTCGCCGGCGGGCATGAAGGCGCTTGACGGGCACCGGGCCGAGCACCGCTATATCGAAACGATGCGCACAGCGCCCGCGCGCCAGCCGCTTGATGCAGCGCAATATGCCGATTTCAAGCACTGGCTGCCCGGCGACATTTTGACCAAGGTGGACCGCACCAGCATGGCGGTGGGGCTTGAGGCGCGCGAGCCGCTGCTCGATTATCGCCTCATCGAATTTGCCGCGACGCTGCCCGTTTCCATGCGAATTCGGGGCGGGCAGGGCAAATGGGTGCTGAAACATGCGCTGGAGCGCCATTTGCCGCGCGATATTCTGTACCGCCAAAAAATGGGGTTTGTGACGCCCATCAGCGCGTGGTTTCGCGGCGCGCTTGCCGGCGACGCGAAAGCACTGGCCGCATCGCGGGTGCTCGCGGGCACCGGCTGGTTCACCATGGCCGAAATTGCGCGGCTTGCCGAGGATCACCGCAGCGGCCGCGCCGAGCATGGCCGCACGCTGTGGCAACTGGTGATGCTCGAGCGCTCGATGGCGCGCCTGTTCGGATGAGCGCGGGCCGGGCGAGCCGATCAGAAATGATGCCAGCCGTGCAGCGCCATGGCCGCGTGCAGCGTCAGCGCAACCACGCAGAGCGACGACAACATGAAGACCGAAAAGCGCACGACCACGCGGTTGACGGTGACCTGCACAATGCTGTGAATGATCCGCAGGCCAACATAAGCCCAGGCGATCGTCAGATTAAGCCCGCTGCCGGTGCCGATCAGCGCATGGACCAAGGCAACCGCGTAAAATAGCGTCGGCTGTTCATGGAGATGGTTGTAATTATCGGCGACCCATGAGGCCCGCACTTCGCCACGGGCGATGAGATCGGCGCGCAACGATGGGCCGGTGGAGCCCACCATGCCAACGCCATCGATCTTGGCTCGGCTCATCGCGGGCAGGCGGGTGGCATACATCCACACCCAGATAACGAGCGTCCAGCCAATGAGCGCAACGATCGGCGTCAGGATCGGGCTGTGTTCAGGCATTATGTGCATCCCCCATTTTGCCACAGGATGACGCCAAGAGGCGCGTTACGCAACTACCGGAGCCGGGCAATCGCCAGCCCGTCGGCCTTGGCGCGGTCCTTTACCGATTCCTCGCTCCGGGTCAGTGCCTTGGCGATCGCTTTCAGCGCCATGCCCTTTTTCGCCAGCAGATGGAGCTTTTGGATTTCATCCTGCCTCCATGGCTGGCGGTGGCGCTCAAATTTTTCGGCCATCAGGAAAACAGCGTTGCCCAGCGCCGTTTTGCGCGCTGTTTCCAGGCACCGCGATGATAGGCATCGGAGGCAAGCAGCGGCATAACCGAGCCGGCTTCGGCAAACACCATTTGCTCAATGCCGGTGTTGACCTTGCCCCAGCTCGCCGCCTCTTGCAGCGTGGACGACGAACACGCCCCGTCGCGCACATCCGCAACGGTGATCTGCACGGCATATTTGTGAACTTCCACATCGTCATGGCCAAGAATTTCGGCACAAACGACCGTGTCCTGCACAAAGTTTTTGGGCACGCCGCCGCCGATCATCAACAGACCCGTCGTCCCGGCTTTGATCTTGATGTCGGTCAGTTCGCGGAAATCGGCGATCGCATCGAGCACCATATAGGGCTTGCCTTCCTTGGCCCGGTCAACCTGGTGCTTGACGAGGCCAAAGCCCGCCGACGAATCGACAAAGGCGGGGCAGAAAATCGGCACGTCATGCTCATAGGCCAGCTTGACGAGGCTGTTGTCCTTCTTGCCGTGCGCAACAAGATATTTGCCCATCTCGGCGATGAAAGCGCGGCTGGAATAAGGGCGCGGCTCCAGCGAATCGGCGATACGCAGGATGGTGTGGTCGCAATCCTGAAGCTGCTCCTCGTCGATATAGGTATCATAGATGCGGTCGATATAGAGCGAGCGCAACGTGTCATCGTCGGGCACTTCAAGCGCCTGATAATGCTTGTGACCCAGTCCTTCGAAAAAATCCATGTCGACGATGGTCGCGCCGGTCGCGATAATGCAGTCGACCATGTTGGAGCGGACGAGTTCGGCATAAAGATCCATGCAGCCGCCAGCGCTTGTGCTGCCGGCGATGACGAGGCAAATCGTGCACGCGGGGTCGTTCAGCATCTGGTTGTAAATGCCGGTTGCGCGCGCAAGATCGCGGCTGGTGAAGCTCATCTTGCCCATCGCATCAATGATCGGCCGGGCATCAAAGCTGGTGATATCGACATGCTCCACTGGCGTGGAAAGCAGCGCGGCCTTGCGCGTATCGTTGATGGCTTCAGTCATGAAAGTCTCCATAGGCAATCGCTTCGGCGCGCGCCGGCTTCCCCAGGCGCGCGCCGAAGCGTCGGTAATGTTAGCAGGATGTTACAGCGTGACGACGTTGGACGGAACCGGCTCGATCGCGTCGTCAAGATAAAGCGAGGTCATCGGTTCGTCATCCACGACCATCGTCTTGCCCGATCCGAAGCCGTTGAACGCCGTGCGCATCGCCGCGCCATAGGCACCCAACATGCCGATCTCGACATAATCGCCCGCCTGCACATCGGCCGGCAGCAGGAATGGCCCGGCCATATGGTCCATATCGTCACAGGTCGGGCCGTAGAAGCTGAACTCCATATCGCGCGCACCCGAATCCGGCTCACGCAGCAGCGCGACGGGAAAACGCCAGCCGATATGCGCGGCATCGAACAAAGCGCCATAAGCGCCGTCGTTGATGTAAAGTTCGGACCCGCGACGCTTTTCCACGCGCACGATGAGCGAGCTATATTCGGCGCACAGCGCCCGACCCGGCTCGGCCCAGAGCTCAGCCGAATAGGAAATCGGCAGGCTTTCAAACGCGCGGTGGATGGTCTCGAAATAGCGGTCGAGCGGCGGCGGCTCCATGCCGGGGTAAGATGACGGAAATCCGCCGCCCACGTCCACCACGTCCACAGTTACTGCGGCATCGACAATGGCCGCCCGCACCCGCTCCATGGCCTGCGCATAAGCCTCGGGCGTCATCGCCTGTGAGCCGACATGAAAGCAGATGCCAAGCGCATCCGCTGCCTGACGTGCGGCAAACAGCAATTGCCTCGTCTCGCCAGGCGCTGCGCCGAATTTTGACGCAAGGCTAAGCTTTGAATGCTCCGACGACACCCGCAGCCGAACGCACAGCGTGAGGTCGGCGGCGTTGCCGGTCGCGCGCATGATCTTGTCCAGCTCCTCAAGCGAATCAAGGCTGAACACACGCACGCCGTGCTCGTGATAGGCCGCTGCAATCGCCTCTTCGGCCTTGACCGGGTGCATGAAGCACAACGTGGCGCCCGGCAGCGTCTGCGCCACCAGCCGCACCTCCGCTATCGAGGCGACGTCGTAATGCGTGATTCCGCTTGCCCACAGCACCCGCAGCAAGGCAGGCGAAGGGTTTGCCTTTACAGCATACATCGACGTTCCCGGAAACTTCTCGACGAAGTACCGAGCGGCACGCGATGCTGCGTGCGGGCGGATGAGCGTCACCGGATCAACCGGGCGTTCAGCAAGAGCAATTCCGCGGGCGGAATTGAACGGGGCGGTCGCTAGCCCCAGCGCGCTATGATGCTTGTGCAACTCAAGGGACCTCCAATGCCAATAGGCGGACGAAAAAGCTGCCTTGCGGTTGGAAGTCCCATGGGGCAGCGGATGGGCGAAATAGGGTCGTACTGCCGGATTGTAAATAGCGAATTGAAGGTCGATGGTGCATTTATGACGATTTTGCGACAACCCACCCGTGCCGGGGTTCGAGATGCGGCCGCAAAGCTGGCACTCGTGGTGCCGCCAAGCCCATTATTTGTGCACGAGATCAACGGCGCCCCGATCGCTTTTAAGGCCGAATCGCTACAGCCGGTGGGTGCGTTCAAACTGCGCGGTGCCTGGCACCGGTTGACTGCAATCGAGTCGACGGCGCGGAGCCGGGGGGTGGTCGCCTTTTCATCGGGCAATCACGCGCAAGGCGTCGCCTGGGCGGCCAAGCGCCTGGGGATGCCCGCCGTCATCGTGATGCCGAGCGATGCGCCGGCCGTGAAGCGCGAGGCCACGCTTGCGCTTGGTGCCGAAATCGTGAGCTATGACCGGGCGACCGAAAGCCGGGAGAAAATTGCCGCCCATCTGGCGCACGCGCGCGGCGCCGTTCTGGTGCCGAGCTTTGATGATCCATGGGTGATCGAAGGGCAGGGCTCAGCCGCTATCGAGGCTGAGGCGCAGATGAAAGCGCTTGGGCTTGGGGTGCCGCGCCATGTGGTGGTTCCCTGCGGCGGTGGCGGACTTGCCGCAGGCATTGCGCTGGCGCTGCCAGAGGCGGCCATCACCCTGTGCGAGCCGCAGGGGTGGGACGATATGGCACGCTCGCTGGCCGCAGGGCGGATCGAGCCGGTTGGCGCAAATCCGCCACCTACCGCCTGCGATTCGCTGCAAACGCTCGCAGTGTCACCGCTCACTTTCGACGTGCTGTCCCGGCGCGGCGCAATCGGCCTTGCCATCAGCGAGGAGGAGACGGCGACCGCGCAAGCCTGGGCCGCGCGCCATTTGCGGCTGGTGGTCGAGCCCGGCGGGGCAGTGGCGCTGGCCGCGGTGCTTGCGGGCAAGGTGAAGGCCGAACCGGGGATGCTCGTCATCTTATCCGGCGGCAATGTCGACATCGCAGGCTATGCCAACGCCCTTGCCAGAGCCTCCGCGTGACGCCCACGCTCGATTCAGTGGCGCAGGCTGCGCCCTCCATTGCCATGCTGGCGGCGTTCGCCTGCGTCGCCGGGGGTATCTGGCACCTCGCAAAAGGCGAAGACAAGCGCAGGGCCACGCTGCTGCTGGTGATGGCGGCCGTACTGGTCGGCAATGTGCTTATCTGGACGCTTTGATGGCGCCGGCGCTCACTTTATCGGTGAGTTGGGATCAAGCCGCATGTCGAGATAATTGTCCACGCTGAGCATCAGCTCGCTCATTTCATGCTCGAAGAAATGGTTCGCGCGCGGCAAAACGTCGTGGTGGATGGTGATGTGCTTTTGCGTGCGCAGCTTGTCGACCAGCTTTTGCACGGCAAGCGGGGTCACCACTTCGTCGCCCTCACCCTGGATGATGATTCCCGATGACGGACACGGCGCCAAAAAGGTGAAATCATACATGTTGGCCGGCGGCGCGATGGAGATGAAGCCGCGGATTTCAGGCCGGCGCATCAGCAATTGCATCCCGATCCACGCACCAAAACTTACGCCGGCAATCCAGGTCGTCTGTGCTTCAGGGTGGATGCTCTGCACCCAGTCAAGCGCAGAAGCGGCATCCGACAGCTCGCCAACGCCATTGTCGAACGTGCCCTGGCTCTTGCCAACCCCGCGAAAGTTGAAGCGCAGTGTCGCAAACCCGCGCCGCTGGAAGGTCTTGTAAAGCTCCTGCACGATGCGGTTGTTCATCGTGCCCCCGGAACTGGGGTGCGGATGCAGGATCATGGCAACCGGCGCACGCGGGCGCGGCGGTGGGGAAAAACGGCCTTCGAGGCGGCCGTCGGGGCCGGGGAAAATGACTTCTGGCATGAGACCTGCTGATCGGATTGAGGGTAAAGCCGCGCCAGTAGCGCGAAAAAGCGTGGACGCTATATAGACCTGAGCGCGCAACGTGCAATCTTCCAGGACCATTCATTGAGCAAGCGCATCTATCTCGACCATGCTGCGACCACGCCAATGCGCCCTGAAGCGGTGGCAGCGGTAGCGCACGGCATGGCGCGCTGGGCAAACCCGTCATCGCCCCATGCCGAGGGCCGTGCGGCGCGGGCAGCGCTGGAGGATGCGCGGGCCCGGATCAAGGCGGCGCTGGGCTGGGCGGGCGAGCTGATCTTCACCAGCGGCGCCAGTGAAGCACTGGGAATTGCCCTCAACCGCGCCAAGGTTGACCGGCGGATCATATCGGCCGTGGAGCATGACGCGGCGTTCCGCGCGGCTCCGGGCGCAGATGTGCTGCCGATTGCCCAAGGGACGCCCGACCTGGATGTGCTCGGCACCTATCTTGCCGCACCCGGCACGGCGCTGGTCGCCGTTCAGTCGGTAAACTCGGAAACCGGCACCAAGCTGCTGCCGTTTTCCGCCAGCAATGCCGCCGTTGCCGCAGCACGGCAGGCCGGCGCGCTGGTGCTCGCTGATTGCTCCCAGGCGCTCGGCACTATTGCGCCCGATGTCGATTTTGCGGTTGTTTCGGCGCACAAACTTGGCGGGCCGCCGGGGATCGGCGCGCTTCTGGTGCGCGATCTGGCGCTGCTGACGCCGGTTGGCGGGCACGAATTCGGCTATCGGACCGGCACCGAGAATTTGCCAGGCGCGCTTGGGTTTGCAGCGGCACTCGAAGCCGGTTCGGTCGCCGATTGGCCGACCGATGCCGAACAACATTTTGATTTCAAGAATGACCTTTGGCGCGTTGGCGAAATCATCAGCCCCGGTGTGCAATGCAGCCATATCTGGGCAGTAGCGATGCCGCATCTTTCCGCCGCCGCGCAACTGATCCGGTTCGACGCGATGGGCTTTGCCGTTTCGGCCGGCAGCGCCTGCTCGTCAGGCACACTCAAGCGCAGCCGGGCGCTGGCCGCCTTCGGCATCGATGAGGACACGGCCAGCCGCACCATCCGCGTGAGTTTTGGCTGGAGCACGACGCCCGCCGAGATCGACGCGTTCCGCGAGGCCTGGCTTGAAGTTGCGCATGACGCGGCGGCGCGCGCATGATCTACCTCGATTATCAGGCGACGACGCCGCTCGCGCCCGAGGCATTTGACGCCATGCTGCCGTGGCTGCGGGACGATTTTGCCAACCCGCACGCAGCGCACGCGCCCGGCCGTGTGGCCAGGGCCGCCGTGGAGGCAGCGCGCGACCGGATCACGGCGCTGCTGCCACCGGGCGGCAAGCTTGCCTTCACGAGCGGCGCGACCGAGGCGCTCAACTGGGCGATCAAGGGCACGCCACCGGGCGGCATCGTGACAATCGCGACCGAACATGCCGCCGTGCTCGATTGCGTCGCGGCGCTGCGCGCCAGCGGGCGCGAGGTCACGGTGTTGCCGGTAACGCCCGCGGGCATCGTCGATCTTGCAGCAGCGCGCGACGCTATTGTGCCAGGCGTGTCGCTGGTGGCGGCGATGCTGGTGAACAACGAGATTGGCGTCATCCAGCCCATTGCGGCGCTGGGCGCGCTCGCCCATGGCGCAGGCGCGTTGCTGTTGTGCGACGCGGTGCAGGGTTATGGCCGGATGGCCATCCCCGATTGCTGCGACCTCATCGCCGTTTCCGCGCACAAGATTCACGGACCAAAGGGGGTAGGTGCCTTGTGGATTCGCGACGGCATTACGCTTGCACCCTTGCTGCATGGTGGCGGGCAGGAAGCGGCGGGGCGTTCAGGCACGCTGTCACCGGCGCTGTGTGCAGGCTTTGGCGTGGCGGCCGCGCTGGCGCATCAGCGCCTGGCGACGGATATCGCCCATGCAGCCCGCCTGCACGACATTGGCCGCGACCGGCTTGGCGCGCCGTGGCGGCTGAACGGCGCGCCTGCGCCCCGCTACCCCGGCAACCTCAACATCTGGCGCGACGGGCTTGACGTTGCGCGACTAATGTCTGACCTGCGCGACATTGCCTTTTCCGCGGGTTCTGCCTGTGCCAGCGGTTCGGGTCGGCCAAGCCATGTGCTGACCGCGCTGGGCTTGACGGATCGCCAGGCGAGGGCAAGCATCCGGCTTGGGTTTGGCCGCTACACGACGGAGCAGGAGCTTGTGACCGCGATTGACCGGATCAATGCCGCCGCCACGGCGCAAGGGCTGTGATTACCGTCAATTTCGTCGCCGCAGACGGCTCGGTGCGCTCGGCCAGCGCCGCGCCCGGCGATCGGCTGCTCGATGTCGCGCAGGCCGACGGGCAGCCGCTGGAGGGCACCTGCGAGGGGCAGATGGCGTGTTCGACCTGCCATGTCATCATCGCTGCCGCAGACGTGATGCGCCTGACGCCTCCAACCGAGGAGGAAGAGGATATGCTCGACCTCGCGCTCGGGGCCACGCGGACCAGCCGGCTCGCCTGCCAGATCATGCTGGACGCAGCGCTTGATGGGTTGACGGTGCACATTCCACGCGAGGCGCGGAACATGCAGGGCCGCTAATCATTAGGCACCTGATGCGCTTTTGCATCGGGTGCCGCGGGATGCCCATAATTCGCCACTGTGCGCGGCCACTGTGCGCGGCTACCGTGCGCGGCGCTGCCGCCCAGTTCGCGTTTATCGCTGAGCACGCTTGATCGATCCGCCCAGGTCCCCCATATGCACCCCGGGAGTCGGGCGGGCGTAGCCGTCGCCAACCCGGTCAGGTCCGGAAGGAAGCAGCCGTAACGATTTTCGCTGCGGGTCGTCCCGGCTCCCACCCTGCCACACCGGCGCCGTCCTGTGTCGCAATTGCTGGCGCGGGCGCGGGCGAAACGATAGACGGGCAGGCAATGGCCGACTCCTTCCTCGATTTGGGTGACCCCGAACAGCCTGCCAAGCCCGAGGCCTATCGCGTCCTTGCCCGCAAATATCGCCCGCGCAATTTCGCGGAACTGATCGGACAGGACGCGATGGTGACGACGCTTGCCAACGCCATCAGGCGGGGGCGCCTTGCACACGCGTTTTTGCTGACCGGCGTGCGCGGGGTGGGCAAGACATCCACCGCGCGGCTGATTGCCAAGGCGCTGAACTGCATCGGCACAGACGGCACGGGCGGCCCGACCATTGACCCATGCGGCATGTGCGAGCCGTGCCAGGCGATCGCCGGCGGTCGGCATATCGACGTGATCGAAATGGATGCTGCGAGTCATACCGGCGTGGATGATGTCCGCGAAATCATCGACGCATCGCGCTATTCAGCGGTGTCGGCTCGGTTCAAGATCTACATTGTCGATGAAGTGCACATGCTGTCGAAAAACGCGTTCAACGCGCTGCTCAAGACGCTGGAGGAGCCGCCGGCGCACGTCAAATTCCTGTTTGCAACTACTGAGGTGAGCAAGGTCCCGGTGACCGTTTTGTCGCGGTGCCAGCGCTTTGACCTGAGGCGCATTCCAGCAGACAAGCTCGCCCAGCATTTCGCCCATGTCGCCCAGGCCGAACAGGTCGTGGCCGAGCCCGAGGCGCTGGCGCTGATCGCGCGGGCGGCGGAAGGGTCAGCGCGCGACGGGCTTTCCATCCTCGATCAGGCGATTGCCCATGCCGGCGTGGAAGGTGGCGCGGTGACGGCGGCGGCGGTGCGCGACATGCTTGGCCTGTCCGACCGGGGCGCGGTGCGCACCTTGCTCGACCATCTCGTGAAAGGCGAGGGCACGGCCTCCCTCGCCGCACTGCGCCAGCAATATGCGCTGGGCGTCGATCCGCAAGCCGTGATGCGCGCGCTGCTTGAGCTGGTTCACGCCATAACACTCGCCAAACTGGGCACGCCGGCCGATGCGGGGCAATCAGCCGAAGAGCGCACCGCGCTGAGCGCCTGGGCCGAGCAGCTTTCGTTCCCGGCGCTGCACCGCCTGTGGCAATTGCTGCTGCGCGGCCATGATGAGGTTGCGCGCGCCGTGCTGCCGATAGAGGCGTGTGAAATGGCCCTTTTGCGCCTCATCCACGCTGCAAGCCTGCCAGACCCGGCAGACCTTGCCCGGCGGCTGATGGCGGGCGAGGGCGCGCCGGCTGTTCGCACCGAAACGCAGGGGGCCGGGGCAGCGACTGGCGAGGCGGGGGGTGCAGGGCCGCCAACGCCGGTCATCGCCAGTTGCGAAGCGCTGGTTCACCTGCTCGAACAGCGCGGCCAGCTTCGGCTGGCGGAAACCTTGCGGCTTACGGCAAGCATCGTGTCCTTCGCTCCGGGGGCCATTACCCTGTCAAATGCGCGGCCCGTTCCTGCCGAGGTGGCCGCCGAGCTGACCGCGGCGCTGCGTGCGCTTACTGGAGCGAGCTGGCGCGTGACGCTGGCCGATCAGCCAGGCGCGCCGACGATGCGCGAAACGGTGGCCGCCAGCGACGCCGCCGCCCTGGAACAGCTCAAGCAAATGCCGCTGGCTCGCGCGGTGCTCAACCAGTTTCCCGATGCGCAAATTCTTGCCGCAGAACCACGACAACGGAGCATATCATGAAAGATATCGAAGACATGCTGGCCATGGCGCAGAATGTGCAGGCCGAGCTGCAAAAGGCGCAGGCCAGTCTCGACACCATCGAGGTGGAAGGGGCGGCAGGCGGCGGGCTCGTAAAGGTCAGGGCGTCGGCCAAAGGGCGCATCATCGCGCTCGATATTGACGACAGCCTGCTTCAGCCAAGCGAAAAGGCGATCGTGGAAGATCTGGTCGTTGCCGCGCTGAATGATGCGCGCGCCAAGGCCGATGCCGCCTCAAACAGCGAAATGCAGAAAATGACCAGCGGCCTGCCGCTGCCGCCGGGCTTCAAGCTGCCGTTCTGACGCAAAGCGGACAGGCAGCTGGCGCCGCCGGGCGCGTCACAGGCAGGAGTCGAGGCGGCTGTTGCGCACCACGCCAACCCGGCGGGTGATGGTGTTCCCGTGCCGCCGGGTGAAGCCGCGGGGCGCGACCGCCGCGCGCTTTTTGGGCAAGGGCAGCACCGCTGCGATACGTCCGGCCTCGGCCGGGCTCAGGTGCGCGGCATCATGGCCGAAATAACGCTGGGCACCTGCATTTACGCCATAAGTGCCAATGCCCGTTTCGGCGATGTTGAGATAAATTTCCATGATCCGCTTTTTGCCCCACAGCGCCTCGATGAGCACGGTGAAATAGGCCTCGAACGCCTTGCGGACATAGCCCCCACCCTGGATGAGGAAGGCGTTCTTGGCGGTCTGCTGGCTGATGGTCGAGCCACCGCGGATGCGTCCGCCCTGCGCGTTGCGCTGATAGGCCTTTTCAATGGCGCCGAAATCAAAGCCGCGATGCTCGCAAAATCGCGAATCTTCCCCGGCAATAACGGCGCGCGCCATGTTGCGGTCGATCTTTGCAAGCGGCATCCACGCCCTTGAAATGCTGTGGCCGCCAAGCGCGTCGCCGATCATGGTGAAGGTGATCGGTGGCGCAACAAACCGGTAGGCGAGCACCCACAACACCGACACGAGCAGGAAACCGCCTACCAGCTTTATAACGAACAGGGCAATGCGCCAGGCCATGGGGTATCCGCTTGCACAAAGCGGCAGGCGCGATCAAGCCCGCGCTGGCCCCGCACCGGCCCGGCGGTCTGCGGACCCGAGCGGCCGCGGCTGCCCGGCGTGCGGCTTATTTCGTTCCGCGCCCGATCAACCCATCGCCAGCATGGGCCGGTCGCCGGCCAGCCGCATCATTGCCTTTTGCAGTTTTTCAAAGGCGCGCACCTCGATCTGGCGCACCCGTTCACGCGAGACATTATAGACCTGGCTGAGCTCTTCGAGCGTTTTTGGGTCGTCGGTCAGGCGGCGCTCGGTCAAAATGTGCTTCTCGCGCTCATTGAGGGCGTCCATTGCGGTGACCAGCATCGAGTGGCGCACATCGGCCTCCTGCGCGTCGGCGACGACCGCATCCTGCAGCGGCGCATCGTCGGCCAGCCAATCCTGCCACTGGCCCTCGCCATCCTCGCGCATCGGCACGTTGAGCGAGGTATCGCCGCCCATCGCCATACGGCGGTTCATGCTCGTCACCTCATCTTCGGTGACACCCAGATCTTTGGCGATTTTCGCCAGATCCTCAGGCTTCAGGTCGCCATCTTCGAAGGCGTCGAGCTTGGCCTTCATCCGCCGCAGGTTGAAGAACAGCTTTTTCTGGGCGGCGGTCGTGCCCATTTTGACAAGGCTCCACGAGCGCAGGATAAACTCCTGGATCGACGCGCGGATCCACCACATCGCATAGGTCGCCAGGCGAAAGCCCCGGTCTGCCTCGAACTTCTTCACGCCCTGCATCAGGCCGATATTACCCTCCGAAATCAGCTCGGACACGGGCAGGCCATAGCCGCGATAGCCCATCGCGATCTTGGCGACGAGGCGCAGATGCGATGTCACGAGCTGCGCTGCCGCATCGGGGTCGCCATGTTCTTCAAAGCGCTTGGCGAGCATATATTCCTGCTCGGGCGCCAGAATCGGAAATTTCTTGATTTCCGCCAGATAGCGATTGAGGCTGGCTTCTCCGCCGAGCGCGGGGATCGTCGCCGGGACGTTGCTTCCGCTGGCCATCGTCATTACTCCTTATGGTGGCAGCGCCGCTGCCGTGGCGGGCAGGGTGCTGCGCTAGACATTGAGTGTATCCAAAAGCTGCGCCATGTCGTCTGGCAATTCGCTTTCAAACGACAAAGCGATACTATTTGCCGGATGAACAAAACCCAAATGGGCCGCGTGCAGCGCCTGGCGCCTGAACCCAAGATTCTCCAGCACCGCCCGGTGCCCCGATTTTGTTCTGGCATATACCGGATCGCCCAGCAAGGCGTGGCCTATTGACGCCATGTGCACCCGCACCTGATGTGTGCGCCCCGTTTCCAGCCGGCATTCAACGAGCGCTGCATCGCGCAGCGGACGGATCAGCCGGAAATGGGTGACCGCACGCTTGCCGCTTTCAACAACCGCCATTTTCTTGCGGTTTGCAGGCGAGCGGCCGAGCGGCGCATCAACCGTGCCGGCAGCCGGGTTCGGGCGACCGGCAACGATCGCACGGTAGCGCCGGTCGATGCTGTGCACGGCAAACTGGCGGGCGAGCCCTTCGTGCGCGCGGTCGCTTTTGGCCGCCACCATCAGCCCTGAGGTGTCCTTGTCGATGCGGTGGACAATGCCTGGCCGGGCCACCCCGCCAATGCCGGATAGCTGGCCCGCGCAGTGATGGAGCAGCGCGTTGACCAGCGTGCCATCGAGATTGCCGGCTGCCGGGTGCACGACCAGCCCCGCCGGCTTGTCGATCACAATGAGGTGCGCATCTTCGAACACGACATTGAGTGCAATGTCCTGCGCTTCATTGGCAAGCGCGGTCGGTGGGGGCAGGGTGACGCTGAAAACTTCGCCGGCCTGCGTCTTTCGGGCGGGGTCACGGGTTGCAAGCCCGCTGGCTTCAGCAACATTGCCCGCCGCGATCAGCGCCTTCAGCCGCTCGCGCGACACATCCGCAACCGACTGAGCAAGCGCGCGGTCAAGCCGGATGCCGCCGGCATCGCTGGCAATGCGCACTTGAATGGTTTCGCCCCCCCGGTTCATACCATGCCGATATGGAAATCGTCCCGCAGATATCAAGCGCGCTGCTGCGAACGATATTGCGCCCGGCGGTGACTACCCCGCTGCACGGCGGTGCCGCCGGCCCCCCGGAGGAGCGATGCGGCATTTTGCTGGGGCGCGGGGGCAAGGTGCGCCGCGTGGTGCCGGCGGCAAATGTGTCGCCCACACCGCGCACCCATTTCGAGATTGATCCAGCAGCGCTGATCGCGGCCTATCGGCGCGCGCGGCGGCCCGGTGCGCTTGCCGTGCTGGGCTTTTACCACACGCACCTGACCGATGACGTCATGCCATCACCAACCGATGCGGCGAGCGCAGCGCCCGATGGCGCGCTATGGCTGATCGCGACCGCGCGCGAAGCCCGCATATTCCGTGCCGTGCCCGATGGGGTGATTCACGGCCGGTTCGATCCGGTCGGGTTTGACTTGGTGGTTGGCAAGCGGGCGCCACTGCGGGTAGTGGCATATCCAGGCGATCACCACGCGCCAAGGAGTGAAGCGGTTTGACGATAACCCCGGTTGATTTCGCCAGCCTGTTGTGCTCGCGGCTGTGCCACGATCTGCTCAGCCCGGTGGGCGCGCTCAACAACGGGCTTGAGCTGCTCGCCGACGAGCATGACCCCGAAATGCGCGCGCGCTGCCTTGAACTGCTGAGCGAAAGTGCCAAGGCCTCTGCCAACAAGCTGAAATTCTTCCGGCTGGCCTTTGGCGCCGCGGGCGGCTTTGGAGATACGATCGACACGCGCGAGGCGCGCGCCGCGATTGACGGCCTGTTCGGGGACAGCCACCGCGTGAAAATCGGCTGGCTGGTCGACGAAACGGTGCTGCCCAAGCAATCGGTAAAAGTGTTGATGAACTTGGCACTCATCGCAGGCGACGCGCTGGTCCGCGGGGGGCAACTTGATATTGGCGCCGAGCAGCGCGGGTCGCTTGTGGAAATCGTCGTGCGCGCAGACGGGCCGCGCATCGTGCTGGATGACGAGTTGCGCGGCGCGCTGCTCGGCGGCGGTACCGACACCGTCATCACCCCACGCGCGGCCGCCGCGCATCTGGTGCACGAAATCGTAGCGCTAGGCGGTGGTTCGGTTCAGGTGTCACCGCCAGATGCACCCGTGCTGCTGTTCGGCGCATCGCTGAACGCTGGGTAAACCGCAAATTAACCGCTTGTGTCCATGAAGGGCTGCCGAAAAAGCGGCACGCCGGGGGCCCATGGACGATCTGCTTCAAGAATTTATCGCTGAAACCCGCGAAACACTGGAAGCGCTGACGGGCGAAATCATCGCCTGGGAGTCCGACCCGTCCGACCGGCACCGGCTCGATGCGATTTTCCGTTTTGTCCACACGGTGAAGGGAAGCTGTGGCTTTCTCGATCTGCCGCGCCTCAGCCGGCTGAGCCATGCCGCTGAAGATGTGCTCGCGGCGGTGCGAAGCGGGGAGCGGGCACCCAATACCAAGCTGGTCAACGCCGTGCTCGCCATTGTCGACCGGATCGGCGAGATTATCGAAGCGATCGATGCCGGCACCGCGCTTGACGATTCGGGCGAAGATCTGCTCATCGCCGCGCTCGATGAGGGCGCCGAAGCCGCGATTCCGGGTGTCATCACCACGGCGCCGCGCTCACCCACGCGCAGCGTAAGGCTTAATGTCGATTTGCTCGACCGGATGATGAGCGGCATGTCCGATATGGTGCTTGCCCGCAACGAGCTGTCGCGCCGGTTGCGCGATGCAGCGGTTGATCCCGCGACGGAGGCAGCGCTCGACCGGCTGTCGCATACGGTTGCCGAAATGCGCGACACGGTTACGCGAACCCGGATGCAGAAAATCGACGCCCTGTTCTCGGCGTTGCCGCGCATGGTGCGCGATACCGCGGCAGAACTCGGCAAGTCAGTGACGTTGCATATCGACGGCGCCGATGTCGAGCTGGACCGCGAGATGATCGAGATGATGCGCGATCCCCTGGTCCACATCATTCGCAATGCGCTTGACCACGGCATCGAAACGCCGGGCCAGCGCCGCGCGGCGGGCAAGCGTGAAAATGGTCGCCTTACGGTGTCGGCGCGCCAGTCCGGCAACCAGATTATCGTGGAAATTGCCGATGACGGCCGGGGTATCGATGTTGCAGCCCTGGTGGCGCGCCTGGCAACCAACGGCACCCGGAGCGAGGCTGCCCTCAACGCGCTCTCCGAACAGGCCAAACTGAACCTGATCTTTGAGCCGGGTGTGACGAGCAAGGCTGAGGCCACCGCCATTTCCGGGCGCGGAGTCGGCATGGATGTCGTGCGCGCCAACATAGAACAAATTGGTGGCCGCATCGATGTTGTAAACACGCCGGGCCGGGGCCTGTCGCTTTCGATTTATGTGCCGCTGACGCTGTCGATAATTTCCACCATCGTCGTCGGGGTGGCGGGCCAGCGCTTTGCCATTTCACGCCCTGCCATCGAGGAAATCGTTACCGTGCGCGGCGACTCGGTCCGCGTGGACATGCTGGGCGAGACACCTGTTGCCACCGTGCGCGACCGGCGGCTGCCCCTTGTCGCGCTTGACCGGGTTTTGGGGATCAAGCGCGTGGGCAACGCGCTGCCGACCACCCTTGCCATCGTTTCGGTAGCGGCGGGCACATTTGCGATCGCCGTGGACGCGATATTCGACAATGAAGAGCTTGTTATCAAGCCGGCCCCGCCCGCTATCATGAATACCGGGCTTTATGCTGGCCAGACATTGCCCGATTCGGGCCTGCCGATGCTGCTGCTGGATTGCGCCGGCATTGCCAATGCTGCGGGCCTGCAATTTGTAACCGCCGACGCTGACCGTTTTGCCGAGCAGGACGACGCCGCACGGCATGTCGCCGGGATGCCGGTGCTGCTGTTTATGGACTTTGACGGTGTTCGCCGCGCCGCGCCGCTGGACGTGATCGACCGGGTGGAACTGGCGCCCGCTGAGACGATCCGGCAGTCCGCTGGCCTGTTGCGCTGGGCAACGGGAACCGCGATCATCCCGCTGGCGACCTGCGGCTCACCGCTCGCCGCCGAAGCGCTGGCCGGGCAGACCGACATTGACGTGCTGCGGATGGTCGATGGCCGGTCCGAAATCGGCTACGCCATCGCAGAGGCCCTGGATATCGTCCATGTCGTGGAGTCAATGCTCCCCGCCCGCGCGCCGGGGCCCGTTGCCGGCGTCGTCCAGGTTGACGGGGAACCGATTGAAATTCTCGATATTCACTGGCTGTTCGCCGCTCATGCCGAAAAGGCAGGCGGGGAAGGCAAAGCCCCCCTGTGCCTGCTCGCCGGCGGTGAGAGCGACTGGATGGACATGTTCCTGCGCCCGGTGCTGGAGGGCGCAGGATACCGCGTCGCAACCAGCCTTGGCGCGCACGAACGCGCAGCGGTAACCCTGGCGATGGCAGCGGACGCGATCGAGGCCTCCGGCGGCCATCCCGTCGTTCGCTTGCGCGATGCAGCGGTTGCCGGCGCCGGCGATGATGGCAGCATCTATCGCTACGACCGCAGCGGCCTGCTGGAGACAATAGCCCAATGCACCGGGCAGCGCCGCGCATGAAGGGAAACCGGACATCGTCATGAGCGACACCAAACTCTTCCTCATCGCGCGCATTGCCCAGCGCCCGGTCGCAATCGATTCGGCGCAAGTCGAGTCGGTGATCGACATTGGCGAAATCACGCCCGTTCCGTCGGCGCAGGGGCATATCCGCGGGCTGGCTGCGCTGCGCAGCCGAGTAGTCACGGTGATCGACACCTGTGCTGCGCTGGCGCTCCCGCCGTCGCCCAAGGCACCGTCGCGGGCGATCATTACCCAGGTCGAGAGCCATCATTATGCGATTCTGGTCGATGCGCTGGAGGATGTCGCGCTGTTTGCCTGGTCGCCGCTTCCAAGCGGTATCGCGCTTGATGCCGGATGGCGCAGCGCCGGCTGCGGCATTATTGACCGTGACGGCGACCCGGTTCTGGTGATTGACCTCAGCGTTCTTATCCCCGGCATCGCGATTGCCGCATAAAATCAGAAACAGCCATTAACGGGAAGATTACGCTTTTCGGCCAAAACCATCATGTTGCGTTTCGAACAGGATGGTTCCCGATGAAAACTTGTCTGGTGGTCGACGATTCCAAGGTGATCCGAAAAGTCGCCCGGCACATCCTCGAAACGCTGAATTTCGAGGTTTCCGAAGCCGGTGACGGTCGCGAGGCGCTCGATTCGTGCCTCAAATCGGCCCCCGACGTCATCCTGCTCGACTGGAACATGCCCGTCATGAGCGGCATGGATTTTCTGCGAGCGCTGCGCGACAGCGCGCTGCCACAGCGCCCCAAAGTGGTGTTCTGCACCACCGAAAACGGCATGGCCTATATCCGCGCCGCAATTGACGCAGGGGCCGACGAATATGTTATGAAGCCGTTTGACCGCGAGACGCTTGAGAGCAAGCTGCAAATCGTTGGCGTCGCCTGAGGCAGCGGCGGCAATGGCCAGCAACACCATCTTGAAAGCAGCGGCGGCCAACGCCAGCGCCCGCGTGCTCATCGTCGACGATTCGGCAGTGGCGCGCGCGGTTATTAGCCGGATGATCGGCGCGGCCAGAGGCTTTGCTGTGGCAGCCGCGGTGCCCGACGTGCATGCAGCGATGGCTTTTCTGCAAGACGAGCGGGTCGATATCGTGCTCCTCGACATCGAAATGCCCGGCGTCGATGGGCTGACCGCGCTGCCGGATCTGCTGGCGGCGGGGCAGGGCGCAAAAATTCTCGTTGTGTCGTCATCGTGCGCAGAAGGGGCCGCAGCAACCATTCAGGCGCTTACGCTCGGCGCGGCCGACACGTTGGTGAAGCCCGGTGTCGGCAATTTCGTCGGCCGCTTTGCCGATGTTCTGACCGACAAGCTCTCTCGCCTGGTTGACCACGAACCTCGCGCTGCCGCCCCGCAGGCGCCCGCTGCCCGGGTGCGGGCGACCGGCAATGAATTTGACGTGGTGGCTATTGGCGCGTCAACCGGCGGCATCCACGCGATGGGCCAGTTGCTGCGCGCAATCCCCGCCTCGTTCCAGTTGCCCATTCTGGTGACACAGCATCTGCCAGGCTCGTTCATGCCCTATTTTGCCGCACAGCTCGCGGTGCTCGGCGGGCGCCCGGCCGTGGTTGCCGAGGATCATATGCGGTTGTTGCGCGGGCGGATATATGTCGCGCCGGGCGATGCGCACATGCGCTGCGCGCGCTTTGCCGATGGGGTTTCCCTGCGGCTGTCAACCGAGCGGGTGGCGAGCGGCTGTTTGCCGTCGGTCGACCCGATGCTTGAAACAGTCGCCGAGGTATTTGGTCAGCGGGCGCTTGCCGTCGTGCTGAGCGGCATGGGGCGCGACGGCGCGGCGGGTGCCAAGCGCGTCGTGCAGGCAGGGGGTGTGGTTGCAGCACAGGACCGCGCCAGTTCGGTCGTGTGGGGCATGCCCGGCGCGGTCGTGAATGCCGGTGACGCAACGCTTGTCATTCCGCCGGACGAAATTGGGCAACTTATTGCGGCGCAACGACGCCCATGATGATGATGCCCGATCGCCCGACGCCCAAGCGTTCCGGGGCGGCAACCATCCTGACGGACCTGCTTGAGGCACGCACCGGCCAGCAAATCGCCGCCAACCGTTCCTGGCGGATTGAGACTTCGCTCAAACCGTTGCTGCGAGAGCATAAATTGCCTTCGCTGGATGCGCTTGTCGCGGCGATGATGGCGGATCAGCAGGGGAATCTTGAGCGGGCAATTGTTGACATGCTCCTCAATCAAGAGACGTCGTTCTTTCGCGACCCCACAGCATTTGACGCGGTTGTCGAGGTGGTCGACCGGCTACAGGAAGGCGGACTCGGCCGACGCCCGCGCATCTGGTCTGCTGCATGTTCAACCGGGCAGGAACCGCTAACGCTGGCCATGTTGTTTGCGGACCGCTTTGCGGCATCCGGCAAGGCAGAGCCGGAGTTGCTGGCGACCGATGTATCGGAAACCGCGCTGCGCAGGGCCAGGGCAGGCCGCTATTCGCAGTTTGAAATCCAGCGCGGGCTTCCTGTCCGGCAAATGATCGACTGGTTCGACCCCGTTGATCTGGACTGGGTCGCCAAGCCCGAGCTTGTCCAGAAAATTTCCTTCCGTCAGCACAATCTGGTGAGCGAAGCGGCACCGGCTGGCCGGTTTGACGTGGTTTTGTGCCGCAACGTGCTCATCTATCTGTCACCGGCCCTGCGCCGGCAGGTATTTGCGCTTATCGCAAGCGTCATTCGACCCGGCGGCCGCCTTATCCTTGGCGCGGGCGAGACCGCGCTTGGCCATACCGAACTGTTTGTGCCATGCGATGATCGGCGCACGGCTTACGCGCCGGTGACGGACCGGCTGCCGGGCAGCTAGGTGGTCTGAGCCACGCGACCACGGCTTTACTTTGCCGGGGTAAACCGTCACCCCTTGCGGTCATGAACCGGGCTGACCCATATAGATTTGCCGCTCGTTTCGGTCCCAGAGACATCGCCGTGGCGGTTGCGATGAACATCTTGTGGGGGCTGAACATCATTGCGGTGAAGGTGTCGGTGGATGCCATTTCGCCATTTACCGCAGGGTTTCTCCGGCAGGCGATCGTGCTGCTGGTCTGCGCTTCTTCGCTTCGGATCATCCCCGGGCGAATGTTCGCGCTGACCGCGCTTGGGATATTGTCAGGCGGGGTTTTCTACATCGTCATCAACCTGTCGCTTGCCGTTTCGAGCAATGTCGGCGCGCTGGCGATTGCCGGCCAGCTTGGCGTGCCGTTTTCATTGCTGCTGGCGGTGGTGGTACTGGGCGAGCGCATCCACTGGCCGCGGATCACCGGCATAGCGCTGTCGCTTGCCGGGGTCGCGCTGCTGGTGTTTGACCCGGCCGCTGCCAACGAGCATTTCGGACTGGCGCTGACCGCACTTGGCAGTTTCATCTGGGCGCTATGCTCGCTGTTGCAGCGGCGGCTGGTTGGCGTGCCGGTGCTCACCATTTATGCGTGGATCGGGTTTTGGGGCACGCTCATCGTCGGCGCGGTGGCGCTGTGGCGGGAGCCGCTGGCGGTTGAGGCGATTCCGCAGCTGCGACTGGGCACGCTTGGCTTTGTCGCGTTTTCGGCAATTGGCTCCACTGTAGCGGGGCAGGGGGCGATGTCTTGGTTGCTCCAGCGGCACAGCATTGGGGTGGTAACCCCGCTGACGCTTGCAGCACCGGTAATTTCAGTGTTCACCGCAAGCTGGTATTTCGACAAACCGGTGACGGCGATCATGCTCATCGGCGGAGGAGTGGCGATGCTGGGCGTGGCGATCGTGACCATCAGAACCGCGCGGGCGGGAACGGCCACGTGACCGTTGACTTCATTGGCGACCGGCCGGTCACCGCGTGCCCGTCGCCCAATTTTGACGCGCGGGCGCTGCCGGTGTCGATGATCGTGCTCCATTACACCGGCATGGTCGATGGGCCGACCGCAATCGCCCGGCTGTGCGACCCGGCAGCCAGGGTATCGGCGCATTATGTCGTGGAAGAGGACGGGGCGGTGCTCCGGCTGGTCGATGAGGACAAGCGCGCCTGGCACGCTGGCCTGTCGCACTGGCGCGATACCGATGATGTGAACAGCGCAAGCATTGGCATCGAAATCGTCAATCCCGGCCACGAATTTGGCTATCGCCCGTTTCCCGACGCCCAAATCGCTTCGGTTATCGAACTGGTCGCTTCGGTGAAGCAGCGACATGCCATCACGCGCGGCAACATCGTTGGGCATTCCGACATCGCGCCGGCGCGAAAGCGGGATCCGGGCGAGCTTTTCCCATGGTCCGCGCTGGCACGGTTAAGGCTCGCGCTGCCGCGCCCGACGCACAATCTGATGGACCCAGGCTGGACCCAATCGGGCTTTCTGCTGGCGCTGGAACGCTTTGGTTATGACGTGACCGAGCCGATGGCGGCGATCATGGCGTTTCAGCGGCGTTTCCGTCCCGACCTCATCGACGGCGAGATTGATGCCGAGTGCCGCATGATCCTGCTCGCGCTCCTGTTGCCAAGACCGCGCGGAGACGAGTAAGCAGCGGCGTGCCAGAGGGTCGGGCGGCCGCGGGGTGCGATTTTGCACCGCGAGGAAAGTCCGGGCTCCACGGAAAACACGGTGCCGGATAACGTCCGGCGGGGCCGGGGAGCATTTCCCGGCCTTAGGGAAAGTGCCACAGAGAGCAGACGGCGACCGCTTCGGCGACGCCATGGTGAAAGGGTGCGGCAAGAGCGCACCGCGCGACTGGCAACAGGAGCGGCACGGCAAACCCCACCGGGAGCAAGACCGAATAGGGGCGGCATGGGGCGCAAACCCCGGGGCAATGTTTCCGGCCCGCTGCCCGGGTTGGTTGCTTGAGCCATGGAGCAATCCATGGCCTAGAGGAATGGTCGCCGATCCCTGCAAAGGGGGAACAGAACCCGGCTTACAGACCCTCTGGCATTTTTTTGGCGCACTACCAGTGCCAAGCCAAGCAACAGCGCTTGCGCTCGCGCCTTGCGGGTTTATGTCAACCATGATGGCGCGAACAACGAGATCAGTTGACTGGGGGTTTCCCCGCTGGCGCGGCTATGGCAGCGGCCGCGAAGCCATAACCGTGCGCCTGTGTGATCGCCACGGGTGCGCCGAGCCTGGCAATTGCCCGGCGCCAAAATCCCCCAACAGCCCCGAGCGCTGGTATTTCTGCGAGCGCCATGCCGGCGAATATAATCGCGGCTGGAATTATTTCGAAGGGCTGAGCGCCGAAGAGGCGGCCGCGCGCGAGGCGGAGGAAACCGGCGACACATCGGGCTATAGCGAAGCCAAACACTATGGCTGGGCAGGACCGGGAGATGGCTCCCGCAGCCGCGACGAATTGCGCGCGCTCGATGTGCTTGAGCTTGAAACCGATGCCGATTTCGACGCGGTGCGCGCCGCCTGGCGCCGCCTTGCCAAGGCCAACCATCCCGATGTGCGCCCCGGCGACAAGGATGCAGCGGTGCGTTTTCAGGCGATTCAGGCGGCGTATGATGTGTTGCGCGTGGCTGAGGAAAACCGGCAATGGCAGCCGGACTAGAGACGTACGTCAAGGCGCATTGGTCCACCGCCATCCTGGTGTGTGCGACATGCTCGACCCGGCTGGGCAGGGGCTTTGGCGCCAGAAACCGCGAGCGGCTGGCGACGGCACTGCGGCGCCATCTGGGTATCAGGCGCTTTGCCAGGAATTCGCTGGGCGTTGTCGAGGTGAAATGCCTCGGCATGTGCCCGCGCGGCGGCGTTGCCGTCGTCAACGCGCGCCATCCTCATAGGTGCCACCGCGCGCTGGCGGGTACTGACCTCGCCAAAATTGCCGAGGCGCTGGGTCTGCAACCGCCCGATACCTGTCAGCGGCGCCTGCCTGCCGCAGAGTGACCCCGCCGGGCTGGAAAACCCGCTATGCCGCTGCCAGCCGCCCTGCCGTTTGCTGGATGAGCGCGATCATGTTGGGGATCCCTTGCGTCCGGTTGGAGCTGAGCTGGTTCCTGAGGTCAAAGGGCGCCAGAGCGCCGGCGATGTCGGTCGCGCCGATCTCGGCTGCCGATTTGCCTGCAACAACCAGCAGGACCAGCGCGATAATCCCCTTGGTTATCGCGGCATTGCTGTCAGCCAGAAAATGCAGCCGGCCATCGGCACCCTGGGTTGGATAAACCCACACAGCGGCCGAACATCCCCGCACGAGCGTTGCCTCGGTCTTGAGCGGCTCGGGCATTGGCGCAAGCGCCCGGCCGAGGTCAATCAGCAACCGGTAGCGGTCATCGGCATCAAGTGCTGCATATTCGTCGCAAACATCGGCCAGCGAGACGGGTGGCGAGGCAGGCAGCGGGGGGGCAGGCGGGGTATCGGTCATCCCCGCCCGCTAGCAGCAGCGGGCATCAAAGGTCCACCCCGGCGGCGATTGCTTCAAGCTTGCGGATCCGCTCCTTCAAGTCAGCGATTTCGATGCGCGCGCTGGCGCTGGGCATGGCAGGCGCCGAGTCTTCGCGGCGCGCGGCGAGCTCCTGCTGCTTGAGCCGCAGCCAGCCGCGCCAGCCACTGAGCGCTGCAAAAGTGACCAGGCCAAGCGCGGCAAGCGCGGTTGCGGCAAGCGTCATGTACATATTCGTATCGATCATGGTCTGCGCTCCACTCAAGTCCGGTCACGCAGCTTGGCGATCTCGCGATCGAGCTGCGCGGCGGTGTTATCTTCGGTTGCAAGGCGTTCCAGAACGGCGATCCGTTCCTTCAGCACGCTGACTTCGCGTTCCAGGGTGCTCGTGTCGCGTTCTGGCAGAAAGTTGCGGCGACCGCGGCCTTCGGCCTCGTATTTTGCCCTGAGCACCCGCGCGACCATGATGATCGCCACGATTGTTACCATTGCTGTTCCGAAACCCATCTACCGTGCTCCCCAAATATCGTTTCAGTTGAGCGGCGCGTCGCGCAGCTTTTCGATCTCGTCGGCGACGTCGATGCCGCGATCGGTGACAATCCGTTCCAGCACGCGCAGCCTTTCTTCAATGCGTCCCGTACCCGATGCATATTGCGCCGCGCGTTCCGCAATCATCTGCGCCTCGATCTCCAGGCGCCGCTCCCGCAGCTTGAACATGGGCTTTACGAACACCCCGCCAATAATCGCGAGCAGGCCGCAGCTTATGCCAAGCACCGGGATCATCAACGCTAGTGTGCCGTTGTCCATCGTTCGTCCTCTCAGTTGGCCGGGCCGCGCAGGCTCTCAATTTCACGATCGAGGCTGGCGCCGGTGTCGGTGACGATGCGCTCAACCGTGATGAGCCGGTCCTTGATCGCGCCAAGCTCCGCCCGAAGCTGGGCATTTTCCTGGCTGAGCAGCCTGATGCGCTCAACCGCTTCCTGATCGGCCTTTGGATAGATCGGCTTGCCCCAGGACGTTTCCAGCGGATAACCGTTGGTGATGCGCAGCCGGGTGGTGTAAACCCATCCGCCGATCCCCAGCACGCCGACAAACATGCCGGAAAAGATAATGAGCAGCACTTGTTCAGCCGTCATGACAGGTTCCTTTCAGCGCAGTGACCGGGGTCAGCGCAGCGCGTCAATTTCGCGGGCGGCCCGTTCGGCGGGGTCGGTGGCGATGCGTTCGAGCGTCGCTATTCGTTCCTCCAGCCGTAAAATCTGGCCGACCTGACGCTCATTCTCGCGCGCCAGAATGCCGACCTCAGGCGGCGGCGTCGCCAGAGTTTTAGTCGCAAGGCGCACCTTGCGCCGCCCATAAGCCTGGATCAGCAAGGTCAGGCCAGCACCGAACAGCATGCCCATGATGAAGAAGGGCGTGGGGTCGTTCATGTTGATAACTCCTGCAATAATGCCTGGAAATTCAGCGCAGCGCGTCGATTTCGCGGGCGGTGCGCTCGGCCGGGTCGGTGGCGATGCGTTCGAGCACCGCAATCCGTTCTTCGAGGCGCAAAACCTGGCCCGCCAGCCGTTCATTCTCGCTCGTCAGCAGCTCGACCTTGCGGCTGCTGGCCAGGTCACCGTCGCGCGAAACCATCTGCCCTTTTTTGCCTTCCAGCGGATAACCGTGACGGGCACGGACCCAGGTGGTGAAGGCCCAGCAGATCGGGCCGACGGTAAGCGCGGCGATTGGTACCAGGATACCCCAGTTCATATATCCCTCCTGATGCGTGTGCGCAGTCGGCGCTTAGCGCAGATTTTCGATCTCTTCGGCCAGGCGCGTGTTGCGGCTGGTGTACATCGTCTCGATGTCGGCCAGGCGACGGTCGATGTCGCGGAACTTGGACCGCACGTCGCGGGTGGTGCGCTGCGGGTTGGCCCGCACGCCGCGCCAGAACTGCTCGTCTTCCTTCGTTTCGTAAAGGCCGGTGGGCTTGGCGCTCGCCAGCCAGGCGATAACGAGATAGGCGATGATGACATTGCCGGTCGTCGCAAGCGTGAGCAGCACAGCGCCCACCCGAACCAGCAGCGGATCAATCCCGGTGTAATCCGCAATCCCGGCGCAGACACCCAGCCATTTGGCATTCTGCTTGTCGAGATAGAATTTGGTGCGGCTCCCGCTCATCTCAATTCCTCCTGTTAGCGTCGTAGTCGAGCACCTCTGGCGCTCTGGTGCTGCCGATTTTCCAATCCGGATGATCGGCGGCGATGATCCGTTCGATAGTGCCCAGCCGGTCTTCCAGCATGCGCGCGGTGTAGTGCAGCTCGTCGAGCAACTTTTCATCTTCGCCCGTAAGCGCGCCGGTCTTCTTCCACTGGGTGATGTAATGGAACACCAGCCACGGCAGGCCGATGAACAACATCGCGCAGATGAAGATCGGGATTATTGCGTCGCTCATCTCAGTTCTCGCGGTTCACGCGCGCCTTGAGCGCTGCGAGATCCGCTTCCACCTTGTCGCTCGATTTCAGCTCGGCGATTTCCTCCTCGAGCGATTTCTTGGAAGAGCCCAGGCTCAGCGCATCGGCATGGCCCTCAACCGCATCTGCCCGGCGTTCCATCAGCTCAAAGCGTGAAAATGCCTCCTCGACCTTGGGGCCGGCATACATTTCGCGCATCCGCACACGGTTGTGCGCGGTTTCCAGCCGGGTCATGATCGAGTTCTGCCGGGTACGGGCCTCGCGCAGCTTGTTCTGCAACTTGGTGATGTCTTCCTCGGCATGGCGCAGCGCATCGTCGAGCACCGAAATTTCGGCACCAAGCTGGTCGCACATGTCGGTCGCTTTCTGGCGCTCGACAAGGGCCGCCTTGGCAAGGTCTTCGCGATCCTTTGACAGCGCCAGCTCGGCCTTTTCGGTCCAGCTTTCCTGAAGCTTTTCCAGCTTGGCGATGTGGCGCCGCATCTCCTTCTGGTCAGCAATGGTGCGCGCAGCAGAGGCACGCACTTCAACCAGGGTTTCCTCCATTTCGAGGATTATCATGCGGATCATCTTGGCCGGGTCTTCCGCCTTGTCGAGCAAGTCGGTGACATTGGCGGCGATGATGTCTCGGGTTCGCGAAAAAATGCCCATGAGGTTACTCCTGAATACGCGGGTTTGGGGGGGTGGGGTGCCGGGTTCTGCCAGGCGTACGACCACCCCGCTGATGCGGTCGCCCATCGCGTCAGGCAACAAGCGTTGGCTGAGCGCTTGCCGCCATTGTCGCCGATTGTACGTGCGCCGGCGCCACCGCACCCAGCACACACACCGCGCTGAACGCGAAAGCGAAGGCGAAAGCGGCCAGCTTGCGGACCGGATCATTCGATTGATAGCCGTTAGTCATTGCAGTCACTCCCAAAAACCGTGGTTCAAAATTGCTGCCCGATCGGCAGTTATCCAGAGCGTTGCAGCTACCGTGCCAGTTTTGTTTTTGGCGGAATTTGGGGATTTCTGAACATTGGCTGTCATCCTCGTTCAGATTAGTGTTGCCAAATATTGGTAAAATGCGCCATAGTTTGGGTATGGAGCGGGCCACACAGGTTATCGGGCAATCAACCGAGTTTCTTGATGTTCTCGAAAGGGCCAGCCGCGCCGCAGCGCTTGACCGGCCGGTGCTGGTCATCGGCGAGCGCGGCACCGGCAAGGAACTGGTGGCCGAGCGCCTTCATCGCCTCAGTCCCCGGTGGGACCAGGCGCTCGTCATCATGAATTGCGCAGCCCTTCCCGAAACGCTGATCGAGGCCGAGCTGTTTGGCCATGAGGCGGGCGCCTTCACGGGCGCGACCAAGGCCCGAACCGGGCGGTTCGAAGAGGCGCACCGCGGCACGTTGTTTCTTGATGAGCTGGGCACGCTGTCGATGGGCGCGCAGGAACGCCTGCTGCGCGCGGTGGAATATGGCGAGGTGACGCGCATCGGCTCGTCGCGGCCAGTGCGCGTCGACGTGCGGATCGTCGCGGCGACCAACGAGCATTTGCCGGACCGGGTATTGAACAACCAGTTCCGCGCCGATTTGCTCGACCGGCTCTCGTTCGAGGTCGTCACCCTGCCGCCGCTGCGCGCGCGGCCTGGCGATGTGCTGGTGCTTGCCGAGCATTTCGGGCGGCGGATGGCAAGCGAACTGGGCTGGGGCGACTGGCCCGGTTTCAGCCGCCACGCGACCGAAGAGCTGGAAAGCTATGCCTGGCCCGGCAATGTGCGCGAGCTGCGCAATGTCGTGGAGCGAGCCGTGTATCGCTGGGAGCGCGAAGGCCCGATCGACGCGATCCAGTTTGATCCCTTCCATTCGCCTTACAGCCCGGCACCGTCACCGCATGGCCGGCCCACCGACCCGCAACCCGGCGCGATGGTGGCGCCAGGGCCCCCGCCGCCGCCCGCTTATGCTGGCGATTTCAAGGATCAGGTGGCGCAGTTTGAGCGCGATGTGCTGACGCGCGCGCTCGGGGAGCAGCGCTATAACCAGCGCGCGACGGCCGAAGCGCTCGGGCTGAGCTATGACCAGTTGCGCCACGCGCTGCGCCGCCACGACATGCTGCCCGGCGCAAACTGACCATCGCGCGCAGGAATCGGTTGCGAAACAAGCGCCACGGACCCAATTGGGCCTGGCCGCGTTACACCCGCAAACCCGAGTCAGGAGACCCGATAATGGCTTTCGAACTGCCGCCGCTTCCCTATGCCAAGGATGCACTTGCGCCGACAATGTCCGCTGAGACATTCGATTTCCACCATGGCAAGCACCACAAGGCCTATGTCGACAAAACCAATGGCATGCTGAGCGACAAGGGGCTGGAAGGCGCCGCGCTGACCAAGGTCATCCGCCACGCCAAGGAAACGGGCGACAAGGGCCTGTTCAACAATTCGGCGCAAATCTGGAACCACAGCTTTTTCTGGCACAGCCTGACGCCCGATCATGCAGCGCCCAGCGGCAAGCTCGCCGACATGATCGCAAGCGATTTTGGGTCAACCGAAGCGCTGGTGAAGGCGCTGGTCGCCGAGTCGACCAATCATTTCGCCAGCGGCTGGGGCTGGCTGGTGCTCGATGGCGGCAAGCTGAAGGTGACGTCGCTGCACGATGCCGACACGCCGGTTGCCTATGAAGGCATGCAGCCGCTGCTGACCATCGACGTGTGGGAGCACGCCTATTACATCGATTATCGCAACGCCCGGCCCGGGTATCTGGAGGCGGTGACGTCCAAGATCCTGAACTGGGAATTTGCGGCGATGAACCTTGACGGCAAGGGCATTTCGCGCGCCGACCAGGGCTGAACCGGCAAGGGGCCCCGCACGCGCGGGGCCTCAACCTGCTGGCGGCACCGGCGACTTTTTTGTCTGTAGGCCGTGGCGCAGCAGCATCGGCATGTTGGCAATGGAAAACAACATGGTCAACGGGATGGCGCCCCACAGCTTGAAGCCAACCCAAAAATCGGTGCTGAAGCTGTGGCGGATTATTTCGTTCAGAAGCGCCATGAACGCCAGGTAAAATGCCCAGTTGCGCGTGAGCAAGGCCCATCCGCGCGCGGAGACGCCCTGATAGGTTGTGCCGAACATCGCTTGCAGCAGCGGGCGGTTGGTGAGCCATCCATAGCCCAGGATCGCTGCCAGCGAAGCGTAGATTACCGTCGGCTTGAGCTTGATGAACTCTTCATTGTGAAAATACAGCGTCAGCGCGCCGAACACGAGCACCAGCGCGGTGGAAAACCACAGCATGGGCGATATTTTGCCCAGCTTCCAGCGCGACACGACCATGGCAGCAATGCTGGCCGCCATGAATGCCCCCGTCGCGGTGAGCAGCCGCGAAATCTGCAAGCCCGGCGTCAGGAAATTGACGAGGAAGAAAACCGCGATCGGCCCGATGTCGCAGGCCAGGGCAAGGCCCGCCGGGGCCGATGGCGCGCCAGTTTCCAAAGGTGGCGGCAGCGCATCGGGGCCCGGCCGATCAGCCATGCGGCACGCCCTCGACCCCGGCGATGATCCGGGCGACGTCGCGCGCGTTGAACGGCCGCAGGTCGTCGGCGGTTTCACCTACGCCAATGGCATGAATAGGCAGGCCAAAGCGCTCCGCCGCCGCCACGAGCACGCCGCCCCGCGCCGTGCCATCGAGTTTTGTCATCACCAGCCCGGTCACGCCGGCAACCTCCTTGAATATCTCGATTTGCGAAAGCGCATTCTGCCCGGTTGTGGCATCGAGCACCAGCACGACATCGTGCGGGGAAGCCGGGTTGATCCGCCCGAGCACGCGCTTGATCTTGGCGAGCTCATCCATCAGCTCGCGCCGGTTCTGCAACCTGCCGGCGGTGTCGACGATGAGCGCGTCGATGCCGGTATCGGTCGCTTTTTTCACCGCCTCGAACACGATGCCGGCCGCGTCGCCGCCTTCCGGCCCGCGAACGATGGGCACGCCGACGCGTTCCGCCCAGGTTGCAAGCTGACCGATGGCGGCCGCACGAAATGTGTCGCCGGCGGCCAGCATCACGCCATAATCCTGCTCGGTGAAAAGCTTGGCAAGCTTGGCAATCGTCGTCGTTTTGCCTGACCCGTTAACCCCGATCACGAGGATGACCTGCGGCCGGGGAAAGGCGCTTATCTCCAGCGGGCAGGCAACGGTTGCGAGTATTTTTTCAATTTCTTCAGCAACGATCAGGCGAACGCCAAGATCTTCCATGTTGCGCTCAAAACTGCCCTGGGCAAGGCGGGCGCGGATGCGCGCCGCAGCGCCAGGGCCCAGATCCGACGCTATCAGCGCCTCTTCGATGTCATCGAGCGTTGCGTCGTCGAGCCGCGCGGTGCCAAGCCCGGCCAGATTGCCGATCAGCCGGTCGGAGGTGCGCTTGAACCCGCCCAGCAGCCGGTCGTGCCAGCTCGTGCTCATGCTGCCATCCCCTCCAGCCGGTCGCCATCGGCACCAGTGATCCGGATGGCACGGATGTCGCCCGGCGCCACCGCCTCTGCCCAGCGAACTTCGGCAAAGCCCGGCGTGTGGCCGCGCGTGCCGGGCCGCTCGACAAGCACCGGCTGCACCGTGCCGACCAGCGAAGCGAGCCAGCCCGCGCGTGTTTCAGCAACGGTTGCCCTCAGCGCAGCGGCGCGCGCCTTGCGGATGGCGGGCGCGACTTGCGGCATCCGCGCCGCCGGCGTTCCCGCCCGCGCCGAATAAGGAAAAATATGGCCATGCACGATGCCGCATTGCGCGATCAGCGCCCGGGTATTTTCGGCCATTGCATCGGTTTCGGTCGGGAAACCGGCGATTATGTCAGCGCCAATCGCGATGCCGGGCCGCGCGCGCTGCAACCGCTCGATGAGCGCAATCGCCGCGGCGCGGGTGTGGCGACGCTTCATCCGTTTGAGGATCATGTCGTCGCCAGACTGAAGCGACAGATGCACGTGCGGCATGATGCGGGGCTCACTGGTAATCAGGTCAAACAGGCGCGGGTCGATCTCAATCGAATCGAGTGACGACAGGCGCAAGCGCTTGAGGCCCGGCACATGCCGCAGCACCCGTTCCACGAGCAGCCCGAGCGTGGGCGCACCTGGCAAATCCGGCCCATAGCTGGTGAGATCAACGCCGGTGAGCACAACTTCACGATATCCTGCCCCGACCAGCGCGGAAATCCGGTCGATCACGGCACCTGCCGCAACCGAGCGGCTGTTGCCCCGGCCAAAGGGAATAGCGCAAAAGGTGCAGCGGTGGTCGCAGCCATTTTGCACCGCGACAAAGGCACGGGCGTGGCCGGCAAAACTTGTCGCCGCAGCGCCGCGTTCCTCCACCTGTTCGCCGCGCGCCTGCATGATGTCACCAACCATGACGCGGTCGTCAGACGCCCAGCAGGCGGCGTCGAGCTTTTCGACATTACCCAGCACGCGGTCCACTTCTGGCATTGCCGCAAAGCCGGCCGGGTCGATTTGCGCGGCGCATCCCGTGACGATAAGGGTGGCGGCCGGCCGCAACCGCCGGGCCTTGCGGATAGCGCTGCGCGTTTCGCTGACCGCGGCATTGGTCACCGCGCAACTGTTGACCACCACGGCGTCGCTTGCCCCCAGCAAAAGCCGGATCGCCTCGCTCTCGGCGATGTTGAGCCGGCAACCCAGGCTGATGATGGTGGGGGCGGCCATCACGCCCGCCAGCAAATGCGCGTCATGCCCGGTGATCTAGGGGCCTGCGCGCCCGAAGTCCACGCCATCGCCATCGCGCGCGCGATCACCCGTGCCATCACCTGTGCCACGAGCCTTACCCGGCCAATCGCGCATCCCCGGAAACCGGCGTCGCATTGTGTCGCAACAGTCCGCGTTCCGCGATCAGCCGCCGCGTGTTTGCGGCATTTGCCGGGCGCCCATATAAATGGCCTTGCCCCGCCACGCAGCCAAAGCTGCGCAGCCGCTCCTCAATTTCGGCTGTTTCGATGCCAACGGCCGTCACCGGCAGCCGCAGGTTTTCGCCCAGGCCAATCAGCGCACGGACCAGCTCGGCGCTCTGCGCGTTGTGCTGCATTTCAGTTACAAAGCTGCGATCCGCCTTGATGCGGTCAAACGGCACGGCTCGCAAATGGGCAAGCGCGCTGAACCCGGTACCGAAATCGTCCAGCGCAATCGCAATGCCGTGATTCTTCATCGACACCGCAATTGACTGGGCCATTGCCAGATCGGCAAACAGCGCGGCCTCGGTAATTTCGATTTCAAGCCGGTTCGGGGCAAAGCCGGTTTCGGCCAGCAGCATCACGATCTTCTGGGCGATCCAGGGATCCTGCATCTGCACGGGCGATAGGTTGACGGAGAGGGTGAGGGCCTTGTCCCAGTCGCGAGCGGCGACAAAGGCCTGCCGCATCACCAGCAACGACAGGTCGCCGATCGTGCCATTCTGCTCGGCCGCTGCAATGAATTCGTGCGGCGCAAGCAGGCCCCGGGTCGGGTGCGCCCAGCGCGCCAGCACTTCCAGCCCGACAAGCTGGCCCGTCGCCAGGGCAATCTGCTGCTCGAAATAAGGCAGGATCTCATGCCTGCCCAATGCCGGGCGAAGGCCGGAATCGATCGCCTGGCGGGTCTGCGTTTGCGCGGCCATTGCTGCCGAATGCCACAGGAACTGAGGGGCGCCGGAGGAAATGACTGCCTCGGCCGCGGTGCTTGCGCTTTCAAGCAGGGCGGCAATCCCGCCGCTCACCCTGTCCGAGCCTGCCAGCCCGATTTTCGCGAAAGCGCCTTGCTCGCCCTGGGACGTTTTTAGCTGCCCGGCGACCAGCGCGAGCACGCGCTCGGCGACGCGGTCGACCGGCAGCGGGTGGCCGCCGTCAAATATGATCGCGGCCGCAAACGACTGGTCGTTCAGGCGAGCGACAAGCGCGCCGGCGGGCAGCGCCGCGGCAAGCAGCGGCGCGACGGTGGGGAAGGCCGGGATAGCGCCGCTGCCGGTGGCAGGCGGCCCATTGGCCCCGCCATTTGGTGGTCCGGCAAGGCTCAGCACCATCACGGCAAGCGATTTGCCGCGCCCCCGGCTCGAATCGAGGAGGCGCGCGCCGGCCTCGATAAACGAGCGGGCATTCAGCAAGCCGGTTACTTCGTCATGTACCGCAACGCCTGTGCGCCTGCCCGCAACCGCGCCAGTTCCGGTCGCGTCCAGCCCATGCCAGTGCCGGTTCCGCACCGCCAATGCAACAATTGCGGCGTTCAGGGCCAGTGCGCAGACTGCGCACGCGACCTGCGCGAGCGGGAATTGCGGCGCCGACCGCGCCATCATCAGCACGAACCCTGTGGCCTGCACGACCAGCAAGAGGGACGAAAATGCAGCCAGGCGACCATGCTCGCGACGCTGCCGCGCGCGGCCTGACAAGCGCGCAGGGACACGTCCATTGGCGGCGGCCGCCGGTTGCTCGCGTTGCGGCGTCATCGGCGGGCTGTGCCACGCAAGCGGTGTACATGGCGTTAAACGCGGTGACGGCGCGGCGCACATTGCCAAAGCGCGGTGGTTACGATAAAGGCCAGCCCTTCTGTTCCATCCGTGGACGTGAAATGACACCGCCCAAGGGCGCAGGCCGGCCGACGAGGTTTCGTCCGCCGGCTCATTTTGCGTTTGTCGGTTCTGGTGCGGGCGTAGCAATGGAGTGCGGGCGATGTTCGACAATCTCAGCGAGCGGTTAGGCGGCGTTTTCGATCGCCTGCGCGGCCGTGGCGCGCTGACGGAGGCAGATGTCAGGGCGGCCATGCGCGAGGTGCGCGTGGCGCTGCTCGAAGCCGATGTCGCGCTGCCGGTTGCGCGCGATTTCGTTGACAAGGTGACCGAGCAGGCGATTGGCCAGAATGTGCTGCGCTCGGTAACGCCCGGCCAGCAGGTCGTGAAAATCGTCAACGACGCGCTCACGGAAATGCTGGGCGCCGACGAGAGCGAGCTGCTGCTCGACGTGACGCCACCGGCCGTGGTGATGATGGTCGGCCTGCAAGGCTCGGGCAAGACGACGACCACCGCCAAGCTCGCCAAACGACTTGCCGGGCACGAGCGGAAAAAAGTGCTGATGGCGTCGCTCGACGTCAATCGACCGGCGGCGCAGGAGCAGCTTGCAACGCTTGGCAAGCAGATTGAGGTGGCAACGCTGCCCATCATGGCGGGCCAGCGTCCAGTGGAGATTGCCCGGCGCGCCATGCAGGCGGCAAGGCTTCAGGGCTATGACGTGCTGATGCTCGACACGGCCGGCCGGCTGCACGTCGATCAGGCACTGATGGACGAAATGAAGGCGATTGCCGACATCGCCATGCCCGCCGAAATACTGCTCGTGGTCGATGCGCTGACCGGGCAGGACGCGGTCAATGTCGCGCAGAATTTTTCGGATCACGTGCCGCTGACGGGCGTGGTGCTCACCCGCATGGACAGTGATGCGCGCGGCGGTGCGGCGCTGTCGATGCGCGCGGTTACCGGCAAGCCTATCAAATTTGCCGGCACCGGTGAAAAAATGGACGCGCTTGAGGCGTTTCACCCCTCGCGCGTTGCCGGGCGCATTCTGGGCATGGGCGACGTCGTATCGCTCGTTGAACGCGCCGCCGAGGCCATTCAGGTCGAGGATGCCGAGCGAATGGCCGCCAAGATGGCCAAGGGCCAGTTCGATCTTGACGATCTGCGCGGTCAATTGGCGCAAATGCGGCGGATGGGCGGGCTCGGCGCCCTTGCCGGCATGATGCCCGGCATGAAAAAGGCGCAGGCCGCAATGGCCTCCGGGGCCGTTGACGAGAAAATTTTGCTGCGGATGGACGCGATGATTACCTCGATGACGCCCAAGGAGCGCGCCAAGCCGGAAATCCTCTCCGCCAAGCGCAAGATTCGCGTTGCCAAGGGCAGCGGCACGACCGTGCAGGACATCAACCGGTTGCTCAAGATCCACCAGGAAATGGCAACAACGATGAAAAGGTTCAAAAAAATGGGCGGCCTGAAGGGCATGATGGCCATGCTCGGCAAGGGCGGGCCGGGCGGCGGCATGGGTGGCCTTGGCAACGCGCTTGGCGGGGCCGAGCTTGGCGACCTGATGGGCAAGGCAGGCGGCGGGTTGCCCGGCCTGAGCGGACCTGGGATGCCAAAGCTGCCGCCCGGTTTCGAAAATTTCGTAAAAAAGAAGAAGTGACGGGCGCGTTTGCCCATAACAGCATGACCAAGAAGGACTATTAATGGCACTTAGCATTCGTTTGTCGCGCGGCGGCTCCAAAAAGCGACCCTATTACCGGGTAGTTGTGGCCGACGCCCGCTCCCCGCGAGACGGCCGGTTCATTGAGAAAATCGGTACCTACAACCCGCTTCTCGCCAAGGATTCGGCCGAGCGGATCAAGCTTGACGCCGACCGCGCCAAACACTGGCTTAGCGTGGGCGCCCAGCCGACCGACCGGGTCGCGCGCTTTCTCGACGTGATGGGCATCAAGGAACGGCCCGCACGCAACAACCCGACCAAAGGCAAGCCCGGCGAAAAGGCGACCGAGCGGGCTGAAGAGCGCGCCGAAAAGCTGAAGGCAGCCGACGCAGCCGCTGCCGAGGCCGCCGCGGCACCCGCGCCAGAGCCGGCGCCCATAGCTGAACAGGCCGCACCCGAAGTTGCCGAGGCGATTGCCGAAGCCCCTGTCGCCCAAGAGGCGGCGGTTGCCGAAGCCCCCGTCGAGGCCGCGCCGGTCGAAGACGCGCCGGCCGTTGAGGTTGCGGTTGAAGCAGCGCCGATGCCAACGCCTGCCGCCGAGCCACCTGCCGCTGAAGCCGCTGTCGCCGACGAAACCCCGGCGAACGCAGCGCCTGTCGCCGACCCGGCCGCAGGCGCCGACGCAGCGCCCGTTGCAGAAACGGCATCCGCACCTGAAGCGGCGCCCGCATCTGAAGCAACGGCTGCCGCCGCAGAAGCGCCAGCGGCCGACGCCTGAATGCGTGCCGATGCCCCCGTTACGCTCGCCGTCGTCATTGGCGCGCACGGCGTGACGGGGGAGGTACGGCTGAAACTCTTCACCGATGATTTGCGGGCCTATGCGCGCTTCAACGACGGCAAGCTGACGCTGAAATCGCTGCGTGACGGCAGCAACGGCGCGATTGCCCGCTTCGTCGAGGTGCCCGATCGGAATGCGGCGGAAGCACTGCGGGGGATCGCGATAACCGTGCCCCGCGCCGCGCTGCCGCCGCTTGGCGAGGGCGAATATTATCACGCCGACCTGCTTGGCCTGGCCGTCGTGTCGACGGCTGGCCAAACCATCGGCACCGTCGCCGCAATCGACAATTTCGGCGCAGGGGACGTGCTCGATATTGAGCGACCCGCGGCCGGTGGCCAGCCCGCCACACGCTTTATGGTGCCCATGCGCCACGAAGCCGTGCCCGCGTGGGATGACGCAAAACTGGTGCTGGCAGAAGCGTTTCTGCCGCAATGACCTTTGCCGCGACGGTCCTTACGCTCTACCCGGAAATGTTTCCGGGGCCGCTCGGGCTGTCGCTCGCCGGGCGCGCGCTCACTGAGGGAAAATGGTCTTGCGACACGGTTCATATCCGGGCGTTCGCGGCCGACAGGCATCGAACGGTCGATGACCCGCCAGCAGGCGGCGGGGCGGGCATGGTGTTGCGGGCCGATGTCGTGGCCGCTGCGCTCGACACTGTAGCAGACGGGCGGCCCGTGCTCGCGATGACACCGCGCGGCGCGCCGCTCACGCAGCCGCGGATACGCGCGCTGGCGGCAGGCGCCGGGGCGATAATTCTATGCGGGCGGTTCGAAGGGTTTGACGAGCGCATTTTTGAAGCGCGCGACATCGAGCAGATCTCGATTGGCGATTATGTGCTGTCAGGTGGCGAAATTGGCGCGCTGGTGCTGCTCGACGCTTGCATTCGGCTGCTGCCCGGCGTAATGGGCGCGCCTTCCAGCGGCGATGACGAGAGCTTTGAAAGCGGGCTTCTCGAATATCCGCACTATACCCGACCTTCAATGTGGGAAGGGCGCACGATCCCCGAAGTGCTGCGATCGGGGGATCATGCAAGGATCAAGGCATGGCGCAAAGCCAGAGCCGAGACCGATACACGGCTAAGGCGGCCGGACTTGTGGGAGCGCCATGAGGGCGCTCGGGTCCAGTCGCCCTCTGGCGCGCGGCAACGACATGAGGACGACTGAGATGAATATCATCCAGCAGATTGAAGCCGAGAATATTGCAAAATTTCTCGCGGCCAAGAAAATCCCTGAGTTTCGCCCTGGCGACACGCTGAAGGTTGGCGTGAAGGTCGTGGAAGGCGAGCGCACCCGCGTCCAGAATTATGAAGGCGTGTGCATTGCGCGCTCGAACAAGGGCATGGGCTCCAACTTCACCGTGCGCAAGATTTCGTTCGGCGAGGGCGTGGAGCGCGTGTTCCCGCTTTACTCGCCCAATATCGATTCGATCGAAGTGGTGCGTCGCGGCGTGGTGCGCCGGGCAAAGCTTTATTATCTGCGCGGTCGCCGCGGCAAATCGGCGCGCATCGCCGAACGGCGCGATCCGCGCCCCGCCAAGGGCAGCACTGCCGCCGAGTAATTTTCACCACACGCCAGCCCAGGCAATGGCGATGGCAAAGTTATGGCGAAAAGCGGGGCGTGGCGGGGCAACCTGCCACGCCCCAGGCTTTTGGCGCCTCCGGGCTTTACCATTGCGGTTCTTTCACCGACGCGCAATACCATTACGCAAATCATGCCCGCACCGGATCGGGTCGGGCAAGCGGTAACGGGTTCGGGGATGAATGATGGCGGGCAAATCCTGGCGTATTTTTGCGGCATTGCTTTTGACATGGGGCACGCCCGCAATGGCGGCTGATGGTCCGGCGAGCCCTGCGCCGCTCACGCTAAAACGCCTGTTTGCCAGCCCGGACCTTTCCGGATCGCAGCCGCGCGCGCTGCGGCTTTCGCCCGACGGCACGCTGCTCACATCGCTCAGGCCGCGCCCCGACGAAAAGGAACGCTATGACCTGTGGGCGCTCGATACGCGCACCGGCCAAGAGCGGATGCTGGTCGACTCCAAGAAAATCGGTTCCGGCGCGGCGCTGTCCGAAGCCGAAAAAATGCAGCGCGAGCGCGCGCGCATTGGCGGGTCGCGCGGGATAGTCGCTTATGACTGGGCGCCCGATGGCAAATCCATCCTCGTGCCGATTGACGGTGACCTGTTTCTTGCCGGCCTTGACGGGTCAGTGGTGCGCCTGACCGACACCAAAGATGGCGCGCTCAACCCGGTCATCAGCCCCAAAGGCGGTTTCGCCAGCTTCGTTCGTGACCAGAATCTGGTGGTGCAACCGCTTGGCGGCGGCGCCGCACGAACCATAACGCAGGACGGCGCCGGCACGGTCCATTGGGGCGAGGCTGAATTTGTCGCGCAGGAAGAGATGGACCGCCGCACCGGCTATTGGTGGTCGCCAGACGACAAAAGGATCGCGGTCGAGCGGTTTGACGACGCGCCGGTGGGCATCGTCACCCGCGCAGCGATTGGTGCGGAAGGCACAAGCGTTTTCAATCAGCGCTATCCGGCGGCCGGCACCCCCAATTCGCTGGTCGCGCTCTATGTGATGAACGCCGACGGCAGCGGGCGCGTGAAGGTCGATCTGGGCGCAAACCCCGACATCTACCTGGCGCGGGTTGACTGGACGCCCGACGGCAAGAGCCTGCTGGTGCAGCGCCAAAACCGCGACCAGACCAGCCTCGACATGCTCTCGGTCGATCCGGCAAGCGGCAAGGCAACGGTGCTGTTCACCGAGAAATCGGGCGAGCGGAGCTGGATCAACTTGTCCGATGCCTACCGGCCGATGAAGGACGGCAGCCTCATCTGGCGGTCGGAACGCACCGGCTTTGGCCATCTCTACCGGTTTGCGCGCGGGCAATGGACGGCGCTCACGAGCGGCGACTGGGTCGTGCAGCAGCTTGTCGGGGTGGATGAGGCCCGGGGGCGGCTGTTCTTCACCGGCAACAAGGACGATGTGCTTGAGCAGCACCTCTATTCGGTCGACATAGCGCGGCCCGGTGCGGTGACCCGGCTGACCGAGGCCGGATGGTGGAACAATGCGGTGATGGACGGGCGTGCCAGCCGCATCATCGTGGCGCGGTCAAACCCCAATCAGCCGCCACAAAGCTATCTGGCAGACGCGAGCGGCAAGCGCCTGTCGTGGATCAACCAGAACGCGCTGGTCGAGGGGCACCCTTATTATCCCTATCTCGCCGCGCATCACGAGCGCAAGTTCGGCACAATCAAGGCCGATGACGGGACCACGCTGTATTGGGAAATGATTACGCCAAAGCTCGAGCCGGGCAAAACCTATCCGGTGTTCTACCAGCATTATGGCGGCCCCGGCACCGGCCAGCAAGTAACGCGGGGCTGGGATGGCGCCTTGCCGCAATATCTGGTGTCGCGCGGCTATGTCTATTTCCAGATCGACAATCGCGGATCGTTCAATCGCGGCAAGGCGTTTGAAAACCACATTTATCACGCAATGGGCACGGTAGAAGTCGCAGACCAGCTTGCCGGTGCCAGGTTCCTGAAGACCTTGCCTTTCGTTGATGCCAAACGGATTGCGATCAACGGCTGGTCTTATGGCGGCTATATGACGCTAAAGATGCTGGAAGCGGCGCCGGGCGTGTTCGCGGCCGGGATTGCCGGCGCGCCCGTTACGAAATGGGCGCTGTATGACACGCATTACACCGAGCGGTATCTGGGCGATCCGCGCGCCGACCCGACGAGCTACGCCACCTCCGACGCCCTTGGCGACGCCGAAAAAATCGCCGATCCGCTGCTGCTCATCCACGGTATGTCCGACGACAATGTGGTGTTTGAAAACTCCACGGCCTTTGCAGCAAAGATGCAGCACAGTGCCACGCCGTTTGAGATGATGTTCTATCCCGGCCAGACCCACCGCGTTGGCGGGCCAGGGGTAAGCGAACATTTGTGGACGACCATCCTCAATTTTCTCGACCGCAGGATGCCTGCCGCGAAGTGATGCTGCGCTGCAACAGGGCGCTGGACAAAATTACGTGAACGGCTATGCCGACGTAACAAACATACGCGGTTGGAGTAATGCCATGGGATACCGGATCGTCGTCGCCGGGGCGACGGGCAATGTCGGGCGCGAGATGCTCAACATTCTTGCCGAGCGCGAATTTCCGCTGGCGGATGTGGCAGCCGTCGCGTCGTCGCGCAGCCAGGGCGACGAAATCGAGTTCGGAGACAGCGGCAAGAAGCTGCGCGTCCAGAATATCGAAAATTTCGATCCGCTCGGGTGGGACATGGCGTTGTTCGCGATCGGCTCCGAGGCGACCAAAATCCACGCGCCGCGCTTTGCCGCTGCCGGGTGCACGGTCATCGACAATTCGTCCTACTACCGCATGGACCCTGATGTTCCGCTGATCGTGCCCGAGGTAAACCCGCAGGCGATTGACGGATATCGTGCAAGGAACATCATCGCCAACCCCAATTGCTCGACCGCGCAGATGGTCGTCGCCCTCAAGCCGCTGCACGATTACGCGACGATCAAGCGGGTGGTTGTTTCGACCTATCAGTCGGTGTCGGGCGCGGGCAAGGCGGGCATGGACGAACTGTTTGAACAGAGCCGCAACATTTTTGTCGGCGATTCGGCCGATGCCAACAAATTTACCAAGCAGATTGCGTTCAACGTCATTCCGCACATCGACAGCTTCCTTGATGACGGTTTCACCAAGGAAGAATGGAAGATGGTGGTCGAAACCAAGAAGATCCTCGACCCCAAGATCAAGGTCGTGGCAACCTGCGTGCGCGTGCCGGTGTTCGTCGGGCACAGCGAGGCGATAACCATTGAGTTTGAGCGCGAAATCTCGGCCAAAAAGGCGCAAAGCATTTTGCGCGAGGCACCCGGCGTGATGCTCGTCGATAAGCGCGAAAATGGCGGCTATGTAACGCCCGTTGAATGCGTCGGAGAATATGCGACCTTTGTCAGCCGGGTGCGTGAAGACCCAACTGTCGACAATGGCCTGGTGCTGTGGTGCGTGAGCGACAATTTGCGCAAAGGCGCCGCGCTGAACGCCGTCCAGATTGCCGAACTGCTGGGCCGCCGGCATTTGAAGAAGGCGGCGTAAGGCTTGGCAGCGGCGCTCGCCGATATCGCGGGCGGATGCCGCTGCGGCGCGGTGCGTTTCAGCATCGCCGCTGGCGCTCCGCCACCCGTTTATTGTTGCCATTGTCAGGACTGCCAGCGATCGACCGGCAGCGCTTTTACCGTGCAGATGGTGGTCATGGCGGCGATGATTGCGGTTGAGGGCGCGGTTGCCGGATTTGATTTTCCGCGACCGGCAGGCGGCGCCTCGACGCATCATATGTGTGCGGCGTGCCATACGCGATTATGGACGACGAACACCGCACGGCCGATGATCGCCGTTATCCGGGCCGGCACGCTCGACGACACAAGCGCGCTATCGCCCCGCGCCCATCTTTGGGTTTCTCGCAAGCAACCCTGGGTGCTGCTGGCCAGAGGCATACCGGCCTATCCCGCCGATCCACCGGCGGCAGAATTTGCGTCACTGCTCATGCGCCGCCGGGCCTGATCGCGGGCCCTGATCTTGCGTCATTACGGCGGCTGGCCGCCGCGTGCTGCCATTGGCCCGGCAAGGTTCGCGCGCATCGTGGCGAGCGCGGCTTGCAGCACGGCGCGGTCCTGCCGAGATACGCCGGCGAGCGCCTCTTCAAACACGTCATCGGCGATCTGCAGAAATTCGCGCATCACCGGACGTGCGACGTCTGCGAGAAAGAGTTGCGCATCGCGACCGCCATCGAGGTTCGGCCGGCGCGCGACCAGCCCGCTGGCCACCAGCCGGTCAACCATGCGTGACAGGTTCGCCGGTTCGATTTCGAGAAGCTCAGCCAGGCCGGGTTCGGCGATCCCCTCATGCCGCGCCAGCGTCGTCAGCGTGCGCCACTGCGGCCGTGTCGCGCCCAGCATTTTGGCCCGCTCGCCAAAACGCCGCCGCTGCAACCGCGCGACATCGCCGATGAGAAATTCAAGCATCAACGCCATGGCATGAATATAGCGGGGCAAGCGCTGTCGTGCCAGCCGTGCCACGCGCATCGGCCTTGACGACGCCATCGGCCGGCACGATGCCATTTGGCTTTGCGACACGGGGCGCACGGGCATAGGCTGATGCACCCGACCCAACGGATTGCGTCCATCATGACCGCCGAGCCTGACCTTCATCATTTCAGCAGTTTTGACGGAACCATGCTTGCCTGGCGCGAGCTGGGGCAGGGGCGGCCGGTCATGCTGCTCCACGGCTATATGTCAGACGCCGTGACGAACTGGCTGCGTTATGGCCATGCCGCGCATCTGGCAGCGTCGGGGTGGCGGGTGATTATGCCCGATCTTCGCGGCCATGGGGCGAGCGCCAAACCTCATGACGCCGCATATTATCCGCCCGACGTGCTGGCGCGCGACGGGCAGGCGCTGATCGCGCATCTGGCGCTTACCGATTATGATCTTGGCGGCTATTCGCTCGGCGCGCGTACCGTCGTCAGGATGCTGGCGGGAGGTGCGCTTCCACGCCGGGTGATTCTGTCGGGCATGGGGTTTGAAGGGGTGACCGAAACCGGCACACGGGCTGATTTCTTCCGCCGCGTGCTTACCTCGACAACCTCGTTCGAGCGTGGATCGGCCGAATGGATGGCAGCGGGGTTTCTCAAGACAACGGGGGGCGACGCCGCCGCGCTGGTGCGCGTGCTCGACAGCTTCGTGAACACGCCGCCGGAAGCACTTGCCGACATGACGTCGCCGACGCTGGTGCTGTGCGGCGTGGACGACCATGACAATGGCTCTGCCGAGCGGCTCGCGGCCGCGCTCCCCAACGCCCAGTATCGCGGTGTTCCCGGCAATCATATGAGCGCGGTGCTGAAGCCGGAACTGGGGCAGGCAATGGCGGCATTTCTGGCGGGTTGACCAAGTGGCGCCGGGATGGTCACATGCGCCATCAACCGATTTTTGGGAACCAGCACATGACCCGATTTGGCATTTCGACTTTCGCGCTTGGCGTGGCGCTATTCACCAGCCCGGCGCTGGCCGGTCCGCCGTCACCGGCTGCGCCCGCCGCGGCAACCGCTGCTGCCCCCACCTCGGCAGATGCCGACGCTTTTGTGGCCGCCGCCGAACAGCAGCTCGCCGCGTTTTCGATCGACGCCAGCCGCATCGCGTGGATCAACGCGACCTACATCACCGAGGATACCGACGCGCTGGCGGCAAAAAGCGGCGCGGAAGGGACCGAACTCTCCGTAAAGCTCGCGCTGGAGGCTGCGAAATATCAGGCAGTCGCTGGGCTGTCGGCCGATACGGTGCGCAAACTCAATCTGCTGCGCGGCGGCATCACCCTGCCAGCACCTACCAAAGCCGGCGCGGCCGACGAGCTGTCAACCATCGTCACACGCATGTCGTCGCAATATGGCAAGGGCAAGGGCACGCTGGGCGGCAAGCCGATCAACGGCAGTGACATCGAAGCGGCAATGGGCACCGTCCGCGACCCCCAGCAGCTCAAGGAAATGTGGATTAGCTGGCACGACAATGTCGGCGCGCAGATGCATGACGATTATGCGCGCACCGTCGAGATCAGCAATCAGGGCGCCGTCGAGCTGGGATACAAGGATGTCGGCGCGATGTGGCGATCGGGCTATGACATGAGCCCTCAGGAATTCGCGCAGCTAACCGACAAATTATGGCGCGAGGTGGAGCCGCTGTACCAGTCGCTGCACACCTATGTGCGCTGGAAGCTCAACGCCAGATATGGCGACGCGGTGCAGCCGAAAACAGGGCCAATCCGCGCCGACCTGCTGGGCAATATGTGGGCGCAGGAATGGGGCAATATCTATGACATCGTTGCCCCCAAGGGTGCTGGTGACCTGGGTTTTGATGTGGGCGACCTGCTGACCGAGAAAGGCTATGACCCGGTAAAGATGGTGCGGGCCGGCGAGGGGTTCTATTCGTCACTGGGCTTCGCGGCGCTGCCGGACACCTTCTGGGCGCGGTCACAAATCGTGAAGCCGGCCGACCGCGATGTGATTTGCCACGCCTCGGCGTGGGATCTCGACAGTCAGGACGATGTGCGCATCAAGATGTGCACCAAGGTGAATGGCGATGATTTTGTTACCATTCACCACGAGCTGGGTCACAATTATTATCAGCGCGCCTACAAGAACCAGCCGACGCTGTATCAGAACGGCGCCAATGATGGCTTTCACGAAGCCATTGGCGATTTTGTCGCGCTGTCTATCACGCCGCAATATCTGGTCCAGATTGGCCTGCTCGACGCCGCCCGCGTGCCAAGCGAAGACAAGGACATCGGCCTGTTGCTGAAACAGGCGATGGACAAGGTAGCGTTCCTCCCCTTTGGCCTGCTGGTGGACAAATGGCGCTGGGCGGTATTTTCGGGCGTCATCAAGCCCGACGGCTATGAAGCGGCGTGGAACGCGCTGCGGCTGCAATATCAGGGTATCACCCCGCCGGTCGAGCGTGACGCGACCCGGTTCGACCCTGGCGCCAAATATCATGTGCCGGCCAGCGTGCCCTATACGCGCTATTTCCTGGCGCGGCTGCTCCAGTTTCAATTCTATGCCGCAGCGTGCAAGCAGGCGGGCTGGACCGGGCCGCTCCACCGCTGCTCTTTTTATGGCAACAAAGAGGTTGGTGCCCGCCTGAACGCGATGCTGGAGCTTGGCCAGTCGAAACCCTGGCCCGAAGCGCTGGAGGCATTCACCGGATCGCGCGAAATCTCTGGCGCGGCGATGGCGGCGTATTTCGCACCGCTCAAGGCCTGGCTTGACGCGCAGAACAAGGGAAAGCCCGCCGGGTGGTGAGCACCACGCGCCACATCGTGATGACAGGCGCCACCGCCGGTTTCGGCCTGTTCGCGGCCGAGCGCCTGGTCGCGGGCGGACACCGGCTGACGATCGGCGCGCGAAACCCGGGCGCGCTGCCCGCCGCGCTTGCGGGGCACGTTCTGGCGGTGCCCCTGGATCTCGATGCGCTTGCCAATGTCCGCGCTTTTGCCGCCGCGCTCGGGCCTGACCCGATTGACACGCTGGTCCTCAATGCCGGGCTGCAACTGGCGCGTCCTGCAACGAGCAGCGACGGGTTTGAGCGGACATTTGCCGTAAACCATCTTGCCCATTTCCTGTTGCTGGCGCTGGTCAAAGACCGGATGGCGGCTGGCGCGCGAGTCATCTTTACCGGCAGCGGCACCCATGACCCGGCCGAAAAGACGCCGGTCACGCCGCCAATCCATGCCGATGCGACCTTGCTTGCCTATCCCGATCGCGATCCGCGCCGCGAAACGCGGACACGGGCCGCGTGTTTTCGGGCCTATTCCTCGTCAAAGCTGTGCAACATCATGACCGCGCGGGAGGCCGCCCGGCGCTATCCGGCGCTGAGCGTGATGAGCCTTGACCCCGGTTATGTGCCGCATACCGGGCTTGCGCGCGACAACGGCAAATGGATCGCTCGCGCGGTGGGGTATATATTGCCCCTGATGATGTCGTCAGACCGGGTGAGCACCATCGCGCGCTCCGGCCAGTTTCTGGCCGATCTGGCGGCGGCACCGGGCTATGCCGGGTGCCACGGCGACTATTGGTCGGTGCGCGGCAAGCACCTGGTTTCCATCGCGCCATCAGCGCTTGCCCGCGACGACGAGGCCGCGGCGCGGCTGTGGGATGACAGCGCGAAAATGCTGGGCACGCCCACCTAAGCGCATTGCCAAGCCGGGGGCGCCATGCTAGGCGCCGCCGCTTCCTGTTCAGGCTGGTTGGAACCAGCCACCGATGGAGCATTTCGCATGAAAAAGAACACGCACCCTGAATATCACATGATAAAGGTGCAGATGACCGACGGCACCACATATGAGACGCGCTCGACCTGGGGCAAGGAAGGCGACCTCATGACGCTGGAAATCGACCCGCTGGCGCATCCGGCATGGACTGGCGGCAACTCGCGTCTGCTCGATGCCGGCGGCCAGGTCGCGCGCTTCAACAAGCGCTTTGGCGGCCTTTCGCTCGGCAAAAAATAAGGCCGGGCCGGCTCCCACCTCGTTAACGGCGCGTTAGCCCTGTTCGCCTAGGCTTTCTTCGTCAACCAACGAGGAATGCCCATGCTCGCTGCTGAATTCGAGCCTGCTGAAAGCACCGGACGGCGCCGCAGCCCGCGCGCGCCGGTTTCTCTTGATGCGCGCATCGGCCGGGGCGGGCTGGACCGGGCCTTGTGCCGGGTGGTCGATCTGTCGATCCATGGCGCGCGGCTTGAGATTTACTCGCCACTGCGGGTTGGCTCGATGATCTGGCTGACGATGCCGCAAACCGGCCCGGTCGCGGCGACAATCGTGTGGTCGGACGATTTTGTCGCCGGCTGCCAGTTCACCACAACACTGGAGCCAGCCGCCTATGAGGCGCTGGTCGACCTCGATCAGTCGCTGCGCAAGGCCGACTAGGCGCCACGCGACAATCAGGCACCACGCGCGCCGCGCACAAAATTGGCGGGCCACGGACGATAGTGATGATCACTACGATTACGCCATAGCTCTCTGATGACCCCCTGGCCGAACCGCTATCTTGCGTAATCTGTCACCGATGCGCGGGACAATTCCGTCGCTGCTGTCCGTCGTCAGATCATTGCAGCGACATCCAGCCCCCCGCAGCGGTCCAGATGCGAGGCACTTCGTGCGCCGCGGTGATGAACTGGCCAGCAGCGACCTTGTCGGCGATCACCGATCGCGCCACCATCATGGGTCAGGTCGCGCGGTCGGCGCCTGCGGGCGCCTCAACCGCCCGGTGCATCCATGCACTGCGCTTCTATAAAACACCTTGTCTCGGTAGCCACGAAACCGAGCACAACGCATCCCACCTCTGGCATTTGACAGTCAAGCAGTCACTCAGCCTCGACAATCCTGCACTGCGCGCCGCTCTGGCGCGATCCGGCGCTCGCTCATATGCAGGCGGGGTTGCAGTCAGCTGACTCCTGTCAGGTGCGGGCTTTGCGTCGATAGGCTGTCGGGGTGAGCCCGTAGTGTCGGCGAAAGAGCCGCGCAAAATGGGCTGGAGATTGATAACCTGTTTCGAAGGCAACATCCGTGATGGCCAAATTGGTCGTTTCCAGCAGCACACAGGCTCGCTCCAACCTAATCTTCGTCAGATATTGGTGCGGCGGAACACCAACGGAGCGCTTGAAACTGCGGATGAAATGAAAGGGCGAAAGTCGCGCTTCCGCCGCAAGATCGGCGATCGACAAATCATCTGCGTAGCGACTTTGGAGCACTTCAATTGTACGTTTTTGCTGCCAGGGAGCAAGACCTGAGGTGAGAAGATCGGAGCATTCTGTTAATCTCGACCATGTCCGAAGCATTCTTACGGTCAGGGCCAGCGAAACGCTGTCCAGCATCATCTGGCTGCCGCCGCTCGGAGCCTGGATTTCCTGAGCAACCAGTCGGCCCATCCGGGCGATCATTGGATCGTCCTGGAGACCGCGCTGCTGCAATTCGACCGACCCGGGACAATTGAATTCCTCCGTCGCGCTCTGCTGCAACAATTTGTCGGGAAGATAGAGATGCATGCACTGACCACAGGCAGAGTAGGTGACGGAACGCGGCGCTTCTCCTGCTCGCACCAGGGCCGTGCTGCCCGGAGCAATGCGCCGATGGAAGACGTGGCGGCCATCGATAAAGAGGCTGCTCTCGCCCCCGCCGAAAAGGCAAGTCTCGATCATGTGCGTGTGCGGGCAGGCAGGGCGTGACGCTTCGCTATTGGCGAAAACATCAGATTGCCAAAGTGCAGCCGACATGCCCAATGAGCCAAAACCCTTGGCTATGGGCGTTTGGCTGTAGGAAAGCTCTATCCGATCTGCGTTGAGCGGACCGGTTTCAGTCCCGGGCAGACTGCCGGTCGGATCAGACACTGTTGACACAAGCTATCCCACTTCTCGCTTGGCCCATAGCACACTGGCGGTGTTCGGCGCCCAACTCGAACAGGAACGGCGCGGGGTTGAACCCTCCCTTCGGCCTACCCGCTTTCTTGCACGGCAATACCTGTCGTACCCTGGCGGTCGCTTGCCGAATGATGGGGATCACGTTGCGCGACCCAATCACCTGTTCCGTTCGCGCCGATAGGCTGTCGGCGTCATCCCGTAATGTCGGCGAAAGAGCCGCGCAAAATGGGCTGGAGATTGGTAACCAGTTTCGAAGGCAACATCCGTGATGGCCAAATCGGTAGTCTCCAGCAGTACACGGGCGCGTTCCATCCTTATCTGCGTCAGATATTGATGCGGCGGAACACCAACGGACGCCTTGAAACTGCGGATGAAATGAAACGGGGAAAGCCGCGCCTCCGCTGCAAGATCGTCGATCGACAAATTCTCGTGATAGCGACTTTGAAGCTGCTCAATGGCGCGCTGTTGCTGCCAGGGCGCAAGGCCTGACCGATGCAGTTCGGTGGGTGCTGACAGGCTCGACCAGGACCGCAGCACGTGGACGACCAGGGCCAAAGAAACGCTGTCCAGCATCATCCGGCTGCCGCAGCTCGGAATCCGAATTTCTTGCGCAACAATCTTTCCCAACTGGGTGATGGCCGGATCGACTCTGAGATCGCTTGGCAGCAGCTCGACCTGAGCATTTTGCCCAAAGCCATCTTCCGCACTTTGTTGCAACAGACTGTCTGGCAGATAGAGATGCAGACAGTGACCCCAGCCGGCGTGGGTGACGGCACGTGCCGTGTCTCCCGCCCGAAGAATGCCCGTACTGCCAGGAACGATCTGCCGACGATAACGAAAACGACCATTGATGAAAGAGCTACTCTCGCCCCCGCCGTTAAGGCAGGTCGAAATCGCATGGGTATGCTGGCAGGCGGGGATATTGTGATCGAAACCCGCGAAGATTTCCGTTTGCCAAAGTGCCGCTGACACACCCAGGGAGCCGAGGCCCTTGGCTATGGTTTGCTTCGCATAAATCGCCTCTGTCCGGTCCGGGCTATGCCGACCGGATGCTGTCTCGTGCTGGTCGCCCGTTCGGTCGGGTACTGTTGCCACAAGCTACCCCCAAGGTCACAAGCAATCGGGGAGTTGCTAAAGACAGTCAACATCGCCAGCGATTCGCTATTGACCTGTTGATAGCACATTTTTGATGTTTTCAGAACGTAACATCGCCGCGCACGGAACACCTGACCGAGTTCGCAACCGAGGACATCGGCATCTCTGTGCTCGTCGCTGGTCGCTCCGCTGCATTCGCCGTTATGGATCAGACGGCGACCGTTGGAGAAAGTCGCCAGCCTGGGCCGCCATTGTCGAGGGCGATCAAAAGCCGGCTAAACCCTGCGGGCTGTTATAGGCAATTGGATGGCGCGACACTTCGGCCAAGCTGCCATTCTTGACCACACGATAGGCAATCAGCGTCGAGGCGTTGCCAAATATCTGGTACAGAAAAGCGTCGTCGGGGCTCAACCAGCTGTCGCTTGGGCCACTGCTGACCAGGCCATTGACGGCGCGGAAGGTGCCATCGCCGGGGATTGGATCGTTCGCAGGATCTTTGAGAATCCGCAGCGTAGCCCCGTCGAGCGCGAAGCTGGTCAAGCTGCCATATCCGAAATTGGTCGCATAAACGCGCTTGCCGTCGGCGGATATCGCCAGCCAGCAAAGCTCCGAGGGCTTGCCAGCAGCGGTATTGATCTGGACCGCTGCTCCACTGGTAACGTGCCCCTTCGCGTCGATATGGCTGATCGCGATCCCGTCGGACACCGCATAGCCGTTGATGAAGGTGCCCGGTCGACCTTTTACGAAACCGATGTAGAAGGGGCCGGCTCCCCCCGCATCATTGAAGATCGGTTCACGCAAGGCGCCCCGCGAATCGATCGGGAAGACGACCAGCCCGTCTTTGTCGGGCGCGTTGGCAACAACCAGCTTTGCCGATCCATCGGCATTTTCCGCCGGGCGAAAATCAAACAATATGTCGACGAGAAGAAACTTCTGATCGGGCGACAGAACCAACTGGGTGGGGATTCGGTCGGTCTTGGTGGCGTTGTTGACGCTGTAGCGCGCGTCGCGCAACGTCAGTTTGCCGGCCTTTTCCGAAAACGCGCGAATATGGTTGGGTCCGAAGGCATGGAGCACGAACAGCGTATGGCTCGCCGGGCTATAGGCGAGCGACTTGGCCGTGCCGCTTTTGCCGGTTACCGGTTCGCCAGTGCTCTGGCGATCGAGCAGCGTAAGGCGACCACCGGCCGCAACACGAAAGCTCTACACCGTATTGTCGCCGCCATTGGTGGCAAACAGCAGCTTATTGCCCGGGGCCAGGATGACGCTGCCGGCACCTTCGAAGGCATTGGGTGCGCTGGCTTGCCCGCTGACTGGCTTGAATACGCCCGACCCGGCACCGCCCGTGGCGACGCGCTCAACCTCGGCCAGCGTGCCGTCGGCACGACGCGCGAAATGCACGATCTCGTTGGCGATGGTGTTGGACTGCATGTAAAGGTGGCCGACCACCTTTGCCGACGTGGGCGTCGGCTGCTGCAGCGCAGCAACGGTGAGCGTGAGAGCCGCTACTTTCGCGGTCTGCGCTACACCGATACCGAACAATATCAAGGCGACCAGGGCGAGCTTGAAACGCATAACCAATGTCTCCAATAGTTTTCCGCGCGTCATGGCGCCCGTTTCAATGCCGATGCCAGGTTAAAGCCTATCACGGGTTCAGCCTTATTTTTTCAGAACCGGATAGCCTTCTACATAGGTCCAGTCGGTGGCTTTGGCCGGCACATGGCACGTCAGACAGTCGGTCTTGTAATCGGTCGATGTTGTCTTGGTCGGTGCGCCCTGGTCAAACCACGCCCAGCCCCAGCCTTCGCCCCACAATTTGTTGTCGGGATGGCTGTTCTTGCTGTCCTTGACCATCACGAACCAGCCTTTCAGCGTTTTCGTATGGCTGACCGTGCCCGTTGTCATAGGCCCTGTCGTCGCCTCGAAAACCTCTTTTACCAGCGTCGCGCCGTCCGGGAACTTGCCAGTGGCGCGATGCCCGGCTGCGGCACCGGGTGACGCATAGACGATGTGCATCTCCTTCGATCCTGCTGCCTTGTCGTCCGCCACGGCCCAAGTGCCGAGATACTGATAGGTATCACGATAATTGGCCGGTACCCGCAGGGTGCCCGAGGCGTCAGCGCCACTGTCGACAGCAACGCTGTCAACAACGGCACTTGATTTCGGTTGCGGCGCACAGGCCGTCACGATCAGGGCACCGGCCAACGATAACGCTCGCAACCCGACAACTGTGGCACCACGGGGCAGCATCTCTATTGATCCAGCCGCGGATAGAACTGCGTCCACACCATATCTTTCTTGGCACCATCGATATGACATTGCGCGCACTCACCGATCGGCCTCAATTTGGCAGTCTCAAATTTCGGCTCGCCATGATTGAAGTTATAATATCCCCAGTTTTGAGTGTCCGCATAACGCTTGCTGTCCTTGACCGAAACATCCGCGCCATTGAGCTTGCCGGGGAAATATCCGCGCCCTGATGCCTCGTCGCGCGACCCGTCCGGATATGTTCCTTTGATGGTCAGCTGAAGCTCCTTGAACAGGATTGTCCCTTCCGGGAAGACACCGGTCTTCTTGTATTCGTCATAGGCCCATGGCTGGATATAGACGTTGTGGAACTCGGGGAAATTGGCCTTGCCATTGTTCAACCCATGCGGTGTCAACGGGGAGCCCATATAGACCCACCGTTCGAACTTCTTGGGCAACACAAGTTCGCCCGCGGCGGTGTATTCCGGCATGTATCGCTCGACGGCAGGGCTGGCCACGGCAGTTTCATCGACCGGACCAGCCTTTGTTGCTTCTGACTTGCTGCAGCCTGCAAGAACAAGCAGAGAACATCCCAAAGAAAATGCGGCGAAGCTAGTTTTGGTCATCATGATTTCCTCTTTACCAACTGTTATGATCTCGGTTTCAGCGTTTTGTGACGGGCGCCAAAACGCACTGAAGCTACGCGACAAGCTTTGCTCGCTGCCCGGCATCGGAGGCTGCAAGATACATCCTCGTGCCGGGCGCGAATTTGGCTCGGTATTGCATCCACCGGTCGAGACGCGCCGACGTCCAGACGCCGGTCGAAAGCCGACATGGTCCTGAGTGAGAGATCACGTAGTCCTGACTGCCTGCAGCGTCGCCCCTTGCGGTGCGAGGCGTTGCGCTGAAAGGAAAAATGCGGGCGTCGGCGGTGGTGGGGAAGGCGACCGACGCCCGGTTCCTGGTGGCTGCGAAGCTTGGCCAAAGCTCCAAAACAGCAGGAACGAGAGCTTGAACAGACAGCGCGTATCCGGACTTGAGGCCCTGCAATCAGATGAGGGTGCGGGTTACGCAACCTTGCGCACACGCCGGCCGTCGCGAAGGCTGGATGGCATTCGCGGAAGGCGCAACGGTCATCATGCACCCGAGGCCCATCAGCCGGGAGCGAGATTTGAGTCTTGATGGCCGCCTCCCTCCGGTTAGCTGGTTGGTGCGCAGTCAAGTTGTCCAAAGGCGTTTGGATTGCAGGCAAACTAACCGCTTGTGACAGAGTCCGCGCGCGCAATGCTGCTATTGACCGAACGATATTGCGCCATATTGGCCGTGGCGAACATTTGGGGCCAACGCCTCGGCTGATCGTCAAGATCTGCATGGCTGCCAATTGATCGCATAGCCACCGGCGCCCTGACCCGCCAACGGTCCTCGCGCAAAGGACAGACAGGCTGCCTGAAATGCGCTGCCGCGAGGCGCACCATTTGGAACGCACGGCAAGATTTCCGGGTCAAGCGGTGCGCCATTCGCGGCCATAGGGCGCGTCTGTCCCAAGCGAGCGCCCCATGTCATGATTGCGATTTTCACCATCGTCCTATCCGCCATTGCAGCCTATTTCCGCAGTACAAGCACAGGCGTGGAAGGGGGGCAGCCGTCGTACAGGTCTGGCTGGCGCGCGATGTTGGCTTTGGGTGCGGCAGCGTGCATCATTGCGCAGCATGCGGCCATGCCGCCACGCCAGCCTTGCCCAGCCGGTCTCGCGTTGGTGACGGCTCAGATATTGTCGGGCTGATCGCGCTTCCTCGATGCGTGCGCCACTTGACGCGGTGCCTCGCCGGTGACCCTGGCAAACACCCGCGAAAAGGCGGCCGCGCTGTCATATCCGACGCGTCCGGCCACGATCTTGACCGGCTTGCCTTTGGCGAGAAGTTCGCGCGCCAGCGTCATTCGCCAGCGGGTCAGATAGTCCATCGGCGTCCTCCCGACGCGCGCGCGAAAATGCGTGGCAAAGCGGGTGCGTGACATACCGGCCACCTCGGCAAGATCATCGAGCGACCATGACCGCCGGGGCTGTTCGTGCATCGCTGTCAACGCCTTGGCCAGCCGCGGGTCGGCAAGGCCACCCAGGACGCCATCATTCACCAGGCCACTCGCCACAACATGCCGCACGATCAGGATCAAAAGATAGTCGAACAGATGATCGATGGCGGGCTGCCGCCCATCGCTTTCTCCAAACCCTTCGGCAACCAGCAGATCGCAGATCGGCGCCAGCGCCAAATGTTCAGCAAGCGGCAGCAGGATGAGTTCGGGCAGTCCTTCGCCAATCGGGTTGCCGACATCGCCGCCCAGATCGACCTTGGCACAAACAAGATCAGCCCCTTCTTCTGGGGGCGCGGTCAAGCTGTGCGCCCGCCCGCGCGGGAAGAAAAGCAGCGTTGGTTCGCTGATCGTAATGTCCGCCGCGCCGGTTCGGCTCAACGTCAATTCCCCTTTTCTGAGAAGGTGAAGATAGCCACATTCGGTAAACTGCGCCGCGTTGCACAAATTGCCAGCGAAGAACGCCCGCGCACTCGGGGCGGTGTGCGCAAAGAGGGCGGCAAGATTATCCATTTGAACGATCTGCAATGAAGTTGGAACCTATCTGTATCGATAGCAGCCCATATAGCTGTTGTGCAACCCCGCACCGATCATGAAAGGAAATTCAAATGCCCCGTATCAACCCCGTAGAACTCGCCACCGCTGACACTGGCGTCCAGGCAACCCTCGGCGCTGTCAAGGCGAAGATTGGCATGGTCCCCAATCTGTTTGCAACCTTCGCTCAGGCCCCCGCCGTGCTGAACGGCAACCTCGCTTTCGCCGATGCGCTGACCAAGGGCGTTCTGACCGCCGCACAGCGCGAAATCGTTTCGCTCGCTGTCGCCCAGTATAACAGCTGCCACTATTGCCTGTCGGCACACACGCTGCTCGGCAAGGGTGCCGGCCTGTCGCCCGCTGCCATCCGCGCTGCCCGTCAGGGCAAGGGCGAAAGCGCGATCGACAACGCCATTGCGACGCTTGCGCTGCGTATCGTCGAAACGCGCGGTCAGGTCAGCGACGCCGATCTGTCTGAAGCCCGTCTCGCCGGTCTTGACGATGCCCGCATTGTCGAAATCGTCGGCAATGTTGCGCACAATGTGCTGACCAACTTCATGAACAACGTCGCCCAGACCAAGATCGACTTCCCGGTCGTCGATGTGGCGATTGCGGCCTGATCGTATTGCTTGCGGGCCGGTGCAACGCATCGGCCCGCGCCCCAACCTGATTTGAAAGGAACACGACCCATGAACCTGCAATTCCTTACCCCGAAGCTGCATGGCGCTTTGGACTATATCGCCGCTGGTGCGCTGATCGTGTTGCCCTTCCTGCTCGGTCTTCAGGGCATTGAGCTCTGGCTGTCCGTCGCGGGCGGTTCCGGCCTGATCCTCTACAGCCTGCTCACCGATTATGCGTTCGGTATAATCAAGCTGGTGTCTTTTGACCTCCACCTGTTGCTCGATCTCGCGGCTGGGGTGGCGTTCATTGTTGCGCCGTTCGTCCTCGGCTTCGGCTTCCTCGCATCAATCTATTATCCGGTGATGGCGGCTGGCGTGCTCGCGGTGGTTGCCTTTACCGCGCGTGCCGACCCATCAATCCGGCAGAGCGCCGCTGCCTGAGCACGTCTAACAAGGACACGACTGTTGTTATCAACAATGCCACCCTGCATGTCCCGGTCGCGGCATGCAGGGTACGGCACGTCTGGCGTGTGGCTCCACGATCTGGGTTATGGACCAACGCCCTCAGCGCCGTGATTCAGTCGGCAGGTGAAATTTCCTTACAGAGCTCAATGCCTCTCCGTTCTGGCTTTTGCAGCATCAGCCAACAGCGACCAGCCGATGAAAACGAGCCCGCTCGGCGCAAGGCGAGGCGGTGTGCGGCACTCCAACAGGGGTGCCGCTCCCCTTTATTTCTCCAGCACCGGATAGCCATCGACATAAGTCCAGTCGGTGGCTTTGGCCGGCTCGTGGCAGGTCAGACAATCTACCTTGTAATCGGTCGATGTTGTCTTGGTCGGCGCGCCCTGGTCAAACCATGCCCAGCCCCAGCCTTCGCCCCACAATTTGTTGTCGGGATGGCTGTTCTTGCTGTCCTTGACCATGACGAACCAGCCTTTCAGCGTTTTGGTATGGCTGACCGTGCCCGTCGTCATTGGTCCTGTCGTCGCCTCGAATACTTCTTTCACCAGCGTCGTGCCGTCCGCGAATTTGCCGTTGGCGCGATGCCCGGCTGCGGCACCGGGCGAGGCATAGACGATGTGCATCTCCTTCGATCCAGCTGCCTTGTCGTCTGCCACAGCCCAGGTTCCGAGATACTGATAGGTATCGCGATAATTGGTCGGCACCCGCAAGGTGCCCGAAGCGTCAGCGCCGCTGTCGACAGCCACTTTCTCGACCGGGCCGGTGGCGGTGGTTGCGGCTGGCTTGTCGCATCCGGCAACCGCAAGCAGCAGTGCGGTAAAGGCGAGCGGTTTGATCTTACGCATGCAAGCTTTCCTCGTATCAATTGTCTCGAATATGGTCGGAATCGGCTGGCTGGAACACGATGGACAGGCACGTGATTTGTAGGACTCGCTGAACACCATGGCGGAGCCGAAAGCTGAACAACAGTTCAGCATAAAGGTGTTTCGGGGTCAATTGGATTCTCCAGCCAAATCTCGACGGTCCATCGACAAGGGTTCCGAGGACGTCATGGCAGCAGTGTGACCTCGCGCTTCTGCGCCAGCGAGGTGTGGATCGCGGCAATCGACCCCGAGATCGCGCCTCGATGGGATCCAAAACTCAAGGTGCATTCCGCGATAAACGACCGAAACCTGCAACAGCGTACGCCTCGATTGGCGAGTCGCAAAGCTCTTGATCAAGACCCTGAACCGCGGAAAACGACCTCTGCTGTCGCAGGGTCAGGCGGCGAACGGTGCAGCGCGAGGAAGGCGTCGGCGATCTTCTCCGGCGCAAAAGCGGTGCCAGCTGCAACCTCACCAGCGATCGTGACCGTGCCAACGCGGATGCCACTGGGTGCCAGCTCTGCGGCCAGCATCAGCGCCAATGCGCGGATGCCGGCTTTGCCCACCGACAGCGAGGGTGCCTGAGGGGAGGGGTAAAGCGCAAGGCCGCCGCCGGTGAACAGCAAAGTCCCGCGCCCTGCTGCAATCATCGCCGGGGCGAGCGCCCGCGCGGCGACCAGCGCGCCGGTCACACACAGCTGGAAATCCGCATCAAAGCTTTCGGGTGTCGTCGCCAGCACCGGGCCCGGGCGCCACAGTGCCGCGTTATAGACCAAAACCTCGGCATCTCCGAACGCATCGCGCGCGGCATCGAGTGCCGTGGTCAGCGCGGTCGCATGACCGGCATCGGCAGCAAAACCGCGCGCCGCGATGCCGCTCGCGTGAAACGCCGTCACCGCCGCATCCAGCTTGGCGGTGTCACGCGCAATCAGCGCCAGCGGATAACCTTCTTTTGCGAAGGCCTCGGCGACGGCACCGCTTACGCCCGGCCCATAGCCGATGATGATCGCTGGCCCTTTTGATTGTGTCATATTGCGACCCGCCTATCCAAGGATCATCGGCGACAGCACGGGGGCCATCAGCATCTCGAACTCAAGATTGGTGGCCGAAACGATATTCTCGATGATCTTGCCGTCCTTAAGCCGCGCGACATGGGTTTCGTCGAACAGGATGATCCGGTTGGTCGCGGCGACTCCGTAATAGTCCTTGGCGTGGCATTGGCGCGAATGAAAGCGCGTTACCACGCGCGTGCCATCAGCGGATTCGAACTGGTCGATGATCTCGACCGGTGATTCCGCCGGAAAGGCGTCGGCAAAGCCGGTCAGCGTCGCCTTATATTCCTCGATACCTTCAATCGGCCCTGATGGTTTCAGCCCGGTAAACCCTCGAATATCGTGGTGCATGGTCGCATCTGCAGCCGCCAGATCGGCACGGCCAAGAAATTCGGTGGTAAATCGGCGTACGATTGCCAGATTGTCCATATTTCGCTCCTCAGCCCAGATTCGCTTCAATTATTTAACACTGCATACATTCTTTGGCGCCGTAACTGCAACAATAGCTATCGATGCGCGACGCTTTGATCTGCACGATCTTGCGCAAATCTCCGCCGGCAAGCCCAAAGCGTTGCAAGCGTCAGCCGCATGTTTGAAGTGCCGTCACCGACTGGAAGGCCAGCCGTAACCCTCTGGCGTTCTGCGCGGCGCAGAGCGTGCATGTGCGCTGCGGTGATCATGCTGTCATAACCGTCGTCCGCCGCTTGAGATCGCTTGGCCTTTGGGGCTGCCGCCAAAGTAATCGTCACCTGCATCGGCGGCGGGGGAATTGGCAGAAATCGGCAAGTGTTCGGAGATGAGGTACGAATTTATGCCTCATTTTAAATGAGAAAGATACTAAGCCTTCCCCTTGGGCACGGCGATGCCGCGGCCAAAACGGGCCTCCATCCGCTGCGTGTGCGCAACTAGCCTGGGAAAGCGCCGCAATATCGCCGCGAGTGACGTCTCCAGATTGGCAAAATGGATGGAGGCCAGCATACCATAGGCCGCCGCGTCGATGCTGCGCGGGACATCGCCCAGCATGAAGGGCTTGTCGCCCAATATCTGATCGAGCGCGAGCAGATTGGCCTCTGCCTTTTGCTGACGTTCAGCAACCGTATAGCGCCCATAGCCCTGCAGGCGAATGCGCCTGCGCACCCCCCGACGAAAGATCATCCCCACCAGCAGGCGCAGCGGCCAGGGCCACGGCCCCAGAAAATTGTCGCGAACATGGGGCCACACCGCATCGTCGTTCCATCGGCTGTCGATCAGCATGAAGAACATATGTTCGTCGATCATCTGCTGCACCGCGCGGCTCAGGCCGCGCTCGGCATCGCTCAGCCCGACATCAACATCGATCCCGTGACGCGCGCTCAGCGTAGCGATGATCACCTCACTATCGTCGATCCAGCTGCCGTCGTCTAATCTGACAAAGGGAACCCGTCGGCGGGGCGCACGCGACGCAAGGTTGCTCGCGACGCGCTCAAACTCCAGCCCGGCCAATTGCAGCCAAACATCGACCTTGAGGCAAAGATTGCTGGGCTGCATTCCGCCCCACGCAGCCTTGAAGATATGCAATGTCATCGTCATCAGCGCATCCTTGCCTTCGTCAGAGAGCTGGGGCCAGCATAGGCCATATTGTCTACCGTCGCGACCCACACCACAGACTTCTTCGAACCGCCAAGGGATTGTCGGAGGCTCCAATGCCTGAGAAAGCGGAGCCGATATGAGCAAAACAACGAACAAGTTTTCACCCGAGGTTCGTAGTCGCGCATCCACAGAAGCGGCGAGCAAGGTGCGAACTTCGGACCGTTACCAGAGTGAAGAAGGTGACTGCCGCTGTATTTGGCGAGGACTTGGCGGCGCGCACGAAGGGTGCGCCGCCTGCGTCCGTTGCTGATCTTGCTTGCACCTCTGCGGCGCTCGGCGCTTCCTCCGCTCCGGTTAAACGGAAGCGAAGG
>JAKFUZ010000034.1 GCA_021732445.1 Sphingomonas sp. | reverse complement strand
CGATGGCGCCGGAGCGGGCGCCGCGGGGGAGGGGTCATCCATACCCAAAACGCCTAGCAGGACGGCCGCCCACCCTCAACGACTATCGCAAGCGCCGCCGTCGCCCATTATTTCGTGATTCGGCAAAGGTTTTGGCACGCTGCTCGCCGATTTGGGGCAACGCGCCATTGCTACCGCAATGCAGCATGCTAAGCAGATGACTGGTGAGCGGTCATTAACCGTTCAGGGGTAAGATCATCCAATGCTTTACAATGCCTATGAAATGCAGCGATCAATGATGGCAGGCGCCAGCGCCATGGCCAATTTTGGCGCCGGCATGTTGCAGAACCCGGTAAACCCGCTGGCATATTTTGGCGGTGGCCCGGTCATCGCCTCGGCGCTTGAAGTGTTCGCCCATGCCTCGGCGCCGCGAGGCAAACCCGAATTCGGGCTCGAGTCGACGATTATCGACGGCAAAACGATCATGATTGACGAACAGATCGTGGCGCGCAAAACCTTTGGCCAGTTGAAGCGCTTTGCCCGGGTGGGCGTTACTGACGGGCCAAGGCTGCTGATTGTCGCGCCCATGTCTGGCCATTACGCGACATTGTTGCGCGGCACGGTGGAGCGGATGCTGCCTTTCGCCGATGTGTACATAACTGACTGGCGCGATGCCAAGCTGGTGCCGGCGGCAGATGGCAGCTTCGACCTTGACGATTATGTCGATTACATCATCGAATTCATGGAACATATCGGCCCCGGCGCGCATATGCTGGCGGTCTGCCAGCCGTCGGTGCCCTGCTATGCCGCTGCGTGCCTGATGAGCGCCGACAGGCACCCGTGCCGCCCCAGGACGCTCACCCTGATGGGCGGGCCGATCGACACGCGCGAGGCGCCAACCGCGGTTAACACGCTGGCGACGAAGCGGCCGCACGCATGGTTTGAGCAAAATGTCATCGCGACCGTTCCGGTCACCTATGCAGGCGCTGGCCGCAAAGTCTATCCCGGCTTTCTCCAGTTGGCCGGGTTCATGTCAATGAACCTTGGCAACCACATGATTTCGCACTGGGAAATGTTCAAGCACCTGGTCCAGGGGGATGACGACAGCGCAGATGCCACCAAGGATTTTTACGAGGAATATCGCTCGGTGTGCGACATGACGGCCGAGTTTTATCTGCAAACCATCGACATTGTGTTCCAGAAACATGCCATTGCCAACGGCACTTATTTTCACCGCGGCCGCAAGGTTGATCCCGCCGCGATTACCGACGTTGCGCTGCTCGCCATCGAGGGGGAGCGTGACGATATTTCAGGGCTTGGCCAGACCAGGGCTGCGCTCAAGCTCGCCGCCAAATTGCCGGCCGCGAAAAAGAAATATCTGATGGCCAAGGGCGCCGGGCACTATGGCATTTTCAACGGGTCGAAATGGCGCACGCTCATCGCGCCGGTCGTGGAGCAGTGGATCACCGACAACGACTAAGCGCCGCCTGCATCAGTCAAACCAGAATACAGCCGACGTCCACGCCAGCCAGGCGACTGCCGCCCAGACCGCCAGCACAATCGCTATGCCCATGCGCGACACCGGCAGCGCCGCCGCGCGCTCCGCCTCGGCGCGGTGCTCGGCGAATTGTGCGGGGGAAATGAGCCGCTCGATCAGCCACACGCCAGCGGGGATGAGCAGCGCATCGTCGAGCAGCCCAAGCACGGGGATGCCATCCGGGATGAGGTCAATCGGCGAGAGCGCATAGGCCGCGATCACAAACCCGAGCACTCTGGCGGGCAGCGGCGTGCGCTTGTCCTGCACCGCCAGCCAGACGGCATGGGCCTCAACCCGGATGCGGTGCACAAGCGATTTGCCCATCGCCTTGTCATTGAGCGCCGCCGCCGCGCGGTCAAGGCCGGGCGTAGCTGACGATTTCGAATTCAATGCCGTTTTCGTCGAAGAAGTAAAAGCGCCGTCCGGGATGATAGTCGTCATGGGCAAAGGGTTGCAGCCCTGCGGCGATGACGCGCGCCTCAACCGCGGCAAGATCGTCCACTTCGATGCCGATATGGTTGAGCGGTGCGCCTTTGCCAAAATGCGCATCGGCATCGGCGCCGTCAGGCCCGGTATAAAGCGCCACATAGCCGGCGCTGCTGCCGACATGGATGGTGAAGCCGCCGTCACGCGCGGGCCCGCGCCACCGCTCGTGCCAGCCGAACAGCGCGGTCATCAGGGCAGCGGAGCGGGCAGGATCGCGCACGGTAATGTTGACATGTTCGATCAGGGCAGCGGGCATGATGTTGGTCTCCTCATCGCAAAAAACGTGTTGACCGTTGCTTTGTGCAACCTCAACCTAAGTTGAGGTCAAGAGATTTTTTTCGTCTGATGGAGACTGGTCCCATGCCCGTGGCGGAGATGTTGTCGATTGGCGCGCTGGCCGCGCGAACGGGTGTTTCGGTTTCTGCCCTGCGCTTTTATGAAGCTCGCGGTCTGCTCGCGCCGTTGCGCAATCGCGGCGGCCAGCGGCGTTTTGTGCGGGCGGACATCAGGCGCGTGTCGTTTATCCTGATCGCGCAGCAGCTTGGCCTTTCGGTGGCCGCGATCCGGCTGGCGCTGGACGGTTTGCCGCAAGGGCGCACGCCAGGCGCTGCCGATTGGCGACGGATCAGCGGCGACATAAGCGCGCTGCTCGACGCGCAGATTGCGCGCCTCACCCGTACCCGCGAGCTGCTCGACGGCTGCATCGGCTGCGGGTGCCTGTCGCTTGAAAAATGCGCGCTGTATAATCCGGGCGACCGCGCGAGCAGCTATGGGCCAGGCGCCCGCTATCTGGCCGGCGATGCCGCGGTGGCGGCGGAGCGAGGGTGAGCGCGTCCGCCGCGCGGTGCTTAAAGCACCTCGAACAGCCCGGCCGCACCCATGCCGCCGCCCACGCACATGGTGACGACGACGTATTTCGCGCCGCGCCTTTTGCCTTCAATCAACGCGTGCCCCGTCATCCGCGCGCCCGACATGCCATAGGGGTGGCCGATCGAAATCGCGCCGCCATTCACGTTCAGCAGGTCATTGGGAATGCCCAGCCTGTCGCGACAATATAGTACTTGCACCGCAAATGCCTCGTTCAGCTCCCACAGGCCGATATCGTCCATCTTGAGGTTGAAGCGTTCCAGCAGCTTGGGGATGGCATATACCGGGCCGATGCCCATTTCGTCAGGTTCGGTGCCCGCTGCCGCCATGCCGACATAACGGCCAAGCGGCGCAAGCCCGCGCCTGGCCGCAACCGATTCTTCCATCAGCACCGCGGCCGAAGCACCGTCTGAAAGCTGGCTGGCATTGCCGGCCGTAATCGTCATGTCGGGGCCGAGCACGGGCTTGAGCGATTGCAGCCCCTCAAGCGTCGTATCGGCGCGGTTGCCTTCGTCCTTGGTGAGCGTGACTTCGGTCTGCGTGACTTCCTTGGTTTCCTTGTTGGTCACGTTCATCGTCGCGGTGACGGGGATGATTTCAGCGTCGAATTTGCCCGCGGCTTGCGCGGCGGCCGTGCGCTGCTGCGATTGCAGGCCATATTCGTCCATCGCGTCACGGCTGATGTTATAGCGTTTGGCGACAACCTCGGCGGTCTGCAACATCGACATGTACACATTGGGGTGCATCGCCAGCAGCTCCTTGTCGGCGCCGATCCGCATTTCCGGCGTTTGCACCATCGAGATGGATTCGCAGCCGCCGCCAATTGCCACGTCCATATTGTCGGTAATGATCTGCTTGGCGGCCGTTGCAATCGCCATCAGCCCCGAGGCGCACTGCCGGTCAAGCGACATGCCGCTGACGCTGATCGGCAGCCCGGCGCGCAGCAGCGCGTTGCGCGCGATGTTGCCACCCTGCACGCCTTGCTGGAGTGCTGCTCCCCACACCACGTCCTGCACTTCGGCGCCATCAACCCCCGCGCGCTCGACAGCGGCGCGGATGGCGTGGGCGGAAAGCGTAGGCGATGGGAGCGCGTTGAAGGCACCGCGATAGGCGCGGCCAATCGGCGTGCGGGCGGTGGAAACGATGACGGCTGAGCGCATGGTTGCTATTCCTTCTTATGGTCGGCCAGCCAGGTTCTGGCCGGGCGGAGGGGGTCAAACGAAAATCTGGGACATCCATTCGGCGATCATCGCGGGCTTTTCCTCGCCTTCAATTTCTACCGTGAATTCATTGGTCTGCTGCCACTGGCCGGGGCGTTTTTCGATAAGTTCCATCAGCTTGAACCGCCCGCGCACGCGCTTGCCGGAGCGCACGGGCTGCAAAAAGCGCACTTTGTTGCCGCCATAGTTCACCCCCATCTTCACGCCTTCAATCTTGGGCGCATCGGCGACTTTCGATGCAAGCAGCGGCATCAGCGACAGGGTGAGAAAGCCATGCGCAATCGTGCCGCCAAACGGGGTCATCGCCGCCATTTGCGGGTTGATGTGGATGAACTGATGGTCGCCGGTTGCGTCGGCGAACTTGTCGATCATCTCCTGGCTTACCTCCACCCAGTCCGACACGGTCTCGGTGCCCAAGCGGGTTGCGGCCATTTCCTGAATGGTGATCGTCGTCACGGCATTTCCCTTCGGCTCATTTCATCGCATAGCGCGCTGCATCAAATAGGCGTGGCAGGCACCGCTTGCCAAGTCTTGCAAGACCGGAAACCGGAAAATGACACCTGACACAGCGTCGCAGACCCGCAATTCCATGGCCGATCTTTATCGTGCGCCCGAACCCGATGTTCTAAAACCGCTGCTGGCCAGGGCCGCGCTTGGCCCCGATTCGCGGGAGCGGGTGCTTGGCCACGCGCTTGGCCTGCTGGCGGATCTGCGGGCGGCCCAAGGCAAGGGCTGGGTGAACCAGTTTTTGCAGGAATATCGGCTCAACTCGTCCGAAGGCGTGGCGCTGCTATCGCTCGCCGAAGCGTTTTTGCGCGTGCCCGATCCAGAGACGGCGGACCTGCTCATCGCCGACAAGCTGGGCGATGCCGACTGGCGTGCGCATACCGGCAAATCAAACTCCTCGCTCGTCAATTCGGCGACCTGGGGGCTGGTGATCGGCCGCGCGCTGGTGGGCGAGGGGGAGGCGCAAGGCGCGCTGCGCCGCCTCATCGCGCGCGCAGGCGAGCCGTTCGTGCGCCAGGCGGTGGGCGCCGCGATGCGCATGATGGGGGAGATTTTCGTGATGGGCCGCACCATCGACGAGGCGATGCGCCGTATGAAAAAGCCCGATCACAAGGGCTTCACCGCCAGCTTTGACATGCTGGGTGAGGCGGCGCGGACGCAGGCGGACGCCACGCGCTATTTTCAGGCCTATGCCGGCGCGATCGACGCCGTGGGCAGCGACCCGGTGGCAGGCCACTCGATTTCGGTCAAACTTTCCGCGCTCCACCCGCGTTATGAAGTCGCCCGCCGGGGTGATTGCGTGCCGGAGCTCACCCATATGCTGGCCGCGCTGGCGGTGCAGGCGGCGGGCAAGGGCATCGCTCTTACTGTCGATGCTGAAGAGAGCGAGCGGCTGGAGATGAGCCTCGACATCATCGGCGCGGTGGCGACGCTTCCCGCGCTTAAAGGGTGGGAAGGGTTTGGCATGGCGGTGCAGGCCTATGGCAAGCGCGCGCGCCCCGTCATCGCCTGGGCCGATGCGCTGGGGCGGCCGATGAACGTGCGGCTGGTGAAAGGCGCCTATTGGGACAGCGAGATCAAGCGCACGCAAGTGGAGGGGCTGGGCGATTATCCGCTGTTTACCCGCAAGGCCGCCACCGATGTGTCGTACCTCGCCTGCGCGCGCGACATGCTGGAGGCCGCGAACATCCGCCCGGCTTTTGCCAGCCACAATGCGCTTACGGTCGCGACAATCATGGATTGGGCCGGCGATGCCCGTGATTTCGAGTTTCAGCGGCTGCACGGCATGGGCGACGGGCTGTATGAACGGCTGGTGCGCGAGCGCGGCTATCGCTGCCGCATCTATGCGCCGGTGGGCGGGCACCGCGATCTGCTCGCCTATCTGGTGCGGCGGCTGCTGGAAAACGGCGCGAATTCAAGCTTTGTGCATCAGCTGGCGGATGCGCGGCTGAGCGAGGCGGAAATCCTTGCCGATCCGGTTGGGAAGATCGCCGGTGTTGGCGGCACGCGCCACCCCAGCATTCCCCTGCCCGCTGCGTTGTTCGGGCCTGAGCGGCGCAATTCGGCCGGGCTTGACCTGTCGGTGCCGGCCATTCTGGATGCAGCGGCGGCGGCGGTGCGGGTGCCACTGGCGGGAGCGCCACCGGCAGGTGTCGGCACGGTTTCTGATGCCATCAGCCGCGCGGCGGCAGCCTTTCCGGCCTGGTCGGCGACGCCGCTTGCTGAGCGGGCCGCGTGCCTTGACCGGCTGGCGGATGCGCTTGAGGCCAACCGGGACAGGCTGATGGCGATTTGTGTGCAAGAGGCGTTCAAGACCATTCCCGATGCGCTGGGCGAAGTGCGCGAGGCGGTTGATTTTTGCCGATATTATGCTGCGCAGGCGCGCACCGGCCTCCAGCCCATCGAGCTGCCCGGCCCGACCGGCGAGCGCAACAGCCTGCGATTTGAGGGCCGCGGCGTGTGGGCGACGATTGCGCCGTGGAATTTTCCGCTCGCGATTTTCCTGGGGCAAAGCGTGGCGGCGCTGGTGACTGGTAATACGGTGGTTGCCAAACCGGCCCCGCAGACGCCGCGCATCGCTGCGCTGGCCGTCGCGCTCGCGCACGCAGCGGGCGTGCCGGCGGACGCGCTGATCCTGGCGCCCGGCGGGCCGGAGGTCGGCGCGGCGCTCACCACCGATGCGCGCATTGCAGGCGTTGCGTTCACCGGATCGACCGTGACCGCAAAGAAAATCGCGCGCGCGCTGCTGGCGGATGAGGCACGGCCCATCGTGCCGCTGATCGCGGAGACGGGCGGTATCAACGCGATGATCGTCGATTCCACCGCGTTGCCAGAACAGGTGGTGGCAGATGTTATCGCGTCGGCCTTCCGCTCCGCCGGTCAGCGTTGTTCCGCGCTCCGGCTGCTGTTGTTGCAGGAGGAAATCGCCGACGGTGTGATTGCCATGCTGTCGGGGGCGATGGACCTGCTGGTGCTGGGCGACCCGGCCGATCCGCGCACTGATGTCGGGCCAGTCATCGACCGGCCAGCCTATGACCGGCTGATGGCCTACCGGGCGACGGTGGCTGGGCAGACGATCAAGACGCTGCGGGCGCCCGAGCAAGGATTGTTCGTGCCGCCAACGCTGGTTCGGCTCGGGTCGGCGGATGCGCTGACGCAGGAATGGTTTGGCCCCGTGCTGCATGTCGCGACCTGGCCGGCCGGCAAGCTCGCCGAGACGATTGAGCGCGTCAACGCCACGGGCTATGGCCTGACAATGGGGCTCCACAGCCGCATCGCGCGCGCCGGGGAGGTTGCCGAAGCCCGCGCGCGGGTGGGCAATCTTTACATCAACCGCTCAATGATTGGCGCGGTGGTGGGCTCACAGCCCTTTGGCGGCGAGGGCCTTTCGGGAACCGGCCCAAAGGCGGGCGGGCCGCACTATCTCCAGCGCTTCTGCGTCGAGCGCGCGGTGTCGGTCGACACCACAAGCGCCGGCGGCAACGCGACGCTGCTCAGCCTTGAGGATGGCGCCTAGCCCGGCGCCAACCCGGCTGACACCGCCGGGCGACGGGCAAGGATCAGGCCGTGGCGCGCGGCGCCGGGGGCGCGCCCAGCCGGTTGATCGCGCGCTGCGCGGGTCGCTCGACCAGATGGTGGAGCGCAATCGATGCGACCAGCACGAGCGCCAGATAGGCAGCGACCTGCCACGCCGGCACCGCATTTGCATCGCGCACGAAGGTCAGCTTGAAGGTGATGAACAGCATGAAATGCGACAGATAGGTCGCGTAACTTAGCTCGCCCAGATAATGGATGGGGGTAGTAGCCAGCGGGTTGCCGCGCCAGTCTGCCGTCAGCGCAAGCACCAGCAACGCAGCCGCCAGCCCCATGGGCACCGCCAGCGTTTCCGCGACGGCGCCCGACAGCGCCGCGAGCATGGCCGCCGCCGCCACGATGCTGCACCGCGCCGCCATCGGGCGGGCATAGGGCTTCCAGCGCTGCCACAGGGCGCACAGCGCGGTGCCGGCGGAAAATTCCACCAGGCAGCGCAGCAGGCCGAAGCGCGGAATGTCAGCGCCAAGCGTCGCAGCGCCGCACGCCGCCATCACCGCGTGGAGCAGCGCAAACAGGCCGGCAAGCGCCAGCAGGGCAACGGGTGTGGGCACGCGTCGCCAGTCAACCAGCGTCACCAGCAGCGGGAACAGCAGATAGGCGGCGGCCTCGCAGCTTATCGACCAGGCCGGGTCGTTCCAGGTCAGATCACGGGTGAACCCCCAATTCTGCACCAGCACGACATGCAGCGGCAACTCGGCAAAAGGGAAGGCGGCCGGGTCATGCCGCCCGGTTGCCGCCAGGGCCAGCGCCAGCGCTACGGCATAGCCAAGCATGACAAGGTGCAGCGGCCACACGCGCGCCACCCGGCGCTTCAGGAAATCGAGCGCGGCTGCGGTGCCGCCCGTGCGCAGCCTGTCGGCGCAGCTCAGCCAGAGCACAAAGCCGGAGAGGAGGAAGAAGAAGTCAACCGCGAGATACCCCTTGCCCAGCCAGGCTTCGGCGGCCGCCGGCAGCCCTGCGATCGAGCGGCGCACATGATAGAGCACGACCAGCCATGCGGCGAGCCCGCGAATGCCAGTCAGTGCGCGCACGTCATGGCCTTGCCGCGTCATTGGGCAGCCACCGCGCCAGGCGGGATCGGCTCTGGCGCCCGGCCTTTGCGCATGGGCTGCCACAGGCCTTCGGCCCGCCGGCGGCCCAGATAGGTGTCCAGCCCGATTTGCGCGCCGATGAGCATGTAGACGAAAGGCTGAAAGGCAATCGCCACAAAACTTGCGCCAAACAGATAGATGATGTGCGCGGTCTGCAAGGCGCTGGCGAGCGGGGCGGCCCAGCCAAAATCGCCGGTTTCCCGGCGATAACGCCGGCGGATCGCCTCCATCCGCGCCACGCCGATGAGGTTGATGGCCAGCCACAGCGCCAGGCCGGGATAGCCCTGCTCACCCAGCATTTCGAAATAAGCGCTGTGATAGGCGCGGGCCTTGTCCACTTCGAGCGAGCGTTTGATGGTCACATTCGGCCCGGTGCCTGATTCCACGACCTTGTCATAGCGGATGCGGTTTTGCAGATACGCATCAAAGCCGCCGCCAAAGGGGTGCGTCTTGGCAAAGTCGATTGTCCATTGCCACACCGCGACCCGCGTGGAGGCCGAGGCATCGGCCTTGTACGTCTGGATGGTCTGCATCCGTGCAATGAAACTGGCGGGCAGGAACGGAAAGGCAAGCGCCGGTGCCACCGCGATCATCGCCAGATAGAGCAGGCGCCGCTTGGCATCGCGGATCATGAGCAGCGCCAGCAGGGCAATGCATAACAGGCCAGTGCGGGTTGAGGTGCCGACCGGAATGAGCAGGCACGCAAACGCCAGCGCGTAGCAATAGAGCTTCACCGGCCAGTTGGGCCGGAACACGGTGCCAAATTTTGCGAACCACAAGATGAGCGGGATGATGGCAATGGCGACGGTGGAAATGGTGCTGCCTTCGTACAAGCCGCTGTTGTTGGACACGATGAGGTTCAACTCGCCATAGCCGCCGCCGGATGCCAGCGTCTTGATGCCGCCAATGATGATGATCGACGATGCCGACAGCACCATGAACAGCAGCAGTGCCTCAAGGCGAAGCCGCGTGCGCAGCGTGAACGGCAAGAAGATCGCGAAGGCCAGCGCCTTCCACACCCAGTCCCATTTGTCGCGCGCTTCGACGGGAAAGTCGGCAGAAAGGGTGGTCGCGCCGCAATAGAGCAGGAGCAGCAACAGCAGCACCTGGCGCGGGGCCAGCCGGGCGTCGCGCTTGTCATCAAACGCCAGCCAGGTGCCGACCGCAAGGACCACCGCGATCAGCGAAATCGGCACCGAATTGAGCAGCAGATAGGTCAGCCGCTGGGGCGAGACGATGTCGATATAGACATAGGCCAGCACAAACAGAAACGGTCGGCGGGCGCCCAGGCCGAACAGCGCGACCAGAAAGCCGATGAACACAAGATCACGCAACCGGCGTATCCCGCCTGCCCAGCATGCCGCGCCGCCCGCGGCGCGCGCGTGCGCTCGGGTTGGCTGCCTTTTCGCGGTCAAGGTCGGGCCGCCTGACGAGCAGCAATGCGGCCAGCAGCATCAGGCCGTGGCTCAGCCCAAGCGCGAAATTGTCGATCATCGCCCGCTCATTGCCCCTGGTTTTCCGCGTTACCTGCCAAGCCATAGGCCCGGCCCGGTTGACGCGGCGTTAAACACTGCCGTGGCAGGACAAGCCGGTATGCGAATCCTCCACGTTCTCGACCATGGTCTGCCGGTGCAAAGCGGATACACGTTTCGCACGCGCGCCATCATCAAGGCGCAGCAGGCGCGTGGCTGGCATGTCGCGGCGATTACCGGGCCACGCCACGGGGCGACGGTGTCGACCGACGAACTGGTCGACGGAATCGCCTTCAGCCGCACAGCGCCAATCGGCCGGATGCCGCCGGTGCTTGGCGAGCTGGCGGAAATCCGGCGCTTTGCCAGCCGGATCAGCGCGATTGTCAAAGCGTTCCGGCCCGACATTGTCCACGCCCATTCGCCGGTGCTGGGCGCGCTTGCGGCCCTGTGGGCGAGCAAGCGGCTGGGGGTTCCGCTGCTCTACGAAATCCGCGCCTTCTGGGAGGATGCCGCCGTGGGCAATGGCACCGGCCGCGAGGGATCATGGCGCTACCGGGCGACGCGCGCCTTGGAGACTTGGGCGGTCAACAATGTCGATGCGGTCGCTGTCATTTGCGAAGGGCTGCGGCAGGATCTGGTTGCGCGCGGGGTTGATCCGGCGCGGATCATGGTGTCGCCCAATGGCGTGGACATGAGCCTGTTCGGCGCGCCGACGCCCTATGACGCAGCGCTCGCGGCCGAGCTTGGCGTGGCCGGCGCCGACGTCATCGGCTTTATCGGCAGCTTTTATGATTATGAAGGGCTCGACACGCTGATTGCGGCGATGCCCGCGCTGGTCGCGGCGCGGCCGGGGTTGAAGCTGGTGCTGGTCGGCGGTGGCCCGTGCGATGCGGCGCTGCGGGCGCAGGCGGCGGCCTCCCCGGTTGCCGGTCATATCCACTTTGTCGGGCGGGTGCCGCACGACGCGGTGGAACGCTATTACAGCATCATCGACGTGCTGGTCTATCCGCGCAAGGCAATGCGGCTGACCGATCTCGTCACGCCCCTGAAGCCGCTGGAGGCAATGGCGCAGCGCCGGCTGGTCGCCGCGTCGGATGTTGGCGGGCACCGTGAGCTCATCCGCAATGGCGATACCGGCACCCTGTTTGCGCCTGATGATCCGGCGGCGCTGGCGGCATCGGTTGCCGGCCTGTTTGCTGATCGCGGCGGTTGGGGCGATCGCCGGGCGCGAGCCCGTGCATTTGTTGAAACCGATCGTAACTGGGCGGTTAACGTCGCCCGTTACGCCCCTGTTTACCAAAAACTAATCGAACTCGATCATAGGGTGCCGTCATGGTCACGAAAATCCGCCGTGAACGCTTGATGATTCCGGTCGCTCCGGCGATCGGCACCGCGTTTGCCAGCATCGTCAGCCTGTTCATCGCGCTTGCCCCGGTCGCGGTGCTGGAACAGCTTGTTTTGCAGAGCGGCATTGCCTCGGTCGTTGCGGTTGCCGAGCCGCCGCTCGGTACCACGGCCCGGCTGGTGCTGATCCTGCTGGTCGGCGGCGGGCTTGGCACAGTGCTGTGGTTCGCCACTTTTTTGCTGATCGGCCCGCGCGCGCTTGCGATTGCGCCTCGCGGTGAAGTTTCTGAAAATGGCGCGCAGGCGTGGCGCCCCTTGCTGCGCCGCGCCGATGCCCACCCCGATGCGCCCGCGCGCCGCCCGGTATTTGCGCAGCGTGATCTGGGTACGCCGTTTCTCGACGTGCGTGCGCGGCAGGATGCTGGCAAGGCGTTGGCAGCCGAAACCGCGCCAGAGGCCGATGATGTTGCGGCGCTGCTTCCCGAAACAGCGGCTGCTGCGGCCGCGGCCGGTGGCGGTGCCGCCACGCCGGCGCCGCGCCTTGATTCCGTGCAGCAAGCAACAGCAGCGCTGGTGGAACGCGACCTGCCCGCTGATCTTGACGCGCGGCTGGCGGAATATGACCCCGATGCAATCCGGCCGGCGGCTGGCGCGTCTTTCTCTCCCCGCCTGGTTCGTGCCCGGCAGGCGGCTGAACTTGCGCCGGGCGAGCGGCTTGAGACGTTTGAACTGACGCCGATGGTCCGCCCGGAGCCGGCAGCGCAGGCCGCCAGCGCGCCCGCATCCAGCTCGATTGCTGCGTTGCTTGAGCGGCTGGAGCGCGGGGTCTCGCACAGGGCCGAGCGTGCGCTCGTCAGCCCGGCGGCGGACGACAGCGTGCAGCAGTCGCTGGCATCGCTTAGCCGGGTTGCCGCGCGCGGCTGAAGGCTCACGCCGCTTCCACCGTCAGCGCTTCGATGTCGGCCTCCACCCGGCTGCCCGCGCGGCGCAACGCCACCACCTGCACATCCGCCACGACATGGCCGCTGATCGGCAGCTCGGCCTGGTCGAGCTTGCCGATCCACGCATCAAACCCCTCACCCGTTGTAGCGGTCAGCGTCAGTTTATGGCGCGCGCCCTGAAAGGTGGCGCTCGCCCAGCGCGCCCAGCCGGAATGACGCGGTTCGATGGCGCAACCGGCCATCGCCGCATTTTTGCCTAGCGCGGCGGCCAGCGCGCTGCCAATGTCGGGCCCGCGCTTCATGCCCGGACCCCGCCGATATAGGCGCGGATCTTGGCGATCGTCATCGGCCGGGGTTCGCGGCCGTTGCGCATGTCGAGCACCAGCCGCGGGTCATTGGCAACTTCGCGCCCAAAACGGGTCGGTGCCATTTTCGCCCGCACCAGATAGCGTTCAATGTCCCGAAGCGTCGCCATAGGCCCAATTCCTTTCGTTGCGATTCGCGTTGTGTTCTTTTTTTGTTCTTCTATTGAGATTTCCAACTTGTCTAGGAAAAATCCTATGGGTATAGGTCGAAAATGGATATTGGTGATCCCAGAGGGGCGCTGGCGGCGCTGATTGCCCGTCATCAGGAAAGTTATGCCGGGTTGTCGCGCCTGCTCGGGCGCAACGATGCCTATGTGCAGCAGTTCGTGCAGCGCGGCTCTCCCCGGCGGCTCGCCGAGGCGGACCGAAAGCTGCTCGCGGCATATTTTGGGGTCGATGAGGCGGTGTTGGGTGGCCCTTGTGCGGTGGAGGCGGCGATTGCCCGGGTGCCGCGGCTCGATGTCGGGCTGTCGGCGGGGCCGGGCGGTTTGGCTGACGGGGACCGGGTGTTGAGCGGCGAGGCGATCGACCCGCGCGTGCTGCGGCGCCTTGGGGTGCGCGCGGCTGATCTCTCGCTCGTCATGGCAACCGGTGATTCGATGACGCCGACAATCGCCGATGGGGATGAAATGCTGGTTGACCATGCCGACTGCACGGTGCCGGCAAAGGGTGCGATTTTCGCGATCAGGCGGGCAGGGCTGGTTCTGGTGAAGCGGCTGGTGCGCCAGCACGGCGCGCTCAGCGTGGTGAGCGACAACCCGGCCTATCCGCCGTTCGACGCCGCCGATGTCGAGATCATCGGGCGGGTGGTGCGCCTGTCTCGCACGCTGAAATAGGCGGCGCGCGGCGCGCAAACCCACCCGGCTTGAAAATGCGCTAGCGGCGCTGCGCCCGCAGCCACATGGCAGTGGCCAGAGCCGCGCCTGCCCCCGTGCCGACGAGAAATCCCGCTGTTGCGGAGCCGGCGAACAGCCCGGCAACGGGGCCGATAAGTGCACCAAGCGCAATCAGCACGCCGCCCGCGCTGCCGGACGGGCGATGTGGCGGGCGGTCGGGTTCAGGCGAAGCGCTCATGCCTGCTCCCTGCCACGGCGTGCGGCCAACCGCCAGAGGCGATGGGCCGGCACCGCCGCAACGCTGGTTGATTGCCGCCGAACAGCGTGCCCGCCGCGTTTACCATGGGGTGTAACCCGCTGGTCGCAGCCCCCGGCGTAAGACGCTGCGGATGCAGTCCATTCTTCCCGACGCGGTGCCCGACCAGCAGATGCCGCTGCCGTATCTTGCCAATCGCGAGATGGTTGTCGAGGCAAGCGACCTTGTGGCCCAGTTTGGCGATGGCGCGCTGCTGGTGGCGGCAATGCGCGCCAGCGAGGCACGCATGATTGGCAATGTCGCGCGCTTCTGCCACTGGCGCCAGCAGGAGCGGCTCATCACCGTGCTTGCGAGCACGACAATCTTCGGCTCGGTCCAGTAACGGCGCCCCAGCCGGCCTCAGCCGACGCGTCGCCGGGGCGGGTTGTTGGTATCAACGCTTTCGGACCTGTCCCATGCTGCCGCCGCGCGCTAGGAGGGCGACATGGTATGGCGTCCAAACAGTCGGGCCGGAGCAGCGGCAGGGCTGGCAACACTGGTTGTCATTCTCGCGTCCGCCGGCGCGCAAGGCCAACAGGCGCCGCCGCCTGCCGGCGCCCCCGCCGCTGAATCGCCGCTGCCGCCGCCGCCGCCGCCGTCGGCACTGCCGGCTCAGGCGCCACCGCCCCAGTCGCAAAGCCCGCCCGTGACTCCGCTGGACGGCCTTGATCCGACATCGCCGCTGGCGCCGCTCCCCGGCCTTGATGTGGCGTGGCCCGACCTTTCGGTGCGCGACAACGGCACCCCCATCGAGCGCCCGGCCGAGGCGCGGAGCGACACGCGCTACAGCCTGCGGGTGGAGGGGCTGGCCGGGGTTGACGATGCTCTCGTCATGACAAGGTTCAACGCGCTGTCCACGTTGCGCCAGCATGAGGGCGAACCTGCCAACGCCGCGCAGCTCGACCGGCGCGCACGCGAAGACAGCGCGCTGCTGCAAACAGTGTTGCGGGCCGCAGGCTATTATGATGCACGCGTTGCGACCAGTGTCGATGCCAGCATTGGCACGCCCGTCGTCTTGCTGGCCGCGGAGCCCGGCCCGCGGTATCGCCTGAGTTCGGTCACCCTCGGTGATCTGGCATCATCGGGCGCAGGCGCGCCGGCACTGCACGATGTTTTTGGCGTAAAGGCTGGTGATCCCGCCAGCGCCGATGCCATTGTGGAGGGGCAGGCCGCGCTCACCGCCCGGCTGGGCGAGGCCGGCTTTCCGTTCGCAAAACTTGGCGCGCCGGCGCTGCTCGTCGATCACGCAACGCAGACAGCGACGCTGCAACTGCCGGTCGAGACTGGAGGCGCGCGCCGTTTTGCCCGAATCACTCTTGCCCCGACGCCGCTGTTTTCGGCGGGCCATGTGGCTGACATCGCCCGGTTTCGCCCTGGCCAGCTTTATGATTCGTCGCAGCTTGACGATCTGCGGCGCGCGCTGCTCCAAACCGGCATCGTCTCATCGGCTACGGTCAACCCGGTCGAAGGAGAGGCGCCGGGGACCGTTGATGTCGCGGTTGCCGTGCAGCCTGCGCCGCTGCGCACCATTGCGGGCGCCTTCGGCTATGGCACGGGCGAGGGCGTGCGCGCCGAAATAAGCTGGGCGCACCGCAACCTGTTTCCACCCGAAGGCGGGCTCACGCTGCGCGGGGTGGCTGGTACGCAGGAACAGTCGGGCGGCGTCATCTTCAGGCGCAATAATTTTGCCGGGCGCGACCGGGTGCTGACCGCGCAGCTATCGGCGGCCAACGCTCGCCGGGCCGCTTTTCAGGCGACCACCTTTTCACTCAGCGGCAGCCTGGAGCGGCAGACGACGATCTTTTTTCAAAAGGCCTGGACATGGTCGGTCGGGGCCGAGCTTGCCGCATCGGACGAGCGCGACGTGATCGTATCAACCGGCGCTGCGCGGCGGCGGACCTTCTTCATCCTCGCGCTGCCGACGGGCCTCAATTATGACGGATCGGATGATTTGCTGAACCCCAGCCGGGGCTTCCGGCTCGGCGTTCGCTTTTCACCCGAAGTGTCGTTGCAAGGCAGCACCTTTGTGTACGCCCTTACCCAGTTTGACGCGAGCGCCTATCGGTCGCTTGGTAATCGGGTGGTGCTCGCCGCGCGCGCGCGCGTTGGTGTCATCGCCGGCGCGCCGCGAGATTCCGTGGCGCCGTCGCGGCGATTTTATGCAGGCGGCGGGGCTTCGGTGCGGGGCTATGGCTTCCAGGCGATTGGCCCGCGCGACCCCAATAACGCGCCGATCGGGGGCCGCAGCCTGGCCGAGTTCAGCATCGAGGCGCGGCTCAAGCTGTTCGGGCCATTCGGCCTGGTGCCGTTTCTCGACGGGGGAAACATCTACACCTCGCCGCTGCCACGCTTTTCGGGGTTGCAATATGGGGGCGGGCTTGGCGTGCGCTATTATTCCAATTTCGGGCCGATCCGCATTGACGTCGGCACGCCGATCAACCCCCAGCCCGGCGATACGCGGGTGGCGGTCTATGTCTCGCTCGGGCAAGCCTTTTGAGCGGCGGCGCGGGGGAAGCGCACCCGGCGCCAGGGCTGCCGCCGGCGGCGGTCGGCAGCCGCAAGCCCTGCCACTGGTGGCGCTGGCTGGCCGGTGGCCTGTTCGCGCTGCTGCTGCTGGCAGGGGCCTGCGCGGTGTCGCTCGACAGCGATATCGGGCACCGGTTTGTCGCGGATCGCATCGGCGCGCTGCGGCCGGCAAACGGCCTTCGCTATTCGGTTGGCCGGATTAGCGGGTCGCTGTTCAGCCGGGTCACGCTCATCGACGTGCGGGTGCGCGATCCAAAAGGCGTGGTGCTCAGCGTGCCACGCGCCATGCTGGACTGGAGCCCGCTTGCATGGCCCTCCAACCGATTGCACATTAACCGGCTGACCGTGCCGGTCGCGCATCTTGAGCGCTTGCCAGAGACGATCCGGACCGGCCGGCAGGGGCCAGTCCTGCCAGCGTTCGATATTCATGTCGGCGCGCTCGATGTGGAAAAGCTCTATCTGGCGGCGCCGATTGCCGGCAAGCCGCGCCTTGCCCGCGTTCATGCCGGGGCTGACGTCCGGGCGCGGCGGGCGATGGTGTCGGTGGACGCGGTGGTGGCGGGCAGCGACCGGCTGCGCTTCCGGCTCGAAGCTGCCCCCGATGCCGACCGGTTCCAGCTTGGCGGCGAGGCGCAGGGCATGGCCGGCGGCGTGCTGGCGCGGCTGTCAGGCGTTCGCGGTCCGGTTACGCTGGCGCTCGCGGGCAAGGGTGGCTGGCGGCAGTGGCAGGGCCGCGCCCATGCTGCGGTCGGCGGGGTGCCCATAGCCGATGTGGCGCTGGCCAACCGGGCAGGGTCATTCTCGCTGCGCGGCACCGCGTGGCTTGCCGGCCTTGCCAAGGGCAAGCTCGCCCGGCTGGCAGCGCCCGGCGTGCAGCTTCAGGCGCAGGCCGTGCTTGCCGACCGGGTGCTGGACGGCACCGCGTCAGCGCGGTCGGCAGCGCTGGACGTGACGGCGACGGGCGCCGTTGATCTGGGCCGAAGCGCCTTGCGAAAGGTGCGGCTTGCGGTTCGGCTGCATCAGCCAAAGGCCCTGTTCCCCAACATGACAGGCCGCCAGATCGGCTTGCGGGCCATTGTTGACGGCGCCTTTGGCGGCGCGACGTTCGATTATCGGCTGACCGCAGACCGCGTTGCGTTCGACGCTACCGGGTTTGAGCAGGTCCGGGCGAGCGGGCAGGGGCGCTTTTCCGCGGCGCCCGTCCGGGTGCCGGTTGCGCTGCGCGCCGCGCGCGTAACCGGCGTCGGCGATGTGGCGGGCGGCATTTTGCGCGCGCTTGCGGTAGATGGCGTCTTGCAAGTCTCGCCTGCCACAATTGTCGGGGACGCGCTGCGCTTCCGGTCCGACAAGCTCAATGGCACCGCCACGTTGCTGCTCGATTTGCGCAACGGCCATTATGATGTGGCGCTGAACGGCGGGCTAGGGCGCTATCTCATTGCCGGCCTGGGGCTGGTCGATGTCACCACCCGGCTCAACGTAGCGCCCGGCCCCGGCGGCAAGGGCACCCGGGTGACCGGCACCGGCACGGCGCGGATGTTGCGGCTCGACAATAGCTTCCTGGCCTCGCTTGCCGAGGGGCTGCCGCAGATCACTACCGCGCTTGAGCGCACGCCGGACGGGCTGCTCCACCTGCGCAATCTGGTGCTCACAGCGCCCGGGATTCGCCTGACCGGCAGCGGCGTGCGCCGCCGCGACGGGACATTCCAGTTTGATGGCAGCGGCAGCCAGCGCGTTTATGGCCCGCTCACCCTGAAGCTCGATGGGAGGATCGAGCGGCCAACGCTCGATCTCGCCTTTGCCCGGCCGAATGCCGCGCTGAACCTGCGGCACGTGACGGCGCATCTTGATCCCACGCCGCAGGGGTTCAACTTTTCAGCGCGCGGCGGCTCGCGCCTGGGGGATTTTGCGGGCGACGGCCAGATCGTTCTGCCACCGGGGCAGAGCGCGACGATTGCCATTGCAGCGCTTGACGTGGGTGGTGTGCGGGGAACCGGCGCGCTGCGTGCGGTGGCGGGCGGGTTCGACGGGGCCGTGCGCCTTGCCGGCAGCGGTGTGACGGGCACGCTGCGCTTTGCCCCGGTCGGGCAAGTCCAGCGGGTCGAGGCGCATCTCGACGCAGACCGGGCACAGGTGCTGGGGGATGCGGTGCTGCGCCGGGGCCATCTCGATGCAACGGCGTTGCTCGATCCGGCAGGGGCGACGGTTGAGGCGCAGTGGCAGGGCACGGGTCTGCGGCGCGGCGTGCTCAATCTTGCGCGGTTCACTGGCAGCGCGAGCCTGCGCGGAGGCAGCGGCCGGGTGCAGCTTGCCATAGCCGGCAACCGCGGCCGTGCTTTTGACATCCGCGCCGATGCCGACATAACGCCCGAGCGATTCCGGATCATGGCCGCAGGCACGATTGACCGGCGCGACATCAGGCTGGCCGCGCCTGCCATCGTCACGGCCGAGGGCGATGGGTGGCGGCTGGCGCCGGCATCCATTGTTTTTGCCGGGGGCACGGCCAATATTGGCGGGCGGTTCGACGCAGAGTCGGCCACGGCAGACGCAACGATAAGCGCCATGCCGCTGACCGTGCTTGACATTGGCTATCCTGGCCTTGGTTTGTCGGGCAGCGCCTCGGGCAAGCTCAGCTATGCGCAGCAGGCGGGCAGCGCGCCGACCGGGCGCATCGACATGACGGTGCGCGGCGTCAGCCGGGCCGGGCTGGTGCTCTCGTCGGCGCCGGTTGATCTGGGCCTCGCTGCCGCGCTTACCGCCGACGGCGCGGCGTTGCGCGCGGTGATGGCCAGTGGCGGCAAAATCATTGGCCGGGCGCAGGCGAAACTCGCGCCGCTCGGTGCTGGCAGCCTTGCCGACAGGCTCGCCAACGCCGGCGTTTTCGCGCAGGTGCGCTATGAAGGCCCGGCCGATACCTTGTGGCGGCTGACCGGCGTTGAGCTGTTCGACCTGTCTGGCCCGGTCGCGATTGGCGCAGACATTGGCGGAAAGGTGAACGACCCGCGCCTTCGCGGCGTGCTGCGCGCCAATGGCGCCCGCATCGAGAGCGCGACGACCGGCACCGTGCTGACCGGTGTGCAGGCACTGGGCAGTTTCACTGGCTCCAAACTGGCGATCTCCAGCTTTTCGGCCGATGCGGGGAAGGGCGGGCGCGTGACCGGCACGGGCAGCTTCGATTTTGCCGCCGTCAACGGATTTGGCATCGACCTGGCGTTGCAGGCGACCAACGCGGTGATGATTAACCGGGATGATATTGCAGCGACGGTGACGGGTCCGTTGACGATCAAGTCCAGCGGCGCAGGCGGCGTGATTGCGGGGCAGGTACAGCTCACCGGCGGCCGCTACCGGCTGGGCCAGGCTGTTGCGACAAGCGCGGTGCCAAAGCTCAATGTCCGCGAGATAAACCCGGTGGGTGGCGACGATGATGGCGCTGGTGACACACCGCTTGCGCCGTGGCGGCTTGACCTGAGCGCAAAGGCGGCGCGCGGCCTGACGGTGACGGGGCTTGGCCTTACCAGCGAATGGGCAACCGATGTTCACATTGGCGGCGCACCCGACAGCCCGATAATCATCGGCCGGGCGGATTTGGTGCGCGGGGTTTATGAGTTTTCCGGGCGGCAGTTCACGCTTGATCGCGGTGTCATCCGCTTTGCAGGCGAAGTACCGGCCAACCCCGCGCTCGACATTGCCGCCAATGCCGATGCGACCGGGCTGAGCGCCAGCATCCGCGTGACCGGCCCCGCCCAAAAGCCGGAAATCAGCTTTGCCAGCACGCCCGCGCTGCCGCAGGACGAGCTTCTCTCGCGGCTGCTATTTGGCACGTCCATCACCAAATTATCGGCACCCGAAGCGCTTCAGCTTGCGGGCGCCGTCGCCTCGCTCAACAGCACGGGTGGCGGGCTGAACCCCATCAACGCGCTGCGGCGGGTGGCCGGGCTTGACCGGCTGCGGATTTTGCCGGCCGACACGGTGGTTGGCCGCACGACATCTGTCGCCGCCGGCAAGTTCATCACGCGCAAGCTCTATGCCGAGATCGTCACTGATGGCGCGGGCTATTCCGCCACGCAAATCGAGTTTCAGGTCACGCGCTGGCTGTCAATTCTGTCGACGATTTCGACGATTGGGCGGCAAAGCGTGAATGTGCGGGTGTCGAAGGATTATTGAGCGCGGGGCGGGCCGCATCCAGCGCCCGCCCTCCCCCCGCGCGAAAAATGGTCAGGCGGGCTCGCCGACGACCGTCTTTACTTCCATGAAATCGGTCAGGCCATAGCGCCCGTTTTCGCGGCCATTGCCCGATTGTTTGTAGCCACCAAAGGGGGCGTTGCCGTCCGGGCTCCAGCCGTTGATGGTCACCAGCCCCGCCCGCAGCTTTGGCGCGACCCTGGCGGCTTCGGCCGGGTCGCCGGAAATCGCGGCGGACAGACCATAGGGGGTGTCATTGGCCATGCGGATCGCTTCGTCGCGCGTTTCATAGCTGGTGATGGTGGCAACCGGGCCGAACACTTCCTCCTGCGCAATGCGCATGGCCGGCGTGACCCCGGTAAACAGCGTTGGCCTGACGAAATAGCCGGCGTTTCGCCCGTCCGGTCGCCCGGTGCCGCCGGTGACGAGCGTTGCCCCTTCATCGATCGCCGACTGGATCAGCCCCTGGATTTTGTCGAACTGCGCCTTGTTGACGACGGGGCCGATATGTGCGCCCATTTCGGCGGGGTCGCCGACGTGCGTTGCCTCCATCATCGCCTTGATGACGGCGGTTGCGCCCTCAACCTGGCTGCTATGCACCAGCAGCCGCGTTGGTGCGATGCAGCTTTGGCCCGAATTGGCGAGCACGCCCATCATGGTTGGCGGCAGCACCGCGGCCAGATCGGCGCCTTCGAGCACGAGGTTTGGTGCCTTGCCGCCAAGTTCCTGGTGGACGCGCTTGACGGTAGCGGCGGCGGCCTGCGCCACTGCTATTCCGGCGCGGGTTGATCCGGTGAAGCTCACCATATCGACATCGCGGTGCGCGCTGAGCGCTGCGCCCACGCCCGGCCCATTGCCGTTGACCAGATTGAAAACACCAGCCGGAACGCCTGCCTTGTCCATTATTTCCGCAACGATCATCGCGCAGCCGGGCGCTTCCTCGGACGGTTTCAGGACCATCGTGTCGCCAGCGGCAAGCGCGGGTGCGACCTTGGCGGTGATCTGGTTCAGTGGCCAGTTCCACGGCGTAATCATGGCGACGACGCCGAGCGGTTCATGCACCACGCGCGCGCGGCCCAGCCGCTCCTCGAAGGTGAACTCCCGCAGCGCCTTCAGCGTTGCGATGAAGTGGCCAAGCCCGGCCGGCACCTGCGCTGCGGTGGCAAAGCCGATGGGCGCCCCCATCTCCTCGCTCACCGCCTTGGCGAGGTCGGGCATCCGCGCCTTATACTCTTCGATAATGCGTTCGAGCACGGCCGCGCGCTCGTCAACGCTGGTTTGCGACCAGCTTTCGAAGGCGCCGCGCGCCGCGGCGACGGCTTTGTCGACATCGGCGGCCGACCCGAGCGTTATTTCGGTGCAGGGCTGTTCGGTGGCGGGGTTGATAACCTCGTGCCGGGTGCCGCCGTCGCTTGGTGCCCAGGCTCCGTTGATATAGTGGTTGAGGTAGCTTTTCATCCTCGCCTCCGTGTTTCGAGCTTGCGGTATGCCAGACTAGATGGCGTTCCTCGGCCTGCCTTGCAAGCAGCAAGCGCGCGACGGGCGAACAAACGGTCCGACCATCAGCTCTGGCGAATCCAGCCCACAGCTTTCGCCAATACCGGGTCGGCGCCTGTCACGATGTCAGCCATGCGGGCTGTCACCAGCACGTCCGGCGCCAGCCCGGCATCGCGCGCGGGGTGTTTTGCGAAAAAGCCAATCAGCGGCAGGTCAAATTCAAGGCTGCTGCCGGGCAGCCGCACGAAGAAGAACGCGCCGCCATTGATGCCCCGCAGGTTTCCGCCGGTTGGCGCGCCGAACAATCGCGCCAGACCGTTCGACTTTGCCGTGCGCGCAAACTGGAATGTCGCCGAGCTGTTCACTGGGCCGACCAACAGGGCGACCGGCAGGGTCAGGCGCGGGCGAACCGCGGCAATGGCCTGAATGGATTCCGCATTCGGCCGGGCGAAGAACCCCCCGGGCAGCGCCGCCGCGCCGACGCCCAATGTGCGAAAGCTATCGTCCCAGGTGTCGAGATAGCGGTCGATGCCGGGCGGGGTTCGCTGGAACCGGAGTTTCTGCTCATAGCCGACCGGATGGAGGTCGCGATCGGCGAGGCGGGCGAGAATAATGTCGCCGCAATCCAGCCCGCCCTCGTTGTTGCGCAGGTCGATGATGAGGCCCTTTGCACCGTTCAGCGATGCCAGACGCTCGTCGAGCCAGCGCTTCCAGTCCCATTTGCTGTCATACAAGCCCCAGCTGGGCATGGTCAGCAGGGCAATGTCGTCAGCCCGCATCTGCCATTGCCAGACGGGGTCGGTGTCGGCCGCCGGCGGCCCGAGCCCCTCGCGTCGCTTTGCCAGGCTGATGGGGGGCAATGCCGCGGCTTGTGGCGTGCCGGTGGGATTGATGAGGCGCACATGGTGGATGCCAGCATCAGGAGGTCCGTATACCAGCCCGTGGAACACGTCGAACGTCTCGTAGCTGTCGTCGCCGCGCACCTCCAGCAATGATCGTCGCTTGGCGTCGTTGTGCCCGTCGGCCCGGATATAGGGAAGAAGTCGCCCAAGCATGTCCCCGGGAGCAACGCCGTTAATGTCAACCACCACGCTCCCGGCCTTCAGCCGGCCGGTTTCGCTCTCGTCGCGCGTGACGATCATCTGTCCGTCGATCCACACAAACCGGAAGGGCAGGCGCGTCGGGCGGTCGAACAGATCGGTGCTGACTGACTTTTTTTGATTGTAGAAATTCGGGTAGCTGTGGCCGCAGCGGATGCCCGCGAGCAGAAGCGCCAGGGCCAGATACCGCGCGGCTTGGTCTGGCGCGTTCACATAGGCCGGGGCGAATGCCCGCAGGCGATCCTCCATCGTGCGCGGCGTATTGTAGCGATAAAGGCCAGGGTGCAGGCGCAATGCCTCGCGCAGAATATTGACGTCGTCCTTTAGCGCTGCCGTGCTGGGCGCCGGCGCGGGTAGGGGCTGTCCCCAGGCTGTGCCCGGCAGGATGGCAGCTGCGCCAATGCCCGCAACTACGCTTCGCCGCGAAGGTTCACCGCCCGCTATGTCCATCGAAAGCTCCCCGCTGTCTCGGTTGGTCTCACGCCGGCGCCAACGTTCGATCATGCCGGGCCAGGTCCAGTTACGGCAACCAAGCCGCTTCGGCTTCATCGCGAAACGAAAAAGGGCCGGCGCTGCCGCCGACCCTTTTGGTTCATTGCACGCCGCTATGTCGATTAGCTGCTGTAATACATATCGAATTCAACCGGGCTTGGCGTCATTTCAAAACGCGCGACATCGGCGCGCTTGATCTCGATATACGCCTCGATCTGGTCTTTTGAGAACACATCGCCCTTGAGCAGAAAGTCCATATCGGCTTCCAGGCAATCGAGCGCCTCGCGCAGAGACCCGCAAACCGTGGGTACGTCAGCCAGCTCCGCCGGCGGCAGATCGTAAAGATTCTTGTCCATCGGGTCGCCCGGGTGGAGCTTGTTCTGAATGCCGTCCAGTCCGGCCATCAGCAGCGCCGAATAGGCAAGATAAGGGTTTGCCAGCGCGTCGGGGAAGCGGAACTCCACCCGCTTGGCCTTGCTGCCCGCGCCATAAGGAATGCGGCACGATGCAGAACGGTTGCGGCTGGAATAGGCGAGCAGCACCGGCGCCTCATAGCCGGGCACCAGCCGCTTGTAGCTGTTGGTGGTCGGGTTGGTAAAGGCGTTGAGCGCCTTGGCGTGGCGGATGACGCCGCCAATGAAGTAAAGACACATGTCCGACAGCCCGGCATAGCCATTGCCGGCAAACAGCGGCTTGCCCTTTTCCCAGATCGACATGTGGGTGTGCATGCCCGAGCCATTATCTTCCTTGATGGGCTTGGGCATGAAGGTCGCGGTCTTGCCATAAGCATGGGCAACCTGATGGACGACATATTTGTAGATCTGCATCCGGTCCGCCGTCTGCGTCAGCGTGCCGAAGGTCAGACCAAGCTCGTGCTGGGCGGCTGCCACTTCGTGGTGGTGCTTGTCGCATGGCAGCCCCATTTCCATCATCGTCGAGACCATCTCGGCGCGAATATCGGTTGCGGAGTCTACCGGGGCTACCGGAAAATAGCCGCCCTTGGCGCGCGGGCGGTGGGCAAGATTGCCGCCATCATATTCACGACCGGTGTTGGTCGGCAGCTCGATATCGTCGATCTTGTAATAGCTGGTTGCATAGCTGGTTTCGAAGCGGACATCGTCAAACATGAAAAATTCGGCTTCCGGCCCCACATAAATTGTGTCGCCGATGCCGGTATTTTGCAGATAGGCCTCGGCGCGCTTGGCGGTCGAGCGCGGATCGCGCGCGTAAAGCTCCCCTGTGGACGGTTCGACCACGTCGCAAAACAGGATCAGCATGGGCGTGGCCGAGAACGGATCGACATAGGCCGCGTCAAGATCCGGCCTCAGGATCATGTCGCTTTCGTTGATCGCCTTCCAGCCCTCGATCGACGAGCCGTCGAACATCAGCCCGTCGGTTAGCTCATCCTCGCCGATGACGCCGGCCACCATGGTCAGGTGCTGCCATTTGCCCTTGGGATCGGTGAAGCGAAGGTCGACCCATTCGATTTCCTCGTCCTTTATCATCGCAAGGATGGTGCCGGCGTCGTTGGCCATGATGCTAATGCCCTTTCTGAAGTGTTCGTGTGTGCCGGCGGACCGGCGAATCATGTTGCGCTGCGGGTTGCTATTTTCACCCTATGTTGCGCTGCGTCAAATTGCGTTTTCGTCGCGCTCGCCCGTGCGGATACGAAGCGCTGTCTCGACCGGGATGACGAAAATCTTGCCATCGCCGATCCGCCCGGTCTGTGCCGCGGCCGCAATCGCTTCAACCACCCGCATTGCCAGCGCATCTTCCACCACCACTTCGAGCTTAACTTTAGGAAGAAAATCAACGACATATTCGGCGCCGCGATAGAGTTCGGTATGACCCTTCTGGCGGCCAAAGCCACGCGCTTCGGTAACCGTGATGCCGCTGACGCCGACTTCGTGCAGCGCCTCCTTCACTTCATCAAGCTTAAACGGCTTAATAATCGCCTCGATCTTTTTCATGTGCATTCCCAATCCGGCGGTTGCCCATCAATAACCGTGCCAGTCGGGGTAAGGCAATGTTTACCGGCGTGCGCCGTTGGGCGGCGCGCCGTCTGCGGGCTGGCGGGGCTGCGCCATCCTTGGGCAGGGGCCGGCTGTGGTGCCATAATTTCGGGCAGACGTGCCGGGCGGCTGGTGCCCCAGGGGCAAGGGGCGGCGGCTGGCGGACGGAGGCGAGGCTCAGCCTGCCCGTCGGTCAGGCCGCCTTGGCCTTGCTGATGAAGGTTGCCAGTTCACGGCCAAGCGTTGCGACCTGCGCTTCGAGTTCGCTTGCCGAGTCAAGCAGGATGCGCGCGCTGCAAGCGGTGCTGTCCGATTGCTCACCAAGCGCTGACAGGGTTTCGCGCATGGCGTGGGTGCCGTTGGCGGCTTGCTGGATGGTGCGGCTGATTTCCTCGGTTGCGGCGCGCTGCTGCTCGGCGGAGGCCGCGATGGAGGTGGTTGCGCCGCCCAGCCCGTCAATCGCGTCGGTCACGCTTTCCAGCGCGGCCACGGCGCCGGAAGTGGCGGTCATGATGTCAGAAATCTGCGCATCAATGTCGATGACCGCGCGGCTGGTTTGCTGCGCGAGCGCCTTTACCTCGTTGGCGACGATGGCGAAGCCGCGGCCCGCCTCGCCCGCGCGCGCTGCCTCGATGGTGGCGTTTAGCGCGAGCAAATTGGTCTGGGAGGCGATGTCGGCGATGAGCGTTGTGATGCGTTCGATTTTCTCGGTCGACTCGCGCAACGCTTCCATCCGGGCGTCCGCGCCAGTAGCCAGATTGCGCGCCTCGCGCCCGGCCGACGCGACCATTTCAGTGCGCGACGAAATTTCGTTGATGGAGACGGCCAGTTCGTCGGCGGCTTCGGCCACGGTTTGCACGCCGCTCAGCGTTTGCTGGGCGGCCGCCGCTGCCGATGCGGTGTCGTTGCTGGATTGCGCCGCCGAGAGCGACAGGTCGCTGGCGATGCCCTGCAATTTGGTGGTGGTTGCCGAGACCAGCCGGGCGATGCCCGTCATCCGGGCATCGAGCGCGTCGGCCGTTGCGGCAAGCGATGCCCGCCGCGCCGCTTCCGTGTCGTCGCGGGCGCGCTGTTGCGCCGCGTCGCGTTCAAGCCGCGCGGCCTCCTGCGCCTGTTTCGCGCGCGCATCTGCGTCTGCTGCGGCCTGTGTGGCCGTGCGGAAATCAACCACACCGCGCGCGAGGCGGCCGATTTCATCGCGGCGGGCACATTCGCGGGTGAGGATCGTCGCGGCAGCGTCCTGCTGCTCAAGCGCGTGCCACATCCGTTGCAGTGGCACGGCGATGGTGCGTCTCAGATACCAGACGGCACCCACGCACAACGCCATCGTGCAGCCTTCGGCGAGCGCCAGCATGACGCGTATCCGCGACAGCAAAATATTTCGCTGAGCGGTCTCCGCGCCAATTTCGTCGAGCAGAAAATAGCCCGTGTCGCCGAGACTTTTCTCAAGCTGGCGGAATGTTGCGTCAAACTTGGCAAGGTCGGCAGCCGATGGTGCCTTGTGCGCGGCAAGACCGGCGACGATTTTGCTGCCCCTGTCCAGATAGCCGTTCATCTCGCTGGCGGCAACATCCAGGCGCGCGACAACATTTGCGTCTAGCGTGAGCGACAGCCTTGACCGGCCAAGTGCGTCTGCGCATGCCCGGGCCTGCGCCATGTCGGCTGCCGCTTCGGCCATTCGCTTGGCGTCGCCCATTTCTTCGGCGAAAATAGCCTTGTAAACATTGGCATTTACGGCGTCATGCACCATGTCGAGTTCGCCATGATCGCGCAAGGCGCTCGCGAGTTCGGCAGATTGGGCCTCGGCTTTGGCAAGGGCATGCACGTCGAGCAAGCCGATGCCCAGGACGATAAAGGCCACCGACGCCGCCACGACGGCCGTTGCGCGGATGCGCCAGACGATCGACGAGACTTGGCCCGAGAATAGCGCCGCTAGTTTCAAGGCATGTCCCTCAGCTTGCCTAAACGCCCGGTCAGGGGCGGAACCTGCCTGTTATCGGGATTTCGTAACGATCCCGTTAAGTATGCAGGCGCTGCCACGGTGCGGCCGGTCGACACCCGTTCGTCCCCGCCGTTCGTCCCCGCGTGAGGCTGGCGCAGACGGTCTTGGCAATGGCCAGGGCATATTCCGATGCGCTAGTGCGATCGTGTCCGGCGCCTGATGCTCAAACACCAAGCCGCGATTGGTCGGTCGGGACCGGAGCACTCCTCGCTGCTGGCGATCGCCTAAACCATTCGATTAGATACCCGGCGCCGCCTTCTCGCTATGTCTTTGGCCACTGTCAGGAGAAGATGCAATGGCTTTGGCTGGAGGCGTTACTCTGGATCGACCGCCTTTGGGGCAAGCGCCGCTTGGTGACAGGCCCCTTGCTGCGCATGTTGACCAGCAGGTGCTTGCAACCGACATTCTTGCCGCAGCAACCCGGCATGGCGGGGTGGACATCAGCGCGGCACGCCAGGCGGTTGATCGTGTGAGGGCGCAGGATGTTGCGCTGGGGCATGGGGTCGAGGCTGCCCTTTTGGCGCAATTCACCCCCGTGCAGCAGGGCGAATATGCGTCCGCGCGCTCGGCTCCTGGCCGGTTGGGCGTGTCGCCTTCGGCGAGTGCGCTTCAGGCGCGGGCCGAGACCGGGCGCCCCAGTTCGGTGCAAGCGCTGGCCGAGCGGGGGAATGTCGCGGCGGCAGCCAAATTCTTGAAAGCAAACCCGGATCAGATTGAGGCCGTGGTAAATGCTTTTGCAAAAACCAGACCCTCCCTGGTGCCATCGCTATTGGCGGCAAGTGGCGCAGATGTTGCGGCGCGTGTTGCCGCTGCGGCCAATCGGCCGACGCTTGAAAATCGTGTTTGGGGAGGGTTGCGCGCAATTGGCGGCGGGGTTGAAGCCGTTGTCGGCGGTGCGCTGGTTCTGGCGCCTGAACCTACGACGCTCACAAAAATTGGCGGCGGCGTGCTCGCGGCCCATGGGGCGGATAATTTCGTGGCCGGGTTCCGTCAGGCCTGGACCGGGCTTCCGGCGGAAAGCCAGACACAGCAGGCCGCCGAAGCCGTCGCGCGTCAATTGGGTGCGGACCCGGAGACCGCCAGCAGGATCGGTGTTGGGGTTGACATCGGCGTCGGTCTTCTGGGGGCCGGGCTCGCATCGCTTGGCAGAGTCGCGGCAAATTCGCGCCTGGTGTGGGCAGGAATCAAGGCAACGCAGCCTGTCTATGCAGGCACGGTGGTGCCGCGATCGTTCGAGCTGACGGCCGGGGCAACAAAAGTCTGGGTTCACGGCAATGCAAGCAAGCATATCGCCGAATATGCGACCGCATTGCTGGGGCGCGGCGTCTCGCCAAACCTGGTCAATGTCGGGTCGCAGGTTCAGTTGGCGAGTTTGCAGGCGGCGGTGGCCGCTGCGGGCAAACAGGGTATCGTTTACGAAAAGCTGGTCACTGGAGGCGGATGGGAGCTGATCTTTTCGGCGCCGCGCGCAGCGGGTCAGTTACCAGTTCTCAAACATGCGCTTGCGCTCTAAGATGAGGCATGCGCCGCCGAACGCTTGACCCTGTCGAACTCACCGTCATTGCGGTGGAACCGGACCATGGCGGCCGCGCAGCCTTCGATCCATATGTGCCGCTTTCGCTCGAATTTGCGCCGGCCGTGGCGGCCGTTGCGAATGTCATTATCCGTAACGACGACGGTACGGCCCTGATTGAATGCGGGATCGACATGAGCACCGGCCGGTTAACCCGTGCCACCTTGGTGATGGCGCCCGCGCAGGCTGATGGGCTGGCGGCCATTTCGGTCCCGCGCGTCACCCGCCTCGGCATTCCCCGGTTTTCAACCGCCCGTTTCGATGATGACGCACCCGCACCCGCGGCGGAACTGATTTGCCCGATCCTGGTCGCCGACGACGCGCAGCGCCTGGTTGCCAGGTGGGGCGACGCGCCGGCAGACACCAAGCTGCTTTGTGGCGAAGCATATGTCTTGCTGAGCGGGGAAACGATGATCGGCTTTGGTGCCGATCGGCCATCAAGTCAATAAGGTGACCGCTTATTGGGTGGCCAGCCAATGAGGTGGGCAATCAATAAGGTGGGCAATCAATAAGGTGGCCGGTCAAGTCCCGCCAAACTCTTGGTAAAAATTTCGCAGCCCGATTCGGTGATGCCCACCGAATGTTCGAACTGCGCCGAGAGCGAGCGGTCGCGGGTTACCGCCGTCCACCCGTCATCCAGCAGCTTCACGTCGGGCCGGCCGATGTTGATCATCGGCTCAACTGTGAAGAACATGCCGGGCTTCAGTTCAGGGCCAGTCCCCGGCTGGCCGACATGCACCACTTCGGGCGCGTCATGGAACATTCTGCCCACCCCGTGCCCGCAAAAATCGCGCACGACGCCGTAACGGTGACGCTCGGCAAAACTCTGAATGGCGTGCGCGACATCCCCCATGGTATTGCCGGGCTTTGCCTGCGCAATGCCAAGCATCAGCGCTTCATAGGTTACCTCGACCAGCCGGCGCGCCTTGATGGCGACGTCGCCGACCAGAAACATCCGGCTGGTGTCTCCGTGCCATCCGTCAAGCAGCGGGGTGACGTCGATGTTGACGATGTCGCCATTTTTAAGCGCTTTGTCGCCAGGAATGCCGTGGCACACCACGTGGTTGATCGAAATGCAGCAGCTATGTGTATAGCCGCGATATCCCATGGTTGCCGGCACCGCGCCGCCGGCCAGGGTGAAATTGCGGACCAGATCATCAAGCTCGCCGGTAGTGACGCCGGGCACGACATGCGGCACGAGCATGTCAAGCGTGGCCGCGGCGAGCTTGCCAGCCGCGCGCATGCCTGCAAAACCCTCAGGCCCGTGGAGTTTGATGGCGCCGGTTCGGGCCATGGGCGTATCGGCGTTGGTGACTGCGAGATATTCTGTCATGTCACGCGTATAACGCGCGCGCGGGGACTTTGCCAGCGCCCGGCGCTGGGCTATGCGCTCAGGGCATGACCCCAAGCGCCCCCCACCGCATCTGGACTGCAGCGCTCGTCGTAATTGGCGACGAGATACTGTCGGGGCGCACGCAGGACAAGAATGTCGCGCAAATCGCGGTTTGGCTGAACGCGCAGGGCATCAGGCTCGCCGAGGTGCGGGTCGTTGCCGACAAGACCCCGGCGATCGTGGAAGCGGTCAACAGCTTGCGCGCGCGCAACGATTATCTGTTCACCACCGGCGGCATCGGGCCAACCCATGACGACATAACGGTCGATGCGATTGCGGCCGCGCTTGGCGTCGCGGTCGTCCATCACCCGCAGGCGGTGGCGGTGCTCGAACGCTATTATGAAACGCGCGGCGGCCTGACCGATGCCCGCAAGCGCATGGCCCGCGTGCCGGATGGCGCCGACCTGATCGAAAACCGCATGTCGGGCGCGCCTGGCATTCGCCACGGCAATATCTTCATCATGGCCGGCGTGCCGCATATTACCGCCGGCATGCTCGACGCGCTGACCGGCACGCTTGAAGGCGGCTTACCGCTGCTGTCGGCGACAATCGGGTGCTGGGTTGCCGAAAGCGAAGTCGCCGATTTGCTGCGCGACGTCGAGCGTCGGTATGAAGGGGTGGCGATTGGCAGCTACCCATTTTTCCGCGAGGGCCGGGTGGGGGCCAATTTCGTGGTGCGGGCAACCGCACAGCCGCTCATCGACGCGTGTCTGGCCGACATTAGCGCCGGGCTGCAAATGGTGGGGCGCGAGGTCATGGCAGGCGGTATCTAGCGACGCCTGGGCGCGAGCTGCCCCGCCGCTTGCGCGCCGTAGATGCCTGGGAAGGCGCTTCCTGGCGCAATCCGATCATTTCGACTGACTCCCAAGATTGCTTGCGCTAAGCAGGCTACGACTAGCCAGGAGGGTGGCGATGGTTCTGGGGGGAGGCGAAATCGCCTGGGCGGCGCGTGGGCGCGTGTTTTGCGCCCGGTGCTTTGGCGGTGCCGGGCAGCCTGCGAGCGCCGGATTTTCCAAAAACTTTGGGCGGCGTGATGGGCAGGGAACCGCGCCAACGGCCGACAGCGCCTGTTCGCGCGTTACGGACGGCTGGTGCTGCCGCGCCGACCAAGCGTTGCACAGGCGCGGTCAAGTGGCGGCGTGACAATGGCTGGCGGTTCGCGAGGGCGCCGCGCCATTGCGGCAGGCGATATGGCGGCCAGCCTTGCGCTGGCGCTTGGGGTGGTGCCGTGCACGGCGGCGGCGCACGAGACGGCCAATGCAAGCCAAGACACCAAGACCGACGTCACCGTGATCGGATTGCGGACGACGCAGGCGACGGTTGATCGGCTGACGCTGCCGGTCGCTGAGCAACCGCAGGCGATCACCACCATTTCGCGCGAGGAACTCGAACGGCGCGGTGTCTCCAACCTCAATGATGCGTTGCGCAATGTCGCAGGCCTCAGCCTTGGCGCGGGCGAGACCAGCTTCCAGGGCAACAATGCAATCCTGCGCGGCTTTACAACGCGCAATGACCTGTTCGTGGATAATGCCCGCGATTATGGCTATTATTTTCGAGACACTTTTGACGATGCGCGCATTGATGTGCTGAAGGGCCCTTCGGCCATCCTGTTTGGGCGCGGCGCAACCGGCGGATTGATCGCGCGGACGACCCGCCGGCCGACACAGACCACGAGTGGCGAAGTGGCGGTTCAGGCAGGACTGGACGACACGCTGCGCGCCACCGCTGACGCCAATATCGCGGACCTGCTTGGCTCAGGCAGCGCGCTGCGGTTTGATGCGGTCGTGCATCGATCGGGGGTGGCGGCGCGGGACGGCGCATTGTTCCGCCGCTGGGCAGTCGCGCCAAAGCTGGGCTTCGGGCTTGGAACCGCCTCGCGGCTGTTCCTTGGCTATCTTCATCAGGAGGAGCGCAACCGGCCCGATTACGGCATTCCCTGGTACGCCGGGACACAGGCCGATCCGGGGCTGCCGGTGCCCGTCGCGCGCAACACCTATTATGGGTTCAGCAACGATCGCCTGAATACCAACGTCAATATCGCGACCGGCCGGATCGAGCATGAAGTGACGGCGCAGGCCCTTCTGCGCGTGCAGCTCCGTTATTCAAACAATAGTCGCGATTTTCGCTATAGCGAGGCGGTGCTGCCGCCGGGCACGCTGCGCACGACGCCGCTTGACCGGATCACCGTTTCCCGCAGCTTGTTCCAGGGCACCAGCCGCGATATCTTCTTCCAAGGGCAGGCCGATCTTCAAACGGCATTCGGCCTGGGTGCCACCCGCCATGTGCTGGTCGCCGGGCTGGAGGCCGCCCGTGAAGGGGCCGATCCGGTCTATGTCACTAACACCAATGTGCCGTCGATCCCGCTCGTCTCCCCAGTCAGCCGCTTTTATGCTGATGGCACAAGCAGCTTCGTGCGGCTGCGCGCCAGAGCGCGGTCGCTCGCCTTCGGGGTGTTTGCGATCGACACTATCGAGGTCGGCCCCCATTGGCGCGCGATCATCGGGCTGCGCTGGGACAGTTTTTCCACCCGCTACACCAGCACCCGCTTCACTGCGACCGGCGCCGCCGACCGCGCCACGACCATAGCGCGCGCCGATCGCAAATTCAGCTATCGCGGTGCCCTGTTATACAAGCCCGTTCCGTCACTTACGCTCTATGCCGGCTACGTCAATTCGTTCAATCCGTCGGGCGAGGGGATTGAATCGCTCGTGTCGGCAGGGCGATCGGTGGCCGAGGCGAATATCAACCTGCCGCCCGAGACGAGCTTTTCCGTCGAGGCGGGTGCCAAATGGCAGGTGCCGGGCGGGCGCGGCTTGCTGAGCGCGTCGCTGTTCCGGATTGAAAAAGACAATGCACGCGTGCCCAATCCCACCACGCCAGGCTTCAACGCGCTGGGCGGGCGTCAGCGGGTGGACGGGATCGAGATCGAGTTTGGCGGCACACCGCTGCCGGGGTGGGATGTCAAGCTCGGCTACAGCTATCTCGACAGCCGCACGCTGGCGTCTGCCCCTGGTGGCCCGATCGTCGGCGCGCCATTGCCGATCACCCCGCGGCACAGTGGCTTTTTCAGCACGGCCTACGATGTGACGTCGCGTTTCAATCTGGGAATGAACGTCACCGCCGCCGCTGATCGTGTCGCGCAGAACACGCCCGCGCTCTATCTCGTCGCACCAGGCTATGCGGTGCTCGATCTCAGCGCCCGCTATCGCTTGACGCGCAGGGTCGATCTGTCGGTAGCCGCCAATAACCTCACTGACACGCTATATTACGATCAGCTGCACCCGTTTCATGTGATTCCCGGTGCCGGGCGCACGGTCCTTGTTGCACTCAAGGCAGTTTTTTGAGCGCGTCGCCGGGCGATCTGGGGTAGCATTGCGGCGATGCTTGAAATCACCGCAGTCCTGACGACCGAAGAGATTGCCCAAGTGCGCGCGCTGATCGCCCGCGGGCAATGGGTGGATGGCCGCGCCACCGCCGGGCCGCTCTCGGCGATGGTCAAGCGCAACAGGCAGCTCGGCGAGGATGATCCGGCGGGGCGTGAAGCCGGCGCGGTCGTCCTTGGCGCGCTCGCGCGCAGCGGGGCGTTTGCGTCGGCGGCGCTCGCCGCGCAAATCGCGCCGCCGCTGTTCAACCGCTATGCCGGCGGCGAAGCCTATGGTGACCATGTCGACAATGCGATCCGGCCGCTCATGCGCGGGCGGATGCGGCTCGACCTGTCGGCAACCTTGTTTTTGAGCGCGCCCGATGCCTATCGAGGTGGAGAACTTGTGATCGACGGCGCGCCGGGCGTTAAGCTGGGTGCGGGCGACCTTTTTCTATATCCGGCAGGTCGCGTGCACCGGGTTGAACCGGTAACCGTTGGCGAGCGCGAAGCCTGTTTTTTCTGGGTGCAGAGCCTGGTGCGCGATCACGACGCGCGCGCGATGCTGTTTGCGCTCGACGGCATAATTCAATCGCTGCCCAGCGCGGCTGCGCAACGTGTCGGGCTGACGGCGCTGTATCATAATCTCATGCGGCGCTGGTCGGCTCCGTGAAGCCTACCGAAACTGTGGGGCGACATGCGCGGCGACTTTCGCCCTGTCGCCCCCAAAACACTGAATCCCCGTGATTCTGGCTCGGCGATGGTGACCCCTACGGGAATCGAACCCGTGTTTTCGCCGTGAGAGGGCGACGTCCTAACCGCTAGACGAAGGGGCCACGGTGCCTGATCGGGCAAGGCGGCATAGGCAGGTGCCACTGGCCCGTCAAGCAGCCGCCCGGCGGCGTTCGGCCATTTCCACATTGAGCATTTCGGCCAGCAGGAAGGCGAGTTCAAGGCTTTGGCTGGCGTTCAGCCGCGGGTCGCAATGGGTGTGGTAGCGGTCGGCCAGCGACTGTTCGGTCACATCCACGGCGCCGCCGGTGCACTCGGTCACATTTTGCCCGGTCATCTCTGTGTGGATGCCCCCCGCGATCGTTCCCTCTGCGCGGTGGACCGCAAAAAAGCCGCGCACTTCGGCCAGAATCCGCTCGAACGGGCGCGTTTTATAGCCGTTGGCGGCTTTGACGACGTTGCCGTGCATCGGGTCACAGCTCCACACGACCGGGTGGCCTTCGCGCTTTGCCGCCCGGATGAGCCTGGGCAGCCCGGCTTCGATCTTGTCGTGGCCATAGCGAGTGATAAGCGTCATCCGACCCGGCACCCGCGCCGGATTGAGCACATCAAGCAGCCGCAGCAGCGCGTCGGGCTCAAGGCTGGGCCCACATTTCATGCCGATGGGATTGCCGATGCCACGCATGAACTCGACATGCGCCGAACCGTCAAAGCGCGTGCGGTCGCCAATCCACAGAAAATGTGCGCTGGTGTCATACCAGTCGCCGGTCAGCGAATCCTGCCGGGTCAGCGCCTGCTCATAGGGAAGCAGCAGCGCCTCATGGCTGGTGTAAAACTGCGTTCCTTTCAGTTGCGGCACCGTTTCGGGGTTGATGCCGCATGCTTCCATGAAATCAAGCGCCTCGCCGATCCGGTCGGCCACGTCGGCGAATTTCTTGGCCCACGGGCTGCGGCCCATAAAGTCGTGCGTCCAGCGGTGCACCTGGTGCAGATTGGCATAGCCGCCGCTCGCAAAGGCGCGCAGCAGGTTGAGCGTGGCCGCCGATTGCAGATAGCCCTGAATCATCCGTTGCGGGTCAGGCGTGCGGCCTTCAGCCGTAAAGGCGATGTCGTTGACATTGTCGCCGCGATAGCTGGGCAGCTCCACGCCGTTTTGCACTTCGGTTTCGGTGGAACGCGGCTTGGCGAACTGGCCGGCCATGCGCCCGAGCTTCACGGTCGGAAGCTTGGAGGCGAAGGTCAGCACGACCGCCATTTGCAGCAGCACGCGAAATGTGTCGCGAATGTTGTTGGGGTGAAACTCGGCAAAGCTCTCGGCACAGTCGCCGCCTTGCAGCAAAAAGGCCTTGCCTTCCGCCACGCGCCCCAAATCAGCCGTCAGGTCGCGCGCTTCACCGGCGAAAACGAGCGGTGGATAGTTGCGCAGCGTGCCCGTTGCCGCGTCGAGCGCGGTGGCATCGGGGTAATGCGGGAGCTGGCGCGCCTCGTGTGCGGTCCAGCTATCGGGGGCCCAATTGACGGCCATGAATGGGTTCCAGTGACATTGCGGAAAATGGGCATTTCCCATGCGCGAAAACCCGCCGGCGCGCAATGAAGGAAAAGTCTGTCAGTGGCGCTTTGGCGCCGCCAGCGCTAATAGCCGGCTTCCAGGTCGACGACGTTGGTCATCGGCCTGCCACCCAGAAACGCGGCCAGATTTTCCAAAAACAGCGCTACTGCGCGCTGAAACATCTTCGTTTGGCTGCGGCCAGACAGGTGCATGGTGTGGATGGCGTTGGGCGTTGTCCACAGCGGGTGATCGGGCGGCAAGGGCTCAGGGTGGACGGTATCGAGAAACGCGCCCGCAATCCGCCTTTTGGTGAGCGCGTCGATCAGCGCGTCCTGATCGACCATGTCGCCGCGCGCGATGTTGATGAGCCAGGCTGAGGATTTCATCGCGGCAAGTTCGTCGGCGCCGATCATGGCTTTGGTCAGGCCCGTGGAGGGTGCAGCCAGCACCACCCAGTCAAATTCGCCCAGGCGCGCCCGCCACTCGCCGGGCGTGAGGTGGCCGTTGCGGCCGGAGCGGGTGACGCCGGTCACGGCCACGCCGAACGCGCTGAGCCGCGCGGCGATGAGTGAGCCGATCGCGCCCATGCCGATGATGAGTGCTGTGGTGTCGAAAAGCTCGGTCTGGCCCGGCGCCTGAATGCTCCATTCGTGCCGGTCAGCGATGCGCACCACTTCGTCAAAGCGCTTTGCCGCCACCAGCACGCCCATCACCGCATATTCGGCGACCGCCAGCGCGTTGATGCCTACGCCGTTCGTCAGGATCGTGCCGCGTTCCCTGAGCTTGTCGAGTGGAAACGCGTCCAGCCCGGCGTAGATGGTGCTCACCCATTTGAGCCGCGCGCCGGCCGCCACCGCTTCACCGGTCCATGCAGGGCGCTGCATGTCAACCCACGCGATGTCGGCATTGACGACCTGCGCCAGCGCCTCTTCATGAGTGGTGAACCAGGCGGTGTCGAGGCCGGCGGGCAGGTGCCGCTCAAGCAAGGGCCGGGCGAGCGCGGGCAGCAGGGCCTTCATGCGCGCCCGCCCAGCGCTGCCCGATAGGCGGCCATGTCCCAGCGCGGCCAGCGCAATTGCGTGCGCGCAAGTGTGTTTTCGGTCCAGAACGGGTCGCCCGGGCGCGGAATGCCAAGGCAGGCGAGTTGCTCTGCATCGGCATGGCCGATAACCTTGTGCCAAGGCTTCAAAAAGTGGAACGGCCAGGCCGACCAGCCGATCTGGTCGTTGCCCGCCGCCTTGTAGCTGGCGGTGACGGTGTAGCGGTGGCCGCCGGGGCGGGTCAGGTTGGTGCCCCGGTGATAGACGTCGATGCCGTAAGCGAAAATTGATCCGGCGGCGGCGGCGCCCGATTGCTCCACGGCTTTCAGCCGCTGCTGGAGCGGGTGCGCAAATGGCGTCGCATGGTCTTGCCCGGCGGCGATGGCCGCGCGGGTAAGGCCGCCTGCACCCTCGATTTCCTCCGGCAGCACCGGATGGATCGGCCCGACGATCGCATCGGCCGCCGGATTTGGCACATAATGAATGGCGCCCAGATCGTCGCTCACATCGGTGATGAAAATCATGAAGTTGATGGTGCGGTCGGCCGCACTGTCGCCAGGCACGGTCAGCGTGTGGTTCTTGAAATCACAGTGGAAGGGCTGGTCATAATCGGCGTCGCCAGTGAATTTGGCCCATGCGTCGCATTGGTAGAGCCGGACATCGGCCACGCCGAGTGCCGCCTTGGCAAACGCAATTAGCCGGGGGTGAAGGCCGATCAGGTTGATCGCGGGCGAGGCGTTGAACGGCAAGTGATCCTGATTGCGGAACTGGGCCGGGTCGAACACGCCGACCCCGCCTTGCGGCGTTTTGACGACCGGGTCGGTCGAGCGCCGGCGCGCGGCAAACAGCGCATCGCAATCGCCGCGCACGGGGGCGATTTCGTCTGGCGTAAAGAAGCGGTCGAGCACGACGGCGCCGTCGCGGTGCCACACCGCGATTGGATCAGCCGGCGCGTCGTCGCCGGGGCGGTAGGCGGTGGCCATGGGTCTCTCCTGCGTTGCAGCTTGTGCGCCTGCCTCATCATGCAGCGCCTGCCCGGCGGGGCAAGCGATTTCGCCCGGCCGGAAGATCGGCCACTCAGTGCACCGCGCGCCAGTCCCAGCCGAGCGGGTCACCATCCATTACCTCGATGCCGGCTGCGGTCAGTTCGTCACGGATCGCGTCGGATCGGGGGAAATCCCTCGCGGCGCGCGCCGCTTTGCGGTCGTCGAGGCGGGCCTCGATGTCGGCGTCGCTGAGCGCCGCGGTGGCGGGGCGAACGCGGAGATCGGCGCGGGTGAGGGTGAGGAGGTTAAGCCCGAACACCGCGTCCATTTGCAGGATGATGGCGCGCTTTTGGTCCGCCTCAACACCCTTCAGCGTTATCAACGTTTCCAGGCTCGCCAACGCCAAGGGGGTGTTGAGATCGTTGGCAATTGCGGCCTCAAATTCGCGCAACTGCTGGTCCGCGAGGTCGTTGGGGTCGCCGGGCAGGTTCTTGCCGGCCCCATCGCCAAGCAGCTTCTCCACACCCATCACCATGCGCTTCAACCGCACCGATGCCGCGGCCAACCCTTCCCAGGTAAATTCCATCTCGCTGCGGTAATGCGCCTGCAGGCACATCAGGCGATAGGCAAGCGGGTGGAAGCCGGCGTCGATCAGCGTTTGCAGGCGCAGGAAATCGCCGCTCGATTTCGACATTTTGCCGCGCCGGTCGACCAGAAAATTATTGTGCATCCAGATGCGGGCGCCGCTGTCGCCACAACCGCAAAACGCCTGGTTCTGGGCAATTTCATTGGGGTGATGGATCTCGCGGTGGTCAATGCCGCCGGTGTGGATGTCAAACGGGTGGCCAAGATGCTGGTGGCTCATCACCGAGCATTCCAGATGCCAGCCCGGCGCGCCCTTGCCCCAGGGAGAGTCCCATTCCATCTGCCGTTGCTCGCCTGGCGGGGAAGTGCGCCAGATCGCGAAATCGGCCGGGCGGCGTTTGCCGGCAACCGCGTCGATGCGGCTTTCGCCTTCATCGGTCGCAGCGCGGGCGAGCGCGCCATAATCCGGCACTTTGGAGGTATCGAAATACAGGCCGCCGTCGATCTCGTAGCAGTCGCGCTCGATTGCTTTTGCGAACGCGATCATTTGCTCGATATGATCCGTGGCGACCGTCCATTCGCTCACCGTCGTGATGTTCAGCCGCGCGACGTCTGCCTTGAACGCATCGGTATAATGCGCCGCGATCTCCCAGATTGATTTGGACTGCGCCGCGGCGGCGCGCTCCATCTTGTCTTCGCCGGCATCCGCATCGGAGGTGAGGTGGCCGACATCGGTTATGTTAATGATATGTTTTACCGGCCAGCCCTTCCAGCGGATCGCCCGGCCAAGCGTATCGGCGAACAGGAACGCGCGCATATTGCCGATGTGCTGATAATTATACACCGTGGGGCCGCAGGTATAAATCCGCACGAGTGACGGGTTGATTGGCACGAGCGGTTCCATCGACCGGGTCATGCTGTTGTAAAGGGTCAAGGGCGTGGCTTTCATGGCGCGATCCTTAGCCGGAGGTGCCTGTTGCCGCAAACGCCAGGATGGGTCGCGGCGCCGCCATTTCGCTTGATTCACCGGCGCCCGGCTGTTAGGGGCACCGCGATACGGCGCAGACCAATGTCTGCGACGACGATTTTCTATTTACCGGAGACTTTGGCGTTTATGCAAATCATCGTTCGCGACAATAATGTCGACCAGGCGCTGCGTGCCCTGAAAAAGAAGCTGCAGCGTGAAGGCGTCTACCGCGAGATGAAGCTGCGCCGGCATTATGAAAAACCGTCGGAAAAGCGCGCCCGTGAACGCGCCGCCGCCGTTCGCCGTGCGCGCAAGATGGAACGCAAGCGCATGGAGCGCGACGGCGTAAAATAAGGGCGTAAGGCACGGTGCGGCTCGGATCGGCCGCGCCCGACAGTTTTCATAACGCCTGTTTGCGCGCAACAGCCAACCCGTTTTGTTCAGGAAAATATCGTCCGATGTCGACCACCGCTGTGCCAATTCCGCCAACCAAGCGTGGCGTGCTGTTGTGGATCTGGGCGGGCGTTGCTGCGGCCGTTGCTTTTGCGATCTGGCTGGCTTTTGCGGGTACCGCCGGGGCCATCGCCAATGATCCTAACGCGACGAACGAGGCGTTTCTGGCGTTCAACCGCACCCGCCCCGGTGTTGTCGAAACACCCTCGGGCCTGCAATATCAGGTGCTGAAAAAGGGAGAGGGCGAGACTTTCCCGACCGATGAGGATGTGTCGCTCATCCAATATTCCGGCAAGCTGCGGGATGGCACCGTGTTCGATGCGTCCAAGCAGCCAACGCCGTTGCCGGTGGCGGGCAGTGTCCCCGGCTTTTCCGAAGGCCTGAAGCTGATGCACAAGGGCGCAAAATATCGCCTGTGGCTGAAGCCCGAGCTTGCCTATGGCCCCAATGGCGCCGGGCCTATCCCGGCCAATTCGCTGCTCATATTTGACGTGGAGCTGATCGACTTTCTGCCGGAAAGCGTGGTGCGCGAGGCGCAGCAGCGCCAGCAGGCCCAGCAAGCGGTGCCCGGCGGGCCGCCGCCTCCGGGAGCGCAACCACAACGCTGACCGCGCACACCGCGTGCTCACGGCGCGCGGCGAAAAGGCGGACGGCGCCGGCATTGTTGCGCTGCCGATAATCACGTTTGCATGCTGCGCACTTGCCTATAGCGGAGATTAAGGCGCAAGGCGCGGGGCAAAGGAGCATTGCCCATGCTTGAAGCGTTTGATGCCATTACGCTCGCCCGCATCCAGTTTGCCTTCACGGTAAGCTTTCACTTTATCTTTCCCAGCTTTTCGATCGGGCTGGCGAGCTATCTTGCGGTGCTCGAAGGGCTGTGGCTGCGCACCCGAAACCAGATTTATCTCGATCTTTTCCGGTTCTGGCTGAAGATTTTTTCGGTTACCTTTGCGATGGGTGTCGTGTCGGGCATCGTCATGTCCTATCAGTTTGGCACCAACTGGTCGGTGTTTTCGGACAAGACCGGGCCAGTGCTCGGGCCATTGCTGGCCTATGAGGTGCTCACCGCGTTTTTCCTTGAGGCAGGGTTTTTGGGGGTCATGCTGTTCGGCATGGCCAAGGTTGGCCCCCGGCTGCATTTTATGGCGACCTGCATGGTGGCGGTAGGCACCTTCATTTCCGCCTTCTGGATTTTGTCGGCGAACAGCTGGATGCAGACGCCGGCAGGCTTTGCGATGAACGACAAGGGCCAGTTTGTGCTTGCCGGTTCGTGGCTGGCGGTAATTTTCAACCCGAGCTTTCCGTTCCGGCTCGTCCATACGGTGACGGGCGCCTATCTCACCACGGCACTGGTCGTGGGGGCAACGGGCGCCTGGCATTTGCTGCGCGATCAGCAAGATGTCCGCGCGCGCAAAATGTTTTCGATGGCGATGTGGATGGCCGCGATCGTCGCGCCGGTTCAGATTGTCGCCGGCGACGAGCATGGGCTGAACACGCTGGCGCATCAGCCCGCCAAGATCATGGCGATGGAGGGGCATTTTCAAAGCCACCCCAATGGCGCCCCGCTGATCCTGTTCGGCATCCCGAACCAGGCGGAGCAACGCGTCGATTATGCGGTGGAGATTCCCAAATTGTCATCGCTGATCCTGAAACATGATGCCGACGCGCCGCTTGCGGGGCTCGACACCGTTGCGCGCGACAAGCAGCCGCCGGTGGCGATTGTCTTCTGGTCGTTCCGGGTGATGGTCGGGCTTGGGCTGGCGATGCTCGGGCTGGGGCTCTGGAGCCTGCTCGCGCGGGCGCAGGGCAAGCTTTATGGCTGGCGCTGGCTGCACCGCGCGGCAATTGCGATGGGGCCGTCGGGGTTCGTCGCGGTTATCGCGGGGTGGATCACCACCGAAGTCGGCCGCCAGCCCTATACGGTGTATGGCCTGCTGCGGACCGCCGACAGTGCCTCTCCGCTGGCAGCGCCTGCGGTTGGTGCCTCGCTGGTGGCGTTTGTGGTCGTGTATTTTGCCGTGTTCGGCGTTGGCACCTGGTACATATTGAAGCTGATGGCAGCGGGTGTTCACCCCGGTGCGCATCAGGTTGACGACGGGCCGACGCGCACGGGCGGCATTGGTTCTGGTGCCGCTGCAACCCAGCTTGCCGAGCAACTGGCATGATCGCCGCGGACTGGCTGCCGCTCGCCTGGGCGGGCATCATCGCATTTGCGGTGTTTGGGTATGTGGTGCTCGACGGGTTTGATCTGGGCATCGGCATCTTGTTTCCGGCCTTTGCCGTGGGCGACGAGCGCGACCAGGCGATGAACGCGATTGCGCCGGTGTGGGATGGCAACGAGACGTGGCTGGTGCTCGGCGGGGGCGGGTTGTTCGCCGCGTTCCCGCTCGCTTATGCCATCATCATGCCGGCAATGTATCCGCCGATCATCGCGATGCTGCTGGGGCTTGTGTTTCGTGGGGTGGCGTTTGAATTTCGCTGGCGCGACCCGCGGCACCGGGCATTTTGGGATGCCGCGTTCACGGGTGGCTCGGTGATGGCGGCGCTGTGCCAGGGCATCATTCTGGGCGCGCTGTTGCAGGGCGTGGCGGTCAGCGGCCGGGCCTATAGCGGCGGCTGGCTGGATTGGCTGACGCCCTTCTCCCTGCTTACGGGAGCAAGCGTGCTGGCGGGCTATGCACTGCTGGGTGCGACATGGCTCATCGCCAAAACGGAAGGCGGCACGCAACAGCACGCCTATCGGCTCGCACGGGGCTGTGGCGTAGCGACGGTTGCAGCCGTGGCCTTAGTCAGCGCCTGGACGCCGTTTCTTGAGCGTGATTATTATCATAGCTGGTTTGCCTGGCCGGGGATCATCTTCACCGCACAGGTGCCGCTGCTCGTTGCCATTTTGAGCTACGCCTTTTGGCGAGCGCTGGCGCGGCGGGCGCAGGTTGCGCCGTTCATGCTGGCGCTGGGGGTGTTTTTCCTGAGCTATGTGGGCCTGGCCATCAGCATGTATCCGTTCATCATTCCGCCCACCATCTCGATTTGGGACGCGGCCGCCCCGCCCGAAAGCCAGGGGTTCATGCTGGTTGGCGCGATCATCATGATGCCGGTCATTCTTGGCTATACCGGCTGGGCCTATTGGGTGTTCCGCGGCAAGGTAGCGCAGGGGTATCACTGATGGCGACGCCTGACGCCGGGCCGCTGTGGCAGCGGCTGGTATGGCTGGTCGCCATCTGGGCGATGAGCGTCGCCGCGCTCGGCGTTGTGGCGGCGATCCTGCGGTGGTGGCTTCGCGGGTAAGCTGCCGGTACCCCGTTCCGGAGGCTGACCCGGCGTGGCGGGCGGCGCAATGGCCATCGGCCCGTCTTGAATTTCGTCGCATTCGGCGTGTCATGGCGAAATTGGCACCTTTTGTCTTGAATTGTGACACACGCCATCGCTAGGACGACCCGCTTGTTGACTCCAAGTCTGAAAGCGGGATGGGTGTAACATGATGCGTCGCAGGGACATCCGATAATGCGAATGCACATAAGCCGCAGAATTCTTGCGTTTTCCAGGATCACCAAGCGCTCCATCGCGTTGCTGGTCGATGGCGCGATGTGCATATTCACCGTGGCTTTCGCGTATATGCTCCGGTTGGATCACTGGGTATTTCCCGAAGCGCTGCAATGGCTTTCCTATGCTGGCGCGCTACTTCTGGCGCTGCCGCTATTTTATGCCTTTGGTCTGTACCGCGCGATATTCCGATATGCCGACGGGGAAGGGCTGGCGACGATTTTCAAGGCCTGCACGGTCTATTTCGTTCTTTATGCGGGTATTTTCTCGGCCATCGGCTTTGTCGGGGTGCCGCGCACCACCGGGCTGATCCAGCCGATTCTGCTGTTCCTCACGGTAGGGGCATCGCGGGCGATTGTGCAGCGGGTGCTGGGTGGCCGGGTGCAGCTGTTGCAGCGCGCCGGGCATCGGCGCCGCGTGCTCATCTATGGCGCCGGGTCAGCGGGGCGCCAGCTTGCGGCTGCGCTGCGCGACAGTGACGACATGCACGTCGTTGGTTTTGTCGATGATGACAAAACGCTGCAAGGCAGAATATTGAACGGCAAGCGGATCTATGGGGCGGAAAATCTGGCAAGGCTGATTACCCAGCTCGATGTTGCCGACTTGTTGCTCGCGATTCCGTCTGCCTCACGCCGGCGTCGCAACGAAATTCTGGTGTCGATGCGCGGCACCACCGCAACACTGCGCACGCTGCCGGGATTGCTCGATCTGGCGACCGGCCAGGTCACGGTAAATGATCTGCGCGAACTCGATATCGAGGATTTGCTGGGCCGTGATCCGGTGCCGCCGGATCGCTTGTTGCTGGCGCAGAACATTGCCGGAAAAACCGTGCTGGTTACGGGCGGCGGCGGGTCGATTGGCGGAGAGCTGTGTCGTCAGGTGTTGCAGCTTCGCCCTGAGGTGCTGCTGCTGGTCGAGCAGAGCGAATATAATCTCTACGCCATTCTCCAGGAACTGGAGCAGCGCAAAGCGGCCGACGTCGCGCTCAACACCGTGATCGTCCCGATTCTTGGATCAGTACAAGATGAATTGCGGATGCGCGCCGTTCTCGCCAAATGGCGGCCCGACACGATCTATCATGCCGCCGCCTACAAGCATGTGCCGCTGGTGGAGAATAATGCGGTGGAAGGCGTGCGCAACAACGTGTTCGGCACGCTGATGATGGCACAGCTTGCCAGGGCTTATGGTGCCAGCGATTTCGTCCTGATCAGCACGGACAAGGCGGTGCGGCCGACCAACGTGATGGGCGCGACCAAGAGGCTGGCCGAGCAAATCTTGCAGGCGCTGGCGGCCGAGGGCGGTGACATCAAGTTCACGATGGTGCGGTTTGGCAATGTGCTTGGGTCCAGCGGCTCTGTGGTGCCGTTGTTTCGCAATCAGATCGCTCATGGCGGCCCGATTACGATAACGCATCGCGACATTACTCGCTATTTTATGACCATTCCCGAAGCGGCGCAGCTTGTGCTGCAGGCCGGGTCGATGGCGCGGGGCGGCGATGTGTTCGTCCTCGACATGGGAGAGCCGGTGCGGATCATGGATCTGGCCTGCCGGATGGTGGAATTGAGCGGGCTGACGTTGCGTACCGCCGAGCATCCGGAAGGCGATATTGAGCTGCGGATTGTGGGGCTGCGGCCCGGCGAGAAGCTCTATGAGGAATTGCTGATTGGCGACAATCCATCACCCACCTCGCATCCGCGCATCATGAAGGCTAATGAGGGCTTCATCCCCTGGCCCCGGCTTGAGCCTAGGCTCAGGCAATTCGCGGCCGAGCTTGCCGCCTGCGACGATGCGGCGCTGCGGGCGACATTGAAGGAACTGGTGCCCGAATTTCAGCATTCCCCAATGCCGCTTGCGGCGGTGGAGACCCCTGGCGCGCCGCAGCACAGCAGCGCAGCAGCCCAGCGGCGCAGCGCGATGGCGTGGCCGGATGCGCAAGAACTTGATCCACCGATCTGCGCCGCGTGACGGCGCTGTCCGTGCGCACGGCACGTCGCGCACCAACGGGCGGTGTAGGGTGATCGCACACAGGGCGCAGCGCCGATCGCGCGATAAGCGGCGCGGCCCGCCCGCATTGGGGACAGGCGAGCGATAATGGCAAGAGCGGCGGTTGCAGTTGATTGGCGGCTCTGGCGGGCGTCGGCGGGATCGGTTCGTTTCGCTGCGCTGGCCGGGTATCTTGCGCTGACATTTCTTCTTGGGGGCGGGTCGTCGGAGAATATTGATTCGCTGGTTGTGCTGCGCCCGCTCGCGGTGCTGTTTTGCGGCGTTGGGCTGCTGGGGCTGACGGCTGCGCATTGGCGACAGGCCAGGCCCGTGCTGGTGATGGCGGGCGCGATTTTCGCGCTCGTCCTGATCCATCTGATCCCGCTGCCGCCGGCGCTTTGGGGAGCATTGCCCGGTCGCCAAATCCTGCGTGAGATTGATCGTGTGGCGGGGCTTGGCCAGGTGTGGCGGCCGCTGGCGATGGTGCCGGGTGCGGGCTGGTCGAGCTTTTTTGCACTGTTCGTGCCGTTTGCCGTGGTGGTGAACGGGCTGCAGCTTACCCGCGAGCAGCAACACCGGCTGCTGCCGGTGCTGCTCGGGCTTGGACTGTTCAGCGGCCTGTTGGGCGTGCTGCAAGTCATTGGCGACCCGCAAGGCGTGCTCTATTTCTATCGCCAGACCAATAATGGGGCGGCGGTCGGGCTATTTGCCAACCGAAACCATCAGGCGATCTTGCTTGCGTGCCTGTTTCCGATGCTGCCAGTTTTTGCGCGGACGGGGCAACGCCTGGGAAATTCAGTGCGCGTGCGGGGCCTTGTCGCGCTTGGGCTGGTTGCGGCGCTCGTGCCGCTGGTGCTGGTAACCGGGTCGCGCGCCGGGCTGATCCTGGCGGTGCTGGGCCTTGTTTCATGCCTGGTGCTATATCGCGGCGAGGCGCCTGGCCGGGCAATAGGAAGCGGCCGGGCTGCTGCGCCGCGCCGCGTCCTTTTACTGGCGGCGGCAGCGATTGCGCTGGTTGCCGCGCTGACGGTGTGGATGCAGCGCGGCGAGGCGCTGCAACGCTTGCTTGGCACCGGGCACCTTGATGATCGCTGGCAAATGTGGCCCAGCGTTGCCGCAATGGCGTGGAAATATTTTCCGGTTGGCTCGGGCATCGGCTCTTTTGTCGAGGTTTTTCAGATCGACGAGCCTGACGCCTTGCTGACGCTGTCCTACGTCAATCATGCGCACAATGACTGGCTGGAGCTGTTGCTGGTGGCGGGGCTGCCGGGGATGATTCTGCTGGCGCTCGCGTTCCTGGGCTATGCGCGGGCCACGATTTCGGCCATCCGCCAGGACGCTGGCGCGCGGGCTGGCCGCGACGTTGTTTTTGCACGGCTCGGCGCGGTGCTGATTGCGCTGCTGGCACTCGGCAGCGTGGGGGATTATCCGCTGCGCACGCCGTCGCTCTCCTGCGTGTTTGCGGTTGCGCTATTGTGGCTGATGCTCCCCCCGACAGCGGCCAATGCCGCGGCGCCGCTGGCGGAAAAAAGGTGATGGAAGTCGTGGGTGGAAACCGCTAGGCAGCCGCAGTCCAGCTTAAGGATAACAAATGGATGTTCGCCTCGTTTTCCTGTTGCTTTGCGCGGTCGTTGGTGGCTGCGCACACCCCAAGCTGGCGGCCGGTGCCGTGGCGTCGGGCGGCACCGGGGTAGTTCCTGTTGCGGCGAACGGAACCCTGCCGCCGCCCGAGCGCAGCGATTTGCTTGCAGAGACAAGGCCCTATTATATTGGCCCCTTCGATCGGCTGGTGATCGATGTCGTCGGCATTGAGGAGCTGAGCAAGAAAGAGGTGCAGACCGATGCGGGCGGCCGTATCTCTTTCCCGCTTGCGGGTATCATCGAGGCTGCCGGCAAGACCCCGGCAGAGGTTGAGCAAATCATCGAGCAGCGGCTGCGCGCGGCCTATGTGCGTGATCCGCAAGTCACCATTAACCTGAAGGAAATCGTCAGCCAGGTCGTAACCGTGGATGGGCAGGTGAAGCAGCCCGGACTTTACCCGGTAGTCGGCCGAATGACGCTGATGCGCGCGGTGGCCACGGCCAAAGGGCTGGATGAATTTGCCAGGCTGGAAGACGTCGTGGTTTTTCGTACAGTAAATGGTCAGAAGATGGCGGGGCTTTACAATCTTAAGGCGATTCGACGGGGTAGCTATGATGACCCCGAAATTTACGCCAATGATGTCGTGGTTGTTGGCGAATCGCAGGCGCGCCGCCTGTTCAAGGACGGATTGCAGCTTCTGCCGGCAATCGTCACCCCGCTGATCCTTCTTCTCAGGCGATAATTTTGGCATTTGTACCTGGTTTCGATTAAGGATGGCAATGCTTCAAGCGAATTCCCCGAAGGTGCAGTCTCATGGCGCTGGCTCGCCGTTCGAGTCGTCGGGCGGCGACGGGCAGCAACTCGCCGCGCCCGTTTTGCTGCAATATTGGCATGTGGCTCTGCGCTGGAAGTGGATGATTGCGGGGATCATTATCGCAGCGCTGGTGGCCGGTCTTGTGGTGACGTTGCTGACCACGCCCCAATATCGCGCGACATCGCGGATCGAGATTAGCCGGCTTCAGAAGAATGTCACCAAGGTGGAGGGGCTGGAGGCGCCCGATACCGGCCGCGATCTGGAATTTTATCAGACACAATATTCGCTGCTTGAGGCGCGCTCGCTGGCCGAACGGGTTTCGCGCAAGCTGGGTCTGGCCAGCAGCGAGGCGTTTCTTGCCGCGCATGGAGCAAAGCCGATAGCCGGTTTTGCCAGTGCGGGAACAACAGCCCCCACGGGCAAGCTGGCCGCCGGGCGCGAGAAAGCGGTTACCGACCTGCTGTTGCGGCACGTCACCATTGCGCCAGTGCGCGGCTCATCGCTGATCGACGTCAGCTATACGAGCGCTTCCCCGCAGCTTTCGACCGCGATAGCCAATAGCTGGATCGAACAGTTCATCGCGCAGAGCATGGACCGGCGGTTCGCCTCGACCGCCGATGCCCGACTGTTTCTGGAGGGCCGTCTGGCAGAACTGCGCGCGAAGGTGGAGCAGTCCGAGCGGGATCTGGTGAATTATGGCTCGGACAAGGGCATTGTCATGCTGAGCCAGAACCACGGCGCTGACGGCAAAACCCAGGTCGAGCGGACGCTGGTGGCGGCCGACCTTGAAGCGCTGAATGATGCGTTGTCCAAGGCGACGGCAGATCGCATCGCCGCTGAGAGCAAGGCCAGCACCGCCAGCGCCGCCGGCTCCAGCGAAGAAGCGCTGAACAACACGGCCATAGCCAGCCTGCGACAGCGGCGCGCGGAGGTTTCCGCCGATTATGCAAAGATGCTCATCCAGTTTGAGCCGGGCTATCCCGCCGCCCGGGCGCTAAGCGCCCAGCTAAGCGCGCTGGATGCAAGTATTGCGCGCGAAGAGGGGCGCGTCACCAGCAGCCGCTATTCGGCCTATCAGGAAGCGGCCAAGCGCGAGCGCGATCTGCGCCAGAAGGTGGAACAAAACAAAACCCGCCTGAACCAGCAGCAGCGCGACACCATCCAATACAACACATTTCAGCGCGAAGCCGATACCAACCGCCAGCTTTATGAAGCACTGTTGCAGCGCTACAAGGAAATCGGGGTGGTTGGCGTTGGCAGCAACAACATTGCCATTGTCGATCAGGCGCAGGTGCCGACCAGGCCCTCAGCCCCCAGCTTACTGATAAACATGGCAGCCGCGCTGCTCGGCGGTCTGGTGCTCGCAGCGATTGTAACCTTCGCGCTTGATCAGATTGATGAAGGGCTGCGCGATCCGGGCCAGGTCAGCCGCCTGCTTCACGTTCCGCTGCTGGGGAGCGTGCCCGATGTTGACGAGGACAAGGTGCTGGGCATGCTGGGGGACGGCAAGTCGGTCTTGTCTGAAGCCTATCTGACGGTGCGCTCAAGCCTGGCATTTTCCACCGATCACGGCGTGCCGACATCTTTCATGGTCACGAGCACAAGGCCGGCCGAGGGCAAGAGCACCACCAGCCTGGGTCTGGCGGTGGTTCTCGGCCGCACCGGCAAACGGGTGCTGTTGATCGACGGGGACATGCGGTCGCCCTCGATGCACCTGCTCGTGTCGTTGCCGAACGCGTCGGGTCTCAGCAATCTTCTTGCCGGAGAAAATGACTGGCGCAGCGCTGTGCTTGAAACCAATATCAAGGGGCTGAGCATGCTCACCGCCGGACCGGTGCCGCCCAGCGCCAGCGAACTGCTCAGCAGCGACCGGATGCTGATATTGATGCGGCAGCTTAGCGAGGAATATGATCATGTCGTGATCGATTCCCCGCCGATTCTTGGCCTGGCGGATTCGCCGCTGCTCTCGCGCGCGGTTGAAGGGTGCGTGTTTGTGGTGGAGGCCGAAGGCGTGGCCGTGCGCGGGATCAAGGCGTCGCTTGGTCGGATCCGCGCGGCCCATGCCCATGTTTTCGGGGTCGTGCTGACCAAGTTCAAGCAGGCAAATGTGGGCTATGGCTATGGTTATGGCTATGGTTATGGCTATGGCACTGCCAGCCGCGATTGACGTTTGCCCTGCGGGCGAGGGGTGCGGCTGATTTTGCGCTGGTTTACGCCCTGGCGGCTCGTGGTGGTTGCAGCCAGCCTGGCGCTGGCATGGGCGGCAATGGTGTCTGCGCTGGTTCGGGTCTCCTTGTTCGACAACGCCGCACAGGCGCTGCGATGGGCGCCACACGACCCACGGGCGCTGGTGCTGGCGGCCGATGCGCGCCTGGCAGACGCTGTCCGCGACGGTGTGGCCACTCCGGAAGTGGCGACAATGGCACGAGAGTCGTTGCAGCAACAAGCGCTTAACCCTACCGCGCTGCGCCTGCTTGGATTTGCCGCCGATGCGGCAGGCGGTGACAATGGTCCGGTGCGCCTCGTTGAGGAGCTGTCCTTGCGAACCTCGCGCCACGAGTTTGGCGCGCATGCCTGGCTCATCGAGGATGCCGTCCGCCGTCAGGACGTCGATGCCGCGATCAGGCATTATGACATAGCGTTGCGCGTGTCGCAGTCGAGCTGGCCTGTGCTGATGCCAAAGCTGACCGAGGCGGTCGGCTCAGAGGCAGTACGAAAATCGCTCGCCCCCGTCATCGCCCAACAACCGGCCTGGCTCTACGGCTTTCTCGAAGTGGCTGAGCGCAAGCCGGGCAACGGCGCGGCGCTGGCGCAACTGATGATGGCGGCGGGCCGATGGCCCCAGACGCCGCCGTTCAAACTGTTGCAACGCGGGTTGCTTGATTCGCTGGTGGCCGAGCATCAATTTGGCTTGTTGCGCCGCTATGTCCGCCAGTTTCCGGGCGCCGGGGCCGAGCTGTTCACGTCGCCGGCGTTGTCTGATGCCAATCTGGATCAGGCCAATGGCGTGCAGGCCTGGCAGTCGCTGGTCACCGCCGCTTCGGGCATGCGGCCCGGCGATACCGGCGGCATGGTGCTGTTTGCCGACGCGGGTGCGCGCCGAACGGTTGCGCAGAAACTGCTGCTGCTGCGGCCGGGCAGCTACCGCCTGACAGTGACTTATGGGGCGGAGGTCACACTGGCGGGCGGCACCGTTACATGGTCGGTCGAGTGTCTTTCGGCTGCCGAGCGACGCGCAATTTGGCAAAGTACGCCGCTGTCGCCGTCCGCTCGCTCCACCTTTGCCGCGACGCTGGCATTCAGTTCCGGTTGTGACGCCTATGTGCTTTCGGCCAGTCTGGGCGAGGGCACCGGGCAACAGTCGCTGGCGGTTGAGGTGGGCGCTATCGGACTGGTTCCCGGCTGAGGCCCGGCCCCCCCCGCTTGGGCTAGGGCGCGCCGGCAGCCTTGATCCTCAAGCGCGCCGGGTTGCCGATCACGGTCTGGCCATCGGCGACATCCCGGGTGACCACCGCGCCCATGCCAATGACAGCGCCGGCACCGATCCGCATCGGCTTTCCGGGTGTGCCCTGGCGAATGACGGCGCCCGCCCCGATATAGGCACCATCGCCGATATGAACATTGCCGTTGCACGCGGCACCCGGCGCAAAGGTCACGAAATCCCCGATCACGCAGTCATGCTCGACATAGGAGTAGAGATTGGCATGAAAATGGGCGCCGATGCGAATGTTCGACGTGAGCGTGACGAAGGGCGAGATCAGCGCCCCCTGCGCCAGGGCCACATCATCCATTATCACGCTCTGCGCGGCCCGCACCGAGAAATAGTCCAGCGCAAGCGCATCGCAGCGCGCTGCGATCCGTCGGCGCGTGGCCGGATCAGCAATGGCAATGGCAATCTGCCGCGACGCCGCCTCGATTCGCATGAAATCGTCGAGCGTCACGACGGCATGGCCGTTGATCGTCTGGCCCGCGAGCGCATCATCGACAAAGACCAGGCGATCACTATCGCGGCGGTCTGCCGCGTCGCGGGCGAGCGGCATAATCCCCCGACCGCAGCCGCTCGCGCCGAAAATGCCGAACACGCGCATGGTCAGCGCCCGATTTGCTGAATCATGCGCCGGGTGTGCCGGTGAACAGCGGCATCGTTGCCTCGCCGTCCTGCGCTACGCCGTGACGGGCGATGACCTTGATGGCGGTCATCCACAATATCTTCAGATCCAAAAGGAAACTCCGGTTGTCGACATACCACAGGTCTAGCGCAAATTTCTCCTCCCAGCTCAGACTGTTGCGACCCATCACCTGAGCCCAGCCGGTGATGCCGGGGATTACGTCGTGCCGCCGCATCTGCTCGGCGCTGTACAGTGGCAGATACTGCGCCATGAACGGACGCGGGCCAACCAGGCTCATGTCATTCATCACGACATTGAACAGTCCGGGAAGTTCATCAAGGCTTGTTGATCGCAGAAACCTGCCAAAGGGGGGCAAGCGATCAGCATCGGGCAACAAATTGCCGTGCGCATCGCGCGCGTTGGTCATGGTGCGAAACTTCCACACGCGAAACGTGCGCCCCTTAAACCCTGCGCGCTCCTGCCGGAAGAACATGGGTGCGCCAAGCCTGATCCGCACGGCCAGCATGACCAGCAGCAGCGCCGGCACGAAAAACGGCGCCATGCCAATGACGATCAACAGGTCAAAAATCCGCTTCACCTTGCTGATCCGATTGCTGCTGCCAGTTGTGCCAGATGATCTTTGCTGTTGGAGGAGACGATGGCCGTTTCGATGGCCGGCATGTCAATCGCGCTGCGGAGCAATTGCTCCGGGGTTTGATCGGTTGACGTCAGCGCGGCGCCTGCATCGAACGGGCGGATGATGTGGCAGACCTTGCCCAGGGCGCCGCACCGCGCAATGGCGGCGTCATAGTCGCGTTCGCGCATGTTGCGATAGGCGACCAGCCCGTCAATCGCCTCATGCGCGATAGCTGCCTCGGCAAAAGCGGGCGAATAGGCAAAGCACAAAAAGCGCTCGATCAGCCCCTGGCGTTTCAAGTCGCTGACGGCGCGGCCAATATCATCCAGCGCTGCGGCAAAATCGCGGCGTCGCTGGACATCGTCGCCCAGCCCCTGTCGCCACATCCATTGGACATCGTGGAGGATCGGCGTGGAAAGCGCGACACAATAGGCCAGCACCTTTTCCGTCAGCCGCTGCCCGCTGAACCCGGCATCGTCAAAGCTGGGCTCAGCCAGCTTGGCGATATGGCGATACCCCAGGTCCGGTTGCGCCGTGCCAGCCTGGCCAAGCAGCGATTGCAGCAGCGGAAAGCTCTCATATTCGGACGAACTGTGCAGCGCCACCACACCGCTGTCGCGAGCGCTTCTCAGGAAGCCAAGCCATTCAGCCCGGCTGCGCTCAACCTCCAGGAACCGCATGGTCCCCAAAGTGAGGTACTTCGCCGTCACGGGTTCAGTTAGCGAACTGGCCAACGTCGATCGCGCACTTCCACAAGAAACGTTCCGAATCCTGCGTGGCCACAAAGCTGTTCCGGCCATGCAGCACGCGCCGGTCTTTCCAGGTTACGGCGTCGCCCGGCGTTAATTTTACACCATGCGTGTGCGCTTTGACGCCCGGCGAACATTGCAGAAACCTGTGGAATTTTTCCGCCAGCTCTCGGCCGGCCGAGTCAATTGCCGGATCGACGCAGAAATAATTCCAGTTGAGCCAGACACCGTCGGCCCGCAGGTCGATGACTTTTTCATCGGCATGATCGCCCGACCGCGCATGCGGCAATGTGCGCGACGACAAGGTATCGAGCAGGCCGGGGTCTTCTTGCCTCAGCACCGCGACAAGATCTTCCGCGTCGATAAACGTGGTTTCGCCGCCGGTTCCGCTGTTGGCAACGCACGCCATCAGCGTCGCATTGGGAAAGTCGGGAATATAAGAGCCGTCGGTGTGCAGAGGCTGCGCATTGGCCGAATGGCGATAGGCATCGGGGAAACGGGGATCATAGCGAACCTCCATCCAGATCTGCCCACTGCGCTGTGCTTCGCGACCACCGATGGTGACATCTTCACCGAGCGGGCAGGGCGTGCCGATCGACCCGAAATGCGCCTCATAAAATTCCCTTACCGCAGCAACCGGTTCGGCCGCGCGCATCACCACGATTTTGGTGTCGGGCTGTTCCCAGGCGTCCAGAACTTGCTGGAATCCGCTCTGCGGCGCTGAGGCTTTAATTGCGATTTCTCGAATCATGGACTCTCGCCGCCATAGCTGAATTGAGCTGGTTCCCTAATTTGGTCCCGGCAATTTGGCAATTTATTATGGCTTTCGGCAATGGCGCATCGCCGGCGTCCGACGTCCGACAGTTTTCAGTCGGCGGAAATATCAAGTGCGGCCAGCACGGACCGGTTGACCACGTCATCGTCATAGAGCGCTTCGGCAACCTGCCTGGCGGCATTGCCATGGATTATCGCCAGGTGCGGTGTATCCAGATATGCCATGATCGCGCGTGCGAGCGCCGCTGCATCGCGCGGGGGCACGACAAGGCCCGTCTGGCCGTTGGTGATGCAGTCGCGACAGCCGGGAACATCGGTGACAATACACGCGCGACGCATTGCCATGGCTTCCATCACGGTGCGGGGCCGCCCCTCCCGGTAGGAGGGAAGGACGTAGGCAAGGCAGTCGCGCAGAAATGGCCGGACATCACTGGCCTTGCCGGCGTAGTGAAGCCAGTGCCACTGCGCCACTTCGGCGAGCGGGATCGAGCCGGGCGCTGCGTCGCTATCGCCCACCAGCACGAACTTGGCCTGTGGCCGCTGTTGCGTGACGAGCCGCGCCGCTTCGGCGAATTCGCGCACGCCCTTGTCGCGCAGCAGCCGCGAAATCATCAAAAACGTTACGTTATCGGGGTCGGCGACCGGCCCGTCAAAATGGGCGAGGTCGAGCCCGGTGCCGGCGATGACGGCGGTGGGCATTTGCCGCCGCAGCACGTTGTGGCGCAACAGGTCGTTGCGGTCGTCGCTGTTGAGCAGCAGCAGCCGGTGCGCGACGCGCAGCGCTCCCGCTAGCAACAGGCGCGTGATCCGCGCCGATAGCGGCACTGTGGCGCTGCCATTGTCGGTAAACGCAAAGCCCAGCCCGTCCAGCAGCGCATAACGCCGGGGCACCCGCAGCAGGGCGGCCGCAGCCATGCCATAAACCACCGGTTTCATCATATAGGCAAGCACGGCATCGGGCCGGATCGCAAAAATTGCGCGCAAAAAATGCCCAAATGTCAACAAGTCGTGCAACGGTGACACGCTGGCCCGGCGTAGCGGATAGCAATGCACGCTGGCGCCAAGGGCGCGCAGGGCGGCGCACTCGGCATCGAAATTACCCAGCACGCCGTCACTCTGCGGCACCAGCAAATGCACGTCATGCCCCGCTGCGACCATGACCCGCACCAACCCTGCACGGAAGCGCAACATCGACGATACATTGTTGCCAATGATGAGCAGCCGCGTCACCATTCGATCGGTCCCTGGTGCGGCATGGCAGAACGCTCAGGCAGCGGCGGGATTGCGCGCAGTGACCAGCAACGACATCCCGCCGAAAACTGAACACGAAAACCCCTTGCCAAACAAAAGCGTCGCCAGTCGCAGCGGCAAGACGGCCGCCTGATGCGCGTTGCGGGGCGGCACATGCAGAAAGGCGGCACTTAGCCGCGCCTCGACAATATCATAGCCGGTATCGGTTAGCGCGCGCGCGGCTGTGTAGGGGTTGAAATAATGCAAATGGCCCGCATCGTCGCGCGCGCGGCGCAAGCCCGAGCCATAAATCTTCATCATGTTCATGTCCATCGGAACTTTGAAAATGAAGTATTTTCCCTTGCTACGCAGCTTCTTGAGAAAACCGAAATAATCTTCGACATGCTCGAATACATCAAGGCAGAGAATAACGTCGTGCCGGTCATCCATATCAAGAATATTATCGTGCGAATACGACAAGTTATCACGCGTGCTATTGGTTTTCCAGATGGAATCAACATCGTGCGACAGTTCGTAGCCGGTGAACTTGCGATCCGGATATTTTCCGGAAAGAATTTCAACGACTTTGCCCGCGCCGCACCCAATATCGACGCAATTTGCGAACGCGAGCCGGTTGCGCTGGATTGCGGCATCGACAATCTTCGCCTTGTAAGGAGAGTCCTCCGCGTGCCAGGTGCCGGTTTTCTCAAGATAATCGCCGTCGATATACCGGTTGCCGATGTCATTGGGTGGCATGGGGAGCGTTCCTGATGAGAGTTGTTATCGGGGCGTACCCGGCACCGGTGCGGCGGCTTCGTCCACGAAAAAGGCCGGCCTGCATTGCGGCCAGCAGCAGCAGGCCCATTGCCGGCAAGTGGTGGCGCGCGGCTGTGCCCCAATTCACGGTGCCGACCGACCAGATTGCCTCCTGCGCGATATATAGCAGCGCAAGCAGCAGGAGCAGCCGGCGGTCGTCGCCCTGCGGCAGGGCGCGATAGCCGCGGATGGTGGCCAAAATCAAAAAGGCACGCACCAGATTTTCGATGGCGAGAACCCCGTCGGCGAGGCTGGAAATGCGCTGCGGAAAGGGCTCGAACAAATATTGCACCAGGCCGAGCATCAGAAATAGCGGCCGCTCAAACCCGCTGCCGACATTGGCGCTTATCTTATAGTCCGCGCGGCTGACGACCAAAAGGCCGCCTTCCTGATATTTCTGGATGGCCTGCAAGGCGCCGCCCGACAGGTCATAGGTGGTGCTCTGAAACAGCGACGCGCCAAGATAAATAATGGGAATTGCCACCGCGAGGCCAATCGCAATTCGCGCAACGGGCAGGCCCTTGCCGCCGAATGTCGACGCCATTATCGCCGCGATGCCGCCAAATACCGGCGCATACGCGGCCAGCGCTCCATGCAGCGAGCCGGCCAGCAATACGCCGGCTGCTACTGCCGCCCAACCGTTCAGCCGGTGCTGGAGCGATGCCCGGAGCATGCCCCAGGTCGCCAGGGAGATGAACAGCATCTGGAAGGATTCGCGCAGTGGAATTGCCGTATAGGCAAAGGTGGTGGGCCAGAATGCATAGGCCAATGCGAATAGCGACATCTGGCGCGACGTGGCCTGCATCATGCGCGCGCTGGCGGCAAACAACAGGCCGGAAAACCACCAGGCAATGCAGGCCGGAAGGCAGGCGACGATGACGGAATCGCCGAACAGGCCCATTATTGCGCCAATGGAGTTTACAACCGGGCTTGCGCCAATCTCCCAGGTGAGGAAGCTGCCCGTCTTGGCGACGAAAATCATGTCCAGATAAAAATTCTGCACGTCGCCGTTAAACCCGGCGTCCGGGCCCAGATAGGCGATATAGCCGGCGATTATCAGCCTTGCGATCAAGCCCAGCGCCAGGATTATCGATGGGCGCACCATGTCAGCGCTGGCCAGTACCGGCGGCGTTGGTGGCTGATCGGGGGACAATCACGCTGCGCAACCGCCTATCGCACCAGCCCGTGGGACAACGCGGTGTCGCGTTCGTTGGGAATGAACAGAAAGTCCCACACCCCCGGCACCGTAACGGCACCGGAATCGGTCCGGGTTGGCTGCGCGCTGATAAAGCGCTCGGCGCCGGGGTGCAAACCATCCTTGTGCAAGCCATAAGCGCAATAATTGTGGTCGGCGAGCAACGCCAGCACCTGGCCATAATTGGGGTTATGCACACGCCCGATTTCGAGCTGGATTACTGGCCGCTGTTGTTCCAGCATGTGCGTAGCCCCGGCCAGAACAGCGCCTTCAAACCCCTCCACGTCGATTTTGACATAGGATAGGGCGTCCAGCCCGGCGGCAATGCTATCAAGCCGGCGCATCGGCACGGTGTGTTCGACAAAGCCGGCATTGGCAAACAGGCCCAGGTGATTGTCGCGCGATGCGGTGGTCAGGGCGTGCATCTCGCGCCCGTCGGCATCTATTGGGATACGCAGCACCACCGATCCTTCCGCGTCGCCGAGCGCGACGGCATTGACCCGGCAATTGGCCGGCACCGAACGGGCCAGCCGTGCGGCCAGATAGGGCACCGGCTCGACCAGGGCGACGTGGCGGAAATTCGCGGCAAAATAGCGCGAAAAAATGCCGACATTGGCGCCGACATCAATCGCGCTGCCGTGCTTTGCGCCCAGGCGCTTGAACAGCGTCTTGGTGATCGAAGGGAAAACGACGTCGCCGCGCAGGGTCACATGCGTTCGGTACCGCGCGATACCAATCACCCGCGGCGCGTTTTCATCCATCCAATGAACCACATCAGCCCTTAGTGACATTGCGTTTCCCCCGAATGCGATGCCGGCTTCAACCTCAGCAATTGGTCGATCGCGTGGCAATTGAGCAGGCGCGAAAGGCCCAGGTACAGCGCGCCGCCGCCAGCGATGGCTATCGCCACGACAAATATGCTGGAGGAATGCCGTGTTACCAAAGCAACGGCGCCGGCCATTGCCATCGCGGCAGCCGAAATTTTGAGCAGCTCGCCGGCCGGAAGGGCTACCCCGAACATCCGCCGAAAACCGACGATGCTTGCAAGGCTGGCTGCTACAAGAACCCAGGTCACTGCTGATGAATATCCGGCCAATGTGTTGATCGAAACCATGGCGACCATTGCCACGACAACCGCCGCGATGATGGCCATCGACAGCGCAAAGGCAAGCCAGGTGCGCTCCCTGGTCAGTGCCAGCGTCGTTAGCGCCGATAAAAAGCCAAAACAAGCGCCCTGAATTGCACCATGTCCCGCAATGGCGGCAACCGCCGCGCCGGTGCCGCGATTGAGGACAGCGACCGCCAGATGCGGTGCCAGCAGCGCGCCGCCCAGCGCATAAGGCAGCGCGAGCGCAAGATTGGCCATCACGAAATCGACCGTGCTCTGGTCACGTACTTCCTGCGGGTCGGTGTGCGAACTGTAAAGCTGGGGGATGCTTGACAGGCTGAGCGACGTCACGAACAGCGCGATCGGCGCGAAAAACAAGTCGGCCGAAAGACTGAAATAGCCGGCCTGTGCCGGCCCGAGCTGCCCGGCGATGAAATTCCGCCCAAGGGCGTTTGCCAGCATATAAAGGTTCAGCGCGCAGGTGCTCACCAGGCCAAAGCGAAATTTGGCGGAGACTTCGGCCCACACCACCGGCGCGCGCCACGCGCCATTGGCCATCGCGCGGACCGAACCAAACGCGCCCAGTGCCAGCATAATCGCCAGCATCTGCCCGGCGATCGCGCCCCAAAGGCCAAAGCCGGCCGCGATCAGCCCGACGGCGATGACAATGCCAAAAGCCCCCCGCATGAAGCTGAGCAGGCTGTAGCCCCGCGCCGCGCCCCGCCCGTTCAGCACGACAAGCGCGAGTTCGATCAGCAAAATCAGCAGCGCCTGACCCAGCGTTACCGCAATGAAGCCGGCCTGATCGTTGAAGAAGATCGCGCCCAGCGCCGCGACCGGCACGTAGCAAAGACCGGCCAGCATCGCATATTTCACGGCGGCCGCCACAAAGTGATGATCGTCGCCGGGGCTGGACTTGGACACGTCACGCCAGATGCTGCTGGTAATCCACGATGTGCAGAGCAGGTGGATCAACAGACTGTTGGTCGTAAAAAGGCTGTATTTTCCAAAAAGCGCCGGGCTGAGCAAATATGATAGCGCTACGACTGAAACAAGATTGAGGAACCTGCTAGAAATCACTGACAAGAAATAGAAAAAGTTCATAAGCTAGTTGCCAATGCTCTAACAGCGCGTCACCCGGTCAAGCGAAGCCCGGTCATTCTTGCGGCGGATGCATATGCCCGCCCGAGCCGTTCCCGCCGAGCGCCAGCTTGATCCGGCCCGGGTTTCAGCGTCGCTTGGCCATGCGCACAACGTCGCCGCTTTGCCAAGCTTTTTTGGCACGGCGTAGATGCCGCGTGAGGCCCTGTCGGCGGGAAGCGACCTGCTGCCATTTTTGATAGCCAAACGAGCCGCGCCTGCCTATTAGGCCCGCATCGCTGCTTGCGGCCCGAACCGATCCACGAGGTGTACGTTGCTCGACGGAAAAGTGTCGCCCTGGCCCTGCTTCACCAATGAGGAGGCAGAGGCTGTCGCCGGAGTTTTGAAGTCCAATCGCGTCAATTACTGGACCGGTGGAGAAGGCCGCGCCTTTGAAAGCGAATTTGCGGGCTGGACGGGAAGCCGCCATGCCATTGCGCTGACCAATGGCACGGTGGCGCTCGATCTGGCCCTGCATGGCCTGGGGGTCGGCCCGGGAGACGAGGTCATCGTCACACCGCGCACCTTCATCGCGTCGGTGTCGTCAGTGGTGAACGCTGGCGCCGTTCCCGTATTTGCCGATGTTGACCCCGACAGTGGGAATCTGAGCGCGACGACGATCGCACCGATGATAAGCACGCGCACCCGGGCCATCATACCCGTGCATCTGGCGGGCTGGCCGTGTGACATGGACAACATTGTGGAACTTGCGAAATCGGTGGGTGGCACGGCACACGGGTCGCGCGGGCTGGCGGTTATCGAGGATTGCGCCCAGGCGCATGGTGCCAGAATTGGCGACCGCGCGGTTGGCAGCATCGGCGATGTGGGCGCCTGGTCGTTCTGTCAGGACAAGATCATGACCACCGGCGGCGAAGGCGGCATGGTCACCACCAACGATGCGGCGCTTTGGTCGCGCATGTGGTCGTTCAAGGATCATGGCAAAAGCTTTGATGCGGTTTATCATCGCGAGCACGCGCCGGGCTTTCGCTGGTTGCACGAAAGCATCGGAACGAACTGGCGCATGCTTGAAATGCAGGCGGCAATCGGCCGTATCCAACTGGCGCGCATGGCCGCGTGGACCGAGCGCCGGACGCAGATCGCCCGCGCGTTTGCAGAAATGCTGCGCCGGTTTCCTGATCTGGTGCGGGTGCCGTTGCCAAAGGCTGGTGTCACGCACGCCTTTTACCGACTATACGCCTATGTGAATGCCGACGCGCTTGCACCGGGGTGGAGCCGCGACCGAATCGTCGCTGCGTGTACCGAGCGCGGTGTGCCGCTGTTTCAGGGGAGCTGTTCTGAGGTGTACCGCGAAAAGGCGTTTGACCGCACCGGCTGGCGCCCGGCGCAGCCCCTTGCGGTTGCCGCGGCGCTTGGCGAGACCAGCCTGATGTTCCTTACCCATCCAACGCTGACCGATGCCGAGGTAGCGCGCTGCTGCGACGTTTATGAAGACGTGCTGTCACAGGCGCACGGATAGTACCGGGACGGGCAATGGTCGCTCAAAAGGTGCGGGCAGGAAAAAGGGCGCAAGGGTGACGAAGTTTTTTGTAGGAAAGCTGGCGGGCAGGCGATAACGAAGCCGTCCTTGTCCATGATTAACCCGATGACCAAACCGACCGCTGCCCAAAGCGCCGTTGCTGGCAGCGTCAATCCTGATCGCCTGCGCTGGTAATGTGCGCGCTGCGGTGATCCGCTAAGCTGCGGCCACGATTAGCGGTTGCACTACCGATCTCAGACACCCGGAGTAGATATGCTACCAAGGAATTATGCCGACCGGACCGTTTGCGTGATCGGCCTGGGCTATGTAGGCCTGACGCTGGCGGTGGTAATGGCCGAGGCCGGGTTCAAGGTCATTGGCGTTGAGCGCAACGCCGAGGTTGTCGGCCTGATCAATGCCGGGGTGCCGCCTTTTGCCGAAAAGGGGCTGGAGGCGCGGATGGCGAGCCAGGTGGCCGGCGGTGCGCTTACCGCCTCCCAGCATTGGCCCGAGCCGGGCACGGCGAGTGTCTATATCGTCACCGTCGGCACCCCGCTTGGCGCGGATGGCAAAACCAACCTGGCGGCGATATCCGACGTTTCGCAAATGATTGCGGCGCGGCTGCGACCCAATGATCTTGTGGTATTGCGCTCCACCGTTCGGGTGGGGGTAACGAACACCATCGTGCGGCCGATCCTCGAACAAGCCGGCCATCCCTTTGGCCTGGCCTTTTGCCCCGAGCGCACAGTGGAAGGTAAGGCACTGGAAGAGCTGCGGTCGCTTCCGCAAGTGGTGGGTGGGTATGATAATGAGGCGGCAGTGCGTGCCGGCCAGATGTTTGCCATGCTTACGCCCACCGTCATCCGTGTGAGCAGCCTGGAAACCGCCGAGATGATAAAGCTGCTGAACAATACCCAGCGCGACCTGATGTTCGCCTTTGCCAACGAAATTGCCGGCATTTGCGATGATGTCGGGGTTTCGGCCAGCGAGGTTATCCGCGCGGGCAATGTCGGCTATCCACGCGCGTCGATGCCCTCGCCTGGGCCGGTGGGCGGGCCGTGCCTGGAAAAAGACCCGTATATTCTGGCCGAGTCGACGTCCGACCCCGAAGGCATGGCGCAACTGGCGTTGCTCGGCAGGCGGGTGAATGAGCGTCTGCCGGCTCGCGCGATCGCTCAAATCGGCCAGCTCGGCCTGCCAGGCACGCCCGGGCGGATCGCGATATTTGGTCTGGCTTTCAAGGGGCGGCCGGAAACGTCCGATCTGCGCGGCACGCTTGCCATCAGGCTGATCGCCGACCTCAGGGCCGCCTATCCCGACGCGCAGATTTGCGGTTATGATCCCATGGTGCCGCTGCCCGACATTGCAGCTTTGGGCATAGTCGCGGCCGCCACCGCGCGTGACGCGGCGACCGATGCCGATGTCATCCTGTTCCAAAACAACAACCCGCAATTCGAGACGCTGGATCTGAATGATCTGGCTGGCCGGATGATACCGGGGGGCATAGTATATGATTTCTGGTCGCAATTCGATCCCTCGACGTTCCGCTTCACCAACGGCGTTCGCTATTGCGCGCTGGGCTCCTTGAGCCTGGTGTAAATTCGCCACCATAATGCATCTTCAGGAGCGACTATGAAGCGGGCAATCGTTACCGGTGCTGCCGGGTTTTTAGGGTTCAACATCGCTACCCTGCTGGCCGAGAGCGGCGCATGGGAAGTAATTGGCATCGACAATTTTTGCCGGGGCGAGCGCGATGACCCATATGTCAGGCTGGGCGCCCGCAATGGCGTGACGCTGCTGGAGCGCGACCTCAACGATCCAGCGGCGTATCGCGATATCCCGCTCGATATCGACGTGGTGTTCCACATGGCTGCGCTGAACGGCACGCAGAATTTTTATGAACGGCCCTTCGAGGTCGTGCGGTCGTGCACCCTGCCGACCCTCTATCTGATCGAACATTTCGGCAGGGCGAGGGCGCAGCCCAGGTTTGTCTATGCCGGCACGTCGGAGGCCTATGCCGCAACCGTCACCCGGTTCGGCTGGGAAATTCCCACCGCCGAGGACGTGCCCTTGTGCATTGATGATCCGTACAATGCCCGCTGGTCCTACGCAGCGTCCAAGCTGCATGGGGAAATCACGACGATCAATGGCTGCCGGCATTTCGACATGCCCTTTACCATCATCCGCTACCACAATGCCTATGGCCCGCGCATGGGCGACAAACATGTGATCCCCGACTTTCTGGCGCGGGCAAAACGGGGTGAATATTCGTTGTTCGGGGGCAGCGATACGCGCTCCTTCCTGTTCGGCGACGATGCCGGTCGCGCAACGATTGCCCTGGCGCAGGCAAGCGGTGCGGTAGGTAGCACCTATCATGTTGGCGGCGTGCGGGAATTGACGATGACTGATCTGGCGCGGCTGATGATGGAGGTGTGCGGCTTTAAGGGCGACCTCATCGTGCATCCAGCACCGCAGGGCTCGGTGCGTCGTCGGTGCCCCGATGTCGGCAAGGCGCGCGCGTTGATCGGCACCTTTGAAACGGTGTCACTGGAGGAAGGCCTGCGGCGCACCGCCGATTTTTATCTGGCCTGATCTGCCCGCGCTGCCCGGCTTGGGTTTGCCCGTCGCACCAAATGTCGAGGATAACATGCTGAAAGATCAGGATACCCAACCGGTGATCTGGGCTTTGGGTCGCTTTGGGACGTTTTTTCAGATGCCGATATTAAAGGCGCTAAGTCTGGAATCCCGGCCGCTCGCCGTGGCGTCACGGCGCAGCGCGCTGGACGATTTCGGCGCGCTGCCAGGGGCGGTGCTGGCGGCGCCGCGAACCATAACCGGCGCTCGATCGGCGATCCCTTTTGCGCTTGGCATGCGGGGTGATCGTCAGACGTTGGCCCGCCGCCTGCGCGAGCGCGCCCAACTCGTCCATGTCACCATGATTTCCCCGTGGGATGCGTGGTATCTGAAGGCAGCGCGAATGGCTGGTGTGCCCAGTCTGGTGACGATCCATGACGCCACCCGTCATCCCGGCGAAGAGAGCGGCGTGCTGGACCGTGTGGCCCAGATGGTGCTCGGGCACGCCGACCATGTCGTCACCCTTTCGCAGCATGTTTATGCCGAGTTCCAGGCCAATGCGCATTTCAACCGGCCGCTGCATTTGCTGGAAGGCGGGTTGCTGGTTCGCACCGAGCCGGAACTGCCCGCCCGCGCCGCTCCGGGCGACCGCCCGCTCAAGATATTGTTCTCGGGCAGAATCCGGCATTACAAGGGGTTGCATTTGCTGCTGGAGGCGCTCGAACTGCTGCAAGCGCGGGGGCGCCACTGCGAGGTCACGGTGGCCGGATCGGGTGATATGGAACCCTATGCCGATGCGCTGGCGCGGCTGCCTCATGTGGCCGTCATCAACCGGTGGATTTCAGACGAGGAGTTGTGCCGCCTTTTGTCAGATCATGATGTTATGGCGCTGCCCTATATCGAAGCCAGCCAGTCGGCAGTCGCGCTCGACGCGCAATGGGCGGCGATGCCGGTGCTTTCTACCCCGGTCGGCGGCCTCAAGGAGCAATTGTCCCACGGTGTTGATTCGCTGATCGCCGCCGAAGCTACCGGGCCGGCCTTTGCCGATGTGATGGAGCGGCTGCTGCGCGATCCGGTGCTTTACGAAACATTGTCGCGCGGCGCTCATGCGGCGTTTCAGCAGGTCAGCCTGCGCCCGGTCGGCCAGAAATGGCGCGCGCTATATGACGAGATTCTGGCTGGGTGACCGGGCATCTTGAGGTGCTGGCATAAGGCCGCAGGATCGCGTGCCGGTCTCGTCAGTGAGGGCGCGGCGGACGGCGCATGCTTATGCTCTTTTGATCTGCGATTTGAGGGCGGCATTTTCGGCTTCCAGCTCAGCAATGCGCGATTCGAGATGGCTGGCGGCTGCGGCTACCGCTGCCGCGTCCAATTTTTTTGGAATATGCTGGGGACAATTTACGTCCCACGCCTCGACGTCGAAGAGGATCGCCTGCTCCGGCCTGGCGCGATAGTGTTCCGGCATGAGCGTCGCGATCAGCGCAGGATCGTCTGACACCACGCGCGCACGGCCCCAAATCTTGATGCGGCGCCGATGGGCATAGTCCATCAGAAACAGAAACGCCTTGTCATTGTCAGCGAGGTTGCCGGTCGAAACATACTGCTTGTTGCCAGCATAGTCCGCAAAGGCGAGCGTGCGCGCTCCAACCACCCGGATGAAGCCGTTGGGGCCGCCGCGATGCTGCGCATAGGGTTGGCCGGCAGCGTTGCTCGTCGCCAGATACGCCGTATCAACTCCGGCAAGAAATTCGACCAAGTCTTCGGTAATTGTCGTGCGGAAGCCGCCTTGCTCTTCCATTTTGGCATAGCTTGCGCGCGAGCCACGCTCAGCTTGCAAAGCCTTGACGGTCGGCGTGAAGGCAATGTCACTGGCAGGCATCATCATTCGTCAGCTTATAGGGTTTGTCGTGGCTGTACGCCACTTTGATCGCAACCGCTGCCAGTCCCATGATGGTCTCTCCATCCGAACGCTCGACGATCTACCATCACTTCTACCATCAGACTATGTGGATTGTTATGATTATGTGAAACCAACTGGCCTGCTGCCCGGTCGGACGCGCTTCGCCTGCCTGCGGGCGCGGGAGGGCATGACGCCCAACCACAAGAAGTTGGTGCGCGTCTATCGCGAGGATCATGCCGGAGCAGGCATCGTTCTGGGGCTTGTCGGAGCAGGTGTTTCAGTTTGGCGAAGACTTGCCTGATCGGATTGAGGTCTGGGCTGTAGGGCGGCGGCAACAGCAGGCGCGCGCCTCTGGCTCCGATTGCGGCCCTGACAAAGGGCTTGTTGTGGCTGGACAGGTTATCGAGGGCGAGGATGTCGCCGGGCGAGAGCGTAGGGCTGCTCGCCAACCAGAAGCCGCGGCCCGTGGCCGCCTACCTTGCCGGGAGCCGCACTTCCCGATGCCCGCGAGAGCTGTAACGAGTGCACCACCGTCGCCGCGCTGATACTCAATGCCGTCGCAACCGACCGCACGCTCTCGTCAGCCAAAATCCGCCGAATCGCGCGATCCCGCAAATCCATCGAATAGGGCCGGGTCGGCAATGCCAGCCTGCGCACCCAGCCAGCAGCATGAATCAGAAAAGCGCCCTGAGGTGACTCCCTTTCCGATCCACTCAACTGTCATCCGGCCGCTAGAATTTGCGGGCGGCGGACGGTAACATGGGCACCGGCGCAGGGTCTGGAGTGCTGATCGATGTGGCGATATCTTGTCGGCGGAATTGGCGCGCTGCTGCTCGCCGGGGCGGCCATCTTTGTGGTGAGCGGCCGTGGCGCCAGCCCCACCCCGTCGCTTGCGGCTGCAACCGGTGCAGGCGTGGCTGGCATCGCCCAGGACGCGCCCGGCCTCGCGCCACCCGAAGCTTCCGCCAGAACCCGCGAGGAGAAGCGCTTTGGCCGCTATGACAAGGACAGGAACGGCGCCATTACCAGCGCGGAATATCTCGCCTCGCGGCACAAGGCATTTGCCAGGCTCGATACCAATGGCGATGGGGCGCTCGCCTTTGACGAGTGGGCCGCCAAGACCATCACCAAATTTTCAGGCGCCGATGCCAATCATGATGGCGCCATGACGCCCGCAGAATTTGCAACTACGGCCCCCAAGCGCGCGACCAGGCCCAAGGCGAAATGCCTGTGCCCGCCGCCCGCCGCCGACCAGCCGCGCGATGACGAGGGATAGCCACCCCCCGAGCTTCAGCCGGCCATCCACCCCGCCAGCGCATCCCTCGCTCGTGCAGTGTATAGCAGTTTGCGATCGGCCTTTTTGGTGCGCCCGGTGACCGGCGGAAACAGCCCGAAATTGACGTTCATCGGCTGATAGGTGTCGGCAATCGCGGCGCCGGTGATATGGCTGAGCAGGGCGCCCAGAGCCGTCTCCGGCGGCGGCGGGGGCGGCGCGGCGCGGCCCGCCAGCTCCGCCGCGGCAAACCGCCCGGCAAGCAGGCCAATGGCGGCGCTTTCCACATAACCCTCGCACCCCGTAATCTGCCCGGCAAAACGAATGTTGGTGCGCGATTTCAGTCGCAGCCAGGGGTCGAGCAGCTCGGGTGAGCGGATGAAGGTGTTGCGGTGCAGGCCCCCCAGCCGCGCAAACTCGGCCTTTTCCAACCCCGGAATCGTGCGGAACAGCCGCACCTGTTCGGCATGTTTCAGCTTGGTTTGGAAGCCCACGATGTTCCACAAACTGCCGCTGGCATTGTCCTGCCGCAGTTGCACCACGGCATGCGGCCAGCGCCCGGTGCGCGGATCATCCAGCCCCACTGGCTTCATCGGGCCATAGCGCAGCGTGTCCACCCCGCGCTCGGCCATCACTTCAATCGGCATGCAGCCTTCGAAATAGGGCACGTCCTCCCATTGCCTGAACTCGGTCTTGTCGCCCGCGATGAGGCCTGCATGAAAGGCGAGATACTGCTCCTTTGTCATCGGGCAGTTGATGTAATCCTTGGTCTCGCCCTTGTCCCAGCGCGACGCCATCCAGGCGACGCTCATGTCGATGCTCTCATGGTGGACGATAGGGGCAATCGCATCGAAAAAGGCGAGCGCTTCCCGTCCGGTCGCATCGCCGATCCGCTCGGCCAGCGCGGGCGCGGTGAGGGGGCCGGTGGCGATGATCGCCGGGCCGCCCTCGGGCAGCGCGTCCACCCGCTCGCGCACGATGGTGATGTTGGGGTGGGCGGCGAGCGCGTGCGTTACGCCGGCCGAAAACCCGTCGCGATCAACCGCCAGCGCCGAGCCGGCGGGCACGGCGTGCCTGTCGCCCATGGCCATGATGAGCGACCCCAGCGCGCGCATTTCGGCATGGAGCAGGCCCACGGCGTTGCGCTCGGCATCGTCTGACCGAAAGCTGTTGGAGCAGACGAGTTCGGCCAGCCCATCGGTGTGGTGAGCAGCGGTGGTGTCGCCGCCGCCGCGCATTTCGGAAAGCTTCACGCGCACGCCCGCCTGAGCGAGCTGCCACGCCGCTTCCGACCCGGCGAGGCCGCCGCCAATGATGTGGATTTGGTAGGTCATCCGCGGCGCCTAGAAAAGCCGTTCCTGCTTGTCGGCGTCGCCCGCCGCCGCTGCCGCCTTCACCGCATCGGCGCGCGCCATCGGCAGGTCGAGCCGCTTGCCCTGCAAAATCTCGGCAACCGTAATCACCTGCAAACGATCATCCTCGCGGTTGAGCAGCGGGTGTTTATACTTGCCGGCCGCCGCGATTTCGTCGCGCATCGCCTTGGTCGGCAGGTCCATGGCGATGAGGAAGCCGAACTCGGCTTTCTCCCGCAGCCGGTCGGAATTGAGCGTGGCGAGCGTTGCGCGGTTTGACGCGCCCGATTTCACCTGAAAAATCGCCTTGCCGTTGGTTTCCTTGTCGAGCAGGAAATAGGCGATGCCGTCTATCCCCGCGTCCGCCCCCTTTTTTTCGTTGATGCGCGCCTGATTGTTCGAAAAGGTGAGCACCGCCCATTTCTCAAATTCCTTGCGCGTCTTGTCGTCGCGGCGGTTGGCGAGGGCGACTGCCGAGGCGAGATCGCGGGGCACGCCATCGAGCAAAATATCGGCCTCGATTTGGGGCCATTGGTCAGGATATTTGTCGGCAAGGCGTTTGAGGATCAGCGAGATCGACTGATAGGTGATGTCGATGCCGATCCAGCGCCGCCCGAGCCGCTGCGCCACCGCGACGGTGGTGCCGCAGCCGCAATAGGCATCGAGCACGGTATCGCCCTCATTGGAGGAGGCGCGGATGATGCGTTCGAGCAGCGCTTCGGGCTTTTGGGTGGGGTAGCCGAGTTTTTCTTGATGCCACGAACGCAGAGCTTGGACGTCTTCCCAAGAGTCCTGAGCGGGCATTCCCTTGGCCTCGTCAAGGTATCGCTTCCGTCGCGCAACACCGTTTTTCGTATAATAGACTTTGCCTTCGTCGTGCAGCTTTTGCATCGTTTCGACTGGGCATCGCCAAACTTTCGTATGACCATTCCATTCGTAGGTATAGCCGCCGCCAGACAATCCAGCGGCGCTCAAATCGCCTGACATCCAGCGCTTACCGTTCTCGTCTTTGAATCGATAATACTGTTCGACGTATTCCGCACTGTAGTCCTGATAGATATCATTCCATGTCGATTTTAGCGACTTGGTGTAAAACAAGATGACGTCTCGAATGCGTCCATAACCGACTGCATCGCTGTGGCTTGTGTTGCGCTTCCAAGATATTTCATTGCGGAAATCCCCGCCCTGCCCACAAAACACCGCATCGAGCACCAGCTTCAGATAATGCGAGGCGGTCGGGTCGCAGTGGAGGTAGAAGCTTCCCGTCGGTTTGAGCACGCGGCGGATTTCCACGATGCGCAGTGTCATGTGGACGAGATAGGCGAACAGGCTGCCGCGCCCCAGCACCTTCTCCAGGCCCCGGATCAGTTCGACCGTCTGTTCGGTCCAGCGCGTGTCGCCCGCGCGCGGCGCCAACCGCTCCAGATCGAGGATATGGTCCAGCCCGTCCGCCGCTTCGCGCCCCCATTCCCAGGTATCGACAAAGACCCTAAAAAACGCCTAGGACTTTGCGCCTGCCGCTTCGCGCCCCCATTCCCAGGTATCGACAAAGGCCTGCGCCTGCGCGCGGTCTTCCCCGCCCTGATTATTGTAAATCTGGAAATAGTTGCGCTTCGAATTGAAGGGCGGGTCGATATAGCAAAGATCAACGCTGTCGCTCGCGATCTTGGTGCGCAGATTCTTGAGATTGTCGCCATAATATAGCTCGTTCCTCATGCGCGCCTCATCCCGCTACCGGCAGCATCACCGCGCCCGCCTCGTCGCGGCGCAGTTCGCCATAGGCCAGCACCGCCGACAGCGGCAGAGGGGCATAGAGATGCGGGAACAGCGCGCCGCCGCGTGACGGCTCCCATTTCGCCGCGTCACCCATCACCGCCAGGTCGATGGCCGCGACCCACAGCCCGGTTTGCCCGGCGAAATGCCTGTCAACCGTTTCCGTGAGCTGGGCGTGCGTGGACAGGTGGATATAGCCATCCGCCAGATCAACCGGCGCGCCGGCAAAGCTGCCGTCAGCCTCAAGCGCCGCCATCTGCGCCGCCGTCAGCACCTTGTACGCAACGGGCGTTCTCATGCGTCGGCGGGTGTTTCGGGCGTTTCCGGTGTTTCGGGGGTTTCGGGCGTTTCGGGGGTTTCGGGCGTTTCCGGTGTTTCGGGCGTATCCGGCGTTTCGGGCGTTGTCGTCATGTCGGTGTCTTCCTCATCGCTTTCGGTGATGTGTGCTGCGCTCACTACATGCTCGTTCTTGCCGACATCGAACAGCTTCACGCCCGCTGAATTGCGCCCAATGACGCGCATCGACGACAATCCCATGCGGATAAGTTTGGCCTGATCGGTCACGAGCATCAATTGATCGGTTTTCGCGGCAGGGAAGCTCGCGACGACGGGGCCGTTGCGCGCGATATTGTCGATATTGGTGATGCCTTGCCCCCCGCGCCCGGTGCGGCGATATTCGTAAGCCGACGACAGCTTGCCATAGCCATTGGCGCACACGGTGAGGATGAACTGCTCGCGCGCGGCAAGCTCGTCAAAGCGGTCTGCCGCCATGCCCGGCTCGCCTTCGCGGTCCGGCTTCCAGGGGGCAAAGCGCAGATAGTCCTCGCGCTCCTCAGGGCTTGCGCCAACGCGGTGGAGAATGGAGAGCGAGATGACGGCGTCCCCGTCCTTCAGCGCCACCCCGCGCACGCCGGTGGAATTGCGGCTCTGAAACTCGCGCACATCGTCGCCGGCAAAGCGGATGGCCTTGCCGTTGCGGGTGGCGAGCAGCACGTCGTCGGCCTCGTCGAGCAGGGCCACACCGATCAGCCGGTCATCGGCATCGTCGCCGTCGAACTTCATCGCGATCTTGCCGTTCGAGGGCACGTTGGTGAAAGCGTCCATCGAATTGCGCCGCACCGACCCCTTGGCGGTTGCGAACATCACGTGCAGCTTGCCCCATTCTGCCTCGTCCTCGGGCAGCGGCAGCACGGTGGAGATGGTTTCGCCGTCGGCCAGCGGCAGCAGGTTGACCATCGGGCGGCCGCGCGTTGCCGGGCCGCCTTCGGGCAGCTTCCACACCTTCATGCGATATACCTTGCCGTGGGTGGAGAAGAACAGCACCGGCGTGTGGGTTGAGGTGACGAACAGCTCCGTCACGATATCCTCATCCTTGGTCGCCATGCCGGCGCGCCCCTTGCCGCCGCGTCGCTGCGCGCGGAAAGTGTCGAGCGTCGTGCGCTTGATATAGCCCTGCATGGTGACGGTGACGACCATCTCCTCGCGCTCGATCAGGTCCTCGTCGTCGATACCGTCGGCCGCGGCGGCAATCTCGGTGCGGCGCGGGGTGGCAAAGGCGGCACGAACCTCGGTCAGCTCGTCGCGCATTACCGCAAACAGCTTCACCCGGTCGGCGAGAATGTCGAGCAGATCGGTGATTGAGCCGGCAAGCGTTTTCAGCTCATCGCCAATTTCGTCCCGGCCAAGCGCGGTCAGCCGGTGGAGGCGAAGGTCGAGGATCGCGCGGACCTGAATGTCTGACAGCGTGTAGGTGTCGCCGACAATCTCAGCCTCGACCGCTTCCACGAGGCGGATATAGGGCGCGATTTCGGCAATCGGCCATTGCTTGGCCGCAAGTGCCGCGCGCGCGACCACAGGAGAGGCGGAGCCGCGGATAATCTTGACCACCTCGTCCATGTTGCTGACGGCAACGACGAGGCCAAGCAAGATGTGCGCCCGTTCCCGCGCCTTGGCGAGTTCAAACTTCGAGCGGCGCGTGATGACTTCCTCGCGGAATTTCACGAACGCATCGATGATGTCGAACAGGGTGAGCGTTTCCGGGCGCCCGCCGCGAATAGCCAGCATGTTGGCCGGGAAGCTCGATTGCGCGGGCGTATGGCGCCACAACTGGTTGAGCACCACTTCGGGCGTTGCATCGCGCTTCAGGTCAATGACGATGCGCACCCCTTCACGATTTGATTCGTCGCGAATGTCGCTGATGCCCTCAACGCGCTTGTCCTTGGCGGCTTCGGCGATTTTTTCGACGAGCGCGTTCTTGCCCGATTGATAGGGAATTTCCGTGAGCACGATCGACCGCTTGTCGCCGCGCGACTCCTCGATCTTGTAGCGCGACCGCACGATGATCGAGCCGCGTCCTTCGGTATAGGCGCCCCGGCAACCGGCCCGGCCAAGGATGATCGCGCCCGTCGGAAAGTCAGGGCCGGGCACGATCTCCATCAGCTCTTCAATGCTCAGCGGATCGCCGCCCGATACCGCGCGCTCGATGTGCGCGAGGCACGCATCGACCACTTCACCAAGATTATGTGGCGGGATGTTGGTCGCCATGCCGACTGCAATGCCGCCTGCGCCATTGACCAAAATGTTGGGGAAGCGCGCGGGCAACACCGTTGGCTCCTCGCGCGAGCCATCATAATTCGGCGCGAAATCAACCGTGTCCTTGTCGATATCGCCCAGCAGAGTCATTGCCGCCTTGGTCAGCCGCGCCTCGGTATAGCGCATCGAGGCTGGCATGTCGGGGTCCATCGAGCCGAAATTGCCCTGGCCGTCCATCAGCGTCACGCGCATCGCCCAATCCTGCGCGAGCCGGGCCAGCGCCATATAGATCGAGCTGTCGCCATGCGGATGATAATTGCCCATCACGTCGCCGACGATCTTGGCACATTTACGGTAAGGGCGGCCGGGGACGAAGCCACCTTCCTGGCTGGCATAGAGAATGCGGCGGTGCACGGGCTTAAGCCCGTCGCGTACATCGGGCAGCGCGCGCGCGACGATGACGCTCATTGCGTAATCGAGGTAGCTTGAGCGCATCTCGTCGACGATGGAGATGGGCGTGATGTCGGAAGGGTCGGCGAGCAGCGTCTCGTCGGTCAATTTCTGGGTGCTTTCGGCATTGTGACAGGATGGTTACCCATCTAGCCGATCACCACCGTCAACGCTACCCCGCGTGCGGGCAAAGCGCGCCATAGCGGCGTGGTCATGCTGTAGCTTTACGGTAGTATTTCTGCGCCATCCCACCCGAATATCTTGCCGCTGTCGGGCGGGCGCAGGCCATCGAGCACGTCGAGCAACTGCACGGCTGCCCGCGCTGCATCAAAAAGCTGCCCTGGCGCGACGTTCCCCTGAAATGGTCGCGACAAGGCGGTGTCGACGGTGCCCGGGTGCAGGCCGATAATGATTGATGAAGGGTTCCGCCGTCGCTCTTCGATGGCGATCGTTCGCAGCATCATGTTGAGCGCCGCCTTGGAAGCCCGATAGCCCAGCCACCCGCCCAGCCGGTTGTCAGAAATGCTGCCAACCCGTGCGGACAGCGCGGCAAAAACGGTGCGGCCCGCGCGCGGCATGATTGGCAGAAAATGCTTGGCAACCAGCGCGGGGCCAATGGCGTTTGTCGCATAGACCTTTGCCAGCCACGCCGGATCAAGCTCTCGCAGCGCCTTTTCGGGCCCGTGCGTGGTGTCGTGCAAAATCCCCGTCGCGACGACCACCAGCGTTGGCGCGCCGCTTGCTGCAACCTGGGCCGCGGCCTCGACGATGCTGTGTTCGTTCAGCAGATCAAGCCGCGCGCCACCTGGGGCCGAGCGGGCAAAGCGGTGGACGCGGGCAAAGGCGCCCTCTTCGGCAATCGCATCGGCAAGCGCGCCACCGATTCCGCCCGAGGCGCCGATGATGACGGCGGAGGCTGACACGGTCATGAGCTGGCTAGCGCGGCGGTCATCCGCCCGCTGTTAGTCGGTTGAGTTCATGGCGTCAAAAACGCGCGCACGATCTGGCCGTCTCATTCAAACGCGGTTCAGTGCCTGTTTGTCAGGGGGGTTTTGCCCGGTGGGCACGGCAGTTGCGCCCGGCGCTTGAACGCAGGGGTTGGGGCCGGTATGGCGAGCTATCGGATCGGGCCTTAGGGTCCGCTTGAGGGAGTATGGCGATGATCGGTTTCTATAATGCGGCACGGCTGGCGGTGTTGATGGCAAGTGTCAGCGGCCTGGCAGTGGCGGTGCCGGCCGATGCCCAGAAAAAGGGCAAGGACACGCCGGCCGCCAATGCGGCGCCCGCGATCAAATTGTCTAACGAAGTGCGCGCGCCGGCTATCAAGGCGCAGGCGGCGTTGCAGGCCAAGGATCTGGCAGCGGCCGAACCGGCAATTGTTGCGGTGGAAGCTGCGGCGAAGACCGACGACGAGAATTATTTCGCAAAATCGCTGCGCCTGCAGTTTGAAAGCCAGAAGCTGACCGCGAGCGCCGCTGGCGACCCGGCGGCGTTTGCGCGGGGGGAACGGGTTCTGGCAGCGCCGCTCGATGCGCTCATCGCCAACCCCAAGACGCCGCGCGCCGATGTTGCGCGGTTTGTCAATCTGCGCGGCAAGATCGAGCAGGATTCGGGCAAGCCCAAGGAAGCGCTGGCGTTCTATCTTCAGGCGCGCGACCTCGGCTTTCAGGCCGCCGATCTTGGCCTGTCGATTGTCAAGGCGATGATCGACAGTGGTGATGTGGCGGGCGGCGCCGGCGAGCTCAAGAAGCTCATCACCGCTGAAGAAGCCGCTGGCCGCAAGGCGCCTGAAAGCTGGTATCGCTATGGCATCGCCAAGCTGAATGGCGCAAAACTGCGCCCCCAGGTCATTGAATGGCTGCAATATCTGGCGGTCGCCTATCCGACTGCCAAGAACTGGCGTGACGTTATCATCACCTATGGCTTTGAGGGCACGACAGCGTCGCGGCTCGACAAGCGCCAGCGGGTTGACCTGTTCCGGCTGTTGCGGGCGGCAAATGCGCTCGCCGATCAGGCCGATTTTTCTGAATATGCGCAATCGGCCTATGACATCGGGCTGCCCAACGAAGCGGTAGCGCTCATCAAAGAAGGGCGCGCGTCGGGCAAAATTCCGGCGACCAGCGCATCGGCCAACCAATTGTTCGCCGATTCAGCCAAGGCGGCCGCCGCCGAATCGTTCACCTCCCTCGAAAAACAGGCAGCCGCCTCCAAGAATGGCGAACTCGCCGCGCAAACGGGCGATGCTTATCTCGGGTCGAGCAATTTCGCCAAGGCCATTGAGCTATATACGGTGGCGCTGGCCAAGGGCGTCACCAAGCCTGATGAGGTGAACACGCATATCGGGATCGCCCAGGCGCTTGCCGGCGACAAGGCAGCGGCCAAGGCAAGCTTTGCCAAGGTGACGGCAGCGCCGCGATCTGAAATCGCGTCTTTCTGGTCGGTCTGGTCGGAAAGCCGGGCCCCGGCCACGCCGGCTGGCTAAGCGCAGGGCTGGCGCGCCCGGGCGTCGGGTGTTTGGACACCGGGCATTCTCCGCAGTGCTCTGCGCAGGTCTCGCTCGGTGGCCTCAGTCGCCTTGTGGCACGGGGATGCCGGGCACCGATTTTGCGGTGCGGATCGTCAGCGATGTTTTGACGCTGGCGACATTGGGTGCCGGCGTCAAATGTGTCGTCAATATTTCCTGAAACGCCTTGAGGTCGATGGCGACGATTTTGAGGATGAAGTCTATTTCCCCGTTCAGCATGTGGCATTCGCGGATTTCGGGTATTTTCGCGACATGATGCTCAAACGCTGCCAGGTCCGCTTCGGCCTGGCTGCGCAGTGAAACGAGCGCAAAGACAGTGATGGGGTAGCCTAGTGTCGCGGGGTCCAGTTCGGCATGATAGCCGCGGATGGCGCCTTGCTCCTCAAGCGCGCGAACCCGGCGCAGACAGGGCGGTGCCGTCAACCCGACTCGCTCGGCAAGCTCGACATTGGTCATCCGCCCGTCATTTTGCAGCAATTCGAGTATCTGGCGGTCAATCCTGTCCAATGGCATTGCGAACCGCTCCCCTTTTCGTGATTTTTTGAGGCTGTTGACGGCAAAAGTCTATAATAAAATTACGAAACAACGCAATTGTCCCACATTGCGACGTGCCAAAATCGGCTATTCCGAATGCTCAGCGCGTTCGTTAAGCAATCGTTACCGCGCCGCTCGGTGCGCGGTGATGGGACGCTGCCGCCTTGCGCTTCGACGATAGTATTACAACGGTTCTGGCGGCTGAAATGGCGACCAGCCTCGGCGCGCAGTCGATGTGGCGGCAGCTTGTTGATCTGGCGGGCCAGGGCAGGGTGCCGGTCACCGAGGGGCTGTTATATCGCCTGCGCGCGCTGAGAACCCAGGTTCCGCAGGCGGTGCGCGCGGCGAGTGCGCGCGCGCTGGCCGCAACGACGCCTCCGGCGCCGCTTGTGGCGTTGTTTGCCGAGGATGCGCCGGCCGTTGCCGCGCCGGTGTTGCGGCATGCAAGCCTTGGCGCCGACGCGTGGATTGCGCTGTTGCCTTTTCTGGCGCCGGCCGGGCGTGGGGTGCTGCGCCACCGGCGAGATTTGCCTGCGCCGGTCCGCCAGGCGCTCGGTGTTTATGGCAGCGTGGATTTCGTGCTGTCGTCGTCCGCGCCGGTTGATGCCGCATCGCAGCCGGCCGTGCCGGCGCCGGGCGCAGGCGACGCGTTACGGCGCGACCCGCTGGACCGTGATGACGACGGATTTGTGCCGCTTGCGCGCGTTGCCATGGGCTTGCCGGTCGTAGCAAACGCGTTTCGCGCGCAGGCCGCCGCGCGCGCGCCGTCGCCGCCAACGATGCCGACGGCGCCGGATTCGCCGCTGCACGGCCCGTTCGAAATCGCCGATATTGTCGCGCGGATTGATGCATTCCAGCGCCAGCGCGAGGAAGCCGGTCCAGCCGATGGCGGCCCTGTCGATGGCGGTCCTGTCGATGCCGGCAACGCGTCGATTGACGCGGAAGCGCAGGGTTTTCGCTTCGAAACCGATATGACCGGCACCATCCGCTGGGTATCGGGCATCGCACGCGAAGCCGTGATTGGGGTTTCGATAAGCGGCGCGGCGGGGGCTGGTCCCGGTGCGGCGCAGGTGGACGGGGCCGCCAGTGGCGCTTTTCGCCGCCGCGCCCGGATGAGCGATGCCCGGCTGGTCCTTGAGGGCAGTGTCGCCGCGGCCGGCGCGTGGCGGTTGTCGGCGGTGCCGGTTTTTGATCCAGCGAGCGGCCGGTTCATGGGCTATTGCGGCCAGGCGCGACGCCCCCGGCCCGATGAACAGGCCGAGCCGGTGAGGCGCCCGCTGCCATTGGCGGCGGATTCGCTGCGCCAGCTGGTGCACGAACTGCGCACACCCGCCACCGCGATTGTCGGCTTTGCGGAGATGATCGACGCGCAGGTGCTTGGGCCAGTGCCGGGCGTGTACCGCGACTATGCCGGCACGATCGGTGCGCAGTCCCGCGCGCTGCTTGGGGCGATCGACGATATTGATACAGCGGCGCGCATTGAGGCCGGGGCGCTGGAGCTGCGGCCAATGACGGTGCCGATGCAGCCGCTCCTCCAGCGCGTGGCGGCCGATCTTGCCGCGCTCGTCACGGTGCGCGGATCGGCGCTGGCGGTTGCAGTTGCGACGAGTGACATCGCCGCGCACGGCGACGACCGGGCAACCGAGCGGCTGGTTGGGCGACTTGTCGGCGCCGTGGTCGCCGCGAGCACGCGGGGTGACGTCGTTCTGGTGAGCGTCGGTGGTGAGGGCGAGGGGGGTGAATTGGTTGTCCTCCGCATCAGCCGCCCGGCCGCGCTGCTTGGCCTGTCGAGCGATGCGTTGTTCGCGATTGATGCCGATGGCGACGATGCGCCCCCTGGGGTGCCCTTGCTCGGTACCGGTTTTGCGCTTCGGTTGGCGCGCAACCTTGCCGCAGAACTCGGTGGCAGCCTGAGCTTTGAAAGCCAATGCTTGACTTTGCGGCTGCCCGCCGCCTTCACTCTTGCGGTGGATCAGGCGTCGACCAGTTGATCGTGGGCAACGATGGATCGCCGCCGCCGGCGGGGCTGCCCTATCGCGCGCCGTGCCCTGATGTGTCCGATCTGGTAGCCTGGCCGGGCACATTCGGCACCCGCTTCATGGTATTTGTCGACACCGAAGAGGAGTTTGACTGGCGAGGCCCTTTTCGTCGCGAGGCACGCGCGACAACGGCTGCGGCCGCGATTCCCGATGCGCACCGCCGCTTTGCGGATGGCGGTGCGCCGCTTACCTTTCTCGTCGATCATCCAATCGTCAGCGATCCAGCGGCGGTTGCCCATCTGCACGGGGCGCTGGCGGACGGCCGTTCGGCGGTTGGCGCACAATTGCACCCGTGGGTAAATCCGCCATTTGACGAGGATTTGTGCGATTTCAACAGCTTTCCGGGTAATTTGGAGGAAAGGCTGGAGCGGGCAAAGCTGGCGGCGTTGACGGGCGCCATCATCGCGGCATTCGGGCGCCATCCGCGAATTTATCGCGCCGGCCGCTATGGGATTGGGCTGAACACCGCAAAGCTGCTGGTTGAACAGGGTTATGCCCTCGATAGCTCGGTGCGCTCGGCTTATGATTATTCGGTGAGTGGCGGGCCGGATTTTCGCGCGGTGGGCAATGCGGCCTATCGCTTCGGCCCCGGCAAGGCGCTGGTTGAACTGCCGCTGACGACGGTCTTTACAGGCATGGCGCGAGGTGGTGGGCAGGGGCTTTATGGCGCTCTGGCACGCCTGCCGCGCGCACTGGGCGTGGCAGCGCGGAGCGGGATGATGTCTCGGGTGGCGCTCACGCCGGAACAGATGCCGATAGCAGATGTCGTCGAGGCGGTGCGCATCGCGGTGGGGCAGGGCGTGCGCCTGCTGAACTTTTCCTTTCACTCACCTTCGCTGGTGCCAGGCCACACCCCTTATGTGCGCGACGCGGCTGACCTTGCGGCGTTCTGGCGCTGGTGGGACACGGTGCTGGCGCTGCTTGCGCGGCTGGGCGTTGCTGCAGCGTCGCTCGACGAGGTGCTGGCAGCGGGGGCGGCGAGGGCTGCATAGCCGCAGCGGTCCCGCCGCCCACGGTCGCGCTTGCCATAACGGGGCGCCGTCCGCTAACGCGCTCGCCACGGTGGGGCCTGTAGCTCAATGGTAGAGCCAGCTGCTCATAACGGCCAGGTTGCGGGTTCGAGTCCTGCCGGGCCCACCAAACCTCCTGGCGCCAGGGTGTTTTGGCACTGGGTCATTGACGGCAGGGGTCCGCAACCCCTAGGGGCGTCAAACGTCGGGGAGTGGCGCAGTCCGGTAGCGCGCCTGCTTTGGGAGCAGGATGTCGCAGGTTCGAATCCTGTCTCCCCGACCATTATATCGGCGACTGATAAGTCGTTGTTTTTATTGAAAAAAATAGACCATTTTCGACCTGTGCAGGAACTGTGTAGATTTTTTTCGGTTCCGTCGAAATGCAGCGTCGGGAAATTCCCCAGAATCAGCGTGGCCAGTTGGCGTGCAGATCGTCGATCAAGTAGTCATGTGCATGGCCAGCTTGCGACTTTGCGTGTTCCAGCCTGTGCGGATGATTCTCGGGTAGGTCAGGATGTTCATGCTCAATGACCTTTGGGTCTCGCGCAGGCCACAGCCAAAGGGCGGCAACGACACCAAAGGTTGCAAGGGCGGCCAGGACGAATAACGCCATCTGTTGACCAAACTGCGCGCCGACCTGTCCAGCGAGCGGATAGGCAATCAACCAGCAAGCATGACTAAGCGCGAATTGCGCTGCGAAAACGGCAGGCCGATCTTCCGCTTGTGCCGAGCGTCGGAGCAATAGCCCCGATGGCGTAAGAGCTGCCGCATAGGCCATTCCCATCAAGAACCAGCCTGAGAGCAGGACGGGCCAGAATGTTGCCGTCATGCCTCCAGACGCTAGTCCTAGCGCAGCGAGGGCCGCTGTCAGCACCGCAGCGCCGCCGAGCATCACAGTGCGGCCTTCGATCCGGTCTAGGAGGCGCGGCAAGGCCAGCGCGGCGAGCATCGAGCCGCCGCCATAGGCTGCGAGCGTCAGGGCCACTTCGCGTTGCCCAAAGCCGAACGTGTCGCGCACGATCACGACGGTGTTGACGATGACCATCGCGCTTGCCGCCGCCGCTGCAAGATTGACCGCGAGTAAGCCGCGTAAACGAGGGGTCTTGAGGTATATTCGCAACCCGCGCGTGGTGCGCGTGTAAATGCCCCCTTCGCGGGGTTTGGCGGGCGAACGCGGCAGCGTCACCGACAACACCATAAGCGCGGAGCCGATAAAGCCTATGGCGGTGCCGCCGAACAGCCAGTGGAAGCTGATCACACTGAGCAAGGCCGCCGCCAGCATCGGGCTGAGCAGGCTTTCGAGATCATAGGCGAGGCGAGAAAGTGACAGAGCGCGCGTATAGTCCGCCTCGTCTGGAAGGATGTCGGGGATTGTTGCCTGAAAAGTCGGGGTGAAGGCAGCAGAGGCGGATTGCAGGGCGAAGATTAGCACATAGACCTGCCAGATTTGATCGACAAAGGGCAGTAGCAGGGCAACCCCGGCGCGGATCATATCCATCGCGACCAGAAACGCGCGGCGAGGCAGGCGATCGGCATAGGCACCGACAATGGGACCGATACCGATATAAGCGATCATCTTGATTGCCAGCGCCGTGCCGAGGACGGCACCCGCATCCGCACCCGCTATGTCATAGGCCAGCAGGCCTAGCGCGACCGTGGCCAGCCCGGTTCCGACCAATGCAATGATCTGGGCCGACAAAAGATGGCGGTAGGTGCGGTTGGCGAGAATGGATGACATCATAGTTTCGGTTCTGATTGAAGTGTAGGCTACAACATATTGTTATTTATCTAATTTAATGACAGATTGTCGTTGCGATGCTCAACTATGCAGGCTCTCCTCATCGCCGCACGGTTCGGTTTCGGTCTGGATCGTGGCGTGGTGTATATCGAATCTGCTTTCGAGCATTTCGACCACAGCGCGCCGGATAGTTTCGGCGTTATCATTGTCGCCAACGGCCACATGAGCGGTCAGACTGGCATCGTCACCCGCAACAGACCAAAGATGAAGGTCGTGGACTTGGGTTACGCCCTCCACCTCGATCATAGCTGCACGGATAGCGGCCAGGTTAAACCCGCGCGGCACGCCTTGCAGCAGGATATGGGTGGTGTCGCGCAACAGAGTCCATGTGCGGGGCAGCACCCAAAGGCCAATGGCGATGGCGACGATGGGGTCAATCCAATTGAGCTTAGGCCGTGTTGACAAAAGACTTTAGCCATAGGCGTGTGGCAGCGAGATTGAGGAAGCTTTCGAAGGAGAGGGCGGTCTTGTCGTAGCGGGTGGCGATACGGCGCTGTTGCTTGAGTTTGCCGAACA
>JAKFUZ010000024.1 GCA_021732445.1 Sphingomonas sp. | reverse complement strand
GGCATTCCCGGCCACGCCGGCCTGGTGTATGAGCAATGCGGCAGCGACAGTGCCGCTGCTCCGGCGGGGAGACGGACAGTGCGCATCGGTGCGCTGAAGCTCAAGGCGCAAATCTATTGCGGCGAGGTGGCAGCGCTTGGCCCCGGCAAGGCGGACCTGCTCGACGCGATTGCGCGCGAAGGGTCGATCGCGGGTGCCGGCCGGTCGCTTGGCATGAGTTATCGCCGCGGCTGGATGCTGGTCGATGAAATGAACCGCTGCTTCAGCGAAAAACTCGTCGAAACACTGGCCGGCGGCGGGCGGGTGCGTGGCGCCCGGCTGACGGCGGCGGGGCGCACCATCCTGGCCGCTTTCAGGGAGCTGGAGGCCGCCACCGCGCACGCCGCCGAAAGCGCCGCCTACCAGACGGTTGCCGGCATGATGCTCGACGCACCGCGTCCGCCAAAGCGCCATAGAGCGCCGCCCCAAGCCTGAATCGCGCACAATGCGACAAATTGTCGCGCGCCGACGGTGCCCGCCACTAACCAACCTCTATATTCCATGATATATCGACATCAGGTCGAATCGGGCGCGCCCGGGCTGGTCGGAGGGCGGGCGGTTGATGTGGCGGATGATGCTGGGGCTGGTTTTGGGCTGCACGATGGCCGCGCCGGCCATAGCCCAGTCGCTGTCGCTCACCGCCGAGCCGACGCCCGATGCGGCGCCGGTTGCCGATATCACGATCACCGCCAGGCACCGCGTCGAAAGGCTGGAGGCGGTGCCGGCCGCTGTTTCGGTAATTGGCCGGGCGTTGCTTGACCGCTCCTACACCGTCAACACGCAGCAACTGGCGCTGCTCGTGCCGTCGCTCAATTACAGCTCGGCGAACCCGCGCAACACCGCGCTCACCATTCGCGGGCTTGGCAGCAGCGTGGTTGCGGTGAGCAACGCCAATGACGGGCTGGAACCCGGCGTCGGCCTTTACGTCGATCAGGTTTATCACGCGCGGCCGGCGGCGGCGGCGTTCGACTTCACCGATATCGACCAGATTGAGGTGCTGCGGGGCCCGCAAGGCACCTTGTTCGGCAAGAACACGACCGCCGGCACGGTCAGCATCACCACCGCACCGCCCAGCTTTACGCGCGCCGCGACCGGGGAGCTGTCCGTCGGCAGCTTCAATTTCGTCCAGGCCAAGGCATCGGCGACGGGGCCGCTGGCGGGCGACAGCGTGGCGTTCCGCCTTTCTGCGCTCACGACCCGGCGCGACGGGATTATCCGCAATGTCCGCAACGGCGCCAGGCACAACGCGATTGGCAATCAGGCGGTGCGCGGCCAGGTGCTGCTCAGCCCATCCGAGGCGTTCACGCTGCGCCTCACCGCCGATTTCACCAATTTTGCGAGCGACTGCTGCACGCAGGTGTATTTGCGTGTCGGCCAGAGCCTGCGCCCGGCGGCGCGACAATACCCCTTTCTGGCGGCCAATGCGCCGGGCGGCCCTTATGCACCGCCGAGCCTGAACGTGTATGACCGGGTAACCGACATCGACGCGCCCATTGGCGTCGATACCAATGAGGGCGGCGTATCGGCCATCGCCGACTGGAATGCCGGCCCGGTCACGCTGACATCGGTGAGCGCCTGGCGCTTCTGGAACTGGGACGCCGCCAATGACCGCGATTTTACCGGCATAGCGGTGCAGCTCGTCCAGCACATCCCGTCGCGGCAGGACCAGTACAGCCAGGAGATTCGCCTTGCCTCGACTGGCGACCGGCGGCTCGGCTATGTCGCGGGGCTATATTATTTCAGCCAGAAGATCACTGGTCGGCCGATCAGCATATTCGGCCCGGCCGGCGCCTATTATCTGGTCGGCACGACAACCGGCGCGACCGGCACGCCGGTGCCGGCCGACCTGCTCGATGGCTATGCGAGCGACGGCAACACGCGCTTCAAAACGGATAGCTATGCCGCTTTTGGTGAAGCAAACTGGCGCCTCACGCCGCGCCTCACGCTTACTGGCGGGCTGCGCTATACCTATGAGCGCAAGTCCGCCAATTACGACCTCACGGTGTCGGGCGGCCCGCCGGTCACGAGCGCCGCGCTGCTCAACGCCCGGCTGTCGGTGCTGCGCCCCCAACGCTATTCGGCGCGCGATGCCGAGGGCAATGTCTCGGGCCGCGCCAACCTTGGCTGGGCCGTCAGCGACAATGTGTACGCCTATTTCAGCTACGCGCGCGGGTTCAAATCGGGCGGGATCAACCTATCCGGTTTGCCGCTCGACAATCTCAACCAGCCGGTGCTGGCCACAGCGGTTATCCGGCCCGAGGTAAACACAACCTACGAGGCAGGGCTTAAGGGCCAGTTGTACGGTCGGCGGCTGATCGTCAATCTGGCGGGATTTTCCACCCGCGTCCGCGACTTTCAGGCAACGATTGTCGACAGCAGCCAGACGGTCGCACTGCGCGGCTTTTTGTCCAATATTCCAGCGGTGACGGTCAACGGCTTCGAGCTAGACGCAACCGCGCAGCTTACGCCGCAACTGCAACTGCGCGGCGCGACCGCCTTTGCCGATGGGCGGTACACGAGCTATCCGCAGGGGCCCTGCCCGCTTGAGGTGCAGACGAGCACAACCGCCGCCTGCAATCTCTCCGGGCAGCGGCTGGTCGGTCTGCCGCGCTGGTCAACCACGATTGGCGGCGATTTTGCCTTGCTGGCGACGCGCAGGGGCAGCATCGCGCTCCATGCCGATGCGAGCCTGAAATCAAGCTATGATGGCGACGCAACCCTGTCGCGCTTTACCGTCATCAAAGGCTATGCCGTCACCAATGCCAGTATCGGGTATCGGTCAGCCAAAGGTTGGGAAGTCGCGGTGTTCGCACGCAATTTGTTCGCGGCAAACTATATTCAGAACCTCACGATCCAGGCCGGCAATTCGGGGCTGATTGTCGGTAATCCGAGCGACCCGCGCGTCATTGGCATCACCTTTCGCGCGCAGCGGTGATCGTCGGCGCGGCGCCGTCGCGCAGCGTTGGCCCGCAACTGCAGGCCGGGGGCACCGCTCCCCGGCCCCGAGTGACCACCGGCCGTTCAGATGTCGCCGTCGCTGTGCGCGGTCGCGGTGCCGCCGGCACTCGCCTTGCCCCCGGCCTGCCACCAATAGGGCGCGTGCCTGCGCGTGCCGGTGACGGTTTCGTCCATGGTGGCCGGATCATAGAGCCTGCCGCCCAGCATGACGCGGTTTACCTTGTCCGAATTGCGAATGTCGACAGTGGGGTCGGCATCGAGCACGACAAGATCAGCGAGCTTGCCAACCTCAAGCGAGCCGACATCTCTGGCATAGCCAAGCGAGGTGGCCGGCATGATCGTGCCCGCCGCCAGCGCCTCAACAGGGCTCCAGCCGCCGCGCGCAAAAGACCACATCTCCCAGTGCGGCCCGAGCCCGGCCTGCTGGCCATGCGCGCCAATGGAGACCTGAATGCCGCGGTCGGCGAGCTTCCTGGACTCGCGCGCGCTGGCGGCATCGACATAATCCTCCTCCGCCGCCAGGTCGCGGCGGACATTTTGCGCGGCGAGCAGCCCCGGCGGTACGTGCTTCGTCAGCAGCGGATGCTTCCACACATCGCTGTGCGCGCGCCAATAGGGGTCTCCGGCCGGGCCGCCATATGTCACGACAAGCGTCGGCGTGTAGTTGGTCTTGGTCTGCGTCCACAGGCTGACCAGATCGGCATAAAAAATGTCGAGCGGCACATTATGCTCAACTGTCGAATTGCCGTCCTGAATGAGGCTCAGGTCCATATTATAGAGGGAGCCGCCCTCAGGCACGACCTCCATGCCTTCTGCTTGGGCGGCCTTCACCACCATTTGCCGTTGCTCGCGGCGGGGCTGGTTGTAGTTCTTCACCGAATGCGCGCCCTGCGCTTTTAGCCGGCGGACATGGGCAAGCGCGTCTTCATAGCTGTTGATTTCGGCATAAACGCCTGGCGATTTGGCGCCGTAGATGATCTCGCCCGTTGAAAAGATGCGCGGGGCAATGATTTTGCCGGCGCGCTGCATTTCCGCCGCAACGAAGATTTCAGCGGCGCGCGATGACGGGTCGTGGATGGTCGTTGTGCCAAAGGCCAGATTGGCAATCGCCGACCAGTTTTGCTGCGGCACCAGTTCGTCATCACCCTGCGGCCCATGGGCATGCGCATCGACCAGACCGGGGATAATCGTTTTGCCCGCCACATCCACGATTTTTGCGCCCGCCGGAATGACAACCGACGCCCGCTTGCCAACCGCAGCAATCCGGTCGCCCGTCACGACCACCACGCCGTCATCAATGATGCCGCCGGCCTTGTTGGCCATCGTCACCACACGGGCCCCCACCAGCGCGACGGTGCCGGTCGGCTTGTCGGCAGCAACCGCCATCGACAGCGAAACGCCGCTGGCGGGGGGTGTGAACTTGGCCGCTGTGCCGCCCGGCGCTGCGGGCGCGTCGGCAAACAACGCGCTCGTTTGGGCGGTGAACAGCGTTGGGCCAAGGCTCCAGTGAAGCTGCCCGCCGTCATTGGACCAGTTGATGAAATCGGCTCCTTCGCCGCTTGCCCGCGTGACCGGCAGCGGCCCGCCCTTGGGGTCCGCCGACACGTCCTGCGTGCCGGGGAGCATGGGGGTTACAAATGCCTCGTAATTTTGCCGGAACGCAAAATATCGGCCGTCGGGCGAGACTTGATAGTCGTTCACCAGATCACCCGTTGCGTGAACGCGCTTGGCCTCTCCGTTCAGGTCCGTGCTGATGAGTTGCAGCTTGCCCTTGTCCCGTCCGAGCATGAACACGCGGTCGCTGGCTGCTGCAAATTGGGGTTCGGCGCCGTCCTTGCTGATGCGGGTGGCCACGCCGCCTGCGCTGGCAATGCGATACACGCCAGGGTTTTCGCCCCACCGGTCAGATGTCAGGCCGCCGCCGCTGCCCGCTTCAAAGACGACGGTCTTGCCATCGGGCGAAAAACGCGGCCGTGCATAATGGCCGGGGTCGCGGGTGACGCTGCGCACCGCCCCGCCTGCAACGCTGATGATCTTTATCGCGCCAAGCCCTGCATCCGACCAGTCGACATAGACAACCGATTTGCCGTCACGCGACCAGCTTGGCCACAATTCGAAACTGGCGTCGCCTGCCGTGGTCAGCCGCCTGGGGGCGCCGCCGTCCAGCGATTTGGTCCACAGCTTGCCCAGCGTTTCAAACACCACGCTGCGGCCATCGGGCGAGACGCTGGCCCAGCGCGGCATTTTGGTCGTGACCTGGGCTGGCGACACCTCGATTTGCGGGTGCGTCGCGTCGATCACCGTGCGGGTGTCGTTGATGCGGAACGGAATTTCGGCCGCCCCCGCGCCATCGGTGCCCACGCGGTGCAATTTGCCGCCGGCCCAGAACACAATCTGCCGGCTGTCGGGCGTGAACGCCATATTGGGATAAACGCCGCTTACTGCCCAGGTTTCCTGCACATCCTGATCAAGCGCGTCATAGATTTTGCGCTCCTCGCCGCTTGCGAGATTTTTGATGTAGAGCTTCGACCTGGCCCGCTCGCGGCGGACAAACGCGATCAGCTTGCCGTCGGGTGAAGGGGTGGGGCGTACCGAGCCGCCAACGCCCGACGCAACCGTCGAGACGTCGCCCGTTTCCATGTCGTAACGCTCGATGTGGAACAGGTCGGTGTTGGAATTCTGCGCATATTCAAAGATCGGCCCCGGTGTCACGTTGCGCGTGTAGTAGAGGCTTTTACCATCGGGCGCATATACCGGCTCGCCCAGCTCTTTTTGAAGCTGCTCGCTGGCTTTCTTGACGAGCGGCACCCCGCCGCCGCCGGCCACATGATAAATCCACACCTCGCCCGTGCCGAGCGAGCGCTGCGTGGTGAAGTGCTTTTTGGCGATGATGAAGCGCCCGTCCGGGCTCCAGCTCGGCTGGTTCAGCAAGCGGAAATCTTCCTTGGAGAGCTGGCGCTTGTCGCTTCCGTCAACATTCATCAGCCAGATATTGTCGCCGCCGCCGCGGTCCGACGTAAAGGCAAGGCGCTTGCCATCGGGCGAGAAGCGGGGCTGCTGCTCATAGGCCAGCCCTTCGGCCACGCGGGTTGGTGTGCCGCCTGCAATCGGCATGGTGTAGATGTCACCCAGCAGATCAAACGCGATGAGCTTGCCGTCGGGCGACACGTCGACATTCATCCAGGTGCCTTCGGTCACGTCAATCGGCACCTGGCGGGTGGTCATGCCGGGCGGCGCGTTGACATCCCATTTGGGGGGCATCGGCTTGTCGGCGCCCGCCGCGGTTTGCGCGGTGGCTGATGTCGACGCCAGCAGGGCGGCGCAAGCGGCAAAAACACTGTGGTGCACGATCATCTCCCCAATTTTCTTGTGGTGTGTGTTCTATCGACTAATTCGGACGCGCCAAGGGGGCGGATGCGCGCACGCCATCGTCGCGCCGCGCTTATGCTGCTCAGACCCCGCAGACGTGGCCCTTGCTGCGCCCGCAGCGGCGCGTTGCCGGGGCGGCCGACGGAATGCCGGGCGTGGAGGCGGCGCTGACGCTCGCCAGCGGCACGGCCGATCCGGCTGCCATTGACCATTTGCTGCCCGACGGGCATCGTCCCCAAGGGGATCGGGGGACCGCCGGTGACGCTGGCTCGCAATATCTGGGGCGCATTGGGAGTTGCCGCGCTGGGCTGCGCGGCGCCTGGCGTTGCCCAGCAAGACGCAGCGCCGCCGAGGCCGCCGACCGTCCGCGCGATATTTGTGGGGATTGACCATTATCTTTATTCCCGCGAGACCACGCGAACGGCGACCTTTAGCGATCTGCGCGGCGCGGTGGGCGATGCCGGGCGCATCAAGCAGGCCTTGCGGGCGGCCTATCGGCTCGACCTAGACGACGCCGTTCCCGGCATGTGCATGTCGCAGAACGCGGTTTCCATAACGCTGACCGATGGCTGCGCGACCCGACGCGCAATTCTGGGCGCCCTCAAAAGCCGGATCGAGGCATCGGCGCCGGGCGATACGCTGATCTTTTACTTTGCCGGGCACGGATCAACCCTGATTGACGATCAGGTGCAGGACCAGGCGTCGGGCTACAACGCCACCTTCCTGGCAGCCGACGCGCGCAAGCCCGGCAACCCCAATGCCACAAGGCCGCAAGATGATCCCGACCCGGCATCGGGGGAGGACATTCTCGACCGCGAGCTGCGCGGCTACATCGATTCTGGCACTGCCCGCGGCGTCAATATGGTGACCATCTTTGACTCCTGCCATTCGGCAAGCGTCAACTATGCCCAAGGCCTGGCGAAGGACCCGGGGCGGCTCAGGGCGGCGGGCAGTCTGACCGTGCATGGGATTGTCCGCCCTCCCGCTCCCTTGGCGGTTGGCCCCGGCGGCGGCTACCGGGTGCATCTGGCGGCGACCGGCGAATTCCAGAAGGCGCGGGAAACCCTAGCCGACAACAAGGTGGACGCCACCTATGCCGGGGTGTTCACGACCGCGCTGGTGCAAAGCTTGCTCGCGCGGCCCAACGCTACCTTCGGCGATATCATAACGGACGTGCGGCTAAGGGTGGCACAGGGCGGGCGCTTCGGTCAGGAGCCTCAGGCAGATGGCGCGCTCAACGCAACGCTGCTCGGCGGCAATGTGGAGGCGACCTTGTTCGACGCGGCGCCATCGGCCTCTGGCGCCGTGCTGGCGGCGGGCAAGCTATCGGGCATCACGCAAGGGTCGCGCTTTGCGCTTTTTGCCGACGCAACCAGCGCGCTCGCCGTCGGCGCGATCCCGCTGGCGACGGCGGTGGTGCAAAGTGTCGACACCTCCGTTACAACGCTTGCGCTGGATGCGCCGCCCGCGCGCCCGCTGGCTAAACGGCTCGTCGCGCGCGAAGTGGCCCATGCGGTTGGCGGGCAACGGCTAACCATCGGGATCCGCAAATTTGACGGGGCCAAGCGTCGGGCAATTGCGGAGGTCGCCGCGCAATTGCCCTTCGTGCGGCTAGCCGAGCCGGCCGAGCTGCTGCTCACCCGCTATTCGTCAGGCGACGGAAGCGTCGTTCTGGGGACGCTGGACGGCCATCTGATCGCCCGGATTGGGGCGGTGGACGCGCCTGACTTTGCCCAGGCGATGCGCGAGGCGATGCTCAAGGCGGTGCGTGGCCGAACGCTGCTTGACTTGCGAACTTCCGGCGCCGCAGACACGAGCTTCTGCATCGACAATGATGTTGATTATGACCTGGGCCAATGCCCGAAACTGCCGGCCAGCGGAACGCGGACGTTGCGCGCGGCGCGGCAGGCCAAGCTGACGGTTACCAATGTGGCGCAGGCCGCGCGCTATATCTATGTCTATGCAGTCGCGAGCGATTATGAAGTAACGCTCCTTATCCCCAGCAATGGCAGCGCCAACTCGGCGGTAAACCGCGGCACGCCCCAGCAGCAGATCGTCACGCCGCCCAGGCCAGGTCTTTACCGCTTCGTCACGCTGGCAACCGATGCGCCGGTTGCAAACGCCGCCGCACTTCAACAAAGCGGCGCCGGCAACCGCGCCGCAGCGGCATGCAAATCCTCGCTAGAGCGCCTCATTTGCGTCGCAGCGCTCGGAAATCAGGATCCTGGGGCGCTGCGCGTTGGCAACTGGACAGCTTCCGTTGCCGATGTGATTGTGAAGGACGACAGCGCCCAATGACCGGATTTGCGCAACGATGGGCCGGCACGGCGGCATTGGGGCCAGCCTTTGCCCTGGCAACGCCGCCAGCGCTGGCGCAATCGCTTCCCGTGCCCGTGCCCGCGATTGGCCAGCCCCCTGCCCCGGCGCCAACCCCGGTGCCCGACGATGACGATACTGCCGACACCCGCATCGTGAAGGGCGAACCGGCACCGCCGAACAGCGCACCCTGGCAAGTCGAACTGTTCGCGACGTACCAATATACCGACAAGGATCTTGCCGACGACGCAAAACTTGGCGACCGGGGCTTTGGCCTCATGGCGATGGACCCGTTATGGGAGCGGCCGCACAAATGCGGTGGCGCGTATATCGGCGACAATTGGGTGCTCACCGCCGCCCACTGCGTCAAGGGCGCTTTTGGTGACCCCACCAAGGCCCGGCGGGCGCGGCTTGGCACGCAGAATTTGGCGGAAGGCGGCGCTCTTTATGCGCTGGAGCGCGTGGTCGTGCACAAGGATTATCGCAGCGATCAGGCGGCTGGTCCGCCCGTTCACGATATTGCGCTGGTCCGGATTGTGCCATTTTCGCCCGGCCCCCCGCGCGACCTTGAGGCGATGCGCATCCGGCCGCTGGACCCGGGCCGGGGCGACCGCCCGATCGGCCGCTTTGATCTGCTGCGGGTGACGGGATGGGGGCTGACCGGCGCGCGCAACGACGTGTCCGGGCCCAATGCGGCAGACGGCACACGCAACACCGGCTCTCCCATCTTGCAGCAGGTGACCATCACCCAGCAGGACCAGGTCTGCGCGGTAAGTCCGGATTATCAGGGCTTTGACCCCAAGACGATGATTTGTGCAGGCTCCGCCAAGGGCCGTGACAGTTGCAACGGCGACAGCGGCGGCCCGATGACGCGCGCGCAAGGGCGCGACCGTGTGCTGGTGGGGCTCGTTTCCTGGGGCATCGGCTGCGGCCTTGCCGGAAAGCCGGGCATCTACACCCGGGTTGACGCGTATCTGACGTGGATCGCCCGGGCCAAGGCCAAGTCGAAACCCGGCCAAATGGTCGAACGATGAGCGCGCAGGCCGCCCCGCCGCCGGGCAAGCCCGCGAAATTGTTCCTGAGCTATGCCCGCGCCGACCGGGCCCGGGTAAAGCCGATTGCGCAGGCGCTGGCCGCGGCCGGGCATCATCTTTGGTGGGACGCGCTGATGGAAGGCGGCTCGGCCTTTGCGCAGGAAATCGAGACGCAACTGGCAGCGGCCGATGTGGTCATCGTCATGTGGTCGGCGGCATCGGTTGGCTCCGACTGGGTGCGTGATGAAGCGGCGCACGGCCGCGACCGGCAGCGGCTGGTGCCGGTCATGCTCGATGGCACTGCCCCGCCGCTTGGCTTCCGGCAATATCATGCGGTCGATCTTTCGCGCTGGTCCGGCCGGGCGCAGGCGCCGGAAATGGCCGCCCTGCTGCGCGCGATATCGGTTGTGAGCGCAGCGGCTGACCCCGGTGATCCGGCGCCGATCTTCACGGCCCGGCCAGCGCCTCCCCACAGCCCTGCCCTGTCGCGGCGAACAGCGCTGATCGCCGGTGGTGGCACAACGGCGGCGCTGGTCGCCGGCGGCCTGCTGGCGCTGCGCCCGTGGCAATCGCGCGCGACCCGCAACAGCGTTGCTGTCTTGCCGTTCACCAATTTGAGTGGCGACCCGGCGCAAGCCTATTTTTCCGATGGCTTGTCAGAAGAGGTCCGGTCCGCGCTTGCCCGCAACCCCCGGCTGAAGGTGGCGGCGCCCACCTCGTCCAATACATTTCGCGCGCCGTCGCTCGATGTGCGGCAGATCGCGGCGCAACTCGGCGTTTCCTACATGCTTGAAGGCAGCGTGCGAAAATCCGGGCAGGTCGTGCGTGTAGCAGCGGTGCTGATCGACGCATCGACCGGGTTTACAAGCTGGTCGCAGAGCTTTGATCGCAGGCTCGATGATATTTTTGCTGTGCAAAGCGAAATCGCCAACACGGTCGCCAATGCGCTGATCGTGCAAGTTGGCGGATCAGCCCCGGCGCCGGGCACCACGCGCAACGTTGCCGCCTATGATGCGCTGCTGCGCGGCCGCGCGCTGTTCAATGCCGATGACGGCGAAGTGTCAGACCGGGCCGCACTCGCCAAGTTCGATGAGGCGATTGCGCGTGATCCGCATTATGCGGCCGCCTTTGCCGCGCGCTCGCGGTCGCTGGCCGCCATCGCCAATCAATATGCCAAGGCAGCCGAGCTGCGCGCCCTGTACCAAAAAGCAATCGCAGCCGCAGCGCAAGCGGTTGAAATTGCGCCCGACCTGGCATCCGCCCATGCCGCGCTTGGCTTTGCAACCTTTGTCGGCCTGCTCGATTTCAAGGCGCCGCGCGCTTCTTATGACAAGGCCCGCGCTCTGGGCGGCGGCGATGCGGATATTCTGGTACTGTTTGCTTTTTTTGCGTCAAAGAGCGGCCGCGCTGCCGAGGCGCTGGCCGCAATCCGCGAGGCGCAAGGGCTGGACCGGCTCAATCCGCGTACCTTCCGTGCCGAAGGCTCGATACAGAACGAGGCACGCAACCATGCCGCCGCCATTGCGCCGTGCGAAAAGGCGCTGGCGATGAACCCCAAGCTGTCAACCGCGCACGCAACCATTGGTACAGCGCAATATCTGCTCGGCAATGTCGCGGCCGCCCGGGCCTCGTTCGAGCGCGAACCAAATGCGTTTCAGCGACTGGCCGGCCGCGCGATTTGTGCCCACCGGCTGGGCGATACAGCGACCGCGCAAGCGGCGATGGGCGGCCTGCTGGCAGTAGGCGACAGCGTTGCCTTTCAACAGGCGCAAGTGCGCGCACAATGGGGCCAGACTGATGCCGCAATCGCTGCGCTGGAGCTGGCGCACCGGGTGTCAGATTCAGGAATTACCGGCATATTGAACGATGCCATGCTTGACCCGGTGCGCAAGGACAGTCGCTTTGCCGCATTGCTTTCCACACTGGGGCTGACATAATCGCGCATGGACGTGAGCGGGGGAGACTAAGTGATGCACCGGGTACCAAGGCTGATTGCGCTTTTGGCGCTGCCATTGATCGCTGCCGGCTGCCAGCCGCCGGCGCCAACCGGCGCTGCCGCCGATCCGGCAGGCGCCGCGACCGAAAATGCCGCTCTGCCGGATGAATCCGCCAATGCCGCAATGGTGGCCGAAGATGCCATGCCGTCCAGCAACGATGCGATGACGAGCAACGATGCTATGGTGGCGGCCGACGCAATGGCCAGCAACGATGCGATGGCCGCAAATGGTGCCAGCCACACGCGCTCGTCAGGGGACAATCGTTCGTCCGGCGATAACCGTTCGTCGGGCGACAACCGTTCGTCGGGCGATAACCGCCGCTAACACCGGGCAGCGCGGCGCCTGATCAGCGCGCCGGCCTTGCCGCCGCCGGCCGCGCCGCTGCGGCGTTGAGCAACAGATCACGGTTATGGCGCAAATCTTGCCCGCTGCGGTGCACGGGTTGCGGTCCGGCGCCAAGCCCCTGCCACAACGCTGCGTTGAAGGCGTGGGCGTCGAGCCGGTCCTCATTGCGGAAATCCTGGCCGTGCATGGCGGCGGCCCAATAGGCGGCGTCATGGGGCTTTCGGCCAGCCGCCGCGCCGACGAAACGGTCTGCGGCGATGGGCAGTTGCGTCGTGCGCAGCACATCGGCCGCCACTGCGCGATAGTCCCAGTCCTTCTGGTTGAGGTCGAACACATCGGCCATCGGTATGGCCATCGCGTCGTTCAGCCCGAGCGGGGTTATGCCAAGCACGGCTTCGATCGTGCGCAACATGCTCACGCTTGTGTAGCGGGTGGAAACCACGGCGCGCTGGCGCACATAGGTGCCGGCCACAAAGGCAATGCTGCGGCGTGCATCGACATGATCGGCGCCGTTCTGTGCATCATCCTCGATGATGAACACCAGCGTGGAATCCTTGAACCGGCTGTGCGCCAGCCGCTCCAGCACCCGGCCGACCGAATAATCATTGTCGGCCATTTGCGTCTCGACGGTATTCACGCCGTCAATCGCCTGAGCAAAATCACCGAAATGGTCGTGCGACAGGCGCAGCAGCGTGAGTGCAGGCATCGTCCCGGCGGCGTCCTGCTCGGCAAACTCGCGCTCCCATTCAAGTTCGCGCCAGTAATCCGGCATTTTCTGGTCAAAGCCGCGGAAATAGGGGTCGCTCCGGCCAGTCAGCGCGGGCGCACCCGAGGTGAAGATGACCCGCCCTTCCTTGGCTGGGTCGCGGATCAGCGGCACGGCGCCTGGCGCGCCTTCATCATAAACCGAAACGTCGGCAAAGCCATAATTGCGCACGCTCAGCCCGGCGCGCAGCGCACCGTTCCACAAAAAGCCTTCGCCTGCCTCGCCGTCTCCACTGCCATCGGGCGCGCCAATCAGCGCCGGGCCGGGCAGCACATCGTCGTCATCGGGGACTGCGGGATTGACCTTGCGCCGCGCCGCCTTGCCGAGGCCCGTTGCGATGTTGCGGTCCTGCTGTTCTGCTTCATAGGCCAGGCCGCGCTGCGCATAGTTTACGGCTGCGGTCTTTTCCAGCAGGTCGGGCACGCGCCCGGCAGTGGTCCAGGTCCAGCCCGTGCTCGATTGTTCGCCACTGTCATAGAAATTGTCGAGCGTGACAAAGGTCGTCGCAATTGCATGATGGTTGGGCGAGAATGCCTTGCCCAGAATGGCGAGTTGCGGGTCACCATTGCCGACCGGCAAATCACCCAGCACCTGATCGTAGGTGCGGTTTTCCTTGACGATGAAAATCACGTGCTTGATCCGCGCGCGCACCGCCGCCATGGTCGCTTCGGCCGCGCGCCGGGCATCGCCATCTTCCAGCCCAATGTTGCGCGCCACTTGCTGCGATGTACTGGCAAGGGCGGCCGCGGCGGGCATCGGAAACTCCAGCAGCCCGGCCTTTTCAAGCTGGAAGATATATTGGTTGGCCGCGCCGCACGCCTTGGGCTGGGCCTTGACGACGGCGAGCTTGGGCGCGCATCCATCGGGATTGGGGCCCGGCGGGCTTTTGCGATTGACCACGAACACCCGGGCCCCATCGGCACTGGTTGCAACGGCTGAGGGATACCAGCCGGTCGGCACCAGCCCATCGACACGGGCACCGCGCCTGCCCGGCGTTACCAGGGCGACCGCATTGGCGCCGCCATAGGTCACGAGCAGCCGGTGGCTGGGAGTAAGCGCCAGGCCGTTGACGTTAAGCCCCTTCGGCAACGTGCCCGAATACAGCGCATCGGGCACGCCCAGGCGAGGCTCGCCGATCAGCCGGTCGGTCGCCAGATCGACCATCGCCAGCCGGTCGGCATTGTCTTCGGTGGCATAGAGGCGCTTGGCCGCCATATCGACGACCATCGCCGTCGGGGCGCCCAGCGTCCTGATGCGCCGTGCCACCGTAATCCGCTCTCCGTCGATCGCCAGCCGGATGATCTGGCGGTCGCGCGGGCTGGAGACATAGGCCCGGCCAGGCGCCGGCCATAGCATCGCAAAGGGATATTCGCCGCCTGCCACTCCGCGCGCTGACGGGTTGATCTTGCCGGGGCGCAAATCCTGTTCGGCAAGCACGCGCCCGGCGGTGATATCCACCAGGCTGATCGAGTCATTGTAATAATTGGCGACGAGCGCCCGCTTGCCGTCGGCACTCACGGCAACCCCGGCCGCCTGTGGCCGGACATCGGCGCCATTCCCTGCTTTGTGACCAAGCGCGATGGGCTTGCCGGCTTCGGCAAACCCGGTTGCGCCGCGGCCGCGGCGGAACAGGTGCACATTGTCGTCGACACCGCCGGCCACGATGAACCCGCTGCCATCGGGCAGCCAGGCAATGCCCGAATAGCTGTTGGGGACGAACAGTGTCTGTTCATGCCTGCTGCCGGCCGCGTCGATGTGGAACACAAAGACATATTGCTGCGACTGCACCAGATTTAGACCGCCATTGGCGCCGTTCACGCGGTTGAACCCGCTGGTCAGCACCAGCATCTCGGTCTTTTGCGGGCTTACCGCAATTGCCGCGGCGCCATCGGCTGCAAAATCGGGGATCGGGCCAATGCCGGCAACGAGCGGGGCAAAGCGCGCGCCCGGCGCCGCCAGCGGGGTCAATTTCTGTCCGGTGGGCAAATCCTGCGCGGCGTCTTGCGCCATGGCCGCCGCGCCCAGCGTGAGCAGCAGCAAAACCGAAAGGCCAGCCGTCTTTGCGGTTTTCAACACCGTCATCCTCCAGAAAATTGCGGAGGTCATCCTAGCAGCCGGGCCATTGCAACTCCATGACGCTCAGATGCTGGCAGTCGCTGCGCGTCAGTCGCCATAGTCGGGCGGAAAATTGACCCGCTCAAGCTCAACGACCAGCGGCGTGCGGCGTGTCCGTTCGGAAATGATCCGCACATTGTCGCCAAGCAGGCCAATGAAGCCGAACAAAAGGCCAAACTGCACCTGAACGATGGTGGCGATAAACCACCCGGCGATTGGCCGGCCCAGGAAAAAAGCCGTCAAGCCGCCAATCAGCATCCCCAGGGCGGCAATGCTGCACAATGCCCCGACATATATTGGCGCCCGCAACAGCCGCTTGGAGGAGCCCGATGCGGCCGACATCGCAAATTCGAGCAGCGCAAAAAAATCATTTTTCGAAACGCCTGCGGCGCGCGGCGGTCGGGCATAAAGGATCGTCTCGATTCGGTAGCCGGTTTCCACCAGCATCCCGCGAAAAAACGGTTCGGGCTCGGCAAGCTGGCGGGTCGCGTCGATGACCTTGGCGTCGTAAAGTCCAAAGCCGGTTGCGTTGGGGATCACCGGATAATCGCCGAATTTGCGCGCCAGCCAATAAGAGAGGCGGCGGATGGCCTGGAGCACAACGCCAACCTTTGCCTCAACCTGGCGCACGCCAAGCACCATGTCGGCGCCGGCCTGCCAGCGCGCGACAAATTGGGGAATAAGCTCGGGAGGGTCCTGAAAATCAGCGCACAGCCCGATCACGGCCCGGCCTCTCGCCTGATAGATGGCGTGCGTCGGCGAGCGCATCTGGCCGAAGTTGCGCGTGTTGACGATGAGCCGCACCCGCGGGTCGCGCGCGCAGAGCTCGCGGGCGATGCTCACGGTGCGGTCGTCGGATCGATTGTCGATGAGGATGATGTCGAACGACAGGTTGAGCGCTTCGAGCTGCGCGGCTGCCGCGGCACAGATTGCCGCGACATTTTCTTCTTCATTGTAACACGGGATCACGACCGAAATGTCGGGCCGCGCAGGCCTGCTGACTGCCATCATCCTGTCGCTCCATGACCACCCACCCGCGGCGGCACTCCGCAAAGCCCAATTGGCGGATTGCCCCCGAAAATCTCGCCCGTCAGCGCCACCTATCATGATCTTTGCACAATGCGAATGGCCCGGTGAGCGTTGCAGCGTGATGCCGGGCGCCGGCGCGGCTGGCGCTGTGTGCGTGCATCAGCCTTGGTCATGCAACATGCCGCCCATCCACGCCACGGTCTCGGCGACCTGCCGGGAGAGCGGCCGCAGCGGCAGCCCCAATTGCCGCGCCAGACTCCGGGTCTGCGTAAAATCTCCGACATATCGGCTTGGCCGGTCCCAATCGACCGGGCCGCGCTCGATAGCGATTGGCTGGTCAAAACAGGCTGCAACGGCGGTTGCCAGGTCAGCCATCTCGACAATTTCGGCGCCGCAAAGGCTCAGCGGGCGGTTGCCGCCAACGCCGCCATGACCAGCGGCGCAAATCAGCCCGCAAAGATCATCGACATGAAGGAACGACCGAAAAACCGGCACCGTCGCCTCGATCGCGATTCGGCCGTGCGCGCGGGCCTGCTGAATGAAATTGGACAGCGCATAGGCATCTAGCTTGTTGATGTGCGGCCCCGAAAGATTATAGATGCGCCCCGCGATCAAGGGGAGACCTCGAGCGGTGGCAGCATCGCAAAAACGGCGTTCCTGGTGGAGTTTCGCCACGCCATAGGGATGATGGTCGCTGCCCGCCTCAGCCAGCGCCGCAGCGCCTGAGGACGCCACGAACAGGCTGCGCGGCCGTGCATTTCCAATGGCACGCAGCACGATGTCGTCAATTGCCCGATTGGCGTCAAAAAAAGCGCGCGCACCCAATGTCGCGACCTTTTCCTTAGTGAGGAACGCAAGGTGAATGACATGGGCGCCCTCGACATCATCGGGCTGCAAATCGGCCAGCGCGCGCACCGCAAGGGCTTCGCCCCCAGGCAACGCAACGGTGCGCGCAACCGAGGCAAAGGCGGCAACGCACCCGCCCAGCGGCCCGCCCAGGGCGCGGGCGAGATGGGCCAGCATCGCCTGTCCGACCCAGCCCGACGGGCCGGTCACCACATAGCGCGGCGAATTGTCGGTCGCTGACATTGGCGCGTCCTCATCCCCCCTTGTTGCACCGGCATCCCCGGCGATTACGGCGCGCCACCCATACACCAAAAAATGTGGCGCCGCGGCGCCGCCCGCCGCGCCGACGCGCCAGCCGCGCGGTCCCGGTCTTCCCTAACCCCTGGTCGGCGCATCGTGTCAACGATCCAGCATGACCGGGCCAGAATCGGGGCGCCTGTTGCGGTATATGCCCGACGCCAGGCAGAACATCGCTGCGCCGGCTAATTTGTCCGGACATATTCAAATCAGGCTGTTTATCGGTTATGACCTGCCAAAGAGCCACGACCGGGAGGATGAAATGAATATCAAAGTGACGGTGGCAGCCGCCTTTATTGCAATATCGGTAAGTAACATAGCAATAGCACGGCAGCTTGACCCCGCCAATCCGTCCGACGCAATAGAAATCATGAAGCGCACCCAGTGCGGCACCAAGGACAATGAGCCTGCGGTATACTACTGGTCTGGCCGGATTTATTCCCGCATTGACGGCGAACCCGACAAATTGCTGTTCGGGGGAGAGGGCATGAATATCCGCCAATGCGTTGCCGTTAACGATCCCAAGCGCGGCACCGGATTCCGCCAGGTGAGCCGCGAGGTGATGTTCTTTACCGATCCCAAGACCGGCCAGATCGTGCGACAATGGGATAATCCGTGGACCGGCGAAAAGGTTGAGGTGATGCACATCGCCAACGATCCCGTAAATGGCCGCCCCAGCTTTCCGATTGGCACGGATGGCAAGCCCTATGCCCTTAGCCTGCAGCGCATGGGCCAATGGGTGCAGATGCCGATTGAAGTCCCGCTATTCTATGAAAACCCGCTTGGCGGCGATTACCAGGATTTCGTCGGCAACAAATATCACGCGATGGAGATTTTTGATTTCGCCACCCGGGCCGACGAACTGCTCGATACGAAATATCCGACTGCCTACCCATCGGTTTCCTGGGTGCGCATCTCTGACTGGATGCCGTGGATGAAGATGCGCGGCCGGCACGGCAATATCGTATTCAACGCGATGGGAGCGAAACTTAAAAGCTACGCCGAACTGCCGGCCGTAATCCGAGACGAGATCGCGGCCCGCTACCCGGCCTATGTCGCGCCGCCGCCAGTCGACGATGCTCGCCCCAACGAGACGACCTGGACGGTATTCAAGAAGCGGCTTGATGCGGCGAGAAAAGCAACGGTCGCCAAATAGCGCTGTCGATCAAGCGCCGCACAGGCAACCCCGCCGGTATCCGGCGGGGTTCTTCGCGGACGCGGGCGGTTGGCCGTTCAGAAACTATAGCCGAGCGATGCTCCGAATTGCCGACGGTTTGCACCCTGAACCAGTGGCGCCGACACGAAGTAATTAGTGGTGTCAAAGAAGCGCACGCCAGCCACCGGCGATGCATCGTCAAAGGCGTTGTCGACAAAGAATTGCAGCCGCCATGCCCCGCTCGTCGCCGTCACACGAAAGTCGACCGTCGCGCGATCGCCAAAATTCTGCAGATTGTCGGCGCGGAGAAAGCTCTTTGACTGATAAACGAAGTCGGCACGCGCCTGGAGTTTGAATGCCCCGCCGGTCGGCACATCGACGCGCGGGCTGACCAGGAATTTGTGATCGGGCACATAGGGCAACGAGTTGCCGTTGAAATTAATCGCCGGCAGGCCTGCCAGCGCCAAATTCTGGGCTCCCGAATCGTCGACGAAACTGTCGTAACGGGCACGCGTCCAGGCATAGTTGCCGACAACCGAGAAAACATGATTGAAGCGATAAGAAGTTTCCACTTCGATGCCGTAGATCGTCGCCGCGGCCAGGTTGCAGGTATAGGACCGATTGGTGGATGAGCCGCCGGCCGAGATCGGGTTCTGGCACACCGCCTGCTGATTATTCCAGTCGGTGTAATAGCCGGCAACGTTGAACAGCAACCGGTTGCCAAACAGCCGCGATTTCAGGCCAAGTTCATAATTGTTGGTCGTTTCCGGCTGAAAGGTGCGTTGGTCGGCAAACACGTTCAAGCCGGTGTTGAATCCCCCGGTCTTTGCCCCCCGCGCATAGCTGGCATAGACCAGCGCCGAAGGATCGACCTTGTAGCTGAAAATCGCGCGCGGCGTGGCAAAGCTGAAGGTCTGCTGCGTGGCCGTAAACGCTGTTGCAGCCGGCGTGCCAGCCGGGCTTGGAAACACAGTCAGGCCGCCCGTGAACGGGCTTGTCGGCGACGTCACGATTGGTGACGGCACTGCACCGCAGGCGGCCGGCCCTGCGGGCGGGGTCGCCAGCGGGTTGGCAAAAAAGGTCGGACACTGTGCGAACGTCTGCGTTTCGCTTTCATAGCGAATTTCACCCGTTATGGTGAACTTGTCGGTCGCGTGCCAATTGAGCGAGCCAAAGCCCGAATAGCTCTTCGTCGTCAACCGGATGCGCGGATAGGAATAATTGGGGTTAAACGCAGAATAGGCGGTTGGCCCTGCAGTTGTGGTTGGGCTCAGGCCGCGATCGACACCCACATTGATATTGTCATAATAATAAAAGCCCACCAGCCAGTCGATTACCTGCTGGCCCGACGAGCTCAACCGAACTTCCTGGCTGACATCCCGGAAATACCCGTCATTGCTCGACAGGCTGAACGCGCTGGCCCCAACCGGCAGATTCGGGACGAACGGGAAGCCAAAAGTGGGGCAGCCGCCCGTCTGATCGCAAATGGTGTTGTCACCGTCGAAGGTGAATTCGGCGTTGCGCTTTGCATAGGCCGTGATTGAGGTCAGCGTGACCGGTCCGAAATCATATTCAAGGTCAAGGCTGCCGCGAATCGATTCTTCCCGGTCGCCATAGCTGCCGCCCGGCAGGCCGGGTGAACTGCGCGTATTAACGGTCACGCCATTGCGTGCGACTGAGGGAAGCTCTCCGAAATAGAACAGGTTGCGCCGCTGCGATGCCGGTGCGCCGGCAGGCTGGCCGATCCCGCCGTTGGTGCGAACGATGTTCGATGGCGGCTGGCCATTATCTTCTTTCGAATAGGTGAACCGCAACGTGGCGGTCAGCGCGTCGCTGGGGGCCCATTCAAGCGTGCCGATGGCGCCGTAATTCTGGGCGAAATCGACCTTGCCGCCATCTATGGCGCTGCGATAAAAACCATCGAACTTACGAAAAAAGCCGCCGGCGCGGAAGCGCAGCGTGTCGCTAAGCGGTCCGCTGACACTGGCGATAGCTTTCACCAAGCCATTGTCGCCGCCGGTAAATTCGGCATTGGCTGATAATTTTGCGGACGGCCGCTTCGTTACATAGTTGATCGCACCGGCAAAGGTGTTGCGCCCATAAAGCGCGGATTGCGGCCCTTTCACCACCTCGACCCGCTCAAGATCGTTCAGTTCGAGATCGACGCCCGCCTTGCCTGACAGATAAATGCCATCAAGAAACACACCAACGTTGAGCTGGCCAAAAGTTTGCGCCGCACCACGGATGATCGGCAACTGGTTCTGCGCGCCGAACAAGGGCGCAAAATTCAGGCCGGGCGTCAACTTCGCAAGATCGACCAGCCGCTCGATCTTGGCCGCCTTGATGTCTTCAGCAGTAAATGCCGTGATGGCGACAGGCACATCCTGGAGCTTTTCTGACGTCTTGCGCGCGGTAACAATGATTTCCTGCAGCGCATTTGCCGCCTGCTCGTCAACGGCTGGTGCCGTCTGCGCAAATGCCGCAGCCGGGGTTAACATTGACGCCGCCAACAGCCCGGCCCGTAAGATCAGTCGCATGATTGGCTCCCCTTCGGCACAAAATTCAAACGACAGACTTTCATTTGGCCAATAATTTGTCCAGACAAATTATTGGCCGATGCTAACGAGTCGAGATGTGTTGCGTGAGCGACACACTTGGAAGAGAGGGCGATATGAACGATGCCAGCGGGGTTTCGCGGCGACTGCAGCGGGCCGCGAATGTGAGGAAATATCGGGCCGGCAAGGCACACTGGCTGAACCAACCCGATGTCGAAGGAGCCTGTCGATGCCCGCTTACATGATCGTCACCGCCAGGATTGCCGACCGCGACGCCTTTATCAACGGCTATGGGATGGCCGCGGCCAACCTGGTCCAACAGTTTGGCGGCAGATATGTGCTGCGCGGCCCCGGCGCGACCTTGCTGGAAGGCGATTTCGGCGCCGGCGGTCTTGATGGTGGGGGCTCCATGGTCATTTCGGAATGGCCTGACAGGGCAGCCGCAGAGGCGTTTTGGAATTCGCCCGATTATGCCCAAGTCAAGAAGTTGCGGGAAGGTATCGCCGATTGCCAGGTCCTGCTGATCGAGGCTGCGAAGATCAATGGCTGAGCCTGACATCATCAAGCGCACGACGCTGATCGTGCGCGATGCCGAGCGGGCGGCGCTGTGGTATGAGCAGGTGTTCGGGCTGGCACGGGTGATGGACACGTCGTTTACGCTTTCGGGCACGCAGTTGGCGGCCGGCAAGAAGGGAGACCAGACCAGGCTCATCATCCTGAAATGCGCCGACGAGCTGATCGGAATGATTGGCCTGCTGCAATGGACCGATCCGCCAATGGCAGCGCCTGCCGAACCATCGACGGGAATCGCGTTTGGCGCGCCGATCTTCGTGGTGGCCGCGCGCGATTGCCGCGCGACCACCCAACGCGCTCGGGACGCGGGCAGCCGCATCCATTGCGACCCGCGCGACTGGGCAGTGACAGGCTTCGACGGGAAGGAACAGACGATGATTGGCGCGAGCTTTTTCGATCTCGATGGCTATTTCTTTGAAGTGAATGAGCGCGTGTCTTGAGCGGGTTGCGGTTTCAGCGCGGCAACCATGTCGTGGCCGATCTCGACCGAGCGCTGTCCTTTTATCACGGGGTGCTGGGCTTCAAGATTGCCTTTGTTCTGCCGCCGAATCCCGACAGCTATTCCTATGCGGTGTTCGACATTCCTCGCGACGCGGTAATGCGGTTTTGCGTGCTCTCGACCGACACGCAGGAGCGCGTGATGGCGCTGACCGAAGTGAAGGGCGTCACGCTCACGCCGCTGCCCCATCCTCGCCGCTCGGCGATTGTGCTCGAGGTTGACGACCCCGACGCGGTGACGGCCGGTGCCCGCGCGCTTGGCCTGCACGTTTGTGACGAGGAAGTGCTGAGGACCAAGGATGGGCGGATCGGACGGGAAATCGGTATCGTCGATTTCGATGACAATCTGGTCGTCATCTACAAGATTTTGAGTGTCGCATGACCGAGTCCCCCTATCCAACCGCAAATGCCGCCTGGACGATGGTGACGCTGTTAACGCTGGCCTATATTTTCTCCTTCGTCGATCGCTACATCCTTGGCCTGCTGATAGAGCCGATCAAGGCCGACCTTGGCCTCAGCGACGAGCAGATCGGCTATCTGCTTGGACCTGCCTTTGCGCTGTTCTATGCGACCATCGGCGTACCGCTTGGCTGGCTGGCGGACCGCGCGCGGCGGACCTGGATTGTGGCGGCGGGCATCGCCCTGTGGAGTCTTGCGACGGCGTCCTCCGGGTTCGCGCGCGGCTTTGGCGGGTTGTTTGTCGCAAGGATGAGCGTGGGCGTGGGCGAAGCGACGCTCAGCCCTTCGGCCATGTCCATGATCAGCGACAGCTTCCCGCCCGAAAAACGCGGGACGCCGATTGGCGTCTATTCCGCCGCGTTGTCGCTGGGCGCCGGCATCGCCTCATTGATCGGCGCAGCGGTGCTGGGCTGGGCCAAGGTGTCGGCGGGGATGAGTTTTCCGGTTCTGGGCGCCGTAAAACCATGGCAGTTCGCGTTCATAGCGGTGGGATTGCCCGGTCTGCTCATCGCGATCGGCTTTCTGCTGCTGCCCGAGCCGCCGCGCCGGCATGGGCCGGGCAATGCGCAAGCGGCACGGTTCGGCGCGACAATAGCACTGGTGACAAAGCGCTTCGGCGCGTTTGGCGGAATGACGGCTCTGGTCGCGGTAATGACGATCATCGCCTATTCGCAAGGCTTCAACCCCGCCGCCTTTGCCCGCACCTATGGCTGGGAGGCCAAGGACTATGCGCTGGTCAACGGCCTTATCATTATGGTGGTGGGGCCGGCCACGGTCTATTCGGCCGGTGCGATCATCGACCGCTGGCGCAAAGGCGGCACACCCGATGCGGCGTTCCGCGCGCTGATGATCGGCTTCGTCGCCATGCTGCCTGCAAGCGCCGTACCGCTGTTCATGCCCACGCCAGTGCTGGCCTTCGTGATGCTCGCGATCAGTTCGATCGCCATCGGTACGGTCACGGCGGCCGGAATCATCGCGCTGCTTGACATTACGCCGGGTGCTTCGCGTGCGACGATCGTATCGCTTTATTACATGATGATCAGCGTTGCGGGCCTGGGGCTGGGGCCGACCACAGTGGGTGTGCTCTCGACCCGTGTCTTCGGCGAGGCCAATTTGCGCGCGGCGGTGGGCGCCGTGCCGTTGCTGTTTGGGCTGGTGCCGCTCTTGCTGCTGCCCCTTATCGCGCGCGCCTATCGCGCGCAGCTCGCGCGGACGGCATGAAATTTTTCGCGATATGTTGGTGGGACATCGCCCGATTCTGCCGGGCCCTGAGCCGCGGTCCGCGCCACGTCCACAGAATCGCTGCTGACCGTCGAGGCAGACCATGCGGACGGCGCCCGTGCAATCCTGGCGGCGGATCCCTATTTTATCGCAGGCACACAGGCACGTTTCGGAATCAGCGAATTCATTGCCGCAGCGGGTAAATGGGTCGGCGGAGAGAGTTGGCAGGGAGTTGACGATGGCACGCACAGCGACTTTCACCCGGACGGGTGGACCAGAGGTAATCGAATGGATTGATGCCGATCTTGCGCCGCCCGGACCGGGTGAGGTGCGCTTCGAGACGCGCGCGGCGGGTTTGAACTTTATCGACACCTACCATCGACGCGGCATTTACCCTGTCGAGCTGCCGAGCGGGCTTGGGCTTGAGGCATCGGGTGTCGTCACCGCGACCGGAGCGGGCGTAACCGGTTTTGCAACGGGCGATCGGGTAGCTACCTTTGGGCCGCAGCGCGGCTCCTATGCCACCGCGCGCAACCTGCCTGCCATGTCGCTGTTCAAGTTGCCTGAGGCAATCGACTTTGACACGGCTGCGGCTGCGCTGCTGAAGGGTTGTACCGCGGAATTTCTCGCTGAGCGCGCAGCGAAGCCGGAGCCCGGTGACTGGGTGCTGGTGCACGCAGCGGCCGGCGGCGTGGGGCTGATCCTGATCCAGTGGCTGAAGGCCATCGGCGCGCGGGTAATCGGAACCGTCGGCAGCAACGACAAGGCAGCGCTAGCACGCGAAGCGGGGGCCGAGGAGACCATACTCTACCGCGACGAAGACATCGCCAGCCGCGTCCGCGCGATAACGGCGGGCAAGGGCGTGCGCGTGACCTATGACGGGATCGGTCAGGCCACCTGGGACGCCTCGCTAGATTCGACCGGACGGCGCGGCGTCATCGTCAGCTATGGCAACGCCGACGCGCCGGTGACTGGGGTCGCGCTCGGCATCCTCGCCACCAAGGGGTCGCTCTACAATACACGACCTACCCTGTTCGACTATTATGCGACACCCGATGAGCGCACCGCAGGTGCCGCTCGGCTGTGGGAGATGATCGCGAGCGGGGCGGTCAAGGTGACAGTCGGCCAGCGTTATCCGATGGAAGACGCTGCACAAGCGCACCGCGATCTCGAGGCGCGGTTGACGCATGGATCAACGTTGTTGATCCCTAGCTGATCTCCACCAGCTCGATCAGCTCACCGGCAGGGCCGACCATTGTCGCCGCGCGACGCCCGGCATAAAATGGGCCGCCCCATGCCACTGGCGGCGCGATGAAATCGAGCCCTGCACAATCCAGCGTATTCACGGCCAGCGTCACCAGGGCATTGCCCGGCGGCAGCATTGCGTGGCATGTCGCCCGCGCTGTGGCAACGGCCGGATAATCGTCAATCTCGACGATCGGCATGCGGCCCTTTTGCGCCATGCTGAGCGAGGTCATGTGCGTATCGGGCAGCGCGAAGGCCTTGTTTATCATCGTATAGGGTATCTTGTAGCAGCCGCCCTCTTCCAGCCCCAGACGATCAGCATACCAGGCCATCGTCCGGGCGCGATCGGGCGTGGCGAGAATGACGATGAACACATGATCGACCAGCGACCGTGCGGGCGGCAGATCGGCGGTCGGCGTGTTTTCGCGCACCTCATTGAGATAGATGACCTCGCGCCCCTGCCCGAGCATTTGCATCGCGACGAAATAGGGGAGACCCGGAATCTCCCTGGGTGGGCCAATGATGTCGAAGCCGCTGCCCGCGAGCCTGGCTGGCCAGCCGAATATGTCCTGCACGGTGATCTCGAACGCTGCCCAGCCATAGGTCCGGGTCGGCACAAAGCCGGGATCAAGCGGTTGCTCAACAAGGCGGACATATGAGGGCGCGCCGCTTGCCGGGGCAAGCGTGGCAAAGGGCGCCCCGGCATTGGCGGCGCAGCCCCAGCTAGCGGCGAGACCGGGGGGGAGCGCCCCATGTTCAACCACCGCCAATCCCAGCCGGTCGCGATAATCGCCCAGGCTTGCCGCAAGGTCGGGCACCGTCGCCAGCCCGCCAATGATCCGGCCGTGCCTCAGAAAATCGTTCATGGGAAAACCGGCTTTCGCTTGGCGAGGAACGCGCTTACCCCTTCTTCGAAATCGGGCTGGGTGAAGGCATCGGCAAACAGCGCGCTGGTCGTCTCATCGTCGTGCGCCTGCCCGTTGAGGATGCGGCGGATCATCGCTTTGGTCTCGCGCAGGCTATGCCGGGAGTTGGCCGCGATCGTCCCGGCGAGCGGCGTCGGGTCGCCGCCGATCATATCCACAAGGCCAATCCGCAGCGCTTCCTCGGCACCCATCAAACTGCCGGTAAACAGGATGCGCTTGGCCTGGGACGGGCCGACCGCATCCACAAGCAGCTTGGTATCGTGAAGCGAATAGAGCAGCCCGAGCCGGGCCGGCGTAATCCCCAGCCGTGCCTTGGCGGTCGCGACTCGCAGGTCGCAGGCGAGTGCAAGCCCGCAGCCACCGCCCACGCAATCGCCCTCGATAAAGGCGATGACGGGCTTGGGCGCGAGGGTCAGCTCGATCTGGGCACGGGCGATAGCGGCCTGATTGGCAGCGCGCCACATAGGATCGGCCGCGCCGGCGCCGAACTCGGCAATGTCCGCCCCGGCACAGAAGGCGCCGGGCGCCGCCGCGCGCAGGATGAGCACGCGGATAGCATCGTCGGCCATCGCCCGCTCGACTAGCTGCGGAAATTGCTCCCACATCGCCTGAGTGATCGCGTTACGCTTGGCGGCGCGGTCGATAATCAGATGACCGACGGCGCCGCTGGTTTCGAGGCGCAGGCTCATGCCGGATCAACGCTGGCGAGGTGCTGTGCGATTTCGTGCCGGGTCGCGACCCACACACCATCATGGCCGCGCACATGCGCCAAAAACGCCTCCAACGCCCAGATGCGGCCAGGCCGACCGATGATCCGCAGATGCAGGCCGAGCGACATCATCTTGGGGTTTCCCGCCGCGCCCTCGCGATAGAGTTGATCGAAACAATGGCGGGCGTAATCCAGCCAGTGGGCGGGCGTGTAAGCCGGGTCGGTCCACATCTTCATGTCATTATCGTCGAGTTGATAGGGCACGATCGCGATTGGCCTGCCGGGCACCGTGGTGCGATCCCAAAAGGGAATATCCCCCGAATAATCATCCATGTGATAGTCGAAGCCTGCCTCGATCAGCAGCCGGCGGGTATTGTCGGTGTGAAAATAGCGACTGAGCCAGCCATAGGGTCGCGTGCCCGTCGTTGCTTCGATTGAGCTGACGGCTTTGGCGATGAACTCGCGCTCGGCCGCCTCGTCCATCTTGAACTGGTGGATCCAGCGCCAGCCATGGCTGACCGGCTCATGACCAAGATCGCGGATCGCGGCGGCGATTTCCGGGTGGTTCTCAAGACTTAGCGCGGCGACGGCCCAACTGGCCTTGATGTCAAAATCCCGCAGCAGCTTGACGACGCGCGGCGCGCCGGCCTTGATGCCATAAAGATAGTTGCTCTCGTTGCCGTAATTGCGAATGGGCGACTTGATGTGGATGCCAAGTTCGTCGACCGGTTCCATCCCCCGGTCGCCGCGCGCGACGGTCATTTCGCTGCCTTCTTCAACATTGACGACGATGCTGAGCGCGATTTTTGCGCCGCCTGGCCAGTCGATCCGTTCTTGCTGCATCAATGCATTTCCTCGCCGCCCGACACGTTGATCGCCTCGCCCGTCACATAGACCGCATCATCGCTGGCGAGCCAGGCGCAGGCAGCGGCGGTGTCGCTGGCGAGACCGGGACGACCCATTGGGTTTCTCGCGGCCATATTCTTCAAATACGCCTCGACATTGTCGAAGCCCAGCAGCTTTGAAAAATAGGCATTCTGCTCGGCTCCAAGGCCAGTGGTCACGTGATTCGGGCAGACCGCGTTCACGGTGATGCGATGGGCGCCAAGCTCCACCGCAGCGGCGCGGGTGAGGCCGACCATGCCGTGCTTGGACGAAACATAGGCCGGCAAATGAGGAAAGCCGGTCTTGGCGGCTTGCGACGCGATGTTGATGATCCGCCCGCCCTTTCCCGCCACAACCATCGCCTTTGCGGCAGCCTGGGTGCAGTAGAAAGCGCCCGACAGATTGACGGCGATCACCTTGTCCCAGTCATCAGGCTCCACGTCCAGAAAGGGCTTCATCATGAAGCCGATACCGGCATTGTTGACGAAGATGTCGATGCCGCCAAACGCCTCGACGGCACGGTGCACCAGCGCCTGGCACTGGGCTGCGGACGACACATCACAAGCGATGGCTGCAACCGCCGCACCGCGATCACTCAGTGCCTTTGCCACCATCTGCGCCGTATCGTCGATCTCACGGTCGCTGACGACACAATTGGCGCCTTCATCGGCGAAGCGTTGCAGGATCGCCTGCCCCAGGCCGTTCTGGCGGCCAGAACCTGTGACGACGACGGTCTTGCCGGTGAAACGCATCACAGATCCTCGGTCAGAATGAATTGCGGGTTATCGGCAAAATCTTGGAAAGGCGCGGCCAGCGCCTGAAATTCGGGCGTCGTCACATCGGCCACAAAGGCGTCCATCCCGGTGATGTCGATCACCTCGACATAGGCATAAGGCGGCCTGGCATCGGAGCCGAACATGCCCGTTGCCTTGTGGACGGTGAAGCGGGCAACCGACCCCAGCGCGTTCACGTTGGGAATGTCGCCGGTGCGCGCCCAGGCCTCATAGGCTGCGGGATCAAGGCCGGGCTTCAGGTTGAACAGGCAGATGATGCGCATCGCGGGTCTCCTCAGGGTCGTGGTTGGGCGTAGCCGCTGATCGCCGTTTCAATCCGGCGGGCGAGCGCAATCAGGCGAACCTCGCTGCCGGCGGGGCCGACAAGCTGGACGCTGACCGGCAAGTGACCGGCGTCTACGCCCGCCGGCACGGCGAGCGCCGGCAGCCCGGCAACACTGGCGATGCTGGTGAAATCAGCCTGCGTGACGGGCGCACGTTCACCGTGCGGGAAGGCCGATTGCGGCGCGGTGGGGGTAACCAGCACAGCGTCATCGCCGAGCGCGGCGATCAAGGCGGCGCGGGTACGCGCAATGACGGCAGGCGCAGGCGGGAGTGCGCCGACGACGTTCATCACAAACTTCAGCTCGTCCGACACCAGCGGGCCTGCGCGGTCGTTGCCGAGATAGGCGGCCAGCTCGTTTACCGACTCCACCAGCCCGGCCATGCGGATCGCGGAGAGGGGATCGCCAAGCGACATGGCCTGGCGCGGCAGGCCAATGGCGGCGAGCACCCGCTCATAACCGGCGGCGACGCCCGGCTGGATCAGCACCTGATCGATATCTGCCAGCGTCAGCATGCTCGCGAAGGGCGCGCCGTGGGTGTCGCCGGGTGCCATCACCGCCCACACCCGTGCCAGAGTTTCGAGGTCGCGGGCAAGTGGCCCGATGCAATCAAAGGCCGTGCCGAGATGAACTAGCCCTGCATCGCTTATTGCGCCAAGCGTGGGCTTAAGCCCCCAAATGCCGCAATAGGCCGCCGGGATGCGCACCGATCCCAGCGTATCGGTGCCGAGCGCGACGTCGCACAAGCCCGCCGCCACCGCCGCGCCGCTGCCGCCTGAGGACCCACCCGGGGTGTAGCCATGGCGGTGCGGATTGTGCGTGCGGCCGTAAAAGGCGTTGTCGGTGGTCGCGCCGAGCGCGGCTTCGTGCATATTGAGGCTACCGAGAATGATCGCGCCTGCCGCGCGCAATCGCGCAACCACTGCCGCGTCGTGATCGGCAATGACGTTGCGGCGGGTGCCCATGCCCGCTGTCCAGGGCAGGCCTTTGACGGCGATGTTCGATTTGATGCCAATGGTAGCGCCCGCGAGCGGCCCCGCGCCACCCGTTGCCCGCCGGTCCCAGTCGACAAAGGCATTCAGACGGGCGTTGGCGGCTGCAAGGGCGTCCCAGTCGGTCACAGGCCGCGCTCGTCGATGAGCCGGATCGGTTTCTGGCGGATGTCGATCTGCGTCAGCGCCGCCGTGCCACCCGGCGGCTCGAACGCAATCGCCACCTCGACACCCAGCCCCTGCCGCAGCAGCGTGGCGATTTCACCGACGTCGCTCCCGCCCCGGCTTTCGAGGATGACCAGCATGTCGTCGCGCTGCGTCGCAGGGTCACGAGCCAGCCGGCAGACATATTCGCCGGTCAGATCAGCGCGGTTCTCGATGATCGAGCCGATCGCGTGGGGGAAGACGTTGATGCCGCGCAGCTTGACCATATTGTCGCTGCGGCCCTTGAACCCGGCGATCCGCCTGAATGCCATGCCGGTTGCGTTGGCCCCGGTCAGCTCGTGGGTGATGTCATGCGTGTTGAAGCGGATGCAGGGCGCCACATCGTCCTTGAACAGGCAGGTGATGACCATGTCGCCGGTCTCGCCAACGCCAACGGGCACACCGCTCTCGACATCGAGCAGCTCAAGATATTGCGCGTCTTCCCAGACATACAGCCCGTCGCGTTCCGGGCCTTCGCCCGCGATGCTCCCGGTATCGCCGACACCGTACCAGTCATACGCCTTGGCGCCACCCCAGGCGGCCTCGGTCGCGGCGCGGTCCTCAGTGCCGAGATGCCCGCAGATCATCCGGATGTTGATGTGATCGAGCAGCCCGCTCTCGCGCGCGACCTCTGCCAGCTTGCGGAGATAATCGACGAAGCCGACCAGCACCGTTACGCCAAAATCGGCCATTAGCTGCACCTGATTGGCCGATCGCGTCTCGATACCCGTGCCCGCCGACAGGAATAGAGCATTAGTGAAATGCGTCACTGCCTCGCGGATGTAATGGCCGCCATTGATCATGCCATGGCCATAAACCGACTGCACGACATCGTCGGGCAAAAGGCCTTGCCAGCGATACATGCGGGCAACGAGCAGATTAGTAATTTCGCGCCCTTTGGGGCCGAACAGCAGGGGTTGCGGCCGGCCGGTGGTGCCGCTGGTGGTGTGGAAAATCACCGGATCAACACCCCGCCCGGCGAAATCGCCATAAGGCGGGGATGCAGCGACCGAGTCCATCAGGTCGGCCTTGTCATAGACGGGCAGCTTGGTGATGTCCGCAAGGCCCAGGATGTCGCCCGGCTCAATACCCTTTGCACCCCATAACCGCTGATAAAAAGGTATTTCCCACCCCCGCGCCATCAGCCGGGTGAATCGCCGTTCCTGAATGCTGCGCAACTCGTCACGGCTCATGCCGGTGTAGCGCGCGATGAAGGCGTCGCCGATCGGATAATCGGCGAGCATCTGCTTGGGGTCAAAGGCTTCGAAATAGGTGGGGATAGTCATGCAGGCTCCGTGAACCAGGCAAGAGGTGCCTCAAACAGGCGTTGGTCGGCCTCGGGGGCCAGCGCGCGGGCAAGGGCGAGCTTGCCGGCCGCTTGTGCAGCGGAAAGAGGGGCATTGGGTGAGCCAAGCGTTGCGAGAATGAGGTGCTCGGTGACACGGCCGTCCACGCCCGTGATGACCGCGCGTTGGGGCGACAGCGCGTTGGGATCGGGGTTGCCATCGTCGCTGACAATCACCCGGCCTGCCAGATCGAGCACCAGCGGATCGGCAAAAGTTGCAGGTAGCAGGACGCGTGGATCGACATGACCGTCGCGCAGCATCAGCGCGGCGAGCAGCGGCAGGCAAAGCCGCGCATAAGCCGGCGCCATCTCCGCCACTATCGGCCGACCGACCAGCCGCCTGACAAGCGGCGGCACGAACATCTCAATCCGGGCGATATCGGCCGGGTTGAGGGCCAGCCCCTGCAACAGGCCAAGCGCGCCGTGGCTGGCCCGGCCGGAGGGGAACGGCTTGATGCTGAGCTCACTGATCCGCCAGGCGGCGCCGAGATGATCGGTGTAGCGCGCCAGTTCACCCTGATCGATCAGGCGGAAATAGCCAAACGGGCCCTCCAGCGCATCATGCGGCCCGGCGAGCCCCCACTTTGCAAGATCAGCCGCCATAATCGCCGACCGCGCGGCATTTGCAATCTGCAAGGGCAGCGCGATTGATCCCTCAACATGCGCCTGCATGGTACCTGCGCAGAACGAATAGGCCAGGCCAAGCACGTCCTCAAGCGGCTCAATACGCTCGATCCGGGCCACGGCCAGTGCAGCACCAATGCAACCGGCAGTGGCCGGGCGAAAGAACGCGAGCGGCGACGTGGCCGCGATGCCGAGCCCGCTGGCGACATCCACACCGACCGCAAGCGCCGTAAGCGCCGCATCAGGGGCGCAGCCACCCATCCGGTCGATGCTGGCCGCAAGCGCTGCGGTGACCACCGACATCGCATGAACGACGGCGGCCTCATGCACCGCATCCCATTCCAGGCAGTGGATGCGGAAGGCGTTGACGAAGGCGGCGCTGGCGGCGGGCAATCGTCCTGGTGACCCAATCAGCCGCGCATCATCGCCCGAGCCCCAGCCGGCCACCGCCGCCAAGACGCCCGCCGCGCCCGGCGCGGTCGATCCCGCCGCACCCACTGCGAGCGTATCGGCCAGCAGCCTTGCCGCATCGGCACGCGTGGCCGGGGTCAGGACATGGTCCGCACGCACGAAATTCAGCAGGGCGGTTGTTGCGCTCACAAAATTTCTTCCAGCCAGCGGGCAATATCGCTCGGATCATCCCCCTCCAGGGCGAGCGTAACGCCGGTGCTCGCCTGCGCCTCGGTCAGCCCGCCCCAGGCGAAGAGCGCGCGCGCCTTGTCGATGACGCCGCCTTGCGACAGCGGCCGTTCCGGATCGCCGAGCGCATCAGTCAACGCTTCCTCGTCGCCGCCAGCGCGCACTGTCGCCCCAAAATGCCCGGGGTAGCGCGCGGTAATTGCGGCGCGCTCGTACACCGTTACCTGCTGACGTGCCTCGGCAAGCGCGGCCAGCGCATCGGGCTCGAAATCGGCAAGGGTCGGGATACCGCGCATTGCCACCACCGCAACCGCATGCTGGAGCGAGAATTTGGCCTGAAGGGGCGTCTTCGGATCTGGCCGGTCGCAAAACATCAACGCATCGGCAAAGGTCTCGACCTCAATCGGGCCCGTCAGGCTGCCGCGCGCGCGCAATGCCAGCGCCGCATCAATCGCCGGGTGTGTATGGCGGCAGGCGGCCCAGGGCTTGAAGCTGACCTCGTCGATGCGCCAGCCGTCATGGAAGGTCATCGCCTGCGCCGTCCTGCAAGTTGCCGCGTAGAGGCCCTGCGCGCCTTCGAGAATATCGCGCGGGCCGGTGATGTTGCTCAGTGCAAAGCCAGCCGCCGAGCGCCCGGTTTCGACGCTGTTTGCCACATGCCATTGCTTGGCCATGTTGGCGCTGTGCCGGGTCTGCCACAGCCCGCCGCTCACCGACGCGGCAAGCGCCATGGCGTTGGCGGTGACTATTGGGTCCGTTGACGCGCTGCTCGCCACGCACCCGGCAGCGCCGATGACCCCGGCGGTCGCGGTCGGGTGATAATGGGCGTAGTGATGCGCATCGAAGCTCGTGCCGACCGCGATCATCGCTTCATAGCCGCGAACTGTCGCCGCCAGCATGTCGTCCATCGAACTGCGATGGGTTCCCAGCGCCGCAGGCCAGATGACCGGCCCGGGGTGGAGGAGCGCGGCCCGGTGGACATCATCCATCTCCAGCACATTGCCCAGAAAAGCGGCCTTGACCAGGGCGCCGCCATGAACGCTGCCCAGTACCTGCGCCACATCACTGCGGCGCGCGCCCGCCACACAGCCCATCCAGTCGAGCAGATGCAGCCGCGCTTTTGCACGCGCAGCCATAGGCACCGGACGCAGCAAATGCTGTGCAAGGCGCTCGATTAGGCTATGTTCAGGCACAATATTCGGTCCGGACAATTGGAGGGACATTTTGCCGGTGCAAACCGTCACAAAGCCGCGCGCTGCGCCACGCAAGCCCCGTTATCTCGAACTCGCCGATGATCTGCGCGGACAAATTCTGGGCGGCGACTTGCCGTTGGCCGACCAGTTTCCAACCGAAAGCGTGCTGTGCGCCCGCTATGGCGTTAGCCGGTTTACGGTGCGCGAGGCGCTGCGCACCTTGCAAACCGAAGGCCTTATCCAGCGCAAACGCGGGTCGGGCACCGTCATCCAGCCGGCGGCGGCACGTGGCGGCGCGCTGCACCAGCCGCTGTCGAACGTCGGTGAAATTCTGCAATATGCCCGCGACACCAAGGTGGTTTTCCAGCGCGACGGCAGTGGCCCGCTGCCGCGCAAGCTTGCCGAGCAGATTGAAGGCGCTGCGGCGGGACGATGGGCGCGATTCTATGGGGTGCGATCGGGCAGCGGCGTTGACACGCCGATTGCCTTTACCGAGGCCTATGTCCATCCCGACCTTGCCGGCATTGCCGATGCGATTGATCTGCGCGAACCCACATTGTTCAAGCAGCTCGAACGGCTCGGCAAGCTCAACATCGCGCGCGTGACGCAAGACATTCAGGCAGTTGCGGCCAGTGCCGAAATCGCCCAGGCGCTGGGCATCGCACGGCGATCGCCATGCCTGCGCATCCTGCGTTGCTATGGCGACGATAGCGGCCGCGTAATCGAGATTTCCGCCAGCCACCACCCCGGCAACCGGTTCGCCTATGCGATGCATATCGAGGTGGAACGCTGACGCCATCGCTCAGCCCGCGCCCAAATCGGAGGCGATGCTGACGTGCGACTCATCCTCCTTGAAACGAATGGACGGCGCAATGTGATGAGCGCCTTCATGGTGCCTTAGCAGCTCCCGATCGGCGACATGCGGCGCGGCCAGCGCTTCGGCAAAATCGAGCACGGGCGCAAAGGCGACATCCTTGCCGGCAAACCACGCCACCCATTCGTCGCGCGTCCGTTGCATGAAGGTGTCTTGCAGGAAAGCGATCAGCGCGCCCTGCTCTCCGGCGGGCGCCCCGGCAATCGGGATCAGGTCGGCCCGATCGAGCGCGCTCAGCAAATTGGCGGCGAACTTCAGCTCGCGCCCCCCAAGCACAATGTAACGCTCATCGGCGGTACGATAGACATTGTAGAACGCGGCACCGCCCAATGACCGCTGGTCGGCGGAACGCGGCGGTCCGCCGCCGGCAATCGCCTCACCGGCAATATGCGCGCACCAGGGGAGCATCGCGTCATACATGGCGATGTCGATATAGTCGCCTCGGCCTGTCCGATCGCGACCGACAAGTGCCATCAGCACCGCTGCCAGCGCGGTAAGCCCGGCGGCCATGTCGGCCGACGGCACGCCGGGGACAACCGGAGTGCCGTCCGCGCCGTCATTGACCGACAGGAAGCCCGACAATGCCTGAACCGCGATGTCATGGGCTGGATGATGCGCAAGCGGACCGGATTGCCCAAAAGCACTGATCGAGCAATAAATGGCGCGGCGATTGCGCGCCGCGACTGCCTCATAGCCAAAGCCCAGCCGGCCAATCACGCCGGGGCGGAATCCTTCCACGACCATATCGGCCTCATCGATCAGCGCCCAGAGTGCTGCCTTGCCGCTTTCGCTCTTCAGGTCCAGTGCCACGCTGCGCTTGCCGCGGTTGAGGTTGCGAAACCACACCGACTGCCCTGCCTCGAACGGTGCCTGGCCGCGCGCGGGATCGCCGGTGAGCGGTTCGACCTTGATAACCTCAGCGCCATGATCGGCCATCATCATCGTCATCATCGGGCCCGGCAGAAACTGGGTGAGGTCAACGACCCTGATGCCGCTGAGCTTGCCCATCGCTCAGATGACGCCGCCAGCGCGCAGCGCAGCAATTTCCTGCGGATCGAACCCTGCTTCGGCAAGCAGCGCATCGCTGTCCGAGCCCAGCTTGGGTGCCGCCCGATTAGGCAGTCGCTCTCCATCGATCCTGATCGGATTGGCAAGAACGCGCATCCCGCCGGGTTTGTCCGGATGCGCCACGGTGTCGATCATGTCGGCGATGCGCGGATTGTCGATAGCCTGGGCCAGCCCATAAACCGGCGCGACCGGAACGACGCCGCCCAGCCGCTGTTCCCAGTGCGCGGTGGCGTGCTGCAGGAAGACGCCGTCCAGAATGACGGTTAGCGCTTCACGGTTTTCCAGTCGGGCCGCAACTGTCGCAAAGCGCGGATCGTCCTTCAGATGCGCAACGCCAATCGCATCGGCGAGCAGCGCCCAGAATTTTGGGAGCTGCGCCATCACGAAAATCCAGCCATCGGCGGTGCGAAACGCCTGGGACGGCGTGACGGACGGGTGCGCTGAGCGCGGCGCGCGGCCGGTCTCAAAGCCCTCGTTCAGATACCACAGCGCCGGGTAGCTGGTCTGGTGGAGCGCGGCATCGAGCAGCGACAGATCGAAATCACGCCCCGTTCCGGTCGCACGCGCCTCGATCAGCCCGGCGAGCGTTGCCGTCGCCAGCATGGTGCCGGTAATGAAGTCGACCATCGACAGGCCAAAGCGCGTCGGGGGGTCGTCGGGCGCGCCGGTCATCGCCATGAAGCCGGCCTCGGCCTGCATCAGATAGTCATAACCAGGCCAGGAGGCGCGCGGGCCGGTCCGGCCATAGGCAGAGGCATGGACACACACGATTGCCGGGTTGACCGCACCCAGCGTGTTGTAATCCAGCCCGAGCCTCGCCGGCAGGTCGCCGCGCGCATTGTTGGTCACGGCGTCCGCCGTCCTGACCAGCCGGTGCAGCACCGCGCGCCCCGCCTCGCTCCGCGTGTCGAGCGTCAATGAGCGCTTGTTGAGGTTGAACGTCTGAAAGAACAGGCTGTCATCGGGGCCCAGATAATATGGCCCCGATTGCCGTGCGCTGTCGCCGCCCTTGGGCGGTTCAATCTTGATGACCTCAGCGCCCAGTTGCGCGAGGAACATGGTGCCATAAGGCCCGGCGCCATATTGCTCGGCGGCGAGAATGCGGAAACCGGCCAGGGGGAGCGGGCGGGCGGTCATGCCATCCGGACGCCGGCAACGCCGCAGCCTTGGCCGGCGCCGTTCGGGCAGAGTTGCTGCCAAACGGCCCGCGCGGCATGGCGCCAGCCCGCATGCAGGCGGCGCGTGTTCGCGGCCGCGATCATGCCGGGTTCCGCTTTATCCATTGCTTGGAAATGATGATCCGCTGCATCTCGTTGGTGCCCTCACCAATGCACATCAGCATCGAATCACGGTAATATCGCTCAATTTCATATTCCTTGGAATAAGCGTAGCCGCCGAAGATGCGCATGCCCTCTTCGGCATTCTTCACCGCAGCTTCAGAGGCGAAGAACTTCGCCATGCCCGCTTCCATGTCGCAGCGTTCGCCGCGATCATAGGCTTGGGCGGCATCGAAGGTGAGCAACCGGGCGGCGCGGGCGCGCGTCACCATCTCGCCGATCTTGAGCTGAATCGCCTGATGTTCGGCGATCGGCTTGCCCATGGTTTCCCGGATCTGCGCATAGTTGGTGGCGAGCCGGAGCGCCCCTTCGGCGAGCCCCACGCCCCGCGCCGCGACATTGATGCGGCCAAGCTCCAACCCACCCGTGGCCTGGAAAAACCCCTGGCCCTCGCGTTCGCCGATCAGGTTGGCAGCGGGCAGGCGGTAATTGTCGAAAATCAGTTCAGCGGAATCGATCGACTTGTAGCCGAGCTTTTCAAATTTCTTGCCGGTCGAAAAGCCTTGCTGCTTGGGGGCAATGAACAGGCTCATCCCCTTGTAGCGCGGATCGGCCTTCGGGTCGGTCTTGACGAGCAGCGCAAAGCAACTGCCCTTGATGCCATTCGAGATCCAGGTCTTGGTGCCGTTGATGACATAGTCATCGCCGTCGCGCACCGCCGTGGTGCGGATGGCCTGTAAGTCAGTACCGGCATTGGGTTCGGTAAGCGCAAGACCACCGCGAATTTCACCGCTGGCAAATTTGGGCAGCCAGAGGTGCTTTTGTGCCTCGGTTCCGAATTTCTCGACCGCCACCGCCATGATGAGGTGCGAATTGAAGATGCCGGTGATCGCCATCCAGTAAGACGAGATTTGGGCGACAATCTTGGCATAAGTAGTCGCTGGCAGGCCCAGGCCGCCATATTGCTTGCCGATCGTCGCGCCGAACAGGCCCATCTCGACCATCTGATCGACGAGTTCGGCAGGCCAGATATCGTCATGGTCATATTTCATCACCACGGGGCGCACCTCGCGCTCGATCCAGCGATCGATCGCGTCCAGCAGCGCGGCCTCCTCGTCCACGTCGATCGGGGGACGTATCACATTCAGGGCGCTTGCCATCATCGGTTCCTCAGTCGTCCACGGGGCCAAAGCCCCGCTTCCAGATCAACATGGTGCGGCTGAACGTGCAGACGACATCGCCGTGCTGGTTCTTGCCGATCGTCTTCACCGTGACGATCCCCTGTTCGGGCCGAGAGCTTGACTCGCGCTTGTCCAAAACCTCGCTCTCGGCATAGAGCGTGTCGCCGGGGAACAGCGGATGGGTGAGGCGGATATTGTCCCAGCCAAGATTGGCAACCGCCTTCTGGCTTACGTCCGACACGCTCATCCCCACCATCAGCGCAACGGTCAGCGGCGAGCATATCAGCGGCTTGCCGAATTCGGTCTTTCTGGCGAATTCATAATCGAAATGGGCCGGGTGGGTGTTCATGGTCAGCAGGGTAAACCACACATTGTCGGCATCGGTGATGGTCCGGCCCGGGCGATGCTCATAGATATGCCCGACAACGAAATCCTCATAGGATCGTCCGTAATTCTCACGGAAGCGGCCCGGAGCCACCTCGGTCACGCCGTCACGCATTATGCCAACTCCCTGGCGTTCGCCATGCTGATGATGCGGGCATAGCGGCGAATGATCGGCGCCTCCAGCATCCGTCCCTGGAAGCGGATCGCCCGCCCGCCCGCCGCGTCATAGGCCGCAAGCGCCGCCTGCGCCTCGGCAACCAGGTCTGGCGACGGGCGCATGGCGGCGTGGATCGTTGGCAGTTGTGCCGGGTGGATCGCCGCCTTGGCCTGAAAGCCGATAGCATGCGCACGCCGCGCCTCTTCCGCCAGCCCCTGCGTGTCGTCCAGGACAATCCACGGGACGTCGATTGCCGGCACCCCCGCTTCACCACAAGCAAGGATGAACAGGCCGCGCGCCACCGCCAGCGGTTCCCAGGCAAGCGCAACGCCGAGCTCGCCCGCAAGGTCGCCGCCGCCGAACATCATCGCGACCACGCCAGGTGCCTGGCCAATTGCATGCCCCAGCCGGATACCGCGCGCCGTTTCGATCAATGGAATGAAGCTGGCGCCCGGCAGATGGTGCCGGGCAATGGCAACCTCGTCTGCCGACTCGACCTTGGGAAGCAGCACCAATCCAGGCAACACAGGCGCCGCAGCGAGCGCAAGCAGATCCGCCACGCCCTCCGGCGTCATCACGCCATTAATGCGGATGGCCACTCGGTTGCCGAGCGCGTCAATCGCCGCTGCCCGCGCTTCCGCCTTGGCGTCTGCCGCAACCGCATCTTCAAGGTCGATGCAGACAATATCGGCATCGCTGGCCAGCGCCTTGGCGAACCGCGAAGGCGTTGATCCTGGTACGAACAACAGGCTTGTCAGTCCCATGGCTGCGCCCATCGATGATTGCCTCGTCATGGCATCATGATTTGTCCGGACAACTTTGCTGCGTCAAGTCGTAATGTGCGTCGGGCCGTCATCCTGCCGGCTTTGCGACGCCAAGCCATGCCGTTACCAGCAACAACGCATAGACGACCAGCACGAACATGCGGGTACGGTCCATCGTCCGCCGCAGCGGAATCTCGGTCGCGTCCGAAGATCCTTCGGTAATCAGGCGGCCAAGTTGTGGTCCGACGGACTTGAACGCCAGATCAATCAGGATTGCGGCGACGAATATCAGCCCGAACAGCAGCGCCTTCCATGCCAGCCACGGCGCGGCAACCGGGCTACCGGTGATGAGCGACGCCGCGCCCACCCACAGGTAAAAAGCGGTGATACCATATTTGATCCAGCCTTCGATTCGCCGGTTGCGCGCAGCGCGCGGGGTTTGATCGTTCCGATGCGAATCCCAGACCAGCCAAAGCCACATCAGCCCCGCGACCCATGCCGCGACCACGAGCCAGGCCGGCAGCGAAATCCAGCCGCCCGCAGCCGCGACGCTGAGCGACACCGGTACCATGAGCGCCCAGGCCGTGCGCGGCCCCATATCGACCGCCACCAGCAGCTTCAGCAGCGCCAGCCGCTGCTCCAGCGAATAGGCACTTCGTTTGCGAAAATGCTGGCCAAGCACGAACACACCGACATCGCCGCCAAGCCACAGAACGAACAGCAACAGGTGCGCATAGACGAGGCTGCGATAGGCGAGTTCCCCCATGTCGGCACAATCCTTTCAGTACGGCCCGGCTTGACACATCGAATGATACATGAAAATTTGTCCGGACAAATAAGAAACAAGAAACCTTCGATAGCAGGGACGAAATTGCCGCTCGACCCAAGGGAGTTCGCCATGAAACTGCATCTGCTCACCGCTACCGCCCTCACCCTTACGCTTTGCGCTCCGGCATTTGCGCGCGATGAACCGGCGGCACCCGCGCCGGCGCAGGCGAAGGATGCACAGGATTCAGCACAGAATGACGGGCTCGCCGAAATTGTCGTGACGGCGCAACGCCGCAACGAGAGCGTACAGGACGTGCCTATCGCCATTTCGGCGTTTTCATCGGATCAGCTTCGGGCAGCGGGCGTCGCCAGCGCGCTAGACATCGGCCAGCTGGTGCCCAATCTGATCGCGCAGAACAACACCGGGCTTGGCTCTGCCAACGCCTATTATATTCGCGGCCTTGGCAACACCGAAACGATCGCGACCTTCGATCCGCCCGTCGGCACCTATGTCGATGACATCTATCTTTCGCGGCAGAATGCCAACAATCTCAATCTGTTTGACGTCGAGCGCGTCGAGGTGCTGCGCGGGCCGCAGGGCACATTGTTCGGCCGAAACACCACAGGCGGTGCAATCAATGTGATCCTGCGGCAGCCGCGCAAGGAATTTGGCGGCTATGTCGAGGGTGGCTACGGCGCGTACAACAAAAAACTGGTGCGCGGATCGCTCGATATCCCGCTCGCCGACAGCTTCCAGATCAAGGTTTCCGGCTATTGGCAGGATGATGACGGCTACACCATCAACAACATCACCCGCCAGCGATTGAACGATGATGACGGGTGGGGTGCGCGGCTTGGGGTGCATGGCGAGCTATCGCCGGATGTTCGCTGGAGCGGCAGCTATGCCTATATTCAGGCTGATGGCGAAAATATTCTGAACTTCACCTGCGACCCGGCAAACCCCACCAATTGCAATGGCCGCTTTTCGACCACGGGCTTGAGCGAAGTGCCGGGTGCTGCGAACTTCGCCGGTCTGGGAATACGGGGCCGCAAAGCCGGCTATGGCCTTGGCAATCGCACCGCGACCAACCTGTTCACGTCCAATCTTGGGATCGATGTTGCGCCGGGTACGACGCTTTCGCTGATAACGGGCTTTGTCAATCAGACGCAGCAATATGCGCTGGACTTTTTTGACGGGCGGACCGGCCCGACAGTTGCCAACCCGCTGCCGGCCGTGCGCGGATTTACGCGTGGCGCCTTTACGATCATCAATGACGGCAAGGTCGATCAGTTCAGTCAGGAAATAAAACTGAACGGCAAACTGGGCGGCAGCCTGATCGATTACGTCGCCGGCTTTTACTATCTGAAGGAAAACAACACGACCGATTTCGCCGATGTCTTTACCCTGTCGCCAACCTTGTCACTGGTGCTCGGCGACCGTATTCTGAAGAATAATACTGAAGCTTTTGCCGGCTATGCTCAGGGCGACCTGAATATCACCGATCAATTGAAGTTGACGGCAGGCATCCGCTACACGGACGAAACCAAAACGCTCCAATATTTCGATCTGCGGGCCGTGTGCGCAACCGCTACCCCGCCGGCCACGCGCCTGTTCGACCAGAATTTCTTCGTACCCGCCAATGGCACGACGGTGCCGGCGGCGGTGCCCATTCCGCTAAAGCTGCGGACCAAGCAGTGGACCCCGCGCTTTGCGATCAACTACAAGCTCGATGACGACATCCTGCTCTATGCCAGCGCCACACGCGGCTTCAAATCGGGCGGCTGGAACGCGCGCGGCTATACCCCGTCGGCGGTGCTGCCGTTCAACCCGGAAACCGTCTGGAGCTATGAAGGCGGGGTCAAATCCGAATTTTTCGATCACCGGCTGCGCGCCAACGTGACCGTCTACCATGAGGATGTCAGCAACCTGCAAACACCGTCGGGGATCGTTAACCCGACGACCGGGGCGATCAGTTTCGTCACCCGCAACTTCGCCGATTACCAGAACACCGGCGTCGAGGCTGAATTTTCTGTCGTGCCGACGCGCGGGCTGAACCTGTATGTCAATGTCGGCTATCAGAATGATGGCTATGTGATTAATCGCAACGCGCCGGCATTCGACAGCTTCGGCGTGCAATCGGTCGCCGGGCAGCAGGCGGCCTGCCGCGCGCAGCTGGCGGCCGGCCAGGTGCCCGGCACGCCAAGTACGTCGCCCGCCGGTACGCCTGCCAACAACGCCCCGGCGTGCGGCGCGGGCATCGTCACCGCCCAGGGCAATATCGCCACGCCGGTCCGCACTCCCGACTTCACCGTGGCGGTAGGGGGCAGCTATGACGTGCCGGTCGGTCGGCTGTCGCTCACACCTTCAGTCAATGCCAGCTACCATAGCGATCAGCAGGTCGCGACCGCCAATCTGTCGGTCTTTCGCGGCAGCATCACCGGGCCGAACGGCACCTTCGCCTTCAATCCCAATGCGGGCGCGCTGGTGATCGGATCGTTCAGCCAGGCGGCCTGGGTCGTCAATGCCGGGCTGGCGCTGAACGGGCCGGAAAGGGCGTGGCAACTATCAATCCAGTGCACCAACTGCTTCGATACCGCTTTCACGCAATCGGCACTGGTCAATACGACCTATTTCAACCCGCCGCGTAGCTGGGTGGTGCGCGGGCGGTTTGCCTTTTGACATGACGACAAAACCCCCGGCGGCAGGCGCTGTCGCGTTGCCGCTGCGGTCACCGCCGCGTCGCGCTTGTGACCGGCAAGGGTTTTCCCGATAGATGGGCATGGATGTCGATCGGTCCACGCGCACCCGGGAGCATGGCGCATGAGCGAATTCAGGAAAGGCTGGCGAGTCCTCGCGGCGTCGCTGCTCGGTGTCGCCTGCGGGGCATCGCCGCTGCCGTTCAACGTGCTGCCGCTGGTGATGGGGCCAATTCATAGCGAATATGGGTGGGACTTTGCAGCGATTGCCGGTGGCGTGACGATCTTCGGCATCATCGCGTCAATGCTGGCGCCGCTCTATGGGTCGATGGCCGACCGGTTCGGGGTGCGCCGTGTAGCCATCGGGTCGCTGATCGGCTTCATCATCGTGTTCGCTGCCTTCTGGTTCGTGCCGGGGTCACTCCCCGGCTGGTGGGCATTCTGGGCAGTGCTCGGCCTGATCGGCATCGGGTCGACGCCTGTTACCTGGAGCCGCGCGGTCAGCATGTGGTTCACCAGGAACCGCGGTCTGGCGCTGGGCATCATGCTCGTCGGCACCTCGCTGTCGGCAATACTGGTCCCCAGGGTAGCGGTCGCGGCGATCGGCTATGGCGGCTGGCGGCTGGCTTTTCCCGTCGTCGCATTGTTCCCGCTGCTGGTCGCGCTGCCTGTGGCGCTGCTGTGGTTTCGCGAGCCCCGCGCCGACGAGCGCCCCCCAGGCGTAATGGATACAAACGGCCGGGTCGTCGGACTGAGCTTGCGACAGGCGATGGGAGGCCACCGCTTCTGGGTGCTTGCGCTATCCATCCTGTTGATCGCGCTCGCTTATGGCGGCGCGCATATTCACATGGCGCAAATCGTCGCGCTGCACGGGTTCGATCCTGCCGCGGCGGCGAGCGTGCTGGGCGTGGTGGCGCTGGGAATCCTTGCCGGGCGGGTGCTGGTAGGGTTGCTGTTCGACCGTTTTTGGGCGCCGGGTGTCGCTTTCCCGGCCATGTTGCTCCCGGCCATCGCTGCCTATTTGCTGATGGGCCACACTGCCGGCCTTTCCGTCATTATGGCCGGTGGTTTCCTGCTCGGCTTGGCCGCAGGAGCGGAGAGTGACGTTATCGCCTTTCTCGCCGCGCGCTATTTCGGCATGGCCAATTATGGTGCCATTTACGGCGCGCTTTACATGCCGTTCGGCATTGGCAGTGCGATATCGCCGATCCTTTACGGCGTGGTGCGCGACAAGACCGGTAGCTATGACGTGATGCTGATGGCGGCAGTGGCGATGTTCGCAGGCGGCGGCGTGCTGTTGCTGACACTGGGGCGCTATCCGCAGTTTGGCGGCGAGCATGGCCATGCTCACTGAGCCTTCAGCACGCGACGCGCTGGTGGCTGCGGTTGGCCGCGAGGCGCTGCTGAGCGATCCGGCATCGCTCGAACTTTACGGGCAGGATGTATTCTCGATCGGGCACCGCCCGGTCGCCGTCCTGCGTCCGCGCGACATCGATACACTGGCGGCCGGGGTTAAGGCCGCCGGGCGACAGGGGCTCACCATCGTCCCGCGCGGCGGGGGGATGAGCTATACCTCGGGCTACCTGCCTGGCGCCCCTGGCGCGCTCGTTGTCGATATGGCGGCGATGGACCGCATCCTGACGATCGATCAAGCCGACATGACGGTGAAAGTTGAGGCCGGCTGTTCCTGGGCCAAACTCTATGATGCCCTGCACCCGATGGGTTTGCGGACACCACTTTGGGGCACGCTGTCAGGCATTCGGGCGAGCATTGGCGGGGGCATGAGCCAGAACGGCCTTTTCTGGGGCGCACGGAACGGATCAATGGCATCGACGGTGCTGAGCTTCGACGTGGTGCTGGCGGACGGCAGCATCATCTGCACCGGCAGCGACGTGCTGCGCCCGTTCGGCCCCGACATCACCGGGCTGTTTGCGGCGGATTGCGGCGCGCTCGGCATCAAGGCACATATCACGCTGCCGCTCATCCGCGAGGCGAGCCACTTCGCTTATGGCAGCTTCGCCTTCGACGCACCCGAGCAATTTACCGCGGCGATGAGCGAGATTGCACGGGCAGGCCTGGCCTCCGAAAGCTTTGGTTTCGATCCCTTCCTGCAGGCGCAGCGCATGAAGCGCGACAGCCTGAGCGCAGACGCCAAGGCGCTGGTAGGGATGATGAGGGCGCAGGGCGGTTTCTGGGATGGGTTGAGGGAAGGCGCAAGGGTGGTTGCGGCAGGCCGCGCGTTCCTCGACGGCGCCACATTCTCGGTCCACACTATCGCCGAAGGCCGCAACCAGCCGAGCGCCGATGCCGATATGGCCGCGATCCGTGCGACCGTTCTCGCAGCCGGCGGCCGCGAGTTGGAAAACACCATCCCCAAGATATTGCGCGCAAACCCTTTTCCGCCGGTCAATTCAATGCTCGGTCCATCTGGCGAGCGCTGGGTGCCGGTGCACGGCATCGTCCGCCATTCAAAGGCACTTGCCACGATCAAGGCTGTCACCGCTCTGTTCGAGGCGCATGCGGGCGAGATGGAGCGGCTTGGCATTGGCGCGGGCTACATGTTCCTGCCGGTTGCGACCACGGGGTTTCTGATCGAGCCGGTATTCTACTGGCCGGACGCACAGGCCGCTTTGCACAAGAATAGCGTAGAGGCAGCGCACCTTGCCAGGCTGCGGGATTTTCCCGCCAATGCCCAGGCGCGCGCTCTGGTAGAACAACTGCGCGCCGACATCATCGCGATCTTCGGACGGATGGAGGCCATCCACTTCCAGATCGGCCGCGCCTATCCAATGAAGGAGCGCACCGACCCGGGCGCGTGGGCGGTGCTTGAAGCGGTAAAGGCAGCGGTCGATCCCGAAAGCCGGATAAACCCCGGCGTGCTTGGGCTATGGTAGCGCGATGACGACCCCGTCCCCTTATGCTGCCGTTGCGATGCAGCTCACCGCGCGTTCGGTTGAAGCCTGTGCTGACCGCGCCGCTGCATCGGCGCAAATGCTGGGGATGATCGATGCACTCGGCCCCAGTTTGCGGGCGGCGACCACCTTCATCCAGCAATATAGCGGGTCTGCGGTGCGGCTGGCGGTATTGCCCGAATATCTGCTGACCAGCTACCCCGGCCGCATCACCATCAGCGACTTCGCTGGCAAAGCCGCGCTTGACATGGATGGGCCGGAATATGCAGCGCTCGGGGCGCTCGCACACCGCCTGAACCTGTTCCTCGTGGTCAATGCCTATGAGCGCGATCGCCATTTCCCGGGGCTGTATTTCCAGGCCAGCGTCATCCTGTCGCCCGCGGGCGACGTGGTGCTGCGTTACCGCCGGTTGAATTCGATGTTCGCGCCGACACCGCATGATGTGTGGTCGAAATATCTCGACATTTACGGGTTGGATGGCGTGTTCCCCGTGGCGAAAACCGAGATAGGCAATCTGGCAGCCATAGCGTCGGAAGAAATTCTCTATCCCGAAATTGCGCGCGCCCATGCCCTGCGCGGAGCAGAAATCTTCGTGCACAGCTCTTCCGAAATCGGCTCGCCGCTCGCCACGCCCAAGGCCATTGCCAGGCGCGCCCGCGCGTTCGAAAACACGGCCTATGTCATCAGCGCCAACACGGCGGGAATTGCCGGCACCGCGCTGCCGCTCGCATCCGCCGACGGCAATTCGATGCTGGTGGATTACAAGGGCCAGGTGCTGAGCGAATCCAATGCGGGGGAAAGCTTCACCGCCTTTGCCGACATCGATCTCAACGCCTTGCGGGCCCAGCGGCGCAAGCCAGGCATGACAAACCAGCTTGCCCGCCAGCGGCTGGAATTGTTCGCCCCCGTCTATTCGGGGCGCGAGGTGCAGCCTGCGAACAGCCTGCTCGACGCCGATGGTGCCCACGCTATTCCCGATCGCGAGCATTTTCTGCGCGTGCATGAATCGGTTATTGAACGCCTCTCCAAGGATGGCCTGATATGAAGCACGATGTCGCCCCGCCCTATACCGCCGTTGCCCGCCACGCGGTGTTCCCCGAGCCCAGTCATGACGAAGCAGCACGCTTCGATTTCCTGGCAAACTTCAACAAATATATGGCAACGACACTCGGCCCCGGCAACAAACGCGCTTATGACGCGCGCGTCCTGCCTGCCTTTGTGAAGGAGCATGGCCGCGAGCCCGCGGATCGTTTCGAAATCCGCCGCGCGATGAACAAGGACCCGTGGCACCGCTTCTGGTCGGCGTTGAAGCGCAACTCGATGGAAATGCGTCAGCATAATGGCCGCCAGATGGTGCTGCGCCAGCTGGACGAACTCGATGCCAAAGTACGCCAGTTTAACGAGGGTCGCGGAACACTGAGGCTCGATCCTTCGATAACCATCCCGCGCTATCAGCAGGCGGTGGATATCCACTGCATGCCCGGCAGCTATCATGGCGAGGAGCGCTCCGGCGACGTCTCGGCGGGCGCGAACTATGACTGCGGCATTTTCGCGACCACGGCAGGCGGGCTCGGCGCGCTGTCCGACGGCGGCGGCATGGCATTGGCACAGTGGATCAAGCGCGAGCGCCCCGGCTGGGTGCCGAAACGCATCCTCGACTTGGGCGCGACGATTGGTCACAATATCGTGCCGCTGGCACTTGCATTTCCCGACACCGAGATCATCGCGATCGACACCGCCGGGCCGTCGTTGCGCTACGGCCATGCCCGCGCGCAGGCGCTGGGTGCGCGCAACCTGCACTTCGTCCAGATGAATGCCGAGGATTTGAGCGCCTTTCCCGACGGCCATTTCGACTGGGTACAGACGACAATGTACCTGCACGAACTCTCCGGCACCGCGCTGCCTCGCGTCATCCGCGAAGGCTTCCGCGTGCTAAGCCCCGGCGGGCTGATGTTCCATCTCGAACAGCCGCAATATTCAGCCGCGATGCCGCTTTACGAACAATTCATCCGCGATTGGGACGCGTTCAACAACAACGAGCCATTCTGGTCGTCAATGCACGCGCTCGACCTGAAATCAATCATGGTTGCAGCAGGATTCGCCAAGGACGATCTGTTCGAAACCGGCGTTCGCGCGGTGGTGGACGAGGCAATCTTCCCAACGGCCAATGACGGGGACGGCGAGGACCATGGCCGTGCCGCCTATTGGCACGCTTACGGCGCGTGGAAGGCTGCATGAGCGCCCGGCCCCCAGAGGCGCTCGACTGGATTGGCCTTGCTGGCAAACGCGCCAAGGGCAAGCGGCCTGACTATTTCGACGATCCCGCGATCGACCGCATCCTGTCGATCGTGATGGCGCTGGTCGCCGAGGTTTCGGTGCTCAGGCAGCGGCAGGATACTGTCGAACGGCTGCTCGACGCGCAGGGCCTGGTTACCCGCGCCGACATCGAAGGCTTTGTCGCAGACAAGGATGCAGCCTATGAGCGCGGGGTCGAGACCAAGGCCTATATCGCCCGTGTCATGCGCGGCGTGAGCCAGGCGATGGAGGCGATGGCGGTCGAGGAAGCACCGGTCGAGCAGATCAGCCGCGAATTGAAGGAATGGTGATGCGGCACCGCACCGTCCGCGGCCGCATCCGCTACACCTCCAAAAAGCCCGAGATGATGGATCAGGAGCGCGGCCGTGAATGGTTCGCCTTCACGCATCATGCCGATGGCGCTGTGACGCTGCGCGCGCAGTGCGAAATCGAGGAGCCGGCGCCCACGGTGCTGCGCGACGTCGTCTACGCCATCGACGCCGATGGCCACCCGCGCAACCTCCACGTTCATCTGAGCGTAGGCGATGAGTTCATGGGGTCAGGCTGGTTCAACGTGACGCACCGCAAGGGTGGCGGCGTCATCGAGTGCGAAAGTACCGGCCCTGCGATCGGGCGGCTGTCGCAGCGCGTCGATTTCTCCGGCGCGATTGATGGGCTGGGCACGCACCCGATCGTCGGTGACGGCTATCTGACGCGGTGCATGGATGTCGCCAAAGGCCCGCACCGCCGCACCGTGCGCTGCTACCTCCCGTCGCCCGACCATCGCGGCGCGACTCCGCCGATGATCGCCGAAGTGAAGATCGACCTGCACTATCTCGGCGATGAAACCGTGCGAGTCGCCGCAGGTAGCTTCGCCTGCCGCCACTTCGCCTTTATCGACGCGAGCGACACCGGCATGGGCGGCAGGGAACACCCGCGCTACGACCTTTGGGTGACGGCGGACGATGACGCGGTGTTCGTCCAAGGCGGCGTCGGCGGTTATATGGCGACATGGTATGAACTGGTGGAGCTGGCGCGGTAAGCAGCGGGCGGCCGCGCGAACACCCCGTCGCCCGGATGGGTTTGTCCGGATGAGCTGCGTTTGACCAGACCGGGGACATCCCGCGTGGTCGCTACCTCAGCCGCCGACCCAAGAACTTGGTGCCTGGCAAAGGATTGAACGAAACCGGCTCTGCTTGAACGAAGCCGAAGGCGGCATAAAGCATCTTGGCCCGAACAAATTCTTCCAGGACATCCAGCCGCATCTCAGAATAGCCCAATTGTCTTGCCTCGTCGATCAGCCGCTCGACCAGGCCATAGCCAAGCCGGTTGCCTCTCGCACCAGGCCGGACGTAAAGCCGCTTCATCTCGCAAATCTCAGCGTCGATCCTCTTGAGCGAGACGGAACCGTAGATCTCGCCACCGCGTTCGGCCAGAAGGATGCAGCCGTCGGGTGACGCGTATTTGCCCGGTATGTCGTCGAATTCGACGTGATTGTTTTGATGCGCAAGGCTGACCCTCGGACTTGCTACAAACTCACGCCAGATATCGAGAACAGCCGGTGCGTCGTCTGGGAATATCGCATGCCTTATGGTCCACATATATGGTTCGTTTACTTAAAATTATGGCGAAGCGTGGGCGTATTTAGGGCCGTCGATCAGTAGCTGCGAGGCAGGATATCCGACTAACCCGCACCTCATCCGGCAAAATCCGGCGCATCAGCATGCCATGTTCGAAACATTGCCGGGTCGGCATCCGCCTTCGGCCACCGTCTGCCAAGCGAGCGATTTCAACGAAATGGACGCCGCGCAAACCCTGGCGGTTGAGGAGCCGCATGTCGAGCATCGCCTCGGCAATGCCGGTCATCGGCGCGCGTCCTCCGCATAGGCCTGGACGGGTAGCGCTTGGCCGTTCTGGCGGAGCAGCGCCTGTTTGCGAAAGAAGCGCAGCAGGCCGCTCTCGCCCATCCGCGAAGGGCCGAGGCCGCTTGCGCCAAAACTCGATTTCTCGGCGTCCCAGACCATTGCGGTGAGCGCGCCGTCGTTGATCGAGACGGCACCTGCGTTCAGTTTTACGGCCACCGCTTCGGCTGCTTCGGCCGATCCCGCCAGCACCGCGGCCGACAGCCCGAAAACGCCGCCATTGGCGAGCGCCACCGCCTCCTCGACATTGTCGAACACCGCCACGGGGATGACGGGACCAAAGGTTTCATCAGCCATGACCGCCATTTGGGGGGTCACGCCCGTCAGCACCGTCGGCCGAAGATACTGCCCGCCACCGATCACCTCCACACTGCCTCCGGTAAGCAGCCGCGCGCCGTTTGCGACCGCATCACTGATCTGCCGCTGCACGGTCTCCGCCTGGCGGGCGAAGATGAAGGGGCCGATGTCGCCGCTGCCAATATCGTGGGCATTGAGCCGCACCGCCCTGGCCGCCGCGACCAGTGCCGCAAGGAAAGGTTCGGCGATTTTGCGTGCCACATAAACCCGTTCGATCGACTGGCAGGCTTGCCCCGTATTGACGATCGACGCCCTGAGCGCCACCTGCGCGGCCCAGGCCGGATCGGCGCTCGCGAGGATGATCATCGGGTCCTTGCCACCGAGTTCGAGGCTCGCCGGAATGAACGCTGCCGCCGCCGCCGCCGCTACCTTTTGCCCGGTCGCGACCGATCCGGTGAACGCGACATAATCGACCGCGCCGACCAGCGCCGCGCCGCTCGCGCCATCACCCTCGATCACTGCCAGCGGCACCTCCGGCACCTCGGCGACCGCGGCCATCAACGGGCAGATGAAGCGCGGCGTAACTTCGGAAGGTTTCACGATTACCGCGCACCCAGCCGCCAGCGCCGGAATAGCGTCGATCAACGCAAGCGTGAGCGGGAAGTTCCACGGGCTGACCACACCGACCAAGGGATAGGGCACGAGCCGGGTTGAGATGGTGATGCCCGGCGTGGCGCTCGCCCGCACCTCGCCGGTCGCGCGGACGATCAACTCTGGCGCGATGGTCGCCCAGCGGTCGAGCGCGCGCTGTGTGCCCTCCACCTCGATATGCGAAATTGCCCGGCGACCAGTGTCAATGGTCAGGGCGGCTGAAATCGCATCCGCATGCCGCGCAATTGCTGCACGCAACAACATCAGCATTTTTGCCCGCTCGCTGGCCGGCAGGGCGGCCCAATGGCGCTGTCTACGCCGCAGATCGCCGGCGAGCGCGGCAATCGCCGGTGCATCGAGCGGATCGATTTCATAGTCAAACGCGCCGGTGCGGGGGTTGCGAACCTGCATCATTGCTGCGCCGCCCAGGCATCGACGATGGCACCCCCCGTCGCGATCCACATTTCTGGCCGCTGCGCAAGACCGGCCAGCAAATCTTCAAGCGCGCCGATGCGATAGGGTAGCGCCATGATGTAGGGCGTCAGGTGCAATGGCAGCAGCCGCCCCCCTTGCGCCTTGGCCTCCTTCGCGAGCCAATCGCCGGCATCGCGCATCTGTTGCGCATAGCTGTCGGCGGATTGCTGCTGGACGGTGATGATCTGGCGGTCACTCAGTTCGTGGTTGAGCGGCAGGTTGATAAGGCCGTTGTTGAACCGATAGGGCAGTTCGTCATTCACCCAGTCGCAGGCATAGCGGAGGCCGGCGTCGCGGAGCAGGTCGGGCGTGTTCCAGCTCTCGGAGCGCGCGATCGACAGCCAGCCGCGGGGGCGCGTGCCGCTGACGCGCTCCAGCATATTGAGCGAGGTGGCGATCAGCGCGCGCTCGTCGTCAATGCTCAGGCCGCTGGCGATGGTGCCGTTCATATCAGTCGAATGCGCGATGATCTCATGCCCTGCGCTGACGATATCGGCGATCAATTGCGGATAGCGTTCCGCAATCGCGGCATTGGTTGCAAACGACGCTGCGGCCCCGACCTTCGCGAAGGCGTCGAGCAGCCGGTACACGCCCACCCGGTTGCCATAATCGCGGGCCGTATAGTGCCGGTAATCGGGATACGCCGTCTGCATATGGCCCGGCGCGCGAAACGGCAAATCACCTGGCACAATCGGAAACCATTCCAGGCTGACGCACAGCCACAGCGCAACAGATTTGCCGCCCGGCCATGTCACGGGCGGGCGATCCTTGAGGGCCGACCAGCGATAGAGATCGTGATCATAGCCCTGGCGGCGCCTGGGATAGTCCAGATAGGCAGGATCGAGCGTCATTGCTGCGCCCGCCACGCATCGACAATGTCGCCCGCGCGGGCGAGCCAGGCGCGGCCATCGGCAGCGATGTGCGCCAGCACCCCTTCAAACGCGCCGATTCGATGGGGTTGGCCAATCAGATATGCGTGCAAGGGGATGCACATCACCGTGCCGGACGCCTCGCCTTCGGCCGCCAGCCGGTCAAACTGGCGGATCAGCGTGTCGGCATAGTCCCGCGGACTCATATTGTAGACGAAAAAGCCATAATGGTCGTTGACTTCGAGGCTGTAGGGGATGGACGCCAGCCGGCCCTTTGCCACGTCCACGTGCTGCACCTGATCGTCGTGATACAGGTCGCAGGTATAATCGAGGCCATAGTCAGCGATCAGGTCGAGCGTGCGCGGCGTATGGGTGAGAGCGGGGGCGAGCCAGCCCCTGATCCGCTGCCCGGTCGCGGCATGCACGGTCCGGATCGAATCCTCGATGATCGCGCGCTCCTGCGCCTCGTCCATGCCATAGGCGTAGCGCGTGTTGTAGATGCCGTGGCTGAAAAACTCCCAGCCCCGCCTCGCTGCATCATCGACCACGTCGGGATGGTGCTGGCACAGCGCCACTGACAGGCTGACTGATCCGGGAAAGCCGTGGCGGCTCATCACCTCGGCCATGCGCCAGTGCGACACGCGGTTGCTGTGGTCGCGGTGGCTATAGCCGACGACGTCGGGGTGCGGCCTTCCCCAGGCCTTGCGCTGCGGGTGCGCGGGCGGGTCGATCTCGTAATATTCGAGATTGGGCGCGACCCAGACGGCGACAGACTTGCCGCCGGGCCAAACAATCTTCCGACGGCCGCGATAGGGGGAAAAACCATATAGGCCGGGATCAGCCGCGCCTTCGCGCATCAGCGCGCCTCCAGCCAGTCGATAACCGTCTGTACCGGCTCGACATCGGCATATTTCAGCTGAAGGTCGGTCAAATTGGCAAAATGATAGCTTTCATGCTTGTCGGCGCAGGTCTCGATCGGCACAATCGTTCGATAGCCATGGCTGAGCGCGTCGACGGCCGTCGCGCGGACGCAGCCCGATGTGGATCCACCGGTCACCACGACGGTGTCGACTTTGTGCCAAACAAGATAGCTGGCAAGCGGCGTTTCGAAAAAGGCGCTCGGCATCCGCTTGGTATAGTGCAGGTCATCGGGGTGAATAGCGCAGCGATCGTCAAAGGCATGGCGTTCGCTGCCAAGGTTGATGTTCTGCAAAGAGTCGGGCGTGTTGGTGCGGGTGCCCCAAATGCCGGCATCGCCCGCATCGTCCTTATACCCCACCCGGCTCCAGATGACGGGCATGCCGCGCGCTCGGGCGAGATTGGATATGGTGTTCACATGGTCGATCTGGCGCGGGTCTGTCTCATAGGCGGTCGCGAATTTGTCGATGCGGGTATAGGCCTGCTGGAAATCGACATTGACGATCGCCAGCTTGCTGCCGAACCCGAATTTGCGCCGGGCAGGATTGGCCATTACGGCCTGGAAAATCTCGCGCGCGGTGCGGCCGTCCTCGATCATCCGGGTGCCGATCGGATCGGGCATTGCAGGCTTGCCTCCTTATTCGCTTGTGTCGATGATGCGGACAGGATTAGGACTTGTCCAGCAAGATTTGTCCGGACAACTTAAGCGCAATGCAGATTACGCGTCATTTCGTCGATATTGGGGCCCGCCGGGTGCATTATCGGCGTTGCGGGGCGGGGTCGGCGTTGCTCATGGTGCATCAGAGCCCGCGCTCTTCGGCAGAATATGAAACGTTGATGCGGCAATGGGGCCAGCATTTCACCTGCATCGCGCCTGACACGCCAGGCTTCGGTCAGTCCGAACCGTTGCCGGGGGATAATCCAACCATCGATGATTTCGCCGATGCGATCGTCGCCTTGCTTGATGCGCTGGGGCTGAAGCGTGTGGCAGCCTATGGGTTTCATTCGGGTGGAATCATTCTGGTATCCGCGTTGAAGCGCCATCCGGAAAAATTCAGGGCGCTGGCCATCGGCGGCTATGCGATCTGGACGCCCGAAGAAATGGCGCTGTTCAGCGACCGCTATCTGCCGCGCTTTGAGCCGACAAGCTATGGCGAGCACCTGACCTGGCTGTGGAACCGGATGCTCGAACAGAGCTGGTTCTTCCCCTGGTTCGACGTTCGGCCCGAGGCACGGCTGTCGGTCGCGCATGCCGATGTCGGGCGCGTCGATGCAGCGGTGCGCGAGATGCTCGATTCAGGCGCTGCCTATCGCGCGGGTTATGGGGCGGTGTTGCGCGCGCCACGCGATATTCCACCGATCGATGCTGCGACGCCGCCGGTGCTCATTACGGCCTATGCCGGCGATCCGCTGCACGCGCATATCGACCGTTTGGGGCCACTGCCCCAGGCGTGGACAGCGTATAAAGTGGCCACCCCAGCCGAGCATCTGACCGACAGTCTTGCCTTTCTCCAGCGCCACGCAGGCGGGCGCTTCCCGCCGACGCGCGACGCCGATGACGAGGGATTTCTTCGGATCGCGACCGACGCCTTCGATGGCATGATCCATTGGCGCGGGCGCAAGGGCGGCCCGCTGATCCTCCACCCGCCCGGCAGCGCTGCCGATGTTTCAGACCGGGGCGACGGCATCGCGATCGACCTGCCGGGACACGGGTTGTCGGATGGCTGGCCGGGACCGCCGCCGGAAACCTGGCCGGCCTGGCAGGCGGTGATCGCAGCCGCAGCGCAGGCGCTGGGCGCAAGCGGAGTTGTCCTGCCGCCTGCGCCGGTCGGTGACCCTGATTTGCTCTTTCCCGATATGGCGCCAGATCGTTTCGGCAGCTATCTGACTCGCGCATGGGCAATCGTTCGAGCGCGGCATTTCTTCAATCCGTGGTATGAAGCTGGTGCGGCCTGTCTAGGCGATTTCGATGCGGCCGAACTCACGGCCGAATGCCTTGCGCGCGAACATCGCGCGCTAATCCGGGCGACTGCCGCCCGCCCCTATCTGGTCGCATTGCGATCGCGTGACGGAGAAAGCTGATGGGAATTCGCGAAGATATGCCAGTGCTGGCCCGACATGAGGGCGTGTGGGACGGCACCTACATCTATTACAATGCCGCAGGCGAGAAGGTCGACGAGCATCGATCACGCCTGTTCTGCCGCTTCCTCGACGATAACCCTGCAACGCCCTACCACCAGACCAATCACTATACCTGGCCCGATGGCCGCACCGAAATCCGCGATTTTCCTGCCGCCTATCACGACAAGCGCGTCTGGTGGGACAATGAGTTGATTATCGGTTCGGCATGGGAAGTCGGCGAGGACGAACACAGCCGCGCGGTAATGCTTTACTGGCAGCGGACGGGCGACCCCTCGCTCTATCTCTACGAGATGATTCAGATCGCGGACCACGGCAAAAGCCGCTGCCGCACATGGCACTGGATCCGCAACGGCGAGCTGGAAACCCGCACCGCGATACAGGAGACTTTGGTGACGCGCGACTGGCGCGCGCTGGAAGCCGAGATGGAGGCCGCCGCTGGTTGAGGCGCGAACCCTGTTCGCCAAGCTCTGGGACACGCATCTCGTCGCGTCGTTGGGGCCTGGCGACGATCTGATCGCGATCGACCGGGTGTTCCTGCACGAACGCACCGGCTCGGTCGCGCTCCGGTCGCTGGCGGCGGCGGGGCGACCCGTATGCGATCCGGCGCGGGTGTTCGCGGTTACCGATCACATCGTCGATACGTTGCCGGGCCGGACAGGCACGCTCGTCCCGGGCGGCGACGCCTTTCTGTCCGCCATCCGCGCCGAAACGCGCAACGCAGGCATAAGGCTGGTCGACGTGCATGACCCGGACCAGGGAATCGTCCATGTCATCTCTCCTGAGTTCGGCATTGTCCTGCCGGGGGTCACGCTGGTCTGCCCCGACAGCCACACCTGTACGCAAGGCGCATTTGGCGCGCTTGCCTGGGGGATTGGCTCGACCGAGGCCGAGCATGCCATGGCGACCGGCACGCTGCGAATGGCGCGGCCCAAAACGATGCGCGTAACGTTCGCTGGCGCCCTGCCGCCAGCAGTCACCGCCAAGGATATGACCCTTACCTTGCTGGCCCGCCACGGCGCCGGTGGCGGCAAGGGATATGCCGTGGAATTTGCCGGCGAGGCCGTTCTGGCGCTCGATCTTGATGGCCGCCAGACGCTGTGCAACATGGCCACAGAGTTCTCGGCGATGACCGGCTTCATCGCGCCCGACGATTTGGTGTTCGGCTATCTTAACAGCCGCCGCTTCGCGCCGACGGGCGCCGTTTGGCAAAGGGCATTAGCGACCTGGCGCGCGCTGCGAAGCGACGAAGGCGCAACATTTGATCGTGAGATTTGCATCGACGCCGCGACCATCGAACCGATGGTGACCTGGGGCACATCGCCGCAAAGCGCCGTGCCGATTGGCGGCCGGGTGCCCGATCAGCGCGACAGCGGGCTGAGCGGCCAAGGCTTTGGCCAGGCGCTGGACTATGTCGGTCTGTCGGCCGGCCAATCACTCGCGGGCCTGCCGATAAACGCCGCGTTCATCGGAAGTTGCACCAATAGCCGCTTGGCCGATCTGCGCCGCGCGGCAGCCATCGTGCGCGGCCGGCGGGTCGCGCGCGGCGTGCGTGCTGTCGTTGTTCCGGGGTCGATGGCGGTTCGCCGCGCGGCAGAAGCTGAAGGAATCGACCGCATCTTTGCCAATGCAGGGTTTGAATGGCGCCTATCAGGCTGTGCCATGTGCTTCTATGCGGGCGGCCCCGGATTCCCACCGGGCACTCGCGTGATTTCGTCGACCAACCGCAATTTCGAGGGTCGGCAGGGGCCCGGCGTCCGCACGCATATCGCCAGCCCCGAAACCGTCGCCGCCAGCGCGATTGCGGGCGTGATTGCCGATCCCCGCATGGCCCGCAAGGGCGTGCCCGCATGACGGCCTTCCCGCCCGTGCCGCGCATCTCGGGCATCGCCGCGCCGCTGATCCGCGCCAATATCGATACCGACGCGATCATCCCCAGCCGCGAGATCAAGGGCGTTGGCAAGACCGGGCTGGCCGATGGGCTGTTCGCCGGCTGGCGTTACACAGCGGGACGAACACCAGACCCCGACTTTATCCTCAACGAGCCGCGTTATGCCCAAGCACCAATCCTGCTCGGCGGCGCGAATTTCGGCTGCGGATCGAGCCGCGAGCACGCCGTTTGGGCGCTCCACGAATATGGCGTGCGCGCGGTCATCGCCCCGAGCTTTGCGCCCATCTTCGAGAGCAATTGCGTGCGCAACGGGATCGTCCCCGTAGTGCTCGACGAAGCCCTGATCGCGCGGTTGGGCGATATCGTCACCATTGACCTGATCGCGCAGACGGTGGCGTCGGATGCAGTCTCGGCGAGGTTTGACATCGACGCTGACGCCAGGGTGATGCTGTCGGAAGGGCTGGACGCTATTGACCTGACGTTGAAACACGCCCGCGCCATCGAACAATTTCTGGCCAGCGACAAAACCGACCGGCCATGGATTTATCTGGAACTTCCTGCATGAACCATATCCTCCTCTCCGAAGTCGGCCCGCGCGATGGCCTGCAATCAATTGATCGCATCATGCCGCTCGCCGCCAAAAAAGCCTGGATCAGGGCCGAAGCAGAAGCGGGCGTGCGCGAGATTGAGGTGGGCAGCTTCGTCCCTGCATCGCTGCTCCCGCAAATGGCCGACACCGCCGAGCTAGTGGCGTTTGCGCGCACGCTGCCCGGCCTTAACGTGGTCGCGTTGGTGCCCAACGCCCGGGGGGCTGCGCGGGCCGTGGAGGCCGGTGTCCACGGCATGTCGATCCCCTTTTCGATGTCAGAGACGCACTCGGTGCGCAACGTCCGCAAGGACCACGCGCAGATGGTTGAGGAGATCCGCTCGATCGCCGGCATCGCCCGGGCGGCAGGTGTCCATTTCGCCGTCAGCCTGTCGACGGCGTTCGGCTGCACGATCGAAGGCTCGGTCAGCGCCGATACGGTCGTCCGCCTCGCCGAAGCATCGGTCGCGGCAGGCGCGCAGGAACTGAGCTTAAGCGACACAACTGGCTATGCCGACCCTGCCCAGGTCCGGCGCCTGGTTCGCCGCGTGCGCGCGTCGGTGGGCTCGAACATGCTGACCACGCTCCACCTCCACAACACGCGCGGGCTTGGCCTTGCCAACGCGCTGGCCGGGCTGGACGAGGGGATCACCACGTTCGACGCGTCGCTCGGCGGGCTTGGCGGCTGCCCCTATGCCCCGGGTGCATCCGGAAATATCGTGACCGAGGATCTCGCCTTCATGCTCCACGCGATGGGCTTTCAGACAGGCATTGACCTCAAGAAATTGATGGCGGTGCGCGCGATCCTTGCCGAGGCGCTACCAAGCGAGCCGCTTTATGGTTTCACCCCCGATGCGGGCCTGCCGATGGGCCTTGCGGATCGCGCGGCATGATGCACGCAGCGCCGCTGGCCGGGCTGAAGGTCGTTGAGTTCACGCATATGGTGATGGGCCCGGCAGCCGGGGCCATTTTTGCCGCGCTCGGCGCACACGTCACGCGGATCGAGCCGGAAGGGGGCGACCGCACGCGCAACCTGATCGGGTCAGGCGCGGGCTATTTTCCGATGTACAACCGCCACAAGCACTCAATCACGGCCGATCTGAAATCCCCCGGCGGCGTGGCCATTGCCACAGCGCTTGCCGCGCAAGCGGATATCCTGATCGAGAATTTCCGGCCCGGCGCGCTCGACCGGCTGGGGCTTGGCTATGAAGCGCTTGCGGCGATCAACCCGCGGCTCGTCTATTGCTCGCTCAAGGGCTTTCTGCCCGGCCCCTATGAAAATCGCACCGCGCTGGACGAGGTGGCCCAGATGATGGGAGGGCTGGCCTATATGACCGGCCCCCCCGGCCGGCCCCTGCGCGCTGGATCAAGCGTGATCGACGTCACCGGCGGCATGTTCGGCGTCATCGCGATCATGGCGGCGATTGAAGAGCGCCACCGCACCGGGCGCGGCCAGAAGGTGCAGGCATCGCTGTTCGAAACGACCGTCTATCTGGTCGGCCAGCACATGGCGCAAATGGCGGTTACCGGCCAGGCAGCGGCGCCCATGCCGGTACGCATTTCTGCCTGGGCGATCTATGACGTGTTCGAGACGAAGGACTTGCCGGTCTTTATCGGGGTAGTCTCCGATCCGCTATGGGAGACGTTCTGCAGCCTGTTCGCGCTTCATGACCTGTGGGCCGATAAGGCGCTGCGCCGAAACAACGACCGGGTCCGCGCGCGCGACCGCATCCTTGATCGCATCCGGGAGCTGATCGGCCAGTTCACCCGCGCCGAAGTCATCGCGCGGCTTGAAGGCACCGGCATCCCCTTTGCACCGATTACCCGGCCGGAAGAATTGTTTACCGACCCGCATCTGCTCGCATCGGGCGGGCTCGAACCCGTGACAATGCCCGATGGCCAACAAACCGCATTGCCGACCCTGCCCATCGAGATGGATGGTAAGCGGACGCGCCGCGCAGCGCTTCTCACCCCGCCCCCACACCCGGCAAGGCGCGATTAGCGCGGCGCCGCGCGCAATTCTCGCCCGTGTCGCTCGGTTGGAGCAGGCCCGCATTGCGCCGCGCTCGCTGTTCGAGCGGAATATGGCAGCGTCGATGCGTTCGACGTCGAGGCGCGGGTGACGGCGGATGATTTGCTGCAGGCGTCGCTTCGGATGCGGCCGGACCGGATCATCCTTGGCGAACTTCGCGGGGTGGAGGCCTATACGTTCCTGCGCGCGGTCAACACCGGCCATCCCGGCTCGCTCACCACCATTCATGCCGACAGCCCGGAAGGCGCGATTGAGCAAATGGCGCTCATCATCCTGCAATCCGGCGTGCAGCTGCGCCGCGCGGACATTGTCGATTATGTGCGCGGCGTGGTGGATGTGTTCGTGCAGCTCGAACGGCATGGCGGCCAGCGGCGGGTGTCGCAGATTGTGGCGAAATAGGGGGCGGCGATCGCCATGCCCGTACCCGCCAGTGCCGTGGGTATGGCGATCGAATGACGGCAGCTTGTCTTGCTTTTCCTTCTAGGTCCGATTCCGCCTGCGAGTTTCATCAATAACCTGAGCAACTTGCGCAACCGTCGTTGAAGGGCGGAGCATTTTCCGGTCCACCTTTGCTCCAACGAACTTCTCAACGAGTTGAATGGCCTCAACTAGGTCGATGTCGTCCATACGCAGAGATTGAAGCTCTCTCGAACCTTCATCGGTCGAGATTTTTACCCCGTATTGGTCGAGTACATCTTGCAATAGCTCAACGCTAGGCGCTTCTTCGCTTTTGGTTATTCGTGGACGTCGGAGAAACATGATCATTTCCCAGCCGTGCATATGGCGATGCTTGCTATATCGTAGGCAGCGAGCGCAGCGGCAACAGGAGCGTTAAGTCGTCCCAAAACACCGAAAACGCGACCACTTCCAAGAATCTGGAGTCCCGTGTTGGCGCGGATACCAAGTTTGAAAGGAACGTAGCTGATCAGATTGGTGAACTTGGAAACGCCCTCACCACCCGCAAGCGGGATGCCGAGCAATCGCTTCGGAAGAGGAATCCCACCGATCTCAGACGCAATCTTTCCGAGGTCGAGTCCAGCTGAAACCGAACCGTCTCCCAACCCATACTGCGCCGCGACGCATTGTCCTAACCTCTTGACATTCTTCTTCGCGGTGACGACGATGTCATCATTCTGCCGCATTGGCGCTGGCGTTGCGCCTGCGCCGCCCCCGCCGGAGGCGCTGTTGCACAGCATGGGGCGCAGTGATGGCTGGTCGCAGGGGTTAGAGCTAAAACCCGACCCAAAGCTGAATCCTGGGCCGGGACCGCCTCCGGTTCCGCCTCCGCCTACGCTGATGATAGTGGCGACCACCTTAATTTCTTTCAGTCCATTATCGAAACAATTTTCGCCGTTGTCGTCGCACTCTTCATACAGCCCGCTCGGGTCGCGCCCATTGACTGGGTCGGAGCCCACATAATTATACCAGTTCATCCCGTCGGCATAGCCGATGGGGTCGGTTTGCAGGAACCGGCCAAGCGTGGGGGAATAGATCCGCGCCTTGTAATAGGACATGCCAAGCTCTGCGAGCCACGCCTGGCCGGTATAGCCGAACCGGCCCATATTGGTGGCGGCGGGAATGCCATATTCGTCATAGCTGTTGGTCGCGATGGTGTTGCCCGCACTGTCGCTCACCGCAACCACACTCCCGTGCTCGTCCGCGTGCAGCCAGCGACGGTCGCCGGTGCCCGCGCCCTCATACCACAGGACCGGCTCATCGTCACCGGGGCCGTAAACATAGCGCCTGAGCAGCGCCGCCCCTCACGCTGCCTTGCGCGGCTCCGATAATGACAGGCCCAACAACCGGCGGCCTTCCTCGGTCTTGATCGAGAAGTCAGTGCCGAGGAACGGGTCAGCGGCCGCGGTGCACAGCCAGGCAACGGCTTCGGCGGCCCATTCAGCGGGGATGTAATCGCTGTCGGCAAGCCGGCTCACCGGGTTGATGCCGGAGGCGCGGATCGCCGCCTGCATCTCGCCGGCCACTGGCCCCGGCGATAGCCCGAGCGAGCGAATACCCTGTTCGCCATATTCCTTGTGGACCTGGCGGGTGAGCATCTGCACGGCCGCCTTGGTCGCGCAATAATGGCTCCAGCCTTCCATCGGCGCGTTTGCGGCACCCGAGTTCATGGCGATGACGGTGCCGCCATGATTACGGAGCATGTGCGGCAAGGCGGCGCGGATGCAGTGATAGACACCCTTGAGGTTGACATCGACGACCGCATCCCACGCCAGCGGGTCGCTATCAACAATCCGCGCGATTGGCTCGATCGAGCCCGCATTTGCCACGAGGATGTCGAGACGACCGTGTCGGTCGACGCAGGCATCGATCGCCGCGACCACATCGCCATAGCGTGTGACATCACAAGCGACCGCATCGGCAAGACCGCCGGCGATACGGATCGCTTCCGCCACCGCATGAGCGCCGGCCTCGCGCCGAGCGGTCACCACGACATGCGCGCCGGCGCGGGCGAGGCGGTGGGCGATGGCGGCACCGATGCCGCGATTGGCACCGGTCACAAGGGCGACCTTCCCGGCAAGATCGATATTGTTCACAGCCAAGCTCCTTGAATGACAGGTTCAGGCCGCCAGCGCGGTGATGGCGGCGCGTGCGGTACCCAGCGCAGCCTCAAGCGCGACCGGATCACCGGTCGTCGCCTCGACGCTGGCAAAGCGGACATCGGTGAAACCGAGAAAGCCGAACAGCGTCGCGAGATAGGGCCGTACGAGGTCGAGCGCAGCAAGCGCCTCGCCCTCACCATAGCCACCGGCACCATAGGCGATCGCGATCGTCACAGGCTTGCCGGTGACGAGCCCGGTAAAGCTGGTGCCGTCATAGCTGAAGGTGTGGCCGATCCGCACGATTTGATCGACCCAGGCCTTGAGCGCAGCGGGGATGCCGAAATTATACATGGGCGTCGTCACCAACAACTCGTCAGCCGCACGCAACTCGGCGATCAGCCCATCCGAAAGCGCGGTCGCATCGCGTAGCGCATCGGTCAACGCCTCGGCTGGCGTGTAGAAGCCCGTGATCGTCTGATCGGCGATCTGGGGCACGGGCGTCAGCGCGAGGTCACGGAGCACCACGGTGCCGCCGGCGTGGCGGGCACGCCACGAGGTCTCGAAACTGTCGCCAAGCTGGCGCGAATAGGAGCCCTCGGTACGGGCGCTGGCGTCGATACGGAGCAGGGTAGCCATGGCATGTTCCTTCCTTGGTGGCTGGGTTTCGCCATGACCTATTGCCGTTCAACACCTTGATAAACCCGAACGCACACACTAGACCTTTGCTTCCTACGCAAAGGTCAGTCGATGGACATCGAGGCGCTAAGGGTCTTTGCCGATGTCGCGCACAGCGGCAGCTTCTCAGCGGTCGCGCGCGCGCGCCGTGTCGAGCCCTCGTCGGTATCGCGCGTCATTGCCACGATCGAGGCGGAGCTCGGCGAGCGGCTGTTTCAACGCACGACACGCAAGCTGACGTTGACCGAAGCCGGTACGCTCTACCTCGCCCGAATCGAGCCGCTTGTCGCACAACTCGACGAGGCAGCGGGCGAAGCGCGGGCGATGGGCCGGGGTCCGGTCGGAACGCTGCGCTTGTCGGTTTCGGTAGCGTTCGGCGTCGCCCGGATCGTCCCGCTGCTCGGTGCCTTCAGGGCGCGCTTTCCCGCTTTGACAATCGAACTGCTGATGAGCGACGCGCAGGTCGATCTGGTGCGCGACGGTATCGATCTCGCCATTCGCCTTGCACCAGGGGTAGACGCCAATGTCGTCGTGACCAGGCTTGCCGACACCCGCTATCATGTCGTCGCCAGTGCAGCGTGGCTGGCGGCGCATCCGCTGGCCACGCCCGCAGCGCTGGGCGACATTCCCGTGCTGCGCTTCACCCTGCCCGGTTATCGCGACCGCTGGCTGTTTCGCGATCTGGCTGGCGGCATCGTAACGGTTCCGGTCGGTGGCCAGATTCTCATGTCCAACGCGCTCGGCTTGCGTGACGCCGCTCTGGCTGGCCTCGGCCCGGCGCTGCTTGCTGACTGGATGATCGAACGCGATCTGGCCGAAGGACTGCTCGTCGACTGTTTCCCCGATTGGCGCGCGACCGCGACCGATTTCGACACCGGCGCCTGGGCGATCTACCCGAGCCGTAGCTTTCTGCCCAACAAAGTGCGCGTGACCATCGATTTCCTGCGCGAAGCGATGGCCGGGCAGCTCGATCAGGCCGGTCGGGCCATTGCCGGATCGAGCGGATCGGGCGCATAACCCTCGGCAATCCAGAAGCGCAGTGCGTAGATCGATCGCCTGGCGATCTTCCAAACGCCCTCATGCCGCACGACCTCGTCATAATAGGTGACCGGGGCGAGCAGCATGCGTTGGTCCGCAAGCCAGTGATAACAGGGAATGTCGCATGTCATGATCGCGCTGTCGTCACCGGTGAAGGCGATGCGGACGTTGCTGACCGGATGCTGCGTGCCGACATAACCATAGGCCGTGAAATAGGCGCGGACGGCGCGCGCGACGCTTTCGGGACCGCCGTCACCGAAGGGCTGCGCAGGTCCATCGGGGCCGGCCAGGTAGATGGTCAGTTGCGCGTCGGGCGTGAGTGCCTCCGCCATCTTTGCGGCTGCCCGCTCCAGCGCCTCGTCGGGGCCGTCGGCGGGGGCTGGATTGTTACCCAAAATGTCGACGGCGGCGCCGTAGATATAAGCGGCATCGGCGATGCCGAGGCGGTCGAGCGCCCGGTCATGGTGATCGTTAATACGGATGGCAAAATCGGTCATGGGACGGTTCCTTAGCCAGTGATGGACGCAAAACGGCGCTCGATTGCCTTTTGATCGGCGCGCCAGGCATCGAACATCGCCCTGGCTGCCATGGGATAGATATCCTCCTCGCCGGCCATGATGCCGCGCACGATGTCAGTCGCGACATCGGCGGGCGTGTCCTTGGACTTGGCGAGTGCGGAAACCATTTGCGTGTCGATCGTTGTCGGAAAGGCATTGCTGATGGTGACGTTCTGCGCCGCCAGATAGGGGCGCAGCGACATCGCCATCGACCAGGACGCTGCCTTTGATGCGTTGTAAGCGGCAAAGATCGGCGCACTGACATAGGTCAGAAAAGTCAGAACATTACTGATATGCCCGCCGCCATTGGCAGCGAGCACCGGCGCGAAGGCGCGACTCATCGCAAAGGTGGCCAGGAAATTGGTCGTCATGTTCCGCTCGATCACATCGGCGGTCAGGTCGAGCGGCGCCATGAAATCGAGTACGCCGGCATTGTTCACCAGCAACGTCACGTCGGCCGCGGCCGCAGCGACGGCTGCAACCTGATCGTCCCTGGTAATATCGAGCGAGAGCGGCACAACCCGGTCGGGAGCCACGGCAATCGCGGACTCCAGCGATTCGATATTGCGGGCAGTCGCATAGACCTTGCTGACGCCTGCTTTGAGCAGTGCATCCACGAACGCCAGTCCGAGGCCGCGATTGGCCCCGGTAACCAGCGCCACGGTGTAAGGCGATGTCATTTCACTTTCCTTCATTTTCAAGGCCATACCAGCGGGCGGCGGTGTCGTGCCAAACCGCCCGCCTTTCCTCCGGGGTGTAGATCGCCAACCCGGCCTCCATTGCGGCGACGAGCGACGAATAGTCCGTCCAAAGCTTTTCGATTGGGAAGTTGCTGCCGAACATCGCGCGCTCGGGTCCGAAAATGTCGACCGTCATCCGGACGATATCGGTCCATTCTTCGACAACCAGCCGCCGCGCAAAGGTGCTCAGCGCCGACAGCTTGACCACGACATTGGGGCGCTCGGCAAATTGCTTCAACCCCGAAGTCCAGCGAGCCCGCCCGTCGGCGCTGCGATCTTCGGGCATGCCGGCATGGAGCAACACGAACCGCTGCGCGGCATGCCGATCGATCATCGCCAGCGTGTCATCATACTGGCCGGTAAAGACTTGCAGCTCGAAGTGGAGGCCGCGACGGGTCAATTCGCGCAGGCCCGCCTGCCAAGCGACGTCGCCCATCACGTCCGGGCGATCTGCAAAACGGTACAACGGATTTGTGTGCCAGTGCAGCTGTTGGCGGATTCCACGCAGCGCCTGCGTCGCGCTTTGCGCCTCGAGCGTATCGGCCAGGCTCGGCGATCGAAGGTCGGCATAACCGACGACGGCTTGCATCAAGCCTTTGCGCTCGCCTTCGGCCGCAGTCCATTCGACTTCCCAGATTTCGTCTCCGGGCGCGACATTTACCTGCACATAAACCGATTTGACGACGCCAGCGGCCAGAACGTCGGTTGCATATTCGTCGATCAGATAATCCCGGCGGAGCGCACCATAGTCGCCGAAGACGCGCGGCACCGGTGGTCCGGCAAGCCAGGGCGTCCGGTTGAGCGTCCACACATGGTGATGCGCATCAATGATCGGGGACACTCCCAAAGTCACAATGTCACCTGCTCAACCTGATGGCACGAAAAGGGTCTCTCGAAGGCACTGACCGATGCCTCAAATGCCGCTACCGTCTGGAGCATCGACAGCGGCGTGACCGGAAAGGGCGCGCCGCCCGCTGCCGCTTCAGCAAAGGCATGGAGCAGCGGCGCAATCGCCAATTGGTCGCGATAATGCACCTCGCGGCGCGGTTCGCCCTTCAGCTGCCAGGTGCAGGTGCCGAAACCGCGCACCTCAGCCCAGCCCAACGTGCCAAAGACTGCTATGCGGAAATAGTTCGGCGTGCCACGCACGCAGCCGAGCAGCATCGCCGGGCCCGAGACGAAGCGGCAAATCAGGGTGATTGCGTCGACGGTCCCTTCAGAAACAAGGGCAAGCCTGCCGCTTACCTCCGCGACCGGCCCCGCAAGGCTGATCAGCGCGTCAAGCGCATGCAGGCCGGGTCCGCTCATGCCGCCCGCCGGCGCCTCGTGGGGATCATCGCGCCAGTCGCCCGAGACGCCGGCGCTCATATTGTCATTGGAATATTGCGCTTCGAGCTGAAGAATGGTGCCGAGCGTTCCGCCCATGACGAGCGTCGCCAGATGCTGAAAGGCGGGCAGCATGCGGCGATCAGTGCCCAGGCCAAGGACGATGCCGGCGGCGCGGCACGCGTCAATTGCACGGCGCGCCTCGGCAAGCGACAGGGCAAGCGGCTTTTCACTGAAAACGGGCTTGCCGGCGGCGGCGCACTGCCGGATTTGATCGACATGGAGCGAGTGCGGTGTTGCCAGCACGATCGCGTCGACGTTCGGATCGTCCAGGGCCGCGTCAAGGCTCGGTAACAGCGCGAGCGCGTGGGTGGACGCATAGGCGCGCGCACGGTCAGGGTTTCGAACGACGGCATGCGTGAAGCGCAGCGGACCCGGATGCGCTTCGGTCGCCTCGACCAAAACACGGCCCCACCAACCCAGCCCGACAATTGCCGCTCGCACAACCTCTCCATTCTGTATGCATCTATCAGGCGAACCCGACTGCTCTGTTCAACGCCAGCCAAAATGCTGGCCGCGCATACTGTGTTGATTGCACCATAAACCGCGAATCATCTCGATTAATCCGGCATATTGCGCAAATGTTTTGCGCAAAACGCAATAATTTTGCTCGTTATGTCAATTGACCGCGGCTCATTCTGCATACAGATTTGAAAGAAGCGGAGGTTCCGGACATGGGCCGATCATCGAACCCTGCTGATGGGAGAGGATGGATCATGTCGACAAGGACTTCGTTGCTCTATGGTGCTGCCGCTGCGGCATTCGTGCTGGCCTCGCCCGGGGCCGCTTGGGCACAGGACCAGCCGGCGCAACCCGCCGCGCCGCAAGCCACAGCGGAAACGTCGCCGCCTCAGGACACCGGCGAAATCACCGTCACCGCGCGGCGTTTCAACGAGCGCCTGCGCGATGTGCCTGCATCGGTCACCGCATTCAGTGCAGCGGCACTCGAAGACGCCCGGATCAGGACCGCCAAAGACGCAGTATTATTTACACCGGGTGTTAATATCGCGGCAGGCGCCGTTAACCAGGCTGACGTTCAGGTCAATATTCGTGGCCTGAACGGCGCGCGTGATGCCGAAACTTCCGTGGCGCTGGTTGTTGACGGCGTGCTCAAGTCAAACAAGGCCGCGCTCGTCCAGAATCAAGGTGTGCTCCAGCAACTTGAGGTTTTGAAAGGACCCCAAGGGGCTATTTACGGCCGAAACGCCGCAGCGGGCGTGTTCGTGCTTACAACGAAGAAGCCAGGCGACCACCTTGAAGGCCAATTGACCGCCAATTTCGGCAATAATGCCAGCTACAGCAGCTACGCATTGCTGAGTGGGCCCATCACCGACACTCTCGGTTTCAGCCTCTCAGGTGACTATTCGGCAACCGACGGATTTTATCGCAATATTTTCCTGCCGTCTGCGGCCAATCAGCGTGTCTATCCCGGCAACAGTCGAGAGCCGGCGTCGGTCGATAACAGCGAGCAGTGGAATATCTATGGGCGCGCGATCTGGGCGCCAACCGACCGGACCGAATTCGACTTCAAGTTCCGTTATGGCCAGTTGATTGGTTCGGCGATCAATTTTCAGGCGGTCTTCAACCTGCCTGATTTCGCCGCGCGAACCGGCAACCCGCTGTTCAACGAAAGCGTGAGCGATCATATCCCGGTTTACGCAGGGAATATTGACAATATCAATCGGCAATCAAATTTTGAGCTTTCCCTGAAAGGATCGCATGAATTCGATTTCGCGACCTTAAGCGCTTATGCATCCTATAATAATTTCAAGAATAATCAGAATTCTGACGGAACCAGCGGCGCATTCGGTTTTTTCGCCGGCGAGCCCAACTGCATCCGGACGCTAAACGCGCTTAACGGATCGCCCGTTCAGGCGCCCTTTGGCGTAGGCGGCGGTGCGTTTCTCCCCCCCTATTCGCCCACGACTTGCGATGGCACACTGTATGAGCAGCATGATCAGCGCGATTTCAGCGCCGAAATCCGGTTGATCAGCACGCCGGGGAGTGCGCTGCAATGGCAGGCCGGGCTCTATTTCCTCACCGAAAGGCGGCGCGACTGCCTGACGCTTGAGCTCGATACCGGCAACGGTTTTGATCCGCAATGCTATTCAACCAACCCGCTGACACGCACCGAACAATCGGTTGATGATGTAACCGTAAACCGGGTCTATGCGGGTTTTGCTTCAGCCGAATATAGTTTCCCCAACCGCTTCAAAATTGGCCTCGCCCTGCGCTATGATTATGAGCAGCGGAATACGCGCAGCCTGGTGCCCGCCGATGCCCGCACGCTCTACGTCGGTAATCTGCTGGTGGGCGTACCCAATGGCACCGCAACCCGGCCTGCCAATTATTTCCTAAACGCCGGGCTCGATCCGCTCTACAACCCTACAGGCAGGCTTGATCCCCGCGCCGCCGACTTCGATCAGCTTCAGCCCAAGGTTACGCTGAGCTATAAGCCAAACGACGCGCTGACGCTCTATGCCAATTGGGGCATTGGCTTCAAATCAGGCGGGTTCAACGCTGCCGGGTCGACCGCGATCATTGGGCGGTTCGTCAACGATACGGTCGGCGGGCGCATTAATCTCAACGAAGAACTGCGCAAAGAAACCTCGAGCGCGTTCGAGGCGGGATTCAAGGGCAAGGCCTTTGATAACCGTCTGAATTTCGACATCGCGGGCTATTTCACGGCAGTGCGCGATCTGCAGGTGTTCGAGGTGTTCGTTGGTCCCTTTGGCCTGCTGCACGAGAATGAGAATATCGATCGGGTCAATCTCTATGGCTTTGAAATAAATGGCAATTTCAGAGTGATAAGGGGATGGAATTTGTTTGGCTCGTTCAATCTGACTGAAAGCGAGATTCGGCTAAATCGAACACGCCCTGGCACAGAAGGCAATAAGTCGCCACTCACTCCCGATTTCACGATCAACGCTGGCACGCAGGTCAATTTCCCGATCACAGGTGCGATCAAGTTTAACGGTCGTGCTGATGTTCGTGTAACCGGGCCAACCTATTTCAACGCGGTCCAGGACAATACGTTACCCAACGCGTTCTCGGCGCTTGTGGGTCAGGGAAATTTCCGTAACTCGCGGCGTGAGACCTATTCGATCGTAAATGTCAGGCTCGGTGTTGAGATCGGTAGACTGTCGGTCAATGGCTATGCGAGCAACATTTTCAACCAACGCAATCTGCGCGAAGTGATCGCCACGCCCGAATTTGGTGGGGCTTTCCTGTCGCCTGCGGAGTTGCGGTCCTACGGTATCGAACTTGGCTTCAAGTTTTGAGCGCCGGTACGTGAGCGACAGCGAAGTTGTCGGCATCTTCGGCTATGGGTTGCTGGGGCGCGCGATCGCCCGGCGGCTCCTGGACGCGGGCTACCGGGTTGTCGCAAACGATACGAACCCGTCGGCCCTGTCCGACCCGGACGACGGGGTTGTCCCGGTGAGCATGGCCGCATTGGTTAAACAAGCAGCGACACTGGTGGTCGCCGTCTATTCTGCGGGTGATGTCCGCGATGTGATCGACCGGCTCAGCCCGATCGATGCGGAAACGCGGCCCGAACGAAAGATCATATGCCTCACGACCCTGAGCCCCGATGACGCTCGCGAGATCGAAGTTGTTGCACACCGAGCGGGTTTCACCTTCGTCGAGTTCCCGCTGTCCGGTACGGCGGCGCATGTCGAACGGGGTGAGGCGCTCGGACTTGCCGGCGGTGCTGCCGCCGTCATCGAACGCAACGCGCCCGTGCTCGATGTTCTGGTCGGCGACTGGATTTTCGTTGGCGCAGCGGGCGAGGCGGCGAAGCTCAAGCTCGCGATCAACCTCATTCTCGAGATTTCGCGCGCGGCGCTCGCTGAGGGAATTGCTTTCGCGCTGCATATGGGTCTGGACAAGGGGATGATTGCCGCCGCGCTTCCGCGCTCAGCGGCAAGGTCGGCCGTGATGACAGGCAAGCTTGAAAAGATGCTGTCGGCTGACTTTTCGGCCGAAGCCCGCTTGCAGCAAAGCTTGAAGGATATCGGCTTGATCGAACAGACAGGCGCCGCGCGACGCATGGCGATGCCAATGACGCGGGCCGTCTATTCACTTCTTGAACGCGGCGTGGCGGAGGGGCACGGTGCGTTGGACAGCAGCGCGGTCCTCAACCTGTATTTCCAGCCGCCGCAAACTGCGGCAGCCGCGCCATGCTGAACGCGGCACGGACAATATCGATGGCAACAAGCGAACAAGGCGATATCCCGGTTGATATCAGCAATGGTTCGGTCTCACCTGACTCGAATCTGGCCCGCGCCTATCTGAGTTTGCGGTCGGCGATTCTTTCAGGCGAACTCGCCCCTGGCGCCATCTTGTCGCAGGTTCAGGTCGCGCAGCTCGTCGGCGTCAGCCGAACACCACTGCGCGAAGCGCTGCGTCTGCTCGAAAGCGAGGGGCTGGTCGAGGCCCGTCATAACTTGCGGGTGCGTGTGGCGGCCTTGTCCAGCGAAGATCTTGAGCAGCTTTACGTGCTGCGGATCGTCAACGAGGCGAGCGCCGTTCGAACCTCGGTCCCGCAGATGACGGACGAGGATCTTGCCGACCTCCGATCCGCGCTCGCGTTGATGGGCGAGCATCAGCGGCTAAATGACGAAGCGGGCTGGGAGGCGGCTCATCGGCGCTTTCACCATCTCCTCGTCCGCCATGCCGGTGACCGCGTTGTCCGGCTGCTGACCCAGCTTGGTGAGCATAGCGAGCGCTACCGGCATGTCCTTATCCGCACCGTCCCGCGCGCGTGGCAGCAAGGCGAAAGCGAGCACGCGGCGATTTGCGCGGCATGTGTCGACCGCGACGGCGCGCGCGCGGCGGCGTTGCTTGCCCAGCACCTCGGCCGCACCGCGCTGTCGCTGTTGATGGTCGATGCGCTCGATTATGATGCCGCGGCGTTGCGCGACGCGATTCGTGCCAGCGGCGCGCAATGAGCGCCATCCAAAACATCAGCCATGTCGCCGGGATGCGGCTCGCGGCGCGGGCCAGAATCCCGCGTGCCATCTTCGATTATGCCGATGGCGGTGCCTATAGCGAGGCAACGCTTGCCGCCAATCGGGCCGATCTTGACCGGCTGGCCCTGCGGCAGCGGGTGATGGTCGATGTGAGTGCGCGCGCCCTGACGACGACGCTGGTCGGTCAACCCGCCGCCATGCCACTGGCAATCGCGCCGACGGGCCTTTCCGGGCTGTTCCATGTTGATGGCGAGCTATGCGGCGCAAGGGCGGCGGCGGCGGCTGGCATCCCCTTCTGCCTCAGCACGATGTCGATCTGCTCGATTGAGGATGTCCGCGCGGCAGTCGCCGACCCCTTCTGGTTCCAGGTCTATTTCATGCGCGATCGCGGATTCAATCGGGAGCTGATTGCGCGCGCGCGCGCGGCCGAATGTCCGGTGCTCGTTCTCACCGTTGATCTTCAGGTCCAAGGGCAGCGTCACCGAGACATTCGCAACGGGCTCGCGGTGCCGCCGCGCCTGACCCCACGCAACCTCGTCGATATGCTGTCACATCCCGGCTGGCTTTTGTCGATGGCGCGTTCGAAGCGGCGCGGCTTTGGCAATCTGGCGGGCAGGATCGCCGATACCGGATCGCTTGGTACATTGTCGCAATGGATCGCCAGCCAGTTCGATCCGTCGATGACTTGGGCTGACGTAGAGTGGGTGCGCGGGCAATGGCCGGGCAAGCTCGTCGTCAAGGGGATCATGGATATCGCCGATGCACGCGCGGCCATCGCGACCGGTGCCGACGCGATCATCGTGTCGAATCACGGTGGAAGGCAGCTCGATGGGGCGCCCTCCTCGATTTCCCAGCTTGCACCGATCGTCGAGGCGGTGGGCGGGAAGGGCGAGGTGCTTTTCGACGGCGGCGTGCAGTCGGGCCAGGACATATTGCGTGCGCTGGCGCTCGGCGCGCGCGGTTGCCTCATCGGCAAGGCCTATCTGTATGGGCTTGCGGCTGGCGGCGAGCAAGGCGTGCGGCGCACGATCGAGATCATCCGTTCGGAACTGGACGTCAGCATGGCGCTGACCGGCCTCAGCGATGTCGCCCGCATCGACCGCACCATTCTCAACTGATTTCGTTCGCCAACCCAGGAGCAAAAGCATGAAACTCGTCAGATTTGGCCCGGCGGGTCACGAACGACCGGGATTGATCGATGACGCAGGCGCCATTCGGGACGTATCGGCATTTGTCCGTGATTTCTCGGGCGATAATCTGTCCGACGAAGCGATGGCGCGCCTTGCGGCGATGCCGCTAGCTGGATTCCCAGTGGTCGACAGCCCCCAACGTCTCGGACCGCCAGTCGCCGGTACCCGCAATTTCATCGGCATCGGGCTGAACTACAAGGACCATGCCGCTGAAACCGGCGCGCCGATTCCCGCCGAACCGATCATGTTCATGAAGTCGGTCAACGCGATTTGTGGTCCTGATGATTCGGTACCGATCAGCGCCGGAATGACGAAGGTCGATTGGGAAGTGGAGCTGGCGGTCATCATCGGCAAACGCGCGCGCAGCATCGGTGAGGACGTCGCCCTATCGCATGTCGCAGGCTATTGTATCTGCAACGACATATCGGAGCGGGCCTGGCAGCTTGAACGCGGCGGCAGTTGGGACAAAGGCAAGGGCTATGATAATTTTGGGCCACTGGGTCCATGGCTTCTCACGCGCGATGAAGTGCCCGATCCCCAGACGCTTGGCATGAAGCTGACGGTCGACGGCGTGATCAAACAGGATGGATCGACGCGGAACATGATTTTCCCGGTCAGCCATCTGGTGTCATATGTCAGCGGCTTCGTCACCCTCCATCCCGGCGACGTTATCACGACGGGCACGCCGCACGGCGTTGGCGTCGGCCGCAAGCCGCCTGAGTTCCTGCACGCCGGCAACCGCGTCGTTCTCGAAATCGATGGGCTGGGTCGGCAATGCCAGTTGTTCATGGCAAGCGAAAGCGGGTGACAAGGTGCGCCGGAAGTTCGGCTTTCGCTTGGCTGCCGGGGGGTCAAACGGGGCCGGCATCAACGGCGCGCGGTGAATGGCTATCGCCCTCGATCGCACGGAGCAGGCCGCCGGCAACGCTCGCCATGGTGATTGCCGCAAGATGCTTGGGCCTCGTCGCGGCGTCGCCGTGCGTCGGCGAGACTGACATCGGGCCACGCGCCAAAGGCGAGCGTTCGATGTTTGTCGAGATAGCGATAATTGAGCCGCCAGAGCTTCGCGCCGCTCGCCCGCACAAGAAGATAGAGACCGCCGCCATCGGACAGCTTATAGTCCTTCGCCTGTGGCTTGGCGTTGGCGACGGTGGTGGCGAAATGAGTGCTCGTGGGGTATCGTCCTTGTGAAAGGACGGAGTCGATACCCTCGGAAATACCCTCATTGTTCCCGATTGGTACCGTATTCGCCCGGATTTCACCGGACGGTTATAGCACAATAAACGGCTGAAATCTCCCGTTTTCCGGACGTCGCTGCACGCCCGTGGAAGAACAAATGGTGCCCATAGGGGACAAAACGGGGCACTCGGATCATTGGAGAATTTCCGTCAATCGCCCGTAAGCCGGCCTTCATCGTCTTTGACGCGTGCCTTGGCACGGCTGCTCCTTGCCGTCTGAATAATATCTTCGATCTCGTAGAGCAATTTGATGCCCTGGCCGGTCTTGCCGTTATCTTCCGCCTGATCTTCCAGAAAAAGCGTCTTCGCTCGCGCAGCAAGATCGAGCGCCATTGCATAGCCCTCTTCACCGAGCTTGCCGCGCACGATATCCAGGCTGGCGCGAAGGATCCCGAACTCGCTGTCGATCGTCCTCTCGGGGAACATTTCGTCTACAAAGGTCGGCGCACCTCCGACCAACGAGGCCAACATATCGTAAATCTCGCTAAGCGTCGCTGGGATGTAGGGGTTGGGATTGGTGTAGGAACTCCGAAAAATCTCGCTCATGGTTTTTTCTCCGGGCGGGTGATGATGTAGGTGCTGTCAGGTCCAAGCTGGCTTGGGCGCGCAATAACGACTTGGGTCGGTCGGAAGTCTGCGGCGAAGAAGCCACGGACTTGGTCGGTCTTCAATGTCTTTTGCGTCAGCGTCACATCAAACGCGACCGACCCCACCCGCGCGTCGGGACGTCTGAAGGTTGCATCTGATCCCGAAGAGTCATTTTCGCGCCGATTTACTCGGATTGGTCCTACCCCGGCGGAATCGATGCAGGACTGGTTGTACCGATCTCGAAGGTCTCGCCGGACCTCGCGATCGACATAATTGCCCAGCGCTTCCTGCTGCGATAGCCGGATCGGCAGCTCGTCCGCTTTCAACAATTTCAAACCACGTGCATATGCAAGATCGGTTCTTTTCTGCAAGAACCGCAGCGTCTCGACCTGTATTGGCCGCAACTCCCCCTTCACGCGAAAAAAGGCAGCCGCGCGATCGAAGCGTAAACCATCGACTTGATTGATCTGACCCTGCTGCGTCTGAGGAAAACCCAACGTTTGAAATCGATAATCGGGATCGATCGCCCTGATCTGTTCGATCAGTACGTTGCTCTGCGCCAACGTAACTTCTGCAATTGTCGCGCGAGCCGGACCACTGAGGTCAAGTATGTTATCTGCCAGTGCAATAATCGCCCCGCCCGGAGCATTACTCAGGCCCGGGAACGCCTGCTCCAACAGCATCGGGTCCTCGAACGCACGGCTATTGTTGCCGCGTGCCGATGGAGGAGAACGTTGAAACTGTACTTGTTGAAGGCCATCGCTTGCGCCGCCCGATCGATATACTGCATCTCGTAGCGGAGCGCGTTGTCGATCACGAGCGCCCCCGCGCTCGGGCAATTTGTCCGGTGCCTCCAACGATGGCCTTGCCGCCTCGCTAGAGTTGACCGCTCCAAAAGCCCGTGGCTGTCGTCGCGAAATGACGACCCGACTCAATGAGTTTGGGCCACCTGGAGCAAAAGTGAACTGTCCGTTGCGGGGATCATGCCAAGGATTGAATTTGACTTCGATACCGTCGGCGCCACTTGAAATTGGCAATCTTCCCGTGCGCAGCCAAATAGTAAAGGTGCGTCGCCGCTCGCTATCGGATATCTGAACCATGCCGCCCTTCGCTGTTCAATGCGGCTAGAACATATCAGCAACATTTTCCAACAAGTCAAGCGAAGAATGCCCAAATGCCTTTCGCTTAGCCCGGTCCCCAGTGCCCAGCTTTGTCCTCCATGAGGCGCGATTTCATGAGTGTGGTGCCCCTTGCACCACCCGAAAGGGCACTCAGAAAATTGGGAAATTTTAGTGCCGGTTCACTGATCAATCTCAGAGAGGCGACTGCAGGTCGAATCGGGGACAGGATTTGACCGCTGTAGAACTCGCTTTCGACAGCCGTCTGGCACGATCGTGCCACCGATATAACGACGAAATCGCAGACCAATAACCCCCAACCCGGTCGCCATCACGCCCTCACAAGGGCATCAATAAGGTCGGCGGCTCGTCTCATAGGTAGAGGATCGTCGTGGCTCAGACCACTGCCGTCGAAACAATGACCAGTCGCTTCTGCAGCTTTGACGACGGCATAACGCTTTTTGGCTATGCCATGCTGGACGACGTCCATATGGCCGCGTAACTGAAACCAACGGGCGTCCGACGATTTTGACGCGGTTCACTGCGGTAAGGCCGCAACGACTAGGTGTTAGCGGGCCTAAGCGCCGCAGGATGGTCTGAACGGTGGCGGGATCGAAGCTAATGGGAATGGCGACGCAAACTTCGGCGTGTTTGACAGTACTCATTGCGTTCAGCGCTTGGCCCCACGTCACCTTGGCCGGTCAGCGTCGGTCAATGGCCGCAAGTGCTAACCCCGCTTCATCGGTTGGCATGGTCCTTTCGACGGAAGACGTCCAGATTTCAACGCAGGACGGAGGCTCGAAATTCATCCCAAACGCAGAGATCGGCGGAACGGGATTTCTTATATCGCCATGCCTCGTAATGACTGCATATCATGTCGTTTTCGGCAATACCCGACGAGTCCCGACGGGGAACGAGCGCGCTATCTTTAAGGTGGCCAGCCAAGATGTTGTTGCCAAACCTGTGGCATACGGTGGCTATCGCGATCTCAAGCATAGCTTATATCTCGAAGATGACTGGGCGATATTAAGACTGGATCAGTGCATTGGTAACCAACGTTCGGTTGGTTGGCTTCAGGTCCATCCGACCACCCTTACGCGATCAACGCCTTCGTATTATGTCGGTTTCCAGCAGGAAAATTCGAAACATGCCCGCAATCGCTGTACGATATATCCGATTTTAGCCTCGTCATTTTATTTCACAAACTGTCTTGCTCTACCTGGAATGTCTGGCGGACCATTTTTTTCCGAACGCGAAAATCTTGTCGTGGGGATCGTCTATTCGAAGATTGATCCGATTAGAATCCCAAAGGCCTTGACTTCGATAGCGCCAAGAACCGCACTATGCTCAATGGCAGCGATAGACAGGTCGATTCGGAAAAAATATGGCTTTAGTTTAATTGATTACATCCGAACCGATAGACTTAATAAAGGAAATTCACGTTGATTATAAAGATAGTGTCTTCAATTTTAATGACAATCATACGTTGAACCGTATTTTAAATTTCGCTCGTTTCAATATTAGCCCAGTCATTTATTGTAGTTAGTCGGTATATGCTATTTGCTGGCAAATAATATATAGAATCACGAAATATGATATGCATTTTTCTCATCTATACGATTTCTTTTAGAGCCCAGACTTGAACCGGATCAAGATGGCGTTCTCCAAGCTCAAGGCGCTGCTACGCCACGAACCCGCGCGAACCATCGACGGCCTGGTCAAACGGATCGGTCACCTCCTCGATCGCTTCCCGCCCAACGAATGCGCCAACTTCTTCCATGCCGCCGGATATCAACGCTCAATGTGAAAGTGCTCTAGGGCGACACGACGCGATAACGGAGCCGGACTTCCTGGCGCTTATCCGATCCTGGTCGACTGTCGTCGGCCTCGACCATCGATCGACCACCGGTCGATTGCGTGGTGGCAATGACATGGATCTCACACACGCCAGGCACGTCATCGAGCAAAAAACTGAGTCGAAGTGGGCGATCGGGCGCAACCGAAAGCGTCCGGTCACCCAGCACACGCGCGAGCTTTCCGTCAGGTGCCAACTCCCACAGGGCGATGATCGCAGGACGATCGGATTCGGCTGTCAGCCGAAGTTGCTCACCGCGCACATAGACCGCTTCGGCACGGTCGAGTTGCACCCGCAACCCGATCGGACGGGCAGTGGTCTGCGATGTGACCGATCCCAGTTGCCGCGTTTCGTCTTGAGACGAAAGAAGCGCAAGGCCGATTCCGACAAAGACGGACCACAACGGCCAATTCCTCGTCATTGTGTCAATCCGTCGCTGTGGTTGCCAGCGGCTTCCATTGCCTGCGCTTTTGCCATCCAATATTGGGCGCCGACAGGGTCTGGGCGGCTCGCACTATCGTCGAGCAACATATAGCCGATGTCGCGCGCTGCATCGACCGAACCTTTACCAGCAGCACGTTCGAGCCATTGGCGCGCGCCGCGCCGCGCTACGATATCGGTGGGATCGGCCTGCCAAAGATAGCGACCGTAATTGGCCATTGCGCCGACATCGCCCGCCACGGCACCCGCCTTGAACTCCGCAGCCGCCAAAACCGGACTACCGCCCTGGTTCAAAGCTTTGCCAAGCAGAAAATGGAGGTGGGGGTCGTTCGGATCGCGTGCCAACGCCGCCCGGCACTGCGCGATGGCGGCGGCAATCCTTGCATCGTCATGACTAGCCCCGAGCGCGCGTTCGGTCGATCGACAGGCCCGACTATCTGCGCCTTGCCAATACTGCCAAGCGGCACCCGTTGCCGCCACCAAAGATACGACAGCTGCCATCGCCAAGACCGACCGACGCCTGCGCGTCGGGTTTGGCACCTGCCAAAGCGTGGCAAGGTCCTCCATCGAGTCGCCTGGCCACAGCCGCAACCGTCCAGCCCGCTGCGCATCGAGAAGTCGCTGACGAAGCGTCGCTTCCAATGCTTTCCAATTTTCTGCCGGAAAGGCGAAATCCAAGAGCTCCGATTCTTCTGTGGCGCGGGTCAACACTGCCTCGGCCTTGACGTCGAAACCTTCGATCGCGCCAATCCTGCCGCGCTCTCGCTCCAGAATCCGGCCGGTCGCAATCAGCGGGGTATTCGGCGAGCCGATTTTCCGTGCGCGCTTGTCCGCGATGGCCAGCGCCAGTCCATAACTCTTGCCCCCAAAGCCGCGCCCGGATGCCACCACGCTGATACCATCGAGCCGAGTCGATGCGGCATCGTCGGCGCGGGCATCCATCAAAATTTCAATCGCGTCGGCCACGCCCGGTGCCGTCGCGAAGCGTTCGTTGCGGTCCAGCACGGGAAGGCGCTCGACATGGATCGTCTCGAACGCCACGCCCGATCGGCCCACGACCGGGAACATAACGCTGCGGATTATTGCCGACGTCATCATTTCATCAAATCAGATCGATCACCAGACCATGCTCGCGAAGGCGTCGGCGCGGCGAAACATCGTCGAGCGGCCAGAAGCCATCGATTCCGCCACGACGGTCGAGTGGCCCCTCAAGCCAGATCTGACCACCGCTGTCGGAAAGCCGGACCGACAATCCGGGCGGCAAATCATTCGCAGCGTCAGCGGTCAGTTGTAAAGAGATCAGCCATTTGCCCGATGCCGAATTGAAAATCGTCCGCACGGTTACGCCCGCGGCCGACAACGCCTCGACGTCATCCTCGCTATCTGCCGCGCGCCGTTCCAGCCGCGTCGCGAAGCCACGGTCGCGCCATACCACGCGCGCCTTTGCGATCCGCTCGGCGCGCAATCGCCGAAAAATCGCGCGCGCCGAGGGTGTGGACTGAATCCGCCGCTCCAGCTGGCTCGGCATTGGTTCACCCCGCGCGAGCAGATCGCGAACCTGTATCGCAAAATCAAGATCATCGAAGTCGTCATCGGGGTCGATCTGGCGGTCCTGGACCGCCACCAACAATCGTTGCATATCGTTCATACTTTTGACTTTCTGTTGAGCATGTTGCGCCGCATCCCTGGAGGGTCAAGCGATCGCACCGACTTCGTCACCCAAAGAGCGTTCGATGCATCCACGCAAAGCCTCGAGCGCCTGATCGACGATACGGTGGAAGCGCCGACGATCGATGTCCATTCGCTGACAATAGCCCGATGAACTGAATTCGACCGGATCGGTCATCTTGAAATGAACCGATACGAAGCGTCTTGGCTCGTCTTCGAGTTCTTCGAGACAGATGCCAAGCTGCGCGCTCACTTCCTCATCCCCTGGTACGGCGTCGCCCTGGCTCGCCGATACGCTTGGCTCGGGTAGCCCGTCGATCGCCACCGCTTGGCAATCCGAACAGAATTCGTAGAAATATTCTTCGATCGTGGCGATTTTGCGCGGCAGGTTGCGATCGGAGGCATGATGCAGACGCAGGTGCGCTAGCAGATCGATAAAATGCTCCATGGTACACCGATTGTCACCAAGCGATCCGGTCGCGCGGACCAGTTCGCGGCTGACCGAATCGAGCCTGCCCCAGGTTTTCCCACGGTGTTCGGTGCCACCGATCCAGGCGTCCCGCATCCGCGTGATGCCGCGCTTGATCGCGACCACTCTTGCGGCAGGTGCCTGTTCGCCAACCAAGGCGCTCCCGACTTCCTCCAGCGCACGACGCAGCGGTGTCGGATCGGCAAAAAGGCTGAGCGCAACGCTATAGAGCTGTTCGTTGCGGATGCGACCACGATCCAGATCGCGTAGCACCGCGTTGACGAATTCATTCCATCGATGATCATCGATCGATCCGTGCTCGACGATCGCCGCAATCAAAGGGTCATAATGACGCATGACCACAACGCGGACAGTATCGCGAAATCGTTGCCAACGATTGGCGAGCCAATCCAGCTCTTCGTGAGTTGCTGCCATGATCCACCCCCTCGATATTGCGACGGAGTAAATTCTATGGATCACAACTGAAGTCAACGACGCCGCACTCAATATCGGAGGCAATGTCACAGCTGAGCAACCTAGGTCGGATTCGGCACCGTTTTCGCGACTCCCCGGCTCCGGCCATCGTAGATTGATCGTCAGGCTTTGCATCGTCAAACATCCGTCGGGGACGGAATCATTTCCGTCACTGTCCTCTTTGGGTGGGTACCGAGCGTTGGTTGTGCGCTGACTGGCAAAAAAGATGCGACCGATGCCTCCGGGCTGACGCAAAAAGCCCCGCCGCTGGTGAGCGACGGGGCCAAGTTTGGGGACGGTGCGGAGGTTGAGCGATTAGCGCGGCGAGAAGCTCGAGATGGTGCCGGTGACCGTGCTTGCTTCTGCGTCCTTGCCGACCGCAACGGTGGTGACGGCGCCCTTTTGACGGACGTCAATCTTGGCGGAGCCGCCAATGTCGACATTGCCCAGGATTGAGCCGGTCCAGGTGTGTGCCTTCACGCGCTGTCCAACCGCTACCGTCGTGACGGCCTTATCCTGCTGAACCTTGATCGTTGCGTCGCCGCCGATCTTGATGCCTGCACCCGGGAGCTGAGCCTGAGCCGAGCCCGTGGCAGCGAGGGCGATAGCAGCGGCGGCGATGGTGATGATGCGGGTGTTCATGGTGTAGTTCCTCTGTTTATCGAGGCGGTCGGCCTAGCCCTTCCGCTATCCAGTTAATGGCGGGGAGTTTTGGGGCGTTGTGCACCGGGATATGATTTTTTTCGCAAAGCGCGCCCACCGACGACGATCCGGGAGGAAAAGTCCCCGGCGTGGCGCGCACTGCTACCGCGCGCGATGACAGCGAGGACTGTTGACACAAGCCCCACCGCTGAGGAGCGGCAGGGCTTGGGGCAGTAGAGAAATCGAAGCAGTAACCTTCGTCAGGGCCGACAACCGATCTGCGCGCAGCGGATCGCACGCTGGCGGATAGTCACATCGGGCAGACCCCGCTTTTGGCAATCTGTGGTCGCGACCGAGCCTCTAATGACGACGACATCGGAGACATCCGGGCATGTACGATTCAAAACATGCTCGCTTGCTTCGCTATCTTGGCCGACTGCTATGCCGGTTACCACATTTGTCTGTGAGACTTTGATCTGTGGCGACTCGCTGATTTTGACATTGCCCAGGATCGGGCCATTCCAATTGGATGCCCTGAACGGCCCACGGGCGATTGCGACCGTGGTGACCGCCTTCTGCTGGACAATGATTATTACGTCGCCCCCGATTTTGACGCCGCTTTGAGACTGCTTGGCTTGGGCATAAGCGGTGGTGGCAAGCATTGCGACGGCTACGATACCGCTGATAATGTACGTTTTCATGCGTGGCTCCTCTATAATCGAGGCGGTCGGCCGAGCCCTTCCGCTGCTATATTGATGGCGGGGAGATCGATCGCGATGTGCAGCCACGGAACGGTCTGCGCAGGAATGCCGATCGGTAACCCCCCGACACGAGATATAACGAAAGCCCCGCCGCTGGTGAGCGGCGGGGCTTGGTTTGAAGGCGCGTTCCGGGTCGAGCGATCAGCGTGGCGAGAAGCTCGAGATCGTGCCGGTAACGGTGCTTGCTTCGACGTCCTGGCCAACCGCAACGGTCGTGACAGCGCCCTTTTGGCGGACGTCGATCTTGGCGGAACCGCCAATTTCGACATCGCCCAGGATCGAGGCGGTCCAAGTGTGCCCCTTTGCGCGCTGCCCGACTGCAACGGTCGTGACGGCCTTGTCCTGCTGGGACGTGATCGTTGCGTCGCCGCCGATCTTGATCCCTGCCCCTGGCAGCTGAGCCTGCGCCGCGCTGGTGGTGGCGAGAGCGATCGCGGCGGCGGCGATGGAAAGGATGCGAATGTTCATAATCCTGTTCCTCTGTTCATTGAGGCGGTCGGCCTAGCCCTTCCGCTAACCAGTCAATGGCGGGGAGTTTTGGGGCGGTGTGCAGCGGGCGATGCTTTTTTCGCAAAAAAACCCGCCCGATGACGATCCGGGTCGCGACGCATGGCGTGGCAGCCATTGCTACCGCGCGCGATCACATTAACGCCCCAATAAAAATCGTCGTCGCGCTCCATCGCGGTATTCCGCCCACCCAACCAAAATACGTTCAGCAATGGAGGAAACGATGAAGATCCAAATTCTCATGATGCCCGTATTTTGCCTTGCCATGGTTGGGAAAGTTGATGCGCAGCTTCCCGGCGCAGGCGTTAACATCCGCGGCAACGCGACCGCTACGGCGAGCACGGGCACGGTCACCACGGTTTCGGTTGGTGTCGGCACTCGGGCGACCAATAGCACCGGGTCGATCCTCGATACACGCACTGGGGGATCGGCAACCGCAACCGGTTCAAGCGGCACGCAGACCTCGGTCGCGCTCGGTTACAAATCGAACGCGAAGGTATCGGTCGGCACCTTGTCCGGCGTGAACACGGGCGGCTCGGCGAGCGCCTATGGCCGGGCCAAATCGGCGACGGCGATCACGATCATGCCGTATTCGAGTGTCTGCGTCGCAGTCGGTTCGGTCGGTGCAGGGGGCCGTCGCGGTAGCGCCTCGGTCGGCCATGTCGCCGCGTATAATTTCGGTTTTTTCCGCCGCAGCCGGGTTCGGGTCGGCACATCTGGACAAGTGTGCTGATCGTCCCACCCATGCCTTCGACAAGGAGATTTGACATGAAAACCATCACCATCTCGCTCGCCGCGCTCGCCACGTATGCTCTGTTCGGCGCGGCGCCTGCCGAAGCCCAGTTTTCCGGCTTTCACAAACCGAAGATCGGGAGTGGCGGCTATGCCACCGGTACCGGAGCCGGATCGTTAATCCCGGCCGACCAGAGTGCCCGCGTAAACCGGGTTCGCTCTGGCGCTGGCGCGGATCAATTCAAGATCACCAAGAAATGTGTTGACGACGTAAACGTTGGCACGGACGATAGTAACGGTCCGCAATTGCTTTCACGGCGGCGCGATGTTCAATATGGAAACATCGAATATTATGGCGGTGGGATTTGCTCGGGCAATAACCGTCGGGAAACCTTGGGGGGAGCGCAGTGATCACACGGACATTCGAGGTCGTATCGCGATGCCTCGGCACCGCCATTCTGCTGGTGGCGCCTGCGGCTGCGGTGGCGCAGAACGATTCGGCAAGCACCTATGTGCGCCCCCAAGGCACGCCGGTAAGCGCCTCGACTAATTTCGACGCGTCGCTCCGCTGCATGGACGAGTTGCTGAGTCGGACCCGTTACGGCGTCGGTAATGTGATCTATGCGCGGTCGCTCGACGAAGGAAAGGGAAGCGGCTCGGTAACGCGCGACATGATCGTGGCGTCGCTCGGGCGAATGTCTGAAAAGAGCCGGATCTTCAGGATTAACATCGACCCGTCCGAGGCGAAGTTGCTGGCCCTGCCATCGACCGACCTGGTAGTCGGTGGTTCTATCACGGCGTTCGAACAGGATGTTACCGCGAAAGGTTCGGGCGCGGGGCTGACACTGGGTCCGCTGGGCTTCGGATTTCAGAATAACAAACGCGATTCGATCATGTCGGTGACCGTCTATCTTCAGGACGGAAAGGGCTTTGTCCTGCCATCGACGACGCAGAGCCTCTCGATGACGTTACGCTCTCGCGACAAAGGGGGGGACATCAGCGGCGGCGTAGGGTTGGTGAGTGGCTTCGCAACGGTCAACTTCAGCGGCGGCGATGCGCCACTGCAAGCGGTTCGAGCGCTGATCGATCTGGCGCTGATCCAGTCGGTCGGTGCCTGGGCTCAAATTCCATATCAGCGATGCCTTGCGGTGGCACAAACCGATACAGCAGGCATTCGCGAAGCCCGGCGGGCGTTCGATAAGATGAAGCCCGGCCAGCAGATAAGCCTGATCGCAGCCGCGCTGAGCGAGCGCGGCATTTATCGCGGTCCACCCGCTACGGCAATGACACCGGAGCTGCGTCGGGCGATCAGCGAATATCAGGCACAGCAGCAACTTCCATCATTGGGTTTGCCGACATTCGAGCTATACTTTGCGCTCTATGGCGATCGGTACGGGACCGCTGCGACACCCGCCGTGCCGGCCATCGTCGATCCCGGAAACGGCAATCCCTTGGGCGTCCGCGTCACCCCCTATGGCCCTGCATTCGTCGCCGACTCGGAGGGGCATTTTCAGATTGCGCTCGGCTATCGCGCGAGCTTTGCTGTTACGGCCACCCGCCCCGGGAACCTGCTGTGTTACTACACCGACGCGCGTCAGCGCACGACCAAGGTTTTCCCCAACAGCCAGCGGCGTTCTGCGACGATCCGAGCGGGAGACCAGATTGTCATACCAGGCCCTGGCGATATCTTCTCGATTGCCCCCGAAGTCCCCGACTCGAACGAGCAGCTAACGTGCCTCGCCTCGGCGCAACCACTCGAAAGATTCGTTCCAGCAGCGCTGCTTGCCGATTTCGGGCCCGGAACGCCTCCCCTCCCGATCCGAAGCGGAGAGGAACTGCTTGCCAAGATCCGTCCCACTGCGCCGGCGGATTTGTCCACTGAAACACTCAACTATCACGTCTTCTGCCTCGATCCGACGACCGGCGAGGGAAAGAAATGCGCCTAGCGTGCGAGCAGCTATTTGACCACGATCTCGACGCGTCGATTGGCCGGGTTTGCTGGATCCGTTCCCGGGATCGGCTGCCGCGCACCGGCACCATAAGCTTCCAGGCTATCCAGCGACACACCGGCTGCCGTCATCGCCCTAACCACGCTCATCGCCCGACGCCGAGACAGCGAGAGATTGCTCGTGGCGCTGCCAACTGAGTCGGTGTGGCCAACGACCGCCACGACATGACCTTTCAGGTCGATGTTGATCACGACCTCGGCCAAGCGACCCAGCGCAAGCAATGAGCTCGAGGTCAGACGGTCCGAACCGAATTCGAACGCGATCTTACCGAGCGGGATCGGTTTGGTGCCGCTTGGCGCGACCGGCACGTCTGGCCGCGAGACGACTTGCTGTGCCGGGTTCTGGTATAGCGGCTTATTGTAATCCTGACTGTTGTTCAGGATAATCGACCGTTCATTCGTCGAGCTAGGCACCGAACGCTCCTGCTGCCGTGCGGTAACCTGCGCCTCGATAAGCGCCTTGATGTCTTCGGCAGACATTTCCTGCGCGCGAGTCTCAGAATTACCCAGCAGCATTGCGCTGAGGATCAACAGTTTGAGAGCATTTCGCACGCCGACCCCTTTGCGCAATTGCGTTTGCACCGTAGAGAAACCGTCACCGCTCTGTCGAGCGAATACGTATTAGAATTGGTGCTTACGAAACAAATTCAGCTGTCGATCCTAGGCCGTGTTGACAAAAGACTTTAGCCATAGGCGTGTGGCAGCGAGATTGAGGAAGCTTTCGAAGGAGAGGGCGGTCTTGTCGTAGCGGGTGGCGATACGGCGCTGTTGCTTGAGTTTGCCGAACA
>JAKFUZ010000026.1 GCA_021732445.1 Sphingomonas sp. | reverse complement strand
CCGGGCATGTACGTGTCGCCGTGGGCCTCGATGCGGCCGCCGCGGCGCCGGTTGCTGGGTTCCGGCTTGGCGATGGCGAGGAGGCGCTAGAAGTCGCGGTCGACGTGGCGCAACTGCCCAATGTCGAGTGACGCTGCGTTGCGCTGGCGCCCATCCTTGCGGCGTTGCGGTCATTGCGCGCCCAACAGAAATTCAGCGCAGGGGAGCAGGTTCGCGGCCCGGCAGTTTGGCGCTGCCGTCCGCCACAATTCATCTGGCCGGGATGGTTTCTGGCGCTGTTCAGGCCTGAAGCGGGCGGGTCGCCGCCCCCGGCAGCTCGGCATCGTCGAGCAGTGACCAGCCAGTGGGGCCAAGCACCTCGATTGGCCGATACCGCGTTTTGTAGGACATCCGGTCCGACCCCTTCACCCAATAGCCAAGATAGACATAGGGCAAGCCCATGGCGCGCGCGCGCAGGATGTGGTCCATGATGATGAAGTTGCCAAGCCCCGCCCGGCGCTCATGATCGGCATCGAAAAAGCTGTAGATCATCGACAGGCCATCGCCCTGCTGATCGGTCAGGCAGGCGCCCACCAGCCGACCGCGCCGGCCATGCGCCGACGGCTCGCGATATTCCACGATTGATGACTTTACCGGGCTTTGCTCGACCATGTCGGCATAATCGCTCTCATCCATGCCGGCCATGCCGCCGCCTGGGTGCCGTGCGGCGAGATAGCGGCGCAACAGCGCGAATTGCTCATCGGTTGCCCATGGCCGGCAGGCGATGATCTCGATGTCGTCATGCCGGCGCAGCAAGCGGCGCTGGGTCGCGTTAGGCTCAAACGCCCCGGTCACCACCCGTACCGAGACACAGGCCGAGCACCCCGCGCAACTTGGCCGATAGGCAACCGACTGGCTGCGGCGAAAACCGATGCGACCAAGCGCATCGTTAAGCTCGGTTGCGTTTGGACCGTTCAGCTCGGTAAACACCTTGCGTTCCTGCCGGCCTGGCAAATAGGGGCATGGCGACGGGCTCGTCACAAAGAATCGCGGAAAGCGAAAGGGTGCGGTCACCGCCCGTAATCCTCTAGCGCACCGGCCCCGTGCCAGCGCTTGAAATGGCGTTATGAATCGTCGCGCCGGTCGTGAAAAGCGGCTTTACCACGAAATCGTACCAAAGCACCAAGATGGCTGTGGATTGTTGATGAACCGCGGCTCGAACCGTGTCGCTTTGGGGCAGATTGGCGGCGCGTTCATGCCAGCTCGACAAGGCTGACTTCATAGCCCGCCAGGCGAATGGCCTCGACCAGGCGGTCAAGATGCGCCCGGTCGCGCGTTTCGCACTCAATGTCAGTGATGAGGCCCTTGGCCGGCAACGTGGTGAACACGCGCTGATGATAAACCTCGATGATGTTGACGCGCTCGGCATCGAACACGCGCACCAGCTTGAACAGCGCGCCCGGCTGGTCTTGCAGCCGCACCCGCAACCGCGCAAGCCGGCCCGAGCGGGCAAGGTCGCGCAACAGCACATTGGCGAGCAGCCGCGTGTCGATATTGCCGCCGCACAGCACGACGCCCACGGTCTTGCCGCGAAACCGCTCGGGGTGCTGGAGGAGTGCAGCAAGGCCTGCCGCACCGGCGCCTTCGACCACTGTTTTTTCGATCTGGAGGAGCAGGCTCACGGCTTCTTCAAGGCTGCGCTCGCTCACCAGCACGATGTCATCGACGAGGTCGGCCACCATCTGCGAGGTGATGGCGCCCGGCTCCTTCACGGCAATGCCTTCCGCCAGCGTGTCGCCCGCGCACGGCATGCTCGTGCCGTTGATGCGGTTGTACATTGAGGGGAAAAGCTCTGCCTCAACCCCGATCACGTCGATTGGCCGGCCCCATGCCCTTGCCACTGTTGCCATGCCTGAAATCAGCCCGCCGCCGCCAATTGGTGTGACGAAGGTGTCGATGCCGGGCACGTCCTCCAGCATCTCAATCGCAACGGTGCCTTGCCCCGCAATGATGCGCGCATCGTCGAACGGGTGGACAAAGGTGAAGCCGCGCGCTGCTTCCAGCTCGCGGGCATGGGCATAGGCATCGTCAAACGCGTCGCCGTGGAGGATCACGGTCGCGCCATGCCCTTCGGTCTGCATGACTTTCACCGTCGGCGTGTTGGTCGGCATCACAATGGTCGCCGGAATGCCAAGCCGGTTGGCGTGATAGGCAAGCCCTTGCGCGTGGTTGCCGGCGGATGCCGCGATGACGCCTGCGACCTGCGGGTTGAGCTGCAACAGCGTGTTGAGCGCGCCGCGCTCCTTATAGGCTGCGGTGAACTGGAGATTTTCGAACTTCAGATACACTGTCGCCCCGGTCAATTGCGACAGCGTGCGGCTGATGAGCGTCGGCGTGCGCACAATGGCATCGCCGATGCGGGCATGGGCTGCGCGCACATCGTCGATTGTTACCGGGTGCGGTGCGGATTGGGGATCGGTCGCCATAGGATGGGTGGCCTAGCCCATCTGGCGCGGCGAAGAAACACGCCTTATGCGACAAGGCGCGATGACGCAAAACCGGGTCGCGCGTCCTGTTGCGCGCTGGAGGGCTGCCAAGATGAAGATGCTGTTGCTGCTGGCTGGTGCGCTGATCGCCGTGACGCCGGCACGCGCGGACTCGCTGATCGACAATGTGAACGGCGTGACGCTTGACGAGCAGGGCCGCGTTGTGCGCTTCACTGGCCTTGTGATGAGCGCCGACGGCCATGTCGTTCGCCTGCTCCAGCGTGGCGACAAGCGCCCCGAGCGGCCTGACTGGCGCGCTGATTTTCAGGGCAAGGTGCTGCTGCCCGGTTTTGTGGATGCGCATGGCCACATCATGGAGCTGGGCTTTCGCGCGCTCGAGCTTGACCTGTCGGACACCCGATCGCTGGACGAAGCCAAGGCCAGGATCGCCGCTTATGCCGCGGCAAACCCCGAGCGGAAATGGATTTTGGGCGGCGGGTGGAACCAGGAGAAATGGGGCCTTGGCCGGTTCCCCACCGCGGCTGATCTTGATGCCGTGGTGAGCGACCGCCCGGTGTGGCTTGCCCGCGCCGACGGGCACGCAAGCTGGGGCAATTCGGCTGCGCTCAAGGCAGCGGGCGTATCGGCGAAAAGCGTGTCGCCGGTGGGCGGGCGCATCGAGCGGGCGGGCGCCAGTCCATCGGGCGTGTTCGTCGATGCCGCGCAGGCGCTGGTGCAAAAATCCGTGCCGCAGCCCTTGCCCAAGGAAATGGCGGTTGCGTTTTTGAAGGCGCAGGCGATCCTCCTGTCGTTCGGCATTACCGCGGCGGCCGACATGGGTACCAGCATCGACGACTGGCTGACTTATCGGCGGATGGGGGACGCAGGCTCGCTCCGGCTGCGGCTGATGAGCTATGGCGCGGGCTTAGAGGACACGCTGCGCATCGGCGGCACCGGCCCGACGCCGTGGCTCTATGATGGGCGATTGAAACTCAACGGCGTGAAGCTCTATGCAGATGGCGCGCTCGGCTCGCGCGGGGCGTGGCTGAAGGCGCCCTATAGCGATGCCGCCGGCCAGACAGGCGCCGGGTTTCTGTCGGACGCGATGCTGCGCAACAAAATGAGCCGGGCGGCGATGGATGGTTATCAGGTCGCGGTGCACGCGATCGGTGACAAGGCCAATAGCCAGGTGCTGGATGCTATCGACGAACTCGCCCCCACCTACACGGGCGACCGGCGCTGGCGGGTGGAACATGCACAGATTGTCGATTCCGCCGACCTGCCGCGCTTTGGCGCGCATGGTACCATCGCCTCGATGCAGCCAGTGCACCAGACGAGCGATCGCACCATGGCTGAGGCGCGGCTGGGCAGCGGGCGGCTGGCGGGCGCCTATGCCTGGGCAACGATGCTCAAAAACGGGGCGGGGCTTGCCTTTGGCACCGATTTTCCGGTCGAAAGTCCTGATCCGTTTGCCGGCTGGGCAGCGGGTTTTACGCGGGCCGAAGCCAATGGCGAGCCTGTTGGCGGGTGGCAGCCGCAGGAACGGCTCACGCGCGAACAGGCCTGGAAAGCCTATACGCAGGACGCGGCCTATGCCGGTTTTGCCGAAAAGCAGTTCGGTCGGCTGGCGCCGGGCCAATATGCCGACTTCATCATTGTCGACCGCGACCCCACCCTTGCCTCGGCGACCGAGCTGCGCGCGACCGTGGTGGAGGAAACATGGGTCGGCGGCCGCAAGGAATTTGCGCGAAAATAGCGCGAGTTTATCGATAAAAAACACGGCGTGACCAGCGGACGCCGGCCTGCAGATTGGCATAGCCTTTTGCGTTTTCGTTGGTGTTCATCAGGCACCTAAGCCCCGCCTGCGACGCCAGCCGCACGGTTTCCTCGGGGCTTACTGCATATATCAAACGCCCTGGCGGGACCGGGCCGTGGCGCAGCGTCATCGCCAGGACGGCGCCCCGGGCCATGAGGCGCGCGACGACCGGCATCGCCTGCGCCCGTTCTTGGGCATCGAGGTGCATCCAGACTGCCGATATCAGGACAAAATCAAATGCGGCACCCAATGCGGTGACGACCCGAAGATCGGGCAGGCCGTCATCGATCCACGAAATGCGAGGCGACGGATGCCGCAGGGCCGCTGCCTTGCGAAATGCCGCTGTCGGCTCGACGGCGACGACATGGTGCCCGCGCCGTGCAAGCGCGGCCGCGTCGCGCCCGGTGCCGGCGCCGATTGCCCGACCGCTTTTTGGGATCAGCCCGATTATGGCCCCGTGCGACGCCTCGAACGACAAGCGTTCATAGCGCTCGAACAAGGCGGGCGCCTGCTCGGAATAGCCCTTTGTTCCGGCAAAGGCGCTCATTCGCGCGGTTTATGAGTATTGGCTGCCCGGCACCACCAAAAAAAGATCCGCGGTCCCCCCCGGAACCGCGGATCTCCCCCGATTAGCTCTTGTGAACGTTCAAGCGACCTTGGCGGCCACCCCGTCGTCGGGTTCGCGCAGCACATAGCCACGGCCCCAAACCGTTTCGATATAATTGTCACCGTCGCATGCCATGCTGAGCTTCTTGCGCAGCTTGCAGATAAACACGTCGATGATCTTGAGTTCCGGTTCGTCCATGCCGCCATATAGGTGATTCAGGAACATTTCCTTGGTAAGCGTGGTGCCCTTGCGCAGGCTGAGCAGCTCGAGCATCGCATATTCCTTGCCGGTCAGGTGGACACGGGCGCCATCGACCTCAACGGTCTTGGCATCAAGGTTTACGGCGAGCTTGCCGGTGCGGATAACACTTTGCGAATGGCCCTTGGAGCGGCGCACGACCGCATGGATGCGCGCAACCAGTTCATCGCGGTGGAAAGGCTTGGTCACATAATCGTCAGCACCAAAGCCGAAGCTGCGGATCTTGGAGTCCATCTCGTTGATGCCCGACAGGATGAGCACCGGCGTTTGCACACGGGCGACACGCAGCTTTTTGAGCACGTCATAGCCGTGCATGTCAGGCAGGTTCAGATCGAGGCAGATGATGTCGTAATCATAGAGCTTGCCCAGATCGAGGCCTTCTTCCCCGAGATCGGTGGTATAGACGTTGAAACCTTCGGCCGAGAGCATCAGCTCGATTGCCTTGGCCGTGGTCGGCTCGTCCTCGATCAGCAACACGCGCATGTGGCACTATCCCCCTGTCGCTCGCGATCGGCCCGGGCCCGTTATTGCCCGTCGGTCGCGATACGTCATTAACCTCATGACTTCTGAAGGACAAAGGTTAATTTCGAATTAAGCGGCCTCATTCCACGAGTCGCTCGATATACCTAAAATGAGTATCGAGCGCACAGGGCTGTCCGGGGCCCGCTGGCCGGCGCAACCGGCTTGACCTTTTTGGGGGCTATGCAAGGATTGCTGCGGGCGATCATGCTGCGGCGCTTGTGCACGGCATTTGTTGATGAAGAGGAAACGGGGATGACGGCTGTTGCCGCTGGGTTGCTGATCGTGTTGGCGCTGGCCGGTGTGGTCTGGCTTATCGCGCGCCGGATCGCGCCGGATTTTGACGGCTGGCGGTTCCATGGCCGGGCGCAAGGGCGCAGCGGCCATGACGCTGCGCGGGCGGCGCCGTTGGTGGATGGCGCAGCGGCGGGGCCGGTGGGCTTGGCCGGCGTTCAGGCCGCCGCCGCCATGCCCCCGGCGATGGCTGGCGCCACGCCCGGCATGGGCGCCACGCCGGCCGCCACGCCCGCTGCCGCTACGCCCGCTGCTTCCGCCGCCGCCGCTCCCGCGCCGATGGCGACCGGCGGCGATGCGGCCGCAGCGCCGGCGGCGGACACGGCTGCCGCTTCCGGCGCCACTACCGCCATTGGCGTGCCGGGTGCGGTTGGGGCGCCTGATGATCTGTTGCAGCTCAAAGGGGTTGGCCCCGTGCTCAACAAGCTGCTCATTTCTCTGGGCGTGCGCCGCTTTGACCAGATTGCCGGCTGGTCGGCGAGCGATATCGCCACGGTCGATGCGCATCTGGGAAATTTCAAGGGGCGGATCGCGCGCGACAATTGGGTCGAGCAGGCCGGGCTGCTGGCGCGCGGCGCCATTGCGGATTTCGAAGCGAAGTACGGCAAGCTCGACAGCGAGAATAAATAGCGGTCAGGCGCCGGCGCACAGCCGGGCCAGGCGCTCGGCAAGAAAGCTGATGAGCGCCTCCACGCGCGCCGGACGCAGCTTGGCCGGCGGCGTCAGCAGGTGAAGCGCGACCTGCGGTGTCACCGACCAGCCCGGCAAAAGCGTGACCAGCGCGCCGCTTGCAAGATCATCGGCAATGATGAAGTCGGGCAACATGGCAATGCCCAGCCCGCGCCGGAGCGCCGGAAGCAGTGCATCGCCGCTGTTGGCGCGCAGCCGCCCCTGCGGCCGCACCCAGGCGTCTTCCCCCGTCGCGTGGGTTAGTCGCCAGGGCCCACGCGCGTTGGCATAAGCCAGCAGCGCGTGCGCGCCCAGTTGGGCCGGGTGGCCGGGTGCTCCTGCCCGCGCCAGATATGCCGGCGCCGCGACGACATGGGTTTTGACCGCGCCCAGCCGCCGCGCGCGCAGCGAACTGTCGGGCAGGTCGGCAATGCGCAGCGCAATGTCCACCCCGGCCGCAATGATGTCGATATGCGCATCGGACAAATGCAGGTCGATGTCGATTGCCGGGTGCTGCGCCAGAAATTCGGCAAGCAACGGCGCCACATGCAGCAGGCCAAAGCTCATTGGCGCGCTGACCCGCACCAACCCGGCAGGCGCCGCCGCCGCCTCAAGCGCGGCTGCCTGTGCCGCGCGCGCCTCAGCCAGGATGCGTCGGGCATGCTCGGCGAGCGCCGTCCCGCTTTCGGTAAGCGTCAGCCGGCGTGACGTGCGGTGGAACAGGCTGGTCGCAAGCTGCGTTTCAAGCCGGGTAATCGCCTTTGATACCGCGCCCTTTGACAGGCCAATGGCGTCGGCCGCGCCGCTGAAGCTGCGATAGTCGGCCACGCTTGCAAAAATGGCCCAGGCGTTGACATCGGGAAGGCGCATGATTGGTTGCGGGTCGCCTAAATGGAAACAATGTGTTTCCATCGTTTCCATTTACGCAGCGATTGCAATCATTATCTTGGCGCTATCACCACGGAGTTTTCGGATCATGCCCATCACCGCCCACGCCATGGCACCCGCAAGCGCTGCCACTGTCGAACGCCGGCCCTTTGCCAGCCTTGGCCATGCCGATCATGGCTGGCTGAACGCGCGGCACCATTTTTCCTTTGCCGATTATTATGACCCCGACCGGATGGGTTGGGGCGCCATCCGCGTCTGGAACGACGATGTCATCGCGCCGCAAGAGGGCTTTCCGCCGCACCCGCACCGCGACATGGAGATCATCACCTATGTCCGTAGCGGTGCCATCACGCATCAGGATTCGATGGGCAATAAGGGCCGAACGGCGGCGGGCGACGTGCAGGTGATGAGCGCCGGCACAGGTGTGCGCCACGCCGAATATAATCTGGAAGACGAGCCGACGACGCTGTTCCAGATCTGGATTGCGCCAAAGCGGCCGGGCGGATCGCCAAGTTGGGGCGCAAAGCCCTTTCCCAGGGCCGGTCGCGCGGGGCAGTTTGTGGTGCTGGCGAGCGGCTTTGCCGACGATGCCGATGCGCTGCCGATCCGGGCCGAGGCGCGCCTGCTTGCGGCGACCCTGCCCGCCGGGCAATCCATCGAGCAGCCGGTTGGCGCCGGACGCCACGCCTATCTGGTGGCCGCCACGGGGGCGGTCGAGATTGCCGGTGTGCGCTTCGAGGCGCGCGATGGGGCGGCGATTTCCGGCGGCCAGACCCTTACCATCACCGCGCTCGAAGATGCCGAGCTGGTGCTCGTCGATTCCGAATAATCCGCGCCCGACAGTCCACGATCAACTTCAGGAGTTTTCCCATGACCAAAGTGCTTGTGCTCTATTATTCATCCTACGGCCATATCGAGGCGATGGCCGAGGCCATGGCCGACGGCGCCCGTGCAGCCGGCGCCGATGTTGACATTCGCCGTGTGCCTGAAACCGCTCCGCAAGCCGTGGTTGAGGCCGCGCATTTCAAAACCGACAGCGCGCATCCGCTGATCGACGGGCCAGAGGCGCTTGCGGGCTATGACGCGATCATCGTCGGCTCGCCAACGCGCTTTGGCCGCATGGCAAGCCAGATGGCGAGCTTTTGGGACACAGCCGGTGGCGTGTGGATGCGCGGTGGCCTGCACGGCAAGGTCGGCGGCGCCTTCACCTCCACGGCAACGCAACATGGCGGCCAGGAAACGACGCTGTTCTCCATCATCACCAATCTGATGCATTTTGGCTGCACGATTGTTGGCCTTGATTATGGCTATCAGGCGCAAATGGGGGTCGGTGAAGTGCTGGGCGGCGCGCCTTATGGCGCAACGACGATTGCCGGGGGTGATGGCAGCCGCCGCCCGAGCGAGATTGATCTGGCGGGCGCCCGCTATCAGGGGCGCCGCATTGCCGAGGTGGCGGCCAGGCTTGCTGCCTGACGGGTTGCGGGGCGCGGGCGGACCAAACGAGGGCGTCCGCGCGTTTTAGTGGCGCGCGCGGCGGCTTGGTGGCAAGGGTGGCCAATGCTGGCTGACCATATTCTGTTTATCGACGGCGAAGCGCTGGTTGTCGACAAGCCCAGCGGGCTGCCTGTCGATCCGCCGCGTGATGGCGCGCTGAGCCTGGAAAATCACTTGCAGGCGCTGACCTTTGGCTTTCAGCGCTGGCCGCAGGCGGTGCACCGGCTCGACCGCGATACCAGCGGCTGCCTGTTGCTGTCGCGCAACCCCAAGGCGCACAAGCGCTTCCAGCAGGCCTTTGAAAGCGGCGGCGTGACGAAGCTGTATCTTGCGGTGCTGGACGGGGTGCCGGGCGACGCCGCCGGCACCATCGACATGGCGCTTGCCAAGCTCAGCACGCGCGAGGCGGGCTGGCGGATGGTCGCTGATGCAAATGGCAAGCCGTCGCGCACGCACTGGCGGGTGGTGACGATAGCCGGCGGCCAGTCGCTCGTTGAGTTTCGGCCCGAAACCGGGCGCACGCATCAAATTCGCGTGCATGCCGCACAAGGGCTTGGCGCTGCGGTGTCGGGAGACACGGTCTATGGCCGCGCCGGCCCGCACGGCATGCTGCTCCACGCAGCAGGGCTGACCGTGCCGCGCGTCGGCAAGCCCGATATCGTTGCCCAAGCGCCGGTGCCGGAACGGTTTGCGCAGGCCGGCTTCGGCGCTGACGCTGTGGCGGCGTGACATGGAGGTGCCCGAGCAGTTGATCGAGGAGCGCTTCATCGCCTCGTCGGGGCCGGGCGGGCAGAATGTCAACAAGGTCGCAACCGCCGTGCAGCTCCGCGTATCGGCCTTTCGCCTTGGTCTTGCGCCCGATGTGTTTCAGCGGCTGAAAGCGCTGGCCGGCGCCCGCATGAGTTCGACCGGGGATATCGTCATTACCGCCCGCCGGTTCCGTACGCAGGACGCCAACCGGGCGGATGCGCGTGCGCGGCTGGCCGCGTTGCTGGCCCGCGCCCATATCCGCCCGGCCAAGCGCGTCGGCACCAGGCCTAGCAAGGCCGCCAAGGCACGGCGAACCGACGCCAAGACCAGCCGCGGCGCCATCAAGGCCGCGCGCGGCAAAGTGAGGATTGACTGATGTATGAATTTTCGATCGATGATGGCGACAAGGCGACGCTCTACCGCGACGTGCTTGCAGCGCTCGATGCACTGACGGCAAACGAACCGGACGCGATTGCCAACATGGCCAATGCCGCTGCGCTGATCTGGCAATATCTGCCCGAGCTGAACTGGGTTGGATTCTATCGGCTGGTCGAAGGCGAACTCGTGCTCGGCCCGTTTCAGGGCAAGCCGGCTTGTATCCGCATTGCGCTGGGCAGCGGGGTGTGCGGCACCGCGGCGGCAACCCGGCAGACGCAGCTTGTGGCCGATGTCCACAGCTTTCCCGGCCACATCGCCTGCGACGCCGACAGCGCGTCGGAAATCGTGGTGCCGCTGGTGCGGGCGGGCGTGCTGATCGGCGTGCTCGATCTCGACAGCCCAAGGCCGGGCCGGTTCGATGCCGATGACGCCGCCGGGTGCGAGGCGATTGGCGCGCTGCTCGCCGGCCGGGTGTGACCCGATCTGGGACAGGGTGCAAGCTGGCGGAAATTCGACGAAAATGGTAGCAAGCGGGTTAACTAATCCGGCTTTTCGACACGGGTCGAAGCGCCGTTACAGGGAGCGTTTACCATGCGAAGCCTCACCCTAGCGTCGGTTGTGATGCTTGCGGCAACGTCGATTGCGCCGGCGTCTGCTGCCCGAATCGCCGATTTGCCCGCCGGTGATGGCCAGATTGGTACCACGATCCAGCGTTTGCCGGGCGACCCGCTGCCCGCGCTTCCAACGCTGCCGCCGCGCTCGCGTATCCCCTCGACGCCGCAGCTTCCCGAGCGCGCGCCGCAAGCGCCGCCCGTGGTGCTTGGCCAGGGGCCGCAGCAGGCGCCGGGCGTGCCGCAATGGGGCGTGAACCGCAATGGACGCTGGGAGGCGGCTGATCGCGCGCCGGGCGGCGTGCGGGGCTATCGCCGGGTGGGCCGCGGCAGCCGCCTGCCGCGATACTGGACCAACCCCGATTTCCTGATCGGCAATTTCGGGCTTTACGGCCTGCCCCAGCCGCCCTTTGGCTATAGCTGGTCGCGCTATTATGATGATGCGGTGCTTATCGACACGCGCGGCCGCGTTCTCGATTCCGCCTATGGCATCGACTGGAACCGGCCTTATGGCAGCTATGCCTATGGCCAGCCCGGCTATGGATATGGCCAACCGGGCTATGGCCAATCCGGCTATGGCTATGGCCAATCCGGCTATGGTTATGGTCAACCGGGCTATGGATATGGCCAGTCCGGTGGCGGCTATGCCCAGCCGGGCGTGGCTTATGGCGCGCCGCAGGTATATGCAGCCCCAGGTGGTGGTTATTCGCAGACCTGGTCGACTGGCGGCTATGGCGCGCCGGCGCCGGTTGTCCAGAGCTATGGATATGGCGGGCCGACCGTCACCACCATTACCGTGCAGACCCAGCCTGTCGTCACCACCACGACCACCGAATATATTACCGAATATCGCACCGTGCATGTGCGGGCCAAGAAGGTGTGGCGCAAACCCGTGCGCAAATGGCGGCCGCGGCGCTGCTCGTGCGAGACCCTTCAGGGGAGCTGAGGCGCCGCTGGTGATGGTGGCGCCGGAGCCCCTGGGCGGCGCCTGAGCGGCGCTTCGGCACCTGTGTGATCGGCTGAGCCGGGCGCTGGGACGTGCGGCCCGCTCCGGCTTATGATGCAAGCGGCGATCAGCGGGGCGCCGGGCCGGCCAGCGTGGCGATGCTCTCGGCGCCTGCACCGTTCAGCGCGGATACGGCGAACAGATGATCGTCGATTGAGACGTTGACGAGCTTTGCCGCGGTGCCGGTTACTTCGCGTGATCCGGTCCATGCCGGAGCGTCGGTGCGCCGCCAGCGGATGCGGTAGCGGGCGGCACCTGGCACCGGTTCCCAGTTGATGCTGGTGTCAAACGACAAGGCGCCCTCGATGGTCACGCGACGGGGCGCGGCCGGCGCGCTGGCCAGTTGGCGGACAGCGGCGATATTGATGGCGGTGACCTTGGCCAGATACGCAAAGTCCATCTTGTCGACGGTGTCGCCATAGGCAATGCCGCCTTCGATGCGCAGATCCTGATGCTGCTGCGTCCAGTTTTCCGCGCCAACCGAAAAGCGCACCGCCGGGTAGCCGAGTTTCAGGAATGGCTCGTGGTCGCCGCCGCGCCCGAACCGGTCCGGCCGCCGGTCCACGAACACGTCGAGCCCGCCGGGGAGCTTGCCGGCGACCGCGTCTATGAGCTTGGCCAGCGCGCGCGATGGGCCGTCATCCTCGCCGCCATTGCCGCGCCGGGCAAGCTGCGCGCGCATGTCCTCCGATGCGCGGATGCCTTCTGAGAAAACGCGCACCCGGTCTGCCACGCGAATGCCGTTCTGGCCCAAGGTGTTGCCCACAATGTCGTTGTTTAGCATGGCGGAGACGTCCCAGCCGCGTTGCCTTGCGGTTTCCGCCAGCAGCGTGCCGCCCCACAGCCCCTGTTCCTCGCCAGAGAAAATGGCGTAGACGATTGTTGCGTCGAATTTTTGCGTTGAGAGGTGGCGTGCCGCCTCAAGCACCAGTGCCACGCCCGAGCCATCATCATTGGCGCCGGGGGCATCTTTGGTGATGTCGAGCGTGTCGGAACCCCGGCTGTCGATATGCGCGCCGATGATGACGACGCGGCCCGGGTCGCGCCCCTGCTGAATGCCGAGCACATCTTCCACAACCACGCCATCCGGCGCGCGCGGTCCGGTGAAGTCGCGCGCAATCCGCTCCACCGTGAGGCACCGGCCGCACGCGTCGCTAATTGCTTCGAATTCGCCAGCCGCCCAGTTGCGCGCCGCGCCAATGCCGCGCGTCGGATGGGTGGGGGATGACAGGGTGTTGCGGGTGCCAAACCGCACCAGCCGCTCGACAGTCGCGCGCAGCCGCTCGGCGCTTGGCGCGTCGGCGGCCGGACGGGCGATCGGTGGCCGGCCAGGCGGCGCCTTGGCGGCGGCGGTGGCGAGAAGCGCAAGGGGCGCGGCGGCGACAAGGGCGAAAATGCGCATGGCATATCGTGGCGCGCGCCGCCGGCACGCGCAAGTTTTTTGACGCCCGGCCGATCAGCTCAGCCGGTCGATGGTGGCGGCAGAGAGCGAGCCGGGAATAATCATCAGCGGCACCGGCAGTGCGCCTGCATCTGCCCCGGTGAAATGGCTGACGAGCGGGCCTGGCGGGCCGCTTGCCGCGGCCGCCAGCACCAGCGCGGCAATATCGGGGTTGCCGGCGATCATCTCGCGGATGATTTTTGAAGCATCGCCCTGTCTTACCGTGATGCTTGGCTTCAACCCTGATTCGGCAACGAGCTGGCCGGCCGCGGCGGCAACGATGCCTTCGGCGTGCTCGCGCGCTTCTTCTTCGATGGTTGCCTGCACGCCCCCCCATGCGACAAACTCAACCGATGGTATCAGCGCCAGAATCTCGACCGTGCCGCCCGTTTTCACGGCGCGGCGGGCGGCAAAGCGCAGCGCCGCTTCGGCCTCGGGGCTTTCGTCGATGACGACCAGATATATCCGCATTGCCTACCCTTTGGCTGATGAGGCGCCAAGGGTGCCGCGCACAGGCTCGAAGCGCAAGCCTGTGCCGCTGTTGGCGCGTCAACGGCGCCATCATGGTCTTGACCCGGACGCGCGGATGGCGAAGGAAAGGCGGCGTCGCATTGTTCTGTTCAAAGGGCCGCCTCCCCATGCCAATCGAGATCAAGATGCCCGCCCTGTCGCCCACGATGGAGGAAGGGACGCTGGCAAAATGGCTGGTCAAGCCCGGTGACACGGTAAAGTCTGGCGATCTGATGGCCGAGATTGAAACCGACAAGGCAACGATGGAATTCGAAGCGGTCGATGAAGGCATTATCGGCGCGATACTGGTGGCCGAAGGGACCGACAATGTGAAGGTCGGCACCGTCATCGCGACGCTGGTTGAGGAAGGCGAGAGCGCAGGGACACCGCCGGTTCTGGCCCCCGTCGGCTCCGTTGCCGCCGCAGCGCCGGCATCGCCCCCGCCTGCGCCTGCCGCGCCTGCGCCGCCCCCCGCCATCAGTGCCGCCGGTGCTCCGGGCCGCGTTAAGGCAAGCCCGCTGGCGCGCCGCATGGCCGCCGACAAGGGGCTCGACTTGGCGGTGGTGGCAGGCAGCGGGCCGGGCGGTCGCATCGTCAAGGCGGATGTGGAGACTGCCACCACCGGTGCGGCACCGCTCGCCGCTGCGGCTTCGGTTGCGCCTGCGGCGTCGGCGCCGGCTGCTGTCGCAGCACCTGGTATCGGCGCGGCCGAGGCACCCAAGCCTGTGGCGCCGGTCGCGTGGGACGACACGATTCCCCACATGCTCGACAAGCTGTCGAACATGCGAAAGACCATCGCGCGCCGGCTGACCGAGGCCAAGCAAACGGTGCCGCATATCTATCTGACGGTCGATATCCGCCTCGATGCGCTGCTCAAGCTGCGCGGCGAGCTGAATGCCTCGCTTGAGGCGCGCGGGGTGAAGCTGTCGGTTAACGACATGCTCATCAAGGCGCTTGGCGTGGCGCTGGCGCAGGCGCCAAACTGCAATGTGACATTTCTGGGGGACAGGCTGGTGCGCTACGCCCGGTCCGACATAGCCGTGGCCGTGTCGATTCCGGGGGGTCTCATCACCCCCATCGTCAAGGATGCCGGCGCCAAGAGCATTTCGGCGATCGCCACTGAAATGAAGGATCTGGCCGCCCGCGCCAAGGACGGGAAGCTCCAGCCGCATGAATATCAGGGAGGAACGGCCAGCATTTCCAATATGGGGATGTTCGGCATCAAGCAGTTCGATGCGGTCATCAACCCTCCCCAGGGGATGATTCTCGCGGTGGGCGCGGGCGAAAAGCGCCCTTATGTCGTCGATGATGCGCTCAGCGTGGCGACGGTCATGTCGGCCACCGGCAGCTTTGATCACCGCGCGATTGATGGCGCGGACGGGGCGGCGCTGATGAAGCTGCTGAAAGAGCTGGTCGAGCACCCGCTCGGCCTGATCGCCTGAGCCGCGCGGTGTCACGCGTGCTTGTCGAGCTGTTCCACATCGCGGCCGGCGCGCTGGTTGCGCTGCTGATGGCCAAGGGCGCTGCCTGGGCGGTGCCGCTCGCCTCGCGCGAAATCTGGATCATCGCTTTCGTGTCGATTGCGTTTATCGGCGGCATGGGGCTGAAACCGCTGATGGCGGCGTGGCGCGGGGACGCCGCCGGGCAAACCCCCGGTTCCGGCCCCGCCGCGGATGCCGGCCCGGCACGTGGCTGATACCTGCCTGCACGGCGCGTCCGCCCGCTGCGCGCGCGCCACGGCGGCGGATGCCGTTGCTGGCGGACGGGCACAAGGGGCCGCTGCGTGATCATCGGCTGGACGCGGCGGGCACGCGCCTTTGCGGTTGCAGCGCTCGCAGCATCGTCGGCCTGTGCGCTGGTGCTGGGTGTCGTGGTGGGCATCAAAGACGCCTCAAGCCTTGGCGGCTGGCTTGCTGGGCTGGGGCTTTCCTTTGCGATGTGTCTGGCGTTTGTGACGACCGGTGGCCTCATGTTCGGGTTGCTGATCGACCGGGCGATACCGCGCGCCGCAAGCCGCCTGGTGTTTCATGCGGTTGCGGCGGCCAGCGGCGGCCTGTCGGCGACGGTGCTGATGCGGGGGTTCTGGCACATCCCGACGATCTGGACGGTGCCCGCGATGGGCGCCTTTGCCGGGCTGGTCGCAGCGGCAGTGTGGTGGAAGATGGTGCGCGCAAAGGAGCGGACGGCAAATGGCTGATATCTATGATCTCATCGTGCTCGGCTCTGGCCCCGGCGGCTATGTCGCGGCGATCCGAGCAAGCCAGCTCGGGCTGAAGGTGGCGATTGTCGAGCGCGAGCTGCTGGGCGGCATCTGCCTCAACTGGGGCTGCATCCCGACCAAAGCGCTGCTGCGCTCGGCTGAAATCTATCACTACATGCAGCACGCCGGCGACTATGGGCTGGCGGCCGAGAAGATCAGCGCGGATATTGGCGCGGTGGTCAAGCGCTCGCGCGGGGTGGCCAAACAGCTCAATCAGGGCGTCACGCACCTGATGAAGAAGAACAAGATCAGCGTGCACATGGGCGATGGCGTGCTGAGCGGGCCAGGCAGGCTGACCGTGACGCGCGACGGAAAGTCGGAAGAACTGGCCGCCAAACATATCATCATCGCAACGGGCGCCCGCGCGCGCGACCTGCCCTTTGCGCCGGCCGACGGCAAGCGCATCTGGACCTATCGGCACGCCATGGTGCCGCCCGAAATGCCGACCAGGCTGCTTGTCATCGGCTCAGGCGCGATAGGTATCGAGTTTGCCAGCTTCTACAATGATATGGGCGCGGACGTGACGGTCGTTGAAATGCTCGACCGGATCGTGCCGGTGGAAGATGCCGATGTGTCGGCCTTTCTCGAAAAATCGCTCAAGAAGCAGGGCATGACGATCCTCACAGGGGTGGGCGTCGAGAAGATCGAGGCAGGCGCCAGCGGCGTGAAGGCGGCGATCAAGGCCAAGGACGGCACGGTTACCACGGGCGATTTCAGCCATGTCATCGTCGCCATCGGCATTGTCCCCAATACCGAGAATATCGGGCTGGAAGCGCTTGGTGCGGCGACCAGCCGGGGCCACATCGTTGCCGATGCGATGTGCCGCACCAATGTCGCTGGGCTATGGGCAATTGGCGATGTCACGGCGCCGCCCTGGCTCGCGCACAAGGCCAGCCATGAAGGCGTGATTGCAGCGGAGGCAATTGCGCAGGCGCTCGGCAACACCGAGGTTCATCCCCACGCGATGGATGTGCGCAACATTCCCGGCTGCACCTATTGCCACCCCCAAGTCGCAAGCGTGGGGCTGACCGAGGCCAAGGCAAGCGAGGCGGGCTATGCGGTGAAGGCGGGCACCTTCCCCTTTATCGGCAATGGCAAGGCGATTGCGCTGGGCGAGGCGGAAGGTTTCATCAAAACGGTGTTCGACGCGAAAACCGGCGAATTGCTGGGCGCGCATATGGTGGGCGCCGAAGTGACCGAGCTTATCCAGGGCTATACCGTTGGCAAGCAGTTGGAGACGACCGAGGCCGAACTGATGCAGACGGTGTTCCCGCACCCCACGCTCTCTGAAATGATGCATGAAAGCGTGCTCGCGGCCTATGGGCGGGCGCTGCATATCTGAAAGGGGGCGCTACCCCTGTTTCTGGCGGATAAGCCCTGCCACAAACAGCAGCCAGCCTAATGTCATGAGGCCGCTTGCGCCGGGCACGAGCGCTGAGACGATGGTTTCGGCCAAATCGCTCGCGTGATGCCCTGCCCCGGCAATGGGTAACGCGGCGCTGGCCCCGGTCGCGGCCGACAGCGTCAGGCCAATCCACAGGGCGTACATGCCGGCAATCGTCGCCAAACGCGCGATTGTCGCGACCCTTGGGCCCAGATGGGCGGCTGGCCAAAGCGCGCCCGCGATCATCAGCGCCATGCCGCTCTGGACTGCCGTCAGATGTGCCGACAGCGCCATTCTGGGGTTGGCGAACAGGGGAACGACGGCGCCTTCCAGCAGGCCAAGCAAGAACAACAGCGCGCGTGCCACGACGAGTGCTCTGGCGTGGGGGGTCAACGTCAACGTCGCTCTCCTGGGCTATGGCACCGAAACGTCGCGCATCACTGGCACTGCGTTACGCACTGATCGGGCATTTTTGCACCGCCCGCAATGCCGGTGTCGCCTTGCAGTGCCGCGAGATGCCGTTGGGCTCTGGACGATCGGGCGGCGGGGACTATGGTTGCACCCCTTCCATCCAGACAGGGGTCGTTCATGTTCAAAGCCGCCATCGCTCTGCTGCTCGCTTCGGTCGCCGTGCCTGTTGCGGCCGAAACGGTCGCCGTCACGGCCGATCACATGGTGGATGTCGCGACCGGGAAAACGATTGACCGGCCGGTCGTGGTCATCACCGATGGGCGGATCAGCGCCGTGGGGGTGCAGGGCTCGCTGGCCGTTCCGGCAGATGCCCGGCGGATTGACCTTGCGGGGCAGACCATCCTGCCCGGGCTGATCGACATGCATGTGCATCTGGATGCGGATTCGCGGATCAGCGGGTTTAAGGGCCTCGAATATACCGACAGTTTCTGGCAGGCGGTGGGTGTCGCCAATGCCAGGGCCATGCTTGAGGCCGGTTTTACGACCGTGCGCAATGTCGGGTCGACCAATTATAATGATGTCGGGCTGAAGCAGGCGGTTGAGGGTGGCTATATTGCCGGGCCGCGGATCGTTCCGGCCACTTATGCGCTGGGCGCGACCGGCGGCCACTGCGACAATAGCGAGGGATTGCCGCCCAGCTTTGCCGCGCTTGCCCAACCGTCGGTGGCAGACGGCGCGGACGGCTATCGCAAGCTGGTTCGCACCGTGCGCAAATATGGCGCCGAGGTCATCAAGATCTGCGCAACCGGCGGCGTCCTCTCGCGCTCCGACACGGCCGGCGCGCAGCAGATGACGCTGGAGGAAATGAGGGCAGTTGCCGACGAAGCGCATATGCTGGGCATGAAGGTGGCGGCCCATGCGCATGGCGCCGAAGGAATCAATGCGGCGCTAAGGGCGGGCATCGACACGATCGAGCATGCAAGCCTTGCCGATGCCGAAAGCTTCCGGCTGGCCAAAGCAGGCGGTGCCTGGTTCTCGATGGATATTTATGACGACGACTATATTCTGGCCGAGGGCGCCAAGAACGGCGTTTATCCCGAAAGCCTGGAGAAGGAACGGCAGATCGGCCGCAAACAGCGCGAGACATTTCGCGAGGCTTTCAGGGCTGGTGTCAAGATGGTGTTCGGCACCGACAATGGCGGCGTCTTTCCGGCCGGGCAGAATGCGCTGCAATTCGCCAAGATGGTCGAATGGGGCATGCAGCCCATCGACGCCATCCGGGCAGCGACCATAAATGCCGCTCAGGCGCTTGGCCGCACGGGCGATGTCGGCACGATTGCGGTTGGCCGATATGGCGATATCGTGGCCGTGACGGGCGATCCGACCGCCAATGTTGCGCTGCTGGAGCACCCCGGCGCCGTCATCAAGGGCGGCGTCCGCATCCGCTGAGCGCCCGGCACCGGCCGGTTCAGCCGGCGGCGTCGCCTGAGCCGAGAAGGTGCACCGTTTCTGCACGGGGCTGGCTAGTGCCGCTGATATGCTTTAGCCGCCCGTCGATGCTGGCGCCTTTTTCCATCGCTATGTCTTCATATTCGACATCGCCGGTGATCCGTGCGGCGCGCTCGACGGTGAGCTGACGAACCGCGACGGTGCCGTCTATCGTGCCGGCAAGCCGGGCCGTTTCGGCCTGCACATTGCCGGTGATGTGGCTGCCGGCGCCCTGAACGAGATTGGCGCACGCGACATCGCCGTGCACCGTGCCCTCAATGTGCAGGTCGGTGGTGGCCGCAATGTTGCCGGTGATTGTGACATCGCTGCCCAGCACGGAAAACACGCCGCGTTTGCCGCCCTGGGTGCCAAAGCTTGCTGGCAGCGGTTCGGCGTCTCTGGATTTGTTGAACATCGCCATTGCAGTCTTCCCCGGTTGGCTGGTGCGCGCTTCGTGCACTACCGATTCGGGCGCAGTCGATACCATGAAAGCTGCCCTTTGGCAGGGGGCGTGGCGGCTCAGGTCTGGTGCGGCAGCAGCGGGTTGTCGTTTGCCGAGCGGATCAGCCAGGGCTTGGCGGTCAGCCAGGTCGCGGCGATCATGGCGACCGCGCCGATGGCGGCCAGCGCCGGTGTGCCCGTGAGATAGGCGAGCAGCGCAAGGGTTGACCCGGCCTGTACCAGCGCCGGAATCCACCAGACCGCGCGTTCATTGCTGGCCAAAGCGAGCGCGAGCGAAAACACGTCGGCGATAAGGAAATAGCGCTCGTGCATCCGCGGGAGAAGCCCAGCGGCAAGCAGCGGGGCAAGCGTTGCCGCGCGCAGCAGCAATGGCGTCGAGAGGTGCCGCGCGGTGGCGCTGAGCCGCGCGACATAGGCGCCCAGCGTGCCGATCGCCGCGGCCATCGCAAGCAGCGTCAGCGCGCCGGTGTCGAGCCCCGCGACATCGAGAATCATCCATATATTGGGTGAGTTGCGCGCAACTTCATGGAAGGTGTCGGCCTGCCGAAAATAGATGGTCAGCAGGTCATGGGCGGGCCATCCTGCAGCCCAGGCGGGCAGCATCGCCGCCAGAAACGCAGCCGGTGCGGCCAGCCACTGGCCAAACGGCACGCGCCGCGCGATCAGCAACGCCAGAATGAACGGCGCCAGCAGCACCGCCTGCGCCTTGAAGGCAAGCGCTATGCCGCACCAGGCGAGCATCACGCGGTGCTTGCGGTCAAGCGCGGCGGCCAGCGCCATGACGCACGGGGCGACATACATGGCATCGCACTGGCCCAGCAGTGCTGCGTTCATCATCACACTGGGGAGCGCCAGCAGCATCGCTGCATAACGCGGCGCCATCGGCACGCGCAGCCGGTTCAGCAAATGCCAGAACGCGCCGCCCAGCGCGATATTGCCGAGCATCGACAACAGCTTGATGATCGTCGGATCGGGCAGCAGGCCCTTCAGCGGCGCCATTAGCGCCAGGCCGTAAAGATAGGGCGGGGTATAGGCGCCAAACGGCTCGGCAAAAGCGGCTGGCACGCCGCGCGCCGCGACATGGTTGAACCACGGCACATAATCGTTCAGCACATCCGTGGTCAAAATCGGCCAGAACAGAAGATGGCAATAACCCGCAACCAGGAGGATGGCGCCCAACAGGGGCGCGCGCAGGCGCACGGCAGGCGCTGTGGCGGCAAAAGGGGCGGCGTGCATCATCGCCGGCGGGCGTAGCGCGGCTATGGTTAGCAATCGGTAAAGCGCGGGCCGCAGCTTGCCCGCGATTCTTTTTGGCGCCCGCGCCCGGTTGACCTGCCATGCCCCGCCGCGTATAGGCGCGCCTGCTTTGCGGGACGCTCGTCGTGCGGGGCTGCTTGAACATTGCTGGATACATGCCAGGACCCCGGTGGTAGCACGGCCGCCACGTGGTCCTTTTTGTCATTTCCGAATCGGGATCTGGCAGGCCAAGGTTCAGCAAAGTAACCGCCGGATTTTTTGCCGGTAACATAAAAGGTGAAGGGCTTCATGCCGACGATTAACCAGCTGGTCCGCAAGGGCCGCGATCCGCAAAAGGCCAAGTCAAAGGTCCCTGCGATGGACAAGAACCCGCAAAAGCGCGGGGTATGCACGCGTGTTTATACGACCACGCCAAAGAAGCCGAACTCGGCGCTGCGCAAAGTGGCCAAGGTCCGCCTGACCAACCAGCGCGAAGTCATCAGCTACATCCCCGGCGAAGGGCATAACCTGCAGGAGCACTCGGTGGTGCTGATCCGTGGCGGTCGCGTGCGCGATTTGCCCGGCGTTCGCTACCATGTGCTGCGCGGCGTGCTCGACACACAGGGGGTGAAGGACCGTCGCCAGTCCCGTTCCAAATACGGCGCCAAGCGTCCGAAGTAAGCCGGTCGGCACCTCGTCCGACCCATCAGGCTGAAGAGCAAAGGAAAAATCAATGTCTCGTCGTCGTCGCCCCGAAAAGCGGGAAATTCTGCCAGACCCAAAATTTGGTGACATCGTGCTGTCGAAGTTCATGAACAACATCATGCTCGACGGCAAGAAGTCGGTTGCTGAGGGCATCGTCTATGGTGCGCTCGAAACCGTTGAACAGCGTGCCAAGAAAGACCCGATCGGCATATTTCATGAAGCGCTCGTCAATGTGAAGCCGGGCATTGAAGTGCGCAGCCGCCGCGTTGGCGGTGCGACCTATCAGGTGCCGGTTGAAGTGCGGCCCGAGCGTGCGCAGGCACTGGCGATCCGCTGGCTCATTACGGCCGCGCGCGCGCGTTCGGAGCACACCATGGCCGGCCGGCTTTCGGGCGAGTTGATGGATGCTGCCAACAACCGCGGCAACGCTGTCAAGAAGCGCGAAGACACGCACCGGATGGCGGAAGCCAACCGTGCGTTCAGCCACTACCGCTGGTAAAAATACCTCTTATATAGAAACGGCCGGGGCATGGGCTCCGGCCCTTCCCCTCGCCCAAGGAATAACCGTCATGGCCCGCAGCCATCCGCTCGACAGATATCGCAACATCGGCATCATGGCGCACATCGACGCCGGCAAGACGACGACGACCGAGCGCATCCTGTATTACACCGGCAAGTCCTACAAAATTGGCGAAGTGCATGAAGGCACGGCGACCATGGACTGGATGGAGCAGGAGCAGGAGCGCGGCATCACCATCACCTCGGCGGCGACCACCTGCTTCTGGCGGGCGGCCGAAGGCGCGGGCGAAGAGCACCGGATCAACATCATCGACACACCGGGCCATGTCGACTTCACGATTGAGGTTGAGCGGTCGCTTCGCGTGCTCGACGGCGCGGTTGCGTGTTTTGACGGCGTGGCCGGCGTTGAGCCGCAGTCGGAAACGGTGTGGCGCCAGGCCGAGAAATATCAGGTGCCGCGGATGTGCTTCATCAACAAGCTCGACCGCACCGGCGCCAATTTCAACATGTGCGTTGACATGATCAAGGATCGTCTCGGCGCCCGCCCGGCCGTTCTGTATTTGCCAATCGGCATCGAGGGGGGCTTCAAGGGGCTGGTCGATCTGGTCGAGAACCGCGCGATCATCTGGCTGGAAGAGTCGCTGGGCGCCAAGTTCGAATATCAGGACATTCCTGATGATTTGAAGGACGCAGCCGCCACCGCGCGTTCAGAACTCATCGAAATGGCCGTCGAGCAAGACGATGATCTGATGGAAGCCTATCTGGAAGGCAATGAGCCGAGTTCGGCCGATCTGAAAAAGCTCATCCGCAAGGGCACGCTGAACTTTTCGTTCGTGCCGGTGCTGTGTGGCTCGGCGTTCAAGAACAAGGGCGTGCAGCCTTTGCTCGATGCGGTTGTCGATTATCTGCCAAGCCCGCTCGACGTGCCAGCCATCAAGGGCGTGAAGCTCGATGGCGAGACCGAGGATTCGCGGCCCGCAGACGACAGTGCACCCTTTTCGGCGCTGGCGTTCAAGATCATGAACGATCCGTTTGTTGGCACGCTCACCTTTGCGCGTATCTATTCGGGCAAGCTCGAAGCGGCCTCAATCGTGACCAATTCGGTCAAGGACAAGAAGGAAAAGGTCGGCCGCATGCTGCTCATGCATGCCAATAGCCGCGAAGACATTCAGGAGGCGTTTGCCGGCGACATCGTCGCGCTTGCCGGGTTGAAGGACACCACCACCGGCGACACGCTGTGCGCGGCCAACCTGCCGATCATCCTTGAACGGATGGAGTTTCCCGAGCCGGTTATCGAGCTGTCGGTGGAGCCCAAGACCAAGGCCGATCAGGAAAAAATGGGCGTGGCGCTCAACCGTCTGGCGCGTGAAGATCCGTCTTTCCGGGTGTCGTCGGATGCCGAAAGCGGCCAGACGATCATCAAGGGCATGGGCGAGCTTCACCTCGAAATCCTGGTCGACCGCATGAAGCGGGAGTTCAAGGTGGAGGCCAATGTCGGCGCGCCGCAGGTGGCGTATCGCGAATATCTCGCCAAGCCTGTCGAGCTTACCTATACCCACAAGAAGCAGTCGGGCGGTTCGGGCCAGTTCGGTGAAATCCGCGTGAAGGTAACACCGGGCGAGCGCGGCACCGGCTTTGTGTTCATCGATTCGGTCAAGGGCGGCAACGTCCCCAAGGAATATATCCCAAGCGTTGAAAAGGGCATGCGCGAAACCGCCGAAAGCGGGTCGCTCATCGGCTTTCCGATCATCGACTTTTCGGTCGAGCTGACCGACGGCAAATATCACGACGTCGACTCGTCGGCGCTCGCCTTTGAAATCTGCGCACGGGGCTGCATGCGGGAAGCGGCGCAAAAGGCCGGCATCAAGCTGCTGGAGCCCATCATGAAGGTCGAGGTGGTGACGCCGGAGGATTATCTCGGCGACGTCATTGGCGATTTGAACAGCCGCCGCGGCCAGATCCAGGGCACCGACACACGCGGCAACGCGCAGGCGGTGGAAGCGATTGTGCCGCTGGCCAACATGTTTGGTTATGTGAACCAGCTTCGCTCGTTCACACAGGGCCGTGCGCAATATACGATGCAGTTCTCGCATTATGACGAAGTGCCCGCCAACGTCGCCGACGAAGTGAAGGCAAAGCTGGCGTAACCCAAAAACTGTCGCTATGGGGGCCGCTTTCCAGCGCCCGGTAGCAGCCACGGAAAATTTGATTGAGAAGGTAGGAAAGAAATGGCGAAAGCAAAATTCGAGCGGAACAAGCCGCATCTCAACATTGGCACCATTGGCCACGTCGATCATGGCAAGACGTCGCTCACGGCCGCCATCACCAAGGTTCTGGCTGAAACCAGCGGCGGCGTCGCGGTTGACTTCGCCAATATCGACAAGGCGCCAGAAGAGCGCGAGCGCGGCATCACCATCTCGACGGCGCATGTCGAGTATGAAACCGCTGCCCGCCACTATGCGCATGTCGATTGCCCGGGCCACGCCGATTATGTGAAGAACATGATTACCGGTGCCGCCCAGATGGATGGCGCGATTCTGGTTGTGTCCGCAACCGACGGCCCGATGCCACAGACCAAGGAGCACATCCTGCTCGCCAAGCAGGTCGGCGTGCCGACAATGGTCGTTTTCCTCAACAAGGTCGATCTGGTCGATGACGAGGAAATTCTCGAACTCGTCGAGATGGAGATCCGCGAAGAGCTCTCCAAGCGCGAATTTGATGGCGACAATATTCCCATCATCCGCGGCTCGGCAACCTGCGCGCTTTCGGGCAGCGACACCAAGCTTGGCCATGACGCGATCCTTGAGCTGATGAAGGCGGTCGACGAATCGATCCCGCAGCCCGAACGCCCGCTCGACAAGCCGTTCATGATGCCGATTGAAGACGTGTTCTCAATTTCCGGTCGTGGTACGGTGGTGACCGGCCGCGTTGAGACCGGCATCATCAAGGTTGGTGAAGAAGTCGAGATTGTCGGCATCCACGCCGAAGTGCGCAAGACCACCGTGACCGGCGTTGAAATGTTCCGCAAGCTGCTGGACCAGGGCCAGGCGGGCGACAATGTCGGCGCGCTGATCCGCGGCGTTGCCCGTGACGAGGTTGAGCGCGGCCAGGTGCTGTGCAAGCCAGGCTCGATCAAGCCGCACACCGACTTCCAGTCAAGCGTGTACGTGCTGTCGAAGGATGAAGGTGGCCGCCACACGCCATTCTTCGCCAATTATCGTCCGCAATTCTACTTCCGCACGACCGACGTGACCGGCACTATCGACCTGCCTGAAGGCACTGAAATGGTTATGCCCGGCGATGAAGTGGCGCTTGGCATCAAGCTGATCGCGCCAATCGCCATGGACGTTGGCCAGCGCTTCACCATTCGCGAAGGCGGCCGCACCGTCGGCGCAGGCGTGGTCAGCGCGATCGACAAGTAAGCGCGCGCTATCTGCTGAGCGATGATGTGGAACGCCCGGCTCTCCGCCAAGGGGAGCCGGGCGTTTCCATGCCTTGGCCATCTGTGCGGCCTGTGGCTGGATGGACGGCGCGCAGGTCGGCATGGCGCGGCCGCCGGTGGCATCACCGGGGCGCCATCGCTGACGGGCAATATGCCGCAGGCCGCGCAACGCCGAACCTGCCGCTCTGGCGCGCTCAAAACCATTAACGTCGACGCCGGTGGCGCCAGTCAGGCGCGGTGCAACGGTGACGTGCCCGCCAACCCCCTTACCAGGTGCCCCCGCCAGCGGCATCATCGTTCGGTTTGCGCGTGAAGGCGAGCCGATAGCCGCTCAGCCCGCGCTTTTGCAACCGCTGTTCCAGGCTGGCGATTGACGGCGGCGGGAGGATCGCGCCGCCCGGCGCATTTTGCGTGAGCGTAATCGCCAGCCGCGCGTCGGCTGACCGTTCGACCAGGGCGGAACTGAGCACGGCATCGGCCCGTGAGAAGGTCACCGATAAGGTGTCGGTTGGCGCATTGGCGCCAGGCTCGGCAATGGCCGCGGCAAAGCGCGCAAATTGCTGCTGCTCGGCGACATCGGGCGCGGTGCGCCGTGCCTCGGCCCGGCTGGCGCCACTTGCCACTGCGCCCGGCTGGCCAAATGCCACAAGGCCTGAGGTGGCGAGCGCTGCATCGCCCACTGGGCGGTCGCCTGATTCGGCTTGCGGGCGCGGCGGGGCAGCGCCGGCCCTGCGCGCCACGTCGCTGGCGCCACGCTCGGGTCGCGGCTGTGGCGGCGGGCGGCGGAGGGGCTTGGGCGGCTTGCCCGCTTCTTTGGCGCTGAGGTTAGCGACGACCGGGCTCTCGCTGTGATCTGGACCGAGCCCTGCGCCCGGCTGCTCCGGCGTTGGCGCGCTGGGCGGCTGCCCCGGGCCGGGCGCTGGCCCCTGGTGCTGCGACCAGCGCTGGAGTGACTTGGCGAACCGGGCCGCAGCCGGCGGGTCAGCCGGGCGGCCGGCACTTGACAGGCCGGTATCCTGGCGATCGGGCAAGGGCTGGCTGATCGGCCGCTCTATGGGCATGGACGTGTTCCTGCTGATGCCGGGCGATCATCTTCGGCGCGATCTTCGGCCAGATTGCGTTGTTGGCGGCGTTGCTGGGCCAATCTCTCTATCAGCGTGTCCGACCGCGTTTCGGCAAGGCGCACGTCCTGCCGGTGCCGGGCCAGCTCAGCCGCGCTCCGCTCGACAGCGTGCTGCGCGTGGGCGAGGGCGGCGATAGCGCGGCTAACCTCGGCGCTTTGGTGCAGGTGCCAGCAGCGTGCGGTGTCGCTGGCTGGATTGGCGCGCCGCAGCGCGTCTGCCTGGGCGTTGGCGTGAGCGGTGCGGGCGCTGTCGTCCGTGCAACGTGCCAGCGCGGACTCGGCATGGCAGTGCCCTTCGGCCGCGCGCGCATGGCGCCGCAGCGCCCGTTGGCGGCGCCTCTCCGCCAGCGCGACAAGGGCCGGAAGCAGCCGGCTATCCGTCATGGCCCAGTTCGAAACTACGTAGATGGGCAATCGTGGTGGCAAAGGGAGACGGCGCGTCGGTTGGCTGTTGCAAAAAGTCGTTGATCGCCGGCTGGAGGCGCAATGCCCGGTCGGCCAGCGGGTCCGTGCCGGGCTGGTATTCCCCGAGCTGCACGAGCAGCGCGATGTCGTCCAGCTTGGCGAGCAGCGCGCGCAGATCGCGGGCAGCGTGGCGCTGCGGCGCCGTGGCGAGTTTGGGAAACAACCGGCTGAGGCTGCCGAGGATGTCAATCGCTGGATAATGGCCGCGCGCGCCCAGTTTGCGCGACAGCACCAGATGGCCGTCGAGCAGCGACCGGACCTCTTCGCCAATCGGATCGCCGTCTTCATCCTCCAGCAAGATGGTGTAAATCGCGGTGATCGAGCCGCGATCGTCATTGCCGGCACGTTCGAACAGGCGCGGCAATTCAGCAAATACCGATGGCGGAAAACCGCGGCGAACGGGCGGTTCGCCCGCGGCCAGGCCGATTTCGCGAAGCGCGCGGGCAAAGCGGGTTACGCTGTCCATCAGCAGCAGGACATGCTTGCCCGATTCGCGCATCCCCTCGGCAATGGCGGTGGCAACATGTGCTGCGCGTACCCGTTCCATTGCCGGGCGCTCCGCTGTTGCGATGACGACAACGGCCCGCGCCAGGCCGATTGCGCCGAGATTGTCCTCGATGAACTCACGGACTTCACGGCCACGTTCGCCGATCAGGGCGATGACGATGGCATCTGCGCGGGTCTGCCGCGCGAGCATGCCCATCAGCGTCGATTTGCCGCCGCCGGCTGCCGCAAAGACGCCTAGCCGCTGGCCCTGGCCAATCGTCAGCAGGGCGTCGATGGCGCGCACACCGGTCTCCACGGCATTGGTGATTGGCACCCGGCCAAGCGGGGTGGGTGCGGCTGCAAAAATTGGGCGACAGGGCATGGTGCCAACGGGCGGTTTGCCGTCGAGCGGGCGGACGTGCGCATCGATCACCCGGCCAAGCAGATCATCTCCGCATGGAACCTGGCTGCGATCCGGTCGGAGCACGACTTCGCAGTCAATCGACAGGCCTTGAAGGTCGGCAAGCGGGGTGAGCAGAATATCGCGATCAGCCAGGCCGATCACCTCGGCGTTGACGGGCGGCCCGCCGTCGGGATTGATGAGCGCGCACTGATCGCCAATCCGGGCCGACAGGCCACGCACGCGCAAGGTTGTGCCAATCGCGCCGACGAGCCGGCCGCGCCGTTCGAACACAGGCCCGCGCTCCAGCGCGCGCAGCAATGCGGCGGGGTCAGCGTTCATCGGCTGACTCAAGCCCCCAGCGGCGGGCAATGCCTGCAATCTGCGCGTCGACGCTTGCAATGATCCGGCCAGTGGCAGTGGCCACGACGCAGTCACCCCGCGTGAGCGCCGCATCTGTGCGCGCGACGATGCCTTGCGCCGCCAGGTCGGCGAGGAGTTGTTCCCGCGCGCCTTCGTGCCCGTTGTCCGGCCCGATTGTGATCTCGACAATATCGTCCTGATCTATCTGGTCTAACGCGCGATTGACGAGCATGCGGATGAGCACATCATCGGGCAACGCCCCGAGCACCGCCTGTGTGGCGCCAATCGCAAGTTGGGCAACGGCTTCCCGCCGCTGTGCCCTTTCGCTGGCCAGCGCCTCGGCGAACGCGCGAAGCTGCGCTGCAACCGCTTCCTCAACCGCGGCCGCGGCGGCTTGCAGCCCCGATGCCCGGGCGCTGGCTGCGATGTCGGCTGCCGCCTGTTCCGCCGCGGCCAGCGTGGCGGCGGCGCGATGCAGCAGCTCGACGGCGTTCGTCACCGCACCGGCATCCGCCGCCTTGATGACCGGCGAGTCGGCGCTGAGTGTCGCACACATCGTGGCCGCAAGCACATATCCGGTCATGGCTGGTCACTTTGCCCGGGCGAACAAGGCGGCCCAAGCAGCAGCAGCGCGTCGGCCAGCACCGCGCGCGCGCGACTGACATTCATCGTCAAAGCGCGGATCGGCTGGTCGATGGGCGGTGCGAGGGCCGCGGGTGCTGCCAGGGCGAGGATGGCGAAGCCCCATGCTTCGGCATCGCGCCGATCAACCGGAAACGGTATCGATGGAGCATCGTCCGGCGGACGGTGCGCCGCTGCCCCTTGGGCCGCGAGGACGCGATCGACCATCGCCTCACCGAATATCGCGGTGACTGTGCGCAACCGCTCCCCAGATATGGTTTTGCGGATCGTGTCGGCGTGGATCGCCAAAATCGCCGCCCGGGCCAGCGCGGCCCGTTGGTCAAGGGGCAGCCCGATCCAGTCGGGCGCCTGGCAAAGCCCGGTGAAGGTAAGTCTGGCGCCCGCTCCGACCGCGTCGCCGGTGCGGAGCCGCGCGGCCAGCCGCCGGCTGCGCGTTGGTTTGGGCGGCGCCGGCTCGCCGGTTATCGCCGTCCATTTCGCCACCAGCGCGGCGCGGGCGCGTTGCCCGCCCAGGTCGGTCGGGGCGGTGTCCATCCTCTGCGCTGTCATTCGGCAGGCTCGGCGAGAATCGTGACCGCCGCGTTGCGTGACGGCTGTCGGTGCGCGCCAAAGGCGCGTTTCGGAAGCTGCCACAAGGCGATGCCAACAAGACCAAAACCGAAAATTCCCAGCAGCCCCGGCCAGCCAAAGACCGATTCCATCAACATCTGCGACGGCGCCGAGGACGAGATGGACCGGCCAACCACCATGACAACGCTCACCCGATCAGGCGTCAATCCTTCCACGCCATTGACGACGAGCGTCTTTATTGCCTCGCGCTGGCGTGGAAGGTTGAAGCCTTCCATATATTTAACGAGTACTGACGCGGTTGCGGGCTTGGTTTCTTTTGACAACGGATCGGGCTCGGGCAGCGTCAGATGCACCCGCGCCTGAATGACCCCATCAATCGACGCGATGCTGTGGCTAAGTTCTTGCGACGTGCCAAATATGAGGCGTGCGCGCTCTTCAAGCGGAGACGATACAAAACCTTGCTTCTTGAATACATCGCCCAGCGACTGAAAATCCTCCCGCGGCAATCCATTGCTCCGCAATACCTGAACCGCGCGGGAAAAATCGGATTGCGGCACGGCAACCGACCATTTGCCGCCATCGAGCACCTTCTTTTCGGCGCTGATATTGGCGTTCAACAAGGCAGATACCATGTCGTTGGCCTGCGCTTCGGTGAGCTGACTGTACAGCGGCTGGCTGCTGCATGCGCCAAGCGCAAGCGGCACCAGCAGCGCCAGCAGCCAGCGGGGAACGCGCAGGGGCAACGCGGTGCGCATCAGCCCTGTTGCCGGAACAACTGCTGGACGCCATCGGCGCTGCGATTGGCGATGTTCGATGTTAGCTGGCATTGGAACATGAACTCCTGACACCGCATTGTCAGGTCGATGACGTCACTTGGGCGCATTTCGGCGCCGTTGGCGCTGGCCTTGGCGGCAATGCCTGAAACGGAGCGCGCCTGCCCGTCAATCTGTTCGACAGCGCGCATGATGCCTTGCAGCGGATTATGGGCGACGGACGGCCCGCCATTGGCCGCCCGGTCGAGTGCCGCTGCAAATTTGCCTGAGGTGACGGCGCCGGGCTGCGGTGCCCCGCTGGCGCCTGGCGATGCAGGCGCTGTCGGGATAACGGGCCCCAGCGCGATTGGGGTCGCGCCGGCCAGGGTGGTTGGAACGACGAAGGCCATGGCGATCAGCCCTTGCGCGCGGTGGTTTCGAGGCCCTTGCCAACCGCGTCGATCGACGATTGTGCGCTGTTCGACAAAAAGCTCAACCGCAGCGATTGAGCGGTCAGTAGGGTGATCGTCGATGGGCTGTCATCGCCCTGATCGCCGATCAGGTCGGCCTGTTGCACGACCTTGTCCGCTTGGTTGTTGAGCGCGTTGCCCCAGGCGCTGGCAAACGCCTCGAACCAGTTGGGTGTTGCCGTGCGGCTTGTCGGGCGTTGCTGATTGATGAGCGCAACGCTGGCAATCGAGGAAGTGTTGACGGTGTCGGTCATCTTTATTCTCCTAGGTTGAGTGGGAAAACGCGGTCAAAGGGACAAAACATCTGACTTGCCGTCGCGCGTCAGGGTGATTTTGCCATCGCCAATGGCGACAAGTCGGTGGCCGGTCGGCAGAACAGCACCGGGGAACCAGCGGCTGCCGTCGGCGGTTACGATATATCCCGGATCACTCTCCACCACGGTCGCGATGCCATAGGTAGCGGAGGCAAAATATTGCTGGATGGCAGCGCGGTCGCCCGCACTGCCGCGCGGCGCCCAGCGCACCTTGCGGACGGTATCAAGCTCGTTGATGAGCGCGATTGCGTCGACTGCGGCGGGGTCGGTCGGTGCAAGGTTGCTCTGCACGGTCGCAAGACCTGAGGGATCGACATGGACGTCGGCGTTGATGCCGTTTTCAATCAGCAGATTGCGCGCGGCACGACTGGCAGAATCGCTGGTTTCGACGTCAATCATCGCCCGGCCAAGGTTTTGCGGCACCCATTGCCGCAGCCGGCTTAGCTGCGCCTCGTCAGCGACCACGCCGACAATGATGAGGTGCCCGTTGACGCTGTCCTGGCTGACCCGCAGCGCCTTGAAGCCGTTATTCTGGAGCCGCGCCGTTGCCGCCGGCACCGAATTGTCGGCCGCCGACGTTGCCGCCGCCATCACAGCCGCCCCGCCAAGCGCCATCAGCACCGCGCCGCCAATGCCGAGCGGCACCAGCGTGGCCCTTGCCGATGACGGTGCGAAACGCTGCGCGCGGGCGCCCATGCTGCGCAGCTTGGTGAGGATCGTTGGTGTTCTGGCCGCCAAATCGGCCCCGTCGGCCGGGCCGTCGACCATATATTTCAGCAATGCCGAGACGTCGCTCCACCGCGCGCTGCCATGCTCGCCGACGGCGGCCGTAAACTCGCCGATCTGCAACGGCGTGAAGAGCGGCAGCACCCCTTCTTCGCCCTTGGTGAGCACCCGGTCCAGCAGCCTTACCTCGCCGTCCAGCACCGAGATGATAATCGCTGCCGGGGCCGCATGCAGCACAATCGACAACCCCGCAGTGTCGGCGCCGCGCAGGATGATGTCATGCGTCAGCCCATGGCCAAGGGTTAGCCTGTCGCCCATGTTCAAGGCATGTTCGGCACCGGCCAGGCGGCCTGACAGAATGCGCAGTACCTGCACGGGGTGCGGCTTGGTCATTGCGGAGTCTCCGGTTGGCTGCTGGGTTTCGGCCGCTGACTTGGGCTGGATCGCGCAACGCGGCGCTTGATGACGGGTTCGTCGGCGAGCGCCGCGATCGTGCTTCTGGCGCTCAACTCGGCAGCCGCCGTCGTTTTTGGCAGGTCATCGATGGAAAGCGGCGACAGGTCATTTCCGCCCGGCGCCGCCGGCATGGGCATCGTCACCAGCGTCTTGGTAATCGGCACGCTATTGTCGAGCGACCCGACGCGGGGCGTTATCAAAAACAGGCGCTCGATCCGGCGACGTTCCTTTCGCCGGGTTTTGAACAGATTGCCCAGCACCGGGACATCGCCCAGGCCGGGAATTTGATTAAGTGCATCCAGCCGGCTGTCCACCGTCAGGCCGCCCAGCAACAGGCTTTCACCCTCGCCGATCAACGTTTCGGTCGCGACGCGTGCGCGCTCGACGATCGGGATATTGTCAACCGAGGCGCCTTCGATGGAGCCATCTTCGATGACCACCGACAGGCGAACCCGGGGGGCGCCGCCATCGGCCAGAACATGCGGGTTGACACGCAATGTGGTGCCCGCCGACACTGAAAACAGGTCAGACTGGCGATTGCCGGGGACGCGCACGTTGAATGTCCGGGTGCGATCAAAGGTGGCTTCGGAATCCGACAGGGTCACAAGCCGCGGTTTGGAGACGATGTGCGCGGCGCCGCGCTGTTCCAGCGCCTGGAACCGCGCCACCAGCTCATTATTCGGGCCGATCGCGCCGCGCAAAATCAGCCCGCGGTTCGGCGTGCCGGACAAGGTGCTGTCAATGCGCGGGTCGCCGGTCCGCTGGACGATGTCACTGCCGAGCAGCGCGCCGAAGCCCTGGCTCTGGATGCGCCAGTCGATGCCCAGTTCGCGGACGCGATCGAGGTCGATGTCGATGATTGTTGCTTCGATTTCGACAATGCGCGGCTCCACGTCGAGTGCGCGGATCAGCCCGTCATAAGTGGCCATATTTTCCGGCAGGTCCCGCACCACAACTGCATTGAGCGCCTGCACCGTGGCAATGGACGGGCGGGCGCCGACCCGGCCGGATTCCGGGCTCCCGGCGTCGCTTGCACCATCGCGAACGCCGACATATTCGGCATCCTGGTCGGTCGATCCCTGAGGGCGCTGCACCAGCGGATCGCGGCGCACGGGCTGGTTGGGGCCGCGGCCGGCGCCATAGCGCGTTGACACCGCGCTGCCGACCGGGCCGCCTGCACCCATCACGTCGCGCAGCACGCTCGCCAGCCCCCGGATGACGATCGGCGTCCCGCCGGTGTCGAGCTGACTGTCGTCGGCGCGGGCATAACGCAGATAATAAATCCGCGTTTCGTGCGCGCCGGTCGGGTTCGTTCTGGTAATTCCGGCGTTCCGCTGCCCGCCCTTGCCCGGGCCGGCCGGGGCGATGCGGATGGGCGGGCGCTCTGCTGCCTCAATGTCGCGCACCGCCCCGATAGTGCTGGCCAGCCGGGAAACTGTCGCCAGAAACCCCGGGGTGCCGCTTGCGTCGATTTTCATCGGGCCGGCGTTTATCAAATGATTCCGGTCGACCAGCCGCAGCCGGCGCACTTCATCGACCACGGCCTGGGGGTTGGCCGCCTGAATCGTCCGGCTGCCCAGTTCGGCGCGCGCATAGACGAAGAAGGACGTTCCGTCATAATAGCCCACAAGGTCAAACGCGCGGGACAGGTCTGCCCAGAGCTTGGCCGGGGCTGCGGCAAAGCGGCCATTGACCTTGCCCTGCACGGCCGCGCTGATTGTCGCGTTGATGCCGGCGGCCTCGAACATTGTTTTCAGAAAGTCGCCGATATCTTCGCCGCGCGCCGTCAGCCTAAGGGCGATGCTTTGGAATTTTGGCGACTCAGCGCCGGACGCACCACCCGCCAGGCCGCAGACCATGATGCTCGCGACACCACAGGCGAGCACATATTTTGCGCGCGCACTCATGCTGCAAGCTCCGTCACGCTGTTGCCGATCAACGCATCGGGTGCCTGATTAAGCTCGCCGACGATGTCGACTGGCCGGCCGGGATCAAGCTCGTTGAAGGAAATGACGCGAATTTCGGGCATGGTTTCCGCCAGGAGCAGCCGCAGCGGCCGCCTGATATCCTGCGCGGTGAGCAAGGCGTGTGCCGCGCACAGCGCGCTTTGTTCGCCAATAAGCCGGGTCAGCTCTTCGACCGATACCGGGTCGAGCGCGATCCGCGCGTCGCCATCTATCGGCCGCACCAGATCCCGGATGACCTGTTCGAGCGCGGCGCCGATCATCAGCACGCGCAGGCGGCCGTCTCCCGCAATAGACGAAAGCAGCGCGCGCCGGATGGAGATGCGGACCCGCTCGGTCAGGCGCGCCGGCTCCTGCTCATATTGGCCGGCAACGGCAATGGCCTCGAACAGCTCGGGATAATTGCCCATGGGCACCGCTTCGCTGGCGAGGTGCCGCATCACCTCGGCAATACGCAGCGTCGGCATCGCGCGCACAACCTCTTTTACGACATCGGGATAATTGGCGCCCACCTGGTTCAGCAGATCATTCACTTGTTGCAGCCCCAGGAACAAGGTGATGTTGCGTTGCAACCGCGCGGCGATCTGGGCGGCCAGCTTGTCAGCGTCTGCAAGGTCGCCCGCCGGGCCCTCGGCCAGTGCCAGGCCGTGGACGCGCAACACCCATCCCGCCGGGTTTTCGCGCTGTCCGGGCTCGGCTGGCGCCGAAAATGGGGTAATGGTGGCGGCGGGCAGCGCAACACCGCTTGCGTCCTGCAATTGCGCCACAGCGCTGTCGATGGCAGCTGCGATAAGCCGCGCGTTGGCCGCGGTTGTGGCATCGCTTGCCAGCGACACCGCAAGCGCCGGCGCTGATATCACCGGGCGTGCCGCTACGCTGATGGCGACCATCGGCGCGCTATGGTCGCCCAGGCCCAGTCGCTCGACGAGAAATGGCCGTGACACCGGGTGCGTGGCTGCCGCCCCCAGCATCAGCAGCACGGCGATGCCGGTGAAGACAAGCGTCGGAAACCCAGGCACGAAACCGATGGACATCGCCAGCAAGGCGGCGGTGAGCAGCACATGCGGCTTGCCGCCCAACTGCCGGCCTATTGTGGGCGCCAGGTGGCGCTCGCTGGCTTCGTCGGTGGTTCGCGTAACCAGCAGCCCGGCCGCCATGGCCGAAAACAGCGCCGGCACCTGCGCCACCAGCCCATCGCCGATCGAGAGAATCGAATAGGTGGCAACCGCCTGGCCCACTTCCTGGCCATGGACGAAGACGCCAATCGCCAGGCCGCCGATCAAGTTGACCAGCACGATGATGATCGACGCAATCGCATCGCCTTTGACGAACTTCATGGCGCCATCGAGGCTGCCATGGATTTTGCTCTCCAGCTCGATCCGGTGCCGCTTCTGCCGCGCTTCGTCCTTGCCGAGCAGGCCAGAGCGCAGATCGCTGTCGATGGAAAGCTGCTTGCCCGGCATCGCATCAAGGCTGAACCGCGCGGCGACTTCCGCCACCCGCTCAGCGCCCTTGGCGACCACCATGAACTGGACGATCGTAATAATCAGGAAGACGACCAGCCCCACGACCAGACTTCCGCCAGCAACAAGTTCACCAAATTGACGGACAATATGACCAGCGTCACCCTTGGTAAGTATTAGCCGGGTCGTCGAGATGCTGATCGACAATCGAAAAAGCGTGGTCAGCAGCAACAATGTAGGGAAGGTGGAAAATTCCAGCGGCGACGTGATGTACAGGGTGCTCAGCAACAGCAAGATCGCTGCCGTAATATTCACAGCGATTAACACATCAAGTAGCAATGTGGGCAATGGCAATACCATCAGTGCGATGACCGCCACCACAAATACAACCAGAAAAATATCTGGTATATTGCGCAACATCATAGAAAATCGGTGTTTTGTAATTTGCTGATGCATTGCCATGGGAATGATCAATTTGCCGATTCAATAAAGTATTTGTATTTGCTGATTACCTTGTCGACATAGTTCACGGTTTCGCGATACGGCGGAATGGCGCCCGAGTAGCGGTCCACCGCGCCTTCTCCGGCATTGTAGGCGGCAAGGATCAGCGAAAGATCGCCCGCATACCGGCCGTTCAGCCGCCGCAACAGCCGGGCGCCGGCGTCGATATTGGTTGCCGGGTCAAACAGCGTGGCTGGTGCCACCCCCAGCGACCGCGCGGTTGCTGGCATCAACTGCATCAGCCCGCGCGCGCCCACGGGGCTCACGCTGGCCGGGCGATATCCTGATTCGACGGCAATAACGGCGTGGAGCAGGCGCGGGTCAACGCGGTGCCGCGCCCCGACATCTTCAATGATGTCGTTAATGCTTGCGCTGCGCGCACCCCAGGATGGGTTAAACGCCGTTGCTGTGCCAGCACGCCTTGCCGCATCGCGGGCGCCGGCGGGGCGCTGCTTTGCTATTCCAAAAGATTGACCGTCGGGCGCCGGTGCCTCAATCCTGACTGGCGGCGGCGCGGGTGCCACGATTTTCGCGCGACCTTCGACGATTTGCGACCGGCAATCGCGCAACCCCGAAATGTCAGACAGCGACCCCCAATCCACCACTCTGATGCGATTGGATATCGGGCAGTTCTCCTGCCTGTCTGATAGATTTTCCCAGTCATTGCCAGCTTTTGCGTACGCTGGCGAAGCACCCATTAATATAGACGCAACAATAACTGCCAATTTAATAGCATGAGTGCGAGCCATTTTTTTATCCGTTACGATTCCGACCATCTTTTTATCCCTAAGGACTTCACGTCCAAAGGAGGCGACCTGGTCAGTATTACCGATAATGAATGCCTAGCGGGCTTGCGTGACAAATTGATTACATCGTTACATTGTCCTGTTTTGTCCAAAATGAGTGTGATCTTGTGCCTGAATCGGGGAGCTAAGGGTGAATTGATGGCGCAAATCCGACCGCAGGAGCACCGATTTGGACGATATCGCACAGTTGGCGATTCGTTCTGCGATGCGACATCTGCGCAAAGCTGACGGAATTTTGATTCGGCGCGTGTTTCTTGAGGTAATTACGTACTTCATCTGCACGTTTTGGCTATTGACCCGCTGATTTCTGGGATTCTTGACTCAACGCGCGCTGCAAGGCTAGCCATTCACGCCAATTAATTGCGCCAGCCTTACAGTTTTATTACATAAATGAAACATATAATGACTTGCAATGCTATGGCGCCGTCTGAACTGTGCGATTTTATTTAATGATGACGATTTTGATTAGGAATAACTATATTTTATTTTGAGCATGATTTATTGATCTGCTTCATGTCAGCGATACTGACGGCCACGGTATTTGTCGGAAATATTTGAGAAATGTGATGGCTGAAAAAGATAGTAGCGACAAAACCGAACAGCCTACCCCCAAGCGCCTCCAGGATGCGCGTAAAAAGGGCGATGTCGCAAAATCCAGGGACGTGGGTCTGGCGGCGTCGACGTTGATGTGGGCAGTGCTGATCACAGCATCCAGCAGCATCATCGGGCCCGCCCTTGCCGACCTCGCCAGCCGCTCGGTTGGTCTGGCGATGGCGATGCCATTTGACGCGGCGCTCACAGAAATCGCCACGCGCAGCGGCTGGCTCGTCGTACAGTCGGCGTTTTTGTGCCTGTTGCCGGCGGCCTTGCTCGGCATGGCCGCGGAGTATTTTCAAATCGGCGCGATTTTTACGACCGAGAAGCTCAAGTTCAAGTTCGACAACCTCAATATCATGAATGGCTTCAAGCGGATGATCGGCCTTGATAGCCTCGTTGAAATCGCCAAATCGACGGTCAAGGCAATCGTGCTTGGCTGCATCGCGGCGTATTTCGTCGTGGCGGCAGCGCGCCAGGGTCGCGGATTTGTAACCCCGGCGGCGTGGGACGTTGACGGCAGCGGCGGGCCGCAAATCGCGACGCTCCTTTTCGCGGTCGTGCGCGATGAAAGCGTGCTGCTGCTGGGCACGACCGGGGCGATATTTGCATTCGTTGCGGCCGCCGACTGGTTCTATTCCCGTCACCGGTTCTTGAAGAAAATGCGGATGAGCCGCCGCGATATCAAAAACGAATATAAGGATTCCGAAGGAGACCCGCAGCTGAAGTCGCAGCGGCGCTCGCTGCACCAGGAATGGGCCAGCCAGAATAACATCGGTGCGGCCGGGCAGGCCCACGCCTTGCTGGTGAACCCCACGCACCTGGCAATCGCGCTTGCCTATGACGGCGAGGAGACGCCGGTGCCGGTCATCTCCGGCAAAGGCGAGGGCGAAACGGCCGCTGCGATGCGGGCGGCTGCTGAACAGGCGAATGTGCCGATCATCCGCCATGTCGCCACCGCCCGGCGCCTGTGGAGCCGGGGCGAGATTGGGGAGATCGTTCCTGAAGAAATGTTTGATGCCATTGCCGAAATCATCCTTTGGGCCGAGCGCGCCCGGCGCGGCGAAACCGCGATGTTTCAGGAGCGTGGGTGATGGGCTGGGCAGGTTTTTTTTCGGCGTTGATTGTTACAGTCGTGTCGCTGGCGGTGGTGCTGGGCCTTGCCTGGATCGTCATCTTGATGCTCAAGAAAATCCAGGATCGCAGTTTTGGCGACTCGGCAGGCGTCGAAGGCCCCCGCCCGCTGCGCTTTATCCGGGCTTTGCCGCTTGGGCCGCGCGAGCGGGTTGCGCTGATTGAGGCTGAGGGTGAGCGGTTGCTGGTTGGCGTCAGCGCCGGAAGCGTGACGCTGATCGCGCGCTGGCCGGCCCGGCAGGACATCGGCTGATGTCCGTACACGATGTGATGGCCGTGGCGCTGGCTGGCGCGCGCGACGTGGCTTCGCCGGCCGATGATGGCGACGCCTCGATATTGTGCGACGTGGCGGAAATGAGCACCGCGATGGGCCGGCTGCGGCGCATGATTGGGGGGCGGCTTGCGGCGCTTTCAGTCAATGGCCAGCCGGCAATATGGAGGCTGGCGACCGTCGCGCCAGTTGCGTCCATGCCGCCGCTGATCTGGATGGCCAATGGCGCGGCATTGCGGGTTGGCCGGGTGGCCGGCCTGCCGATCGTGGTTGACGATGCCGAGCCAGGGGCAGCGCTTGCGGCACTGGACGGGCTGGAGCCCGTCCTTGTGGCGCTTGAACAGCGGCTTGGACTCATTCTTGAACCTGTCGCGATTGCGCCGCTTCCCGGCGATTTTGAGCACCACAATGCGGTGTCGGTTGAAGTGCGGCTGAGCTGTGCGGGCGACGTGATTTTGGCGACCGAAATCACGCTCATCTTGCCGCATGATATTGCGCTGGCGGCGCAACCGGCGGGGGCTGATGCGGTTTTTGAACAGCCGTCGCTTCTGGCTTCCCGAGTGCCGGTCCCGGTCGCCCTTGTCGTGGCCGGGCCCCGGCTGCCGATTGCGACGGCGGCGAGCCTTGCCAAAGGCGATTTGTTAGTGGTCGGGCCGGGGGCGGTCAGCGCCAGCCTGATAGGCCCCGGCGGCGCGATGGCCTCGGGCCGGTTCGATCCGGTCACGGCCCGCTTCACATGCGGTTGGGCCGCGCTGGCTAGCGCTACTTCAGGAGATGTTCCCATGCCGATGGTTGTTGCACCGCAGGAGCAACCGGGTCCGCCGGCCGGCACGCCGACGGCGCCTGGCCCCGATGCCGTCGCGAGTCTCGCCGGTGCCACCGAGCCTTGCAAGGGCGGGGCAGGAGTGACGCCTTCCGAGCGGCTGGCCGCGTTCGCGGTGCCGACCGCAATCGGCCTGGGTGAGCGGCTGGTGCCCTTTGCCGAACTCGCGGCGTTGGCGCCTGGCTGCGTGATGATGCTCGATCATTTGGTAGACCAGGCGGAGGTGTCGATCACCGTAGGTGGCCGGGCGATCGCCTATGGCCATTTCGTCAGGGTGGGGGACGCGCACGCGGTGATGATCAGCAGGCTGGCGGCCTTGGCGGCGGGCGATTTGTCGGCCGCGGAGCAATAAGGTGGACCTTTCAACCTTCACGCCGGGCACCGCGCTGGTTACGGTCGTGCTGCTGGCGCTCGTTCCGTTCTTTGCGGTCATGGTCACGTCTTTCACCAAGATTGTCGTCGTGCTCAGCCTGGTTCGCAACGCGCTGGGCGTGCAGCAGGTGCCACCCAATATCGTTCTGAACGGCATCGCTTTGGTGCTGAGCGTGTTCGTTATGTATCCGACGCTGAGCGCGATGGCCCAGCAGGCCGGTATCGAGAGCGCCGCCGATGTCGACACGCGGGCCGGCCAGTTGTTTGACAGTGTCGACCGGGCGAAAGAGCCGCTGCGTGCCTTTTTGCTCAAGCACAGCGATCCGCGCGAACGGATATTTTTTCTGGCCACACAGCGCCGCATCGGTGATCCCGCGCGGGTCGCTGCGCTTTCGGAGCGCGACTTTGTCATTGCTATTCCGGCATTCGTGGTTCGCGAGCTAAAGGTCGCCTTCGAGATTGGTTTTCTAATATTTCTGCCATTTTTGGTGATTGATCTCGTCATCGCCAATATTTTGCAGGCAATGGGGATGCAGATGCTGTCGCCAACAACCATTTCGCTGCCGTTCAAAATATTGTTGTTTGTGCTTGTCGATGGATGGGTAAAACTCGCGCACGGGCTGGTATTGTCTTATGCGTGATCGGTCGTCATGAGCAGCGCCGTTATTGGATTGACCATTCAGGCGCTGTGGCTCGTCCTGATATTGTCGGCGCCGCCCATCATCGTAGCCTCTGCGCTCGGATTGATTGTCGCCGTGCTGCAAGCGGCCACTCAGGTACAGGAGCAGACATTTCAATATATGGTGAAATTTCTTGGCGTGGTCCTCACCATATTTTTAACGATATCGCTGCTGGCCGGCTCGTTGCTTGCTTTTACAGATGATATATTTTCCGGCTTTGCCGGCTTGGTCGGGCGGTGATGGCGGCGCCGGGTGGATCATTGCTGGGCGCCATCCCGTGGTTGCAGCAACTGTTGCTGGTTGGCCTGGTCGCCACCCGGTTTGCGACCGCTTTTGCACTCGTGCCGATATTTTCTGACGAAGTAATGCCGGCAACAGTGCGCAACAGCTTGATCTTTACCTTTGGCCTGATCGCCTTTTCTTTGCAGATGCCCCCCGATGTACAGGCGCTGACCCCGGTCGGCTGGGCAGCGCTGTTCGCCAAGGAGGCACTGGCGGGGGGCACGATCGGCCTGTTCTTCGGCACGATCCTGTGGGCGATGACGTCGGCGGGTGAATTGATCGACAACAAGATCGGGGCGACGAGCGCGCAATTGGCTGTCCCCGTCGGCGGGTTCCAGACGAGCGTCACCGGCGGCTTTTTCGCCCGGCTGAGCAATTACGTGTTTGTCGGCGCCGGCGGCATTACCGTGCTGGTCGGCGCCGTGATGCAAAGCTATGCGCTGTGGCCGTTGCAGGCGGCTGTGCCGGGGCTTGGTATGGCCAAAGCGGGATTTTTCGAGGCTGAGTTTGGTCGGTTTTTCGTGCTTGCAGTGCTGCTTTCGGGGCCGTTTCTGGTGGTGCTTTATGTCGCCGATGCAGGGTTGGGGCTGGTCAATAGATTTGCACAGCAATTAAATGTTTTTGCGCTTGCCGCGCCGATAAAATCCGCGCTTGCCGTGCTGATGCTCATCCCGATGGTGCCGGTGCTGGTCGATGTCGTGCTGCACGATCTGTCGGAAAGGGCGCTGGTGGCGGCCGGCGTGCTGACGCAACTGGCGCGATGAACACGGCCATGACCGCCGCGCAGTCCAATGACACCGAGGAAATTCGCGGGCTGATCGAGCTGCTGCGCCGGGCCGAGCGCAGCGACAAGAGCCTGATCTCCATCGGCGAGTTCACTGTTGGTGGCACGCGTGTGCCGCTCAGCTTCATCGCGCCATTGCAGGGATTGACGCGCGCCGAGGCTGCGGTCGTCAGGTTTTTGGGCTGGGGCCGGTCCAATGCCGATATTGCGACGCTGCTCGCGATTACCGAGAATACGGTGCGCGTGCATTGCAACAACGTCATCCGCAAGCTCGAGGTGGATGGAATGCGCGGTTTGGTCAGCCTGGCGGGGTTGCTGTTCCACCCGCTTGAATAGCCGGCGCGCACCATAATCAATCCGGTTAGCGGCGCCTAGTCGATCCGCTTACCGACAGCCGCTGGCCGGTCGATTATCCTGTTGTCACCTCAGAAGTTTGCGGAGCGGGTGCAATGGCGATATCGGCAAATCTGGCGTTGGATATCGGCCGATTGGCGCCGCCTTCAGGCGCCGCTGACGCTTTCCGCCCGCAATTTGGCAATGGAGCGCTTGACGATGCGGTCACCCGGCTGACGCTGGGGGCTTATGCCGATCCCGCCGGTCAGTCGGCATTGCGCGCCAGCATCGAGGCCGGGCTCACCCCGGTGCAGCGCGGCGAACTCGCGCGGGTGCTTGACGGCGGGGGCGGCGGACCTGGCCTGAATTTCGGCCGCGACCTCAATGCCGTGCAGGTCGCTGGCCCGGTCTCGGCCGCCCGCGGCGCCGCGGCGAAGGCGGCGCCCGACATCACAAAGACGTTGCTCAACCTGGGCCAGTTATCGCTCGATTTGGCCGGCATCATCGACCCCACGCCCACGAGTGACGTGTTGAGCGGCCTGTTTTCGGCGGCGACAGGGGACTGGCGCGGGGCGCTGGTTTCTGCGGCAAGCGCGGCCCTGCCCTATGCAGGCGATGCGCTCAAGGTAACGCGTGTTGGCAAATGGCTTAAAACTGTGTCGGAAACAGTTGAGCTTGCCGCGACCAACCCCGCGTTCAAAAAGGCAGTCAGCCCGGCGCTGAAGGCGATCAGCGACCTGATCGGGCAATTGCCGGTCAGCCGCGTGTCCCGCGAGCTTGATGCCTCGCTCAAATCGGTGAAGCGGCAGATCGACGGCGTTCTTGGCGTGGGGACGAAGCTGGCGGGCAAGGTCGCAACAATTTCGCGGAAGGTCGGCCTGAACGAGGCCACCTGGAAGCTCGGCGCTGACGGGCGCCCCATCGAAGTTACCGCGACCATCCGGCAGGTGTTCAAGGGCGGCAACCGGGCTTCGGCCGAGACAGCGGCAGCTACGCTTGTTGGCAAAAGCGGCAAGGCGGGCGACGAAGGTGGCCATATTCTTGGCTATCGATTCTTCAAGGAGCAAGGCCCGAAAAATCTGTTCCCGCAAAACGGCACCTTCAATGTTAGCGCCTATAAGAAGCTGGAAAACGAAATCGCTGCCTTTGCAGAGGCGGGCGCGGAGGTGAAGCTGTCGGTCAAGCTGGTCGGCGGTGGCGCGCATAATGCCGGGCGTCCGCCAATATTGAGGGTGGCTTACACCGCGACTGACCCGAAAACCGGCAAGGTGGTGCACACCGTCAGCAAGTCGTTCGCGAACGATGCATCGGCTGTTTACAACCGCTTGCCGAAGGCCAAAATAAAGCAGCTGTTGCCCTAGCCCACCCCGTCGGCCAGCATGAAAGTAGCATAATGGAACAGGAACGCGCAAACGAACTGCTCGCTGAGCTTGGCGGCATTATTGTCGGCAGCGAAGCGCTGGAGAATGAGGATTGGTCCAGCCTGGCGGTGGTGGTGATAGTGGATGGTGGCTGGAGCGTGTCGGGCCTGTGTTATGCCGAGGGCGATGACGAGGCGACACCCTTTCTGCCGGACGAAGAATTTGACGATCTCGTCCCCGATTTTCATGCCGCAACCCTGGTTGAGGGCAAGCCCGGCTGGGTGAGCTGCCTGTTGCAAATCAACCGCGCCGACATGCAGATGCGGCTCACCTTCGAATATGACGATGCCGCCCGCTGGGCGATCACGCCGGACAACCGCATCGCCCTCGTGGCGGCGCTGCGCGGCTGATTCAGTATCTTTGTTGAGATGTCGATGCGGGAGTAGGCCTGCGCACGGGTACGCGACGGGCGGTTATTGCCGCGCGTTTGAACCCGCACCTCACCTGTGCGAATCGCTGGCGCGAGTGGCGCAGGGCAGGGCCGGCGGGCGGCCCTCCCGTCGTCTAGCCAGGCACCCTGCGCACGGGCACCGGGATGTTGCAGATGTCGGCGCCCCCGGCCGGCGTGACGAAGAACGGGTCGCGGCGGTTGGCGCGGGCATCGGCGTACCGGGCAAAACTGTCGCTTTCGGTGGAAAGATACGTAAAGCGCGGCTGCTCGGCCTTGGGCAGCTCGCTTGCCAGACGCACCGAGATGATAGGGGTGCGCTCCTGCGGGTGCTCATAAAAGCCCAGCGGACCGGTGCCGCGCGGCAGGCTGGAGAGATGCTCAATCCCCTCGATCACCCGGCCGACCAGCGCAATGTTGCGGTCCAGATGGCGCGGCGCATGGCCGATGACGGTGTAGAGTTCGGCACCCGAACCCGTGTCGGGCGATAGATTACGACCGACGCCGACCATGCCGTAGCAGTGGATTGGCCAGGCGGGGCCGTCCGACGCCGAGGCCGACGCAAACGGAAATCCGCGCCAATAGGTCGTTCGGCCCGCATAGGGATCATCATGCCCGATGGGTGGGTAGCTTCTGTTCGCCCAATTCTTTCGCGAAACCTTCGCACCGCGCCGATAAGCGTCAGCCGAAACAGTGTAGTCGCGCTCGGGCACCGCCACCAGCCCCGCTGGCAGCGGCCTGGCCTTCAACTTGTCGCCGCCGCCTGCATCGCCCCATTGCACGACATAATTGTCCTGCACCCGGTTGATGCTCAGCCCGTCCCACCAGTGGGCGGCGGCCAGCTTGCGGATGTTGCTTACCCAACCTTGGCTGAACGGGGCCGGCATCAGTTGGATCACGATGCGGCGCTCCCCCGTCCGCCCTGCCCCGCCGCGCGGATCAGGGGCAAGCGTCATCACCAGCAGATCATCGGGTGCGATCGCCACCCAGTCGGCCTCGGGCGCGGCGTTCACAATCTCGCCGGGCGCGGGTGCTGGTTTGGCCGCCTCGGTCAGCGCAAAAGCGGCGGGAAGCGAGGTGGCGAGCAGCGCGCACAGCGCGGCGGTGGCGACGGGGTTCTTCATGCCGCGCACCATGCCATGGCGACAGTGCTTGCGAAAGCCCGCCTGCTTGGGTACGGGTCGCCCCCTTCCAGTGCATGCGGAGCGGTGGCCGAGTGGTCGAAGGCGCTCGCCTGGAAAGTGAGTATACGGCAAAACCGTATCGAGGGTTCGAATCCCTCCCGCTCCGCCACTTCAGAACACTGCCGGGCACTCCCCCGGCCGCCGCCGCTACGCCGTTGGCGGCGAGCAGCCGCAACAGGTTGCTCTTGGAGCCCATGATGCGGACCATCGCTCTGATGGAGCTCCCCCGTTGCGCCAGCGCGCGGCAATGGTCGCGGCGATAGCCACCGCCGGGCAGGTGCATCCGCTGGCGAGCGGTCTGCGCGAACCTAGCGAGCATGGGCGCGGTGATCGCCTTCTGGCCCGCACTTTCGAGAATTGCCGACGCGCGGTCTGCATCGGCCCGTGAGCCGTTGCTTCCAATGGATTATCTGCGCGTGCGTGCTGCGCGCCCGCTCGTCCGGAATTGCAGGATGAAGGGCACGGCCCCCGGCTTCGTAACCGGGGCACCGAAACCCTTGATACCATTGTCCCAGAGCCAGCCGGCATGCCGACTTGAAATCAGGGCATCGACCGACTGTTTTGCAATCTTTCCGCTCGCCATAATCTGGTCTCCCAACATCACGGACCAGCCATCACGCAGCAATCACGGGGGCGGAAATTGCTGCCAAGGGATGAAAACTGTAGCGTAGATAAAATGTTGAAATAATGCAATAATTCTACGTCAGAGGTACCCCTAAATACGCCTCCAGCGGAAATACCACACCTCATGCCCCTTCCGGCGAGCTTTGCGTTCATACCGTGTTTCGGGCCAGTCGGGGGGCCGCACCAGAAAATCCTGCGCGGCTGATGCCTGCCAGGTGAAATCCCGCCGGGCGTTCATCACCATCATCGCCCAGCGGCAATAGGTCGGGTCATCGGTGCCCAGCCGGAACTCGCCGCAGGGTTTCAGTTTCGCGGCGATCAGGTCAAGCGGGCCGTTGTTGACCATGCGCCGTTTGGCATGGCGTGCCTTGGGCCACGGGTCTGGGTGGAGCAGATAAACGCGCTCCAGTGCCGCATCCGGCAAGCGCTCCAGCACGGTCAGCGCATCGCCCATATGGAGCCGGACATTGGCCAGCGCCTTGTCGCGAACATGGCCAAGCGCGCCGACCATGCCGTTCAGAAACGGCTCGCAGCCGATAAACCCGGTGCCCGGCCGGGCGGAGGCCTGCTCCGCCAGATGCTCGCCCGCGCCAAAGCCGATTTCGACTTCCATCGGGCGCGGGCCGCCGAACAGCCGCGTCGCGTCGAGCAGGCCTTCATCAGGCACGACGAGGCGCGGCAGCAGGTCTTCCAGCAACGCGGCTTGCCCGGTGCGCAGCTTGTGCCCGGCGCGCCGGCCATAAAGCCGGCGGATGGTGGCGGGGTCATTCATCGGCGGGCTGATAGAGCGGGCGGGCCGCATTGCCAATGGCCAGCCATGGCGCATTTATCGACTGCGGCGGTGGCGCAGGCAACCGCTCAATGCCGCAGCTTCGCTAACCATCAGCGAAGAATGGCGCTGGCGTTGACTAGCCGAACGTCGTGCATCTGATTGAGATACGCTTCGTAATAGCCTTTATGGGAGGCACCCACGATCGCCAGCAGCCGCATTCCGGGATATCGGCCGAGCACGTCACGTATGTTCGCCACCATGCGCAGGTTCCGGGTCTCCCAATAGCCCACATATTGCCGTCCGAACCGTTGCGGAGAGGGCTCGACCAGCGCCGCGCCAAAGTCTGACCGGTACGCCAGCGCCGGCGCGCCCGGGGCGTTGTAGGCACGATACATATTCAGGATGCCACCGGGCTGCGCGAGGTTTTTGGCCAATAGCGCGTCTTCGGCCTGCCGGGCACGGGTGGCTGGATTGTCCCAGGCGCGAGCGATTGCATCGCCGGCGGCCTTGCGCTCCGCCGGGTCGGTGCTGTCTGGCGCATCGGCAGAATGATCGTCGACGCTCCAGAGCCGCTGCAGGCCCAGCCGCGCCGCGAGCACGGCCGACACCAAATTTGTTTCGTTACGGCGACGTTCGGCTCTGGCGAGCAGGTCGACCAGTTCATCGTTCAGCCCGTCGCCGCGGCGGCGTTCGGCCGGCGCCAGGCTTAACCATTGCACCAGCGCCGATCCGGGTTCTCCCGCCGCCAGAAAAACTGCCGCCAGATGACGTCGTTGCGCGGGCGATGGCACGGTCGGCCAATTAGCGAGGAGTCGCTCCGCTTCAGCATTGGCAGCGGGAACATCCAGGCCGGTTGCTCGACCGGCAGGCGCCGGGTCGGGGCAATATGCCGCCACAGTCTCGGCATATCGCGCCGGGTAACGGCGCAGGCTGTCGCATTGAAGGCCCGAAAGATCTTCGGTCGCTATGGCTGTGGGCCCCCACGAAGCCAGCCGATCAAGCAAGGGCGCGAGCATTGCCGGGGTTGGCGTTTCAGAAAGCGCGGACAAGTGGCCAGTGCCAAGCACCAGCACGTCGTTGGGCGGGCCAGCCGGCGGCCCTTTCAACACCTCGGGGTGGAAGGAGGGGCGATATTGCTGTGCCGGGGCGGCGGCGGACACCAGGAGCAGCAAGCCGCCTGCGCTGGCGGATGACCAGCGGCGCCAGCGGCTGGATACAAGGCGTCGGTGAAGCGACATGAATGTCACGTATCACGAGTGATTTGTATAGACAACACACCCGTGCGCAAAACGACGTCGCCCGTCAGTGAGCGCCCGATAATGGCCAAAAAACATTACGCTTGGCGATTTTTTAGCAATTCCTGAGCCTTTACGCCACCGCCGCTTTCAGTGCGTCCACCAGATCGGTTTTTTCCCACGTAAAGCCGTCGGCGTCGGGCGTGCGGCCGAAATGGCCATAGGCTGCGGTGCGTTGATAGATGGGCGCGTTAAGCTTCAGATGCTCGCGAATGCCCTTGGGCGTGAGCCGCACGAGCTGCGGCAGCACTTCCTCAAGCCGTGCCTCGGCAACGGTGCCGGTGCCATGCGTGTCGACATAGACGCTGAGCGGCTCGGCAATGCCAATGGCGTAGGAAAGCTGGATGGTGCACCGGCGCGCAAGGCCCGCGGCCACCACATTCTTGGCAAGATACCGCGCGACATAAGCCGCTGACCGGTCGACCTTCGTTGGATCTTTGCCGCTGAACGCGCCGCCGCCATGCGGGGCCGCGCCGCCATAGGTATCGACGATGATCTTGCGGCCGGTGACGCCGGCGTCGCCATCTGGCCCGCCGATTTCAAAGCGACCAGTGGGGTTGACGTAAATCTTGGTGTCGCCGGTGATGAACCCTTCAGGCAGCACTGCGTGGAACACGCCCATCACATAATCGCGTAGCGCCGCATATTTTGCGGGATCGCCCTCATTGTCGTGGAAGAAATAACCTGGCGCGTGCTGCGTTGACACGACGAGTGCGGTGGCGCGCACGGGCACTTCATTTTCATATGCGAGCGTAACCTGGCTCTTGGCGTCGGGCTCAAGGAACGGAACGACCTTGTTGTGACGATCGGCGGCCATTTTTTCGAGAATGCGGTGCGAATAATAGAGCGTGGCGGGCAGCAGGTCGGGCGTTTCATCGGTTGCATAGCCGAACATGATGCCCTGATCGCCGGCGCCCTCGTCCTTGTTGCCGCTTTCGTCCACCCCTTGCGCGATATGCGCCGACTGGCCGTGCAGGTGGTTCTCAAAGGAGAAATTCGCCCAGTGGAACCCGTCCTGCTCATAACCGATGCGCTTTACGGTCGCGCGGACGGCGGCCTCGATCTCGGCTTGCGCGCCGGGCGCCCAGGCGCCTTCTTCATACACGCCCTTGCACCGGATTTCGCCGGCCAGCACCACGCGGTTGGTGGTGGTCAGGGTTTCACAGGCGATGCGCGCATAAGGGTCTTTTGACAAAAACAGGTCGACGACGGCATCGGAAATCTGGTCGGCGACCTTGTCGGGGTGGCCTTCTGAAACCGATTCGGACGTGAACAGAAAAGATGCGCGCATGGAATTCTCTCTCGCTGGCGGGGTTTGGGCCGCATGGTGGTGCAAGCGGCACATATAAAGAATTTGTTATATGTGCAACTGGCCCGCACGCCGGCGCATCGCCAAGGCCAGTGCAAGCAGCAGCGTGGCGACAAGCGCGGCCATGGTATTGCCCATGCGCGAAAACAGGGTGGGCGCAAGCGGCGGGGGCATAGTCAGCTCGATGGCGCCTGCCCGCTCCGCGCCAATCTGCGCCAGCACCGTCCCATGGGCATCGACAATGGCAGACACGCCGGTAGGCGTGGCCCGCACCACCGGCAGGCCTTCCTCAATCGCGCGCAGCCGGGCCATGGCGAGATGCTGCACCGGGCCGGACGGGCCATACCAGCTATCATTGGAGGGGTTAACGATCAGCGCCGGGCGGTGCGCGCGGTCCACCACCTGACCCGAAAAGATGATTTCGTAGCAAATGGCCATGCCAATATCGCCGAACCCCGGCAGCCGGGCAGCGGCAGGGCCCGGGCCGGGTTTGAAATCGGTATCGCCCGGCACCAGCCGCGACAGGCCAAGTGCCGACAGGATCGGGCGGGCCGGGAGATATTCGCCCCAGGGCACCAGATGCGCCTTGTCATAACGCGCGAGAATGCGCCCGTGCGCGTCGATTGCGAATATCGAGTTGGTCGCGGTTTCGAGCGTATTGTCAGCGCGAAACTGCAGCCCGTTGCCGCCGGTCAGCACGATATCATCGGGGCCGAGGCGGGAGGCGATGCGGCCAAGCACGGCGGCCGGCTTGCCCCGGCCATACCATGCCGGCGGATAGCCTTGCTCGATGAAGAAGCGCAGCGCTCCTTCGGGCCATATGATGAGCCGGGCAGCCGCGCCGGGCGTGCCCATATGCGCTTCAATCGCCGCCAGATTGGCCTCGGCATAGTCGTCGCGCGGCCGCTGCTCTTGGTCGAGATTGGGCTGGATGAGGCGCAGCCGGGGGGCCGCCGCGGTTGGCGCGGGCCGGGCTGGCGGGGCCATCATGCCCGTCACGGCCAGCGCCGCCATGCCTGCCAGCACAGGCGCTGCAAGGCGCCATTGCCGACGGACGAGCAGCACTAGCGACCCGGCGACCAGCATCGTCAGCCCCGACAGTGCATAGGTGCCAATCCAGGCCGCACTGCGCGCAACGCCGATCAGCGGCAGCCAAATCGCGGCGACCGGATCCCAGGCATAGCCAGTGAGCAGCGTCGCCCGCAGCCATTCGCTGACCATCCAGCCGGCGGCAAAGGTGAGGACAAAGCTGCCGTCGAGCGCTGCCCGCGCCTTGCCAGCCCGGTGGGGCACCGCCAGCCGCCACGCAGCGCCGGCGGCCAGCGCCGGATAGGCGGCCAGATACCCGGCGAGCAGCACCACAGCGGGATAGCCGAGCACCGCCGGCATCGCGTCTTGATAGGTAAAGGCCTTTTGAATCCAGATGTTTGCGACCGTGAAATGAGCAATGCCGAACAGCCACCCGCGCCACAGCGCGGCCCGCGCACTGGGCGCTGCGTGCACCAGGGCCATCCACAGGCCAAAACAGACCAGTGCCGCCGGCCACCAGTCGAGCGGCGCAAAGCCAAGCGCGGCGCCCGCGCCGAGCAACAGCGACAACAATGCGGGGCGGCGGCCAGTCATCCGCGTGGCTATTGCCCGGAACCGCCCAAGGCGCAACATCATGCGACACGACATAAGGCTCACCCGATGATTCGCCCCTTCCATCTTGCCTTTCCGGTTCATGATCTTGGCGCCGCGCGCAGCTTTTACGGTGGCGTGCTTGGGTGTGCGGAAGGGCGCAGCAGCGCGGAATGGGTCGATTTCGACCTGTTCGGACACCAGATTGTGGCGCATCTTGATCCATTGGCCCGCGCCATTGCCGTTGAAAATGCGGTGGATGGCCATGCCGTGCCCGTCCCCCATTTTGGCGTGGTGCTGACGATGGCCGACTGGCAGGCGCTGGCCGACCGGATCGTGGGCGCAGGCGTGTCGTTCGGCATCGCGCCGCACATCCGGTTCAAGGGGCTGCCGGGCGAGCAGGCCACGATGTTTTTCCGCGACCCAAGCGGCAATGCGCTTGAATTCAAGGCCTTTGCCGATGATTCTATGCTGTTCGCAACTGGCTGAACGGCGGCTTATTCCAGCTTGGCCTCAAGCACGCCAACCCGCATCATCGCGTCGGCGGCGCGTGCAAATTCACTGACCAGCGTTTCCACAATCGACGCCACCGCGAGGTTTTGCAAAACGCCGACGGGCGGGGTCACGCCACCGCGCGGATCCTCGACAAGCAGGCCTTGCTCGATCATCTTGCCGACCTGGCGCCGCACGGTCTCGCGCGGGAGCCCGGTGGCCGAGGCAATCGCGTTGCGGGAAATCGGCACCACCCATTCGCGCGGCAGCACGCTTGTTGCAAAAAATTCACGCGGAATCGACCGCTCTCGCATCAGCTTTTGGGTGTTGGCAACATTGACCGTTACGTAAATCAGCAGTTCATTCGGTGTCATTCCCGATCGGCGCGCCATCGAATCCTGCATCGACAAAAGGAGCTTGCCCATGCTGAACATGATAATCCGCCAATTTGGCATGAACTGGTCAGGATGGGTGACGACGCGCATGGTCATAATCGAGCCTTCCGCTTTGGCGTACCCGCATTGGGTAAAAGAATAGCCGATTATGCGCGAGATGCAAGAAAACTAAGTGTTACCCGCAAACCTTATCTGACCAGATTTTTGGGCCTGCGCACGGGCCATGACGCCTGTCGGCCACTGATGCCTCAGCCGCGGCTAGCCGGCGCTGTGCAGCCGCCAGATTGTGTTACCGACGTCATCGGCGACCAGCAGCCCGCCGGCGCGATCCACCGCCACGCCGACCGGGCGCCCCTGCGCGTTGCCCTGCGCATCGAGAAAGCCGCCGAGCACATCGACGGGCTTGGCCCCGGTTGCGGGAAAGCCACTGGCCGCAAACGGGACGAACACCACCTTATATCCCGACACTGGCACCCGGTTCCACGACCCGTGCTGGCCAACAAAGGCGCCATCGGCAAAGCGGGCGCCAAGCTTTGCGGTTGCCGCAAAAGCGAGGCCAAGCGAGGCGGTGTGCGGCCCCAGCGCAAAATTGGGTCGCTTGGTATATTCGAGCAGGTCGGGCCGTTCGGGTTGCACCCGCTTGTCGACATAGCCGCCCCAATAGCTATAGGGCCAGCCGAAAAAGTCGCCGAGCAGCACCGACGTCATATAGTCGGGTGCCAGGTCTGAGCCGAGCATGTCGCGCTCGTTAACGGTGGTCCAGAGCCGCCCGCTATGCGGTTCATAGGCCAGCCCCTGCGGGTTGCGCAGGCCCGACGCGAACACGCGAAACGACTTGGCAGCCGGATCGACCTCCAATATGCAGGCGCGGTTCTCTTCCTTGTCGAGGCCGTCTTCGGCAATGTTCGAAGACGAGCCGACCGCGACGTACAAATGCTTACCGTCGGGCGCGACGATGACGTTGCGCGCCCAGTGATTGCCGCCACCGGGATAGCGCACGACAATTTCCGGCCGGGCGGTGATTTTCGTCTGCCCGACCGCAAACGGCACCCGCACCAATGAATCGGTATTGGCGATATAGAGCATGTCGCCCAGCATCGTCATCCCGAGCGGCGAGTTGAGCCCCGAAATCAGGACTGAGCGGCTTTCTGCCACCCCGTCGCCATTGGCGTCGCGCAGCAGCGTGATGCGGTTGGCCGAGGGTACTCCGGCGCCGGCGCGCTTCAGCAGGTAGCTCGCGACCGCGCTCGTCACGTTGTTGACCTTGCGCGCCGGCGAATTGGTTTCGGCGACGAGCACGTCGCCATTGGGCAAAGGATAGACCCAGCGCGGATGGTCAAGCCCTGCGGCAAAGGCCACCACTTTCAGCCCGGCAGCCGGAACGGGCATTGCGCCATGGTGCCAGCCAACGGGTTTGGCGACCCTGATTGTCGGCAATGTCTGGTCGCGCGGATCGGTTATTGTTGGCCGCGTGCCGCTGACATCGGCAACGGTCAGGCGGGCAACATCAGGCTGCCTTGCCCATAGCCACAAGCCAATTCCGGCAAGGACGGCAATGCCAAGAGCGATCAGTATTTTTGTGCGCATGGCGCCAAACTAACCATGCCGGGGCGATGTTCCAACGCAAAAATGCGCAGGCCCGGCAGATCAGTTGGCCGGGCGCCGCCGGGCAGGGCGGCGGGCGTCGTCGTTACGGTCGCCGGGGGCCGTTGGCGACGGCGCTTACTCCGCGTCACTCTCCGCATTTTCAGGCCGCAGCGGCGGGTGCAGCCTGAGTTTCTGTACGCGCCTCAGATCGGCTTCAATCACCTCGAACCGCCAGCCGCTGGGATGCGATATGCTGGCACCAATCGCCGGCACATGCCCGGCAAGCACGGCTGCCAGGCCGCCGATCGTGTCGATATCTTCGTCGGTTTCGGCCAGGCGCGGGTCGATTGCCTCGCCGACATCTTCCAGTTCGGCGCGGCCATCGGCTTCCCACCCGCCATCTTCGAGCGGCACGAGCAGCGCTTGCGGCGCATCGTCATGCTCATCCTCGATGTCGCCGACGATTTCCTCGATCAGATCCTCAATGGTGACCAGCCCTTCGGTGCCGAAATACTCGTCGAGCACAATCGCCAGATGCACGCGCTTTTGCCGCATATCCGCCAGCAGATCGAGCGCGCCGCGCGACATGGGCACATATAAGGGCTCGCGGATGAGATCAGCGATGCTCGGCGGGTGCGGCGCGCCGGTCGCCAATATCGCAAACACGTCTTTGATGTGGACCATGCCGATGATGGTATCGAGCTTTTCGCGATAGACCGGCAGGCGGCTGTGCCCCGCCTCCGCAAACAGCGTGACGAGATCGGCAAAGCTTGTTTGTTCCTCGACCGCGATGATGTCGGCGCGCGGCACGCCGACATCGCCTGCGTCGCGCTCGCCGAAATGGAGCAGGTTGCGCACCATCTGGCGTTCGAGCGGGGTCAGGTCACCGCGTGCATCGGGCGCGGGGTCGTCCTCATGCGCATCGATGGCGTCTTCGAGCTGCGCGCGTAGCGAATCATCGCCGGGCTCGCCGAAAATCAGCGCGCGCAGGGCGCGCCAAATGCCACCTTCAGAATTGTTTTGGGTGTCGCGGGCATCACCCTGCAAAGGGCTGTTGCCGGTGGTACTGGGGCCGTCGGCCATCTGGAGTTGTCAGTCCTCGTTGATCGGATAGGGATCATGTAGCCCAAGTGCCGATAGCACATCACGCTCAATTTGTTCCATCGCCTCGGCCGGTGCCTCGTCGACATGGTCATAACCGAGCAAGTGCAGCGTGCCATGGACAATGAGGTGCGAGGTGTGCGCCGTCATGTCGATTCCGCGCTCGGCCGCTTCTGCTGCACACACGCCGCAGGCGAGCGCGATGTCGCCTAGCAGCACGTCGCCATCGTCGCTGTTTGCCGCGACGGTATCAAGCAAATCGGGCTGGATCATCGGGAAGGACAGCACGTTGGTCGGCTGGTCCTTGTGTCTGTAATCGCGGTTCAGCGCGCGGATTTCTTCATCGTCGGTCAGCCGCACCGAAATTTCGACCGTTGCCGCCATCGCTGCCCATGCTTCATGCGGGCTGGCGTTGATGGCCGCAGTGACCGCGCGGCAGGCAAGCGCTTCCCAGTCCGTTTCGGGTGCCCACGGCCCTTGGAGCGACAGCGCGACCTCGATCACGCATCCTGCCCCTCATAGGCTTCCACAATACGCCCGACGATGGGGTGGCGAACAACATCGCCCGCGCCAAACCGGCAGATCGACAGCCCCTCGATATTCGCAAGCCGGCGCACCGCATCGGCGACGCCAGACGCGCCCACGCCGCCGGGCAGATCGGTCTGGTTCGGATCGCCGCACACCACCATGCGGCTGTTCTCGCCAAACCGCGTCAGGAACATCTTCATTTGCGCAGGCGTGGTGTTTTGCGCCTCGTCGAGGATGATGAACGCATCGGCAAGCGTGCGCCCGCGCATGAACGCAATCGGCGCGATCTCGATTTCGCCACTGGCAATGCGCCGTTCGACCTGCTCGGCCGGCAGGCAATCGTTGAGCGCGTCATAGAGCGGGCGCAGATAGGGATCGACCTTTTCCTTCATGTCGCCCGGCAGAAACCCCAGCTTCTCGCCAGCCTCCACGGCGGGCCGCGACAGGATGAGCCGTTGCACGCTGCCCGTGATGAGCTGCGACACGGCTTGCGCGACGGCGATATAGGTCTTGCCGGTGCCCGCCGGCCCGAGCGCGAAGATGATGTCGTGGCGGGTCAGCTCGCGCATATAGTGCGCCTGCGCAACGGTGCGCGGCACGATGGTTTTCTTGCGCGTGCGGATCATGATGGACGGCGGTGCGGCGGCATCGGCGCTGATAATACCGTCGAGCGTCGGCTCGGCCGACATGGCGATCACGGCCTCGATCAGCCCGGTGTCGATGATTTCGCCACGCACGATGCGGTTGTATAGCCCGTGAAGTACGTCGCGCGCCGCCGCGACCGATTCGGCCGTTCCTTCCAGCCCCACCCGATTGCCCCGGGCGGTGATATACACACCCAACCGGTTCTCGATGAGCAGCAGGTTCTTGTCGAACTCGCCGAACAGTTGCGCCATTAGTTGCGGTTTTTCAAAGGTCAGCTCAGCGCGGCTGCGCTGGCCGGATTGCGCCGGTGCGGGCTTGCGGCTCATGCGTTTCCTTGGGGGAATGAGGGGCGCAGCGCAGCAACCGCGGCACGGGGAGCAAGGCAAGGGGCAAAGGGCTGCATCCGCCGGCAACCTTGGCAGATGGGCGCCCGCGTGGCGAGGGGGAAAGTGGGGCGCCGGCCGGCTATTTGCGCCGCCCCCGCCAGATTGAGGCAAGCCGGCCCGCGTGCCCTGGCCGCGCTCAGCCCGGCGTTCAGATCGCTACAGCAGCGCGCCCTGCGCCGGCGTCCTGTCATAATCATCGCCGCCGCGCCGCCGTATCTGCTCCTGCTGCGCTGTGTAGCGGACATCAGGGTCGCGGTCGGCCGCAAAGGCGCTCAGCGTCTCGTCTTCAAGGTCGCGCCAGTCACGGCCGCGCTCCGGCCCGTTGCGGACGCGCGGCAGCAGGCCCGGCAGGTTGGACCACTCGATCAACTGGGCCGCACTTGCCTGGTTCAGCATGTCGCGAACATGGTGCGCGGTTACATAAGCATCGGGAAAGGCGCGGTGAGCGGGCAGGCCGCGGGCATGGTCAAGCCCGTGGGGTCGCCGCCAATAGCGCAGCACCTGGTTGGAAAAGCTCGGTGATTCGGGCCACAGCCTGAGCGCGCATTTCCAGGTGCAGATCCAGTCGGCACCATGGGTGAGCGCCGGCGTGCAGAATTTCATCTCGAAATCGGCGCGGTGCGCGGCAAGCGCTATTCGCCTGGGCCATGGATCAAGTATGGGCCGGGCGCAGTCATGCCAATAGGGCGCGTCAGCCACTTCGGCATCGAGGATATGATGGATCGCCTGGGTGACGGGGGGTATGGTGCGGCCGGGGTTGACGAACATCGCGCCGCCATCGCCTGCAAGCGTCCATGTGCCATCGTCGCCGAGCGCCACATCCTGCCAGCCAATTTCGCACACGCCGTGCTGTGGCGGGGCCTGGCCGGTGGTTTCAAGGTCAATGACGCGGACGAGCGAGGGAAAGGCCATGCGCCTAATTGCTCCTTTGGCGCGTCGATTGCCAGTGCGTTTGGCTTGCGGTTAGGCCCGGACTGCTGCAACTATGCCGCTTTCAGCCATCGCCGCCGCGTGCTGGCGCTCGTCCATTTCGTGGGTGTTTCATAACGTGTTCAACTGGATAGCAGGTCGGCTAAATTGTTTTCGCGGCCGTCATTTTCGTTCCGAAAAGCGTGTGTTCAAGCCTGAGGAAACCGACACGCTACACAGCTATTGCCGCTATTGCGGGGTGGAGATGAAGCGTCGGGCCAAGCGCGACTGGCTCGTCGTGGGGCGTTCCTAGCGCGCATTCGCTGCCGCCGCGCCGCGATTATGGGGCGAGCATAGGGCCGCGAACATAGGGCCGCTTAGGGCGCCGCTTAAGGGGGTCGCTCAGTGGGCCGCCTGTGGTCCCCGGCTGAGGCCGGACGCGGCAAGCTGGGCGTCGATCATCGCCATCAGCCGCTCAAGCCCGGCGGCGTCCGTGGCTTCGGCACGGGCGACGAGCACATCCTGCGTGTTTGACGCCCGCAACAGCCACCACCCGTCGGGTGTGTTGACGCGCGCGCCATCAATGCGGATGACATCGGCGCCCGCTGCCTCAAGCCGCGCGAGCACTTCGTCAACAACCGCGAATTTGCGGGCCTCATCGACCTGAAACCGCATTTCGGGCGTGTTTATCATTACAGGCATGTCGCCGCGCAATTGCGTTACCGACTTGCCGATGCTGTGCGCTGCACGGATGAGGCGAATGGCCGCATAATGCGCGTCATCAAACCCATAATATTCGTCCGCAAAGAAAATATGGCCGCTCATTTCGCCCGCCAGCGGGCTGCCCGTTTCCTTCATTTTCGACTTGATGAGGCTGTGCCCGGTTTTCCACATGAGCGGCACGCCGCCCAGCTCGGTAACGCGGTCGAACAGCGCCTGGCTCGCTTTGACATCGGCGATGATCGTCGCACCGCGGTGCGCGGCCAGCACGGGTTGCGCCAATATGGACAAGATCTGATCGCCCCAGATCACGCGCCCCTTGCCATCAATGGCGCCGATCCGGTCGCCATCGCCATCAAAAGCCAAACCAAAATCGAGCTTCTTGTCCGCGACAAGTGCCTTGAGCGCGGCGAGATTGGCCTCGTCGGTGGGGTCTGGATGATGATTGGGAAAATTGCCGTCGACATTGGTGAACAGCACATGATGCTCACCCGGCAGGAGCTTGACGAGCTTCTCGACAATCGGGCCGGATACGCCGTTGCCCGCGTCCCAGCCAATGCGATAGGTGCCGCCCGAAAACCCTTCCATAAGCCGTGCGACATAGGCATCGACAATATCGGCATCGCTGACCGCGCCGCTGCCCTGTTCCCAGTCTCCAGCCGCTGCCAGCTGGCCGAGATGCTGGATGTCGGCCCCGAAAAACGGCTTGTGCTGAAGCACCATCTTGAAGCCATTATACTCGGCGGGGTTATGGCTGCCGGTTATCTGAATGCCGCCATCCACCTCTAGCGTGGCTTCGGCGTAATAAAGCATCGGCGTCGAGCTCATGCCAATGCGCACCACGTCAACGCCGGTGCCCGTCAGCCCCTCGATCAGCGACGCTTCGAGCGCAGGCGACGAGCGCCGGCCGTCAAACCCCACGGCAACCCGGGTGCCGCCTGCCCGGCGAACGCGCGTGGCAAAGCCGCGCCCAATGGCCAGCGCGTCGGCCTCGCCCAGCGTTTGGTCGATAATGCCACGAATATCATATTCGCGAAGCGCGGTGCGGTTGAAGTGGTGCGGCACGGATCAGCCTCCTGAACGGGGGTTTTGGGCGAAAGGGGCAGGGTCAGCGCGGTCGCTTGGCCAGCAAGGCATCGCGCGCGGCGTTAATGCGCCGGGCAAGATCGGCGGAACCTCCCTTATCAGGATGGACGGCCGCGGCAAGGCGGCGGTGCGCGGCGCGGATGTCATCCGGCCCGGCATCGGCGCTTACACCCAGAATGGCGCGCGCCTCGCGCTCCTCAGGCAGCGCGCGACCGGCGCGGCGGCCGAGCCACCAGAACCAGGCCAGCGCCGCAAGACCGGCAAGGAGCAGCAGCTTTGCCATCAGGCGAACAGCGGCAGGACGGGCTCGGGCAAGGCAAGGCCGGTCATCATGTCGCGCAACTCCTGTCGCGCGGCGACATGACCAAGCCCCATTTCGCCAAAGTCGCGCGAATCGATCATGGTCAGGCCGTTGGGGAACAGCTCGCGGTAGATGACACGCTCGCCAAGCCCGGGTGCAACGCGAAACCCGACCCGTTTCGACAATTGAAAAAGCGCATCCGACACCCGGCGCATGTTGCGCGCCTCGATATGCTGAAGCCGGTTGCGCAGGACCACCCAGTCGATGGTCGAGCCGTCTGCCTTGGCCCGGGCCTTGCGCGCGTCCCAGATCAGTTCTGAATAAAAGCTCGGGCGGGTAACCTTGAAGTTTACCGGATCGACCTGGCCGATCAGGTCGAAATCGACGAAACTGTCGTTCATTGGCGTGACCAAAGTGTCGGCGCGCTGCACCGCCATCCGGGCAAAGCGGTCATCGCGGCCGGGAGTATCAACGATCAGGAAATCGGTGACCTCGGTCAGCGTGTCGAGCTGTGCCGTGAAATGCGGCAGGCTTTCGCCATCGTGGGTTGCATATTGTGGCATCGGCAGCTCGCGGCCGAGGCGTTTGATAGTCGCGGCGCGGTTATCAAGATAGCGGCCCATGGTGCGCTGCCGGTGGTCAAGGTCGTAACAGGCGACGCGCGCGCCCTTTGCGGCAAGCGCAATCGCCACGTGCACGGCCGTTGTCGACTTGCCCGTGCCGCCCTTTTCGTTGGCGAAGACGATAACGTGCGTTTTTGCCGGACCGTTGGACAACCCGCGTGCTTCCCTGGTTGATCGTTGGAGCCATCGCCCATAGAAGGCGCGCCCGTCCATATCGAAGGCTGTGTCTGCGTGCAAACCATCCGTCATCTTGTTGAGCTTCGCCGCGTATTGCTTGCCCTGCGCGCAGGCGGCGCGCGCATCGCGCTGGTGCCCACCATGGGCGCGCTGCACGCCGGGCATATCGCGCTGGTCGAGGCAGCAAAGCTGGTGGCGGACCATGTCGTGGCATCCATTTTCGTCAACCCTCGCCAATTTGGGGCAGGCGAAGATCTCGCGCGCTACCCGCGACGCGAGGCAGCGGACGCCCGGTTGCTGGCGGAAGCCGGCTGCGCCGTTTTGTGGGCGCCCGGCGCCGACGAGATGTATCCGGCCGGGTTTGCAACCAATATTGCGGTGGCCGGCGTTAGCGAGGGGCTGGACGGGGTAGCACGGCCGGGCCATTTCGACGGCGTCGCGACGGTTGTCGCCAAGCTGTTCAACCAGGTGCGGCCCGATACCGCGCTGTTTGGCGAGAAAGATTTTCAGCAGCTTGCCGTCATCCGGCGTCTGGTGCTCGACCTTGATCTGGAAGTCGAGATTATCGGCGTGCCAACCCAGCGTGATGATGACGGCCTGGCGCTGTCGTCGCGCAACGCCTATCTGATGCCCGAAGATCGCGCCCGTGCGGTGGCGCTTCCACGCGCGCTGGGGGATGCCGCGCGCGACATTGCCAAGGGCGCGGCGCCGCAGGTCGCGTGTTCGGCAGCACAGGCGGTGCTGCTGGCGGCAGGGTTTGACCGGGTTGACTATGTCGCGCTCGTCGATGCCGAAACGCTTGCGCCTGCAACCGACGCTGGCCGGCCGCGCCGGCTGCTGGCGGCGGCGCATATCGGCGGCACCCGGCTGATCGACAATATCGCGGTCGAGGGGTGACTGGCGACCCGCTGTGCCAAAAAAGGTTAAGCGCGTTAACCAATTGTTGAAACTTGCCTTCCAAAACCGCCGCATGAGCGAGTGAGCACAGGGGAGCAGCAATGGGCAACAGCCTCAAGAGCGCGACATTCCTGATCGAGACAAGGCTGGAAGATGCCGCGCGTGGCGATTGTTCGGCCTGCTATGACCTGGGTATTTTATATTCAACGGGTGCCGCCGGCGTCGAAATCGACCTGATCGAAGCGCATAAATGGTTCAATCTGGCCGCGGTTGCGGGCAACGAAGCCGCCCAGCAATGCCGCGCCGACATCTCCGAAGACATGACCGCGCGCGAAATTGCCGAGGCGCAAAAGCAGGCCCGCGCCTTTTTGCAGCTTACCGGGCGCCGCGCTGCCTGATTGCGCGCTCGCAGCGCTGCTGCACGGCGCTGGACCGGCCTTTCAAAGCGCTTTAGCACTATCCCCGAACTTTCGGGGGCATGATCCATGCATTTGACCATTACGGCCTTGACGGCATCGGCGCTGGCGCTGTTGCTCATCATTCTGGCGATCCGCACGATCCAGTTGCGGGTGCGGCACCGTGTGCCATTTGGCGACCAGGGCCATCATCCGCTGACATCGGCCATCCGCGCGCACGCAAATTTGAGCGAATATGCGCCGACCGGCATCTTGCTGGTCGGCTTGCTGGAGGCAGACGGCGCCGGTGGCCCGCAGCTTATGGTGCTGGCCGGCGGCTTTGTCGTGACGCGGGTGATGAACGCGATTGGCCTGTTCAATCCCCCCGGCCCGCCCACCGCCACCCGATCGCTCGGCATTGTCGGCACGCTGGTGGTGTTGCTCGCGCTGGCGCTGTGGCTCGCCGCCCGGGTGATCGTGCGGTTTGGCTGACGCTATTTCGTTGCCCTGGCGGCTTTTTTTGCCGGTGGTTTTTTGTCCGAAGCGGCTTTCTTGGCGGGCGCGGCCTTTTTCGGCGCCGATTTGGCCGTCGCTTTTTTCTTGCCCTTTTTGGCGGGTGCGGCGGCGGCGCGCGCGTCAATCAACTGCGCGGCTTCTTCCAGCGTCAGCGCCTCTTTTTCGATCGACTTGGGCAGTGTTGCATTGGTCGTGCCGTCGGTCACATAGGGGCCGAAGCGGCCTTCCATCAGCTTGATTTCGGCCTCGGTGCGGGGGTGATTGCCGAGAATTTTGAGCGGCGCCTGCGTCCCCCGTTGCGGCCGCCCGCCATTTGCGGCGGCCTCGGCGAGCTTGACGACGGCGGCGTTCATGCCGGTTTCGAACACCTCGGCGGTGGACGAGAGCCGCGCATATTTGCCGGCATGCGCCAGATATGGCCCATAGCGGCCAATTGACGCGGTGATCGGTTCGCCGCTTTCAGGGTGCGTGCCGACGGCGCGTGGCAGGCTCAGCAGCCTGAGCGCCCAGTCGAGATCGAGCTCGCCGGGCAGATCTTTGGGAATCGAGCCGCGTTTTGCATCCTTGCCGTCGCCCAATTGCACATAGGGGCCAAACCGCCCCGACCGCCTGGTGACGGGCAGGCCGGTGTCGGGATCGGTCCCGAGCGCCTCGGGCCCGCTATCGTCGCCCTCGCCGCCGCCGGGCTGGGCAAAGCGGCGGGTATATTTGCACTCAGGGTAATTGGAGCAGGCGACGAACGCACCGAACTTGCCGCCCCGCAGCGCCAGCCGCCCGGCCCCGCAATTGGGGCACAGGCGCGCGTCGCTGCCATCCTCCCGGGCCGGAAAGAGATATGGCTCAAGAAACACATCAAGCTCGGCGGTTACCTGCGAAGGCTGGAACGCCATGACTTCGGCTGTACGCGGCTTGAAATCGCGCCAGAACGCGTCGAGCACCGCCTGCCACTCGGCCCGACCGCCCGACACATCGTCAAGCTCTTCTTCAAGCCCTGCGGTAAAGTCATAACCGACATAGCGCTCGAAAAACCGTTCGAGAAAGGCCGTGACCAGCCGCCCGCTCTCCTCGGCAAAAAAGCGGTTCTTTTCGACGCGGACATAGGCACGGTCCTTCAGCGTCTGGATAATCGAGGCGTAGGTGGAGGGGCGCCCGATGCCCAGTTCCTCAAGCCGCTTGACAAGGCTCGCCTCCGAAAAGCGCGGCGGGGGCTGGGTGAAATGCTGCTCGGCCTTCACCGCCTTTTTGGCGGGCGCATCGCCCTCGCGCAGCCGCGGCAGGCGGCGGGCTTCGTCCTCGCCGGGCGCCTCGCCGACATGACCCGCGCGGCCCGACGCCGTTTCGTCCGACCCTTCTTCGTAAAGCGCGAGATAACCGGGGAACAACACCACCTGGCCGGTTGCGCGCAGCCCATGCAGGCCCGATCCGTCGACAAGCTCAACCGTTGTGCGCTCAAGCCGGGCAGACGCCATCTGGCTGGCCAGCGCGCGCTTCCAGATAAGGTCATAAAGCCGGCCATGGTCGCCAGAGCCTGCGCGGTCCTTGGAAAAATCGGTCGGGCGGATCGCCTCATGCGCTTCCTGCGCGTTTTTGGCCTTGGAGGTGTATTGGCGCGGCTTGTCGGGCACATAGCTGCCGTCATACCGATCCGCCACGGCCTTTCGCGCCGCCGAAATCGCGCTTGAATCCATCTGCACGCCGTCGGTGCGCATATAGGTGATGGCGCCATCTTCATACAGGCCTTGTGCGATCCGCATCGTGTGGCTGGCTGAAAAGCCGAGCTTGCGCGCCGCTTCCTGTTGCAGGGTGGAGGTGGTGAAGGGCGGCGGCGGGTTGCGCATCGCCGGTTTGGTCTCGACCGAGGCAACCGAGAAGCGCCCGGCCTCGACATCGGCCTTGGCGGCAAGCGCATCGCCCTTCATGCCAATCGTCAGCCGGTCGATCTTGTTGCCCTGCCATTTGGTCAGCCGCGCGGTGAACGGCGTGCCGTCATGCTCCATCTCGGCGGTGACCGACCAATATTCCTGCGGCACGAACCCGTCGATTTCGCGCTCGCGCTCAACAATGAGCCGCAGCGCGACCGACTGCACACGCCCGGCCGATTTGGCCCCCGGCAGCTTGCGCCAGAGCACCGGCGACAGGGTGAACCCGACCAGATAATCAAGCGCGCGCCGCGCCCGATAGGCGTCGATAAGATCGGTATCGAGCGCGCGCGGATGCTTCATCGCTTCAGTGACGGTCGCTTTGGTAATCGCGTTGAAGGTGACGCGCTCGACATTTTTTGGCAGCGCCTTTTTCGCGCGCAGCACTTCTTGCACATGCCACGAAATCGCCTCGCCCTCGCGATCGGGATCGGTTGCGAGGATCAGCCGGTCGGCGGTTTTCGCCAGATCGGTGATGGCCTTTAGCTGTTTGGCCTTGTCGGCATAATTTTCCCACTCCATCGCGAAACCTTTGTCAGGATCAACCGATCCGTCGCGGGCGGGCAAATCGCGGACATGGCCGTATGAGGCGAGCACGCGGTAGTCGCCGCCCAGATATTTCTCGATGGTTTTCGCCTTGGCCGGCGATTCGACGATAACAAGCTGCATGGCGGATATCAGACTTCCTTCACGTGTACGCGCGAGGGTGGGGAGGTAATGCAGCGCTAGTCAAGCAGGCCGCGCCGGGTCGCGTTCATTCAGCGTTTGTTGATGGATGTCGAGCAAGAATGTTCATACCCGACCCTCGGCGCGGGACAGGAACCGGTTATGGCATGGCTGGCAGCAATGATATGGATGGTGGCGCCCGCACTACCTGCGCCCGCACTGCCTGCGCCGGAGCGGACCGAGGCCCCGGCGCCAGCGTCTCCGCTTGAAGCGGCGGTTCTTGCCGAGATAAACCGGGTGCGTGCCGATCCTCAAGCCTATGCCGACGAGCTGCGCGCCTATCGGCTCAGATTTGACGGTTTGGTTGTATATGACGAGGAGTCGCCGGCCGGTATCTTGACCCACGAAGGCGTGGCCGCCGTGGATGAAGCGATTGCCTTTCTTGATCGGCAGACGGGTTTGCCGCCGCTTCAGCCAGGCGCGGTGCTGGCGCTGGGCGCCGCTGATCTTGTCGCGGATCACGGGCCAGGCGGGCGGATAGGGCATGTCTCCAGCGGCGGCGCGAGCCCAGGCGACCGGGTTAGGCGGCGCGGTGGCGACATCTATGTGGGCGAAGTGGTGTCTTATGGCCATGGTGTTGCCGCAGGCGTGGTGCGCCAGTTGATTATTGACGATGGCGTTGCCGGGCGCGGGCACCGGGCGCTGCTGTTCGCCCGGGGGTATCGCTACGCCGGCGTGGCTTGCGGCCCGCATGATCGCTATGGCGCGATGTGCGTTGTCGACATGGCTGCCACGCCGTCTGGTATGCCCGAGCTGCCGCGACTGGCGGACATGTCGCCGCGCCCCTAGCCGGGTTCTCACGCCAAACTCACCCGTCCGCCGGCATGCCGCTCCAGCCGCGCGGCGAGTTCCAGCTCCAGCAGCACCGTCTGTACGATGGCGGGGGCAAGGCCCGACTGGCGGATTAATTCGTCGACCGCCACCGGCACTGGCCCCAACAGGCCGTGGAGCGCCCGCCGTTCGGCCTCGCTGGCATCGGCTGGTGGTGCGGCCCCAAAGCCGGCGGCTGGCGCACGCACCATCCGTGCGTCGATCGGGCGGAGCTGTTCGATCACATCGGCTGCCGACTGAATGAGCGTTGCGCCATCGCGGATCAGGCCGTTGCACCCTTGCGCGCGCGGATCGAGCGGCGAGCCGGGCACCGCCATCACCTCGCGCCCCGCCTCGCCCGCCAGCCTTGCGGTGATGAGCGAGCCGGATTTGGGCGCGGCCTCCACCACCACCGTGCCAAGTGCCAGCCCGGCGATGATGCGATTGCGATAGGGGAAGTGCCGTGCGCGCGGTTCTGTGCCCGGTGGTTGCTCGGCGATGAGCAGGCCGGCATGCGCGATGCGTTCCTGCAACGCCGCGTTTTCGGGCGGAAAGACAATGTCGATGCCGCTCGCGATGACGGCAATGGTGCCGCCGCCCTGGCCTGTGTGCGGGCCAAGCGCCCCGATATGGGCGGCGGTGTCGATTCCGCGCGCAAGGCCAGAGACGACGGCCAGCCCTTCGCCCGCCAGTTCATGCCCCAACTGCCGCGCAAAGCGGCAAGCGGCCGCAGACGCGTTGCGTGCGCCGACCATGGCCACGGCCATCTGCCGCAGCAGCGCATCATCACCGCGCAGCATGAGTGCAGGCGGCGCATTTTCAAGCTCGGCGAGCAGTGGCGGGTAGGCCCCGTCGCCCAGGAACAGATAGCGCGCGCCAAGTTTTTCCGCGTGCGCCATTTCGCGCGCGACAGCCCGTGTTTCGGCGAGCACCGGCGCGCGGCCGCCCCCGCGTGCGGCGAGCATGGGGATCGCCTCAAGCGCGGCCGCGGCGGTCCCGAACCGTGCGAGCAAGTGGCGATAGGTGACCGGGCCGATATTGGCGGAGCGAATGAGGCGCAGCCGGTCGGCGGCGTCATGCTCAGGCATTCTTGCGGCCAATGCGCGGTTCGGTTCCGTTCACGAGTCGCCCGATGTTCGGCCGGTGCTTCCATCCGATCAGCAGCGCCATGCCGAGCAGCATTGCGAACAGGTCCGGCCGCCCCAGCACCGTCGCCGCAACGGGGGCCGCCGCAGCCGCCGATAATCCGCCAACCGAGGAGATTCGGAACACCAGCACCGCGGCCGCCCACGCCCCTGCACAGGCAAGCGCAATCGGCCAGGCAAGCGCAAGCAGCACGCCGAACGCCGTCGCGACGCCCTTGCCGCCCTTGAAACCGAGCCAGAGTGGCCAGCAATGGCCAACAAAGGCGGCCAGTCCTCCGAGTGGTCCAAGCGACGGGTCGAGTGCCTGGGCGATGACAACGGCCGCAGCGCCCTTGCCCGAGTCCAGCAATAATGTCAGCGCGGCCAGCCCCTTGCGGCCGGTGCGCAGCACATTGGTCGCGCCGATGCTTCCCGAGCCGATCTGTCGCAGGTCTCCCGATCCCGCCAGCCGGGTTAGTATCAGCCCAAACGGTATCGAGCCGAGCAGGTAGCCAATCGCCAATGCGGCGGCCGGCGCCTGCCACAGAAATTCGGTTGGCACGCCGCACTTCTCCCTTGTTCACTCGCGATACTGAGCAGCATCGGTAGTCGCCACGCCGGGCATTGAAAAGGGCACAGTGGTTGCCAAGGGGCCCGCGTCCGTTCATCAGCAGCGCCATGGACGCCCGGCCGCTGCTCTTTTTCGATTCCGGTGTTGGCGGTTTGTCCGTGCTTGCCAAGGCAAGGGCGGTGCTGCCCATGGCACCCATTGTGTACGCAGCCGATTCCGCCGGCTTTCCCTATGGCACCCGCACCGAGGCCGATATTGCCGCGCGCGTGCCGGCGCTGCTTGGCCGGCTGGCGGAGCGGTACAGCCCGCGCCTCATCGTCATTGCCTGCAACACTGCCTCGACGATAGCGCTGGCGGCGGTGCGGGCCGCGCTCGATGTGCCGGTCGTGGGCACCGTGCCGGCGATCCGGCCCGCGGCGCTGCTCAGCAAAACACGCGTCATTGGTGTGCTGGGCACCGAGGCGACGGTGCGCCAGCCCTATGTCGATGATCTGGCGGCGCGCTTTGCCAGTGATTGCACCGTGCTGCGCTATGGCTCGGCCGAGCTTGTCGAGGCAGCCGAACAGTTTTTGCGCGGGCAGCGTGTTGATCCGGCGCGGCTGCGCGCGGCGCTTGGTGGCCTGCTCGATCAGCCGGGCGGCGAACGGATCGACGTCATCGTCAACGCCTGCACGCATTTTCCGCTGGTGGAAGCCGCGCTCGTTGCCGCCGCGCCGCGCCCGTTGCGCTTCGTCGACGGGGGCTGTGGCATTGCGCGGCGGATCGCGCATCTGACGCAGGGGCAGCAATGGCCCAAGGTGCCGGGTGAAGGGATTGCCGTCTTCACCCGGCTTGACGAAGGCGCGCGCGCGCTTGCCCCGGCGCTTGCCCGCTATGGGCTGGCCCATCTTGCGCAACTGTGACCCAAGCGGCGCCAAATATTGAGAGTCGTTCGCACTGGTAACGCAAGATCAAGGCCGGTAATTGCAGCGCCGCTATGGATGATGACGCACGACAGCCAGCCACCCGGCCAGTGGATTACACGCAGGCCTTTTCCAAGGCGATAGACCGGCTCCATACCGAGGGGCGCTACCGCGTTTTCATCGACATTTTGCGCAACAAAGGCGCGTTCCCCAACGCGCGCTGCTTTGCCGGGCATAATGGGCCAAAGCCGATTACGGTGTGGTGCTCGAACGACTATCTGGCAATGGGCCAGCACCCGAGCGTCATCGCGGCAATGGAAGACGCGCTGCACGATGTCGGCGCAGGCTCGGGCGGCACCCGCAACATTGGCGGCAACACCCATTATCATGTCGATCTTGAGGCCGAGCTTGCCGATCTGCACGGCAAGCAGGCCGCGCTTCTGTTCACCTCGGGCTATGTCTCCAACGAGGCGACGCTGGCGACGCTGGCGAAGATTTTGCCCGGAATCATCATTTTTTCCGACGCGCTCAACCATGCCTCGATGATTGCCGGCATCCGCCATTCCGGGTGCGAAAAGCGTGTTTTCCGGCACAATGATCTGGCGCATCTGGAAGAATTGCTGGCACAGGCTGATCCGGCCGCGCCCAAGCTGATCGCCTTTGAAAGCGTGTATTCGATGGAAGGCGATGTAGCGCCGATCGCGGCGATTTGCGACCTCGCCGAGCAATATAACGCGCTGACCTATCTCGATGAGGTGCATGCGGTGGGCATGTATGGCGCGCGCGGCGGCGGCATATCTGACCGCGACGCGCTTTCGCACCGGCTGACCATCATCGAGGGCACGCTGGGCAAGGCGTTTGGCGTGATGGGCGGCTATATCGCGGCTGACCGCAATATTGTCGACGTGATTCGTTCCTACGCGCCGGGCTTTATCTTCACGACATCGCTGTCGCCGGTGCTGGTCGCGGGCGCGCTGGCGAGCGTGCGCCACCTGAAAGCCTCAAGCGCCGAGCGGGACGGCCAGCAGGCCGCCGCTGCCTGCCTGAAGGCAATGCTCGTCGACGCCGGGTTGCCGGTGATGATGGGCGAGACGCATATCGTGCCAGTGATGGTCGGAGACCCGGTGGAGGCCAAGCGCATCAGCGACATTCTGCTCGCTGAATACGGGATATATGTGCAGCCGATCAACTACCCCACGGTGCCGCGCGGCACCGAGCGGCTGCGTTTCACCCCGGGTCCGGCCCATACCGAGGCGATGATGCGCGAATTGACCGGGGCGCTCGTGGAAATCTGGGGTCGGCTCGACCTGCGCATGGCCGCCTGACGCGGCGGCAGGCACGGCCCGTTCGCGGCTGCTGCCTCAGCGCCTAGTCGTCCTCGTCGTCGCCCGGCGTCTTGCCCAGTGCCGCCAGGGCTGCCCGCGCGGCGGCCGGGTCTGTGATTGTCGCCAGCTGATCGAGCAGGGTGCGTGCGGGATTGTCTTTGCCGCCATGCGGATCATAGGCAAGCGGGCGCAGCAAATGCTTGGCAAGCGGAATATCGCCCTGGTTGATTTCAGCCGTCGCCGCGCGCCACAATATGGCTTTGTCCTGCGGCACCAGATAGGCCGCGCGCAACAGCCCATCGACCGCGTTTTTGGTTGGTGCCTGCCCGCTGCCGACAAAGCTGTCATAATAAGAAACGAACGGGGCTGCCGAATTGGGGTTAACCTTGTTCGCCTTCAGAAACCATGGGCGCGCCTCGGCCCATTTGGCGGGCGCCTTGGCCTCGGCGGCGCGGCGCGCGCGGACATGACCCTTGTACATCAGCGCGCCGAAATTGGCCGGGTCAATCGCCAGCGCCTGGTCGCACGCGGCCTCCGCTGCGTCGGTATTGCCTGCGTCAAATTCAATTTCGGCAAGCGCGCGCCAGACAAAGGCATCGCCGGGAAACGCGCTGGCGGCCTTGCGCGCCGGCTCGACCAGCGCGAGCGCTTCCTTGCGGTTGACCCCGGTTGCCGAGCGTAGCCGATAGGGCATGATCGCGCTCTCGCCAGCGGTCATTCGCCGGATGGTGACGGCCTCGGGGTGGAGCATTTCAGGCGAAAGGATGCGCCCGGTGATCGACCCGAAGCGATAGGTGTTCAGCTCCTTGTTCAACGCGTCGACATCGCCAAAGGCCTTGGTCGCCGCTTCGGGCTGGCCCAACCCTTCGTTGAGCAGCGCAAGATATTGGACGAGCTGGTTGCGCCGTTTGCCGCTCAGGATGAGATAATGGGTAAGCAGCCAGGCGCGGGCATATTTCTGGTCCTGAAGCTCCTCCCCCTTTACCGGCGCGTCGGCGAGCAGGGTCGATGCCGTCATCGGGACGGCGGACAGGATGGAATAGGCCCGGGCGTTGTTGGGCACGCCAATCGTGACGGCGCCCTTGTTGTTGATGGTCGATGTGCCAAAAAATTCGGCGATGCCCTCGGCCGCCCAGCTTGGATAGACGCTCGATGTGTTGCCAAGCGTCAGATGATGCACATATTCGTGGAAAAGCACCTGGGTGGTAAAGGCCCGGTCGTCGCTGCGCTGTGGCACCACCGCGATTGGCCCCTCGGCGGTGGCGCGGTAAAAGCCGGCGACGCCACTTTGCCTTGCGCGGCGTTCGACATCTTCAATGGTGCCAACCATGTACAATGTGACACGGTTGGGCGAATCGGGCTCGGGCGGGGGCAGCCGCAGAATCAGCCGCAGGGCGCTGTCGAAACGCTCAAGCTGGTCGGCAAAGGCCTGCATCTGGCCCAGGGTGCTGTTGCCATAAATGGTGAAGTGGCTGTTCTTTGCCTCAAGCCATTCGGCTGACGCTGGCCCGTGCGTCAACGCGGCTGCCGCGCCAAAGATCGCGAGTCTGATGCCGGGTTTCATCGCGCTGCTCCTGCAAGAACGCCACATGCGGCTATTGTGCCCAGACTTGCTGAAAACGCCCGGTTTATCAAGCGACTCCATGGCAGCGGCCGACGGTGTTGGCGCCTGTGCCGGTGTGTCAGCCGATGGCCGCTGCCAGCAGCGTCAGGCCACCAAGGCCAAGCGACAGTGGCAGGCGCAGGCCCATCCACCAGGGCGGCGCGATGCCGGCGCGCACCAGCAGCCAGTCAATCGCCAGCGAGGCAATCAGCGCGCCTCCCAATATGTAGAGCGATGGGCCCGGCCATGGCTCGCCCGTGGCCCAGGGCACCGCGCTTGCAAGGGCCACCAGCGAGGGGATGACCGCGGCGATCCACAGCCAGCCGGGCGCGGCGTGCGCCTTTGCTGCAAGGCCCCACCACAGACCGCCCAGAAAGCTCAGGATAAGCGCGGCATAGGCATATCCCATGGCAAGCGCCGAAAAACGCAGCTCGTTATTGTGCTCAAGCAGCACCAGGATGACGCTGATCTGCGGCAACAGCCCGGCCGCGCCCAGCGCGCGGGCAAGGCGCGGTGGTGCACCCGTCACGCGGTGAGTCGCCCCGCCCAGGCATAGCCGCGGCGCAGCACGGTAAAACTTGGCGACAGGCCCCGTTGTGCAGCGATATCGTTAAGGGCCGCCGGAAGTTCCGCACGGGGTGTCACATCGAAGCTTGCCAGCCAGGCAAACAGTGCGGCCTTGAACGGGCCTGGCAGCCGCTCCTGCTGCCCGAAATCAACGATGTCGAGCCGCCCGCCCGGCGCGAGCTTGGCCGCGCCCTCGCGCAGGGCGCCTTGCCAGTCGGGGATCATCGACAAGGTGTAGCTTTGAAAAATCCGGTCGAACCTGGCGACGCCGAACAGTGCCTCCGCGTCAAACGCCGTCGCGTCGCCTTGCGCGAGCATGATTTTGCCTGCCAGCCCGGCCTTGTCGACGCTGGCCCGCGCCGTTTCCAGCATGGCGGCTGATATGTCGATGCCGAAATAGCGCGCGTCGGGCCAGCGTTTTGCCGCGGCGATAAGGTTGCGCCCGGTGCCGCAGCCAATCTCCAGCACGGTGCCGCCCGCAGGCGGTGCCAGCGCGTCGATCAGGCCATCGCGCCCGAGCAGATAATATTTGCGGGTAAGGTCGTAGAAATGGCGCTGCGTCCGATAGATCGCATCCATATGACCGGCATGGGACGGGCGCGTCAGGCGGCGTCTCCCAGCACGTAAAGGTGCACCCCGCCATAGATGGAGGACCGGTCGCGTGCGGTGAAATCAAGCGACTCCTCGTGCCGATACTCCCAGCGGCCAAGCACGGCTTCCGGCACGCGGCCGGGCAGAATCGTCTCGACGCCGGCGGTGCGGAACAGCACCCGCGCGCCGGCTTTGGCGGTGCGGGTGATTTCGCCCCACAAGTCGGTCAGAATTTCATCGGTCATCCAGTCCTGCGCATCGAGCAGCACATAGCGGTCGAGCGAGGCGGTGGGCATCGAGCGCAGATATTCGATGAAATTGGCGTGGCGAACGTCGACACGGCCAGCCCGTGTTTTGACCGCGTCGTAACTGGCCTCCTGCAAATAGGGCGGCAGTGAGCCTTGCGGGCCATCTTCATAGCGGCGACCAAAAGCCTGCCAGGCGAAATAATTGTCCTTAAGGTCAAAGTCGCAAGCGAGCTTTTCCAGCCGCTCGCGCAGCACCACGGCCATTTTGGAATCGCCGGCAAGGGCTTCATATTGCGCCGGCGGAATCCCCAGGCCGAAAAGCGAGGCCGGTTGATCGGTCAGCCAGCGGATAAAGGCCTTGTCGAACACAGGCGCTATGTCGCGATCAAAAATCTCGCGCTGCTCCTCCATTGAATTGGCGCGCAGCATGACCCTTGGGTTCACGCCGTTCAGCCGGGCGAGCAGGTGGGCCGCGCCGATGAAATTGCCCAGCAGCCCGCGCTTGTAAACGCCCTTGGCAAAGCCGCCGATGCGCCGCCGGCCAATCATGTCGCGGCCTTCCCAATAGCGCCGCGTCGGCTCGTCGAGGTGGGGGCGGACATAGCGCTTGTACGCGGCGATATTTTCCTTGGTGTTGGCTTGCGCGAAAAACCGGTGAAAGGCGGCATAGTCCGGCAACTCGCGTGCCGCCGTCAGCTTCAGCTTGTTGAGCGCGATATGCGCCGTGTTCAGGTCAACGGCGGTTATCGCCTTGGGGTTTGCGGTCAGGTAGCTCAGCACGTTGCATCCGCCCGATGCGATCTGCACGATGTGGCAATCAGGCGTTACCGCAAGCGCTTCAAGATCAACCGACGGGTCTTCCCAGATCTGCGCATATACCAGGCCGCGAAACGCAAAGGTAAAGGCGCGCTCAAGCAGACCCTGCTTGCTGAGATGGTCGTGCCGGTGAACGGCGTTGCGGACAGCGCGATTGCGCGGGGTTTTGGCGCCGATGGCCATGGCTGATCTCCTTGGGGGCTTATCCGCAGATAGGCCATTGTCTCGCTAGGATAAAGCGATGACGTTTGTGCAACGGTCAAGCGGCAAATGTGCGTCGCGTGCGGCAGCGCGCATTTTTGCCTGACAACGCCTGCCTGACAACGAATTCGCCCGCCGAAAATAAATGGGCCCGCCATGGGGGGACATGACGGGCCCGATATTGATGCCGCCGGGGAGGGGGAGTGGCGGCACCGATACGTCCTTCAAGGGGGTGAGGACGTTTATAATACTGCATAGCTAGCAAAAAAGTTTCAGCCTTGGGGAAAATATTTGCCAGCGTTAAGCTTTTTTTCATTCACCCTTGGTTTACGGCAGCATAACCGTGTCGATGACATGGATAACGCCGTTCGACTGGGCAACATCGGCAATGGTGATGCGACCGCTATGGCCCTTGTCGTCCAAGATCGTATAGCCCGAGGCGCTTTTTTTGAAGCGGAGCGCCGTGCCCTGAACGGTCGTATAGGTCGCGGTGCCGCCATGCGCCTTGGCATTGGCGGCAATCGCTGCGGCACTCACTTTGCCGGGCAGAACATGATAAGTGAGCACAGCCGCCAGCGTCCCCTTGTTTTCGGGCTTGAGCAGCGTGTCGACGGTGCCGGCGGGCAGCTTGGCAAAGGCAGCGTTGGTGGGCGCAAACACCGTGAACGGGCCAGGGCTGGTCAACGTATCAACCAGGCCCGCTGCCTTTACCGCGGCGACAAGCGTTGTGTGATCCTTTGAATTGACGGCATTTTCGACGATGTTCTTGGCCGGGAACATGGCAGCCCCGCCAACAATCGGGTTCTTGCCACCGGCAACAAGCGTCGTCGCGCCAAGCGTGATCGCTGCCGCGACGAACGAAATTTTCAGAGCGGATTTCATATCGGGGATTCTCCATTGCGCACCCGCTTGCTTTGGATGCAGCGCAGCTACGCAGGCAGCCCGGCCCGGGATGCGCGCGTGCCGGAAAATATTCGGGCGGCACACGGCCAGGCGCGCCCGGCCGGTTATCAGATCAGGATCAGCGCGCCGCTTGCGACCACGGCGCCCCGGGCCTTGCCATCGGGCGATCCGCCGCGCTGCTCGACGGTTATGGCAAGCGTCGTGCCCGGCGCAAAATGGGCTCGGTTGGGCGTCTTTACGCCGACATCGGTGGACCCTGACGGGTTGAGCACGCCAAGCGAGCGCGCAACGCCATCGCCGGGGATAACCCATAATTCGGCGCTGTGCGCGGCATCGGCAAACCGCGCGGGCGCGATCCGCAACGAGCCGGTGGCCGGGTCATAAACAGCAGGGATGACGGCGCCTTTCGCAACCGGGATGATCTGGGCGACCAGCACGGGCGCCGGCCTGCCGCGGTCAACCACTTTGGGTGCCGCGCCGGGCGCGACGCTGCCGGGCCGAAGCGCGATCACCAGCAACAGGCTGGCGGCCACCAGCATGGCGATAGCAGCGATGCCCTGCCAGCGGCGCACTCGGATGCTGCCTGCGTCATTGGCGGGCGACGCAATCGCCGCTTCAAGCCGTGCCAGGCCGTTTGCCGGGGGAGCAACTTGCGGCGCCGCGTCGAACAGCACCCCGAAATGCGCGCGCCACCGCTCGACATCGTGCGCGAAGGCGGGGTCGGCCAGCATCCGGCGCAAGGCCGCGGCGCGCGCGGCGCCTTCGAGCAGGCCAAGCGCGAATTCGGCGGCTGTCACGTCCGTTTCCGGTCCGGCGGGGGCCTTGTCATCCGTCACGCTCAAGGCACTCCTTCAACCGCATCAGCCCGCGTCTGATCCAGCTCTTCATGGTACCGACCGGCACCGATTGGCGCTCGGCGAGGTCGGCATAGGTTGCGCCTTCGAAAAAAGCGGTGCGGATGGCGTTTCGCTGCCTGTCATCAAGCGCGTTCAGGCACAGATGCAGCCGGGCCTCGCCCTCCGCCGCGAGCAGCGCGTCGCTTGCCAGTGGCGCTGAGTCTGCAAGGGGCGCGATGTCGTCGATTGGCGCCATCACCCGGTTGCCCGTGGCGCGGCGCCAGTCAATTGCGCGGTTGCGGGCGATGGTCGCAAGCCAGGTGATCGGGCTCGCGCGACCCGGCTCAAAGCCGCTCGCCCGTTTCCAGACCGTAAGATATACTTCCTGCAACACGTCTTCCGCTGCCTGCCTGTCGCAACAGATACGCAGGCATATGCCAAATAGTTTAGCACAGGTTTGCGAATATACTTCGGCCAGGGCGGCGCGGTCCCCATCGCCCACGCGGATCAGCGCTTCGGCAAGGGCGGCGCGGGCAGTCGCGGCAGGATCGGGGGGTAAGGTCACGGCAGCACGGCGTAGCGTGGCTTTCGCTGCTGGACAATGCTGGCCTATGACGCGGTCGAACGCTGAGGACAATGCCGCTGACCCTGCGTGGCGCGCCGGCGCATCGACACCGCAAGGCGATGTGCATCGGCAGTAGCCTTTGGGAGCGGCTTTGCGTAAGACGCCGCCGATCGTTCAACCCTGCCTTGCCGGAGTGGCCGCCCGTTATGCGCCTTGTCCTTGCATCAGACCATGCCGGCTTTGAGCTGAAGCAGCGGCTGCTTCCCTGGCTGGCGGAACAAGGCCATGCGGTGACGGACCTTGGCACGCATGGGCCAGAAAGCGTGGACTATCCCGATTTTGGGCGTGCGCTGGGGCAGGCGGTTGCGTCAGGCGCTGCCGAGCGAGGCATTGCGCTGTGCGGCTCGGGCATCGGCATTGCGATTGCCGCCAACCGCATCGCCGGGTGCCGCTGCGCGCGGGTGGCGGAACCCCTGTCGGCCGCGCTTGCCCGCCAGCATAATGATGCAAACGCCATCGCCCTGGGCGCCCGCCTGATCGGCGACGATATGGCGCGCGCGTGCATCACGGCTTTTCTTGCCACCGATTTTGAAGGTGGCCGCCACCAGCGCCGGGTCGACAAGCTTGGCAACACCGAAGGATCAGCGCAATGACGACGACCATGGCAAACGCCGATACCGACATCATGCACGGTTTTTGGCACGACACGCTCGCTCAGGCCGATCCCGAAATCGCCGGCGCCATTCAGAGCGAGCTGGGCCGCCAGCGCGACAAGATCGAGCTGATCGCGAGCGAAAACATCGCCAGCCGCGCGGTGCTGGAGGCGGCGGGCTCGGTGTTCACCAACAAATATGCCGAAGGCTATCCGGGCAAACGCTATTATGGCGGCTGCGAATATGCCGATGTTGTGGAAACACTGGCGATCGAGCGCGCCAAGCAACTGTTCGGTTGTGCCTTTGCGAATGTGCAGCCCAATTCGGGCAGCCAGATGAACCAGGCGGTATTCCTCGCGCTGCTGAGCCCTGGCGACAGCTTCATGGGGCTGGACCTTAATTCCGGCGGCCACCTGACCCATGGCTCGCCCGTCAATATGAGCGGCAAATGGTTTGCGCCCATTCCCTATGGCGTGCGGCGCGACGATCATCTGATCGACATGGACCAGGTGAGGGTGCTGGCCCGCGAGCACCGCCCAAAGCTTATCATCGCCGGCGGGACGGCCTATTCGCGGTATTGGGACTTTGCAGCGTTCCGCGAAATTGTCGACGAGATCGGCGCCTGGCTGATGGTCGACATGTCGCATTTTTCGGGGCTGGTCGCCGGTGGCGCGCATCCATCGCCGTTCCCGCATGCCCATGTGGTGACCACCACGACGCATAAGTCGCTGCGCGGCCCGCGGTCTGGCGTGATCCTGACCAATGACGAAGAGCTGGCGAAAAAACTCAATTCGGCGATTTTCCCGGGGCTGCAAGGCGGGCCGCTGATGCACATCATCGCGGCCAAGGCAGTGGCATTCCGCGAGGCATTGCGCCCGGAATTCAGGACGTATGCGCACCGTATTGTCGATAATGCCCGTGCGCTTGCCGCAAGCGTGATGGATGCCGGGCTGGGCGTTGTGTCAGGCGGCACCGACACTCATCTGATGCTGGTTGACCTCACGCCGAAGGACGTGACCGGCAAGGCGGCGGAAAAAGGGCTCGATCGCGCCTGGCTGACTTGCAACAAGAACGGCATTCCGTTCGATACGCGCTCGCCCTTCGTCACATCGGGTGTGCGGCTCGGCGCCCCTGCTGGCACCACGCGCGGCTTTGGCCCGGCGGAGTTCCGCGAAATTGGCGGGCTGATCGCCGAAGTGATCGAAGGCCTGTCGAAAAATGGCGAGGCGGGTGACGGGCAGGTCGAGCAGCATGTGCGGGATAAGGTGGCAGCGCTCACCAACCGCTTCCCCATTTATCCGGGCCTGTGAATGCGCTGCCCCTTTTGCGGACATGACGACAGCCAGGTAAAGGATTCGCGGCCCACCGACGATGGCGCCGCAATCCGCCGGCGGCGGCAGTGCGAGGGGTGCGCGGCGCGCTTCACCACCTTTGAGCGGATTCAGCTTCGCGACCTCATCGTGGTGAAAAGCGAGGAACGGCGCGAGCCGTTTGATCGGGAAAAGCTGATGCGCTCGGTTGCCATAGCATGCCGCAAGCGGCCGATTGAGCCGATGCGGATCGAGCGGCTGGTATCAGGCATTCAACGCCAGCTTGAAACGCAGGGTGAAGGCGAAGTTTTCGCGCACCGCATTGGCGAACTGGTGATGGAGGGGCTTAAAGGGCTTGATTCGGTGGCCTATATCCGCTTCGCCAGCGTCTATAAGGATTTTCGCGAGGCCCGCGATTTTGAAGAATTCGCAGGCTCGGTGAGCGAGGTCGCCAAGGGGTGAGCGCGCCTGCCCCGGTCATTGTGCTCGTGCGCCCGCAACTGGGCGAGAATATTGGCAAGGCGGCGCGCGCGATGCTCAATTTCGGGCTGGTCGAGATGCGGCTGGTCGCCCCGCGAGACGGCTGGCCCAACCCCAGTGCCGGCCCTGCCGCCTCGGGCGCTGACATCGTCCTGGCCCGCGCCCAGATGTTCGACACTGTAGCCGAGGCGGTTGCCGATTGCGCGCATGTCTATGCAACAACGGTGCGCAAGCGCGGTATTACCAAGCCCGTGCTGACGCCAGAAGCGGCCGCCCGCGATATTCGGACGGCGGCCGGGCGCGCTGCGATCCTGTTCGGGCCTGAGCGTTCCGGCCTTGAAACCGATGATGTGACGATGGCTCGCAGCATCATCACCGTGCCGATCAATGCAGAGTTTGGCTCGCTGAACCTTGCGCAAGCAGTGATTCTGGTGGCGTATGAATGGTCAAAAGGGGAGGCGCTGGTGCAGCCGCCCGAGGTCGCGCTGCCGCCGCCCGCGCGCCAGGGCGAGCTTGAGGGCCTGATCGCGCAGCTTGACGCGATGCTGGTGCAGACGGGCTATTTTTTCCCCGAAGAGCGCAGCGCCACCACCCGCCGCACGCTGCGCACCTTGCTCACCAAGCCCGGCTGGTCGACGGAAGAGGTGCGCACGCTGCGCGGGGTGCTGTCGACCATCGACCGGCCCCGTCCACCGCGCGCCTGAGGCGTCAACGCTTGTCGAACGCCTCAAATTCATAGGCGATGGAGGCTTCCACCAGCCGGTTCCAAAGGTCGGCGATGGCAGGCTCGGGCAGGCCGGCGGCGCGGGCACCCGCAACGGCATTGGCGATCACCTGTGCCTTGCGGTCTTCATCGCGAACCGCCACGCGGCTCGGCTTGATGCGGGCGGCCGCGCGCATATAGGCAAATCGCCGCGCGAGAAGCTCCATAAGCGCCCGGTCGACCGCATCGACGCCGCAGCGCACCTCGGCCATGGTCGTGCAGTCATCGGCGGGCAGAATGGTGTTGGTCATTGCCGTCGCGCCCTAACCACTGGCACCGGCGTCTGTCCACCCTGCAGCGTTGGCAGGTGTTTGCGGCGCGCTTGACTCATGCAGCGTACGCGGCTAACCGCCCACCTTCGCAAATGGCCCCGCACCCCGGTGAAGCGGTGGCCCTGTCCGATTGATGAAGGCCCGATCCTTTAGCCGATCAAAACAGCGCGATAACCGGGTAATCCGTGCCAATCGGGGTGCGGGTGTTGTTGGCAATTGCAAAGGAATATCCATGTCGAAGCGCCAAAGCGCCAAGTATAAGCTCGATCGCCGGATGGGCGAGAATATTTGGGGCCGGCCCAAATCGCCCGTCAACAAGCGTGAATATGGGCCCGGCCAGCATGGCCAGCGCCGCAAGGGCAAGGTCTCCGACTTCGGCTTGCAGCTCCGTGCCAAGCAGAAGCTCAAGGGCTATTATGGCGATGTGACGGAAAAGCAGTTCCGCGCCTGTTATCATGAAGCCAGCCGGATGAAGGGCGATACCAGCCAGAACCTCATCGGCCTGCTTGAACAGCGGCTCGACATCATCGTGTATCGTGCCAAATTTGCGCCGACGGTGTTTGCTGCGCGCCAGCTTGTCAGCCACGGACATGTCCGGGTGAACGGTGTGAAGTGCAATGTTGCCTCGCGCCGCGTGTTCCCGGGCGAAGAAATCACGCTGGGCGCAAAGGCGCAGGAAATGGCGCTGGTGATGGAGGCGCAAAGCCTGGCCGAGCGCGACATTCCTGATTATGTCGCGCCAGACGGCGCAGCCAAGGTAACGTTCACGCGCGTGCCAACGCTCGACGAAGTGCCTTATGCCGTAAAGATGGAGCCGAACCTGGTCGTCGAATTCTATTCGCGCTGACGCGGGTTGTTCTTATCAAGATACAAAAGGGCGGCTCCCTGGCGGGCCGCCCTTTTTCGTTCGTGGACAAGTGATGCAAGCCTTGCCAGAACGCCTCCTCGTCAGTCGCTTTACCAAGGATAGGAATCTGCCCATGCGCCGCCTTGCCATCGCCCTGCTGGTTGCCGGCACCGCTGCCAGCGCGCAGGAGGGGCCGCCTGCGATTTCGGTTGAAACGCTAAAAACCGTTGACCAGCAATTATCGTCAGATGCCTATGAGGGCCGCGCACCGACCACGCCGGGCGAGGCAAAGACGCTCGCCTATATCGTCGAGCGCTTCAAGGCGGCGGGGCTGAAGCCGGGCAACAAGGGCAGTTGGTTTCAGGATGTGCCGGTGGTCGAGATGAACGCCAGCAACGTGTCATCGCTCAGCTTTGCCGGTGGCAAGGCGCCGCTTGCGCTGGACTATCGCCGCGACATGGTGATCGCGACCTACCGGGTGACCCCCAAGGTCGACATGAAGAACAGCCCGGTGGTGTTCGTCGGCTATGGCATCAACGCGCCCGAACGCGGCTGGAACGATTATGCGGGCCTTGATGTGAGGGGCAAGACGGTGGTCATTCTGGTCAATGATCCCGATTGGGAAACGCCGGGCCGCGCCGGGCTGTTCGAGGGCAAGGCGATGACCTATTATGGTCGCTGGACCTATAAATTTGAAGAAGCCGCGCGTCAGGGCGCGGCCGCCGCCATCATCGTGCATGATACTGAACCGGCCGCCTATGGCTGGGGCGTGGTGCAGTCGAGCTGGACCGGGCCGCAAGTGGAGCTTGATGCCAAAGGCGACCATCTCGACCAATCCCAGGCGATTGGCTGGATGCAGCTCGACAAGGCCAGGGCGCTGTTTGCGAGCGCGGGCAAGGATTTCGATGCGCTCCAGGCAGCGGCCAAGCAAAAGGGCTTTCGCGCTGTGCCGCTGGGGGTGAAAGCGTCGGTTTCGTTCACCAACACCATCAAGCGGCAGGCGTCGAAGAATGTGATCGGCGTGTTGCCGGGCATGGCCGCGCCTGACGACTACGTGTTCTATACAGCGCATTGGGACCATCTTGGCCGGTGTGACGCGGTGAACGGCGACGACATCTGCAACGGCGCGGTTGACAATGCCAGCGGCATAGCCGGGCTGGTGGCGCTTGCCGAGGCGCATGCGAAAGCCGGGCCTGCGCGGCGCTCGGTCGCGTTCATGGCGGTGACGGCCGAGGAATCGGGCTTGCTGGGGTCGCAATATTACGCCGAACACCCGATTTATCCGCTCAAGGACACGGTCGGCGGCGTCAATATGGACAGCCTGAACGTGAACGGTCGCACGCGCGACTTTGTGGTGACGGGGGCCGGCAAGTCCGAGCTTGAAGACATGATCGTGCCGCTCGCGGCCGCGCAAGGCCGGGTGGTAAAGCCTGAGCCAAACCCCGAGCGCGGCGGCTATTTCCGGTCCGACCATTTCAGCTTTGCCAAGCTTGGCGTGCCCATGCTCGATGCCGGATCAGGGGAGGATCTGGTCAATGGCGGGTCGGCGGCAGGCCATGCTGCGGCGCTGGACTACATCGCCAATCGTTACCACAAGCCGCAGGACGAGTATGACGCGCGGTGGGACTGGTCCGGCGCGGTGGAGGATTTGACGCTGTATTTCCGGCTGGGGCGGCAGCTCGCGGATGGCGATGCGTGGCCCAACTGGTATAAGACGGCGGAATTCCGCGCCATCCGCGATACGTCGCGAAGCGCGGCGCGGTAGCAGCGGGCGAGGGGCCGATGAAGGCATTGGTGCAGCCGCCCGAATGGGCACATCACAAAGCGGTGTGGATCGGCTTTCCAAGCCACCCCGAGCTTTGGGGCGAGGATCTGGCACCGGCGCGGCGCGAAGTCGTGGCCTTTGCCGAGGCGGTGCATGCCGGCGGCAGGGGCGAGCGCGTGCTGCTGGTCGCCGCCGACCTTGAGGGTGCCCGCGCCGCCCGCAAACTTGCCCCCTTTGCCGATGTGGTGGTGGAGGATTTTGGCGACATCTGGCTGCGCGATACTGGCCCCATCATGATTTCCAAGCACGAAGCGCGGCTGTTCCAGTTCAACGGCTGGGGCGGGAAATATGATCTGCCCGGTGACGATGATCTCGGCAAGCGGCTCGCCAAACGACAAAAGCTTGATTTTGCCGAGTGCGACTGGGTGCTGGAGGGCGGCTCGATTGACGGTGACGGCACGGGCCTTGTGGTGACGACCGAGCAATGCCTGCTCAACCGCAATCGCAACCCAGGCATGTCAAAGGCGCATGCCGAGGAAAATCTGCACAAGGACCTGGGCTTTGCCAGCGTGCTGTGGCTGGGGGATGGCCTGCTCAACGACCATACCGACGGGCATGTCGATAATCTGGCGCGGTTCGTGGCCGAAGGGGTGCTTGCCATCCCCGATGCCTCGGAGAACGACCCCAACTGGCGCGTCTATCAGCTTGCGCAGCAGCGCGCGGCGGCATTCGGCGTTGAGGTTGTGCATGTGCCGTCGCCGGGGCGCATCCTGAACGGCGATGACATTGTGCCGGCAAGCTACATGAATTTCTATATCGGCAATGAGGTGGTGGTGGTGCCGCAATATGGATCGGAAAATGACCGGGCGGCCGTGGCCGCGTTACAGCGGCTGTTCCCGAAACGTGAGGTTGTCGGCCTGCGCGCCGACCATATTCTGACGGGCGGCGGCAGCTTCCACTGCATCAGCCAGCAACTTCCCGGATGACCGTAACCGCTTTTGTGCTGCGCGCCGCGCTGTCGGGCATTCTTGTTGCCGCGGTGGCGTTGATCGCGCGGCGCAGCCCGGTTGCCGGTGCTGTCGTTGCCTCGCTGCCGCTGGTGTCGGTGCTCGGCATGATCTTTTTGTGGACCGACACCCATGATCCCGAGCGGATGGCCCGGCACGCAGGAGCAACCTTGTGGTATGTGCTGCCCTCGCTTCCCATGTTCGCGCTGATTCCGGCCCTGCTTCGTCACGGCGTGTCGTTCTGGGTGGCGCTGGGCGCGGGTTGCGCGCTGACAGTTGCGCTCTATCTCGCGACAAGCATTGTCGCGGCGCGCTTTGACGTTGCGCTTTAGGGAAGGATCGCATGACGAACATCACCGTGGCCGCGCTCCAGCTTGGCTTTGGCCCGTCGCTGGAAGCTAACGTCGCCAATGTGTCGCGGCTGGTGCGCGAGGCGGCGGGCAGGGGTGCGCAAGTCATCCTGCCGCCCGAATTGTTCGAGGGCGAATATTTCTGCCGCGTCGAGGATGAGGCGTTGTTTGCCTCCGCAAAGCCGGTGGGCGAGCACCGCGCCGTGCGCGCCATGCAGGCGCTGGCCGCTGAACTGGGCGTTACCATCCCCACCAGCTTTTTCGAAGCCGATGGCCCGCATTACTACAATAGCCTGGCGATGATCGGCCCCGATGGCGCGGTCCAAGGCGTTTACCGCAAGAGCCACATCCCCGACGGGCCGGGATATGAGGAGAAATTCTATTTCCGCCCCGGCAATACCGGGTTCAAAGTGTGGCCCGGCGCGGGCACGGCGCTTGGCGTGGGCATTTGCTGGGACCAATGGTATCCTGAAACCGCGCGCGCAATGATGCTGATGGGCGCCGAAATATTATTCTTTCCAACCGCGATTGGCGCCGAGCCGCATGACGAGGAGCTGGACACAGCACGGCTGTGGCGCCGGGCGATGGTGGGGCATGCCGTGTCAAATGTTGTGCCGGTGGTCGCCGCCAATCGCATCGGCACTGAGCATGGCCAGCGCTTTTATGGCACCAGCTTCATCGCCGATGAGCGCGGCGACATCGTGGCCGAGCTTGGCCGCGACGAGGAAGGCGTCATCACCGCGACAGTTGATGTGGCGCGGGTGAGGCGCCACCGCGCGGCCTTCGGCTTTTTCCGTGATCGCCGGCCAGATCTTTACGGGCGGCTGGTGCAGGATATCTAGAGCGCTGTTTTGCGGCGTTTTCCCGTATGATGAGTGCCTCCGCGCCGCGCAAAACTGCGCTAGCGCCGCCGCACCCCGATATCCTCGCGCACGATCACGGGCTTGCTGCACCCGCGCTCCGTGCGCAGCACGGCCAGATACTCGTTCGCGTTGGGCTCCTGCGTCATCGGATGGATGCGCGCCGGCGCCGCGCTTTGCGCCTGCCGGGGCCGCGTATCCTGGCAAATCGGCTTGATCGGCGCGGCTGCCCTGATGGCGGGTCGCTGAATGGCGGGCGCCGTTTGTGCCGCGGCCGTGCCGGGCAACAGCGCGACTAACCCCAGAGCCAACAGGATACGCATTGGACCTTCTCCATTACAAACGCACAAACATTGGCAGGAAAAGCCGGCCCGGACACCCGACTGGCCGACGCACCGTGCCCTGCCTGCTTCGGGGCCAATCATAGCAAAATTTCTGATGCGGAACAGCCGATATTGTGGCAGGATTTTGCCCGTGAACGATCGCCCTGCCTTGCCCGTTACAGCGTTTGCCGCAGGGGATGCAGGCGCGTGGCGGATCACGTCGGTATCCGCTGTTGCTGGCGCGGGGCTGGCCGCGGCGCCGGCATTGTCGATTGGCAGCGGGGCAGGCATGGCGGGCGGTGGGCCGTGGGTGCTCCGCGGCACGGCCAGCCATTTGCGCTATACCACCGCCATGGAACGCGGCGCCTTGCAAGCCAAGCAGGAAGGGCTGGGCCGCCCCGCATCGAGCCGGGCCGCGCTGATACCGATCCGCAAATCGCCCGAATGGTGGGCGCTCGCCCAGGATGAACGCCGCGCCGTCTATGACGCGGGCAGCCATTTGCCGATCGGGATGGACTATCTGCCGGGGGTTGCACGCAAGCTCTATCATTCGCGCGATCTGGGTGAGGCGTTTGATTTCCTCACCTGGTTTGAGTTTGCGCCCGAGGTTGAGCCGGCATTTGACCATATGCTCGATCGGCTGCGGCGCTGTGCCGAATGGGCCTATGTCGACCGCGAGGTTGATATCCGGCTTGAGCGCGCAGACGGCTGACCCACACTAGGGCCTTAGCGCCACCGCGCGCGCAAACACCGCTTCGAACATCGCGGCCGTCAACCGCCCGGTATTCTGGTTGTAGCGCGAGCAATGATAGCTATCGAGCAGGATCATGCCGCTGGGCAGGCGGTGCTCCGCCAGATGCCCGAACCTGGCCTTGGGCAGGCGCCCGCCAAGCACCTTCACTGCCGATTGGTGCGCGATCTGGCCAAGCGCGATGACGATACGAACCGTGGGTAGCGCCGCCACCTGGCCTTCGAGAAACGGGCGACAGGCGTGGATCTCGGCCGGGGACGGCTTGTTGGCCGGGGGCAGGCATTTTACCGCGTTGAGGATGATCGCGCCGTTGAGCGTCAGGCCATCATCGGGGCGGCCGCCATAAACCCCGCTCGCCAGACCGAAGCCGGCCAGCGTCTTGAACAGCAGGTCGCCCGCGAAATCGCCCGTAAAGGGGCGGCCGGTGCGGTTGGCACCGTGTTTGCCAGGCGCCAGGCCAATGATGGCGAGCCAGGCGCCCGGATCGCCAAAAGCGGGGACGGGCGCGTTCCACCAACCGGGAAATTCGGCCCGCAGGGCGTGGCGGAAATCGACGAGGCGCGGGCAGTGCGGGCAGTCGCGCGGCGGCTCGGTGGCCGGGATCGGGCTTGGCGCGAACATGAAGAACCGATAGGCCCGCAATATGCCCCTGCCAAGCGACTGCGCCCATTATGTGATTGCGCTTGGCGCCAACCGCTGGGGGCGCCACGGCAGGCCGGCCGCGCAGGTTCGGGCGGCGATTGGGGCACTGGGCGGGCTTGTCGCCCAATCCCGGATCATCGAAACAGCGCCGCTTGGGCCTTCACGTCGCCGCTTTGCCAATGCCGTGGCGGTGATTGCCAGCGATGAGGTGCCGCCGGTGCTGCTGGCGCGGCTCAAGGCCATTGAACGCGCTTTTGGCCGCCGGCGGGGCGAGCGCTGGGGCGCGCGCGCGCTTGATCTCGATATTATCTTGTGGTCACGCGGCGCCTGGTCGGGCGCTGGCCTTACCGTGCCGCACACCGCATTTCGAGCGCGCGGCTTTGTGCTTGGCCCGCTTGTCGAAATCGCGCCTGGCTGGCGTGATCCGCTGACCGGCAAAACCATGCGCCAGCTGGCGGCGCTTTTGGCGCGGCCCAATCCGGCTGTTGACCGGGCGCCAAAGCGCTCCTAACAGGCGCGCTCGCGTGCGCATTGTCGGCCATGGTCGGGGCTCGTAGCTCAGTCGGTAGAGCAACGGACTTTTAATCTGTAGGTCCCGGGTTCAAATCCCGGCGAGCCCACCACCTCCGCGCCCGCTTTGTGCCAGCGATTGCCGCACGATCCGCTCGGCGGCTTTCAGGTGCGGTGCATCGACCATCCGCCCGTCCAGGTTCAGCGCGCCCACCCCCGGATTGGCCGCGAACAGCGCGATCAGCCGCTCGGCGTTCGCCACGTCTTCCGCGCTGGGCGTAAAGGCGGCGTTGATGATCGGCACTTGCGCCGGGTGGATCGCCATCATTCCGGAAAACCCGTCGCGCCGCCCGCGCGCGGCATAGGCGGCAAGCCCGGTTTCATCGCGAAAATCTGGATAGACAGTCTCGATGGCGGCAACGCCTGCTGCATGGGCGCCAAACAGCGTTAGCGACCGGGCGAGCTGGTAGGGGGCGGTGAAGCTGCCATCGGCCTCGCGCGACGTGGCAGCGCCGATGGCGGCCGGCAGATCCTCTGCCCCCCAGGTCAGCCCGCAAAGCTGTGGCGTGACGCTCCCATAGCTGCCCAGCGTGAAGAGCGCAGACGGCGTTTCGGTGGCGATGGGGAGTATCGCGACATGCGCCGGCAACATTGCCGCCAGCGCCCGAAGCGAGGCCGCGCCTTCGGCCTTGGGCAGCACAATGCCATCCGGACCGGCAGGGAGCACGGCGGCAAGGTCAGCCTCGACCAGCCCCGAATCGAGCGGGTTCACCCTGATGAACAAATGCTGCTGGCGCGGCGCGGCCAGAAACTGCGCAATCGCGGCCCGCGCCGCGGGCTTGGCGGCCGGCGCCACGGCGTCTTCGAGGTCGAGGATCAGCGCGTCAGCGGGTGTTTGCGCGGCCTTTGCCATTCGGTCCGGGCGGTCGCCGGGCACGAACAACAGCGACCTGAAGCGCGGAAATTGCGCGCGGGCGGAGTCTGTTACGGTGGCGTTCATCAACGCTGGTCCTAGCATCGGCGACAGGTCTGCGCAAAGCGGCGCGCGCTTGTTGATACTTTATATCATTACGTTTATTGCCCGACGGCAACCCAGATCCTGTAAGGTGTAACTGATGACGCGCATGAAGTGGCTCGCCGGGGTGGCGCTGGTGGCATGGTGTCCCGTCGCGGTGAACGCGGCGACCGTCAAGGACGCGCCGGCGCCTGGCAGCACGGGCGACGCCCCGGCGCCGCAGGCGGCAGGCGGCAGGGACATTATCGTCACTGCCACCATCGCCCATAGCGAAAAGGATGTGCTTCAGGGCACCTCGGTCGTGACCGGCGAGGAGCTGACGCGCCAGCTCCAGCCGACTATTGGCGAGACGCTGGCCAGGCAGCCGGGCGTGTCGGCCACATCGTTTGGGCCCAATGCCTCGCGGCCCATTCTGCGCGGCTTTCAGGGCGATCGCATCCGCGTGCTGACCGACGGCATCGGCTCCATCGATGTGTCGAACACTTCGGTTGACCATGCGGTTATCATCGACCCGTTGCTGGCTGACCGGATTGAGGTGCTGCGCGGGCCGGCGGCGCTGCTTTATGGATCATCGGCGGTCGGCGGGGTGGTGAACGTCATCGACAAGCGCATTCCCGTCCGCGTGCCGGGGGGCGGTTATGCCGTGTCGGGCATCGGCACCTATGGCACCGCGGCCAACGAGCGCACCCTGGGGGCCGCTACCGATGTGGCGGCGACCGACACGCTCGTCCTCCACGCCGATGGATCGTATCTTGCGACTGGCGACGTCCGAATCGCCAACTTTGCCCTGACGCCCGAACGCCGGGCCGAAGCGCTGGCGACGGCGGCGGCCAACCCGGCGCCGCTGCCCGGTGAAGACCCGATCGACTATGCCGGCAACGCCGCCATTCGCGGCCGCCTGCCCAATACCGCGAGCCAGACCTGGACCGCAGGGGCGGGCGCAAGCATCATCACACAGGGCGGGGCGCTTGGCGTGTCGTACAGCCATTATGAAAGCCTTTACGGCGTGCCCATCCGCTATGCCACGCTGCCCGGTCAGGGCGAGGAAAGCCCGCGCCTCGACATCGCACAGAACCGCATCGACCTTCGCGCCAATGTCGATACCGGCGGCGCATGGCTGAAAGCGATCAGGTTTCGGGCGGGCGGTGCCAGCTTCCGGCAATTCGAGCGGGCGCCCGACAACAGCATCACCACCACCTTTCGCAACAAGGGTTTTGAGGGGCGGCTTGAGGTGTTGCAGGCAACGCGCGGCGTGTGGTCGGGCGCTTCGGGCGTGCAATTTTCCAACCGCGAGCTTAGCGTGGTCGGCGACGAGGCGTTCCTGCCGCGCAACGGCACGGCACAGACCGGCCTTTTCACGCAGCAGCAGCTTAATTTCGGGCGGCTGAAGGCCGAAGCCGGCGTGCGTTATGAGCTGACCGACATCGTTTCACGCACCGCCGCCGACGATGTACGCTTCTTTGCCGGCGACCGCCATTTTGGCGCGGTTTCGGCTGCGGTCGGGGCCTCCTATGCGCTGAGCGATGCGGTGAGCTTTGGCCTCAATCTGTCGCGTACCGAGCGCACGCCAACCGCCGAAGAGCTTTTCGCCAACGGGCCTCATGCCGGCACCCAGGCCTATGAAGTCGGCGACCCGGATTTCCGGCTGGAGCGCAGCCTGGGGATCGAGGCCACCTTCCACGCCCATGGCGATGGATACAGCCTTGACGCGTCAGCCTATTATAACCGCTTTTCAAACTATATTTCCCAGGATCAGGTAGCCCAGTCGCTTTGCGAGGCGGCTGCCGCGCCGAGCGGGCGCGACGTTGCCCTGCCCTGTTTTGTAGCGACGCAGGTCGCGGCGCGCTATTATGGCGTCGAGGCGGATGGATCGGTCAGGGTTGCGCAGCTTGGCCGATATGCCGTCACCGTCGACGTGCTGGGTGATCTCGTGCGCGCAAATGTGATCGACCGTGGCCCCTTGCCACGCATTCCGGCGCCGCGCGTTCTGGGCGGCGTTGAGGTGCGGTCAGACGTGTTTTCCGCGCGGGCCGAAATTGAGCATGTGTTCATCCAGAACAATGTCACTGACTTTGAGACACGCACGCGCGGCTACACGCTTGCTGGCGCCTCGCTCTCGCTGACGCCATTTGCCGACAAGCGATCCTCGCTCACGCTTTCGGCCAATAATCTGTTTGACGTCGATGCGCGCCGCGCGGCCAGTTTCCTGAAGGATTTTGCGCCGCTCACCGGTCGCGACATCCGTGTGACCGCGCGCTTCAGCCTTTAGGGCGCTCGGCCAGGCGGCGCTCCCAGGCGAGGGCATGGGTGACGATGGTGTCGAGATCATCAAGCGCCGGGCGCCAGGGCAGTGTTGCCAGAATGGCGCTGTTGTCGGCGATGAGCGCGTCGGGGTCGCCCGCGCGGCGGCCCTCATAGCGGCGCTCGACCGCCACGTTCGTCACCCGGTCAACCGCGTCGAGCACATCGTTTACCGAATAGCCGCGGCCATAGCCTGCGTTCATGACGTGGCTTTCAGCGGGCGCCGCGACCAGCCTGTCGAGCGCGTGGACATGCGCTGAGGCCAGGTCGCTGACATGGATATAGTCGCGCACGCCCGTGCCGTCCGGCGTTGCGAAATCGGTGCCGAAGATGCTCACCCCCGCGCGCTTGCCGGTTGCCGCTTCCACGGCGACCTTGATGAGGTGCGTGGCGCCCGCCGTCGACTGACCGGTGCGCCCCTGCGGGTCGGCGCCCGCCACGTTGAAATAGCGCAGCGCGCAGAAATTCATGGGGTGAGCCGCCGCCACGTCCTTCAGCATGGCCTCCGTCATCAGCTTTGACATGCCATAGGGGTTGATCGGGCGGGTGGGCATGTCCTCGCGCACCGGCACGCTTTCGGGAATGCCATAGGTCGCGGCGGTGGACGAGAAGATGAAATGCGCAACGCCGCATACAACGGCGCTTTCGATCAGCGCGCGACTGGCCACCGTGTTGTTGCGATAATATTTGAGCGGGTCGCTCACTGACTCGGGCACCACGACCGAGCCTGCAAAGTGCATCACCGCGCGCACATCATGGTCGCGCAGCGCGCCGCGCACCGCCGCGTCGTCCTCGATATTGGCCTCGATAAACGTCGCGCGCGTATCGACCGCCCAGGCAAAGCCCGTCACCAGATTGTCGATGACAACCACGTCCCAGCCCGCATCGAGCAGCGCAAGCACCGCGTGGCTGCCAATATAGCCGGCGCCGCCGGTGACCAGAACCGAACCCTTTTGCATCGCCACCGCTCCCGATTTGTCGGCTTGCCCCTAACACCGGCGATTGCACGGCGCGAGCGCGCGCCTATCTATGCGCAAGACATAGTTGGGAGCGAGCGATAATGACGATGGAAACCGCAACCTTTGCCGGCGGCTGCTTCTGGTGCACCGAAGCCGTGTTCAACGACATTATCGGCGTCGAAAAGGTGGAGAGCGGCTATATTGGCGGTGCCGTGCCCAACCCCACCTACAAGCAGGTTTGCAGCGGCGACACCGGCCATGCCGAAGCCATCCGCCTGAGCTATGACGGTGAACAGGTGAGCTATGGCGAGTTGCTCGACATGTTTTTCGCAACGCACGACCCAACGCAGCTCAACCGGCAGGGCAATGACGTTGGCACGCAATATCGCTCCGCCATTTTCCCGCATGATGACGCGCAAGGTGCTGAGGCACGCGCCGCCATCCAGCGCGCCGCAGCCAATTGGCCGGCGCCGATCGTGACGACGATCGAGCCGCTTTCCACCTGGTATCCGGCCGAGGACTATCACCAGGAATATTGGAACGGCGACGGCCAGCGCAACCCCTATTGCCTCGCCGTCATCCCGCCCAAGCTGAACAAGCTGCGCAAGAGCTTTGCGGCGCGTTCAAAAACCGCGCAGGCGGTGGGGTAAGGCAGGCTCTGCGAAGGGCGCCGCGCGGCGGCGAAGGGCAGGCCACGTTCCGCGAGGCGGCGAGCGAGCCCCATCGGTTGTAACCGGGGCGATCCGACGAACCCTCCCTTTACCCCCTGAACGCCGCCCGCCGCAGCCGGTCGTTGATCGCCGCGCCAATGCCGTCAATCGGTACTGGCGCGACCGCGATTTTTGCGCGCGGGCTCGCGTCTGCCTGGTGGAGGCAGTCAAACAGGCGCGCGGCGGCTTCTTCAAGATCGCCGGTTGCAGACAGCGTATCGTCGCCGGGGGTGGCTCCAAAGCCGATCAGCCATTCGTCGGCAGCCGCGCGGGGCACGCCGATGCGCAAGGGCTTGCGCGGGGCATAATGGCTTTCGAGCTGGCCGGGCGCGTCGATGCGCGCGGGCCGGTCCTCCCCATCGGCAAAGCGGTCGACCAGCCCCGGATGCGGGCCGTGCTGCGTACCGTCGGCCACCACGCCGTGAATTTGCGCGCTGGTGATGGGGCCATGCCGCAAAATGCTGGTCGAGCCGAACACTTCGCGCACGATGGTCGATTCGAGCCCGCGCAGCGCCGGCCCATCGTCGATAACGAGCGGAATGCGGCCGCCAAGCCCTGCCATAACATGTTCCGCGCGCGTGGGGCTGATGGCGCCACTGATATTGGCGGACGGGGCGGCGAGCGGCTTGCCCGTTGCCCTGAGCAGCGCGCGCATGGCGCGGTGCGCGGGTACGCGGAGCGCAATCGTTTCCAGCCCCGCCGTCACCAGCGAGGCGATGTTGCTGCTGCGCCTCAGCGGCACGACGAGTGTCAGCGGCCCCGGCCAGAACGCATGCGCCAATGCGCGCGCGCGGTGATCGAATGCGGCCAGGCGCTCGGCTTCGTCAAGGTCGGCCACATGCACGATCAGCGGGTTGAAGCTCGGCCGGCCCTTGGCCGCATAAACAGCGGCGACCGCGCGCGACTCGGTTGCGTCGGCGGCCAGGCCATAGACCGTTTCGGTCGGCACCGCGACCATGCCGCCGCTTGCAATAATGGCAGCGGCCTGCGCTGTCGCGTCGTCGCCATAGCGCAGGCACCTGGTCGCAAACGGGGTATTTGGCGCGCTCATCAAGCGGGGCTATAGCTGCCCGCGCCCTAGGACAAGAGAGGAAAGCTGCCCGTGTTCACCGCCGCCATCAACGACCAGCGTTTTGTGCTGGAGCATATCGCCGGCATCGGTGCGCTTGCCGCGACGGACCGGTTTGCCTCGGCCTCCGATGACGTGGTCGAGGCGGTGCTGGAGGGCGTGGGCGCGCTTGCGGCCGGCGAATGGGCGCCGCTCGCCCGGATTGGCGACACGATCGGCGCGCGCTGGACGCCAGAGGGTGTGAAAATGCCCGACGGATTTGCCGATGCGTACAAAGCCTATGTCGAAGGCGGCTGGGGCACGATCGGCGCTGCCGAACAGTTTGGCGGTCAGGGCATGCCGTTTGTGATCCAGACGGCCGTGCTCGACACGCTGGGCGGGGCGAATATGGGCTTTGCGCTCGCACCCACACTCACCGTGGGCGCCATCGAGGCGCTCTCCCATCACGGCTCGCCCGAGCAACAGACGCTGTACTTGCCCAGGCTTGCGACCGGGGAATGGACCGGCACCATGAACCTCACCGAGCCACAGGCCGGGTCCGATGTGGGCGCCGTGCGCGCGAAAGCCGAGCCGCGTGGCGATGGCAAATGGAGCATATCGGGTACCAAAATCTACATTTCGTTCGGCGACCATGACATGGCCGAAAACATCGTTCACCTGGTGCTTGCCCGCACGCCCGATGCGCCGCCGGGCACCAAGGGGCTGTCGTTGTTTCTCGTTCCCAAATTTCGGCTCGATGCCGACGGCAAGCCCGGCGCGTTCAACGATGTGCGCGTGGTGTCGATCGAGCACAAGCTGGGGCTGCACGCCTCGCCAACATGCGTGCTGTCGTTTGGCGACAATGGCGACTGCGTGGGCGAACTGATCGGCGCCGAGCTTGGCGGCATGCGCGGCATGTTCACGATGATGAACAACGCGCGGCTGAATGTTGGGCTGCAAGGCGTGCAGATCGCCGAGACGGCCACGCAAAAGGCCGTTGCCTATGCGCGCGAGCGGGTGCAGTCGGCCCGCGCCGGCGCGGGGCGCGATCCGGTCGCGATCATCGAGCACCCCGACGTCCGCCGGATGCTGATGCGGATGAAGGCGCAAACCCAGGCGGCGCGCGCGTTGGTGTATCTGGCGGCATCTTGTGTCGATCGCGCGACGCTGGGCGAAGAAGGCGCGCAGGCGCGGCTTGATCTGCTGACGCCGCTCGCCAAGGCGCATGGCACCGACATTGGCTGCGAGGTCAGCTCGCTTGCCATTCAGGTGCATGGCGGCATGGGCTATATCGAGGAAACCGGCATTGCCCAGTGCTTCCGCGATGCGCGCATCACCCCGATTTATGAAGGAACCAACGGCATTCAGGCGGCCGATCTGGTGGGCCGCAAGCTCAGCATGGATAATGGCGGGGTGCTGATCGCGCTCATTGCCGAGATGCGCGCAGAAGCCTGGGATGCCGGCCTGCACGCCCTGATCGACGCCTGCGACGAGGTCGCCCGGCGGCTGCTGGCAGTCGATGTCGATAACCGGCTGGCGGCGAGCTATCCCTTCCTTACCATGCTCGCAACGGCGGTGTGCGGGTGGCTGATGGAGCGGCAGGGCCGCATCGCCGCGCAGGCGAGCGGCGACCCGCAGTTCCTGGCGATGAAGGTCGCCACCGCGCGTTTTTATGTGGAGCAGATAGTGCCCGAGGCAATGGGGCTGAAAGCGGCTGCCATGGCACCGGCCGAAATTCTCTATGCGCTCGCGCCCGAAGCCTTTGCCGCATGACTGACTGGTCGTGGACGCCGCCTGCCGACAGCGGCATCACGGTGCGCATGGTGCTCGCCAACGGCGTCAACCTGGAACTGGCGGAGCTGGCGGCTGCCAATGGCAGCACCGACCGCCTGGCGCTGTGCGTTCACGGCTTTCCCGAGCTGAATTTTAGCTGGCGTTACCAAATGCCGCTGCTCAGCGCGCTGGGCTGGCGCGTGTGGGCACCCAACATGCGCGGTTATGGCGCAAGCGACAAGCCCGGCGGGATCGAGGCGTATCGGCTGAACACGCTGGCCGACGATCTTGGCGCGCTTATTGACCAGAGCGGCGCGCGCGAAGTGATGCTCATCGCGCATGACTGGGGCGCAATTGTCGCCTGGCATTTTGCTATTCTGAAGGTGCGGCCGCTCGTTCGCCTCGTCATCATGAATGTGCCGCACCCGATGGTCGCGCGGCGCGAACGGCGCAACTGGCGGCAGTTGCGGATGAGCTGGTATATTTTTGCCTTCCAGCTCCCCCGTCTGCCCGAGTGGCTTTTGGGCCGCAGCGGCGGGCGGGGCATCAAGGGCGCCATCTATAATATGGCGGTCGACAAAGCGCGGTTCGGCAAAGATGTGCTGAAGGTTTATGCCGATGCAGCACTGCGCCCCGGTGCATTGACCGCGATGGTCAATTATTATCGCGCGCTGGTCCGCACCCCTGATTATGGGGCCATTGGCGATGGCCGCATCGACGTGCCGACGCTGCTCGTCTGGGGCGAGGAAGACAAGGCACTGGGCGTCTGGTGCGCGCAAGGAACGCAGCGCTGGGTGCCCGGCATCGTGGTTCGCCGCTTCGCCGGTGTTTCGCACTGGGTTCAGCAGGAAGCCCCCGAACGGGTGAATGAAGCGCTTGCCGCCTGGCTCGGCGCCGGCGGGGCTGCGGGAAAACCGAGCTGATACGGCGACATGATGAGATGAAGGCCGTATTGCATTATTGTGAAATCAGGCGCATTGGCGGATAAGGGGACGTGTGCCGGGTTCAGCTTTGCATGGCGGGGAGGTTATGGCAAAAATAATCGCCCGTCGACGGGCCATCATTCTTGGTGCGCTGGCGCTTGGTGCCGCGGCATTGGGCGGGGCGTCGGTGCTGTCGCGCCCGGCCGGGCAGCAGACCGTTATGGCGGCGCTGGCGGATCCCTTGTCCGTTTTTGCGGCGCGCTCGCCGGGCGCGCGCAGCGGCGGCGTGCTCCAAACCAAGGCGCGCCTGGCCGCCTCCGGAGCGTTGCCAACGCCGGGCGGAGGCGGGATTGGCTCGGCGGGCGGCGCACCGCCCTCAGGCTTGGCAGGTGGCGCACCGCCTTCAGCACCGCCCTCAATCGCCGAGCGGGTGCTCAGCAACATCCGTTCGCGCCTGCCAGGGCTGTTTCCGGCACCGCCTGTATCGCCGGCCATTGCGCAGAACGGGCAGAGCGCCGCGCCGCCTGCCGGTGCTGCGCCGCCGGGCGCGGTCGCTGCTCCAGCCAATGTGTCGCCGGCATCTGCGCCGGGTGGCGCTGCTCCGGCAGCCGGAAGCGGCCCGGGCATTGCGCCGTTTAGCAGCGCGCCATCGCCTGGCGGAACCACGGTAGTGCCGCCGACAGCGGGGCCGCCGACGCCACCGGCTGACGGGACGGGTGCGCCGCCCACCGGCTCGCCAGCGACGCCACCCGTGGTGAACCCGCCCGTGGTGACGCCACCCGTGGTGACGCCGCCCGTGGTGACTCCGCCGCCGCCCGCTGGCACGCCAGTGACGCCGCCAGTGGTGACGCCACCCCCCGGCAACCCGGCGACGCCGCCTGTGGATACGCCGCCGCCGCCAACCAGCGGCCCGGGCATCCCGACCATCATTATTCCCATCAACCCGCCCCCAGGCGGCCCGGGCGTGCCGCCAGTCGGCAATCCGGCAACCCCGCCAACGAGCGGCCCGGGTGTGCCGCCGACCGGCGATCCCTTTACGCCGCCGGCTGGTCCGCCGGTCACCCCGCCGATGAGTGGTCCGGGCGTGCCGCCGACTGGTGAGCCCTTTACGCCGCCGGCTGGTCCGCCCCCGCCGACGGGCACGCCCGGCACGCCACCCACGGGTGCTCCGCCGCCGCCGCCGGTTATTCCCATTCCGCCGCCTACGGGCGGGCCAGGTGTTCCCCCGACGGGCGATCCGTTTACACCGCCGACCGGCGGGCCAGGCGTACCTCCCCCGCCGCCGCCGCCACCGGGCGGTGGTTCCGAGACTCCGCCACCC
>JAKFUZ010000014.1 GCA_021732445.1 Sphingomonas sp. | reverse complement strand
GGTCAGGGGTCAGGGGTCAGGCGGGTTCGATCAGATCCCAGCGATTGCCATAAAGATCTTCGAATACCGCCACGATTCCATAAGGCTCGCGCCGCGGCGCTTCCACAAACCGCACGCCCGACGCGGTGAACGCCGCGAAATCCCGGTCAAAATCGTCGGTGTGCAAAAACAGGAATACGCGGCCGCCAGCCTGATTGCCAATCGCGGCGACCTGTTCGGGCGCAGCAGCGCGGGCCAGCAAAAGCATAGCGGCATCGGCACCGGCGCCAGGCGGGCGGATCGTCACCCAGCGTTTGGGCGCGTCAGCCAGGGGGATATCATCGACCCGGGTAAAGCTCAGCTTGCCGACGAAAAACGCCAGCGCTTCATCATAATCGCGAACGATCAGGGCGATTTGCCCTAAGTGCGGCATGGTGCGCCATCATTGGGCGTGCCCCGGCACCGCGTTGTGGCAGCCGCGCGTGGCGCCGACATCGCTTTCAACGTAGCCGCGTGCTGGGCACGGACACCCTCACACCCCGGCTCCCGCGTCGCGCTGCCGCGTCCGCAGCAGCAGATACGCGGCAAAACCAACCGCCACACCCGGCACCATGCCCAACACGATGCACAACCAGCCATGGCGGATGCCGAGGTGGCGCCGCTCAAACAGGATCCATGCCGACAGGATCACCCAGCACGCCAGCACGTCTGCCGAATAACCGCTGGCATAGGGGTTGACGAAACCCGCCGCGAATGCGCCCGGCACATCCGGATGGACCGCGAGCGGCGGCATCACGACCAGCGCGAACACGCCAAGAAAGGCCAGCGCGGCGGCGACAATCACCGCCTTAAAAACCCCTTCGCGCATCGTCAGCCGGCGGCCGGCATGTAAAGATCACCGCCATCGCGATATTTTTGGGCCATTTCGGCCATGCCCTTGATCGCGGCAGCCTTGCTTGCGGCGGCTGTTTCTGCCGCTGTCGGGCCGGTCGCGATAAAGCCTTCGATGCCCTGGTTCTGCCGGCCGGCAAAGTCACGCACTTCCTGCGTGATCTTCATCGAACAGAATTTTGGCCCGCACATCGAGCAGAAATGCGCCGTCTTGGCGCCTTCAGCCGGCAGCGTCTGGTCATGATACTGTTCGGCCGTGTCGGGGTCGAGCGACAGGTTGAACTGGTCGCGCCAGCGAAAATCGAAGCGTGCCCGGCTCAGCGCATCGTCGCGCAGCCGCGCCGCCGGGTGACCCTTGGCAAGGTCGGCCGCATGCGCGGCCAGCTTGTAGGTCACCACGCCCACCTTCACATCGTCGCGGTCGGGCAGGCCGAGATGCTCCTTGGGCGTGACGTAGCAAAGCATGGCCGTGCCGTACCAGCCGATCATCGCAGCACCAATGCCGCTGGTGATATGGTCATAGCCGGGTGCGATATCGGTCGTCAGCGGCCCCAGCGTATAAAAGGGCGCCTCGCCGCACACCTCAAGCTGCTTGTCCATATTTTCCTTGATCTTGTGCATGGGGACGTGCCCCGGCCCTTCGATCATCACCTGAATGTCATGCGCCCAGGCTTTATGGGTCAGCTCGCCCAGCGTATAAAGTTCGGCAAACTGCGCTTCGTCATTGGCGTCAGCGATCGAGCCGGGGCGCAGGCCGTCACCAAGCGAAAAGGCAATGTCATAGGCCTTCATGATCTCGCAAATCTCTTCAAAACGTTCGTAGAGAAAGCTCTCTTGGTGGTGCGCCAGGCACCATTTCGCCATGATGCTGCCGCCGCGGCTGACGATGCCGGTCACGCGGCGTGCGGTAAGCGGGATATAGGGCAGGCGAACACCTGCATGGATGGTGAAATAATCCACCCCCTGTTCGGCCTGCTCGACAAGCGTGTCGCGGAAAATGTCCCAGGTAAGGTCTTCGGCAACGCCGCCGACCTTCTCCAGCGCCTGATAAATCGGCACGGTGCCGATGGGGACGGGTGAATTGCGGATAATCCATTCGCGCGTGTCGTGAATATTGCGGCCGGTCGACAGGTCCATAACCGTATCGGCCCCCCAGCGGATCGACCAGACCATCTTGTCAACCTCGCTCGCGACATTGGAAGCGATGGCCGAGTTACCGATATTGGCATTGATCTTGACCAGAAAGTTCCGGCCAATCGCCATTGGTTCGGATTCAGGGTGGTTGATGTTCGACGGGATGATCGCGCGCCCGCGCGCTACTTCCTGCCGCACAAATTCTGGCGTCACATGGTCGGGAATGGCGGCCCCAAAATCCTGCCCGTCACGAACCAGCGCCTCGCGCGCGGCCTCCCGCCCCATATTTTCGCGGACCGCGACATATTCCATTTCCGGCGTGATGATGCCGCGGCGCGCATAGTGCATCTGGCTCACATTCATGCCGGCACGCGCGCGCAGGGGTGCCCGCGCGGCGCCTGGGAATTGCGGCACGCCGCCCGAGCGGTCCGGCCCCGACTGGCCATTATCCTCCGGCCGGATTTGCCGCCCGGCATAGGGCTCGACATCGCCGCGCGCGACAATCCAGTTGCGGCGCAGCGCGGGCAGGCCGGCCATGATGTCTATGGTGGCGGCTGGGTCGGTATAGGGGCCGGACGTGTCATAGACGCGCAGCGGCGGCTCACCTGACGATGGCTCCAGCAGGATTTCGCGCATCGCCACGCGGTGCGCCCCGACATGAACCTTGACCGACCCGCGAATGGGGCCAGTGGTCACGCCAATTTCGGTGCGGGCAGGGACGTCGGCCATCGTGTCTCTCTCCAAAAAATTGGGAGCAGGGCCGGAATTTCGCGAAACGAAAGCCAGACCCTCCCTCCGCCGGTGTTAGCCGGATCAGGTTCAGCGGGTCGGGCGGGCTTGCACCGCCCCTCTCAGCCTTGTGGCTCCCCGGGGATGGGTAAAGGGGATAGCCCTAGTTTTTCATCCCGTCCAGTCGCGCGGCTGGCGCGGGCCGAGCAAAAATGCATCGCGCCCGGGTTCGCCCCGAACCCGGTTGCTCAGCACATAGCTCGTGATGATCGCGACAAACCCGACATAAGCGTGCACCGGCGTGTCACCCGCGCCCAGATGCGCCGCCGTCGCAAAGCCCATATTGATGAAATAGGCGCCATAGGCGATGTCTTTCAGGTTCCGATAATAATTGGTGGCAATCACGACAAGCGCCGTCAGCTTCAGATAAGCCAGCGGGTAGATGATGTAGGTGGGATAGCCAAAGGCAATGAAAAACTTCGAAAAGCCGGCGTAATTGGCTTGATAGCCGATAATCGCCAGCAGCATTATCGCGAACATCACCAGCGTGGCGACCCAATATGTAACAGCTTCAACCCGGTTGCCCGCCATGCCTGCCCCTTTGCAACTGCCGGCACCTGTCGCCGGCCAGCGCCGAGCCTAGGATGCGCGCCTCAAAAAGTATAGCCAACGCCCAGGGCGCCAAATAATTGCCGGCGGCTGCCCGCCACGCTGGTTATGGGGCTGCGCGCGAAATCCCCCTGAAGCCGCGCATAGGAGCCGAGCGCGAACAGCGCAAAGCCCCGCCGCAAATCGCCGCTTAGCGAAAAACTGGCAAGGCCCGACAGCGTATAGTCTTTGAATCCACCCCTGGGACTGGCAAACAGGGGCAGGCCGCTGCGCCCTGCGCCTGCCGCATCAACGGCAAAATAGCGGCGCGCATAGGCATCGCCCACAATCGTCGCCGAGGCGCTGACACCGACATAGGCCTTGCGGCTGAGCGGGGTGCCATATTCGATCGTCGGCTCGACAATATAGCTGCCGTGCACGCCGGTCACGTCATGGCGGTAGGACACCGACGCGCCAAGCGTGTCATAGGCGCTGGTCAGCACGCCGGTTTTCGACAGGCCGGCAAAGCCGCCCAGTTCCAGCGCGATCTTGCGTCGGCCCAGCGCCTCGACCCGATCATCGACGATGCGCCCGCTGCGGTTGAAGTTTACCGCAACCAAAGGCCCGAACTGGACGTTCACCGCGCCCGTGTCGCGCACCACATCTGCAAATAATTTGGTGCCGCGGCTGAAAAACGCAACGCCAGACAGCGTGCCGCGCAGGGCGCCTGCCGGGATCACGACATAATCATTGGAGCCTTCATAGCTTGGCACCAGCGCAACGCCCGCCCCAACCGTCACATCAACCTGCCCAGGTGGGGCGCCCTGGCCATCGGGAAGGGCTGCTGCATCGCCGGCGGTGGCCGCGGCGCCGGCGCTGCCCGCCGTTTGCGCGCCCGCCCGCCCGATCATGCCGGGCGCCGCAACGGCCGCCAGGCCCATCATGATGACTGACATAACACGCATGAAACTTCCTCTACGCTCGACACTGGCCAGCAGCCAGAACGCCCCAACCGGTCAATCGGTTGCCGCGTCCGGGCCGCTACAGCAAATACCGCATCTTTACGGACTGCACCGCAGGCAGCCAGGCAATGGAAAACTGGGCGGCCGAAAAGCGCGGCGGCCCAAAGCTGATCCTTGGATTTCGCGAAAAACCAAAGCCCTCGCGCGGAATGCCCAGCACCGTGTCGAGCCGGGCGTTGGCGTTCTCGTCATGAATGACCGCGACCGCATAGGTGCCAAGCGGCAACCCTTCAAACTGAACCGCGCGCTGGCTGGCCGGCACATTGCGCGTCACCGCCCGCGCATCGTCCACGCAACCGGGAAAATTCTGCGGGTCTGCGGTCAGGCAGAACCGGAGCACGCCCTTGGCCGAGCGGAGATTGTCGATCATAATGTCAAGGCTGCTCGTCGGTGCGGCACCCGGCAGCAGGCCGACCATGATGAACGCCGCCGCCAGCCGCCGCACGAACCGCCGCCCCGCCCCTGCGGCCACGTTCTGCGCCAAACCCGCCAATGCCGTGGTCGGTGCCGCACAGATGGTCCCAGAACCGGAAATATAATCCATAATTGCACCTGTAGTCCGAATGATGCCGCTGGTGGTGGCTTGCGGTGATTACCCAAGCGCCCAATGGTCCGCGCCACATGAACCTAGGGAAAATCTCCCAGCCCATGTGATTGGTCACTCCCATAACCGTCATCACCAGCAACACCAAGGACAGCGCAGCGGCATGGACCGGAATGGTAAACACCAGTAGCGGAATTATCACAGCCCCCGTCAGCGCCTCGATCGGATGAAACGCCATCGCTGCCCAGGCAGTGGGCGGGCGGCTGGCGTGGTGAACCGCGTGCGCAAGGCGAAACGGCACCGGCTCATGCATCCAGCGATGCGTCCAATAAAACCAGCTGTCATGCGCAAACAGATAGGCAAGCACCGAAAGCGGCAAATACCATACCGGATACGCCGCCACGTCCGAATAGATCAGCGTCCAGCCCCGGTTCTGCCAGCCCCAGGCGATAACGCCGGCCGGCACGCCGTAAATGGCCGCACTCATCAGGCTCCAGCGGATTTCGCGAGCGATTTGCCGGTCAAGGCCTGCGTAAAGCCCGGGATGCAGGCGCCGCGTCAGCCAGGCGAACACCCCGCTGACCGCCAGATACCGCACGCCGACGATGACCGACATCGCCAGCGCCGACCAGGTCGCTGGCCAGAGAACCGTCCAGAGAACCGTCCAGAACAGGGGCGTTGCAACCGTCATCGCGCGTCTGCCTAACGCATCGTCGCCAGCAGGGAAACAGGGTTGTGGCGCCGCGCGCGGGACCGGCACATTTTGTCGGCGCGGCGGCCCTTCATTCGTGCCGATAAATGGGTTAGTCGACACTATGGCGTCGACGATAAAATGCGATCTGGCAATTGTTGGCGCAGGGCTTGCCGGCGGCCTGATGGCGCTGGCGCTGCGGCTAAAGCGGCCCGACCTCGACGTGCGCCTGATCGAAGGCAGCAATTGTGTAGGCGGCAACCACCTCTGGTCGTTCTTCAGCCGCGACATTGCCCGCGCCGACCGCTGGATCGTGGAGCCGCTGGTGAGCCATGGCTGGGCCGATTATGACATCAAATTTCCCGCCCGCCAGCGGACGTTGAATTCACCTTATTATTCAATCGAGTCCGAGCAGCTTGACCGGGTTGTCCGGGCTGCCATGCCCGCCCACGCCGTGATGCTGGGCTGCCGGGTGATGGGGGCCAGCCCGACGGCGGTGGTGCTGGCAGGCGGCGACCGGGTCGAGGCAAAAGGCGTGATCGACGCGCGCGGATCGGGCGACTTGTCGACGCTTGAGCTTGGCTGGCAAAAATTTGTCGGCCGCGAGTTTGAACTCGCCGCGCCGCATGATGTGGCGCGCCCGCTGGTGATGGACGCAACGGTTGAGCAGGCCGATGGCTATCGATTCGTCTATGTGCTGCCATTTTCGCCGACGCGGCTGTTCATCGAGGACACCTATTACAGCGATACGCCCGATCTTGGCCGGCCGGCTGCCGGTTCGGGGCAGAACAGCGACCCGATCGTCACCCGCATTGACAATTATGCGACGGCGCATGGCTGGGCGCCGACCGCGATGCTGCGCGAAGAAAGCGGCGCGCTGCCGGTGGCGCTTGGCGGCGACTTTGACGAATATTGGAAAAGCGGCGGCAACAAGGTTGCCAAAGCCGGCATGCGTGCCGGGCTGTTCCACCCGACCACCGGCTATTCGCTGCCCGACGCGGTGCGCACCGCTGCGCTGCTGGCAAGGGCAACCGACTTTTCAGGCGCGGCGCTGCACGAGCTGCTCCACGGCTTTGCCCGCTCGACATGGCGGGGGCGCGGCTTCTATCGCATACTCGACAAAATGCTGTATCGGGCGGGCGAGCCGGAAGAACGCTACCGCATTCTGGAACATTTTTACCGGCTGAACCCCGCGCTGATCGGGCGCTTCTACGCAGGACAAACCACGATGCTCGACAAGGCCCGCATCCTCAGCGGCAAACCTCCGGTAAAAATCGGCGCTGCGTGGAAGGCCATTCGCGGGGGAAAGCGATGAACAGCGCCATCGTCATCGGATCGGGCTTTGGCGGGCTGGCGCTTGCGATAAGGCTGCAATCGGCGGGCATCGCGACCACGATCGTCGAGGCGCGCGACAAGCCGGGCGGGCGGGCCTATGTGTGGGAAAAAGACGGGTTTGTCTTCGATGCCGGGCCAACCGTGATAACCGACCCGCCGTGCCTGCGCGAACTCTGGGCGCTTTCGGGTCACAGCATGGATGACGATGTCACGCTCGACCCGGTAATGCCGTTTTACCGGCTGAACTGGCCCGATGGCACCAATTTTGACTATTCCAATGACGACCCCGCGCTCATGGCCGAAATCGCAAAACTCGACCCGGCCGATGTCGATGGCTATCGCCGGTTTCTCGACTATTCGGCAGGCGTCTTCAAGGAGGGCTATGAAAAGCTCGGGCATGTCGCCTTTCTTGACTTTGCCTCGATGATAAAGGCGGCACCCAGCCTGATGAAATATCAGGCATGGCGCAGCGTCTATTCAATCGTATCGAGCTTTGTGAAGCACCCTAAGCTGCGCGAGGCCCTGTCGTTCCACACGCTGCTGGTGGGTGGCAACCCAATGGCGACCAGCGCGATCTACGCCCTGATTCACAAGCTGGAAAAAGACGGTGGCGTATGGTTTGCGCGCGGCGGCACCAACAAGCTGATCGCCGCCATGGTCACGCATTTCGAACGGCTTGGCGGCACCGTCATCCTTGGCGACGCGGTGGCCAGCATCGACACGCTGGGTGATCTTGCGACCGGCGTCACCACCCAAAGCGGGCTGGTGCTGAAGGCCGATGCGGTCGCCAGCAATGCCGACATCATGCACAGCTACCGCGATCTGCTACAGACCTCGCGCAGCGCACAGCGCACTCGTGCCCGGCTGGAGCGCAAATCATACAGCCCGTCGCTGTTTGTCGTGCATTTCGGGATGAAGGGCACCTGGCCGGGCATTCCCCACCACATGATCTTGTTCGGCCCGCGTTATAAGGGCCTGCTGGCCGATATTTACGATCACGGCGTGCTGGCGGAAGATTTCTCGCTTTATCTTCATCATCCAACCGTCACCGATCCGTCGATGGCGCCTGAGGGGCACTCGACCTTTTATGCGCTTGCGCCGGTGCCGCACCAGGGCAAATTCCCGGTCGACTGGGCTGAAATCGGCCCCATTCTCGAAAAGCGCATCCTCGACGAAATCGGCAAGCGGCTCATCCCCGACATTCATGCGCGGATCGTCACCAAATTTCATTATGCGCCAAGCGATTTCGCGCATGATCTGAACGCCCATCTGGGCAGCGCGTTCAGCCTGGCGCCAACATTGCTGCAAAGTGCCTATTTCCGTGTCCACAACCGCGACGACCACATCCCCAACCTCTATTTCGTGGGCGCCGGCACCCATCCCGGTGCGGGTATTCCCGGCGTTGTCGGCAGCGCCAAGGCAACAGCGGGGCTGATGCTGGACGCGCGCCGGTGAAACGGCTTGCGGTTTATTGCGGCTCTGCCTCGCCCGCCGACCCGGTTTATGTCGAGGCTGCGCGGGGTGTAGGCCGGGATCTCGCCATGCGCGGCATCAGCATCGTCTATGGCGGCGGCAGGCTTGGGCTGATGGGCGCGGTGGCCGATGCAGCGCTTGCGGCGGGCGGCCGCGTTGTCGGCATCATCCCGCAAGCGCTGGTCGATGCCGAAGTCGCGCACAAGGGGCTGACCGAGCTGCACATCTGCCGCACGATGCATGAGCGCAAACAGGCCTTTACCGATTTGTCGGACGGTTTTGTCACGCTGCCCGGCGGCACCGGCACGATGGATGAGCTTTGGGAGGCGCTGAGCTGGGCGCAGATCGGCTATCACGCAAAGCCGGTGGGGTTGCTCAACATTGCGGGCTATTACGACGCGCTCATCGCCTTTGCGGCCAAAATGGGCGCGGTCGGTTTCGTTCGCCCGCAGCATCAAGGCCTGCTGATCGCAGACGACACGCTGGCCGGCTTGCTTGCGAAAATGGCCGCGCACGTGCCCGTGCAGCCGATCACGAAAATGCGCAGCGCCGACTTGTGACTCCCGCCGCCACGGCCGCCGGGCGCGCGGCGACGGTTGCAGCCGCGCAGGCGTCGATCGCCAGAGGCTCGAAGAGCTTTGCTGCCGCCAGCCGGCTGTTCGACCGGACAACGCGCGAGCGCGCCTGGCTGCTCTATGCCTGGTGCCGCGCCTGTGACGATATTGCCGATGGGCAGGATCACGGTGCCGGCATGCGCCTTGTAACCGACCCGCAGGCACGGCTGGCGGCACTGGTTGCCAATACGGACGCGGCGCTGAGCGGCAGGCAGACGGGCCGCGCGCCGTTTGACGCGCTGCGAATCGTCGCTGCCGAAACCGGTCTGCCGCAGTATTTTGCGCGCGACCACATCGCCGGGTTCGCGCTGGACGCGGCCGGCTGGCAGCCGGAGACCGAGGCCGATCTGCTGCGCTATTGCTACCATGTCGCCGGCGTCGTCGGCTGCATGATGGCGGTGGTAATGGGCGTTGACCCCGCCGACGACGCAACGCTCGACCGGGCGTGTGACCTGGGGCTTGCGTTCCAGCTTGCCAATATTGCGCGCGACGTGGCCGAAGATGCCGGGGTGGGCCGCTGCTATCTTCCCGCCGACTGGCTGGCGGAGGCGGGGATCGCGCCCGGTGCGCTGCTCGCCGCACAGCACCGGGCCGGTGTTGCCCGGCTGACCGCCCGGCTGGCCGCACTGGCCACGGCTTATGAAGCGAGCGCGCGGCTGGGCACACCGGCGCTGCCGTTCCGCTCGGCCTGGGCGGTGCTGGCGGCGGCGGCCATTTATGGCGAGATCGGCCGAGAAGTGGCGCGGCGCGGGGCAGCGGCGCTCGATGCCCGCGTGACCATCTCGGCCTGGGCAAAGCTCAGGTTCATCGCAGCGGCGCGCGCGCAGGCGGCCGGTCGCCACCGGCGCTATCCGCAGTCACCGCGCGTCGCGGGCCTGTGGCAGCGACCCCGTCACGGATAGCGGCGGGTTAACCGCGCTTGGTGGGTGGATCGGCAACGTCATCGCGCTATCCGCTCGACATTCCCCGCGTGCGTGTTGTGAAATTTGCCTGTGATGACCCCCCGATGACCTTGCTCTCGCTTCGTCTGTCTCGCGCGCTTGCGCAGGGACGCTTGCGCCCGGCCAAAGCCGACCGGGCGTCGATGCTCCTTGCCCTGCTGCGCAAGCGGGCGGCCGCCCACAATGTCGGCGCGCGCGACCTGGAAGCGATGCTGCGCGATCAGATCCGCTGGTCGCTGCCGCTGATGACGGGAACGGCCGCCGGCGACCAGCCCGCCAAGCGCCTGCACCGGGGCTGAGTTCGGGGGGCAGCCGGGGCGCGCGAGTTTGGAGGCTGAGTTCAGCAGCTGAGGGCGGGCCACTGAGCACGGCGCCCGCGCACTGTGCCAAACACAGGCGCTTTCGCTCGGGCGCCAGGCACCCTACATGGCGCCCATGCCCCCAGACACCGCGCGCGACGATCCCTCCCGAACCGAGCCCCCCTTGTGGCCAATGCTGCGCCGGTTCCTGCCCTATTTGTGGCCAGCGGGCGAGCCGGCGCTCAAGATGCGTATCATCGCAGCGCTGGTGCTGGTGCTCGGCTCCAAGCTGGTCCAGGTCTATGGCGCGCCATTTGCGCTGCAAGGCGTGGTCAACGACATGGCCAAGGGGGACCGGGGCGCGACCAGCCTGATTATTGCGCTGGTGGTGGGCTATGCTGCGGCGCGGTTTGGCACGGTGCTGTTTGACAATCTTCGCAACGCGGTATTCGAGCGTGTCGGCCAGGATGCGACGCGGCGGCTGGCGGCAACGGTGTTTCGGCACCTGCACCGGCTGTCGCTGCGCTTCCATCTGGAACGGCGCACCGGGGCTGTGACCAAAGTGGTCGAGCGCGGGACCAAGAGCATTGATACCATGCTCTATTTTCTGCTGTTCAACATTGCGCCGACCCTCGTCGAACTGGGCCTGGTGCTCCAGATTTTCTACAGCCAGTTCGGGCTGTGGATGGTCATCTCCACCCTTGTGATGGTGGGCGTGTACATCTGGTTCACCCGCATCGTGACCGACTGGCGCAATGCGTTGCGCGCACAGATGAACGATCTTGACACTGGCGCCGTCGCCAATGCGGTCGATTCGCTGCTGAATTTCGAAACGGTCAAATATTTTGGCGCCGAAGAGCGGGAGGCCACCCGATATGACCGGGCGATGGCGGCCTATGCCAATGCCGCGGTCAAAAACCAGAACTCGCTGGCCTGGCTCAATATCGGCCAGTCGCTCATCACCAATCTCATGATGGCGCTGGGCATGGCAATTGTCGTGTGGGGCTGGGCGGCCGGGCGCTTCAACGCAGGCAATGTCGTGCTGGTATCAACGTTGCTTGCGCAATTGTTCCGCCCGCTCGACCTGCTGGGCATGGTCTATCGCACCATCCGCCAGGGCGTGATCGACATGGCGGCGATGTTTGACCTCATCGACGCGCCTGCCGAAGTGACCGACGCCGCCGGCGCGCCTGACCTTGCGGTGTCCGCCGGGCATGTCCGGTTCGAAAATGTCGTGTTCGACTATGACGCGGAACGGCGCATCCTCAAAGGCATCGACCTCGATATTCCGGCCGGGCACACGCTTGCGGTGGTTGGCCCCTCGGGCGCCGGCAAGAGCACGCTGGCCCGGTTGATGTACCGGTTTTACGACCTTACCGGCGGGCGCATCACCATTGACGGGCAGGACATTGCCCAGGTCACGCAGACCAGCCTGCGCGCCGCGATCGGCATCGTCCCGCAGGATACCGTGCTGTTCAACGACACGATTGGCTATAATATCGGCTATGGTCGCGCTGGCGCCTCGCAGGCAGAGATCGAACAGGCCGCGCGCGGCGCCCAGATTGCCGACTTCATCGCCGGCCAGCCCGGCGGCTATGGCGCGCGGGTCGGCGAACGGGGGCTGAAGCTCTCGGGCGGCGAAAAGCAGCGCGTGGCAATTGCGCGCACCTTGCTCAAAAACCCGCCGATCCTCATTCTCGATGAAGCAACCTCGGCACTCGATAGCCGCACCGAAGCCGATATTCAGGCAACGCTTGAGGCAATCGGCCAGGGACGCACCACCATCGTCATCGCGCACCGGCTGTCGACAGTGGTCAATGCCGACGAAATCGTGGTGCTGGAGGCAGGCGAAGTGCGCGAACGTGGCACGCATACCGGGCTGCTGCGCCAGGGCGGCCTCTATGCCGAAATGTGGAACCGGCAGGCGCAGGAGCGTGCCGACGAACAGCTCGCGGCGGAATAAACAAACGCGTCCCTCGACACGGGACTCGCGCGGCGGCTAAGCACCGGCGGATGATCGACCCGCTCCCGCTGCTCCACGCAACCTTTGGCTTTCGCGAGTTTCGAGGCCAGCAGCGCGCCGTGGTGGACCGCGTGCTCCGCGGCCACAGCACGCTTGCCGTGATGCCAACGGGTGCCGGAAAATCGCTATGTTATCAACTGCCTGCTATCGCCCAGCCGGGGACGTGCGTGGTCGTGTCGCCGCTCATCGCGCTGATGCACGATCAGCTCCGCGCCGCAACCAGCGTGGGGCTGCGCGCTGCCACCTTGACGTCAGCCGACAGCAACCAGGCCGAAACCGTCGCCCGGTTCAGGGGCGGCGCGCTCGACCTGCTCTATGTGGCGCCGGAACGCGCCTCCAATCCATCCTTCGCCCAGTTGCTCGGGCAGGCGCCGCTCAACCTGTTTGCGATTGACGAGGCGCACTGCGTTTCCGAATGGGGGCATGATTTCCGCCCCGATTACCGGCTGCTGCGCCCGTTGCTCGACCGGTTCGGCGGGGTGCCGCGGCTGGCGCTGACGGCTACCGCAGACGCCCATACCCGCGCCGACATTCTCGACCAGCTCGGCATTCCGGCCGACGGGCTGATTATTGCCGGGTTTGACCGGCCCAACATCCGCTATGCAATGTCGCCGCGGGGCAGCACCGGGCAGCAACTGGCGACGTTGGTGCGCGACAATCCCGGCCCCGGCATCGTCTATGCCCAGACGCGTGCGCAAACCGAGCGGCTGGCCGAGCAACTGGCGAGCAGCGGCCGCCGCACACGCGCCTATCACGCCGGACTCGCGCCAGAAATTCGCGCGCGCAACCAGGCAGCGTTCGTTGCCAGTGAAGATATGGTGATATGCGCAACCATTGCGTTCGGCATGGGCATCGACAAGCCCGATGTCCGCTTTGTCGCGCATGCCGGCCTTCCCAAATCGATTGAGGCTTATTACCAGGAAACCGGCCGGGCCGGGCGCGACGGTGACCCGGCGGTTGCGCAGCTATTTTGGGGCGCGGAAGATTTTGCGCGTGCCTGGAGCCGCATCGACGAGGTCGAGCCCGAGCGGCAACCGGGCGAGCGCGCGCGGCTGAACGCGCTGGCGACGCTGGTCGAGGCAGGCGGGTGCCGCCGCGCCATATTGCTGCGCCATTTCGGCGACGCTCCGCCCGAGGAATGCGGCAATTGCGACAATTGCCTGAACGCGCCAAGGCTGATCGACGCAACCGAGCTGGCCCGCAAATTCCTGTCGGCTGTATATCGCACCGGCCAGAGCTTTGGCGTCGGCCATGTCGAAAAAGTGCTGACCGGCACCAGCGATGATCGCGTGGAACGGCTGGGGCATGACCGGCTGAGCGTGTTCGGCATCGTCTCGTCCAAGGCGGAAGCCGCGCTCATCAAGCCCTTGTCGCGGGCGCTGCAGGCGCGTGGGCTGGTGACGCCGACCGAACATGGCGGGCTGGCGCTGGGCGGGGGCGCACGCGCGGTGCTCCGGGGCGAAACACCGGTCGCGCTCGTTGAGCCGGCCGCAGCGCCCAGGGCCCGGCGGAGCGGCGCGCCGGCGAACCCGGTCGGCGACCCGCTGTTCGAGGCGCTGAAGGCGCGGCGGCGCGAACTGGCGGAGGAAGGCGGCGTGCCTGCCTATATCGTCTTTCCCGATTCGGTGCTGCGCGACATGACGGCACTCAAACCGGCCAGCCGCGCCGCGCTCAGCCAGATAACGGGGATTGGCGCGCGCAAGATGGAGGCTTACGGTGACGCCTTTCTGGCCGTGATCCGGGAGGCAGCATGATCCGCACGCTTGACGAAACTTTCGCGGTTGCGGCCCAGATCAGCCCGGCCGATGTGACCGAGCTGGCGCGCGCGGGCTTCTCAGGCGTCATCAACAACCGGCCCGACGGCGAAGAACCGGGCCAGCCGGCAGGCGCCGCCATCCGGGCCATTTGCGAAACGCTGGGCATGACCTATGCCGAAATTCCGGTGACGCATGCTGGCTTCAGCCACCCCCAGCTTGACGCCATGGCCGCCGCGCTGGGGGGTGCCCGCGGGCCAGTGCTCGCCTTTTGCCGGTCGGGCACCCGATCGTGCAACCTTTGGGCCCTCGCCATGGCCAAGCAGGGCGCGGACCCGGACGATCTGTGCACCAAAGCCGCGGCGGCGGGATATGATCTAGGCGGCATCCGCCCGATGCTCGACGCGCTTGCGGCCAAGCCATGAGCTGGACGATGTTTATAGGCTCGCTGGCCGCGATTCTGGCGCTGGCCGGCGTCGCGCGGCTGCTGCGGCTGGGCGACGCGCGGATTGCCAGCGCCGAACAGGCAATGGCGCGTGCCGAAGAGGCACTGGCAGGGTTCGTCGCGGCCCGGGCGCTGATCAGCGGCGATGGCGGCGCAGCGCTCGTCGCGGGCAACGGGACCGTGGCCGTGCTCAAGCGGCACGGCGCGCATGTCGCCATCCGCCGCCTCGTGCCGCCGCTCAGGCTCGCGCCTGCGATTGAGGGCGTCGCGGTTGAAACCGGCGAGGCCATGTTTGGGCGGGTAACGCTGCACGGCGTGATCGAGCCCGATGTTCGGGCGCTGGAATCCATGCTGACACTGGTGTAAGCAAATCGCATGCATCTGCCCGACCCCGTTGATTATGCGGTGCCCGCCTTTGTGCTGCTGGTGCTGGCGGAAATGCTCGTCGCCTGGGCCGGCGTGCGAACGCGCTATGAGCCGCGCGACACGCTTACCTCGCTGTCGCTGGGGCTGGGCAGTACGGTTGCCGGCGCCATTGTCGGGGGCGCGGCCTTTGCGGTTGCGAGCTGGGGCTATCAGTTCCGCCTGGTGACGCTGGATTATGACGGGTACGGGGCCTGGCTGTGGTTTGCCCTTGCGTTCGTGCTGGATGATCTGGCCTATTATGCCTTTCACCGGGCGGCGCACCGGGTGCGGTGGTTCTGGGCGAGCCATGTCATTCACCATTCCAGCCAGCATTATAACCTGTCGACCGCTTTAAGGCAGACCTGGACCGGGTTTTTCAGCCTGTCATTCCTGTTTCGCCTGCCGCTGGTGCTGGTCGGATTTCGACCGGAAGTGCTGCTGTTTGTGGGGGGCATCAACCTCATCTACCAGTTCTGGATCCACACCGAAGTCATCGACCGGATGCCGCGCTGGTTTGAAGCGGTGATGAACACGCCGTCGCATCACCGCGTCCACCATGCGACCAACCCACGCTATCTCGACAGCAACTATGCCGGGGTGTTCATCATCTGGGACAAAATATTCGGCAGCTTCGTGGCCGAGCGCGCGGATGACCGGCCGCGCTATGGCATCGTAAGGCAACTCGGCAGTTTCAACCTGTTTTGGGCCGCCTTTCACGAATGGATCGGCATCGCACGCGATATTTGGGCGGCACCCGGGCTGGCCGCCAAATGGGGCTATATTGCGATGCCGCCCGGCTGGAGCCACGACGGGAGCCGCGAAACATCACACAGCATAAAAGCCGCGTGGCAAGCACGTGAACAGCAACGAGAGGAAGCGCCTTGGACACAGTCGATATCGTCGTCATCGGTGGCGGATCAGGCGGGAGCGCGGTTGCCGGCCGGCTGAGCGAAGGCGGCAAATTTTCCGTCGCGGTGCTGGAGGCGGGCGGCCGCAACACGGGCTGGCGCACGCGGGTGCCGGGCTTTGTCGCGTTCCAGACCGACCAGACCAACTGGAAGTTCGAAACGGTGCCACAGGCCGGCCTCAACGGGCGGCGGGGCTATCAGCCGCGCGGCCGCGGGCTTGGCGGGTCAAGCGCGATCAACGGCATGGTCTATATTCGCGGCAATGCGTGGGATTATGACAATTGGGCAGCACTTGGCTGCACCGGCTGGGCCTATGCCGATGTGCTGCCCTATTTCAAGCGCTCGGAGCGCAATGTGCGCGGTGGCGATGCGTTTCACGGCGGCGACGGGCCGTTATGGGTAAGCGAGCAAGTCTCGCCAAATCCCGGGTCAGTGCATTGGGTAGAAGCGGCGGCCTCGCTCCAGCTTGCGCGGAACGATGATTTCAACGGCGCGCGGCAGGAGGGCGTGGGACTCTATCAGGTCACGCAACACAATGGCGAACGCTGGAGCGCCTCGCGTGCCTATATCGAGCCGAACGCCGGGCGCGCAAACCTGCGCGTGGTGACCGGCGTCACGGCGGACCGGGTGCTGTTCGAGGGCAACCGCGCCTCCGGGGTCGCCTATAGCGAGAACGGGGCAGCCAAGGAAATTCACGCGCGAAAAGCCGTGGTGGTTGCGGGCGGCGCCTTCCAGACACCGCAATTGCTGATGCTTTCCGGCATCGGCCCGGCCGCGCATCTTGCCGAACACGATATTGCGGTGCGGGTCGACCGCGCAGAGGTTGGCGGCAATTTGCAGGACCATCTCGATTATTCGGTCGTGTACGAATGCGATGATACGCGGTTTCTGGGCCAGACGCTCACTGGCCTGGTCAATTCCGCTAAGGCGGTCGTCCAGTGGTTCTGGAAGCGACAGGGCGCGATGACGACCAATTATGCCGAGTCAGGCGGGTTCATCAAAGTGGACCAGGCAGCGCCCGCGCCCGATATTCAGTTCCACTTCTTCCCCGTCGCGCTTGAAGACCATGGGCGCACCATCGTGAAGGCGCATGGCTATTCCGGCCATGTCTGCGTGCTGCGCCCCGAAAGCCGGGGGACGGTGCGGCTCGCCTCGGCACGGGCAGGCGACGCGCCGGTCATCGACCCGCAGTTCCTTAGCGATCCGCGCGACATCGCCCTGCTCAAAAAGGGCGTGCGCGAAATGTACCGGATCATGGAATCGCCGCCCATGAGCAACTATGCCGGGCGCGACCGCAACCCGGTAAGCCCGGGCGACGACGACATGCTGGAACGGCTGATCCGGGCGCGGGCGGACACGATTTATCACCCGGTAGGCACGGCGCGGATGGGCTCGGACGACGACGCGGTGTGCGACCCGCGCCTGCGCGTGCGGGGCGTGGAGCGGCTTTACGTCGCCGATGTGTCGGTCATGCCGCGCCTCATTTCGGGCAACACCAACGCACCCGCCCTGATGATCGGCGAGCGTTGCGCCGACTTCATCGCCGAAGATCTGGCCTAGCCCAAAAAACGGCCGGTGCGTTGCCGCACCGGCCAGTGTGTTCGCAGGAGGAACCTCGGGTCGGGCCCCCGGCTGCAACCGGGGGCCCGGTGTCTTTCAATAATGATAGGCGCGCTCGCCATGTTCGGCGATGTCGAGGCCTTCATACTCAACCTCTTCGCTCACGCGCATGCCAAGCGTCTTGTCGATCACGACGAACAGGATGGCCGCGCCTATTCCCGACCAGAGCAGCGTGATGAGCACCGCCTCTGCCTGAATGATGAGCTGGCCGGCCATGTCATAAGCACCGGCGACAAGCGTGCCCGGCTTGCTCGCATAATCGGCAATGCCCTGGCCCCCCAGATACGGCGCATCGAGAATGGCGGTTGCCAGCGCGCCGGTGATGCCACCGACACAATGCACGCCAAAAACGTCGAGGCTGTCGTCATATTTGAACTTTGACTTCACATAGGACACGAAGAAAAAGCAGATCGGCGACACGATGAGGCCCAGCACCACCGATCCCATCGGCCCGGCCCAGCCCGAGGCCGGGGTAACCGCGACCAGCCCGGCGACAACGCCCGAGGCTGCCCCCAGCAGCGATGCCTTGCCCCGGAAAAGCTGCTCGGTGAGCACCCACGACATGCCGGCGGCGGCCGTTGCAACAAAGGTGTTGATAAAGGCAACTGTCGTCACCCCGTTCGATTCCAGATTGGAGCCGGCGTTGAAGCCGAACCAGCCGACCCACAACAGGCTGGCGCCAATCATCGTCATGGTCAGCGAGTGGGGCGGCATTGGCTCTCTGGGATATCCCGCGCGCTTGCCGAGCAGCAGACACATCACCAACCCGGTAATGCCGGCATTGATATGCACCACCGTGCCGCCGGCAAAATCCAGCGCGCCCATCTGGAACAGCTTGCCTGCATGGCCGTTGGTATCGGCCAGCGCCTGCGCGCCCTTGAGCGCGGCGGCCGCAACCGCGTCAGGCCCATCCCAATACCAGACCATGTGCGCAATCGGGAAATAGACGAGCGTCACCCACAGCGCCACAAACAGCATCAGCGGCGAAAACCTGACGCGCTCTGCAACCGATCCCACGAACAGCGCGGGCGTGATACAGGCAAAGGTCATCTGAAACACGATGAAGGCATATTCGGGAATGTAGACGCCATTGGAAAATGTCGCCGCCTGGCTGTTGGCGTCCACGCCCAGCAGCATCGCTTTTGACAGGCCCCCGACATAAGGCGCCAGCGCTCCCGACCCGGCCGTGAAGGCCAGTGAATAGCCAAAAGTCACCCAGATGACGGAAACCATGCACACGATCATCAAGACCTGGGTGAGCACGCTCAGCATGTTCTTCGTGCGCACCAGCCCGCCATAGAAGAGCGCAAGGCCCGGGACCGACATCATCAGTACCAACAGCGACGATGTCAGCATCCAGGCGGTGTCGCCCTTGTCGACCGTGGCGGCCGGAATTGGCGACGCCGCAACCGCCTGCTGCGCCCACGCCGGCAGTGCGGCAAATAGCGCCGTGCCGGCAAAGCCTGTTGCAATGAAACTCTTCAAACGCATTATTCCTGCCCCTTTCACAGCGCGGTCAGGTCGGTTTCGCCAGTGCGGATCCGCACCGCCTGCCCGACATCGAGCACAAAAATCTTGCCGTCACCGATCGCACCGGTATTGGCCGCAGCCTGCACCGTTTCCACCACGCGCGGCGCCAGATCGGTTGCGCACACAATCTCGATCTTGATCTTGGGCACCATGTTGGTGGCATATTCGGCGCCGCGATAAATCTCGGTCTGGCCCTTTTGCCGGCCAAAGCCCTTCACTTCGCTAACCGTCATGCCGGCAACGCCAATGCCGGTCAGCGCTTCGCGGACGTCATCGAGCTTGAAAGGTTTGATAATGGCAATGACGAGTTTCACCCGCGCCCCCTTGGTCAATGTTCCAGCCGGGCTACACAGCAAACGCCGTGCCATTCACACATTGTTAGGATTTGCGGCGATTTTGCCCGCCGAACGCACAAGGCGCGGCGGTTTTTTGTGCAGTTGCGAACAAATGCCCGATTATTGGGCAGCGCCGCCCGCCGCGATGATTGCCCGGGCGGCGGGAAGATCATCGGCATCGACCATCACCCGCACCGGAATGAGCAGATAGCTGCCATCGGCAATGCTCGCTTCGCTGTCGAGCGCGATTGCGGGAATATCTTCCGAGGCGAGGCGGCCGACGATGATATAGGCAAGGTTGCGGTCAAACCGGCCAAGCTCGGCCAGCGCCACGCTACAGGCTGCCGGCGGGCATCACCGTCTGCGGACGGACCGGCAGCCCGTCGATGCTCTTCGTCCGCTCGCCGAGCTTGGCCAGGCGGACACTGGCATCCTGCTGGGCATGATATTTGACCAACGTCTGCCGCTCGGCCCCAAAGGTCATCAGCGGCACGCCCCAGCCGCAGCTTGTTTGCAGGCTGTCAACCGCGATGTCGAAAATCTGGCGCCTGCCGGGAAGCGGGGGAAAATGCGCAGCGATCGCTTCAAACCCCTCGTCCCCCGCAACGACAAAGCTGCCGCGCCCGTAAAGCCGCAGGATGAGCGCGGGATTATCGAAGGCGCAGAACATGATGGTGATGCGGCCATCGGCGGCAAGATGCGCGTGGGTTTCATTGCCCGATCCGCCAAGGTCGAGATAGGCAACGCGTTTGGGCCCCAGCACGCGAAACGCATCCATACCCTTGGCCGACAGGTTGATGCGCGCGCCCTGCGCCGCCGTTGCCACGAAAAACACCGGCTGCCTGGCGATGAACGCTGCGTGATTTTCACCGATTTCGTCGAAAAAGTCCGCCATTGCGCGCTTTCCTTCCGCTATATCTCGGTGCCGCCCACCGTAAGCCCCTCGACCAGCAGGGTTGGCTGGCCAACGCCTGCCGGCACGCTTTGCCCGGCCTTGCCGCACATGCCCACGCCCTCGTCGAGCGCCATGTCGTTGCCGATGCCCGTCACCCGGGTGAGCACGCTTGGCCCGTCACCGATGAGCGTTGCCCCCTTGATCGGCGCGCCGATCCTGCCGTTTTCCACCTGATACGCCTCGGTGCATGAGAAAACGAACTTGCCCGACACGATATCAACCTGCCCGCCGCCGAAGGATTTCGCGAAAATCCCCTTTTTCACGCGGGCCAGGAGCGCCGCGGGATCATCGGGGCCGCTGCGCATGAACGTGTTGGTCATGCGCGGCATGGGTGCATGCTCGAAACTTTCGCGGCGGCCATTGCCGGTGGGCGCCACGCCCATCAGCCGGGCATTGAGCCGGTCTTGCAGATAATTTTTAAGAATGCCGTCTTCGATGAGGATATTTTCCCGGGTCGGCGTGCCTTCGTCGTCGATGGTCAGCGAGCCGCGGCGGTCGGGCAGCGACCCCTCATCCACCACCGTCACGCCGGGGGCCGCCACCCGTTCGCCCATCCGCCCGGAAAAGGCGCTGGTGCCCTTGCGGTTGAAATCCCCTTCCAGGCCGTGGCCAATGGCCTCGTGGAGCAGAATCCCGGGCCAGCCGGGGCCGAGCAGCACCGTCATTTCACCCGCCGGCGCCGCGACCGACTCAAGATTGACGAGCGCCTGTGCCAGCGCTTCGTCGATGGCGCGGTTCCACGTCTCGGGCGCCAGCAACCCGTCATAAAGATAGCGCCCGCCAAGCCCGAAGCTGCCGGTCTCGCGCCGCTCGCCCTGCTTGGCGACGATCGACACGTTGAGGCGCACGAGCGGCCGCACATCGGTGGCGACAAAACCGTCGGCGCGGACGATTTCCACGACATTCCACTGGCCCGACAGGTTGACCGAAACTTGCTCAACCCGCGGATCACGCGCCCGTGCCGCGGCATCAATCGTCTGGCACAGCGCCACCTTGGCGGCAAAAGGCACCAGATCAAGCGGGTTCGCATCGGTATAGAGATGCCGGTTGGTCGCGCGCGGGGGCGGTGCCTTTGGCCCGACTGCCGGGTCGATCAGCGCCATGGTGTCAATCGCCCGCGCAATCGCGGCGGCACTCAGCTCATTGGCATGGGCAAAGGCGGTCATCTCGCCTGAAACCGCGCGCAGGCCAAAGCCGCTCTGCAGGTCATAGCTTGCCGTTTTGAGCCGCCCATCGTCAAATCCGAAAGCCTCGGTCTTGCGATATTGCAGGTAAAGCTCGCCGTCATCGGCCTGGGCAAGCGCGCGCGCGGCAAGCGTTTGCGCCTCGGCGGGGTCAAGCCGACCCGGATTGTAGAGATAGGCGCGCGGATCGGTGAGGCTGGTCATGCCCGCCAATATAGGCCGCTCAGGCGCCGGCGCCAGCATGATGATCGGGCGTGGCCGACTGGCCAGCGCCATCCGCTGCGCCGCCGATCAGCACAAAGCGCCGGTCGCAATAGCCGCAATCGACATAGCCCTGCGCGTCGATCTCAAGATACACCCGCGGGTGGCCAAGCGCGGCGGGAATACCGTCGTGCGCGCCGTCGCACGACACACGGGTTTGCAAGACGCGGGCGATTTGGGGCGGTGCGTTCATGACCCGACCCGATAGCAAGCGCACGCGCGCGCCGCAATCGGGACTTGGCGCGAGGCCCGCCCGCGCTTATGCCGGCGTGCATGACCGAAGCCGCCATTGCCATCAACACGCTCTGCAAAACCTATGCGGGGGGCAAGCGTGCGCTCGATAATGTCAGCTTCGACGTGCCGCGCGGCACCATTTTCGGGTTGCTGGGCCCCAATGGCGCCGGCAAATCAACGCTTATCAATATCCTTGCCGGGCTGGTCAACAAGACGAGCGGGCACGCCAGCATCTGGGGTTTCGACATTGACGAGCACCCGCGCAACGCAAAGGCCTCGATTGGCATCGTCAACCAGGAAATCATGTTCGACCCGTTCTTCACGCCGATTGAAACGCTCGACATCCAGGCCGGGCTTTACGGCGTGCCCAAGGCCCGAAGGCGCTCGATGGAGCTGCTGCGCGCGGTCCATCTTGAAGACAAGGCCCGCGCCTATGCCCGCACCCTTTCAGGCGGGATGAAGCGGCGGCTGATGGTCGCCAAGGCAATGGTCCACGCGCCACCGGTGCTCGTGCTCGACGAGCCGACGGCAGGCGTCGACATAGAGCTTCGCCGGCAGCTATGGGCCTATGTCCGCGAACTCAACGCCGGCGGCGTGACGGTGGTGCTTACCACCCATTATCTCGAAGAAGCCGAAGAATTGTGCGATCGCATTGCCATCATCAACCATGGCAGGCTCATCGCCAACGAACCAACCCGGACGCTGGTGGGCATGGCGAAGGAAAAGCTGGTCGCGGTCACCGTCGACCGCGATGTGGACGATGTGCCCGTCCACGCCAGCTTCGAGAAAATCGAGCGAACCGAGCCGCGCGTGCTCGAAATCACCTATCGCAAGGACCGGGTGAATGCGGGCGAGGTGCTTGCCGCGGTGCAGGCGGACGGGTTTGGCATCATCGACGTGTCAACGCGCGAGCCAGACCTTGAGGACGTGTTCCTGAACCTCACCCGCGCAGCCGCCGCCTGAACCGGCCGCACGCATCTTTGCGGACATCCCCTCAATGACGCACCAATCCGACATTCTCATCATCGGCTCTGGTGCAGCAGGGCTCACGGCCGCGCTCAATCTTGCCGATCAGTTCAGGGTGACGGTGCTTGCCAAGGGTGGTCTTAACGAGGGCTCGACCGCATGGGCGCAGGGCGGCATTGCGGCCGTGCTTGAGCCGGGCGACACGTTCGAGAGCCATATCGAGGACACGATGGTCGCCGGTGCCGGGCTTAACGACCGGGCGACCGTGGAATTTGTCGTGGAAGGCGCGCCGCACGCCATTGCACGGCTGACGGCGCTTGGCGTGCCCTTCAGCATGGAGGGGAATGCCCCGCATTTGACGCGCGAAGGCGGGCATTCGCACCGCCGCATCGTCCATGTCGACGACGCAACCGGCTGGGCCGTGCAGGAAGCACTGACCCGCGCAGCCGACATCCACCCCAACATCACGCTGGTGCCCGACATGGTCGCCATCGACCTGGCAACGGGCAAGCACGAGGCGCGCTATTCGGGCTCGGGCCATGTCTGGGGCGTTTATGCCGTGAACCGCCGGACGGGCCGGGTCGAGCTGTTCGCAGCGCGGGCAACCATGCTGGCAACGGGTGGTGCGGGCCGCACCTATCTGTTCTCCACCGCGCCACGGGGCGCGACGGGCGATGGCATTGCCATGGCCTGGCGGGCCGGCGCGCGCGTCTCCAACATGGAGATGATGCAGTTTCACCCAACATGCCTTTACAATCTTGACGTCAAGAACTTCCTCATCACCGAGGCGGTGCGTGGTGAGGGCGGGCATTTGCTGCTGCCGGAAACCGGCTATCGCTTCATGCCCGATTTTGATGCCCGGGCAGAGCTTGCCCCGCGCGACGTGGTGGCCCGCGCGATCGACCATGAAATCAAGCGCCTCGGGCTTGATTATGTCCACCTCGACATCAGCCACCGCGACCCGGATTTCGTGCGGGCGCACTTCCCCAATATTTATGAAAAGCTGATGGGCCTTGGCATCGACATGACCAAGGAGCCCATCCCCGTGGTGCCCGCCCAGCATTATACCTGTGGCGGCGTTGTGATTGATCTTGACGGGCGTACCGACTTGCCCGGCCTCTATGCCGCCGGCGAAGTTTCCGAAAGCGGGCTGCACGGCGCCAATCGCCTGGCCTCCAATTCGCTGCTCGAATGCTTCGTGTTCGGCGAGGCGGTGGCCCGGCACATCACCGCGCATTGGGACGATATGCCGCCGCCGCCGCCGCTCAACCCGTGGGACGAAAGCCGCGTGACCGATTCCGACGAGGAAGTCGTCATCAAGCAGAACTGGACCGAAATCCGCCGGTTCATGTGGAACTATGTCGGCATCGTGCGCACCACCAAGCGGCTGGAGCGCGCGCAGCACCGCATCCGCATGTTGCAGGACGAGGTGGGCGATTATTACGGCCATTTTCGCGTGACGCCGGACCTGATCGAGCTGCGCAACCTGCTGCAGACGGCCGAGCTGATCGTCCGTTCGGCGCTGGCGCGCCACGAAAGCCGCGGGCTGCATTACACGCTGGACTATCCCGAACTGCTGGCCCAGGCGCACGACACGGTGCTGATTCCCTGACAAAATAGCGGAAAACAGGCCAGTTTTGCGCCATTTGTCGCGAAAATGGCCGCGTTCGTCGCATGTTTGGCAACACGGCTATAGGCCAGCAATCGGTCACCCCGCATGGTCACCGCCATCGGAGAAGCGCAAGGTGTTGATTGAGTTGAACAAGCCTCAGAATACAGGCGCATGGCTGGTGCCGCTGGCGGCGATTGCGCTCGCGCTGTCGGGCTGCAATGCCCGGCAGACGTCGCGTGTCGGCGCGCTGCTCGTACCCCCGGCGGCGGCGGCCCCGCTGGCTCCCACGGCCGTGTCGCGAGGCGCGCCGCCACTGGCATATCCGGCCCGGCCGGCACGCGCGCCCGCACTGCTTGCCGCCTCGCTTGCGTCGCTCACCGGCAAATTTGACGGCATGGTCGGCGTTTCCGTGCGCAGTGTCGATCAGGGTTGGTCCGTCTCTGCGGGCACCGATGCACCGCTGCCGCAGCAAAGCGTCAGCAAGCTGTGGGTGGCGATGGCCGTCCTCGATGCACGCGATGCCGGGCGGCTGACGCTTGACGACCCGGTGACGATCACGCGCAACGACCTGACGCTGTTCCACCAGCCAATTGCCGCACTCGTCAAGGGCGGCAGCTATGACAGCACCGTGCGAGAACTGCTCCGCCGCGCGCTGACCATGAGCGACAACACGGCAAACGACCGGCTGCTGCGCTATGTCGGCGGGCCGGAGGCAGTGCGCGACTTTATCCGGCGCAAAGGGCTGGGCGATATTCGCTTTGGCCCCGGCGAGCGGTTACTCCAGAGCCGGACCGCCGGGCTGTCCTGGCGGCAGGATTATGCGCGGGGCAACGCCTTTACGCAGGCACGTGCCCGGCTGCCGCTGTCAACCCGGCTCAAGGCGTTTGATGACTATGTCGCCAGCCCGCCCGACGGCGCCACCGCCACCGCGATTGCCGGCGCGCTTGCCCGGCTGAAACGCGGCGACTTGCTGAGCGGCACCTCGACCGGCTACCTGATTTCAACGATGGAATCGTCGCTGACCGGTCGGCAGCGGTTGCGCGGCGCGGTGCCACCGGGCTGGAGCTTTGGCCACAAGACCGGCACGGGCCAAAATCTGGTCGGGCGAACGGCGGGCTATAACGATGTCGGCATCCTGACCGCGCCCGGTGGCCAGAGCTATGCCGTTGCGGTGCTGATCGGCGACACCCGGCGCCCGGTGCCCGAGCGGCAGGCGCTGATGCAGGCCGTGGTCGCCAGCCTCGTCGCCACGCACCGGCAATAGCCGCCCAGCGCCGGCGCACCACCGCCACTGGCCATGCCTGCGTTGTTGATGCACCCCCTCGCCGCCGCGCCAACTCGCTGCTAGGGCTGTGCGCATGGCGGGTAACCATCTCTATCTGGTCGACGGATCAGGCTATATCTTCCGAGCCTATCACCGGCTGCCGCCGCTTACCAACGTGCATGGCGAGCCGGTAGGCGCGGTTTACGGCTATACGACCATGCTGTGGAAGCTGGCCGCCGACCTGCACCAGGCCGATGGGCCCACCCACATGGCGGTCATCCTCGACAAGGGGAGCCACACTTTCCGCAACGACCTGTACGATCAGTACAAGGCGCACCGCCCGCCAGCGCCCGAAGACCTGGTGCCGCAATTCCCGATGATCCGCGATGCGACCCGGGCCTTTTCACTGCCGTGCATCGAAGAAGCCGGGCTTGAGGCCGACGACATCATCGCCAGCTATGCCCGGGCCGCGCTGGCGGCGGGCTGGGCCGTGACGATCGTGTCCTCCGACAAGGACTTGATGCAGCTCATCGGCCCCGGCCTCGACATGCTCGACACAATGAACAACCGGCGGCTCGGCGCGGACGATGTCGTCGAGAAATTCGGCGTTGGGCCGGCCAAGCTTGGTGATGTTTTGGCGCTGATGGGCGACAGTGCCGACAATGTGCCCGGCATACCCGGAATCGGCCCGAAAACGGCGGCCAAGCTGATCCTGGAACATGGCGACCTCGAAAGCGTGCTGGCAGCCGCCCCTGCCATGAAGCCCGGCAAACTGCGCGACAATCTCATCGACCATGCCGAAATGGCCCGCCTCTCACGCGTGCTGGTGACGCTCAAAGACGATGCCGCACTCCCCGAACCGCTGGAAGATTTGCTGCTGCGGGGCATTCCGGAGCCGCCGCTCAAGGCGTTTCTTGCGCATCACGGCTTCAAATCGCTGCTCGGCAAGCTGGCAAGCAGCGCCGGCAACGCAGCGCAAGCGACCGGCGCGGCGGAGGATCGGCCACCCGCGCCTCCCCCGCCCGACGCAGCGCCGTTCGACCTTGACGCGTATGAAACGGTGGCCGACCTTGCCGCGCTCGACCGCTGGGTCACCGACGCCCGGCACCGGGGCTATGTCGCGGTTGACACCGAAACGACCGGGCTGGACGCGACACAGGCTGAGCTGGTCGGCATCAGCCTGGCCACCGCGCCGAACCACGCCTGTTATATTCCGCTGGGGCATGGCGGCACCGACATGTTTGCCGAAAAGCCGCAGCAGATCGCGCGCGACGACGCCATTGCGGCGCTGAAACCGCTGCTTGAAGACCCGGCTGTCCTGAAAATTGGCCACAACCTCAAATATGACATGGTCATTCTTGGCCGGGCAGGCATTGATGTTGCGCCGTTCGACGACACGATCCTGATGAGCTTTGCGCTGGATGCCGGGCAATCGGGCCACGGAATGGACGAACTGGCACAAAAGCACCTGGCGCATGGCTGCATCGCCTTCAAAGATGTCGTCGGCACGGGCAAAAGCCAGCGTGGCTTTGCTGAAATCGACCTCAAAACCGCCACGCGCTATGCGGTTGAAGATGCCGACGTCACCTTGCGCTTCTGGCAGCGCTTCAAGCCGCAACTGTCTGGCCACAGCGTGACCCGGCCCTATGAAATGGTCGATCGGCCGCTGGTGCCGGTCGTCGCGCAGATGGAACGCGCCGGCATCAAGGTGGATGCGGCGCATCTGGCGCGCCTGTCGGCCGAATTCGCAAGCCAGATCGCGACCATCGAGCACGAGATCCACGGCATCGCCGGCGCGCCTTTTGCCGTCGGCAGCCCCAAACAGCTTGGCGACATCCTGTTCGAGCAAATGGGTATCAAGGGTGGTCGCAAGGGCAAATCCGGCGTCTATTCAACCGATGTGACCGAGCTGGAGCGGATCGCCGCCGACAAAGCGTCCCCCGGTGCCGAAATAGCAGCAAAAGTGCTCGACTGGCGCCAGCTCGCCAAGCTCAAATCAACCTATACCGATGCGCTTCAGGCACAGATCAATCCACATACCGGGCGGGTTCATACCAGCTACAGCCTGACGGGCGCGCAGACCGGGCGGTTATCGTCAACCGACCCCAATCTGCAGAACATCCCCATTCGCACCGAGATTGGCCGGCAAATCCGCGATGCCTTTGTCGCCGAACCCGGCAATGTGCTGCTATCGGCCGATTATTCGCAAATCGAATTGCGGCTTGCCGCGCACATGGCGGATGTGCCGCCGCTGCGCGACGCGTTTGCGCAAGGTGCCGATATTCACGCAATGACCGCGCGCGAATTGTTCGGCGAGGTCAATCGCGACACGCGCGGGCGCGCAAAAACGATCAACTTTGCAATACTCTACGGCATTTCGCGCTGGGGCCTTGCCGGACGGCTCGATGTGACGCCCGATGAAGCACAGGCGATGATCGACCGGTATTTTGACCGGTTCCCCGGCATCAACCGCTATATCGCCGAAACCATCGCCAGCGTGCGCGAGACAGGCTTCACCACCACGCTGTTTGGCCGCAAATGCCATTTTCCGCGCATCAAATCAGCCGTGCCGCACGAGCGCCAGGGCGCCGAGCGCGCCGCCATCAACGCGCCCATTCAGGGCACGAGCGCCGACATCATCAAGCGCGCCATGGTGCGGATGGGGCCAGCGCTGGCGGGCGCCGGGCTGCACCATGTAAGAATGCTGCTGCAGGTTCATGACGAGCTGGTATTTGAGCTGCCCGAGCGCGATGTCGATGCAGCAAGGCCGATTATCGAACGCGTCATGGCGACGGCAGCCGAGCCCGCCATTGCATTGAGCGTGCCGCTCGGTGTTGAAATCGGCGTTGGCGCAAGCTGGGGGGCCGCGCATTGAGCGCATCTGCCGCTGCGCCTGCGACACCGGCCGACGACACTGCCGCACTCGCCAAAGGCGGCCGGACCAACATGCTGGGCTTTGCGCTGCGGCTGGCAGCCCGCGTGCCCTTTCTGTTTGTGGCCGGCCGGCTTTATGGCGCCGAGACCGTGGGGCGGTTCGCGCTTGCCGTGGTGGTTGTGGAACTCGCCGCCCTGCTGGCGACGCTTGGCATGAAGCGCGGGCTGGCTCAGGCATTGTCCGAGACTGACCGGCCGCATGCGCACGTTGCCTGGGATGCGCTGGCGGTCGCATTGCTGGCGGCGGTGGTTGCAAGCGGCCTGTTGTTTTGCTTTCCGCGGATCATGGACCCGGCGGGCACCGTAACCGGCCCTGCGGCGTGGCTGCCGGCGATTGTCGTGGCAATTGCGTGGTCTGATGTGAGCCTGGCAGCGCTGGCCTTTCGCCACGATGTGCGGGCAACAGTTACCGCGCGGGCGATTGTCGAGCCGTGGACGATCAGCATTTCGGCCACATTATTGTGGTTTGTGGAGCCACGCGCCGGGCTTGAGATCGCCTATATGCTGTCAATGGTCGCGGCGATGATCGCGTCGATGGTGCCGTTCGTGCGCAGCTATGGCCTGCCGCACGGCTGGACACCGCACCTTGCCAAAATTCTGTCGCTGGCCCGGCGCAACATGCCGCTTGCGGGCGCTGACGCCATCGAATGGGCGACGCGCAATGTCGACCGGTTTCTCGTCGGCCAGCTCTTTGCGCCGACTATTGTTGGCATTTACTACATGGCGCAGCAGATTGCGTCGTTGCCGGGCCGCCTGAAAACCAGCTTCGACCCGATCCTTGGCCCGGTAATTGCCACAAGCCTTGCGCGCGGCGACCGGCAGGCGGTGGCCGCGCATATTCGCCAGGTCGGGTTCTGGATAATGGCAGCGCAAGGGGCGCTCGCGCTGATGGGCTCCATTCCCGGTAAGGCGGTGATGGGCACGGTCGGCCCGCAATTCGTGGCGGGAACGGCGGCACTCGCGTTCCTGTTGCTGGGCGAGGTGCTGGCGTCGATGGGCGCGGTGTCCGAAAGCGCGCTCGTCTATATCGCGCGGCACCGCAATCTGCTAATATCGGCCACCATGCTGACGTTTCAGGTCGGGCTGAGCCTGGCGCTGGTGTTTGGCATGCGCGGCCTGGGCTGGCCGGCCGATTATCAGGCAGCGGGGCCTGCAGTGGCGCTGATGACGTCGCTGCTGCTCACCTCCATCCTGCGGTCGCGGCTGCTGGCGCATCTGCTCGGCGCGCCGGTGTCGGGCGTGCGCTGGCCGCTGATTTGGGCCGCGAGCGTGGCCGCAGCAGTGGGCGGCGCCTTTACGGCACTGCCGCACCGGCTTGAATGGGCCGAGCTTGCCTTTGGATTGCCAGCGATTGCCGGGAGCTATGCGTTCGTGCTGTGGCGCTGGGCGTTCGGCCCGTCGGACCGCGCGTTGTTCCAGAAAAAACCATCGCTCCCGGCCGTCCAGCAAGATTTCGCCGCAAGCAAAAATTAGTGCCGGAAATGGCGCCTATCCGTAAACAACATCGTCAGGCCCGCGTCATCGGCGGCTGCAATCACCTCGGCATCGCGAATTGAGCCGCCGGGCTGGATGACGGCGGTGGCGCCCGCCTCCACCGCAGCCAGCAGCCCGTCGGCAAAGGGGAAAAACGCGTCGGAGGCAACCGCAGAGCCCAGCGTGCGCGGCGCCGCCCAACCGGCCCGGTCGGCCGCATCGCGTGCCTTCCACGCCGCAATTCGCGCCGATTCCAGCCGGTTCATTTGCCCGGCGCCAATGCCTGCGGTCACGCCGCCTTTGGCATAGACAATGGCATTCGACTTCACATGCTTGGCGACTTTCCAGGCGAACAGGCAATCGGCCAGCTCCTGGGCGTTTGGCTGGCGCCGGGTCACGACCTTGAGATCGTCGGCCGAAAGCTGCCCATTGTCGCGCGTCTGCACCAGCCAGCCGCCGGTAACCGACTTTGCCATCAGGCCGCCGCGCGCCGGGTCGGGGAGCGGGCCGGTGAGCAGCAAGCGCAGGTTTTTCTTCGCAGCAAAGAGGGCGCGGGCGTCGTCATCGGCATCGGGCGCTATCACCACTTCGGTGAAGATATCGGCAATCGCCAGCGCCGTGGCGCCATCAAGCGGGCGGTTTACCGCGATGATGCCGCCAAAGGCCGACACGCTGTCGCATGCAAGTGCTGCGGCATAGGCAGCCTCTAGTGTATCGGCAGTCGCGACGCCGCAGGGGTTGGCGTGTTTGACGATAACGACGCTTGGCGCTGCGTCGCTGAACTCGGCCACCAGCTCCAGGGCGGCATCGGCATCATTATAGTTATTATAACTGAGCGCTTTGCCCTGAACCTGCCGCGCCTGCCCTATGCCGCGCGCCGACGGCCCGCGATGCGCATAAAAAGCCGCGCTCTGGTGCGGGTTCTCGCCATAGCGCAACACAGCGCCGCGCTCCAATATGAACGGCAAGGTCTTGGGGAACATCTCGCCTTGGTCGGCAAAGCCGAACCAGCTTGCAATCATCGCATCATAGGCAGCGGTTGCGGCAAAGGCGCGGGCGGCAAGCCGGCGGCGCGTGTCGAGCGTGGTCGCGCCGCCAGTTGCATCCATCTCGGCGATGAGGTCGTCATAATCGGCCGGATCCGTGACGATTGTCACAAACGCATGGTTTTTCGCGGCCGAACGCACCATTGACGGGCCACCAATGTCGATATTTTCGATGATTTCCGGCCGCGCCGCGCCTTTGGCAACGGTCGCCTCGAAAGGATAGAGATTGACGACCACCAGGTCGATGGCGCCAATGCCGTGTTCGGCCATCGCGGCCACATGCGCGGGATCATCGCGAACCGCGAGCAAGCCGCCATGGACACGCGGATGCAGCGTCTTGACCCGGCCATCCATCATTTCGGGAAAGCCGGTTAGGGCGCTCACGTCCGTGACCGCAAGCCCGGCTTCGCGAAGCACCTCGGCCGTGCCGCCGGTTGACACGAGCGCAACCTTGTGGCGCGCAAGCGCCTGCCCAAGGGCGACAATCCCCGTCTTGTCGGAAACCGACAGCAGCGCTCGGGTGATGGGGGTGGCGGTCATGGCGCTCCTTTGCCGGTTGGGAAACGGGGTCGCGGCCGCTTTGTCGCGTCAGGCCGCGCGCTTCAAGGCCCAGCTTATGCTGGCGCCGCCCGCCACGCTCTGGCCGGAGACGACCAGTTGCTGCGTGGGTTGCGGCACGCCGTGTTCGTCAACCCACAGACTGTCTTCCACCGACAGCGCCCCGCCCCGGCAGCGAAACTGCCACAGGCCGCCGCCGGGCACGCGCAGCAACGCGGCCTGGCCATCGGCGGTGGGTGACACATCGACCCGGGGCGCCAGATGAAAGCGCACCGCGAACGGCACCAGCGCTATCTTGCGACGGCGGCCGGCGGGCAGCAGCGTGTCTTCCCCGCGAAGTTCCCGGCCATCGCTCGCCAGCAGCAACTGCCGCCGGTGGATAAAGCCAAAGCGGCGCGCATAGCCGTCATGGCTGGCCTCGATACGGCTGGCGGCGTCGCTCTCATGCCGGCTCAGCTCAACCTCGACGACGCCGCGCCCAAGCGTGCCATCGCTGTAAATCGCGGTTGAATTGCTGTCCCCCACGACAAGCGTGGAATGGGCCGCCGTGGTGCGCAGCCCTTCGGCCAGTGCGGGCGCGCGCTGAAGGGTGACGCTGCGGGCGCCGCCGCAATTGACGATAAAGCGGTGCGGCCCGTCCGACATTTCAAACGCCAGGGTAGAGGCGCAGCCGCCTTCGACCAGCCGGGCAATCGGCGGCGGCGCTGCATCCATGATGACCAGCGCACGCCCTGCGACCAGTCGCTGATAGCCCCAGTCGCGCGTTTGCCGCACCGGCCGGGCGCGGATGCCGGTCGCCGCGATGATCTGGTCAAGCCGGGCACCGCTCACCGGGCCGCCGCCCTGCCAGCTCGACAGGCCATGGTCGCCATGACACAGGCCAAGCAGCACCGGCACCATCCGGGCCAGCGTATCGTCAATGAGCGCGGGGGCGATCAGGCGGCGTGCGGCATAGGTTTCGCGCAAAATGCTGAGCTGCTGAATGATGTCGAGCTGCGCCATCGGCGCCCGCGCGACCGCGCCGCCATCCGCAAAAACCGACGCGGCAATCGCGCGCGTCAGCCCGATTTCTCCGGCTCGCCGGCGGACCTCGCCGCCAGGGATCAGCAGGCCAGCCGCAATCACCCCGCACCAGGCGGCAACCCGCGCCGGCCCGGCGGGCATTTTGTCGGCCCCCCGATCAAGATGCCGCGCGCCGCGCGCCAGCGTATCGAGCACGCGGGCGCGGTAACCAAGGTCGGCGCTGGACAGGATGAGCGGCGCGTGCGCGCTCCAGGCAATGACGCGCCGGCCCCAATAATCCGGCCGCCACGCCGGCTCGGCAACGATATCGGCATGGGCCGCGAGCCAGCGGGTCATGATATGCTCGGCAATCGGCGCGCCCGTGGCCCGCGTCGTCACGCTCGACAGATCGCGCAGCCAGGCAAAGCTGTGCAGATGCTCCGCCATGGCAGGGCTGAAGCCGGGCTTGGTAAAATCAAGCGCGCCAAGCGCAATCCGCTCTCCGCGCACCATCATCACGCCGTCGAGCAGCGCCTCCCCGCGCCGTGTGTCGCCCAGAAACGGGTCGTCGGGTACCGCGAGCAGTTTCAGCGGCTTGGCGCCCTTCAGCCGCATGCCATGCAGCGGGGTGCGCCACGTCAGCCATTGCAGCCGGTCTGACAGCCGCTCGGCAAGCGACAGCCCGTTGCCGCCACTGGCGCGCACCAGCCGTTTGCCGGGCGCAATCCCGTCGGCGGCGACGCCGGGTGGCTCGGTGCCGGTCACGCGCCCCGAAGCGCGGCGATGTTGGCGGCATAATGCGCGGCCCCGCCTTTGAAACTTGCGGTGCCGGCGACCAGCGCATCGGCCCCGGCCGCCACCGCGCGCGCGGCCGTCTCCAAATCAATGCCGCCATCCACCTCAAGATCGATGGGCTTGCCAAGCGTGTCGATCATCTTGCGGATCGCGCTGATCTTGCGCAGTTGCGACTCGATGAAGCGCTGCCCGCCAAAGCCGGGGTTGACGCTCATGACCAGCACCAGATCAACCTCTTCAAGGACATAATCCAGCATTTTGGCCGGCGTTGCCGGGTTCAGCACCACTCCTGCGCGCTTGCCCAGCGCCTTGATCCGCTGGAGCGTGCGGTGGAGGTGCGGCCCGGCCTCGGGGTGAACGGTGATGGTGTCGGCACCGGCCTCGGCAAAGGCTTCCAGATAGGCGTCGACGGGCGAAATCATCAAATGCACGTCAAACGGCCTGGTTGTGTGCGGCCGCAGCGCCTTGATGACGGCGGGGCCAATGGTGATGTTGGGCACGAAATGCCCGTCCATCACATCGACATGGATCCAGTCGGCGCCAGCGGCATCGAGCGCGCGCACCTCTTCGCCCAGCCGCGCGAAATCAGCGGACAGAAGGGACGGCGCGATACGGACAGAGCGGTGCATGGACGCTGCATGTAGCAGGCTCGCGCCCGCTCGCAAGACGGCCGGTCAACCGGTTCGCCGCAAGCGCGCGATGAAAAAGCCGTCACAGCCACCGGCCTCGCCAAGGGTGCCGGGCAATGTCCGCACAGCGCCGGCATCCGTCGGCGCAAACCACCCGGCAAGCGCGTCCCCGTGCGGCGGATCAACCGCAAAATCATTGCGCGCGGCCAGCAAGGCGGCGAGCTGCGCCTCGCCCTCCTCCGGCTCCAGCGAGCAGGTCGCATAGACCAGCACGCCGCCCGGCGCGACCCAGTCCGCCGCCCGTGCCAGCAGCCGCGCCTGGAGCGCCGCCATGTCCCGGATCAGCGTTGGCGCAGCCCGGTGCAGCACATCGGGATGGCGGCGGAAAATGCCGCTCGCGCTGCACGGCGCATCGAGCAGCACGGCCTGGGCAGGCGCATCCGGTGCCCAGGCCAGCGCATCGGCGGTGATGACGCGCGCCGACAGACCCGTGCGCTCAAGATTTTCAGAAAGTCGCGCAAGACGACTTCGCGAAATGTCGAGCGCCGTCACGTCCCATCCAGCGGCAGCGAGCTGCATGGTCTTGCCGCCGGGCGCCGCGCAAATGTCGAGCGCGCGCCCTTTGCCCGGCCCTATCAGCCGCGCCGGGAGCGAGGCAGCGATATCCTGCACCCACCACGCCCCCTCGCCAAAGCCTTCCATCGCGGGAATGGCGTCATGGTCGCGGAGCCGGACATGGCCCGGCATCAGGCTTGTGCCGCCAAGCGCCTGGGCAAGGGCTGCGGTCTTGTCGGGATCGGCCAGGGACAGATCAAGCGGGGGCTGGCCAGCGAGCGCGGTTTGCGCGGCAACGACCGCCGCCTCGCCCCACGCCGCCTGCCAGCGCAGCGCCACCGGCTGCGGCAATGCCGGGAGCGCCGGGAACACCGCCGGGCGGCGCATCAGCGTGCCGAACACCCCGTGGACCAGCTTGCGCGGGCCGCCATCGACCAGCGGCAGCACGGTAGCAATGGCGGCGTGCGGCGGCGTACCCAGCACCAGTGCCTGGGCAAGGGCGATGCGCAGCGCCATCCGGGCCTTGGCGTCATCCGCAAGCGGCCGCTGGGTTGCCGAATCAATCAGCGCATCGAGATTGACCAGCCAGCGCAGCGTCGCTGCGGCAATTGCATGAACCAGTGCGCGATCGTCCCCGCGCGCAATGTCGCGCGCCGCAGGCGCGAGCGCCTGTTCAAGCGCCTCGCCCCGCCGGAGCACCGCATCGAGCACCCGCAGCGCGGCGCGGCGCGCGGGAACGCCGGGCGCATCGGCGGCCGAATCGGCGCGGCTGACAGGCTTTGGCACTTGAACGACAACCTCCAAGCGCCGATGCTAGGCGCTTAACGAACCAGGGAGCGCCTGCCATGGGCCAACGTCCGCCGCATGTGAAGCCGCCGACGCATCTTTCGGCCAACCCGCCGGTGCCAAAGCCCCGCGCGGCAGTGCCTGAAGGCGCGCAAAATGACCCGCTCGGCCTAAACCCTGTGCGCTATGGCGACTGGGCGTTGAAAGGCATCGCCATCGACTTTTGAAGCGCCCGCCGGCGCGCCTTTCAGCCAAATTCGGCGCCGATCGGCCGGGCGAGCAGCGCGCCGATCACCGCGCTCACAGGGTCGCCGGCAAGCAGCGCGCACACCGCAGCCACCACGGGCATTTCCACCCCCATCCCGCGCGCCGCCTCGTCCAGCACCGGCGCGGTAAAGGCACCTTCGGCGATGCTCAGCCGGCCCGCCAGGATATCGGCGGCCGCGCGGCCCCGCCCCAGCTCCATCCCAAGCGCGTAATTGCGCGAGGCAACCGACGAACAGGTCAGCACCAGATCACCCAGCCCCGACAGCCCGGTCAGTGTTTCCGCCCGCGCGCCGCGCGCCACGCCAAAGCGCGTCATCTCGGCAAAGCCGCGCGCGATGAGGGCAGCCCGCGCATTCTGGCCAAGTCCCGCGCCATCGACGACGCCGCACGCAATCGCCAGCACGTTCTTCACGGCCCCGCCGATTTCGGCGCCCACCACATCGCTCGACAGATAGGGGCGAAAGCTGGGCGTCGCGAGCCGCGCGGCGAGGCGCCGGGCAAGCGTTGCATCCGTCGAGGCAAGGGTGATGGCGGTCGGCTTGCCGCCAGCCACTTCATGCGCAAAAGTGGGGCCGGATAAAATGGCCAGCGGCGCGCGCGGTTGCACCGCAGCGGCGATTTCGCCCACCAGCAGCCTTGTGCCCGCCTCGATGCCCTTGGCACACAAAATCAGCGGCACGGCGCTTTCGGGCAGGGCTGCCAGCACGCCACGAACATGTTGCGCGGGCACCGCCACCAGCAACGCCTCGCAGCCGGCCATTGCCCCCAGATCACCGGTTGCCTCGATATCGGGCGACAAAGCGATGCCGGGGAGGAACAATGCATTTTCGCGCGCGGCGTTGATGCTGTCCACCACCGCGGCCTCGCGCGCCCAGAGCCGCACCGGCGCCGATGCCCGGGCGGTAACCTGCGCAAGCGCTGTGCCCCACGCCCCGCCGCCAAGAACGCCCAGCGTCATGCCTTGACGCCCGCGCCGCGCACCGCATCGGCACCCGGGTCCAGCGGCCAGCGCGCCCGCGCCGGCGTGTCGAGCGGATCGGTCAGGCCCGCGGCAAAGCGCTCGGCGCCGGCCCAGCCGATCATCGCGGCATTGTCCGTGCACAGCCACAGCGGCGGCGCGACAAAGCGCCTCCCGTGCCGCTCCGCTAGCGCCACAAGGCTCGCGCGGATCGCCATGTTGGCGGCAACCCCGCCAGCAACCACGAGCGCGGTTGCCTCAGGCGCCGCGGCAAGCTGGCGCGCGGTGCGGTCAACCAGGCAATCGACAACCGCCTGTTGAAAGGCTGCGGCAATATCGTCGGCGCCAAATTGCCCGCTGTCGCGCGCGCGCAACACGGCGCTTTTCAGGCCGGCAAAGGAAAAATGGGGCTCGGCGCTGCCCAGCAGCGGGCGCGGGAGCGGCACCGCCCGCGCATCACCGCGCGCCGCCGCACGCTCAACCGCCGGGCCACCGGGAAAGCCCAGCCCGAGCAACTTTGCCGTCTTGTCAAAGGCTTCGCCGGCCGCGTCGTCAATCGTCGTCGCCAGGCGCCGGTAACGGCCAACGCCTTCAACCCTCAGCAACTGGCAATGCCCGCCCGACACGAGCAACAGCATATAGGGAAATTCCAAGCCGCCATCGGCAAGCCTGGGGCTGAGCGCGTGACCCTCCAGATGATTGACCGCGATGAGCGGTTTGCCGGCGGCATGGGCAAGCGCCTTGCCCGTCACCAGCCCCACCATGACGCCACCGATCAGCCCCGGCCCGGCGGTTGCCGCCACCGCATCGACATCGCCAAGCGTTACGCCAGCCCCGGCAAGCGCGGCCTCGACCAGGGGCATCAGCATATCGACATGCGCGCGCGCGGCAATTTCGGGCACGACACCGCCATAAGGCCGGTGCGCGGCTTCCTGCCCGGCCAGCCGGTGCGCCAGAACCTGCCTGTCCCCCGTCACCAGCGCAGCGGCGGTTTCATCGCAGCTTGATTCCAGACCGAGAATTAGGGTCATGGCTTTCCTCTAGCCGCAACCGGCGCTAGCACAAGCGGCGATGATGACGCTCCGCCTTGGCACCCGTGGGTCGCCGCTCGCCCTGACCCAGGCCCGCATGGTCCGCAGCGCGCTGTGCGCCGCGCACGGGCTGTCACCCGACCAGATCGAGATCGTCATCATCAAGACAACGGGCGACCAGGTGCAGGACCGGGCGCTTGCCGATATTGGCGGCAAGGCGCTGTGGACCAAGGAGCTCGACCGCGCGCTGCTCAGCGGCGACATAGATTTTGCCGTGCATTCGATGAAGGATGTCGAAACGGTGCGCCCGCCCGCCATTGCCATTGCGGCAATGCTGCCCCGGGCCGATGTGCGTGACCGGATCATTGGCGCCGCTGGCTGGGAAGCGCTGCGCCCCGGCGCCGTTATCGGCACCAGCTCACCCCGGCGCACGGCACAGCTCAGGCGGTTGCGGCCCGACCTGATTATCACGCTGCTGCGCGGCAATGTCGATACGCGGCTCGCCAGGGTTGCCAGCGGCGAGATTGACGCAACGCTGCTGGCTGCGGCCGGGCTTGACCGGCTGGGCCGCGCAGAGGTGGGCGCGGCAATCCCGGTTGACGTCATGCTGCCGGCACCAGCGCAGGGCGCGGTCGGGATTGAAGCACGCGCCGACGATGCGCCGGTCCGCGCGCTGCTTGCCGCCATCAACGACGCCATGACCATGGCCTGCGTGTCGGCCGAGCGCGCGCTGCTGAAGGCGCTTGGGGGCGATTGCCACTCGGCGATGGCCGCGCTCGCCACGTCCCGTGGCGACGGCACGCTGCAGTTGCGCGCGATGCTCTATGCCCCCGACGGCGCCGATGCGGTAGGCGCAAGCGCGCACGGGCCGGCCGACGAGCATGGCTGGGTCGGGGCGCTCGCCGCCCAACTGCTCGCTGCCGCACCGCCCGGCATCCGCTCGCTCTTTGCCGCATGAGGCGGCTGGCCGTCCTCAGGCCGGAGCCGGGGAACGGGAACACCAGCCGCTCCGCGCGAGCGCGCGGGTTCGATGTGCTGCAACTTGCCCTGTTTGAGGTGACCGCGCTTGACTGGCCGCTGCCTGACCTTGGGGCGCATGACGGCCTGCTGCTGACGAGCGCCAACGCGCTGCGCTACGGGGGGCCAGGGCTCGCGGCACTGCGCACGCTGCCCGTGGTCGCGGTTGGTGCAGCAACCGCCAACGCGGCAACCAATGCCGGGTTTGACGTCATGATAACCGGCGAGGCGGGGTCGGATGCGGTGCTGGAGCGCGCGGGCACGCGCTTTTGCCGGCTGTTGCATCTGGGCGGCGCGGAGACGACCATTACCCCGCTCGGCGGGGTTGCCCGCTCGGTCGCGGTCTATGCCGCGCGGCGGCGCGATATTGCGGCCGAGGACGCCCGCGCGCTGGCCGGCACAACCGCGCTGCTCCACTCGCCGCGCGCCGCAGCGGCATTGCGCGCCGTGCTGGCAGGCGCTGGCGTACCCACCGCCGAGCTCGACATAGCGTGCCTGAGCAGCGCCATCGCGACAGCCGCCGGCACGGGCTGGCGCGGCGCCACGGTTGCGGCCGTGCCTACCGACGATGCCCTGCTTCAGGCGGTGGCCATGCTCGACGATTGACCGGCTGCGGCCGTCCGGAGATAAGGGGCCGATGACCACCGATGATCCGCCCGCCGGCCCGACCGGTTCTGCCCGCCGCGGCGGGCACTGGCTGGCCCCGCGGACGCTGACGATGATGTTCGCGCTCGCCTTTGCGCTTGGCATCGTGGCGACCATCGTGCTGGTGCGGCAATTTCATGCCTGGCTGCCCGACACCGCCAAGGCCATGCTTGATCCGGTCGGTGCGCAAAACACGGCGCCGGTTGCCAAGCCCTTCAGCCCGCCGCCCGAACAAAGCGTCGTCGCCGAGACGTTCGACCGCGAAATGCTGGGCGCGCGTGAAGCAACGCTGGCCGGTCAGCTCGCCAGTCTTGAAGCCCGCGCGGCGGCGATAAGCGCCGCAGCGGAAGCCGCCGCCGGCAATGCCGGGCGAGCCGAGCGGCTGCTTGTCGCCTTTGCCGCGCGCCGCTCGATCGACCGCGGGCTGCCGCTGGGGCCGGTGGAGGCCGAGCTGCTGCGGGTCTTTGGCGGCAATCTGCCCGGCCCGGTTGCCGTCGTCGTGCGCGCCGGCCGCAACCCGGTGACGCTTGAAGACTTGCGGCTGGCGCTCGACGGGGTGGCGCCGGTGCTGTCAACCGGCGCGGCGGCCGATGGCTGGTGGGCAAGCTTTCGCCGCGAACTGGGCAACCTCATCGTCATCCGGCGCGAGGGCACACCCTCACCGCGCCCCGCCGAACGGCTGGCGCGCATCCGCCGGATGATCGACGCCCAGCAGATAGAGGCCGCGATCGCCGAGGTGGGCCGCCTTCCGGGCGCGGGGCAGGCCGATGCCTGGCAAGGGCTGGCGCGCCGCTATGTCGAGGCGCACAAGGCGCTCGACGCCATCGAGCTAAATGTGCTGGCAAGCCCGACCGTGCTCGCCATGCCAGTGGCCACCACCGTGCGCCCGCCGGCCAGCGCGCAAACCGCACCCCCGTCGCCGACCCGCTAGCGCTAGGCAAGCGCCAGCCGCGCGCGCCGCAACGGCGCCGCCGCGGGCCGACTTAAAAAGCCACAGGGCAGGAGAAACTGGAGCGGGCGAAGGGATTCGAACCCTCGACCCCGACCTTGGCAAGGTCGTGCTCTACCCCTGAGCTACGCCCGCTCTGGCGCCTTGGGTCGGTGCATCCGCAACCGAACCGGGTAAGGGGGCGGCTGTTAGCACCCGCTTTTGCCCTCGGCAAGCCCGGAGTGAAAATCGACGGCTAGGCTTGCAAAAAGGGTTGGCTTGCGCGCGCAAGCAACCACATAAGGCAAAGTTCAAGCAACGGGAGCTGGCATTGGCGACTCTGGGGATGAGCGCGGCAGACCGCGACGCGATTGAGGCTTTCCGCCGCGATGTGGTGGAACCGTCGATGACGAAGCTCGTCATCATCGACTTCTGGGCAGAATGGTGCGGCCCCTGCAAGGCACTGGCACCCATGCTGGACAAAGTGGCGGCGGCCTATGCCGACAAGGGCGTGGTGCTCGCCAAAATCGACACAGACAAGAACCAGTTCATCGCCAACCAGTTCCAGATCCGTTCGATCCCGACCGTTTATGCCATGTTCGAGGGCCAGTTGGTGGCCGATCTGACCAGTGCACGCGCCGAAAGCCAGTTGCGCGCAATGCTCGACCAGTTGCTGCGGCAATTGCCGGTCGAGGCCGGCGGGGCGGATGCCGCGACGGGTGGCGATGCCGAAGCCGAGCTTGCCCCGCTGATCGCGATGGCCGAGCAGGTGCTGGCCGAGGGCGATGCGGCGCGCGCGTGCTCCATCTTCGAACAGCTTGCCGATATGGCGCCCGACCATATGACAGTGCGCACCGGGCACATCCGCGCGCTGGTGGCCGACAAGCAACTCGATGCGGCCCAAGCGGCCCTTGCTGCGTTGCCGGCCGAGCTTGCGGCACTGCCCGACATGCAACGGGCAGCCACCGCGCTGGCGCTAGCCAGGGAGGCGCCGGCGCCCGGCGCGCTGGCCGCGCTTGAAGCCGCGGTTGCCCGCAATCCCGGCGACATGGGCGCGCGACTGGCGCTGGCCAATGGCCTGATGGCGACAGGCGATCATGATGCAGCTGCGGATATGCTGCTCGCCATGATTGCTGAAAACCGCGGCTGGAATGAAGGCGCTGCCCGGCAGCGGCTGTTGCAATTGTTCGAGGTGGTCGGGCTGGAAGACCCGTGGGTCGCGGCCCAGCGCCGGCGCCTTTCCGCGATATTGTTCGGCTGATGACGCTTGCGACCACCCGGCTGTCGATCTTTCCGCTGCCCGGCGCCCTGCTGTTCCCAGGCATGCACCTGCCGCTCCACATTTTTGAGCCGCGATACCGCGCGCTGATGCACGATTCGATGGCGCGCGACCGGCGGATCGGCATGGTGCAGCCCCGCAGCGACGGCACGCCACCGGCACTGTTCGACATTGGCTGTGTCGGCAAGATCGCCGAGTTTGAGGCGCTGGACGATGGGCGCTTCTACATCGTGCTGGCCGGCACATCGCTGTTTCGCATCCTGCGCGAGCTTGAGGTGACGACGGCGTTTCGCCAGGTCGAGGCGCTGCTACTGCCGGCGCCGGCCGCGCCGGAAATCCTGTCGAGCGCCGCGCGCGCCTCGCTGGAGATGGAATCGCGCCGGTTTGCCGAGGCGCAGGGCTATGCCGTTGATTGGGACGCCGTGGCCCGGCTCGACGACGAATCGCTGGTCAACGGCGTGGCGCAGATCGCTCCCTTCGACGTTGCGGCCAAGCAGGCGTTGCTGGAAGCGCCGTGCCTGGCCGACCGGGCCGAGCTGATCGTGCAGCTCATGCAGTTTTTCGGCCGGCATGACGGCGATGATTCGGCAACGCTGCAATGAGCGCGCCTGCCGTCGAACCCGACCCCTGGTTGCTGTCGATCCTGGTGTGCCCGCTTACCCGCGAGAAGCTGCGCTATGATGCCGCCGCGCGCGAACTGGTGAGCGACGCCGCTAGCCTTGCCTATCCGGTGCGAAACGGGGTGCCGGTGATGCTGGTTGAGGCCGCACGCCGCCTCGATGCGGCATGACGTCAAAGCGGCGCCGGCGCCCCTCGGGGCTTGGCGTGGGGCTGTGGATGATGCTCGCGCACATCTTCGAGCCGAAGAAAGTCGCGGCGATGGAATAACTTGACAGTGCAAACCGGCTGGGGCGCGAGGATGAACGCCAGGGTGCCGGCGCGGGATCTGCCGGGGACGAAGACGCCTAAACCGTCACGCCCCGCTACACCGTCACGCCCTGCAATAATTTGGGCAAATCCCCTGCCTCGCCGCGCGCTTCGGCCATGAAGCGATCCTTGAGCGGCGGCAGCGCCTGTACCGCCGACAAGCCAAGGCGGCGCACCGCGCTCGCCGTTTTTCCGGGCACGCCGAACAGCCGGTTGAGCCCGTCTGTTGCGACGGACACCATCAGCGTATCGATCCCGCGCCAGCGCTCATAGCGGGCCAGCAATTGCGGGTCGCCAAGGTCCATGCCCAGCCTTTTGCCTTCAACCAGCACTTCAGTCAGGGTCGCCACATCGCGAAACCCCAGATTGAGCCCCTGGCCCGCAATCGGGTGGATGCCGTGCGCCGCATCGCCCACCAGCGCGAGCCGCTCAGCCGTGATACGGGCGGCGTGGTGGAAGCCAAGCGGATAGGTCGCGCGCGGCGCCAGCCCGCCAAGCCGCCCCAGAAAGCCGCCCATTTTCTTGTCGGCTTCGGCAAGAAAGCCGCGCTCCGACAATTTGAGCATCCCCGGCGCGTCGCGCTCGGCCACCGTCCACACCAGGGCAGACCGGTTGACGCCGGCAACCTTGGGCAGCGGCAAGATGGCAAATGGGCCGGCGGGATAGAAAATCTCGAATGCGGTGTTGTCATGGCCGTGCTCATGCTCGAACGCGGTGATGATGGCGTTGTGCCGATACGACCACTGGGCGATGCGGATGCCAGCGGCCGCCCGTGTCGGCGAATTGCGTCCTTCCGCCGCAATCAGCAGCGGCGCCGAGATGTGCGCGCCCGAACTCAGCCGCGCACGCACCCCGGCCCGGCTCCGCTCAACCGTGACCATTCGGGTGCGCATCCGCACGTCAATGTCAGCGGTTGCGCTCATCGTCTGCGCCAGCGCATGGCGCAACAACCGGTTTTCATACATGATACCCAGCGCATCGCCGCCAGTCGCTGGCGCAAAATCGAGCGCGCCAGGCGCCAGCCCATCGCTCACCCTGATGCGGTGAATGGCGCAGCCCTGCCCGGCGAGCCTTGCACCCACACCAATCGCGTCGAGCATCTTGTGGCTGGCGCTCGCAATGGCCGAGGCGCGGCCGTCAAAACCGCTCGCCAGCGTCACCGCGGGGTCGGCGGGGTCAATTACCACGCTGGCAAGGCCGTGCGTCGCCAGCGCCAGCGCCAGGCTGCTGCCCACCAGCCCTGCACCCAATATGATGACGTCTGCTGTGTCCATGGCGCTGCTCTAGCGCGCCGGGCCGGTGCTGCCAATGGCCCGGGAGCGGGGCAAAGGTGCCGCAGAATGCTGCGCAAGGGCCCGGCGGGCGCGCGCGCTCTTGACGTCGGACTCGCCAGCGGCGATGCTGGCGCGGCGGAACATCACGCGTACACCTGAGGATGGACGGAACAATGGCGAGCCGGGCACAGCGGCCCCTGTGGCGCGAAATTGTGGGCCATGGCGCGCGCCGCAGCCGGGCGTTGTTTGGGGCGCTTGCGCTGATGGCCGCGGCGGCTGGCGCAGGCCTGGCGCTGGTGAGCTACCACCCGGGGGATCCGTCGCTCAGTACCGCCGCAGGCGGCCCGGCCCGCAACCTGCTCGGCACCGGGGGCGCGGTCGCAGCCGATGCGATGCTGGCGCTGTTCGGTTGGCCAGTCATCCTGGTCGCGCCCTTGGTGCTGTTGTTCGCCAGCCGCCTGTGGCGCGACATGCCGGTCGGGCGGTGGCGGCGAATGCTGGTAAAGGCGCTGGCGGGCATGGTGCTGATGGGCACGGCGCTGTCCTTCCTCTGGGGCGCGGCGGTCAGCGCGCTGCCGGCGGGTTATGGCGGGGTGCTGGGCCTTGTCGCCGCGCGCGGCCTGCAGACGGCAATCGCTCAGATTGGCGACCCGGCGGCGGTGTTGTGGACGAGCCGCAGCGTCGGCGCGCTCATCGGGCTGGCGGGTGTCGTTCTATATGCCTTCAGCTTTGAAATGGCGTTTGCGGGCGCCGGATGGCGGCGTGCGCGCGGGGCGGATGATGCGCTGGACGACCCTGCACCCTATGTCGCGGCCGCGCCCGACCGAAAGCCCGCGCCGCGCGCGGTGGCGGCACCCGAAACGCGCCCCGGCCCGGTCATCGCCGATCGTCAGGCGCCGCCGGCCAAGACCATGACCAAGGCCAAGCAAGCCTCGCTTGACCTGCGCGATAGTTACCGCCTGCCGCCACTTGACCTGCTCACGCCCGCGCCGCCCTCCTCCGGGCCGGTGGTCGACAAGGTTGGGCTGGAGCGCAATGCCCGGCTGCTCGAATCGGTGCTGGATGATTTCAAGGTCGAAGGCGTCGTCACCGAAGTGCGGCCCGGCCCCGTCGTCACCATGTATGAGTTCGAGCCGGCGAGCGGCATCAAGGCCAGCCGCGTCATCCAGCTTGCCGACGACATCGCGCGCAACATGTCCGCCATTTCAGCGCGGGTGGCGACCATTCCTGGGCGCAGCGTCATCGGCATTGAGCTGCCCAACGCCCGGCGCGAGACGGTAAACCTGCACGAGCTGGTCGCGAGCGAAAGCTTTGAGGATCAGAATACGCAGCTTGCCATCATCCTGGGCAAAAACATCGCCGGTGATCCGGTTATCGCGGACCTGGCGCCGATGCCGCATTTGCTGGTGGCGGGCACCACCGGATCGGGCAAGTCCGTCGGGCTGAACTGCATGATCCTGTCGTTGCTGTACCGGCTTACGCCGGACCAGTGCCGGATGATAATGATCGACCCCAAAATGCTCGAATTGTCGATGTATGAGGATATTCCGCACCTGCTGGCGCCCGTGGTTACCGAGCCCGCAAAGGCGGTGCGCGCGCTGAAATGGGCGGTTGAGCAAATGGAGGACCGCTACCGGATGCTGGCCTCGGTCAACGTCCGCAGCCTGGCCGGTTTCAACGACAAGGTGCGCGCCGCCAGGGCCAAGGGCCAGCCGCTCGGCCGCAAGGTGCAAACGGGGTATGACGCGGGCAGCGGCCAGCCGGTTTATGAAGAAGAGCAGCTCGACTATCAGCCGCTGCCGCAAATCGTCGTCATTGTCGACGAACTCGCCGACCTGATGATGACCGCGGGCAAGGAAGTCGAATTCCTCATCCAGCGGCTGGCGCAAAAGGCGCGGGCAGCCGGCATTCACCTCATCATGGCGACGCAGCGCCCGTCAGTCGACGTGATTACCGGCGTCATCAAGGCGAATTTGCCCACGCGGATCAGCTTCCACGTCACCTCCAAAATCGACTCGCGGACCATTTTGGGCGAGCAGGGGGCCGAACAGCTGCTGGGCAAGGGCGACATGCTCTATATGCCCGGCGGCAAGCAGATTGCGCGCGTGCACGGGCCCTTTGTATCCGACGATGAAGTGCACGCGGTGGCCAATCACTGGCGCGCGCAAGGGCAGCCGGATTACATCGCCTCGGTCACCGAGGAGCCCGAAGACAGCTTCCCTTTGGATGGACAGCCTTTGGGTGAGGATTCGCCCGAAGAGCAGCAATATCGCAGCGCCTGCCAACTCGTCGCTGAAAGCCAAAAGGCGTCGACGTCATGGCTCCAGCGCCAGATGCGGATTGGCTACAATAGTGCGGCCCGGCTGATTGAGCGGATGGAGAAGGAAGGGCTGGTATCAAAGCCCGACCATGTCGGCCGGCGCGACGTGCTGATGGATCGCGACGGGCGCCCCCTTTAGCCGACCGGCGGGGCGGACTGAGGCGGCAGGCACGGCCGCCAGAGGTTCATGGCCAGTTCAACCCCGGGCTGATAAGGGCGACATGTACCTGACTGACGCTGGCCCCGTTTGCGCCACAACCGGCGCCGCTGCCGGGCAACACTGTAACGCCAAAGGCCATTGCATTGATTGATTTTCTGCGATCTACCAGCCTGCGCGCTGCCTTTTTCATCACCATGCTCGCGGCACCTGCGATGGTCGGGCGCGCAGCACCGGCTGCGGTACCGGCCACGCCGCTGTCGGGCGATCTCGCCCGCGTCCAGCAGCATTTGCGCGATGTTGACACGATGACCGCGAGGTTCAGCCAGACCGACCGCAACCGGCGCGTAGTAAGCGGCACGCTCACGCTGAAAAAGCCCGGCCACATTCGCTTTCAATATGAGCCCGGCGTGCCGATTCTCATCGTGGGCGACGGCAAGGCGCTGGTGTTCGTCGATTATTCGGTGCGCCAGGTACAACGCTGGCCGATTGGCAATTCACCGCTTGGCATATTGCTCGATCCGGATCGTGACATCAGCCGGGTTGCAAAGCTTGTACAAGGGCTCGACCCTCGCATCATTTCGGTCGAGGCGCGAGACCCCAAACACCCCGAATATGGCCGCATCACCCTGGTGTTCGTGCGCAATGCCGCGGCACCTGCCGGGTTGATGCTGCAGGGCTGGGTTTCGCTCGATGCGCAAAACAACCAGACGACGGTGCGGCTTACCGATCAGGCGTTCAATGTCGCCATTGCCGACAACGCCTTTCGCTGGAACGATCCGCGAAACCGCGGCCCCCGCAAATAGCCCGGCCGAAACACAAGGCGCCGCCGCGTCGTTCATATTGCCGACAGGTTGAAAACGCTAAACCCGTGAAACGGATGGCGAGCCGGGTTATTTCCCTGTTGCCCGGCGCGTTCCCATCCGCCCCTGCGTGACGAACGCCAGGTCGGCCCTCGCTCCATGCCCCCGGAGCGGGGGCCTTATTGTTGGCGGATCCGGGCTGGTGCATCCGACCGGCGGCGGCTAGATCGCTGGTATGAATGACAGTTTGCGCATCGCTTCGTGGAACATCAACTCGGTCCGGTTCCGGCTCGACAATGTCGAACGGTTTCTAACCGAATATGCGCCCGACATTTTGTGTCTGCAGGAAACCAAGGTGGTCGACACGGACTTCCCCGCGGCTGCCTTTCGCGCGCTGGGATATGAGCATGTCGTCTTGCATGGGCAGCGCATGCACCACGGCGTTGCCATCATCAGCAAGGTGCCGCTGGCCGAGGACTCGCGGCATGACTGGCAAGACAATGGCGAGGCACGGCACATCGGCGTTCGGCTGGAAAACGGGATACGGCTCGAAAACGTATATGTACCTGCAGGCGGCGACGTGGCTGACCGCAACTCCAACCCCAAATTCGGACAGAAGCTCGATTTTGTCGAGCGGATGACCCGCTGGTCGGAAACATTGGCCGGCCCCACCCTGCTGGTTGGCGATTTCAACATCGCGCCGCTCGAATCGGATGTGTGGAGCCACAAACAGTTGCTTGACGTGGTTAGCCACACCCCGGTTGAGGTGGCCGCACTCGGCGCCCTGCAGGCCGCTGGCAACTGGACTGACCTTGGCCGGCATTTCGTGCCGGCGCCCGCGCGCCTGTTCACCTGGTGGAGCTACCGGGCCAAAGACTGGGCAGCGTCTGACCGGGGGCGCCGACTCGACCATATGTGGGCAACGCCCGACCTCGCGGCCACCGCCACGCGGCATGAGGTGGTTGAACTGTGCCGCAACTGGCTGAAGCCTTCCGACCACATCCCCATCATGACGGAATTTGTGCTGTGAGCGCCCGTGACGCCGCACGCGGCATCGATTCGCTGCGGCGCGGCTGGCCAGTGACGGTCGATTGCGGGGGAGGTGCGGCGCTAACGCTGCTCGCCGTCGAAACCGCTGATCCGGTGCGGCTCCAGGCATTTGACCCCGGCGGCGTGGCTGGCGTGCTGCTGTCGGCCGGGCGCGCCGCAACGCTCAGGCTGGGCAACCAGATTGCCGCCGCCGCGCCCGAATCACCCGTGCTGGTCGAGCGCGCGCCATGGCTCGACTTTTCCGCAGCGATTGGGCTGGCCGACCCGTCGCATGATCTTGATTCGCCGTTGAAGGGCCCATTTCGCGCAGTACCGCTGAGCTGCCGCGACGCGGCGCGCGCGGGGCTCAGGCTGGCGGTGCTGGCGGGCCTGCTGCCAGCGTTTTTCGTGCTGGACGGCGGCGTGGCCGATGTCACCATCACGCCCGACGACCTTGACGCGCATGACGATGCGACGCGCCTGGCGATCGCCACCCGCGCGCATCTGCCTGTAACCGGCGCCGAGCACGCCGAAATAATTGCCTTTCGCTCGCCGGAAATGGCGGGCGAGCATGTCGCGCTCCTGATCGGCAGCCCGACCGGCCACCCGCCGCTGGTGCGGCTCCACAGCGAATGCCTGACCGGCGACGTGCTCGGCTCGCTGAAATGCGATTGCGGGCCGCAACTCGATGCCGCAATTGCCGCGATTGCCGCCAATGGCTGGGGTATCCTACTGTATTTGCGGCAGGAAGGGCGCGGCATCGGGCTTATCAACAAGCTGCGTGCCTATGCGCTTCAGGACCAGGGCTTTGACACCGTCGACGCGAATACACGGCTAGGGTTTGCGGTAGACTCGCGCAATTTTTCGGTCGCGGCGCGGATGCTGGCGCTGCTCGGGCAGCGCTCGGTACGCCTCCTGACCAACAATCCGGCAAAGGTGGCCGCGCTTGAAGCCGCCGGCGTGGCCGTGGCGGAACGCGTGCCGCATATCCTGCCGGCAAATCCGCATAATGAGCGCTATCTGGCAACCAAGCGCGACCGCACTGGCCACGAATTTTAGCCGCCCGCGTTCAGGCGATCAACCGGGCAACTTCAGCAAAATCCTGCGCGACGTCATGAGCCCCCAGCGCGCGCAGCCGCGCGGCATGATCCGGCCCGCAGTGCAGCCCCGCGCACAGGCCAATGACATGCGCACCGGACGCCACTGCGCCAGTGACGCCAACGGGTGAATCCTCGATGATGACGGTACGCGCGATCGGAACCCCAAGCTGGTCTGCGGCGTGGAGATACAGGTCGGGCGCCGGTTTGCCGCGCGCAACATGCTCCTTGCCGCTGAAAATCCGGTCGCCAAACGCTTCGCCAAGGCCAATATGCGCCAGATGCGCCGTGATCCACCGGGTCGCGCTGGATGACGCGATCGCCTTGGGCAGCGCCGGAGGCAACCCCATCACAAACGCGATGGCCCCGTCGACGCCGGGAACACCGTCGCGCATCACCCGCGCATCTTCTTCCTGGCGGATGGCGTGGAACGCGCCGGGCAGCGGCCGGTCGATCCAGCGCTCGATCGCGCCAATGAAATCCGCGCCTGACAGCCCCATGAAATTGGCCATTGAGTCCGCAACGCTGGTGGGGTGGCCAATCGACGTCAGAAATTCAGCAATGTGGCGGTTGCCGACATATTCGCTGTCGATGAGCACGCCGTCAAAGTCGAACAGGATCGCGTCAAACCGCGTGCTGAGCGGCGCGCGCGCCGTCATTGCCGGTGGCCAAATAGCGCACTGCCGACGCGCACATGGGTCGCGCCGAGCGTTACTGCGGTTTCATAATCTCCCGACATGCCCATGCTGAGGCTAGCCAGACCATGGTCGCGCGCAAATTTGGCCAGCAGCGCGAAATAGGGCGCGGGCTCCACGCCGGCGGGCGGCAGGCACATCAAGCCGGCCACCGGCAATGCGGCCGCGCGCGCCTCGGCGAGCAACGCCCCGAGCGCTTGGGTTGCAACGCCGCCTTTTTGCGCTTCGTCGCCAATATTGACCTGCACAAAGCAGGGCGGGCGCTTGCCGGCCTTGTCCATCGCGCGCGCAAGGGCGGCAACGAGGGACGGCCGGTCAACCGAATGGATCGCGTCGAACAGCGCCACCGCCTCGTCCGCCTTGTTCGACTGAAGCTGCCCGATCAGGTGCAGCGCGATGCCGGGAACAGCCGCGCGCAGGGGTGGCCATTTGTCTGCTGCCTCCTGCACCCGGTTCTCGCCAAACACGCGGTGCCCGCCAGCGAGCAGCGGCGCAACGGCTTTGGCGTCGTGTGTCTTCGAAACCGCGATGAGGCACGTGTCGCCCGGCGCCCGCCCGGCGATCCGCGCGGCAGCCGCCATACGCGCACGCACATCGGTCAGCCGTGTTTGCGCGGTTGAGCGCTCGGTTTCATCGGGTTCGCAGCCGGCCATGCGCGGTGCTATAGGCCCGGTAATGCGCGCCCGCCACCCTCAAGCCCTGCCGACATGCTGGCTGATGACCGATGAACGGCTGGGTGACGCGCTATGGCCGGCGATTGACGCGCTGCCGCGCGGAAGCGGCATTATCGTGCGGCATTATGGGTTGCGCCTCGCTGAACGGCGCGCGCTTTTCAAGCGCATCAAGCGGCGCGCGCGGGCCAGGCAGCACCGCGTCATCCGCGCCGGACCAGCGCAGCTAGCCGCCCGGGAAGCGGGGGTGCACGGGCGAGCGGCTGGGCGCGTCAGCGGCCTCAAGACCTGGCCTGCGCATAACCGGCCTGAGATTGTGGCGGGGATACGCGCGGGCGCCGATATCATACTGGTTTCGCCAATCTTTGCCAGCCGCTCGCACCCCGGGGGGAAGGTGCTTGGCCCGTTACGGGCAGCGCTTATGATTCGGCGGCCGCCAGGTGCCGCCGCGCGCCCGCGCTTCATTGCGCTGGGCGGAATGTCCCGACGCCGGTTTGCTCGCGTGAAACCGTTGGGCTTTGGCGGATGGGCGGCAATAGACGCCTGGGCAAGCCGCGCGGCCGGCACGCGCCAGGCCGTCCGCGCGCCAGACGCGTTGCGCTAGAACCTCAGGACAGTGCCCACATAAGCCGCCTGGCTGTCTCGCCGGGTGTCAGAAGGTTCGCTGAGACGGAAATTCTCGGTCTTGTAGCGGACGCCAGCCGTAACCGACAATTTGCGCGACACGGCAAACGCACCGCCCACGTCAATCGAATAGCTTGGCAGGCCCTCGATAAGTTTGGGGCTGCCCGGCAGCGGGCGCTCGGCAGTGGCAGTCACCCGGCCGCTGAGCTTGCGCCCGGTATAAGTAACGCCAGCTTCCACCGACTGGCGGCCTCCCGGCGCGCCCCCCAGATCAATCTTGGCGACGTCCCCGGACAGCGCAAACCGCCTCCAGCCAACCGCAACGCCGAGATTATAGGCAATCGGCACCAGGCCCACCGTAGGCGCGACGACTGGCGACGCGGCGGCGCCCGGCGCTGCCTCTCGCTCACGCGGCGCGGCCGGGGTGCTGCTGCGCGCGCGGACAGCCACCGTCACCGCGCGCGAAGTTGCGCGGCGCGACTCAGACGGTGTGAAGCGAAAGGCCGATACATCTATGCCCGAGCGGGCGAGCAGGGCGGCAAGCTTTGGGTCAGGCGAGGCGGGCGTAAAAGGACCAACCGACGCCAGACGCGATACTGGCACAGGCGGCGCACGGCGCGAAAGCTCTGGTGCGCCAATCGCCGGCGCAATCAGGCAAGCGGCGCAAACTGCACCCAAACTCGCCGCCGCCAACCACCGCCGATGCGTCACGAAAATCCCCTTGTTCGAGCCGCATGCGTATCACAAAACCTACCCCTAACGCCATGGGCAGAATCGCTTTCTTGCAGACTGTTGCATTAGTCACACAATTGGTGGCGCTACCGGATGCAGGCTTTGCAGGCCGCGCTGCTTGCGAGACGCTACAGAGGCTATATAGGTGCCGCTAATGCCTCCAGCTACTAGGAACGAGTTCATGACCCGCCTGTTGCGCACCGCAATCGTGGTTTCGTTGATGCTTCCACTTGCCGCCTGCGCTGGTGGCAAAGAGCGTCAAAAAGGTGCGCTTGCGCCGTCGCGCGTCACCACCATTGGGGTGAACAGCTATTTGTGGCGGGCAACGCTCGACACGCTCAGCTTCATGCCGCTGTTGCAAACCGATTCAAACGGTGGCGTCATCGTGACTGACTGGTTCGTCAACCCGGCCTCGCCGGCGGAGCGCACCAAGGTTACGGTTGCCATTCTCGACCAGGATCTGCGGGCGGACGCGCTGCGAGTCGCGGTGCTGCGGCAGATCAACCAGAATGGGCAATGGGTGGAAGCGCCGGTGCGCGCGGCCACCGCGCAAAAGCTTGAAGACATCATCCTCACCCGCGCCCGCGACCTGCGCCGCGCGGCCGTTTCCGGCTAGGAGTATCTGGCAATGGCGCCGCGCTTCAACGCGCTCAAGGCCGATGCGGCGTGGCAGGCGGTGTGGGCGGCGCAGAACAGCTTTGCCGCATCGGGCGCCGGCAACCGGCCGCGATCGTTTGTGCTCGAGATGTTTCCGTACCCTTCGGGGCGGATTCATATGGGCCATGTCCGCAACTATACCATGGGCGACGTGCTGGCCCGCTATCGCCGGATGCAGGGCATGGACGTGCTGCACCCGATGGGGTGGGACGCTTTTGGCATGCCGGCGGAAAACGCCGCGATGGAAAAAAACGTGCACCCTGGCGACTGGACGCGCGCCAACATTGCAACGATGCGCGCGCAGCTCAAACGGCTGGGGTTCGCGCTCGACTGGTCCCGCGAGCTCTCAACATGCGAGCCGGAATATTATGGGCATGAACAGGCACTGTTCCTCGACCTGTTGGCCGCAGGGCTCGTCTATCGGCGGGAATCGGCGGTCAACTGGGATCCGGTCGACATGACCGTGCTCGCCAATGAGCAAGTACTCGACGGGCGCGGCTGGCGCTCCGGCGCGCTGGTCGAGCGGCGCAACCTCAACCAGTGGTTCTTAAAGATAACCGATTTTGCCGACGAGCTGCTCGACGGGCTGGCAGCGCTTGAGCATTGGCCGGGCAAGGTCAAGCTGATGCAGGAAAACTGGATCGGGCGCAGCCGCGGCCTGCAATTTCGCTTCGCGCTCTCAAATGGCGGGGAGGTATCGGTCTTCTCCACCCGGCCTGACACGATTTTCGGCGCAAGTTTTGTGGCGGTCGCGGCCGACCACCCGATTGCGCGCGCGGCTGCCGAATCCAGTGCGGAAGCTGCCGCCTTTGTCGCACAGTGCCGTCAGGGCGGCACAACCGCCGCCGAGCTTGAGACACAGGAAAAGCTGGGGTTCGATACCGGCCTCACCGCCGCGCACCCGTTTGACGCAGGCTGGCAATTGCCGGTGTATATCGCCAATTTCGTGCTGATGGACTATGGTACGGGCGCCGTCTTCGGCGTGCCAGCGCACGATCAGCGCGACCTTGATTTCGCTCGGAAATATGCGCTCCCGGTGCGCCGTGTGGTCAGCGATGGCGATGCGACCGACCCGGACTTTGCCGGTGATATCGCCTATTCCGGCGCGGGAACGCTCGTCAACTCGCGCTTTCTTGACGGGATGACGATTGAAGACGCCAAGCGCGCCGTCATCGCCGCGGCCGAAGCGCAGGGCTGGGGGAGCGGCACCACCGTGTTCCGCCTGCGGGACTGGGGCGTCTCGCGGCAGCGTTATTGGGGCACGCCCATTCCCATCATCCATTGCAACGCGTGCGGCGCAGTGCCGGTGCCGCGTAGCCAACTGCCGGTAACGCTGCCCGAAGACGTCAGCTTCGACGTGCCCGGCAACCCGCTCGACCGGCACCCGAGCTGGAAGTATGTCGCCTGTCCGACCTGCGCCGGCGCGGCCCGGCGCGAGACCGACACGCTCGACACATTCGTAAACTCCTCCTGGTATTTCATCCGCTTCGCCAGCCAGCCGGCCGACAAGCCGTTTGACGCGAACGAAGCCGCAAAATGGCTGCCTGTTGCGCAATATATTGGCGGGGTGGAGCATGCCATCCTCCACTTGCTTTATGCCCGGTTCTGGACGCGGGCGCTGCAACGCATCGGCAAACTCGACATCGCCGAGCCGTTTGCCGGCCTGTTCACGCAAGGCATGGTCACGCACGAAACCTACAAAGCGGCCGACGGGCGCTGGCTGTCGCCTGACGAAGTTCGCATTGACGCGGGCGTCGCAACCGACATCGCGACGGGGGCCGCCGTGACCATTGGCCGCGTCGAGAAAATGTCGAAATCAAAAAAGAACACGATCGACCCCGAGCCGATTGTCGACCAATATGGCGCGGACGCCGTGCGCTGGTTCATGCTGTCGGACAGCCCGCCCGAACGCGACCTGCCGTGGAGCGAATCGGGCATCGATGGTGCCTGGCGCTTCGTGCAGCGGCTGTGGCGGCTGTTTCAGAGCGAGCGGTCGGGCGCGCATGATTCCGCAGATGCAGCGCTGACCCGCAAGACACATCAGGCAATCGCCGGGGTTGCCGGCGATATCGAGGCACTTTCCTTCAACAAGGCGGTGGCGCGGCTTTATGAGCTGGCCAATGCCATTGAAAAAGCGCCCCCAACGGCCGCGCGCGACGCGGCCATCGACACGTTGCTGCTGCTTGCAGCGCCGATGGTGCCCCACCTGGCCGAGGAAGCCTGGGCAGCGCGCGGTGGCACCGGGCTGGTCGCCAATGCCGCTTGGCCGGTTGCCGATCCCGCGCTGCTGATGGACGACGATGTGACCATTGCCGTGCAGGTGAACGGCAAGCTGCGCGACACCATCACCCTGCCCCGCGGCACCGCGCGCGCCGAGGTTGAAGCCGCTGTCATGGCGTCAGACCGGGTGCAGCGACTGCTGGAAGGTCAGCCGCCGCGCAAGGTGATCGTCGTGCCCGACCGGCTGGTAAACCTCGTCGCATGACGCGTTTCGCGCCGCTTGCGGGCCTTGCCGCCGCGCTGTTGCTGGCCGGGTGCGGGCTGCACCCGCTTTATGGCGGGGGGAGCGGCGGTGGTGTCGCGCAAACGCTCGCGCATGTCGACGTTGCGCCAATTGCGGGCCAGGCGGGTTTTCTGGTCAGCAATGCGGTCAAAGACCGGCTGGGCGCCGACCCGCGAAGCCCGGCGCAGTTCCGGCTGGAAATTCGGCTCGACGACAAGATAAGCGGGCTAGGCGTGCGCCGGGATGATTCGATTTCGCGGGAACGGCGGACGTTGCGGGCGCGCTATCAGTTGATTGATCTGGCAAATGGCCAGGTGCTGATCGACGCAACCGCAGGTTCTGACGCCGGCATTGACGTCGTCCGCTCGGAATATGCAACCATTGCCGCAGAGGCTACCGCGCTTGAGCGGCTTTCGGGCATTGTTGCGGATCAGATCGTCTCCCGCATCGCGCTTTATGCGGAACGGACAAAGCCTGCGGCGCCGTGAAGGGCAATATTTCCCAGTTTCGAACCGCGATAGACAGGGTATCGCCCGACATCCGGCTCTATCTGCTCTATGGCGCCGATGTGGCAGGCGCCGAAGAATGGGCCAGCCGCCTTGCGCGCAGCATGGGGCCACAGGCCGAGCGCGTGGACCTTGACCCGTCGATGCTGAAGGCCGACCCCGGCCTGCTGGCGGCAGAGGCCGCCTCAACCTCGCTGTTTGCCAGCAGCCGCTACATCCGCATTACCGGCATTGGCGAGGAAAGCGCAGAGGCTGTGGCGATGTTGCTGGGCGCGGCCAATGCGGGCAATCCGGTAGTGGCCCTGGGGCCGGCGCTGAAGAACACGGGCAAGCTCGTCAAGCTGGCGCTGGCGGCGCCCAATGCGCTGGTGATGGCCTGTTATGTGCCAAATGCCGACGAGGCCGAGCGGCTTGCGATCGCGATCGGGCAAGAGCACGGGCTGAGACTGAGCCGTGACGCCGCTGCGCAAATCGCGGCGGCCGCTGCCAATGACCGCGCCATCATGACCCGTGAAATCGAAAAGCTCGCGCTGTTCCTCGATGCAGCGCCCGAGCGCCCGGTGGCGGCGGATGCGCAGGGGTGGCAGGCGATTGGCGCGGATTTGGGGGAGTCGGAGCTATGGCGCGCCACCGATGCCTTGCTCGACGGGCGGCTTGACCAGCTGGGGACCGAGCTGAACCGGCTGGCCGACGCCGGCAGCTCGGCAATCCCGCTGCTGCGCGGCATCGTCCGGCGGCTGACAACGCTCGCGCAATTGCGTGCCGAGATGGACAAGGGTGCCACCCCGGCAACGGCGATTGAGCGCCACCATATTCATATCCGCGAGCGCGCGGTGACGGCGCGCGCGTTGCGCATCTGGTCAGGTCCAAAGATTTCCGCTGCGATTCAAAGGCTTGGAGAGGCAGAGCGCGCCACGATGTCCGCCGGAAACGCGGGCAACGTCCTGTCAGATGCCGCCTGCCTGGCAGTGGCAAGAATGGCGCGCGCGCCCCGATAAGCCGCGACTAACGGCGGCGCCCTGAACTGCGCCCGAGTCGTCAGCCGCGCTCACCGCTCAGCCGCTGGCAAATCATGTCGAGCTGCTCCAGCGTGGAATAGCCAAGCGTCAGCGCACCACCGCGCGCGCCATGCTGGATCTTCACGGAAATACCAAGCAGATCGGCAAGCTGGCGCTCCAGCGCGACGATGTCGTGATCCGGCGCCACGCGTGAGGCGCCTCCTGAGCTGCGGCGTTCTGGCTTGGCGGCGCGGGCCAGCCGCTCCGTCTCGCGCACGGAAAGCCCACGCGCAATAACCTCGGCGGCAAGCCGCTCGACATCGGCGGCGCCGATCATCGCCCGCGCATGGCCCATGCTCAGCACCCCTTCGGCAACCCGCGCCTGGACCGCTGCCGGCAAGTCGAGCAACCGCATGAGATTGGCGATGTGGCTGCGCGACTTGTGGACGATTTTCGCAAGCGCTTCCTGGGTATGCCCATAATCGAGAATCAGGCGCGCATAGGCCTGCGCTTCCTCGATTGCGTTAAGATCAGCCCGCTGGATATTTTCGACGAGCGCAATTTCAAGTGTTTGCGAATCATCAAAATCCCGAATGATAACAGGAACTTCGTGAATATGAGCACGCTGCGCCGCGCGCCAGCGGCGTTCGCCAGCCACGATCTGGAAGCCCGTGCCCATCGGCCGGACGACAATTGGCTGGATCAGGCCGCGCTCGCCAATCGACGCGGCGAGTTCGTCAAGCGCCGCATCGTCAAAATGGCGGCGGGGCTGCTGTGGATGCGGTGACAGCGCGCTGACCGGAACGAGGCGCAGCCCGGCCGATGGCGTGCCAGGCCCGGCAATCGGTCCTTCACGCGCGACGTCGCCGAACAGGGCGTTCAGTCCCCGGCCAAGCGCCGGCCGGTGCTTCAGCGCTGCGGCCGTGGGCGGCATATCGCTCATGCTGCCTCAACCGATTGCCGTGCACCCGGACCAGGCAGTCGGGCAATAAGCTCCCGGGCGAGCGCGATATAGGCCTCGGAACCGGGGCAGCGCACGTCGTAGATCAGCGCCGGCAGGCCATGGCTCGGCGCTTCGGACAGGCGCACATTGCGCGGGATGACCGTGTTGAACACCACTTTGCCAAGCACCGCGCGAACATCATCGGAAACCTGCTCGGTCAGCCGGTTGCGCCGGTCATACATCGTCAGCGCCACCCCAATGATCGCGAGACCCGGGTTAAACCGGGTGCGGATACGCTCGACCGTGGTGAGCAACTGGCTGAGGCCCTCAAGCGCAAAAAACTCGCACTGGAGCGGCACCAGCAGCGAATCGGCGGCAACCATGGCGTTCATGGTCAGCAACCCGAGCGACGGCGGACAATCAATGAGCACTACGTCCCATGCCGCAGCACCCTCGGCGAACACTCGGTCGAGCCGGTGTGTTCGCTCCGCGAATTCGACCAGCTCAATCTCCGCGCCCGACAGGTCAACGGTGGCGGGCACAATATCAAAACGCGGCACCTTGGTCGGTTGCGCGCACGCCGCCAGCGATGAGTCGCCGACAAGCAGGTCATAAGAGGAGTGCACCCGGCTCGCCCGGCCAATGCCAAGCCCGGTGGAGGCGTTGCCCTGCGGATCAAGGTCAACCAGCAGCACGCGCAGCCCCGTCGCCGCCAGCGCCGTGCCGAGATTAATTGCCGTCGTCGTCTTGCCGACCCCGCCCTTTTGGTTCGCAATGGCAATGATGGTCATTTAGGTCGAACGCCTTTCGCAATGACGATGAGCGAGCCCGGCTCGGTAATGCTGTGTTCCACGTGGAACGCACCATGCCATGATAGCTGCGCAACTGCCACCTCTTCCAGCGCCGATTTTCCCTTGGGTAACAGCCACAGGCCGTCCCGCCGCGCGACATGATGCGCAGCGCCAAATAGCGCAGGCAGGGCCGCTACCGCGCGCGCCGAGACGATAGCGGCGTCGGCCGATATGGTCTCGATTCGGGCACACGCCACCGTTACGCGTGTGCCAAGACCAAGCGCGGTTGCCGCATATTGCAGAAAGGCCGCGCGCTTCCGCCGCGGCTCGACGAGCATGACGTCGTGATCGCTAAGCAGCGCAACGACCATCCCCGGAAAACCCGCGCCCGCCCCGATATCGAGCCAGGGCCCTGCGCTGTCACCGGCATGGTCGAGCAGTTGCGCCGAGTCGACCACGTGGCGGAACCACAAGTGATCCAGAGTCGTCCTCGACACGAGGTTCTGCGCCGGCGCTTCGGCACGCACCATGTCGACAAACCGCTCAAGCAATGTTTCACGTGAAACACCGTGGCGTGCCACCACCCAGCACCGCGCCTCCGCTTCGGTCACGTCCGGCGGCGCTTGCTGTGCAGCAGAATGGCGGAAAGGGCGGCCGCCGTCACGCCGCGCACTCGGCCAGCGGCGGCCAGGCTCGTCGGGCGCGCAGCGCTCAGCCGCTCCACCATTTCGGCGGACAAGCCGGGGATGCCGCGATAATCGAGGTCGGGCAGGATGAGCCGGCCTTCTTCCTGCCGGAGCGCCGCAATTTCGGCATCCTGTCGTGCCAGATAGGGCGCGTAGCGGCAATCCTCTGCAACCTCGTCAGCCACCGCAACATCCAGCTCGGCCACCATTTCCGGCGCCAATAGATGCGCCAGCGTCACGCCGGGGAAGCGGAGCCAGTCATGCCCGGGCCGCCGTGCGCCATCGCGCACCACGTCCGCTCCGGCATCCGCCACTTCTGTTGCAGTACGTGGAGCGCCAAGCACCGCGCGAAGCGCCACGCGCTGCGATTCGTGCGCCACCATCACCTGCCGGCGCCCGACAGATAGGCAGCCAAGCGCCCCGGCGATCGGTCCAAGCCGTGTCATGGCATTGTCCGCCCGCAGCCGCAGCCGATATTCCGCGCGAGCGGTGAGCATTCGGTAAGGCTCGGTAATACCTTGCAGCACGAGATCGTCGATCATTACGCCGATATAGCTGCTCGCCCGGTCAAGAAGTAGCGGCGCGATTCCCAGCGCGTGAGCGGCCGCATTGGCACCGGCCACCAGGCCCTGCGCGGCGGCCTCCTCATAGCCCGTCGTGCCGTTGATCTGCCCGGCACAGAACAGCCCGGGCAGCGCGGACAGCGCAAGTTCAGGGCCGAGCGCGCGGGGGTCAACATGGTCATATTCCACCGCATAGCCCGGTGTGACGATCCGGGCGTGCTCCAGCCCCGCTATGGATGCAATCATCTCTGCTTGAACATCGTCTGGAAGTGATGTCGAAATCCCGTTGGGATAGACCAGCGGATCATCGAGCCCTTCGGGTTCGAGAAATATCTGGTGGCCGTCGCGGTCCCCAAAACGGTGGATCTTGTCCTCAATGGACGGGCAATATCGCGGCCCCTGCCCTTCAATTGCGCCGGAAAATAGGGGCGAACGATCGAGATTTGCCCGGATGATGGCGTGGGTCCGCTCACTGGTGCGCGTGATCGCGCAGAAGAGTTGCGGAAGCGGGCGACTAAAGCTGAGCGGCGACATCGTCCAGTTTTGCGCGTCAGAAGCCTGCACCTCCAGCCGCGCCCAATCGATCGTCCGACCGTCAAGCCGGGGCGGGGTTCCGGTCTTGAGCCGCCCCATCGGCAGCGACAGCGCGCGCAACTGCTCCGCCAACCGCGTCGCAGCGCCTTCCTCAATGCGTCCACCTTCGCCCCGCAGGGTCCCTCGAAACAACCGACCGCCAAGGAACGTACCGGTCGCGAGCACGACTGCCGGCGCCGACAAAATAGTCGCATCGGCCAATACGACGCCGGCCACCCGCCCAGCGCGAAGGACCAGCGACGCTGCCTCGCCCGCCACCACAAACAAGCCGGGCTGGGTCGCAAGCTGCGCCTGAATCGCCGCAGCATAACGCTGCCGATCGGCCTGCACCCGCGGACCCTGCACTGCGGTGCCCTTGCTCCGGTTCAACATCCGGTAATGGATGCCGGCGGCGTCGGTTGCGCGGGCGATCAACCCGTCAAACGCATCAACCTCGCGCACCAGATGCCCCTTACCCAGGCCCCCAATCGCCGGGTTGCACGACATTGCACCGATTTTTCCCGGATCAAAACTTACCAGCGCGGTGCGGGCGCCGCGCCGCGCTGCCATCGCCGCGGCCTCGGTGCCGGCATGACCGCCGCCGATGATGATGACATCAAAGCTGCTCACGCCTTCTCCGCTACGGCGACGACGGGGCCTGTGTCAAAATGTTCCACGTGAAACATCATTTGCCGATGCAGAACCGCCCGAACAGCGCATCGAGCATCGCTTCGGTGTCGGTCACGCCCGTCACCCGGTCAAGCGCCGCCCGTGCCAGCCGCAAATGCTCGCCTCTCAGCACGGGGTCATCGGCCGTAAGCGCCTGCTCGATTTCAGCGAGGCCAGCTTCACACAGCGCCCGCTGTCGCGCATTGAGCGCGAGTTCATCCTCGCGCGGCAACAGATCGGCGGCCCGCGATTCGATTGCCGTCCATAGGGTATCCATGCCGGCGCCGGTCGCGGCGGAGACCGCAAGCCGACTTGCCGGCGCGGAACAAGGGCGAACATCGCTGCGGGGAAACAGCCACAATGCATCGTCGCGAGGCGCCGGCGCGTCGCCCAGCCACAACACGATATCCGCGGTGGCCAGCGCCTCGCGCGCGCGTGCAATGCCGATCGCTTCGATGCTGTCGTCGGTATGTGGCGCCAGTCCGGCCGTATCGGTCAGCAGATAGGCAATGCCGCGGCGCACCACCGGCACGTCGATCCGGTCCCGCGTGGTGCCGGCGATGTCGGAGACAATCGCCGCTTCGCGTCCGCACAAGCTGTTGAGTAGCGTCGACTTTCCGCTATTGGGCGGGCCCGCCAGCACCAGCCGGATCCCGTCATGCAAACGCTCGACGGGCGGCGCCATGACCACCGTGCGCATATCACGGGCGAGATCGCGCAGCAGCACGGCCTCGTGACCCGCCGACTCCGGGTTCACATCGTCCTCGTCCGAAAAGTCCAGCCCGGCCTCGACCAATGCCGAAGCCGTCAAAAGCCGGGCCGACCAGGCTGCGACGGCACGGCCGACAAGGCCATCGACCGCAGCGATTGCGGCACGGCGCTGCGCCTCGGTCTGCGCCATCAGCAAATCGCCCAACCCCTCGGCCTGCGCCACGTCAATCCGCCCATTATGCAGCGCACGCCGCGTGAATTCGCCGGGCTCGCCCGCCCGCAGCCCAGGAATAGCGCCAAGCACCGCAGCGACAGCGGCAACCACTGCCCGCCCGCCATGCAGGTGCAATTCCGCACAATCTTCGCCCGTCGCGCTCGCTGGCCCGGCAAAACAAAGCACCAGTGAGGTGTCGAGCAAGCGGCCGGTCACCGGATCGCGCAGCGCCCGCAGGCCGGCGGTCCGCAGCGGGGGCAGTTCGCCGGCCAGCGTTTGGGCCGCGACCAATGCCAGCGGGCCGCTGAGGCGCATCACCGCGATTGCCGCAGGCGGTGGGCCGCTCGCCACCGCGAATATCGTGTCAGCCGGCGTTGTCATGACAGCCACTGGTGCGTGTCCTTCAGCCGCCAATCAACCTTTTGAGCCGGTCGACCCGTCAAATAACTGCCGCCAAAAACTCATGCCGGCCTCACCCATCGGCGCCCAGCTTTTCACCATCGCCTCGATCATCTCCGGTCGCAGCTTGCCGTCCATCGATTCCGACAGGAACGCCAGATATTTTTCATGCACGGGCGTAAGATCGGGCAGGCCCATCAGCCGCCGTGCCTCTTCAGGCGTGCACTCCACCTCCACATTGATCTTCATGTGCTGCTCCGCCCTGCTTGAATACCCGCCATGCCCATAGCATAACCCAGCGCCATGTATGCCCCCCAGCACGGTCAGATCGCAACGCCAATTGGCTTTGTCACGATGATAGCCACAGATGAGTGGCTCATATCGGTGCAAATCGGCCGACGACCGGTGCGGCCCAGCCCGCCATCCCCGCTTGTTCGGGAGGGGCTGGCACAAATCGCGGCGTGGTTCGCCGGGCGGTTGACTGATTTCACCCTGCCCCTGGCGCCCGCTTCGTCCAGCCGCGGACAGGCTCTGCGGGCTGCTCTCATCGCCGTTCCTTATGGGCAGACAATAAGCTATGGCGCGCTTGCCGCCCTGGCCGGATCAGGCGCCCGCGCCATTGGCCAGTTATGCGCGCGCAACCCGTTGCCCCTGCTGGTCCCCTGCCACCGGGTAACGGCAGCAGGCGGGAAGCTTGGTGCTTATTCGGCCGCGGACGGCCCGGAATCAAAGGCCTGGCTGATTGCGCATGAGGCACGGTTGCAGAGCATGATCACGCTGGCGGCACCAGCGCCATGACGCCAATGCCGGGGTCGACTATCCCGTGGTAAATCATTGATCCGGCTACATAACAAATGACGATGAGGCCCAGATAGGCAAGCCAGTGATAGCGCTCGATGATCCGCGCGATGACATTTGCCGCAAGCCCCATCAATGTCACTGACAGCGCCAGGCCAAAAAACAACACGGTTGGGTGGTCACGCGCGGCGCCCGCCACCGCGAGCACATTATCGAGACTCATCGACAGATCGGCCAGGGCGACTTGGACAATCGCGCCGCCAAAGCTCTTGTGAGGGGCAGGCCCGTCTCCTGCCGCAACGACATCTCCCCCCTCACCACCGGCTGTGCGCACCGCTGCGGCGCCCCGCAATTCGCGGAAAAGCTTCCACGCAACCCACAACAGCAACAGGCCGCCGGCAAACAACAGCCCGACAATCTTCAACAATGTCGTTGCAATCAGCGCAAAGCCGATAAGGCACACCAGCGCCAGCCCCACCCCGATGGCCAGCACACGCCGGCGCTGCGCCGCTGGCAATCCGGCCGCCAGCGTCCCCATCACCATCACATTGTCGCCCGCCAGCAACAGGTCGATCATCACCACCTGCCCCAGCGCCGCAAGCCCGCCTGCGGAAAGAACATCAGTAAAATCAATCACAAAGGCTCTCCGAAATAATGCACCATGGGCACCGGATCATAAAAGGGGTGCAGCAAGGCACGCCAGGCCTGATAGCGGTCAGAGCCACGAAACCCCTTGCGGTGGCTTGTAATGCTGTCCCCCCGTACCAGCAGCAGATAGCTGCCTGGCACCTCCAGATCGCGCCGTGTCTCAATGCCCTGAAAGCCAGGGGACGCAGCAATCAGTGGCCGGGCCAGCTCAAGCGCCTGTTCAAACGCTGGAACCTGATCGGGGCGGACGCACAACACCGCCTGTTCAAGGACCATCGCGGTGCCCGACTGACTATTGATTCATCGAATCGAAGAAATCTTCGTTGGTTTTGGAATCCTTCATCTTGTCGAGTAGAAACTCCATCGCGTCGATCGTTCCCATTTGCATCAGGATCCGGCGCAGCACCCACATTTTGGAGAGCTTGGCCTTGTCGACCAGCAGTTCTTCCTTGCGCGTGCCCGATTTGCCGACATCGAGCGCGGGGAAGATGCGCTTGTCCGCCACCTTGCGGTCGAGCACGATTTCGGAATTGCCGGTTCCCTTGAACTCTTCAAAAATAACTTCGTCCATCCGGCTGCCGGTGTCGATCAGCGCCGTAGCGATAATCGAGAGCGAGCCGCCCTCCTCAATATTACGGGCAGCACCGAAAAAGCGCTTGGGCCGTTGCAGCGCATTGGCGTCGACACCGCCGGTCAGCACCTTGCCCGAACTCGGGACCACCGTGTTATAGGCGCGCCCCAGCCGCGTGATCGAATCGAGCAGGATGACGACGTCCTTTTTGTGCTCAACCAGCCGTTTCGCTTTTTCGATAACCATTTCAGCAACCTGCACATGGCGTGAGGCCGGCTCGTCAAACGTAGAAGAAATAACCTCGCCCTTCACCGAGCGCTGCATGTCTGTCACTTCCTCAGGCCGTTCGTCGATGAGGAGCACAATCAGGAAGACTTCGGGGTGATTATCGGTAATCGCCTTGGCGATATTTTGTAAAAGCACCGTCTTGCCCACGCGCGGTGGCGCGACAATGAGCGCGCGCTGCCCCTTGCCCTGGGGGCTGACAATGTCGATGACGCGGGCAGATTTGTCTTTTACCGTAGGGTCTTGCGGGTCGAGCGTCAGTTTTTCATCGGGGTAGAGCGGCGTCAGGTTATCAAAATTAACCCGGTGGCGCACCGCATCCGGGTCATCAAAGTTAACTGATGTCAGCCGCGTGAGCGCGAAATAGCGCTCTCCATCTTTTGGCCCGCGAATTTCTCCCTCAACCGTATCACCCGTGCGCAGGCCAAATTTACGTACCTGATTGGGCGAGATATAAATATCGTCCGGCCCGGCCAGGTAATTGGCTTCCGGGGAGCGCAAAAAGCCAAATCCGTCAGGCAGCACTTCAATCGTGCCCAGCCCCATGATTTGCTCGCCATTTTCCGCCTGCAACTTCAGAATTGCAAACATCAGGTCCTGCTTGCGCAGTGTTGAGGCGCCTTCGATCCCGAGTTTTTCGGCCATTTCAACCAGCTCGGCGGGCTTTTTCTTTTTCAAATCTGCAAGATGCATGGCGGAGGTCCGGTCGATTGGCTGGGAGAGCGATAGGGTTCGTCAGCGACAAAAACACGCGACGACACTGGCAAGGAAAGGGAGAAACGCAGCGAAGCAGAACGCCCCGGATGGTAATCAATCGGTTACGAGCGCACCGACGCCAAGTCAAGCAAGGTCAAAACGGTTGCGCGACAACCAGAATGACGATGATCGCCGCGGCCACACCGGGCACTTCGTTCAGCAACCGCAATTGCCGGCCGCTCAGCGTTTCCACGCCGCGTGCCAATTTGTGGGAATAGCCGACCATCCAGCCATGATAGGCGGTAAGCCCGGCCACCAGCGCCAATTTAGCGTATAGCCAGCCCAGCCCAGCCTCACCGCTAAACAGCCCGATATTGGCCGCGAGCAACAACCCGAGCAGCCAGACGATCATCATGCTCGGCGTCAGGATGATCGTGCGCAGCTTGGCTTCACGCTCCACCCACAAGGCACGCTCTGATGACGCTTTTGGCGCTTCCTGATGATAGACCAGATAGCGCGGCAGCATGAACAGGCCCGCCATCCAGAAAATTACGAAAACAACATGGGCAGCCTTAACCCACGGATAGGCCGCGCCAAGGATTCCCGTCATCGCCCCGTCATCCTCACTCGCGCCACCGCTGCTTCCACATGCGCGATCGGCGTGTCCTGCAAAATGCCATGGCCCAGGTTGAACACATGCGGGCGTTCCGGAAACGCCGCACATACGCTGTCGACGGCAGCATCCAGCACGTCACCGCCGCTGATAAGCGCCAGCGGATCAAGATTTCCCTGAACGGGCATGTCATCGGGCAACGCCGCATTTGCCCAGACCGGGTCGATCGTCTCATCCAGCCCCACCGCATCCACCCCGGTTTGCCGGGCATAATCGGCAAGTTTTGCGCCTGCACCCTTCGGAAAGCCGATAACCGGCACACCCGGTGCGCGAGCATGAACGGCCGCGGCAATCCGCGCCGTTGGCGCGATCACCCATTGCTCGAACTGTTGCGGCGAAAGGCTGCCCGACCAGCTGTCGAACAACTGCACCGCCTCGACCCCTGCCTCAATCTGCCCCACCAGATACTCAATCGTGAGCCGCGAAATCGCCTCGATAATCTCGCCGAACACGATCGGGTCGCGATAGGCCAGCCGCCGCGTCTCCGCCTGGTCACGGCTGCCTTGCCCGGCAACCATATAGGTCGCAACCGTCCATGGGCTTCCGGCAAAGCCCAGAAAGGTCGTCTCCGGCGCAAGTGCCGCTGCGACCCGCCGCACGGTTGCATAAACTGGGTCAAGCCGCGCAGCCACCGGCACAAGCGATGCAAGCGCTGCATCAACCAGTGCAGGTGCCAGCGCAGGCCCCTCGCCCGCACCAAAGCTCAGCGACTGGCCCATGGCCGCTGGGATCATCAAAATGTCGGAAAACAGGATGGCGCCGTCAAACCCGAAACGGCGCAGCGGCTGCATCGTCACTTCAGCGGCCGCCTCGCTGTCGTTCACGAGATCCAGAAATCCGCCCTTTTCAGCCCGAAGTGCGCGATATTCCGGCAAATATCGGCCCGCCTGCCGCATCAGCCAAATCGGGCGAACGGGCTGCCGCTGGCCATTGAGCGTGGCGAGCAAAGGCTTGCTATTGGTCAGCGCATTTCTCCTGGCGACTTCTAGATATTAAGAATCTATTGAAAGGGATGTTGATGTAATGGCACCGTTCAAATCGGGGCTTATGGTGCCGCCCCCATTTTGCCAACAGCCTGACGCGGTTTGTCGTGCTGTTTTTTCCGCAGCGTCGGGCAAATCATGCCCGATTTCCACAGGCTGTGCGCCAATTCACCCCCTGTTGACGGTGATGTGGACAAACGCAAGCTCGTCCACAGCCGCCCGGTTGCTTGGCGCTGCGGGCAAGTTGCGCTAGCGCTTGTCGCCATGTTGTCCACAGATTGCTCCCCGTAATGCGGCTGCACCTGCATCTGCTATCCGATTCCACCGGCGAAACGCTGGAGAATATCGCGAAGGCAGCGCTTGCCCAATATGATGATGTCGAAACCATCCGACATTTCTGGCCGATGGTGCGCACTGAGGCGCATCTGGAGCGAATCCTTCAGGAAATTGCGCAAAACCCTGGGCTGGTGCTGTTCACGCTCGTCAATCAGCAGACCCGGCGGACGCTTGAGATGCAGTGCCGCACGCTTGGGTTGCCCGCTATTGCCCCGCTCGACGGGGTAACCGATGCGCTGTCGAACCTGCTCGGTCAGCAGGCAAAAGCCCGGCCCGGCCGGCAGCATATGCTCGACGCGGCCTATTTCGCGCGGGTTGAAGCGATTCATTACACGATGGCACATGATGACGGCGTCGGGTGGGAAGAATGGGAAGAGGCAGATATTGTCCTCGCCGGCGTGTCGCGCTCGTCAAAAACGCCTACCTCGATTTATCTTGCCAATCGCGGGTTCAAAACGGCCAACATCCCGATTGTGGTCGAGGTGCCGCCGCCACCGGCCTTATATTCGCTAAAGCGCCCGTTGGTGGTGGGGCTGACGACCAGCGCCGACCGGCTTATTCAGGTGCGGCGTAACCGCCTGTTATCGCTTAATCAAATGCCAGAGACCGCCTATGTTGATGAAAATTCGGTGACCCGCGAGGTCGCCTATGCCCGCCGCATGTTTTCCGACAATTGCTGGCCGGTCATTGATGTAACCCGCCGGTCAATCGAAGAAACGGCCGCAGCCATTATCGCGCTAGTGCATGAGCGGCGAACCGGATGACGCTCATCCTTGCCTCGCAAAGCCCGGCGCGGCACGCCATGCTGGCCGCGGCCGGCGTGCCCCACAGCGTGGCATCGGTAATGGTCGATGAAGCGGCGGCCAAACAGGCCCTGCTCGCCGGCGGGGCGACGCCGCGCGACATAGCGGATGCGCTTGCCGAATTGAAAGCGACAAAATTGTCGGCGCAATTGCCCGGTGATCTTGTGCTTGGCTGCGATTCGGTCGTGGCGCTGGCCGACGGATCCCTCATCAGCAAGCCGGCGGACAGAGCCGACGCGGCGGCGCAACTGGCGCGGCTTTCCGGTACCACGCACATGCTGACCAGTGCCGCCGTCATCGCTGAGGCGGGCCGGGCAAGCTGGCGCCACGTCGATACCGTCAGGCTTACGATGCGCCCGCTCAGCGACGCGTTCATTGCGGCCTATCTCGACGCTGAATGGCCCGCCATCGCCGGCTGCGTCGGTGGTTACCGGATTGAAGGGCCCGGTGCCCAGTTGTTTTCCGCCATTGAGGGTAGCCATTTCACGATCATGGGACTGCCGCTGTTGCCACTGCTTGCGCATTTGCGTCGCCGCGGGGTGCTGGTCGCATGAGCCAGCCCTATGCCGAGGTGATCGGCGACCCGATCGCTCATTCGAAGTCGCCACTCATTCACCAGTTTTGGCTCGATGCACTGGGGCTGAACGCGCGCTACGATCGCCGACACGTTGTGTCCGCCAACCTTGGGACCTATTTTGCGCAGCGGCGCGATGATCCGCTCTGGCGCGGCTGCAACATCACGCTGCCGCACAAGGAGGCTGCGCTCGACCATGTTACTGACCCCGGCAATGTCCGCGCGCTTATTGGCGCCGCCAACCTTGTCACGCGCGCGGATGATGGCACGCTGATTGCCGCCAACACCGACGCTGGCGGCTTTTACCTCCCGATTGCCGGGCTTGAGCTTACCGGCGCGCCGATTGTGGTGATCGGCGCGGGCGGGGCCGCGCGCGCGGTGCTATATGCGCTGTCCAGGCTTCATGTTGGCGAAGTTACAATAATTAACCGCAATGGTCTGAAAGCCGGCGCTCTGCTGGCGCGCTTCGGGCTGCGAGGCAAGGCGGTGCCGCAGGGAACGAAATTGCCCATGGCCGCGCTCGTGGTGAATGCAAGCCCGCTTGGTATGGCCGGGCAGGCCGCGCTCGAAATTGATCTTGCTCCATTGCCCGACGGGTCGATAGTCTACGACCTTGTCTATGCGCCCGTTGAGACGTCGCTGCTGGCGGCGGCGCGCGCGCGGGGGCTGGACACGGTGGACGGGCTGGAAATGCTTGTCGGGCAGGCGGCGATTGCGTTTGAGGTGTTGTTTGGCATGGCGCCCCCGCGCGACGGCGACGCCGCGCTCCGCGAGCTGCTCACGCAATGATTACCCTTGGGCTTACTGGGTCGATTGGCATGGGCAAATCCACGGTTGCCGACATGTTTCGGGCTGAGGGTGTGCCCGTTTTTGACGCTGATGCCGCCGTTCATGCCTTGCAGGGTCCGGGTGGCGCGCTGCTGGGCGCCATCGAAGCCGCATTTCCACGCACTACGGGGCCAAACGGGGTTGATCGGCAGGCGCTGGGCAGCCTGGTGTTCGACGATGCAGCGGCGATGCGGCGGCTGGAAGATATTGTCCACCCCGCCGTTGCGGATGCGCGCCTTGCCTTTTTTGCGGCGCACGCTGCCGCGCCGATTGTCGTTGTCGATGTGCCGTTGCTGTTCGAAACCGGCGGCGCGGCGCATGTCGACAAGGTGGTGGTCGTTTCCGCGCCGGAAACCGTGCAACGCGCCCGGGTACTCGCGCGACCGGGGCAAAACGCGGCCCGGTTTGCGCAAATTCTCGCCCGGCAGATGCCCGATGCGCAAAAACGCGCGCTTGCCGACTATGTCATCGACACAGGCGCAAGCCTTGATGAAACACGGGCGGCTGTGCGTGCGCTGCTCTCTTGCCTAATGCGCCAAGCGGGTTGATACCGGCTGACGATGCGTGAGATTGTTTTTGATACCGAAACGACGGGGTTCAGCTTTTCTGGTGGCGACCGGCTGGTCGAAATCGGCTGTGTGGAAATGGTCAACCGGGTCGAGACGGGCCGAAGCTTCCATGCCTATGTCAACCCCGCGCGGCCGATGCCGCCCGACGCGCAAGCCGTTCACGGGCTGAGCGATGCCTTTCTGGCCGACAAGCCGTTATTCCCTGCAATCGCCGATGATCTGCTCGATTTTCTGGGCGACAGCCCGCTGGTCGCCCATAACGCCGCGTTTGACTTCGGTTTTTTGAACGGCGAGCTGCGGCTTATCGGCCGCCCCGCGCTCGACATTGACCGAATGGTCGACACGCTCGCGCTTGCGCGAATTCGCCACCCGGGCGCCAAACACACGCTGGACGCGCTGTGCAGCCGCTTTGGCATTGATCGCAGCCACCGCACGCTCCACGGCGCGCTGCTCGACGCGCAGTTGCTCGCGCAGGTCTATGTCGAGCTGACAGGCGGGCGCCAGATCGGGTTGAGCCTTGTCAGCGACCAGCGCCTGCCAATGGATGACACGCCGGATAGCGCGCCCGCCATCGCGCGCCCGGCACGCGATTTTGCGCCGTCGGCCGCCGAGCGCGCGGCGCATGCAGTGTTTGTTTCGCAGATCACGAACCCGCTGTGGCAGGTTGAACCGGTTGCGTGAGGTGACGTGGCACGGCCGGGCAGCGCTCGCTGCCGCGCCGCCAATGGAGGAGAAGAGCGATGGATATTCGTGTTTCTGGCCACCAGGTCGATACAGGCGACGCGCTTCGGCAGCATATCACCGAGCGGTTGCAGGGCGTTGCCGACAAATATTTTTCGCGCGCCATTTCAGCGCATGTCACCCTTGGTCGCGGGCCGCATGACAATGGCTTTACCTGCGACATCGTGGCGCATGTGATGCAAGGGCTGGTGCTCAAGGGCCGCAACGACGGCTCCGAAGCGCATGGCGCGTTTGACGGCGCGGCCGACAAGATCGAAAAGCAGTTGCGCCGCTATATGCGTCGGCTGAAAGACCGTAACGCAGCACCTGCCGGCGCGGCCGCCAGCGCCGCCGAAGCCGCCTATAATGCCGGCTACACGCTGTTTCGCGAAGACGCCGATCAGGATGATGTGCAGGATTTTCCGCTCATCGTCGCTGAAACCAGGGTTGATGTGCCCGATGCGACCGTGTCAGATGCGGTGATGATGCTCGATCTGCGCGACACCACCGCGCTGCTGTTCCGCAATTCGGGCACCGGTGCCTATAACATGGTGTATCGGCGCGGCGACGGGACGATCGGCTGGGTTGAGCCGCAGCGCGCCTGAAGGGCTTTCTTATTGCCGGGATCGGCGCTATGCGCCCGGCCTCTCCTGCCCGGGGTGCAGGCGGCCCGGCGATTAGTGCCGCTGCCAATGGCCTAAGGATTGTGATGAACGATTTCAGTGATTTGCTGCTGCCGCAGGCCGTGCGCGAAGGTGCGTCTGCGGCCAACAAAAAGACATTGTTTCAGCAGCTTGCGGCGATTGCGGCCAATGCTTACGGGCTGGAGGCAAAGGCAGTGTCGCAAAGCCTGACCGATCGTGAGCGGCTTGGATCAACCGGCTTTGGCGGCGGCATCGCCATTCCGCACGGCAAGCTGGCCGGGGCAGATCGGGTAGCCGGCGTGTTTGCCCGGCTGGCGCAGCCGATTGATTTTCAGGCGATTGACGAGCTGCCGGTGGATCTGGTGTTCATGATGGTGTCGCCGCTTGAAGCGGGCGCTGACCATCTCAAGGCGCTGGCGCGCGTATCACGGCGGCTGCGCGACCAGCATTTTGTCGCCAAGCTGCGCGGCGCGGCCTCGCCGGATGCGCTTTATGCGCTGTGGACGCAGGATGAGGCGCGTGACGCGGCCTGAAGAACCTGCCGTCGAAGGAGCGGCAGCGCATTTCCGGGCGCTTGAGCAGCTATATGCGGCCGCGCCCATCAACCAGTTGTTCGAATCGACGCTGACGATTGCGCAGGCTGGCGTGGCCGAAATCCGCTTCATGCTTGATGAACGTTATTATCACGCAGGCGGCGCGGCACATGGCACAAGCTATTTCAAAATGCTCGACGATGCCGCTTTTTATGCGGCCAACACTTTGGTGACCGACCGGTTTTTGCTCACAACCGCCTTCAACCTGCTGCTGACGCGGCCGTTGCGCAGCGGCCCTGTGACGGCGCAGGGGCGATGGGTCAGCGGCCAGCGGCGTGTGCTTATTGCGGATGCGCGACTGATCGATGGCGACGGCGAAGAGGTTGCGCGCGGCACCGGCACGTTCATGCGGTCGCGCATTTCGCTGTCATCGCTGTCGGGCTATGGCGCGGGGGCCGCATGACGGCGCGGCTGACCTCGGCGCTGCTCGTGAGCGCGCTTGTCCGCCGGGTTTTTGCCGCTGGCGAGCACGCCGCCATCCTCAACCGGGGGGATGCCGATGCGGGTGCGCTGCTGTTTCTGGTCGCGGAAAAAGGCCGTGTTGTGAAGATGGTCGAGCGCGGAATTGGCCCGGCCGGCATCGCTCAGCCGGTTAACGTCGGGCCACAACGCATTGAAAATTTAGAAGAAATTAACGATTATGTAGCGCGCAGAAGGTTACGCGACCCCGACTTGTGGGTGATTGAACTGGACGGCGCAAATGCAGAACGGTTCGCCGCTGAAACTATTCTGACACATTGACTTTGCCGCGCTGCACAATTTAAGCGCGTCTCTCGTTGGTCAGCGTTGTGCTGTTTTGGGGTGCGATCCCGATCAGTGACGCAGTCGGGGGGTTAGCTTGGCCCGGTCCCGCCCCGTTTTTTGGGGTTTTGGTCCGAGTCCACGCGCCAACCGCATAATTTGAAGTCTTGATGTCGATTACCGTTCGAACCGCGGCCCTTGCCGCGACCCTGTGTGTGGCGGGCGTTGCCAGCCCCATCAGCCCAGTTTTTGCTCTTGCCTATGGCGTGTCGGCAGAAGACACCTCAAAACCCGGCCTTTCCGCGCTCAGCGCGCCGCCGGTTGATACAGAAGCTGCAACCAGTGCACCGCAGCCGGCGCTACCAACGCCGACCGAGGAAGCGGTGAATGACGACCCGGCTCGCGGCGATGGTGATACCGATCTGCCGGGATATCCTTCGCTTGCCGCCGCCGTTGCCGCGCAGCCAATGCCAGAGACGATGGCCAGCGAGCTGCGGTGCCTTGCCAGCGCAATCTATTTCGAAGCCAAGGGAGAGCCGCTCGCAGGCCAGCTCGCGGTTGGCAATGTCATCATCAACCGCGCCCGTTCCGGCCGGTTCCGGTCGGACATTTGCGCCGTTGTGCGGCAACCGGGGCAATTCTCGTTCGTGCGCGGCGGCCAGATCCCTTCGATTGATGGCGCAAGCCGCGCGTTTCGAGATGCCGTGGCGGTGGCACAGCTTGCCCTCAACAATCGCTGGACCAGCCAGGCGCCTGATGCCTTGTTCTTCCATGCGCGCCGCGTGTCGCCGGGCTGGCGCCAGGCCCGTGTGGCGACAATCGGCAACCATATTTTCTACCGCTGAAGGCCGGGCGGAAAAAGGGGGCCCGTTCCGCGCCCTCTTTTTCTCGTTCGCTTAATGTTCTATATCCCGCCGATGTCCGATTTCGATGCTGATCCGCTTGGCGCGCCCGTCACGGCCGACCGGCTTGTCGCCGCCGACATCGTGCGCGGCGTCACGCGCATGTTGCTCCGGCATGATCTGGTGGCCGTGCCCGAAATGGCGCTGGACGGCGGCCGACGTGCCGATCTGATGGCGGTCGATGCGCGCGGCGCGCTGGTCATTGTCGAGATCAAGGTGTCGCGGGCGGACTTGCTTGGTGACGGCAAATGGCCGGATTATCTGGCCTATTGTGACCGGTTTTACTGGGCCGTGCCGGCAGGCTTTGACACTGGTCCGCTCGAATCGCCGGCCTTTCTGCCGGAGCGCTGCGGCGTCATCGTCGCGGACCGGTACGACGCGACCATTATCCGGGAAGCGCACACTGTCCCGCTCGCCGCGCCCATCCGCAAACGGATGACCCTGCACCTTGCCCGCCGCGCCGCGCGGCGCCTGGTTGCGCTGGCCGATCCGGAATGCGGCTATGCGGGTTTCTAGATTTTGGGGCCAGCCACCGAGCGGCGGGCGCGCTTGGGCGTTTCTTCAAATAATTTGGCGATCGCCGGTGACCGGCTATCCTGTTCGGCATAGGTGCGTGCCGATTTGCCCGCGAGCGAATCGGCATGGTCGGGATCAGCCCCGGCCGCGAGCAGCGCCCGCACCATTGGCAAAGAGCGAAGCTGCACGGCGCGGATGAGCGGCGTTTCTCCGCTGTCATTCGCCAGATCGACATTGGCCTTGGCCGTGATGAAAATGCCAACAAGCTCAACCGCGCTGCCCGACACAGCGACCATCAGCGGCGTGTTGCCGCGCTTGTCGCGCAAATTGGGGTTCGCGCCGGCCTGCAACAAATAGCGGGTGTAAACCGCATCGCTGCGCCTGGCGACGATATGGAGCGCTGTTTCGCCGGAGGAAAACTCCTTGGTGTCGATAATCGTCGTGCCCGGTGCGCTCAGCAGCTCTTTCACCTTGGCGCCGTCGGCATCTTTTACGGCTTCCAGAAATTTATACCCGTTGGACTGGCCAAGCTGGGCCGAGGCGGGCGCGCTCAACCCGGCCGCAAGCGCTGCGGCGGCGAGGAGGAACAACCGGTGAAGGGCCATGCGACGCGATATTCCTTTTACTGGGCGATCTTCATAGGCCCGGCGCCCGGCGCCTTGCAACTCCTTGGGCCTTGCAATGGGTGCAGTATCGCCGTATTGCTGGCTGTATCATGAACATATGTGGTCGTTTGCGGTTGCTGGTGCCCTTGGTAGCGATTGCACTGGCGGCATGTTCGCTGCCTGTCGGCTCAGCCGCTTCGCCGCCGCTTGCCGGCGCCAAAATCGGCGGACCGTTCACGCTCACCGATCAGGAAGGCCGGCGCGTTACCGACCGCAGCTTTGCCGGGAACTACCGCATTTATTATTTCGGATACACTTTTTGCCCGGATGTCTGCCCGGTTGACGTGCAGCATATCGGCGCGGCGATGAAGCTGCTGGAGGCAAGCGACCCTGCGCTGGCCCGGCGCGTGACGCCGATTTTCATCTCGGTTGATCCGGCGCGCGATACCCCGCCCGTGCTCCGGCAGTTTGTTCGCGCGTTTCACCCACGCATGGTGGGCCTGACCGGAACTTCGAGGGAAATCAGCGCGGTCGCAAGCGAATTTGCGATCTTCTACCAGCAGCATCCGCCCACGCCTGAAGGCGGCTATACCGTTGACCATAGCCGCCAGGCCTATCTGTTTTCGCCCGACGACAAGCCGCTGGCGCTGCTGCCGCAGGAGGGTGAGCCGCAGGCAATCGTCGCGGAAATAAGGCGCTGGGCCAAATGAACGGGCGGTTCTGGGAAGACAAGCCGCTCAGCCGGATGGACCGCGCCGAATGGGAAGCGCTGTGCGATGGATGCGGCAAATGCTGTGTTCACAAGCTGGAAGACGAGGAAACGGGCGAGCTGCTGCCCACTAATGTCGCCTGCCGCATGCTCGACCGGGCCACCGCGCGCTGCGCCGATTACAAGCACCGTCACGCCTATGTGCCGGAATGTGTGCGCCTGACGCCGGCCAGGCTGCGCGCGATTGACTGGCTGCCGGCGAGCTGCGCCTATCGCCTTGTTGCTGACGGCGAGCCGCTGCCGGCATGGCACCATCTGGTTTGCGGCGACCGCGAAGAAATCCACCGGATGGGCATGTCGGTGCGCGGCTGGACTATTTCCGAAGATGACGCCGGCGACCTGGAACATCATCTGGTGGACCGCGACCTTTGATCGGCGAGTTCCCAGCGGCGGCTATCGAAATTGTGCGCCACCCGCGCGCGCGCCGGGCCCGGCTGAGCGTTGACCCGGTCTCGGGTGCGGTGCGGCTCACCCTCCCCCGGCGCGCGGCCATCGGCCCATCGCTGCGCTGGGCGAGCGAGCAGCACGCCTGGATCGACGCGCAGCGGTCGCGCCTGCCGGCGCCGCGCCCCTTTGTACCTGGCGCTGTCGTGCCATTTGGCGACGCGGCGCTTGTCACCCGCTGGCAGCTCGCATGGCCACGCCGGATCGAGCGCTGCGGTGACGAGCTGCGCTGTGGCGGTCCGATTGAAGGTGTCAGCGGCCGGGTAGCTGCGTGGCTCAAGCGCCAAGCGCTGGCGACACTTGCGGATGAGACGCAATATTATGCCCTGCGAGCGGGTGTCTCGGTCGAGCGGGTTGGCCTTGGCGATCCGCGCGGGCGGTGGGGCAGTTGTTCCGCGCAAGGCGTTATTCGATATAGCTGGCGGCTCATTCTGGCACCTGAAGCGGTGCGCCGGGCAACGGTTGCACATGAAGTGGCGCACCGCGTGCACATGAACCACAGCCCTGCCTTTCATGCGCTGGTCGCGGCGTTGCTGGGCGATGACCCGGCACCGGCGCGGGCATGGCTGCGCGCCAACGGCGCAGCGCTTCACGGGGTGGGCCGCTGCTCCTGACCGCGGTCGGGCGGGGCTGCGCGCGTGGGGGCCGGACCGGGCCGTGATTTTGGCGGAGCGGCGGGCGCATTTTGCGGCCCGGCGGCGCGCCCAAGCACGCGGTCCAGCCATTCCTGGTCGATGCGCTGCGCCGGCGCCGCCTCATCGCCGGGATCGCGCGGTGGCCGGGGGGGCGTGGCCGGGCCTGACCCGTCGGGCGCGATCAGGCTTTCGTCATCGGCTGGCGGCCGGCTGCCAAGATCAATGGGGTTGCCCTCGCCGTCAACAAAGGCGCCATTGTCGGGCCCGCCGAAATATTCCTGCTCTGCGAGATCGGCCTGCTCATCCGGCAATGTCACCTGGGTATCAAATGCCTCGGGCGGGCGGTTGGCCACCGCCTGCTTCATGAACGCGGCAAAGGCGCGGGCGGGCGCGGTGCCGCCCTGCAGGCCCGCAACGGTGCGCGCATCATCGCGGCCCATCCACACACCCGTTGTAAGCCCGCTGGAAAACCCCAGGAACCAGCCATCCTTGTTCGATGTCGTCGTCCCCGTCTTGCCCGCGACTGGCCGGCCGATCTGCGCCGCGCGGCCAGTGCCGGTGTTTACGGCGGTTTGGAGCAGGTCAATCATTTCTGCCGCGACATAGGGGGCAACGAGCACATGGCTCCTGTCCACCGCGTAGGAATAAAGCGTTTCACGTCCTGTCGTCACCTTGGTGATGCCATAGGGCGTCACGGCCACGCCCTTGTTGGCAACCGATGCGAAGGCGCGCGTCATGTCGATCAGCCGCACATCGGACGACCCCAGCACCATGGCCGGGCGGGTATCAACCGGCGTGGTAATCCCAAAACGCCGCGCCATGTCCGCGATTGTCGCAAAGCCCACATCCTGGCCAATTGCGGCCGCCACGGTGTTGATCGAATAGGCAAAGGCATTGCGCAGCGTGATCGGCCCGACATTGCGGCCCGAGCTGTTGCGCGGCGACCATCCGTTGATGGTAATCGGCTGGTCGACGACCTCGTCTTCAGGCTTTCGGCCATTTTCGAGCGCGGTGAGATAGACGAACAGCTTGAACGAGGATCCCGGCTGGCGCACCGCCTGCGTCGCCCGGTTATAGGTCGATGAGACATAATCGGTGCCGCCAACCAGCGCGCGCACGGCGCCGTCGCGGTCGAGCGCGACCAGCGCGCCCTGCGCGCCGCGCGGCGCATTGGCCTGAATGGCCGCGTCGGCCGCGCGCTGCATGCCAAGGTCAAGCGTGGTCCACACATCGAGCGGGCGGCTGGGTTCGTCGATCAGCACCTCAAGCTGGGGCAGCGCCCAGTCGGTGAAATATCGCACGCTGTTCTGCCGGGGTTCGGGCGCCAGCGTTACCGCAGAGGGTTTGGCGTTCGCCGCTTGCTCCGCGGTAATCGCACCGGTTTCCTGCATCAGCCGGATGACAACGCCTGCCCGGCCGATCGCCGCTGCCGCGTCGGCCGTGGGGGAATAATGCGACGGCGCCTTTACCAGCCCGGCAATGACGGCGGCCTCGTTGAGGCTCAGCGTTTCGGCCCCGTGCCCGAAAAAACGTCGCGAGGCGGCATCAATCCCATAAGCGCCGCCGCCGAAATATACCTTGTTAAGGTAGAGTTCGAGAATCTGGTCCTTGGTAAACTTGCGTTCCAGCGCCAGCGCGATCACGGCTTCGCGCGCCTTGCGCGCAAGCGTGTAGCGGTTCGACAGGAAAATCGTGCGCGCAACCTGCTGGGTGATGGTCGAGGCGCCCTGCACCCGCCGCCCTGTGCCGCGATATTGCACGGCCAGCCTGACCGAGCGGGCCAAGCCGATCGGGTCGATGCCCAAATGCGAGCGGAACCGCCGGTCCTCAACTGACACCATGGCATCGCGCATCACCTTGGGAATGCGATCATAAGGCAGCCAGTCGCCAAAGCTCGGCCCGAGCGACACGATAACCGTGCCGTCGGCGGCGTGCACGCGGATCGTCTGGCCGTTGGGCGATGATTTCAGCTCGTCAAAACTGGGCAGCTCGCCGCGCGCTACATAAACGATCGTCGCCAGCGCAATGCCCGCCATGATGCCCAGCCCAACCAGCAGCTGCAGGCCGAGCACCACGCGGCGGCGCCACCGGGGAGCGCCCTTGGAGGAAGAGTTGCGGGCCATCAATTGCTCGCGCGATACCGGCTATCGGTGCGCACCACAAGCCGGCAGCGCGTCGGCTCAGCGCGCGTCGCTGGCGCTCGTCCGTCCGCGAAAGTCCAGCGAGACCGAGTTCATGCAATAGCGCAGCCCAGTGGGCGGCGGCCCATCGGGAAAGACATGGCCCAGGTGCCCGTCGCACCGCGCGCAGCGCACTTCGGTGCGGCGCATGCCGTGGCTTACATCGCTATGCTCGTTCACATGGTCGGCGGCGACCGGCTGTGTGAAGCTTGGCCAGCCAGAGCCTGAATCAAATTTGTCCGCGCTGTCGAACAGGTCGAGCGCGCAGCCGGCGCACTGATAGACGCCGTCGGCCTTGGTGTCGTTGTAATGGCCCGAAAACGCCCGCTCGGTGCCCGCCTCGCGCAACACACGATATTGCTCCGGTGTGAGCTTTTTGCGCCATTCGGCCTCGGTTAGAATATGTTGGTCCATGAAAAGTCAGCTTTCGTTTGAGTGAGCATCCGCGTCAACAGGCCGCCCCGACAGTCGCGTCCACCGGGCCGCCACGTGCACCAGATAGGGAGCCGCCCGCGCCAGCGCCAGCAGGGCAGGCGCCGTCCAGGGCGATTCGCCGGCCCGGCGGATAAGCCCGGCAAGCGCCATTGGCGGGCCAAGTGCTGCCGCCAGCGCGCGCTGATACGCCTCAGCGCCCGCAGCGCCATGCGCCACAAATGCCTGCCCCGCGCGCATGCCGCTTGCCACGGCGATCCCCATGCCCTCGCCCGCGAGCGACGGGATGACACCGGCCTGATCGCCCAGCCGGAAAATGCCGGGGCCGGTGGCGCGCGCGCGCCACCCATAGGGCACGTTGGCAATGGCATCGCTCACGCCGGGCGCCCAGTGCGCCAGCCGGTCGCCAAGCGGCGGGCATTCGCGGGCCATGTCGGCTATCAACGCGGGAACCGTACCGGCCTCCGCCAGGCGCGAGCGATGCACCGCCATGCACAGATTGGCCGAGCCGTCCTCCTGCAGCACCAGCCCGGCATAGCCGCGGTCGAGCAGATGCAGCTCGACGCTGTCACCGATCAGCGCCGAGAGTCGGGCCGACGGCGCCAGCCGCACCCTGATTCCAAGCGTTGGATCGGCGCCGCGTGCCGCAGCCGGGCGCGCAAGCCCGCGCACATCGTGCTTGCCTGTCGCCAGAAACAGTGCGCCCGCCGCAACCGTGCCCCCGCCCCGGAAATCCACCTGTGTCCCCTCGATATGCGTGGCCGCAAGCCCGCGCTCGACGCAGGCGCCCAGGGCAATCGCGCGCTCCAGCAGCAGCGTGTCAAGCCGCCGGCGCGACACGGCCCGGCCCGGTTGCGGGAGCGGCGCCTGCGCTATGCGGTGGCGATGAAACAGCCTGACCTGCGTCACCGCGACCGGGTTTAGCGACTGGGCGGCCAGCCCGAGCGTTTCCAGCGCGGCCACCGTTTGCCAGCTAAGGAACCCGCCGCAAATCGCGTCGCCGGTTTCGGTGCTGCGTTCGACGAGCAGATGCGGCCGCCCGGCGCGCGCGAGCATGACCGCACAGGCCGCGCCCGCCGGCCCGCCGCCCAGGATCAGCGCAGGCGTTCGACGCATAGCCGGAAAGGAAAACGGCGCTGCACCTGCGCATCGGTCACACCCGCTTCGGCCAGCAGCGGCGCCCATTCCGCCGGGCGATAAGCACGCGCGACCGACAGCGTGCCATCATGGCGCACGATCGGGTGGCAGCGCATCACGCGGGCCAGCAGCGGAAAGCCAAGATGGGCGATACGGTGTCGGTGCAGGTCGTTGACAAACCAGCCACGGCGCGCCTCGCGCTCCATGAAACGCAGAAAGGCGATCAGTTGGTCGTGCGTCATATGGTGCGCGACCAGGCTGCTGATGATGCAATCCCACCCCTTGCCCGCTTCGGCCGCATAGTCGCCGGTGCCGAAGCGGATACCAAGCCCGGCCGGCGTGTGCGCCGTCGCTGCCTGCGCGCTACGCGGATTGAGATCGACCCCGACGAGCGTAACGGGAAGGCGGCGCCGCTGCGCCCAAAAAGCGATCCGCCGCAGCATGTCGCCATCGCCATAGCCGACATCGAGGATACGCAGCCGGCCGGTCCCGCGGGCCGCGCGCGCCAGGAAGCCAAGGGTGGGGCGGGCGGCCAGTGTCCACCGGTTGACCCGCGCGAGATCAGCCATGACCAGGCCATAGGTTCCGGCGTCGAGATCGTCGGCATCCATCAACTCGTCGGCTATGGTGCGCGTGGCAAGGGGTGTCATCACACGCTCGAAAAGCCAAAGCCTTCGGCGGCAAGGCCGGGGCCAAAGGCGAGCGCCACGCCATTGTCGATCCGGGGCCCACGCAGCATCGCCGCCAGCACGAACATCAAGGTGGCAGACGACATGTTGCCATAGTCGGCCAGCACGGCGCGCGCCGACGCCAGCCGGTCGGGCGGCAGCGCCAGTGCCTGTTCCACCGCGTCGAGGATCGAGCGGCCCCCGGCGTGCACCGCCCATCCGTCAATTTCGGCGGGCGCCCGGTTGCCGGTTGCCGCCCGCGCGAAATCAGGATCGGCCAGGCCGGCGGCTATCCGCGCCGGCACTGCCCCCGACAAATGCATCGCAAAGCCGGTATCGGTAATGTCCCAGCGGATAAGCGCGCCCGACTCAGGCAACGTCGTTGCAAAGGGCACCCCCAGCAACAGCCCGCCCGGCGTGCCAGTGACGAGCGCAGCGGCAGCGCCATCGCCAAACTGGAGCATCGCGAGCAACGGCTCGATATCGGGCGTGTCCTGCAAATGAAGCGTCGACAGCTCGACGCACACCACGAGCACGCGTGCCGCCGGCTCCGAGCGGATGATGTGCCGCGCGGTGCGCAGCGCGCTGACCGCGGCATAACAGCCCATGAAGCCGATCAGCACCCGCTCGACAGATGGCGCGAGCGCCAGCCGCCGGGCAATGATCTGGTCGATGCCGGGCGCCACAAACCCCGTGCAACTGGCAACTACAAGATGGCTTATCGCGCCGAGCGGCGCCTGCTGCGCCAGTGACGCGATGGCGGCAAGCGCAAGTTCTGGCGCATGCTCGGCATATAGCGCCATGCGCGCAGCGGTGCCGGGCACCGATTCTGCCGCATAGAAGCCGCCCGGCGCCACGGGCGATCCGCCGGCCGGCCCCTTGGGCAAGACCGACCAGCGATGGCCAATGCCGGCGCGCGCGGCCATCCGGTCAAACAGCTTGCGCATCCGCCCGTCGCCCAGCCGCTCGCCTGCCCAGCCGATAAACGCTGAATGAATATCATGGGCCGGCACCGCAGTGCCGATGGCGTGAACATAAGCGGCAGGGTGCGGCACGGGCGGCTTTCGACAAACGCTTACCGGGTGCGCCGCAGCGGCGCCCCATTGGCGCCTGTTATGCGCATGTGCGGCCAAAGAAGAAAGCGGTTCCGCTGGCCGGGATGGGCAATGTTTGCGATAATCAGGCGCCCGCGCGCGCGCGACATGATTTCGCACCTGACCGGGCATTCAGGCGCGGTGGGCCGCCGCTGATACCGCACGCGGGGGCACGCCCATATGGACGGATGGCGCCTGTCACACGCCCATCGCGCATCGGCAGGCACACCCTGAGACGCGCCGCCGCCTGTCGCGGCTCCCGCCCTTGCGCGACCCTGCCCGGCCGCAGGGTCGCTTACGTCCGCCTAAAACGTCGCCCGCGCGCCGATGGCGTAGCGTGCGCCGGTATCGACAAAGTCGAGCACCTGATTGTCGAAGCGCCCGGTTGTTACGTTCACGTTGCTGAGGACGTTGATACCTTCAAAAAACACCTGCAGCCGCGGGGTGATGTCATAGCTTGCGCGAACGTCGATCTGGTCGAAGTCGCGGCGGAACACCGGATCGCCGCCCTGGCTTGGCGTGACCAGATTTTGCAGGAAGCGCTCGCGGCGGTTATAGGCAAAGCGCGCGCCAAAGCCGGATTTTTCATAAAACACGGTCGCGTTTTGTGAGTTGCCAAGCCCTTCCAGCGCGAACGACACCGTGGTCGCATTGGGATCGAACGACGCGTTGCTGGTAACAAAGGTCGCGTTCAGCTGGGTGCCCAGGCCGCTCAGAACGCCGGGCAGATAATCGAACGTGTGGACAAGGTTCAGCTCCACACCGCTCACCGTCGCGCGGTCGGCATTGCGCGGCCGGCGCACGTTGAAGGTTGCCGCATTGGCACCCGTTATGCCGTTACCGATTGGCAAATTGCCGGCATTGGCAATGCGAAATACTTCCGCAGCCCGCGTTTGAACGATGAAGTTGCTGACATTCTTGTAGAAAAATGCAGCCGACAAGGTCGTCGTCCGGGTGGGATACCATTCGCCCGACACGTCAAAATTGTTCGAGGTATAGGGCAGCAAACTGGGGTTGCCGCCGCTTGCATCAAGGCTGGCCGGCCGCACGACATCGAAATTGGTGCGCGGTGCAAGGTCTTGAATCTGCGGCCTGGTTAGCGAGCGTGACCCCGCCAGTCGCAGAATAACGCGCGGCGTGATGTCAATCTTGACGTTGATGCTCGGCAGGAAATAATCGTAGCTTGACCGCTGGCTGGTGGCAACAGGCGTGCCGCCATTGGCGAATACCGCGTTGTAGATCGTCGGGTCGCCCGCCACTGGCAGCAGATCGAGCAAGGCAAGTTGCTGGCCCGACGCCTGCACTTCAGTGTGGATGTACCTCGCGCCAAGGTTCACGAACCATGGCAGGCTGCCCAGCGTTCCCTTGAAATTGGCATCGAGATAGCCGGCATAGTTATTTTCACTCACCCTGAACGAGCTGGGCTGCGGTGTCGCTGCATAGCCATTGGTGCGGGCAAGCTGGGCCGCAATCGTGCCGGGCGGCAGGCCAAGCGCGGCGTTTTGGGCAGCGGCCGCCGCAGGGCTTTCCAGAAACCGGAAATAGGCTTCCGGGTCATAGGTTTGGAAGGTGGTGGGCACGCGGCCGCTGGTGCCAAGGAACCTGCCAAGCGTAAACGGCTGCAACAGCGACGCCGCCGACGAGGTGGCATAGCCGCAATACAGGCACAAGGTATTGGGGTTGGTCTGCACCAACTGGCTGTTTTTGGAGCGCCGCGTGTGCAGCAACCCGAACTTGACCGAATCCAGCGCGCCGCTTTCGGCTTTCCACTCGGTGTCGATCTTGAACTCAAGCACGCGCTCGGCCTCGTTATTGCCCTGGCGCAGCGCGATGTGATTGCGCCCGAGGCTCGCATTGGTCAGGTCTGCGGAATAGCCAAAGACTGAGGGGAACCCGTTACCCTGGGCCTCGGCAAAGCTGTAGCGCGAGGGGATGCCGATCACCGTAAAATAGTTGCGGCCGCCAGCATTGTTGCGCGCGCGCGACCATGACGCATCGAGCTTTACGGTCAGCTGGTCAGTGGCCTGCCAGTCCGCGTTGAAGCCGGCCGCCCAGGTCGTGGTGTAGCGATTGTTGGAGGTGGCGATCAGGTCGCCATTGCCGGATGTTGTAAGCGACGTGACCGTGCGGTTGGCGTCAATCGTGGCGGCGGTATAGCTTGAAGGCTCAAACCAGCTACCCAGTGCCCGAACATCGGAATCGACCGTGAAACGATTGTAGAGCCCGTCGAGCGTCAGCGTCAGCGTGTCGACCGGGCGCCACTGGCCGGTCACGTTCACGCCAAGCCGCTCGCGCGACTGGATGTCGCGGCCGACATCCTGGTTTCGCGGGGCAAAAACATTGGTGAAAAACGGCGCGGCGGTTGGCCCGACGGCGGAGCCGGGCAGATAGCCCCGGTTCTGCGTAAAGTTGATGCGCGCCTCGCGCCGCTGATAGGAAACGGCGGCCAGCAGGCCCAGCGTGCCATCGGCAAAGGTGTTGCTGAGCAGGCCAAACACCTGCGGCGACACTTCGCCGCTGTTTCGTTCATATTGCCCCTTGGCCGAGAGCAGGCCCTTGAACCCGCCAAGATCGAGCGGCCGCGACGTCTTGACGTTGATCGTCGCGCCAATGCCGCCTTCCTGCACATCGGCGCGCGCGCTCTTGAAAACATCGGCGCCGCTGATGAGTTCGGCGGCGAGAAGGTCGAAGCTGAACTCGCGCCCGGTATTGTCGCTGGCAAAATTGCGGCCATTGACCAGAATCGTGTTGAAGGACGGCCCAAAGCCGCGAACGGTGACGAACTGGCCTTCGCCGCCGTTACGATCAATCGACACGCCGGGAATACGCTGCAGCGCCTCGGCCACGTTGGAATCGGGCAGCTTGCCAAGCTCTTCCGACGTGATCGAATCCTGAACAACAATTGATTCGCGCTTGAGGTCGGCCGCGGCCGAAACGCTGCGACGGATGCCCGTCACCACAATGTCCTGGTCGGAATCCTTGCTGGCGGCGGTCTGGCCCGGCGCCGTCTGCGCATGGGCCGGTGCCGCGCCGAGCATCAGCGCGATGGCCAGCGCGCTGGCGCCATGGCTTGCCCGCACAAAATTGGGACGATGAACCGCGATGAATTGTGACATGGCACCCTCTCTCCTCTGGCGTGCCGCGCGTCGTTGGGCCGCGCGCAGCTTTTTCATATTCGGGCGATGCTGACCACAGACCCGCGCATGAGCTTGATCATATATATGACTTAATACCGTATTGAAAGAATAATCCACTGCGTTATTTCGGGGGGTGACGGATAGCGGCGGCCCCGCCGCCGTCATTGGCCGATCGTCGGCGGGCCGCCTCGCCGCGCCGGTGGTGCGGCGGGCGCGGGCGGTGCAAAAAGGACAAGCATGTCGGATAAGCCCTTGCGCGATGTGGTTATTCTGGGTGGCGGGAGCGCCGGCTGGATCGCGGCTGCACGCATTGCGGCGCGCAATGGCAAGGGGCCAGATGCGGTGCGTGTCACGCTTGTCGAGTCTTCGGCAATCGGCACCATCGGCGTTGGTGAAGGCACCTGGCCGACGATGCGCAACACGCTGCGCAAGGCGGGCATTTCGGAGACGCGCTTCATCAGGGACTGTGACGCCGCGTTCAAACAGGGGGCCAAGTTCGTCCGCTGGACCGACGGCACCGATGCCGATGGCTATTACCACCCGCTCAACCCGCCGCAGGGGGCAACGCAGATCAACCTTTCGGGGCATTGGGAAGCGCGGCGCGCAACCGACCCGGCGGCTTTTGCCGATGCGGTCGATTTCCAGCCGGCATTGTGCGAAGGCGGGCTGGCCCCGAAGGCGATTACCACGCCTGAATATGGGGGCGTTGCAAATTACGCCTATCATCTCGACGCGGGCAAGTTCGCCACGATGATGCGCGACCATTCGGTAAACACGCTTGGCGTGGTGCATATCGTCGATGACGTCATCGGCGTGCGCATGGCGGACAATGGCGATATCGCCGGGCTGGACCTGAAGCAGGGCGGCGCGGTAGAAGGCGACCTGTTTGTCGATTGCTCCGGTTTTGCCGCGTTGCTGATCGGCAACGTCTATGGCGCGCGCTTTCGCGATTGCAGCGACGTGCTGTTCGCCGATCATGCCCTGGCGATGCAGGTGCCCTATGCAATGCCTGACAGTGCCATTGCGTGCCACACCATCTCGACCGCGCAGAGTGCCGGGTGGATCTGGGACATTGGCCTGTGGTCACGGCGCGGCGTCGGCCATGTCTATTCGAGCAGCCATATCAGCCATGATGCCGCCGAAGCCGAGCTGCGGGCCTATATCGGGCCGCAGGCGGACGGGCTGGCCGCGCGCCGGATTGCGATCAGGGCCGGGCACCGGGAAACCTTCTGGTCGCACAACTGTGTCGCGGTCGGGTTGTCGGCGGGGTTTCTTGAGCCGCTGGAAGCGTCGGCGCTGATGCTCGTTGAAACCGCGGTGGATTGCCTGGCCGACCGGCTGCCGCGCACCCGCGCCGTGATGCGCACCATGGCCGATCAGTTCAACGCCGCGTTCACGCACCACTGGGAGCGGATCATTGAATTCCTCAAGCTGCATTACCTTCTGACAAAGCGCACCGACACTGGCTTTTGGCGTGACAATGTCGATCCGGCGAGCGTGCCCGACGGGCTGCGCGAAAAGCTGGAAATCTGGCGCCACCACCCGCCCGCCGCGCAGGATTTTGCCCACCAGCCCGAGGTTTTCTCGTGGCCGAGCTATCAATATATCCTGCACGGCATGGGCTTTGCCAACAACCATGCCGGCCTTGCCGAAATCCATGCCGACCAGGGCGCGGCGCGGCGCTGGTTTGCCGCCAATGACCGGGTCCGCCGCGAGGCAATGGCCCAGCTACCCCGCCACCGCGACCTGCTCGACACGATCCGCGCCCATGGCTTGCAGGCGGTGTAGCGGGCCGTGGCGATCCGCCCCCTCACGGCCGAACGGCATGGCGCGCTCAGGCTGCGGCCGCGGCCTGACACCGCTTATGGTGCGCGCCATCAGCACGCGGTGCTCGGGCTAAGTGAAATCCCGCTGGCCTGTGCCGATTATCCGCTGGCGCTGATGAAGGATGGCACGACCGGCGCCTTCAGCATCGTCGCGCTTTTTGGCTTCTGGCCGGGCGACAATCTCTATGTGCTGGACGGGCGCTGGCACGCGACATGGGTGCCGGGCACGATGCTGCGCTTTCCATTTTATCATGATGCAGCGGCGGCGCATGGTCTTGCGATCGATGAGGATAGCGGGCTGCTTGGCACCGCCGAGGGCGAGCCGCTGTTTGACGCAGGCGGCCCGACCGGTTTCACGCAAGCGATCGCACGCTCGCTGGCCGTGCTGGTTGATGATGTCGCCGCCGCACAGCGCCTGGCGCAGATGCTGGCGGCACACGGCATCGTGCAGCCGCTGGCGCTTGTGCTCGCCGATGCCGGGGGCCATGAACATCAGATCGACGGCCTGTATTCGGTCAGCCAGCCCGCGCTCGACGAGCTTGACGAGCCTTCCGTGATGTCGCTGCACCGGCAGGGGGCGCTCGGCGCCGCGGCCCGGCTTGGTGCCTCGCTTGGCCAGCTTGAGCGGTTGCGCCAGCTCCATGACCACCGCGCCGCGCGGCCGATTGCGCATATCGCCTACCGCGTCGTGGAGTGACCGTCGCGGTCGCGGTGCGCGTGGCCGCGCTGGTCGAGCCCCGGTTAGCGATTGGCCAACGCTCGACCGGGGAGCAAAGCCGCCGAAGAAACGGGCAAGCCGCGCGGCCCCGGCGGGCAAGGCGCGGCGTCCCAGGAATTTCACGAGTGTGGTGCGGCCATTGGGGGCAAAGCTGCGCACTCAAATCATTGGATGATTTCCGTCAGTCGCGGCCAGCAGGAAGGCATTGGCCCTTAGTTTGCGCCTCCCTCTCATCGCCCCGCGCTGGCATTGCTGGTTCTCAGTCCCGCGCTTCGCGCAAGGCCTCCAACTCGGCCAGCCTGACAGGATTGTCCGCTGCCAACGCCTCTTCAAGATAGCAGCTATACGCAATGTTTTGCACGACCTCTTTCGCTTCCCCGCTATATTCTGCAGCGATAACCTGAAAGGCATCGACCAAATCCCGGAGAAATCTCTTGTCCATCGCCTCAAGTCGTTCAGCCAAATTCTCCGTCATTTCAACAGCCGTATCAAGATTGAGGTTATTTTCATCAGTGAGGAGAGGAATACGAAAAAATCGGCAATGATACGCGCAACCTGATCAGCAATCATGGCTTAACAACCCTTACATTAATGTTTGTGATATTCATCTTCTTGAACAGCTTTGGTCTTTTGGGTCTGTGTTGGAACCTCCCATAGCCCAATAAGGCGATGCTGTGCCAATACCTCAGACTGCCGTACCAACTGATTGCGTGCATGTGGTGCATCGACTATTTTCAATTTCCGGTCGATAACATACTCGCCCTGGAAGCCATCGAACTTGACAGGCCGCTTCGAACCGTCTGGCAATGTCCGCACTAATGTCGGCGCTTGGCCAGACCGGGCACCCGGCGCAGTGTCGTTGTACCGCTTTGCCGGGCTGTCGCGGCCGAGATTTTCATTAACCCAATTGATCTCCGGTGGGGGAAACCGACCAGCACTAGGGCTTGCCATCCGGAGGCGGCGCACCTGCGACACCTTGGCAAGCGCCGCACCCGGCGCCGCAGCAAGCGCCACATTGCTAGTGACTGTTCCCGTTGCACGGCCGAGCTCGCGGGGCGACGCGTTGGCCGCCGCGCTCACCGCGCGCGAGAGTCGGACTCGGGCCGGCGTATCCTCGGCGGCTATCGCCATGTCGATCATGCCGGCGATTCCGAGACCAGCATTGCGAACGGTAGTGACTGGGTTCGTCGTCAGCGCGGCATACGCGCCAGCAACCGTCCCTTTCATCACTTCATATCCCCCTTCACCGGCACCCATGACAAACTCGGCGACGGGATTTGGCAGACCGGCTCGCTGCGAGACGGTGGGCATCGACCGCGGCTGGGCCGCCACGGGAAAAGGCGGGTTCCGGCTGGGCTGCCCCGTTTGCCCGGCGGGCGGCGTTACCGCGCTCGGGCGTGTTGAGATACGGGGCTGGCGCGGCTTTTGACGATCGACGGACCCGGGGTAACGGCCGCTGGCGCGACTGCTCAACCCTGCCCCGCCGGCACCATAATGGCGCCCTGAGCCCGCAAAGGTAAAACGTCCATCCGACGGGTCGTGCCAGGGGTTGTGCTTGCGTTCGATACCGTCGGTGGTTGCAATCTGGGGTAATTTTCCTGTCCGTAGCCAAACCGAAAAAGCGTTACGCCATTCACTTTCGGATATCTGAATCATGCCGCCCTCGCTGCTCAATGCGGCGAGAACATATCAGCAACATTCTCCAACAAGTCAAGCGATGAATGCCCGATGCCGTTCGCCTTGGCCCGGCCGCGGTACCCGGTTTTGTCCGTTACGGAGCCCCATTTCAGGAGTGTGGTGCGCGACGCAGTCCTTAGCGAACGAGTCTCACCCTGATATAACCTGTTATTCGCAGATTCGCAGCGATCATCAGGTCGAAAACCAGCGTAGGGGTAGGTATCGACGAGCAAAATGGCGCAGAATCATCACGTTGCTGGGATCAAATCGGCGAGGCAATAACAGGTCTGAAAGCCGCAAGGACAAGCCCTATATCAGGTCGATATCAGGTGGGGAACGACCTGTTCTTGGATCAGCAAAGGATTGGGGGAAGATGACAGGTCGGGAGTCGGTCGTTGGTCCAGCGATCGGCCATGACTTTGAGACCGGCGCTCGGTTTTTCGCGGCACTGGCTTTCCCCGGTGATCGAGAAGAGAGCGCCCGAACTGATGCCGAGTTAGCTTGGACCGCCTCGTATCTCCACGCGATGAACAGGGTCGACGGCAGGGACGATCCGTTCGATGACGAACGAATGGATAGGCTCGTCGCCGTTTCACCCAGGTGGACGCGCATTAAACTGCGCACCGCCCGACGCCGACTTGCGGATCGGAATGAAACTGCCCGCGCCGTACGGCCCTGGGCATCGGAACTGATCGGCCTTGGCCCCACCGTTCGATCGACGGTATCTGGAAATTCACGCAGCGACAGATTGCACTATGGCTTTGCGGCAGTGACGAGGAGAAGGCCATTCGTTTTCAAGAACGAGTCTGGAGACCGACCCGGCCCGCCCTGCACTGTGCCATCGCAATCGACGAAACGCTGGTTCAACCGGGTCTTTCCGACAACGCGATGGGATTGGATCTGCGGCACATCGCGGTGTTCCGGGCGATCGTTCAACGCGGAGCGCAACTGGCACCGCTCATCGCCGCCGATCGTCGTTTCGCGATCAATCCCGATCAGTAGTTGCACCTGATCTGGCGGGACTGAAACCTGGCGGGCCATCGACCTGATCCCGGCATATTCCGATGCGCAGGTCTATGTCATCTTTTTGTCAGACTATCGGTAATGCGGATTTCAGACCGAGATGGGTGGCAAACGGCTCAAAGTCGCGATCAGCGAACAGGAGCGAAATCCCGTCATGGATGCAGCGCGTGGCAATCAGCGTATCGATGGTCTTGCGTATCGTGATCCCGCGCGTGCGCAAGGACCTGAAGTTCTGCGCGGCCGCAAGCGCAATATCCTGTCCGCCAATATGGATCGGCTCGAAGGACTGCATGAGCTGCAATGCCTGACGAAAGTCGCTATCGCTGTCGAACCCCTGCAAGACTTCGGTGAGAATGATATCGCCGACCGCCACCAGCTCCATCCCGAGCAGGCTATCTAGCCGATCCGTTTGCGGGCTCGAAACCCCGCGGAAATAGTCGATCCAGACACTCGAATCGACAAGGATCATTGATCCGTTCTCATGGCATCGAGATCACCAGTCCATGCCAGCTTTCCCCGGAAAGCGCGCACCTCTTCCTGCTTGCGCAACCGCAGCAGCGTTTTCAATCCGAGCTCAACGGCCTCACGCTTGGTGCGAAGGCCAGTGGCCCGCATGGCATCAGCGATCAATTCGTCATCGATCACGATATTGGTCCGCATATGTGTACCCTTTGATATTTTTATACACATAACCGGTTGCGCAGTGATTTTCAAGGTCAGCTTCGTCGGCAGGCCATGCCTTTGTGAGAATGCCTCTCGTTCGCAGATTTTTGAGTCTATTTTGGCAATGGATATGTGATCAATGGCAAGCTCCCATCATTCGAGGAGCCTGCCATGTCCCAGTCCTGTTCTCTTCCCGCCGCTTGGCTGCCGAACAGTCGGCTGGAAATCGCCTATTTGCCGGTTGAGCGGTTGAAGGCGCAGACCCGCAATCCGCGCACCCACCCCAAGGCTCAGATCAAGGCGCTGAAAGCCTCGATTTCGGCCTTCGGGTTCAACGTGCCGGTTCTGATCGATGCCGAGGATGTCACGATTGCGGGGCATGCGCTGGCTGAGGCGGCGCGGGGCCTTGGCATGGCGCAGGTGCCAACCATCTGCCTGGCGCATCTGTCGCCGACACAGCCACACCTTAAGCGCGGAACTATATGCAACCCAGGTAATCTTGCGATATTTCGATGGCGCTGGCTTTGGTGTCGTTGCCTCCTGCCGCGCGGGCTTCCTATAATGAACCTTTCAACGGTCAATGTTTGGCAACGTCACGATGGGACAGCCTCATCTGGTTCAGAAGAGAAGCTTTGCGGGCAAATGAATAATAAGCGTGGGACCCGCTAAATGAACGAACGCGGATAGAAGATGCGGTTTCAGTTTGACACTCTATCCCACAGCCTCAAGATCTGAAATCTCGGCTCAGACACAATGTGACGCTTGCGGCGACGTGCATAAAAAAGGCGACGCCGGAGCGTCGCCCTTATCTGGTGCGAACTGACACTTGTTAACTGCCAGACCGCGATCTCTGAACTCCTATGATAGCAGCTCACAGATCGCGGTCAAGGTGCAGAGATCGACGGTCCAACGGCAACATATCACGATTGGGGGTCTGTCGTTCTCGACGTAGCGCCTCCGTGCTGCGGACTCAATATTTTTAATCATGATATAGGCATTGTTTTCAATTTGGCGTTGGTTATGCTGGACAAGCCGGATCGGTAGAGGCCGATTCGACTGGTGGGCCCGGCGGGCAGTGGCGACATGCTGGCTGCTGCTGCCCGCCCAATTCCGGGGGGCAGGATGGCTGACAAGAACAAACGCTGGCGCCTAGGATCTGATCTCGGTGCGAATTCGCTTGGTTGGGCAGCGATCGAACTCGATGCCCAAGACAACCCGATTTCCATCCTCGCCGCAGGGTCACGCATTTTTAGTGATGGCCGCGATCCCAAGTCCGGCGCCTCGCTCGCCGTCGACCGCCGGAATGCACGCGCGATGCGGCGGCGGCGGGATCGCTTTCAGCAGCGGCAGCGCGCGCTCATCAAATATCTGATCTCCGATGGACTGTTCCCGGTCGATGAGACCGAGCGCGAGGCACTGGCTGCCCTGGATCCCTATGCCTTACGCGCCCGCGCGCTGGACGAGGCGCTTCCTTTGCATCAGCTGGGCCGGGCGCTGTTCCACCTCAATCAGCGCCGCGGGTTCAAGTCGAATCGCAAGGCGGATCGCAAGGCCGATGGCGACACCGGCAAGATCGCGGTGGGTATCGATCGGCTGCGTGATGCCATGATGGAGGTCGGTGCACGAACCTATGGAGAATGGTTGCACATGCGTCGCGAGGCAGCGACCGACCGCAATGCCATTCCCAGCGTCCGTACCCGTCTCCGCCCCGAAAGCGGCGAAGAGGCCAAGGGCGACGGCTATGATTTCTATCCGAGCCGCGCTCTGCTGGAAGAGGAGTTCGCGGCCATCTGGCAAGCGCAGGCGCCGCATCATCCGGACGTCCTCACGGAAGAGGTCTACAGGCGACTGTTCGAGATCGTCTTCTATCAGCGGCCGCTGAAAGCGCCTCAAATCGGCATGTGCACGTTGATCGCCGGGGATAGGCGCCTGCCCAAAGCGCACCCGCTGTTCCAGCGTCGGCGGTTGCTGGAGGAACTCAACGCGCTCATGATCGTGCGTCCCGGCGAGAAAGCGCAGAGATTGACCCGTGAAGAACGCGACACCTTGCTGTTGAAGCTCAAGGACAAGGTCAAGGTGAGTTTCGAGAGCCTTCGCGAGACGCTGAAGCTCGATCCGGATGCACGCTTCAACAAGGAGAGCGAGAACCGAACCGACCTCAAGGGCGATGAGGTCGCGGCGGCGATGGGCAGCAAGACCCGCTTTGGCACTCGCTGGGTCCATTTGCCGCCGGATGAACAATTGGCCGTGATCGACCGGCTGAGCGCGGTGGAGAGCGATGCCGACGACGACGCTTTCCGGTCATGGCTAACCGAAACCTATAACATGAACGCCGATCAGACGCGGGCGGTGGCGAATGCGCCGTTGCCACAGGGCTATGGCCGCTTTGGCCTTCAAGCGACGATCAGGCTGATTGAAGCGCTGCGCGATGGCGAGAAAGACGGCCATGTCCTGGTTTACAGTGAGGCCGTTTTGGCTGCGGGCCTCGGCCACCATAGCGATCAGCGCACCGGCGAAATCTTCGAGGACGGTCAAGGCCGTCCGCAATTGCCCTATTATGGCGTGGTGCTGGAGCGGCACATCATGCCGGGCACGGGCGATCCATCCGATCCTGAAGAAATGCGGATCGGACGCCTGACCAATCCCACCGTCCATGTCGGACTCAACCAGCTTCGCCGCATCGTCAATCGCCTGATTCGCGCTTATGGCCCGCCGACGGAAATCGCCATCGAGCTCGCGCGTGAGCTCAAGCTTACCGATGACGACAAGAAGCGGCTCAATCGCGGGAATAGTGAGAACAGGCTGGGCGCGGAGCGCCGTTCGGAAAAGCTGCTGGCTATTGGCCAGCCCGACACTGGCGGAAATCGCGCACTCCTGAAGCTTTGGGAAGAGCTCAATCCCGCCAATGTGCTGGACCGCCGGTGCATCTATTCAGGCACGCAGATCTCGATCGACATGCTGTTTTCCGGCGCGGTCGAGGTGGATCATATCCTGCCCTTCCAAGTGACGCTGGACGACAGCAATGGCAACAAGATCGTATGCTTGCGCGAGGCCAATCGGATCAAGCGCAAGCGCTCTCCCTATGAGGCCTGGGGGCACATGGCGCAGTGGGAAGAGATCGCCGCCCGCGCTGCCCATTTGCCCAAGAACAAGCGCTGGCGCTTCGAGCCGGACGCCATGGAGCGCCTCAAGGAAGAGGGCGGTTTTCTGGCCCGGCATCTGGTGGATACCCAGTATCTTGCGCGGCTGTCGCGTGAATATCTCGGCGCTCTCTACCCCGATCGCGGCGAGGGCAGCGGCCATATCTGGGTATCGCCGGGTCGGCTCACTGAAATGGTCCGGCGCAAGCTGGGGCTCAATGATCTTCTCCCAGACCATAATTTTGGCGGCGCCGCCGACCAGCCCAAGAATAGGCTCGATCATCGCCATCACGCCATCGATGCGGTGGTGGTTGCCATCGTCGATCGGTCCATGCTCAACCGGATCGCTGAGGCATCCGGCAAGGAGGGCACGGAAGGACGCGAGCGGATCATCATTCCCGAACCCTGGGACGGCTTCCGCGACGATCTACGCGAAGCCGTCAACGCCATCACCGTCAGCCATCGCGCCGATCATGGCACTGCGTCCAAGGCGGCGTTGCCGAAGGGCAAGGACGCCACTGCGGGACGCCTCCACAACGATACCGCATATGGACTGACCGGCGAGACCGACGCCAAAGGGAACAGCATTGTCGTTCACCGGGTGCCGCTGACCAGCATCAAGAAGGCAAGCGACATCGACCGCATCCGTGACGCGAATTTGAAGGCGGCGCTCTATCGTTTCACGGAGGGACTGGAAGGCAAGGCGTTCGACAAAGCCGTAACGGATTTCCCGCGTCTCGGTCCTTTGCCATTTCGTGGTATTCGTCGTGCTCGTGCGACCGAGCCGCTGACCGTCATCCCGATCCACAACCGCGATGGCCATGTCTACAAAGGCTATAAGGGCGATTCGAACTACCGTTATGATGTGTGGGAACTGAAGGACGGGAAGTGGGTGAGCGAAGTCGTGTCCATGTTTGATGCACATCGGCCAGACTGGCAGTCGGCGGTTCGGCTGGCAAATCCGACCGCGCGCAAGGTGTTGAGCCTGCATCAGAATGACCTTGTTGCCATCGAGCGCGATGGCGAAGATCGAAAGCTCATGCGTGTCGTCAAGTTCGGCCAGAACGGACAGATTACTCTTGCAGAACATCAACAGGCTGGCGATCTGAAGCGCCGCGATGCTATGCCCAATGATGATGACCCGTTCAAATATTTCGCGCCAACATGCGGCGGTCTGAAGAAGGCCAGCGCGCGCCAGGTGAGGATCGACGAACTCGGTCGTGTTCTCGATCCCGGATTCCCCGCCCGCACCGCCCGGCGACAGACCCGCAAGCGCAGCTGACCGGCCGGGAAAGGAGAGCAGGATGGACCGGATCGTCGATATCGCAACGGACGGTCGCCATCTCTCCGCCCAGCGCGGCTTCCTGATCGTCTCGCAGGATCGCGAGGAAGTGGGCAGGGTGCCGCTTGATGACGTGACAGCGGTGATTGTGCATGCTCATGGCATTACCTGGTCCACCAACCTGATCGTTGGCCTGGCGCAGAGAGGTGCGGTCATGCTGCTGTGCGGACCCAATCACGCGCCGGTCGCCGTGTGCCTTCCACTCGACGGCCACCATGCTCAGAACGCTCGGATGCGCGCGCAGTGGGAAGCAGGCAAGCCGCTGTCCAAACAGCTCTGGCGCCGCATCATCGTCGCCAAGATACGTTGGCAGGCGGCAGTGCTGGAAGCTAACGGGATCTCGGCTTCCGCATTCGACCTGCTGGCGAAGCGGGTGGGATCGGGCGATCCCGATAATGTCGAGGCGCAGGCGGCCCGGCGCTACTGGCCGCTGCTGATGGGCGAAGCGTTCCGTCGTGATCGGGACGCGGACGGCGTCAACGCGATGCTGAACTATGGCTATACCGTGCTTCGATCGCTGTGCGCGCGAGCGGTTGTCGCCTCCGGCCTGCATCCGTCGATCGGCGTCCATCATGCGAACAGGACCAATGCCTTTGCCTTGGCTGACGACCTGATCGAACCGTTTCGTCCGTTGGTCGATGCGCTAGCGTTGCGCCTCGCTGCACGCGGAATCGAGACCGTCACGCCAGAAGCCAAGCGCGCCTTTGCGGGGCTGATCGCGCTCGACCTGCCGAGTGCGAAAGGCACAACGACAGTTGCCGGCGCCGCCAATCGCGCGGCGCAAACTCTCGCGCGCGCCTTCCAGAGCGGACAGGCGGCCGACATCGTTCTGCCTTCACCCCCGTCCGCGCTGGAACTGGCTGAACTTGATTCGTTGCTTGCATGAGCGCGACCCAGTTGAGCGGATACCGGTTGATGTGGATCTTCGTGATGTTCGACCTGCCTGTCACCACCAAGGAACAGGCTCGTGCCGCCACCAAATTCCGGGAATTCCTTCTGGACGAAGGCTTTGAAAAAAGTCAGTTTTCAGTCTATGCTCGCTTCTGCAATGGCAAGGAACAGTTCGAGACCTACATGCGCCGGATCGAGGCAAGCCTGCCTGATCGCGGTGACATTCACATCCTAAGCTTCACGGACCGCCAATATGAAAACATCGTCCGATTTTCAGGCCAGCGACGTCGGCGTCAGCGGAAAAATCCAGACCAGCTTGCCCTATTTTGACTACGCGAAGGGTTTTCAGAATGATGGATGGACGACTATTCCGTTTTTCTTCAACGAGATAGAAGCCCATCCATCATAGCTGTTCAGAGATCGCGGTCCAGCGGCAACGCCTCGCCCGCTTTCGACCCGGCGAGCGTCATCATAGCTGTTCAGAGATCGCGGTCCAGCGGCAACTAGACCAAGCCCTGCCTGCTGGCGCGCTGATCATAGCTGTTCAGAGATCGCGGTCCAGCGGCAACCTTGTCCAAGACTCTAAAAGCTTCTGTCCCATCATAGCTGTTCAGAGATCGCGGTCCAGCGGCAACCTGCGTGACGATTACATCGCGCTCCACATATCATAGCTGTTCAGAGATCGCGGTCCAGCGGCAACAGGTTGCGTGTATGATAAATTTGGTGCACGATCATAGCTGTTCAGAGATCGCGGTCCAGCGGCAACCAGAAGATGAACCGCATGCTGTTCAGCCGATCATAGCTGTTCAGAGATCGCGGTCCAGCGGCAACCTATACGCTTATCAAGCCCGCCCGTCTGCTATCATAGCTGTTCAGAGATCGCGGTCCAGCGGCAACTCGAAGTTACGCGGTGGGTCAATATCGACATCATAGCTGTTCAGAGATCGCGGTCCAGCGGCAACTTGGGCGCAAGCGAGCAATCGTGATTGCTAATCATAGCTGTTCAGAGATCGCGGTCCAGCGGCAACATGTCATCACCTGTCAGATAATTAAGCCTAATCATAGCTGTTCAGAGATCGCGGTCCAGCGGCAACGCCGGCAAGATGCCTCCAGATGGAAACAGTATCATAGCTGTTCAGAGATCGCGGTCCAGCGGCAACGCAGACGCTGACGGTAAGCCGCTCCGGTTTATCATAGCTGTTCAGAGATCGCGGTCCAGCGGCAACTCTGTGACGCATTGGTATGCGTCACCTCAATCATAGCTGTTCAGAGATCGCGGTCCAGCGGCAACAGCGCGGCAAGGGCAAGAATGAAGTGCCAAATCATAGCTGTTCAGAGATCGCGGTCCAGCGGCAACGGGAGTGTGGCCGTTACGATAGGAGTTATCATCATAGCTGTTCAGAGATCGCGGTCCAGCGGCAACTAGTGCAATGTTGGGCAATATCTGCGTTGCATCATAGCTGTTCAGAGATCGCGGTCCAGCGGCAACCATTGGCACGCTCGCGTAAATACTGGCAAGATCATAGCTGTTCAGAGATCGCGGTCCAGCGGCAACTACGCCATCCCTTACGCCGATGATGCGGCCATCATAGCTGTTCAGAGATCGCGGTCCAGCGGCAACCTGAAAGCGGAACGGGGAGCCATTCGGCAATCATAGCTGTTCAGAGATCGCGGTCCAGCGGCAACTGGCGCGTGTCATCACAGAGACAGGGCGTGATCATAGCTGTTCAGAGATCGCGGTCCAGCGGCAACTTTCAGCGCATTCTGACCGAACAGGCCGCCATCATAGCTGTTCAGAGATCGCGGTCCAGCGGCAACCATTGCAAGGTAATCGGCTTTACCGCGTCAATCATAGCTGTTCAGAGATCGCGGTCCAGCGGCAACTGTTCCGCGAGCATAAGCCACCTAGACCCTATCATAGCTGTTCAGAGATCGCGGTCCAGCGGCAACTCCCGCTCGTGCTTTCCCTGCAAGAGGACGATCATAGCTGTTCAGAGATCGCGGTCCAGCGGCAACAAGTCCGCCTTCCGCGTCGATCAAAACGGGATCATAGCTGTTCAGAGATCGCGGTCCAGCGGCAACACTGATGGCGCTCATTGAAGTTATGTCACTATCATAGCTGTTCAGAGATCGCGGTCCAGCGGCAACTAGGGCGGCCGTCGCCGTTCGATCACGACAATCATAGCTGTTCAGAGATCGCGGTCCAGCGGCAACACGCCGAGCGAGGCTGAGCATCCCGTGCTTATCATAGCTGTTCAGAGATCGCGGTCCAGCGGCAACCGCCAAGCACCTTCGACGTTACTTCGCGCAATCATAGCTGTTCAGAGATCGCGGTCCAGCGGCAACAGCGCTTCCCCCGGCGCGAGCACACCCGCCATCATAGCTGTTCAGAGATCGCGGTCCAGCGGCAACCAATCAGCAAGTGCCAGCAATTCGCGTGACATCATAGCTGTTCAGAGATCGCGGTCCAGCGGCAACTCAACTAGCGCTGCCTCTTTGATAACCGGGATCATAGCTGTTCAGAGATCGCGGTCCAGCGGCAACTCCATCGCTATCGCAGTAGGCGCATGGTCATCATAGCTGTTCAGAGATCGCGGTCCAGCGGCAACCGGCCAATTATCTCAACTAAGGAGGATTAAATCATAGCTGTTCAGAGATCGCGGTCCAGCGGCAACTGTGGGCGATTGGTATCGCCGCCCCGCCGCATCATAGCTGTTCAGAGATCGCGGTCCAGCGGCAACTACTTCCAATTCCTTAAACATCGGCACAGCATCATAGCTGTTCAGAGATCGCGGTCCAGCGGCAACTAAGCGCCACACAATACACATTAGTCATAAATCATAGCTGTTCAGAGATCGCGGTCCAGCGGCAACCCCACAGCAAGCCTGGCAAGCCAGATAGCGATCATAGCTGTTCAGAGATCGCGGTCCAGCGGCAACTGTCGGGAAGTTTGGGAACGCCGGAAACTAATCATAGCTGTTCAGAGATCGCGGTCCAGCGGCAACATGAGGCGATGTCGCCCGTTCTGGCCGGACATCATAGCTGTTCAGAGATCGCGGTCCAGCGGCAACTCCATGGCGGCCAGATTGGCGCAATCGCCGATCATAGCTGTTCAGAGATCGCGGTCCAGCGGCAACTGCGAGCGCGATCTATGGTTTTCTTTTCGGCATCATAGCTGTTCAGAGATCGCGGTCCAGCGGCAACTGAAACGTGCTGGCGAGCGGGAAATGCGGGATCATAGCTGTTCAGAGATCGCGGTCCAGCGGCAACTGCTTAGCCATTTCGTGAGCGGCCAGAAGCATCATAGCTGTTCAGAGATCGCGGTCCAGCGGCAACCAGCAAAAGCCCCATAATTACGGGGCACGGATCATAGCTGTTCAGAGATCGCGGTCCAGCGGCAACGGCAGCGTGCCATTGGCACTTTCCGCGCCGATCATAGCTGTTCAGAGATCGCGGTCCAGCGGCAACTCTTCTGGTGGCAGCCCGATCATTGCCGCGATCATAGCTGTTCAGAGATCGCGGTCCAGCGGCAACGCAGGGCGCCGACATGTCGCTGGATGATATATCATAGCTGTTCAGAGATCGCGGTCCAGCGGCAACTAGGGCGCAAGCGGGCGATTGTGATTGCGAATCATAGCTGTTCAGAGATCGCGGTCCAGCGGCAACAGGCCCGTCCATATAGCCGACATATTCGCCATCATAGCTGTTCAGAGATCGCGGTCCAGCGGCAACGATGACGCGCCGCGCAGTCATGCATTTGGCATCATAGCTGTTCAGAGATCGCGGTCCAGCGGCAACGGCGGCGGCGACGGCCAAAAACCACGCTGCATCATAGCTGTTCAGAGATCGCGGTCCAGCGGCAACAACAGGAGAGAGATTGGCCACATTCGCAAGATCATAGCTGTTCAGAGATCGCGGTCCAGCGGCAACTTGAGCGCCACGCATCCGGTTGAGTGTGACGATCATAGCTGTTCAGAGATCGCGGTCCAGCGGCAACAGAGAGGCGCGGGACTTGTTTCTGTTGCGGATCATAGCTGTTCAGAGATCGCGGTCCAGCGGCAACTGTTGCCTGCCAATGCGGAATTGGCGGCAGATCATAGCTGTTCAGAGATCGCGGTCCAGCGGCAACTAGTGCAATGTTGGGCAATATCTGCGTTGCATCATAGCTGTTCAGAGATCGCGGTCCAGCGGCAACTCTGGCAATCTCCAGCGCAAAAACCACTGTATCATAGCTGTTCAGAGATCGCGGTCCAGCGGCAACATGGGCGGTCGCGGCAATATGGGGCGTTTGATCATAGCTGTTCAGAGATCGCGGTCCAGCGGCAACTGCCGTGGCATATGCTAGCGTAATCGCACCATCATAGCTGTTCAGAGATCGCGGTCCAGCGGCAACCATTGCAAGGTGATTGGCTTTACGGCGTCCATCATAGCTGTTCAGAGATCGCGGTCCAGCGGCAACTAGTGCAATGTTGGGCAATATCTGCGTTGCATCATAGCTGTTCAGAGATCGCGGTCCAGCGGCAACCGACACATTTGTTTCAGCCATCTGGCATAAAATCATAGCTGTTCAGAGATCGCGGTCCAGCGGCAACCTAGTCCACGCCTGGAGTTGGCGCTTGGGATCATAGCTGTTCAGAGATCGCGGTCCAGCGGCAACATGGGCGGTCGCGGCAATATGGGGCGTTTGATCATAGCTGTTCAGAGATCGCGGTCCAGCGGCAACTGCCGTGGCATATGCTAGCGTAATCGCACCATCATAGCTGTTCAGAGATCGCGGTCCAGCGGCAACCCGACTGTGCTTATGGGCAAGTCGCCAGAATCATAGCTGTTCAGAGATCGCGGTCCAGCGGCAACCAATGATTGCTTGCGCGGCTTCCGATAGTTATCATAGCTGTTCAGAGATCGCGGTCCAGCGGCAACAGTGAGAGCGAGCAGGCATTGATAGCGCTTATCATAGCTGTTCAGAGATCGCGGTCCAGCGGCAACCCAACCTCGTAGCGCTATAATCTATACAGGATCATAGCTGTTCAGAGATCGCGGTCCAGCGGCAACTCGCGCGAATTGCGGGCGCTTGCTGATTGATCATAGCTGTTCAGAGATCGCGGTCCAGCGGCAACTACGCTGCCCACCTTCCCGAGCATTATGCCATCATAGCTGTTCAGAGATCGCGGTCCAGCGGCAACCTAAATCCCTTCACCATCAAAATCATAGCCAATCATAGCTGTTCAGAGATCGCGGTCCAGCGGCAACGACCAGCCGCTTGGCAGGATTGAGCGCGTGATCATAGCTGTTCAGAGATCGCGGTCCAGCGGCAACCATACGTCTACTTTGGCTTCGTTGATAAGCATCATAGCTGTTCAGAGATCGCGGTCCAGCGGCAACTTTGACTGGTCTGTTTACGCGGCGGCATTCATCATAGCTGTTCAGAGATCGCGGTCCAGCGGCAACGCAAGTCCGCACGATGTTTAACGCCGATGATCATAGCTGTTCAGAGATCGCGGTCCAGCGGCAACCTTTCGGGCATTGTAAACTCGCCCACGCGATCATAGCTGTTCAGAGATCGCGGTCCAGCGGCAACACAAGCAGTTATAGGGCCCTTAACTGGCGGATCATAGCTGTTCAGAGATCGCGGTCCAGCGGCAACAGCGACGTGCCAGCAAGAACCTTGCCGCCCATCATAGCTGTTCAGAGATCGCGGTCCAGCGGCAACACGCAACAGTTTGCAAGTGGCGCCCACTACATCATAGCTGTTCAGAGATCGCGGTCCAGCGGCAACCGTATCTGGTATTGCCGACGCACCCTCAGATCATAGCTGTTCAGAGATCGCGGTCCAGCGGCAACTACCCCATCCCCTACGCAGATGAGGCGGCGAATCATAGCTGTTCAGAGATCGCGGTCCAGCGGCAACTTTCATCCGGTGCGGCTGGCCGTGGAAAAGATCATAGCTGTTCAGAGATCGCGGTCCAGCGGCAACCTTTCGGGCATTGTAAACTCGCCCACGCGGATCATAGCTGTTCAGAGATCGCGGTCCAGCGGCAACTGCCGTGGCATATGCCCGCGTGATCGCACCATCATAGCTGTTCAGAGATCGCGGTCCAGCGGCAACTATATTCCATAACATCGGCGTGGTCCGGCTATCATAGCTGTTCAGAGATCGCGGTCCAGCGGCAACTTTGCGTTTCCAATGTCAAATCATTCCCATATCATAGCTGTTCAGAGATCGCGGTCCAGCGGCAACTTTCTTGACGCGAACATGATCGTACTAGGCCGTGTTGACAAAAGACTTTAGCCATAGGCGTGTGGCAGCGAGATTGAGGAAGCTTTCGAAGGAGAGGGCGGTCTTGTCGTAGCGGGTGGCGATACGGCGCTGTTGCTTGAGTTTGCCGAACA
>JAKFUZ010000023.1 GCA_021732445.1 Sphingomonas sp. | reverse complement strand
GACAGCTTGCGGCGCCCGCTCCGGCGCCATCGCCCGCCCCCGCGCGCCGCAAGCTGTCAAATCTGGTGATGATCTGGCGGTTCGCCTCGCATTATCCGCTGCAACTGGCCATCGCACTGGCGGCGCTGCTCGTCACGTCGGCGACAACGCTGTATATTCCGTGGACGTTCAAGTCGGTGATCGACAAGGGCTTTGGGAGCGGCGGCTTCGGAAGCGGCGTCGGGGCCGGTGGCGACACCGGGCATATCAACCAGATCTTCTACTTCCTGTTCGCGCTGGTGGCGGTGCTGGCGGTGGCGACGGCAATTCGATTTTACTTCGTGTCGTGGCTCGGGGAGCGCACGGTGGCCGATGTGCGCATGGCCGTGCAGCAAAATCTGCTGCGGCTGGCCCCGCGCTGGTTTGAAGAAAACCGCCCTTCAGAAGTTGCCTCGCGGCTCACGTCCGACACCGGGCAGATTGAACTGGCGGTGGGCTCCACCGTGTCGATTGCACTGCGCAATTTGCTGACCGGCATTGGGGGCGTGATTTCGCTGTTCGCGCTGGCGCCCAAGCTGGCGGTTTCGCTGGTGATCGGCATCCCGGTGGTAATGCTGCCGATCATGCTGCTCGGGCGGCGCGTGCGCACGCATTCGCGCTCCAGCCAGGACCGGATTGCCGATATTGGCGCCATGGTCGTCGAAACGCTGTCGGCAATGAAAGTGGTGCAGGCCTTTGGGCAGGAAGCGCGCGAGGCGGGCCGGTTTGCCGGTGCGGTCGATCGCAGCTTTGCCGCTGCCAAACGGCGCATTCTCATCCGCGCGGTGATGACGGCGCTCGTCATCGCCCTGTTGTTCGGCGCGGTGACGCTAATGCTGTGGGGCACGATCAGCGATGTCGCGGCCGGGCGTCTTTCGGGCGGGTCGCTCACGGCATTCATCTTCACCGCCGGGCTGGTGACAGGGGCATTCGGCGCGCTGACCGAGGTGTATGGCGACCTGCTGCGCGCCTCCGGAGCGGCGGAACGGCTGAACGAACTGCTGAACGAGGAGTCGGAGATCAAGGCCCCGGCCAACCCCGTTGCGCTGCCGCAGCCGCCGCTTGGCTCGCTCGCATTCGACCATGTGACCTTTCGCTACCCGACCCGCCCGGAAGTGGCCGCGCTCAACGATTTTTCGCTTGAGGTAGCGCGCGGCGAGACGGTCGCCGTGGTTGGCCCGTCCGGCGCCGGCAAAACCACGCTGTTCCAGCTCATCCAGCGCTTTTACGATCCCGCGCAGGGCACCGTGCGCGTCGATGGCGTGGCCCTGCCCGACGCCGACCCCGCCGACATCCGCAAGCGCATTGCGATGGTGCCGCAGGAAACCGTGATTTTTGGCGCGTCGGCGCGCGACAATCTGCGCTATGGCCGGTGGGACGCAAGCGACGACGACCTATGGGCAGCGGCTGAAGCCGCGAACGCGGCGGAATTTCTCACGAAACTCCCCGACCGGCTCGATACCTTTCTTGGGGAGGGCGGCGCCCGGCTTTCCGGCGGGCAGCGACAGCGGATCGCCATCGCGCGCGCGCTGCTGCGCGATGCCCCCATATTGCTGCTCGACGAAGCAACCTCGGCGCTTGATGCCGAAAGCGAGCGGCTGGTGCAGCAGGCGCTCGAACGGCTGATGGCAACACGCACGACGCTCGTCATCGCCCACCGGCTGGCGACGGTCCGGGCGGCCAAGCGCATCATCGTGATGGACGAAGGCCGCATCCTCGAAAGCGGCACCCACGCAGCGCTCATTGGCCAAAACGGGCTTTACGCCCGGCTCGCCAGCCTGCAATTCAGCGAAGCGGCCTAGGCGCCAATCAAGAAGGACAGGGCAATGCGCGAATTCGACATCATCGTGTACGGCGCAACCGGCTATACTGGGCGGCTGGTGGCAGAATATCTGGCGAGCGCCTATGCCGGCAAGCCGCACCCGACATGGGCTATGGCCGGCCGGTCGCTCGACAAACTTGCCGAAGTGCGCGACCTGATCGGCGCCCCCGCCGACACGCCGCTCGTCACCGCCAATGCCGATGACACAGCGAGCCTTGCCGCCATGTGCGAACGCGCCCGCGTTATCATCACCACTGTTGGCCCCTACCAGCTTTACGGCTCCGATCTGGTTGCGGCCTGCGCGGCGGCTGGCACCGCCTATGTCGACCTGTGCGGCGAGCCGGCATGGATGCGACAAATGATCGACGCGCACGAGGCAAAGGCGAAGGAAACCGGCGCACGCATCGTGTTTTCCTGCGGGTTTGACTCTATCCCCTTCGATCTTGGCGTGCTGACGCTGCAAGAAGCGGCACGCGCCAAATTTGGCCACCCCTGCCCGCGCGTGAAGGGCCGGGTCCGCCACATGAAGGGCACCTTTTCCGGCGGCACCGCCGCCAGCCTCAAGGCAACGCTTGCCGCCGCCGCCAAAAACCCGATGCTGCTTGGGCTGCTGACCAACCCGTTTGCGCTGACACCCGGTTTTACCGGCCCCAGCCAGCCCAAGGGCATGCTGCCCGAATTTGACAAGACGATCGAAAGCTGGGTCGCGCCCTTTGTCATGGCGCCCATCAACACCAAGAACGTCCACCGCACCAACTTTTTGCTCGACAAGGCATTCGGCGCCGACTTCGTCTATGACGAGATGATGGTCGCCGGGCTTGGCGAGATGGGCAAGGCAGCAGCGGAGATGATCGCCAGAATCAACCCGCTGGCGAGCGACAAGGGCCCAAAGCCCGGCGAAGGCCCGACCAAGGAACAGCGCGACACCGGCTCCTATGACATTCTGTTCATTGGCGAAATGCCGGGCGGCGAGCGGATCGACTGCGTGGTGACCGGCGACCGCGACCCAGGTTATGGATCGACCAGCAAAATGATTGCCGAAGCCGCGATTTGCCTGGTCGAGGATGTTCCAGACGCCGCCGGCGGAATCTGGACGCCGGGGGCCATCATGGGGGCGCCGCTGCGCACGCGGCTCATCGAGCGGGCGGGGCTGACCTTTACGGCTTGAGCGTCCGCGCCGCGTCCATATAGAAGAACATGAGCGTAATCGCCACGCCCACCGACACCGCTAGCGCAATGAGCACGGCCTGACGGCTGGCATGGTCGCGCGCGGCATCATAGCTTGCCAGGTCGAGATAATAATGGTCACGGGGCCCCTCGCGCACCATGCCGCTCGCGCGCATAGCCGCAAGCGCGCGGGCGTCGGCGTCGGACAAGGGGCGAAACAGCGTGGCATCAGCCGCCGAAAGGGCGTGGTGGGCCATGAAATATTGCGCGATCCGCTGCCGCCGCGCGCCAAACAGCGTGCTGCCGCGCGACACGCGCACCATGCCGCCACGCGGCGTCATGCGTGCATCATCATCATGGTTGTGCCCGCCGTTAATATGCCGACCAGAATCGCGCCGAGCACCGCAAGCAGCGCGCCCCACCGCCGGGAGCGCAGCGCGGTATCATATGCCGGCATCGACACATAGAACCGCCCCGGCGCCGCCTCGACGATAACGCCGAGCGCCTTCATGCGCGCAAACAGCCGCGCATCGACAAACCGCGACGACGTCCACCCAATCGCGGTTTCCGGCGTCACCGCATTTTGCGAAAAAAAGTGCGAGAACAGCGCCAGCCGTGCCCGCCCCAGTGCCGCCGCTGCCGCTGTCGCCATCTCGATTGTCCCCTCAACCAGCTACTCGATCCGATGGAATTTCCTGCCACCGGGCGCGGCCCTGCGCAATGCCTATCGCTTGCGTCCCTGGTGGCGGACATTCGACGGGCGTCCCCGGTGCTTGATTTGGCGTTTGGGGGCACCGTGCGGGGGCCGTCCGCCGGCCCCGCCCCCTTCCGGCAGTTCAAAGCGCAGCGCGCCCGACACCGGATTAGCCTCGGCCAGCCGCAATTGCAGCTTCATGCCGGACGCATAGGCCAGCCCCGTTTCGTCACCGACAAGGGCCTTAGCGGACTCGTCATAGCGAAAATATTCACGGCCCAGGTCGCGCGCGGGGACCAGCCCATCGCCACCAATACCTTCAACCGTTGCAAAAAAGCCGAATGCCTGCACGCCGGTTATGCGGGCATCGACCACATCGCCCACCTTTTCTGACAGATAGGCCGCGACATAACGGTCAATCGTGTCGCGCTCCGCCTCCATCGCCCGGCGCTCCAGCATCGAGATGCTCTCGCCGATACGCTCCATGGTGCCGGCTTCGTCCTCGGTCAGGCCGCCGGGCCCGAGCCCGAGCGCCGCGACAAGGGAACGGTGAACAACCAGATCGGCATATCGCCGGATGGGCGACGTAAAATGCGCATAGCTCGCCAGCGCCAGCCCGAAATGGCCGTGATTGCCCGGCGCATAATAGGCCTGAGTCTGCGTGCGGAGCACCTGCTCCATGATCTGCGGGCGAAAATCGCTCTCCCCCACCCGCTCCAGCACATGGTTGAAGGTGCGCGGCGCAATCACTTGCCCCAGCGCAAACTCGACACCGAAGGTCTTGAGATACTCCTTGAGCGCGACCAGCTTTTCGCGCGCGGGCGGCTCATGCACCCGGTACATGACCGGCGCCTTCTTCTTTTCAAGCGCCAGCGCGGCCGCGACATTGGCCGCAATCATGAACTCCTCGATCAGCCGGTGCGCGTCGAGCCGCTCGCGCGGGGCAACCGACATGATCCGCCCCTTTTCGTCGAGCACCACGCGGCGCTCGGGCAAGTCGAGCTCCAGCGGCGCGCGTCTTGTGCGCGCAGCGTCCAGCGCCCGCCAGCACGCCCATAGGGGCGTCAGGGCGTTGTCCACAATGTCGGCGGGCACTGGACCAGCCGCGCCGGTTCCGGACAGCGAGATGGCCTCCTGAGCGGCTTCATAGGCAATGTTGGCGGCAATACGCACCACCGCGCGCGCAAAGCGGAAGGTTTTGATCGTGCCGCTCTTGCCAATCTGCAAATGGCACACGAGCGCGGCGCGGTCTTCACCTGATTTCAGCGAACACACATCCGCTGACAGGATTTCAGGCAGCATGGGTACCACCTGATCGGGGAAATACACGCTGTTGCCGCGCCGCCGGGCGTCCTTGTCGACCGCGGTGCCGGGCCGGACATAAAAACTCACATCGGCAATGGCGACGAGTGCGCGCCAGCCGCCCTCGTTTTTGGGATCGTCATCGGGCGCTGCCCAAACGGCATCGTCATGGTCGCGCGCGTCGACGGGGTCGATGGCGACGATGGGCATGTGGCGCAAATCCTCCCGCCCCTCGCCCAGCGGCTGCCGGGCGACGCGCGGCGCCTCCTCCAGCGTTTCGGGCGAAAACTCGGTTGGAATGCCAAGCTTGTGGATCGCGATCATCGAAAAGCTGCGCGGCGCAAACGGGTCTCCCAGCACGCGGGTTACGCGCGCGGTGAGCCGGGGCGGCCGGCCGGATTTTTCGGCAAGCACCAGATCCCCCGGCTGGGCCTGACCCGCGTCAGATACCGGAAAATCGCGGCGATCCTTTTTGTCGATGCCAATCAGCCAGAGCTTGCCGCCTTCCTCGCGCAGCACGCCGAGCATCAGCTCCTCGCCCCTCGCCAGCGACTTCAGCGGGTGTGCGATCCACCCTTTGCCAAGCTCCTCGGTGCGCGCGAGGAGGCGATCGCCCACCCCAAGCGCGCCCTTGCGGCTGCGCTCCTTGATGCGCAGCCGGGGTGCCGGGGTGTCGGCGTGCCAGCTTTCGGGCACGCCCCAGGGCTGGCCATCGTCCCCGACATCAACGACGCGCAGCACGGTAACCCTGGGCACCCCGCCCATCTGGTGGAACGCGCGGCCCGGTGCCGAATCGATCAGCCCTTCATCGGCCATGTCCCTCAGCAGCGCCTTCAGCGCGATCTTCTCGGCGCCGTGCAGGCCAAAGGCACGCGCAATCTCGCGCTTGCCGGCCGGCACGTCTGACGCGGCGATGAAATCGAGCACTTGCTTGTGCGTGGGCAGCCCGCGTGGCGCCGGTTTGGGGGGATGAGCCATGGCGACCACGCGATAAGCGGTTTCGCGCCATCCACCAACCAAGATCGGCAGTAGCGAGCATGGGCGCGAACCGCTATCGGGTAGGGGTGACATATGATCTGCTCATCATCGGCGGGGGCATAAACGGCGCTGCCATCGCGCGCGAAGCGTCGCTTAACGGGCTGAAGGTTCTGCTCGTTGACAAGGGCGATCTGGCGGGCGCGACCTCCTCAGCCTCAACCAAGCTCATTCATGGCGGGCTGCGCTACCTCGAATATTATGAGTTCAGGCTGGTGGCGGAGGCGCTGCGCGAACGCGAGCGGCTGATCCATGCCGCGCCGCACATCATTTACCCGCTCCAATTTGTGCTGCCGCATGAAAACGCGGTGCGGCCATGGTGGCTGGTGCGGCTTGGCCTGCTTCTCTATGACAGCCTTGGCGGCCGGATGTCGCTGCCGCGGTCGCGCGGGCTGCGCCAGACCGATACGCGCTTTACGGCGCCGCTAAAGGGCAGCGGCAAGGGCTTCGTCTATTCTGACGCCTGGGTGGATGATTCGCGGCTCACGGTGCTCAACGCGCTGGATGCCGCGGCCAATGGCGCCGAAATCGCGGTGCGGACAGCGCTCCTGTCGGCCCGGCGTCAGGGTGATGGCTGGCACGCCACCCTTTCCGACGGGCGCGATGTTGCGGCGCGCGCGCTCGTCAACGCGGCCGGGCCATGGGTCCACCAGATGATGGGCAGGCTCGGTGTCAACGCGGCGTCGGGCGTGCGGCTCATCAAGGGCAGCCACATCGTCGTGCCGCGCCTGTTTGAGGGCGATCAGGCCTATATTCTGCAACAACCCGACCGGCGGATCGTGTTCGCCATTCCCTATGAAGGCGAATTCACCGAAATCGGCACGACTGACGTGCCGGTTGATGCCCCGGAAGACGCCGTGATCGACGACGCCGAAATCGCCTATCTGTGCGCGGCCGTAAACCGGCATTTTGTGCGGCAGGTGACCTCTGCCGATGTCCGCTCGACATGGTCGGGCGTGCGGCCGCTTTATGACGATGGCGCGAGCGAGGCCAAGGCGGTTACCCGCGACTATGTGCTGGAGCTTGACAGCAATGGCGCGCCGCTGCTCAGCGTGTTCGGCGGCAAGATAACCACCGCGCGGCACCTGGCGGAAGAGGCGGTTGGCAAGCTCGCCCGGCCGATGGGTATCGCCGCCCGCCGGGTAACCCGCACGCGCGCCTTTCCCGGTGGTGACATTGCCGATTTTGCAGACTTTCTGGCTGATGTCCGCGCGCGCTGGCCGTTCCTGGATGGGGCGCAATCCTGCCGGATGGCACGCGCTTATGGAACAATGCTCGGCGACCTGCTCGCCGGGGTTGCCGACGCGGCGGCGATGGGCGCGAATTTCGGCCATGGCTTCACCGAAGTTGAAGCGCGCTGGATGCACGACCGTGAATGGGCGCGTTTGCCCGACGACGCGCTCCACCGCCGCTCGAAAATCGGGCTGCACCTCTCGGCTGACGAGCGCGCCGCCTTTGAGGCATGGTGGGCACGCGCCTTCCCGCAATAAGGGTTCCCCGCATGGTCGTCATCGCTGCGCTTTACCGCTTTGCCCGCTTTGCTGATCCCGAAGCGATCCGCGCGCCGCTCCTTGCCTTGTGCACCCAGCACGGGGTGCGCGGCACGCTGCTGCTCGCGCGCGAAGGCGTGAACGGGACGATTGCAGGGTCGCAGGCGGCAATTGATGCAGTGCTTGCCCAGTTGCGCACGCTGCCCGACTGCGCGGCGCTGGAGGCAAAATTTTCGACCGCTCCGGCAATGCCGTTCCACCGGATGAAAGTGCGGCTGAAGCGCGAAATCGTCACGATGGGCGTGCCCGACATCGACCCGCTGGCAAGCGCTGGAACCTATGTCGCTCCCGCCGACTGGAATGCGCTCATCGCCGATCCCGACACCGTCACCATCGACACCCGCAATGATTATGAAGTGCGGATCGGCAGTTTCGAAGGTGCGATTGACCCCAAAACCAAGGCCTTCAGCGACTTTCCTGCCTGGTTCGACGCGCATCGGGCCGAGTTCACCGGCAAGAAGATCGCAATGTTCTGCACCGGCGGCATCCGTTGTGAAAAGGCGACCGCCTATGTGAAGGCGCAAGGGCTGGACAATGTCTATCACCTGCAAGGCGGCATTCTGAAATATATCGAAGACGTGCCGGCCCAAGGCAGCCGGTGGCGCGGTGAGTGTTTCGTGTTCGATGAGCGGGTGGCGGTCGGCCACGGGCTGGCACCTGGAACCCATGCGCTGTGTCGCGCGTGCCGCCTTCCGCTCACGCCGGCGGACCAGGCCTCGCCCCTGTTCGAAGCGGGCATAAGCTGCCCTGCCTGCCATGGCAGCCGCTCCGCCCAACAGCGCGCAGGCTATGCCGAGCGGCACCGCCAGGTGATGCTGGCGCAAGGCCGGGGCGAGGCTCATATCGGGGCGGCACCGGGGGACGACGCGCCGCCATGAAAAAGAGCAATTTCGTCATTATCTCGGGCTGCTCCGGCGGCGGCAAATCAAGCCTGATCGAGGCGCTTGGCGCGCGTGGCCATGCAACCGTGCCCGAGCCGGGTCGCCGCATTGTGCGCAACGAACTGGTGACGGGCGGCACCGCGCTGCCATGGATCGACATGGCCGGCTTTGCCGCGCGCGCGGTTGAGATGGCGCTCGCCGACCGCGCCGGGGCAAGGCGCCTGCCGGGCTGGGTATTTTTCGACCGCGGGCTGATCGACGCGGCCGTTGCGCTGGAGCACGCAACCGGCGAGACGGTCACCGCCCGCGTGGCGCGCAAGCACCGCTATGCCGACACGGTGTTCCTCGCGCCACCATGGCCGGAGCTTTACCAAACCGATGACGAACGCCGCGCCTCGATGGCGGAGGCAATTGCGGAATATGAGCGGCTCGCACTGGCATATCCAAGCCTTGGCTATTCGCTGATCGAACTGCCCCGGGCAAGCGTGGCCGAACGCGCCGACTTTGTGCTGAAAACGCTCGGCGGGTGAGCACGGCGGCGCGGCGCGCAACCGAGCACTGGGCCAGCCGCGCGTCGCGCATCGGGCTGGCCATGGCCTATGCCGTGGTGGGCGTCATCCATTTGCGATCGCCGGACGCTTTTCTGCCCATCATGCCCGGCTGGGTGCCCTTTCCGCACGAGGTCGTCCTCGGCACCGGCGTGTGCGAAATTGCCGGCGCCACAGCGCTGCTGACGCACAGGTTGCGCTATGCCGCCGGCGTCATGCTCGCGCTCTATGCGCTGTGCGTCTACCCGGCCAACATCAAGCACGCGGTCGAAGGCGTAACGCTCGGCGGCACGAAGCTCGGATTATGGTACCATGTTCCCCGGCTCGCGTTGCAGCCGGTATTCATCTGGTGGGCGCTCCATGCCGGGCGCGTCATTGACTGGCCGTTTCGCGCCCGGCCCGACTTGCGACCCGAAATGCCGCGCACTGAAGTCGATCAATAAGCCCGGCCGACGAGCACGCGCTCTACCGCCGGTGCGCCGGTGAAAATGCAGGCGCCATCTGCCGGCTGCACGTCGAGCGGCACATTGCGCAGGGTGAGCTTGAGCGCCTTCAGCCGCTCCGCCACCGCGTCGAGCGCGGCGCCGGTCGGCCTGGCCCATTGAACCTCGACCCAGCCAGGATTCTTGACACTATCGGCGAAGTGCCGCTCAAGCCCGGCAAAATCGGCAACATCCCGGGCAATGCCGGCGTCGAGCCGCGCCCGCGCCTCGCTGTGAAGCGAAGCCTGGACGTCGGCGAGCATGACCGCCGCCGCGCCCACAAAATCGCCACGCGCAACGGTTTGCGAGTCGAGCTTGCCGTCTGCCCGGTAAAGCGCCGTCCGCCTGATGACCGACACGGCGCCGCCGGCCATGTCGCGACCGCCCACCTCGACAATGATCGGCGCGCCCTTTTTCACCCAGCCCCAGCGCTTGGTCTGCGCCTTGACCGGTTTCAGATCGAGCAGCGCACGCACCGGCTCGCCAAACGCCGACAGCGCGGCGAGATCGGCCTGGAGCGCTTTGCAATAAGCGATCAGGTCGGCGTCCTCGGGCGCATCGCGCAGCATCGGCACGATCACGATCTGCCAGGGGGCAATGCGCGGTGGCACGCGCAGGCCATCATCATCGCCGTGCACCATGATGAGCCCGCCGATCATCCGCGTCGACATGCCCCAGCTCGTTGTCTGCGCAAGTTCCAGCTCGCCATTGGCGTTCTGAAAGCGGATATTCTGCGCCTGCGAGAAATTCGTGCCGAGGAAGTGCGAGGTGCCCGCCTGCAGCGCCTTGCCGTCCTGCATCATCGCTTCGATGGAATAGGTCGCAACGGCGCCGGGAAAGCGCTCATTCTCAGGCTTTTCGCCAGCGACTACCGGCAGCGCGACGACGTCTTCGGCAAAACTGCGATAGACGTCGAGCATCTTGAGCGTTTCTTCGCGCGCTTCGGCTTCGCTGGCATGGGCGGTGTGGCCTTCCTGCCAGAGAAACTCGGCGGTGCGCAAAAACATCCGCGTGCGCATTTCCCACCGCACGACATTGGCCCATTGGTTGATGAGCACCGGCAGGTCGCGCCACGACTGCACCCAGCGGGCAAAGGCGGTGCCGATCACCGTCTCCGATGTCGGTCGCACGACGAGCGGCTCTTCGAGCTTGGCGGTGGGGTCCGGCATCAGCCCGCCCTTGCCATCCGCGATCAGCCGGTGATGGGTGACGACCGCCATTTCCTTGGCAAAGCCTTCGACATGTTCGGCCTCTTTCTCGAAATAACTGAGCGGGATGAACAGCGGAAAATAGCAATTTTCATGCCCCGTTGCCTTGATGCGATCATCGAGCAGCCGCTGGATCCGCTCCCAGATGCCATAGCCCCATGGCCGGATGACCATGCAGCCGCGCACCCCGCTTTCCTCGGCCATATCGGCCTCGGCGATGACGGATTGATACCAGGCCGAAAAATCGGCGTCGCGGGTGACGGGAAGCGCGTGCTTTATCATAGCCGGTCCGATAGCGCGAAGCTATGACAGAACGCCAGCAAAAGCATGTGCGGCAATCCGCGCGGCGTGCTGGCGCAGGCGTCAGGCGCTGCTATGGAAGAGCGATGACTGCTGCTGCCAAGGACCGGTCGATCGCGGCGATGTTGCTCCGGCTGGGATCGGCCTTTGTATTCGCCGCGATGGGAGCAACCATAAAGGTCGCCGAAGCGGGCGGCGCGCACCTTGCCGAAGTGCTGTTCTTCCGCCAGACTTTTGCGCTGCTGCCCGTAACGCTGTGGATAGCGGCGGGGCCGGGGCTCGGCACCGTGCGCACGCAGCGGATGGGCGCCCACATGCTGCGCATGGCGATGGGGCTGACCAGCATGTGCTTTGTGTTCACCACCATCTTGCTGCTGCCGCTTGCCGAATCCACCACGATGCAGTTTACGTTGCCGATATTCGCAACGATTCTGGGCGCGGTCTTACTGCGCGAGTCAACGGGTATCCACCGCTGGGGCGCGGTGGCGGCCGGCTTTGCCGGCGTGCTGATCGTGACGCAGCCGGGCGGTGCTGCACATATGCCGCTGATTGGGGTCGCAACGGGCCTGACGGGCGCCTTGCTCTCGGCCAGCGTATCGATATTGCTGCGGCAAATCGGGCGGACGGAGGGCGCCGCGACCACGGTGTTCTGGTTCTCGTTATTGTCGGTGCCGGTGCTCGCAGTGCCCTTTGCGCTGTTCGCTACGCCGCACCCGGCAGCCACCTGGGCGTGGCTTATCCTGGTCGGCATTTCGGGCGGCTGCGCGCAAATGCTGATGACGGCGTCGCTCCGGCTGGGGCCCGTGTCGCTGGTCGTGCCGATGGATTATACCGGGCTGGTCTGGGCAACGGTGTTTGGCTGGGTGGTGTTCCACACGCTGCCAACCGCCGCCACGCTGCTCGGCGCGCCGATATTGATTGGCTCGGGGCTGTACATCGTCTGGCGCGAACATCGGTTGCAGCGGATGAAAACGCAGCAAGCTATCGCCTGACCTCGCCGATTGCGCTATAATGCCCTTTGGGGAGTGACCGATGACTGACCACAGCGTGCCCGCAGTCCGCTTTCCACCGCCGCTTGTTTTTCTGGGTTTTCTGCTGCTGGGGCCTGCGCTGCAACTGGTTGTGCGCCTGCCCGGACTTGGCGTGCCCTGGCCCGCAGCGGCGATTATCACGGTAGCAGGTCTTGCCATCATCGCCGCCGCCGAGCAGCGCTTTCGCAAAACGGGGGAAAACCCCATTCCCTGGACCGGCACCGCCACCGTGATCGAGACGGGCATCTACCGCGTCACCCGCAACCCAATGTATCTTGGCATGGCGATCATGCAAGCCGGGCTGGCGCTGTGGCTGGGCAGCCTTTGGGCATTGCTGCTGGTGCCCGTAAGCGTCGCGATCGTCCAAACCCAGGTAATCGCGCGGGAAGAGGCATATCTCGCAGCGACATTCGGCGCCGGCTATGCCGCCTATTGCCAGCGCGTGCGCCGCTGGATTTAGGCCCGGCGACACACGATAAACAGGTTATTGGCGGGCATTTCGGTGACCTGATCGAGCAACAGCCCGGCGCCAAGTGCCGCAGACGTAACATCAGTCATGTCGCGCAGCCCCCATGCCGGATCACGCGCGCGCAGCGATTCATCAAAGGCGATATTGCTTGGCGCCGTCTCGGTTTCAGGGCGGAGGAACGGCCCGTACAGCACCAGCGGGCCGCCAGCGGGCAACAGCCGCCCGGCACTCGCCATCAGCCCCAATGTTGCGGGCCAGGGGCTGATATGCGCCATGTTGATGCACAGCACCGCATCGGCGTGCGCAACCGGCCACACCCGCGCGGCGGCATCAAGCGCCATGGGCGGGCGGACATTGGCCAGCCCGGCACACCACGCCGCGATGGAAGCCCGCGCCGTCTCGTCAGGATCGCTTGGTTGCCAGTCGAGCGCGGGGAAGGTTTCGGCGAAGCAGGCGCAATGCTCACCGCTGCCGCTCGCCACTTCCAGCACCAGCCCCGCAGATGGGAGCACAGCGCGCAGCCGCTCGGCAATTGCCCCGCGATTGCGCAGCGTGGCGGGCGCGTGCTTGCGGACAGCGCCCGAGTCTTCGGCGACGATCCAGGGTGTCGGGTCCGCCATCAGGCAATCCCCGCGCGCGCAGAGCCGAGCAGCCGCCGCGCCCGCAAGAACATCTCCACCCGCTGCATGACCAGCAGCCCAAGCGCAAAGGCTACCAGCATGTCGGTTACCGCCAGCGCGCTGAGGTGCAGCGGCGCGCCCGCTGCAACCATGCCGCGCGCGCCAAACCGGACCGCGACCAGCAGCAGCAGGAACAGCATCGCTGCGGGCGACGCGCGCTGCCTTAGCGTTTGGGTAGCCGGATCAACATCGATCCGCATCAGCCGGCCGCGCTGCCAGCCAAGCAGCGCACCAAGCACCAACGCGGCGCCACTGAGCGCCCAGCCGAGCGGACCAAGCGGCGCAAAATAAAAGACCGCGCCGGCAATGACGAGATAGGCCAGCGGCAAAATCCACAGCCGGTCAAGCCGGAGCGGCCGGCTTTGCGCCATCCGCTTCACCCTGAGCGCCAGCACCGACGACAGGATTACCGCGATGATGACATAGGCGATCCATTGTTTGGGATCGGTATGGGCGAGCATTTCATTTCCCTGTCCGGGCGGTGTTGACCGCTCCCTACCACCACCCAGCGCCTGCGAACAGACCGCGCCATGCGCTGCCTGGCTCACGCCGCGCCACACACACCTCCCCCCGCGCTACTCGGCCGCTTTAGGGAGCGCCGGCTCCTTCCACACCAGCACCGGCCTGCGCGCGGCGAGCGTTTCATCGAGCCGCGCGCGCGGCGCGAAATGGGGCGCGCCTTTGAGTGCCGGATCTCCTGCCTTGGCGCGTGCGGCGACACTGCGCAGCGCGCCAATAAACTGGTCAAGCGCGGCCTTTGATTCGGTTTCGGTTGGCTCCACCAGCATGGCGCCGTGCACCACGAGCGGGAAATACACCGTCATCGGGTGAAACCCCTCGTCGATCAATCCTTTGGCTATGTCGAGCGTGGTGAAGCCTTCGGCCATGCCATCATCGCTGAACAGCGCCTCGTGCATGCACGGGCCGCTCACGGCAAACGGCGCATCGAGCACATCCTCCAAACTGCGCAGCACATAATTGGCGTTCAGCACCGCGTCCTCGGCCACTTGTCGCAGGCCATCGGCGCCGTGGCTCAGAATATAGGCAAGCGCCCGGGTGAACATGCCCATCTGGCCGTGAAAGGCGCTCATCCGGCCAAAGCTGTGAGGGTGCCGGTCGCCGACCGTCTCCTCTTCGACCAGGGTGAACCGGCCATCGGCGTGGCGCTCCGTAAATGGCAGGGGGCCATAGGGGCTGAGCGCTTCCGACAGCACGACCGGCCCTGATCCGGGCCCGCCACCGCCATGCGGCGTACTGAAGGTCTTGTGCAGGTTGATATGCATGGCATCAATGCCAAGGTCGCCAGGCCGCACGCGCCCCACGATGGCGTTGAAATTTGCGCCGTCGCAATAGACATAGCCGCCGGCTGCATGGACTGCGTCTGAAATCGCCTTCATGTCGCGCTCGAACAGGCCGCAGGTATTGGGGTTGGTAATCATCACGCCCGCCACATCGGGGCCAAGCCGCGCCTTGAGCGCCGCCAGATCAACCCGCCCTTCTGGCGTTGCCGGAATGTCCTCCACCGCAAAACCGGCAAAGGCAGCGGTCGCCGGGTTGGTGCCGTGTGCGCTTTCGGGCACGAGAATAACCTTGCGCTGACCTTCGCCGCGCGCCGCCAGTGCTGACTTGATGCACAGGATTCCGCAAAGCTCGCCATGCGCTCCGGCCTTTGGTGCCATGGCAATGCCATGCATGCCGGTCAGCGTGATGAGCCACACCGCCAGTTCGTTGATGACGGCAAGCGCCCCTTGCACTGTTTCGCGCGGTTGCAGCGGGTGGACATCGGCAAAACCAGGCAGCCGCGCCAGCCGCTCGTTGAGGCGCGGATTGTGCTTCATCGTGCATGAGCCGAGCGGGAAAAAGCCCAGATCAATCGCATAATTCTGGCGGCTGAGCCGGGTGTAATGGCGCACCGCTTCCGGCTCCGACAGGCCCGGCAGGCCAATTGGCTGCGTCCGCTCCAACCCGGCAAGCCGCGACGCAGCGGCAGGCGCCGAGCCGAAATCCACGCCAGTCGTGTGCGTGTCGCCAATCTCGAAAATCAGCGCCTCTTCCAGCATCAGCGCTTTGTTACCCGTAAAAGTGGGCGGGGCGGCATTGTCACTGACGACCATTTCAGGGCGCCAGCCAGCGGGGTTCAGGCTCATGCGAGCACCTCCTCAAGCGCCGTCGCCAGCGCCTCGACATCATCGGGCGTGGTCGTTTCGGTAACGGCAACGACGAGGCCGTTTGCAAGGCTCTCCTCGCCCGGATAGAGCCGGCCCAGCGACACACCGGGAAGCACCCCGCGCGCCGCAACCGCATGCACCGTGCTACGCGCGTCGCGCGGCAGACGCAGGGTGAATTCGTTGAAGAACCGGTCCGTCACCAGCTCAACGCCTGGCACCTTCGCCAGCCGGTCAGCCGCAGCACTTGCCCCCAGATGGTTGAGCATTGCCAGTTCCCGCAGGCCGCGCTCCCCCAGCAAGGTCATGTGAACCGAGAAAGCAAGGGCACAAAGCCCTGAGTTGGTACAGATATTCGATGTCGCTTTTTCACGGCGAATATGCTGCTCGCGCGTGCTGAGGGTGAGGACGAAGCCCCGCTTGCCGTCCGCGTCCAGCGTCTCGCCGCACAGCCGGCCCGGCATTTGCCGGACATATTTTTCCTTGGCCCCGAACAGCCCCACATATGGCCCGCCAAATTGCAGCCCCACGCCAAGCGACTGGCCCTCGCCCACCACGATATCGGCGTCCATTTCTCCTGGCGACGTGATCGCGCCAAGCGCCACCGGTTCGGTAACAACGGCGATAAGCAGCGCCTTTTTGGCATGGGCGGCCGCCGCGATCGCGGACAGGTCGGCAATGCGGCCCAGAATGTCGGGATATTGCACGACCACACAGGATGTATCGTCATCAATTGCGGCAAGCAGCCGGTCGGCATCGGTATCCGCGGCAAGCGCGGGCAGCGCGGTGTCGAGCACGTCACCGGTGAAGGTCGCCATGGTCCGGCATACCGACACATAATGCGGGTGGAGGCCGGCCGAGAGCACGGCCTTGCCCCGCTTGGTGATGCGCCGCGCCATCACGATCGCTTCCCAGCATGCGGTCGAGCCATCATACATCGACGCATTGGCCACATCGGTGCCGAACAGGCGCGCGACCTGGCTCTGGAACTCGAACAGCATCTGCAGCGTCCCTTGCGCGATTTCGGGCTGATAGGGCGTGTAGGCGGTCAAAAACTCGCCCCGCTGGATGAGGTGATCGACAGACGCCGGGATGTGATGCCGATACGCTCCGCACCCCAGGAAGAACGGCACATCGCCCGCCACCATGTTGCGCCGCGCCAGCGCCGACAGATGCCGCTCGACCGCCATTTCGCTGGCATGGCCCGGCAGGTCGTGGATCGGCCCGTCGAGGCGCGCTTCGTCGGGCACATCGACGAACAGATCGTCGATCGAGGCAGCACCGATACGCTCCAGCATAGCGGTGCGGTCAGACGGGGTTAGCGGCAGGTAGCGCATTTTCAGTCACTCCCCCCTTTCCGGTTTGCGAAAGGGGCCGGGGATAGGCGATGACGGGCGCGCACGACGCGCACCCCATAAGCTCCCGCAGGCGGGAGGGGCGGCGTGCTTACAACTTGCTCACAAAGGCTTCATAGGCGGCTTCGTCCATCATCTCGTCAAGTTCGGTGGTGTCGCTCAGCGTGACCTTGAAGAACCAGCCATCGCCTTCGGGATCTTCGTTGACGAGGCCCGGCGTATCGGCGAGCGCGGCGTTGCCCTCAACCACCGTGCCGGAGACGGGCGCGTAGACATCGCTGGCGGCCTTGACCGATTCGACCACGGCGGCTTCATCGCCCCTGGTCAGCTCCTTGCCCTCATCGGGCACATCGACGAACACGATGTCGCCAAGCTGGCCCTGCGCATAATCGGTAATGCCCACGGTGCCGACATCGCCATCGACATCAACCCATTCATGGTCTTCGGTAAAGTAACGGCTCATCTCACGTGCCTCCTGTTAACGGACGTAGCGGTGGGGAATAAAAGGCATGGCGGCGACAGTGGCAGCATGGGGCTTGCCACGCTGCGACAGCATCACGGCAGTGCCGGGCGCCGCCAAAACGGCGGGCACATAAGCCATGGCGATGGCGCATTGCAGGCTTGGCGAGAACCCGCCCGACGTGACGCGGCCAATCTGCGCGCCCTGCCCGTCCACCACCACTGCACCCTCGCGCACGGGCTGGCGCCCCTCCACAATCAGCCCGACGCGTTTCGTGGCGGCGCCCTCCGCGCGTTCTGCAAGAATGCGGGCAGCACCGGGAAAGCCGCCCGCCTCGCGCCGCCGCTTCGACACGGCAAAGCCAAGATCGGCGGCAACCGGCGTGGTGCCGGCGTCAAGATCATGCCCATAAAGCGGCAACCCGGCCTCCAGCCGCAGCGAATCGCGCGCGCCAAGGCCAATCGGCTTCACTTCCGGCTCAGCGCACAGAAGCGTGGCAAATGCCTCGGCACTGTCGGCAGGCAGCGAAATCTCAAACCCGTCCTCGCCGGTATAGCCCGAGCGGCTCACCCACAGGCTCTGGCCGTTCCAGGGGACCGCTCTGGCCTGCATGAAGGTCAACGCCTCGACGCCCGGCAACAGGCGCGACACCGCGTCAACCGCCCTGGGCCCCTGCACCGCCAGCAGCGCGTGGTCCTGCATATGATTAAGCGTAATCCTGTCGGGCAGATGCTCGTACAAATAGGCGATGTCGTCGTTCTTCACCGCACCATTGACGACAAGGTAAAAATGGTCGCCGGCGTTGGTAATCATCAAGTCGTCGAGAATACCGCCATCGTTGCCCAGCAGCAGCGAATAGCGCATCCGTCCCGGTGCCAGCCCGGTAATGTCGCCCGGCACCAGCGCCTCAAGCGCCTGCGCGGCGCCCTCGCCCGAAACGATCAACTGGCCCATATGCGACACATCGAACAGGCCGGCATTTTCGCGCGTCCACAAATGTTCGGCCATGATGCCATCATACTGGATGGGCATGTAATATTCAGCGAACTCAACCATGCGCGCGCCCTGTGCGCGGTGCCAGGCATCCAGCGGCAGCGGTTCGATGACGTCGATCAGGTCAATTTCGCTCATCAGCAACACTCCGCGGGCACAGGTCAAGGCGCGGCCATCGCGAACCGGGTCCGCTGTCCCGGCTGACGCACAGCCACCCCCTCTGTCACGGAACCTGAGAGCTTTCGCCGGTACAGCCAAAGGCCGCGCGGCTTACCCCTTCGGTGGGCACAAGGAGCGTTCCCCATGCCGCTTTCCAGAGTGTCGAAATGGCCAAGCGCGGTCCCGATTGCCTGAGAGATTCCGGGGCGGTTGCTCCTTCGGCGGCGGGGCTTTCACCCCGCACTCTCCCGCGCTTTGCCAAGCCGGTTGCCCGACATCGACCATGCCGCTTTGGCGCCCGCAGACGCTTTAGTCAATCGCCGGCGCCCGGAGTATTTTCCGCGAGGATTGTCGGCCGGCGCAGCGCCTCAGCGCGTGGCGTTATACTTTAGTTGCGCATCGGTAAGCTGAAAGCCGACCAGCGCCTCAAATGTCGCACGCTGCACCGCTGCACGGATGTCGGGGCGCGACAGCGGGTCGGTCGCCGCCTCCTCCTCGCCGGCTTTGCGCGGACGGGTGAGCTTTTTGCGGATGTCGGCCGGCAACGTCGCGGCAGCACGCACGACCGAAGCCTCGGCCTGCCCCGCCGCCGACGCGCGGTCCTGCCCTGCATCGAAATGGAGAGTGACCCGGCTGACGCTTTTGGCAACGACCGCACTGCCCCCCTGCACCACGGTTATGAAATAGGGCAGCGTCACGTCGCGCGCCGCCTGCGTAGTTGCCCGGCGCCCGCGCACGTCGAATGTCACCGTGGTCACCACATTGGCACCGGCATCAACACAGGTGGAGCGAACATTCGTCAGCAGGGCGGTCACGTCGAGCGCCCCGGCATCGGTGCTGCTCTCAGGCGTGAATATGGTCACGTCGCCGGTCGCCGCTGGCACCGCGACTGCGGGGCAGGCGGAGCGGATCGCGGTAATCCCGCCAAGCGCCACTTCGCCTGTCTGCGTGCAGCCGCCAAGGCCAAGCGCCCCCGCTGCCAGGCCAATGACAATCGGGGAACAGTGTAAGCGTTTCACGGGCATAAGCGCCTTGCCTCTTGAGAAATGGCGCAGATCGGGCAGGTCTTGCCGCCGCCCCCTCCACCAAACAATCGCCGCTAGCATAGGAACCGGCTTTCGCGTGCGCAAGCAATCGCGTAAAGCGTGGTCGATGAGCAATTCTACAAAACCGGCCCTTGACCTGGTCATCGCCGCGCCTCGCGGCTTTTGCGCCGGCGTCGACCGCGCAATCCACATCGTCGAACTGGCAATCGAGCGCTACGGCGCGCCGGTCTATGTCCGGCACGAAATTGTCCACAACAAGTTCGTCGTCGATTCGTTGCGGGCCAAGGGCGCCGTCTTTGTGGAGGAGCTGGAAGAGGTGCCAGACGGCGTGCCCGTAGTGTTTTCCGCGCACGGCGTGCCAAAATCGGTGCCCGTCGAAGCGCGCGACCGCGGGCTGGACTATCTCGACGCGACCTGCCCCTTGGTATCAAAGGTGCACAAGCAGGCCGAGCGCCTGGTTGAAATCGGCCGCCACATCCTGTTCATTGGCCATGCCGGCCACCCTGAAGTAATCGGCACATTCGGCCAGGTGCCCGACGGCGCGATGACGCTGATTGAAACGCTGGAAGATGCCCAGGCGTTCACGCCGGCTGACCCGGACAATCTTGCGTTCCTCACCCAGACGACGCTTTCGGTTGATGATACCGCCGATGTGGTGGCTGCGCTGGTCGCGCGTTTCCCCGGCATCAAGGCGCCGCGCGGGGAAGATATCTGCTATGCAACCTCGAACCGCCAGGCTGCGGTGAAGGCCATTGCCAAATCTTGCGATGCGATGCTGGTTATTGGCGCGACCAATTCGTCCAACTCTTTGCGGCTCGTGGAAGTAGCCGAGCGACAGGGCACGCCGGCCCGGCTCATCCCGCGGGCGGCCGACCTTGATCTGGCGCTTCTGAAAGGCGTCAAGACGCTGGGGATCACGGCCGGGGCCTCGGCGCCGGAATTTCTCGTGCGCGAACTGGTTGGTCTGCTCGCCGAACATTACGCCATCACTGAACGCGAGGTGGAAACAACCCGCGAGACGATTGCGTTCAAGCTGCCGCGCGGGCTGGAAGCCGTCGCCTGAACCAGTGGCCGTTTACACGCCTGTCTCCGCCGAGGCGCTCGCTGATTTTCTGACACGCTATGATGTCGGCACCCTGGTGTCGGTCAAGGGCATCGCCGAAGGTGTTGAAAACAGCAATTACCTGGTCGACACGAGCCGGGGGCGCTTCATTCTGACGCTATATGAAAAGCGCGTTGCCGCCGCTGACTTGCCCTATTTCATGGCGCTGCTCGATCATCTGGCGGACAAGGGCCTGCCCGTCCCGCCCGCCATCAACGACCAAAGCGTGCGCAAGATACAGGCGCTTGAAGGGCGCCCGGCCTGCCTCATCAAGTTCCTTCCGGGGGTGTCGCTGGCACACCCTACCCCGCAACAGGCATTCAACACCGCGCAGGCGCTGGGAAAGATGCACCTGGCAGTCGCTGATTTTACGCCGGCCCGCGCAAACTCCATGGGGATGCCAACATGGCGCCCGTTGTGGGAACGCTGTGGGCTGAGCCTCGACGCGATAGCGCCCGGCCTGCACAAGGATCTTGGTTATGCGGTGGACGCCATCACCGGCACTTGGCCGGCCGACGCGTTCGACCGGTGCGCCATCCATGCAGACCTTTTCCCCGACAATGTCTTGATGCAGGGCGACACGGTCGGCGGGCTGATCGACTTCTATTTCGCGTGCACCGATGTGCGGATTTACGATCTGGCGATCATGCATGCGGCGTGGTCGTTTGATGCGACCGGAAGCTATTTTCAGCCGGCCATCGGTGACGCGCTGATCGCCGGCTATCACAGCGCCTACCCGCTGACGAACAAGGAACGGGCTGCCCTACACTCCTTTGCGGCCGGCGCCTGCCTCCGTTTCACCCTGTCGCGCGCGTGGGACTGGCTGAACACGCCGCCCGGCGCGCTCGTCACGCGCAAGGACCCGCTCAGCTTTTGGCGCCGGCTCAGAACCTATGACCCCAATCTTGCCGGCCGGCTCAAGACGCTGCGATGACGGCACGCCCCCATGTCGAGATTGCCACCGACGGCGCGTGCAAGGGCAACCCCGGCCCCGGCGGCTGGGGCGCGGTGCTGCGGATGGGTGACAAGGAGCGCGAGCTTTCCGGCGGCGAGGCGCAAACCACCAACAACCGGATGGAGATGACGGCCGCCATCGCCGCGCTGAACGCGTTGAGCCGCCCGTGCCGCGTCACGCTGTCAACCGACAGCCGCTATGTGATGGACGGGCTGACCAAATGGGTTCACGGCTGGCAACGCAATGGCTGGAAAACCGCCGACCGGAAGCCCGTGAAAAATGCCGATCTGTGGCAAGCCCTGCTGGCGGCGGCGAAACCGCACGACATAAGCTGGCAATGGGTAAAGGGCCATGCCGGCCACCCGGAAAACGAGCGCGCCGACGCGCTTGCGAGCAACGCCGCACGCGCCGCTGCGGGGCGCCCTGAGGCATGACCCGGCCGGCCAGCGACGGGTCGGCGGCGGTGCCTGCCATCGACCTGCCGCCGGGCCTGTGCGGTCTATTTCAGCCGAGATCTTCCTCGGTCGGTGCGCCGGGGCCGTTCTTCTTGATCGACTCAATCGCGTTTACCGCGCTGGCCTTGCTGCTATAGCCCTCGGTCCAGAACATCAGCTCGCTGTTATATTTGAACTTGGCGACGAACTCGCCCTTCTTGTTCTTTTCGATAAGGAATTTGTGCGCCATCATTCCGCTCCTTGTGCCGTTGGCAACACGCAGCTTAGCGCTGCTTTTCAGCCAGCGCCAGCCGGGCAGAAGCGCGCCGGCGAATAGCGCTGCGGGTCAATGGTCGCGATGTCGGCGGGCAGCGGCCGGCCGAGCAGCATGGCGGCGGCCATGGCCGAGGCGGCGGGCGCCGTCTGGATGCCATAGCCCCCCTGCCCGGCGCACCAGAAAAACCCCGGAACGGCCGCGTCAAAACCATAAACCGGCAGCCGGTCGGGCGCAAAGCTGCGCAGGCCCGCCCATTTGCGCTCCACCGCGACGACCTTCCAGTCGGTGACCGTCTCGAAGCGGTCAATGGCGTGCGCTACGTCAATATCTTCAGGGGCCGCGTCGCCGGGATCAGCGGGCGTCTCGTCATGCGGGCACAGCCACAGCCGGTTGGCGCCTTCAGGGCGAAAATAATAGCGGCCGGCAATGTCCATCACCAGCGGCAGATCGGCGGGGACATCGTCGGTCGAAACGCGGACCTGGACGAGGGTGCGCCGCTTGGGCGCAATGCCAATCGGCGCGGCGCCCGCCATTGCCGCAATCTGGTCGGCCCAGGCGCCGGCGGCGTTGACGACGATATCAGCCGTGCAGGCGCGCTCGCCTGCCTCAATTGACCAGCGACCGCCAGACCGGCCAAGCGCGGCAAGTCTCGCAGACGTTCGCAGGACGCCGCCTGCCCGGCGCAGGCTCGCCAGCACGCTTGCATGCAGCCCGGCGACGTCGATATCGGCGCCATCCTGCTCCAGCAACCCCGCGACCAGCACAGGCCGCGCGCGCGGCACCCATTGTCGCACCCCCGCCTGGTCGAGCCGCAACAGGCGCACCCCGCTCCCGGCAAACTGGGCCGCCATAGTATCAAGCAGCGCGACGGTGCCCGCCTCGGCCACCTCCAGCGACACCCGCGGCTTGAGGAACCCGCCTGCGCTCAGCACCGGATGGGAGGCCCGGGTCAGCGGCTGGACCAGCGGCCCGCCAAGCGTTTCATGCCAGAAGGCAGCGGATCGCCCGGTCGCATGATAGCCGGGTGCGCCCTCGGCCTCCAGCAACAGCACACGGGCTTGTGGCGCAAGCGCGGCGGCAATGCCGGCGCCAGCGATGCCCGCGCCGACCACGGCAACATCATAATGGTCGGCCATCTCAGCGCGGTGCCGCCCGGGCCGCCAAAAACATGTCCAGCTCCGCAATTGCGCGGTTGCGCACGCCGTCCACCTCGCGCAGCACCTCATGCGCCGCTTCATCGCCAAACGTCACCACGCGGGCGTCGGGCAGCCGGTCGGCAATCGCCAGCGCGGCCTTGGGCAAAACGAGCTGGTCGGCAAGCGGCACCAGCAGCAGCACAGGCACGCCAAGCGAGGCGAGGCGCGGGTCTTGCCGCACGCCCCGGGTGGATGAAAACGCCTCGGCCACCCAGCGCCAGCTCGGCGGCCCGAGCAGCAATTCGGGCTTGGCCTGCTGCCACCAAAGTTCGTCGTCATACCGCCCGGGATCGTGGGTGAGCAGCGCCTGCCGGGTCTCCAGCGTCGCGGGGCGCTCATTGCCCTTCCACGCGGCCCGCGCCGGGTTGCCCAGGCGCGCCATCAACCGCGCAAGCTGCTCGCCGAGCGTGGCGCCGAGCGGGCTGTGCAACCCGAGCATGGGCGCGATCAACACCGCAGCATCGGGCGTCACGGCCCCTTCCACCAGCGCTCGCGACACAAGGTGGCCGCCCATCGAATGCCCCATCAGCACCCGGGGGCCAGGTGCCCGCGGCGACCAGTCCGCCCAGAATGCACGCAGGTCGGCGATATAATCGTCGAAACTGCCGACATGGCCGACATGCGCGTCGGGCGAAAGGCGCCCCGAGCCGCCCTGTCCGCGCCAGTCAAACGAGGTGATGGACCATCCTTGCGCGTGCCAGTGCGCCAGCAGCTCAAGATATTTTTCGACAATGTCGCCGCGCCCGCCCTGAAACAAGATGCTGCCGCGCGACACCTCTGCCTCAGCCGGCCAGTCAAAGCGCCGCAGCGCCCACCCGTCGGCGGCGTGCCACTGGGTGAAGTTGGCGGTCGCGGGAATCGCGCGGCGATATTGGGCGGCATCGGTCATGTACGCTGGTTACTTTTTGGAAAGCCGTTCCGTCTACAGAATAGCGCCATGGCGTGGATGCACCTTTCCGCAATTCTGCCGCTCATGCTGGTGGTCCTGCTCGCCTCGGCGGGGATAGAGGACGTGCGCCGGCGAGAAATAGCCAATTGGAAGAACGGCTTGATTGCCCTGCTTGCGCCGTGCTGGTGGTATGTCAGCGGGCTGGCACTGTTCCCCGATGTTGCGATGCAGGCAATTTTTGCGGCGGTCATTTTCGGCCTTTTCCTCATTCCTTTCGCAATGGGGCAAATGGGCGGCGGCGACGTCAAGCTCATTGGTGCGCTGTCGCTGTGGCTGCCGCTGGCCGCGCTGGAGCAGATGTTGATTGTGATGTCGCTGGCCGGCGGCGCGCTTACGCTGCTCATCATGGCGGATCGCTGGCGACTGAAGAAGCCCGGCCCGCCCGAAATTCCCTATGGCGTGGCGATTGTAGTCGCCGGATTAATTGCCGCGCGCGAACCAATATTTAACCATTTTGCTTGACTAATTAACGCAGGATCAGCCGGTCCGCGTCCGAAAAGGCCCGATGCGTCATGGATGTACGAAAGATAATTCTGTTGGTTGGCGCCCTGATGATTGCGGGTGTCACGGCATTTATGGCGCGAAGCCTGGTATTTGGTTCGGCGACGCAACAGGCCGCCGCCGCCGCGCCCGCCGTGCAGCCGCTTGATGGCCCCGAAGTGCTGGTTGCTACCCGTGCGCTGCCGGTTGGCACCATCCTCGATGCAACGGCGCTGAAATTCCAGCCCTGGCCCAAGGAACTGGTCGACAACGCCTATTTCCTCAAAAACAATACTGATCTGAAAAGCCTGCAGGGCACTGTGGTTCGCAACGCCGTGACCGCAGGGCAGCCGATTACGCAGGGCGCGCTCGTGAAGCCTGGCGATCGTGGCTTTCTGGCAGCAGCACTCGGGCCAGGGATGCGCGCGGTGACAGTGCCGGTTCAGGCCAACGCTGCGGTTGCCGGTTTTGTCTTCCCCGGCGACCGGATCGACCTGATGCTGACGCAGACTGTGCCGGGTGGTGGCGATGGCCCGCCGCTGAAAGTGACGGAAACCGTGTTGCGCAACATCCGCGTGCTCGCAACCGACCAGAGGACCGACAATGCCGTTGATGAGACCGGCAAAACGGTGGTCCACACATTCTCGAGCATCACGGTCGAGGCGACGCCAAAACTTTCTGAAAAACTTGCGGTTGCGCAGACTTTGGGGTCGCTGTCGGTCGCGCTGCGCTCCATCGCCGACAATAGCTCAGAACTTGAAGAAGCCATCGCCTCGGGCGCGATATCGGTGCCAGATGGCGCCGACCCCAAGGCCGAAAAGGCGATGCTGCTCAAGGTCGCCTCAGAGCCTGCCGCTGGCGGCTCAACCTTTGCAACCGGTGCCGATGTGTCGCGCTTCCAGCGTCGCTCGGTACCCGGCAAGCCGGCTGATGAGCGCGGTTCGGTCGGGCCGGTCGGCCCATCGGCTCCGCCCGCCTTCCCCGGCGCCGCCGCGCCCAGGGGGCCGGTCGTCCGCATCGCTCGCGGCAACAACATTACCGAAGTGCCGGTAGGGGGGAATAACTAGGATGCGTATCACCGCAACGACGATTGGCTGGCCGCTGATGGCCGCAGTCGTGACTGCCGGCATGGGCGCGACCGCGCCGACGGCGGCCCAAATCTTGGCGTCTGCTCCCGTTACCACCGTTCAGGTGGCCACCGGCCGTGGCAAGCTCATCACGCTCGCCCGCCCGATGAGCGATCTGTTCGTCGCCGACGACAAGATCGCCGACGTGCAGGTGCGCTCGCCAACCCAGCTGTATGTGTTCGGCAAAACGGCTGGCGAAACGACCATGTACGCCACCGCCAAGAACGGCGCGGTCGTCTACTCGGCCACGGTTCGCGTGGGCAACAACATCGATTCACTCAGCCAGATGCTGCTCCTGGCGCTGCCCGATGCAACCGTTACCGCAACGCCGCTTAACGGGCTGGTGCTGCTGACAGGCACCGTCGCCACGCCGGGCGACGTCGCTGAGGCAGAGCGGCTGGTACAGGCATTTGTAGGCGACAGCACGAAAGTGCTGACACGGCTGAAAACGGCGACCCCGCTGCAAGTGAATTTGCAGGTCAAATTCGCCGAAGTGAGCCGCACCTTTGCCAAAGACATCAGCAGCAACATCGCCACGCGCGATCAGACCGGCGGCTTTCAGGGCAGCATCGGCTCCGGCCGCCAGCCCGGCGCCGTTACCTCGGCCCAACTTGGCACCTACCCGACGGCTACCATCAACCTGCCAAACGGTGCCGGCATCATCACCGGCCCCTATGACCCGACCTCGGGCCAGTTCGTAAACCCGCGCGGCACTGGCATTGCCGAAATCGCGCGCGGCGGCAACTTCACCACGGTTGGCCTTGCCGGCAAGCTGCTTGGGCTTGACGTGCTGCAGGCGATTGATCTTGGCGAACGCAGCGGACAGGTATCGACGCTGGCCGAGCCAAATCTGACCGCGCTGTCCGGCGAGACCGGTACCTTCCTCGCCGGGGGTGAAATCCCCATCCCGGTCAGCCAGGGGCTGGGGGCGGTATCCGTCGAATACAAGCAATATGGCATCAGCCTTGCCTATACACCGACCGTACTTGCCGATGGCCGCATCTCGCTGCGCGTCCGTCCGGAAGTGTCGCAGCTTACCAGCGCGGGTGCCGTGCAAATCAACGGCACGACCATCCCGGCGCTGTCCACCCGCCGCGCGGAGACGACGGTAGAGCTAGGCTCGGGCCAGAGCTTCATGATTGCCGGGCTGCTGCAGAACGATCACAATAACTCGATTGAGCAGACACCGGGCATTGGCAATGTCCCCATCCTGGGGGCGCTGTTCCGGTCCAACGGCTTTCGCCGCAACGAAACCGAGCTTGTCATCATCATAACGCCCTATCTGGTCAAACCCGTGAACGCGAACGACATCGTGCTGCCAACTGACGGCTATAAGGCCCCGACGGACCTTGGCCGCATCTTCCTTGGCGAGCTGGGCGGCGGCAAGACCGGCGGCGACCGGCCCAAGCCAAGCGTTGCGCAGCCGGCCGGCTCCACGCCCGCCATCGGCGCTGCCGCTCCGGTTGGCCCGGCACCAACCCCGCGCACGCCAAAGGGTGATGACGAAAAGGCGGTGGCCGCCCCTTCCGGCCCCAAAAAAGCCAAGGCAGACGCGTCGGCCCAACCCGGCTTCAGCTTCAAATGACCGATCAGGCCCCAGGAACCCCGCCCATGACAAAGCGCCTCTCGATAATTGCTTTTGCTGCACCTGCCCTCCTCCTTTCGGGGTGCGCGGGCACGGAAAATCGCGGCCTTGAATCCGTCCATCAACCCGTCGTCAGCCGCACCGACTTTGTGTTCGACGTAAACACCGCGCGTGGCGCCCTGGCCGCAGGGGAAGAAGACCGGCTGGCCGGGTGGCTCGCGTCGCTGAAGATCGGCTATGGCGACCGCGTCGCGGTGGACGACCCCAATGGCTCGGGCGCCCGCCGCGAAGTCGCCGCGCTCGTTGCGGGATATGGCATGTTCCTGGCCGAGCAAGCCCCGATCAGCGGCGCGCCGGTGGCACCGGGCACGCTGCGCGTCATCGTCAGCCGCTCGGTCGCCAAAGTGCCGGGCTGCCCCGATTACTCCCTCAACAGCCAGCAGGATTTCAACAGCAACACGTCGTCAAACCACGGCTGCTCGATCAATTCCAACGTTGCCTCGATGATCGCCGACCCCAATGATCTGGTTCGCGGCCAGCCCGGCGCGCTGACCTCTGATCCGGCAATTTCGATCAAGGCGATCAACACCTTGCGCACGGCCGCGCCCACCGGCGCAGGTGGGCTGAAAAGCGCAGGCGCTGCCGGCTCGGGAGGCGGTAACTGATGAACGCGCCCTTCAATCCAGCCCGCGGCGGCACCGGCATTCGCGACCCCTTTGTGGCCTATGTGTGCGACGAAACCACCGCCGAGGCCTTGCGCCCCATTACCGCAGAACAAGGCTGGGCGCCGGAAAAAATCAACAAGGGCGGCCTGCGCAATGCCGTGCAGACGCTGTCGGTTTCAGCCAGCCCGAACATATTGTTCGTCGATTTGTCGGAAAGCGGCGATCCGCTCAACGACATCAACGCGCTGGCCGAAGTGTGCGAGCCGGGCACCGTGGTTATCGCGGCGGGCCAAGTGAACGACGTGCGGCTCTACCGCGATCTGGTGGCGAGCGGCATCCAGGATTATCTGCTCAAGCCGCTCAACCCAGACATGCTGCGCGAAACATTTGCGCAGGCGCAAGCCATTCTCAACGCGCCGAAAATCGTCGAGGCAGGCGTTGAGCGCCCGCATTGCTCGACCGCCGTCATTGGCACCCGCGGTGGCGTTGGCGCATCGACGATTGCAACCTCACTTGCGTGGCTGACCAGCGAAAAAGCGGGGCGGACGACGGCACTGCTTGATCTCGACGTGCATTTCGGCACCGGGGCGCTCGCGCTCGATCTGGAGCCCGGCCGCGGCCTTACCGACGCGATTGAGAACCCAAGCCGCATCGACGGACTGTTCATCGAGCGCGCCATGGTGCGCTCCAGCGAAAAGCTGTCGATTCTGTCGGCCGAAGCCCCCATCAACGCGCCAATCATGAGCGACGGCAGCGCATTTTTCCAGCTTCAGGAGGAAATGCGCGCAGCCTTTGAGACGACCATCACCGACCTGCCCCGGGCCATGCTGGTTCAGCATCCGCATCTCATAAGCGACGTGCAGGTGGCCGTGCTCGTCACCGAACTGACGCTCGCCGCTGCCCGCGATTCCATCCGCATCCTGTCGTGGCTCAAATCGAACGCGCCGGGCACGCGCACGCTGGTCGTCGCCAACAAGGTGCACAGCAACGGCACGCTGGAGATAAGCCGAAAGGACTTTGAAGGCTCGATCGAGCGCAAGGTCGATTTCGTGCTTGGGTTTGACCAGAAGCTCGCGAGCCAGGCTGCCAAGCTGGGCAAAACACTGGCCGAAGTGGGCAAGGGCGCCAAGGCGCTCAGCCCGCTGGCGCAGCTTGCCACGACGATGCTCGCGCTGGTGGACAGCGATAGCGGCGACGGGGCCGCAAGTGCACCGGGCAAAGGCAAGACGAGTGCCAAGGCGGGCGCCAGCGCGGCATCCGCGTTGATGGGCAAGTTTGGCGATCTGAAGGCATTGCTGCCGAAACGCGGCGCAAAGGCAAAATAGTTGCGCAAAGCCGCCGGGGCACGCCCCCGGCAGCGGCGCAGGGTTGGAGACGAATGATGGAACTCATGCCGGTGATGGTGCTCTGCCTCGGCGCGCTTGGCGCGCTGATGCTGCTTGCGCTCGCCACCATGGGGCCATCGCCCGCGCGCGCAAAATCGCGCCGGCTGGGCGCCGTTCGCCAACGCCACAGCGGTGCAGGCGGCATCGTCGAGGCGCAGCTGCGGCGCATTACAGCCCATAATGCGACCCGGCTCGACACCGCGGCCATGCGCTTCATCCCCCGCCCCGCGCTCCTCAAAAAGCGGTTGATGATGACCGGCAAGAACTGGACTGTCGGGCAATATGGCCTCACCACATTTGGCATCCTGTCGGTCATCACATTGCTGCTGGCGCTCAAGGGTGTGCCCATCGTCCTCAGCTTTTTCGTCGGTCTCATCATCGGTGCAGGCATTCCGCACTGGGTGGTCGGCTTTTTCATCAAGCGGCGCATTGCCAAGTTCACGCATAAATTCCCCGATGGCATTGAGCTGCTGGTTCGCGGCCTGCGCTCGGGCTTGCCGATTACCGAGACGATGGCGGTGGTCGCGCAGGAAATCGAAGGACCGGTGGGTGTCGAGTTCCGCTCAATTACCGACAAGATGAAGATCGGCCGGACGATGGACGTGGCCCTCCAGGAAACCGCAGACCGGCTCGGCACGCCCGAGTTTCAGTTCTTCGTCATCACCATCGCCATTCAGCGCGAAACCGGCGGCAATCTGGCCGAAACGCTGGCAAATCTTGCCAATGTGCTGCGCCAGCGCACGCAGATGAAGCTCAAGATCAAGGCGATGTCGTCTGAATCGAAGGCCTCGGCCTATATCGTCGGCTCGCTGCCGTTCATCGTGTTCGGCATGATCTGGATGATTAACGGAAGTTACATGCAGAACTTCTTCGTCGACCAGCGGCTGATGGTCGCAGGAGCCGGCGGGCTGTGCTGGATGGGCATGGGTGCCTTCATCATGTCCAAGATGGTCAGTTTCGAAATTTAAGACAGGGGCAGCAGTCATGCAGATTTCTGGCCCAAGCGGCGGCCCGACGATTTTGGGGGTGGACGTCATTGGCGTGGCCACCTTCCTGTCCGGCGTTGCCGCCTTCATGGTGCTTGTCGCGATTTACGCCGTTGTTACGGTTCGCGACCCGATGGCCAAACGCGTGAAGGCGCTGAACGAGCGACGCGAACAGCTAAAGGCGGGGATAACCGCGTCCACATCAAAGCGGCGCGCCAAGCTGGTTCGCCAGAACCAGACGACCGACCGCATCCGCGGTTTCCTGCTGTCGCTCAAAGTGCTCCAGGACAGCCAGGTAAAATCCGCGCAAACCAAGCTGATGCAGGCGGGCATCCGGTCAAAGGAATATGCCGTTGCCGTCATCTTCGGCCGCCTTGTGCTCCCGGTCGTGTTCGGCGGGCTGATGATTTACGTGGTGTACGGCACCAGCATCTTTGCCGACTGGACGCCGATCAAGGCCTACGGCCTCGTCGCGGTGACCTTCATCGTCGCCTACAAGGCGCCCGACATTTATCTGGGCAACCTCATCAGCAAGCGCACCGACGCGATCCGCAAGGGCCTGCCCGATGCGCTTGATTTGCTGGTCATCTGTGCCGAAGCGGGACTGACCGTTGACGCAGCCTTTGGCCGGGTGGCGCGCGAACTCGGCCGCGCCTACCCTGAGCTGGGCGACGAATTCACGCTGACCGCAATCGAGCTGGGCTTTCTCGCCGAACGTCGCCAGGCGTTTGAAAACCTCGCCATGCGCGTTGATCTTGATGCCATCAAAGGCGTGGTGACGACGATGGTACAGACGGAAAAGTACGGAACGCCCTTGGCTTCGGCGCTGCGGGTGCTGTCTGCCGAGTTCCGCAACGAGCGCATGATGCGCGCCGAAGAAAAGGCGGCGCGGCTGCCAGCCATCATGACCATTCCGCTCATCCTGTTCATCCTGCCGACCTTGTTCGTCGTCATTCTCGGACCGGCGGCCTGCTCCATCTCGGATGCGTTCAAAAGCGGGATTTAGGCACCAATACCAGCGCTTGATCGGGAATAGGCGGGCGGGCACAAAGGGCGCGTTGCGATTATTCAAGGCTAGCCGATGACGCTCACTGCTTCCGCGCTGTTTTTGTTGCTGGCGCTCACCATGTTGATTGGTGGCATGCTCGGCTATTGGTTTCGTGACGGCGCGGAGCTGTGGCGCGCGCGGCTGGAAGCCGAAAGCGCCAAATATCGGCGCTATCGAGGCGAGGCGGAGGCCATGTCGGCGCAAAACGCCGTCAGAATTGCACAGCTTGAGGCGGCCTATATGGCCGCAACCGGCCGCGCGGCGCCGCCCCATCCGGCTAGTGTCACAAGTGCAGAAGTGGCCGCTGCGCCGGTCGCGGCCGCGGACCGGCTGGCTGATATGGCAGCAGCGGGCGCCAGCACGCTGGCCGATGCGGCATCCGCAGCGGCGCACGGGCCGCATGACGCCGCACTATCAGCGAGCCAGACCATCGCGCAGTCGGGAACAGCCCCCCTCGCTCCTGCCACGGCCATGGCCGGGGGCATGATGGCGGCCGCCGCCAGCGCCTTTCCCGCCCGCGACGAAACGCCGGATCCTGCGCCCGCCGAGGCCGACGCCCTGATGACAGGCCATCAAATGGGCGCGCCTATGGAATCGGCGCCAGCGGACCTCGCCCCCGACGCACCTGCCTCCGCAGAGCCGGCCGCCCGTTTGAGCGACCCTCTGCCGGACCATGTGTTTCTGGGGGATGATCTCACCCGAATTCGCAGCATCGACGATGACCTTGCGAGCAATCTTCAGGCGCTTGGCGTCCACCGGTTCAGCGACATTGAGACGATGAGCGCGATCGACGAACTGGCGCTGGAACAGCGGCTGAAACTCCCCGCAGGCTTCATCACGGCGGAACAGTGGCGGCTGCAGGCAGCGCTGCTTGCCGCCGATATTGCGCGCGCGCAGGGCATTGCGCGCGAGCTGCCTTCAGACGCCTGACCCGCGTGCCTTGAGCGCCGCCTGCGCCGCTGCCAACCGGGCAATCGGCACGCGGTAGGGCGAGGCCGAGACATAATCGAGGCCGACGCTCTCGCAAAACCGGATGCTTGCCGGGTCGCCGCCATGTTCCCCGCAAATCCCCAGCTTGATGTCAGGGCGGGTCGTGCGGCCGCGGGCAACCGCCATCTCGATCAACTCGCCAACGCCCTCGATGTCGAGGCTGACAAATGGGTCGGTCGCGTAAATGCCCTTGTCGACATAAGTCGTCAGGAACCGCCCGGCGTCATCACGGCTTACGCCTAGCGTCGTTTGCGTCAGGTCGTTGGTGCCAAAGCTGAAAAACTCGGCCTGTTCAGCGATATCGGCGGCCCTGAGCGCGGCGCGCGGCAGCTCGATCATCGTACCGACAAGATACTCCAGCGTGCGCCCGCGCTCAGCGAACACGGCCTTGGCCTGCGCATCCACCACCGCCTTCATCAGCTCCAGCTCGCGGCGGGTGGCGACCAGCGGGATCATCACCTCGGGAATTGGTGCCGCGCCCGATTGCTCGGCAACGTCAATCGCCGCTTCAAAGATTGCGCGCGCCTGCATCTCGTAGATTTCGGGATAGGTCACCCCCAGCCGGCAACCGCGATGGCCAAGCATGGGGTTGAATTCATGCAGTTCCGCTGCACGCCGCTTGAGCGCCTCGACACCGATGCCCGTTGCCTCGGCCACATCGGCAAATTCGGATTCCTCGTGCGGCAAAAATTCGTGCAGTGGCGGGTCGAGCAGGCGGATGGTGACGGGCAGGCCCGCCATTACCTCAAAAATCTGGGTGAAATCGCCGCGCTGTTCCGGCAGCAGCTTGTCGAGTGCCGCGCGCCTGCCCGCTTCGCTGTCAGCCAAGATCATCTGGCGAACGGCGGTGATCCGTGCGGCATCGAAAAACATGTGCTCGGTACGGCACAGGCCAATGCCTTCAGCGCCAAAATCGCGCGCCGTGCGGCAATCGAGCGGCGTTTCGGCGTTGGTGCGCACCTTCAGGCGCCGCACCTTGTCCGCCCAGGCCATCAAGACGCCGAAATCGCCGGCGAGTTCGGGCTGCACCGTCGGCACTTCGCCCAGCATCACTTCGCCCGATGCGCCGTCAATGGTGATAACGTCACCTTCGCGCACTTCGCGGCCGCCAACGCGCATCAGCCGCGCCTTGCTGTCGATGGAAAGCGTGCCCGCGCCTGACACGCATGGGCGCCCCATGCCGCGCGCGACAACGGCGGCGTGGCTCGTCATGCCGCCACGCGCGGTAAGAATGCCGCGCGCTGCGTGCATGCCGTGAATGTCCTCGGGCGAGGTTTCCGTTCGCACCAAAATAACCGCATCGCCAAGCCCGGCCCGGCGCTCTGCCGTTTCGCTGTCGAATACCGCCACGCCCGATGCTGCGCCGGGCGACGCCGGCAGCCCGCGGGTCAGCACGTCGCGCACGGCATTTGGATCAAGCGTCGGGTGCAGCAACTGGTCGAGCGCGGCCGGGTCAACCCGCGCCACCGCTTCTTCTTCGGTAATCAACCCCTCACTCGCCATGTCGACCGCAATCTTGAGCGCGGCCGACGCGGTCCGCTTGCCCGAGCGCGTCTGCAGCATCCACAATTTGCCGCGCTCGACGGTGAACTCAATGTCCTGCATGTCGCGGTAATGCGTCTCCAGCAGGTCAAACACCCGGGCGAGTTCGGCATAGGTATTGGGCATCGCCTCTTCCATGCTCAAGGGTTTGGCGCCGGCCGCCTCGCGCGCGGCGCGCGTCAGATATTGCGGCGTGCGGATGCCCGCCACCACGTCTTCCCCTTGCGCGTTGATGAGGAATTCACCGTAATAGGCGCGATCGCCTTTTGACGGGTCACGCGTGAAAGCAACGCCTGTCGCCGATGTATCGCCCATATTGCCAAACACCATCGCCTGCACGTTGACGGCGGTGCCCCAATCGTGCGGAATGGCGTTCAGCCGGCGATAGACCTTGGCGCGCTCGGCATTCCACGAGCCGAACACCGCGCCAACTGCACCCCAGAGCTGTTCTTGCACGTCCTGCGGAAAGGGCCTGTGCCACAATGCCTCAACCAGTGCCTTATACTCACCCACCAGTCTTTGCCAGTCGGCGGCCGTCATCTCGGTGTCGAGGAAATAGCCCGCATCTTCCTTGGCCACCTCAAGCGCTTCCTCGAACGCGCCATGGTCAAGCTCCAGCACGACATCGGCATACATCTGGATGAACCGGCGATAACTGTCCCACGCAAAGCGGGCATCGCCCGAGGTGGCCGCAAGCCCCTCAACCGTTGCATCGTTGAGGCCAAGGTTGAGCACCGTGTCCATCATGCCCGGCATCGATACCCGCGCGCCCGACCGCACCGACACGAGCAGCGGGTTGGCCGCATCGCCAAAGCGCTTGCCCGTTACGCTCTCGATATGCGCCAGCCCCTTGGCCACCTCGGCGCGCAGCGAGTCCGGAAAGACCTGGCTCTCAGCATGATAGCGGGTGCACATTTCAGTACTGATGGTGAAGCCCGGTGGCACCGGCAGGCCGATGGAAGCCATGCCGTCGAGATTTGCGCCCTTGCCGCCGAGCAGTTCCTTGCTGAGGCCAGCGCCGTCTGAAACACCGCCGCCGAAGCGATAGACATATTGGGTCATATCAGCCTTCTATCCTGGAAAAATCAGCCACCGTGTGAACGGCGCCCCGCACCCGCGCCAGCAGCGAGAGCCGCGCCGTACGCTTGGCGGGATCAGGGTCGTTGACGATCACGCCATCGAAAAATGCATCGATTGGCGCGCGCAGGCTGGCAAGTGCGGCCATCGCGCCTTCGAAATCTTCGTCCGCAACGGCTTGGGCCGCCGCCGGCGCGGCCACATCAAGCGCGGCGATTAGCGCGGCTTCGGCCGGTTCGGGGGGGTAGGTTGGTGCCTGCCAGACTAGCCCTTCCGCCGCTTTCTTCTTCAGGATGTTCGCCGCGCGCTTGTAACCCGCGAGCAGGTTCACACCATCGGGCGTGGTGATGAAGGCCTGGAGCGCGTGGACGCGCGCAAGCAGGCGGACAAGATCGTCCTCGCCGCCGAGCGCAAAGACGGCATCGATCAGGTCGTGGCGGACCCCGGCTTCGCGCTGCTGGACTTTGAGGCGATCGGCGAAGAAATCGCGAAACTCTACAGATACGAAGAACCTCAGCTCCTTAATCGTTCTGTATTCTAGCTCTGACTCAGATGCGTCAGCATGATATTCTCTTTGGTGCCTCTTCATATCATAAAAAGCATAATGGGTGGTCAGTAATTCATCAGAAGAGAACGAAGGATCAGCGTCAAGAAATTTCAAAAATCCGAACTGCATTCGGTTTATTGTTATCAAATTTATTATACTTAGCGCAGCACGGCGCAAGGCGAAGGGATCTTTTGAACCGGTTGGCTTCTCACCAAATGAGAAAAACTGATAAATCGTATCCAGCTTGTCCGCCAGCGACACCGCCACCGTCACCGGATCGGTCGGCACGTCATCGCCTGCGCCCACCGGCTTGTAATGATCGCGGATCGCCGCCGCCACCTCCGGCGCTTCACCTTGCGCGGCGGCGTAATATCCGCCCATAACCCCTTGCAATTCAGGGAATTCGCCAACCATGCCGGTGACGAGATCGGCTTTGCACAGTTCCGCCGCGCGCCGCGCCATTTCCGGGTTGCAACCGGGCACGATGCCCTTGGCCGCCAGCCACTCCGCAAGCTGTGCCACCCGCGCCACCTTGGCGGCCACTGTCCCCAATTTCTCGTGGAACACGATCCGGTCGAGCTTTCTTGCCTGCTCCTCAAGCGGCACCTTCCGGTCGGTTTCGTAAAAGAACCGCGCATCGGCGAGCCGCGCCGCCAGCACCTTGCGGTTGCCCTCGATGATCTTTGCGCCGCTATCGGTTGCATCAATATTGGCGGTGCAAATGAACGCGCTGGCGAGTTTTCCGTCGTCGTCCGTGCACACGAAATACTTCTGGTTCACGCGCGCGGTAAGCTGAATGACTTCGGGCGGCACGCTCAGAAACGCCGCGTCAAAGCGGCCGAGCAGCGGCACCGGCCATTCGGTGAGGCCAGTATTTTCCTCGAGCAGCCCCTCATCCTCGATGAGCGTCAGCCCGGCATCGCGCGCGGCAATCTTGGCACCCAGCGCAATCGCGAGTGCGCGCTCCTTCTGGTCAACGATGACGTGGGCAGCGCGCAATGCCTCGACATAGCCCGCCGCATTCGGCACGCTGACCGCGCCCGATGAATGGAAGCGGTGGCCCACCGTTTCGCGCCCGCTGGCGATACCAGCCACCTCGCACGGCACCACGCCGTCCCCCAGCAGCGCGACAATGCCCTGCAAGGGCCGCACCCAGCGCAGGCTCTCGGTCGAGACCGAAGCCGCGCCCCAGCGCATCGATTTGGGCCAGGGGAAGGCGCGGATGATGGCAGGAATCGCCTCGGCCAGCACGTCCGCCGTTTGGCGCCCGGCCTGCTCGATGGTGGCGAAGAACACGCCGTCGCGCTCCACCAGTTGCTCGGCTGCAAGCCCGGTTTTGCGCAGGAACCCCTCCAGCGCCTGAGGCGGCGCGCCGACGCGCGGGCCCTTCACTTCCTCCGCCACCGCCGCCGTTTCGGCCGGTAGATCGCGGGCGATGAGCGCGAGCCGGCGCGGCGTTGCGTAAGTGACGATCTCCCGCGGAACAACGCCTGCCTTGGCGAGTTCGGTCGCAAACAGCTTTGCCAGATCGTCGCGCGCGCGCGTCTGCATCCGCGCCGGGATTTCTTCCGACAGCAGTTCGAGGAGGAAGTCGCTCATGCCGTCCACCCGGGAAAGCGCGCCTGCCAGTCTGGCGTCTGGCATTCGATCCACGCGCCGCAGGCGCCCTTGGCCAGATCACGCACGCGGCCGATATAGGCTTGCCGTTCGGCGACCGAAATCACGCCGCGCGCCTGCAACAGGTTGAAGACGTGGCTGGCCTTGATCGCCTGCTCATAAGCGGAGATCGGCAGACCGGCGCTCAGCGAATTTTCGCACTCCGCCGCGTGCTTTTTGAACTGGTCGAACAGCGAGTCAGTGTTGGCAACCTCGAAATTCCAGGCCGACATCTGCCGCTCATTTTCAAGGAACACATCGCCATAGGAAACGCCGGCATCGTTATAGGCGAGATCGTAGATCGAATCCTTGTTCTGGATGTACAGCGCCAGCCGCTCCAGCCCATAGGTCAGCTCGCCGGCCGCCGGTTTGCAGTCAAACCCGCCCATCTGCTGAAAATAGGTGAACTGCGTGACTTCCATGCCGTCGCACCACACCTCCCAGCCCAGTCCCCAGGCGCCCAAAGTCGGGCTTTCCCAGTCATCCTCGACAAAGCGGATGTCGTGGAGCGTAAAGTCGATGCCGATCGCCGCGAGCGAACCGAGATAAAGCTGCTGCAAGTCGGGCGGGCTGGGCTTGAGGATGACCTGATACTGGTAATAATGCTGCAGCCGGTTGGGGTTTTCGCCATAGCGGCCATCGGTCGGCCGGCGGCAGGGCTGGACGAAGGCGGCGTTCCATGGCTCCGGCCCCAGCGCGCGCAGCGTGGTCGCGGTGTGGAAAGTGCCCGCGCCCATCTCCATGTCATAGGCCTGGAGGATGACGCAACCTTGCCCGCTCCAATAGTCATGGAGCGCCAGAATCATGCGCTGAAAACTCATCGGCTGCACGGTCAATTCAACCCTTTCGCACGTGCGAAATAAATATCGCCGCACCTTTGGCGCGCGGCCTTGCGCGGGTCAATGGGCTGCGCTGCCGGAGCAGGCGCCATGCTCGGTTGACGGCAGCGCGCCGTTGCGGTCTTGTAGTCGCCATGCCTGTTCCCCGCCGCCTTCACGCAACGGCGATGATGATGCTGCGCCGCCGCGGAGCAGAGGCGATGATGCTACGCCGCCGCGGAGCAGAGGCGATGATCCTGCGCCGCCGCAGCGCCGCGCTGTCCGGCCGGTTGGGGATTGCCACGTTCGTGCTGCTGGCGGCCACCGGCATGACGGAAAATAGCAGGCCACCGCTTCTGGCCTATCCGGTCGTGCCGCCATCCTTCATGCTGACGGTGCCGGGCGGGCCGAGGCTCGATTATCCCGGGCTGCCCGCCGATGACCGGCTGTCCTACGCCAATGCTGGCGCGCAGCCGCCGCTTCCGCCGGGCAGCGGCGCGGGCGCGCTTTTCGCCTCGCCGGCATATCGCCCGCAACCGGCAATCTGGAAGATCGCGGACGACGACAGCGTGATCTATCTATTCGGCACATTGCACAGTCTGCCGCCGGGCTTTGCGTGGCGCAGCAGCCTATTTGAGCAAATTGCCCGGAAATCCCAGTTGCTGATGCTCGAGTCGGTCGATGACGCGACCGACCGGGCCGTACCGGCGGCGCCGCGCCACACCGACCGGCGGCGCCCGGTGCTGGCGCTTCGGCTCCCGCCAAACCGCCGTGCCGCGCTTGCGCGATTACTGGCAAACGAGCCGCCTGACGCGGTGGCGTTTCTCGACCAATCGCCGACCTGGGTTGCCGCCATCACGCTTCAAGGGCTGAAGGAGCGGGCGTCAGGCGGTGCGCAGGGGCCGGGCGCCGATGACTGGCTGGAAGCGGCGTTCCGCCGCGACGGCAAGCGCATCACCGGCATCGAGCGCAGCACCGCAGTCGCCACGAAGCTGGATGCGATTCCCGAAGCCCGGCAGCGCCGCCTGCTTGAGGCAGCGCTTGACGCGCCGGAATACCCGTCGGCCGATCCGCTGGCAGCGGCCCACGCCTGGGCCAAAGGCGATGTCGGCCCTGGGTCGCTGCTCGCGTCGGTGGTGAAGAACGACCTGCCGTCCCCCCTTTCGGCGCCGCTCATCGATGAGCGCAACCGTGCCTGGGCCAAAACGCTGGCCAGGCGGCTGCGCACACCCGGCACGACGCTGTTCGCCGCCGGCATCGGCCATTTCATCGGGCGCGGCTCGCTACTCGACCGGCTGCGCGCGCGCGGCCTTTTGGTCAGCCGCGTGCAGTGAGTGTCGCCGGTGCACGACCCTGTGGCAGCGACAGCGAAACGCGGCATCCGCCTCACAGGCGACGCCTGGCGCGGGTTGACCGGCGCGGTAATGGCTTGCGATGACGCGCCGCCACGTTATGCGATTTTTATTGTCACGAGACATGGCGGCGCCTTCTCGTTCCGGCCCCGCACCGGCGCCTGATCCGCACCTGCCCCCACGGAGTATTGCCCTGATGAAGCACCGCCTCGCCCCCTTCACCACGCTTGCGCTGCTGCTCGCTGGCCCGGCGACCGCGCAGACCGCGCCGGCCGCCGCACCCCCCGCTGTCGGCAAAACCGTTGATGCCGATCCCGCCTTGTGGGTGGTGAAGGATGCCGACACGACGATATATCTGTTCGGCACGGTACACGTGCTCAAGCCCGGCCTGACCTGGTTCGACGAAGCGATACGCGACGCGTTCGACAAAAGCGGCAACATCGTCATGGAACTGCCGCCCCAAGACCCGGCCCGGGCCGGCGAGACGCAGCAAATTGTGCTGGGCCTTGCTCAGGCAAAGGACGGCAAGACGCTGACCGAAAAGCTCCCGGCGGACAAGCGCGCGGCCTATGCGGCCGTGCTTGCGCAATTCGGCCAGCCGGCCAGTGCTTTCGACATGTTCGAACCCTGGTTTGCCAGCGTCATCCTGTCGCAACTGGCGCTGGCAAAGGCAGGATTTGCGCCGGATTCTGGCGCCGAAGCGCAGCTCACCGCCGCCGCCAAGGCGGCCGGCAAACCTGCCAGTGGCCTTGAGACACTGGAGCAGCAACTCGGCTATTTTCACGGCCTGCCACAAGCCGATCAGGTGAAATTCCTGCTCTCGACCGTCGATGAAATGGCAAAATTTGGCGAAATGCTCGACACGCTCGTCGACAGGTGGAGCCATGGCGACCCCAACGGGCTGGCCAAGCTTATCAACAAGGACATTGCCGAAGAGCCAATACTCTACAAAGCGCTGCTTAAGGACCGCAACACCCGCTGGGCGGCGTGGATCGACAGCCGGATGAAGCAGCCGGGCACGGTGTTCGTCGCGGTTGGCGCCGGCCATCTTGCGGGACAAGATAGCGTGCAGGAACAGCTCAAGCCTTATAAGCTGAAGGCGGTACGCGTGGCATATTGATGCGCAGACCAGCCCCGGCGCACCCCGCCCGGCGGCTTGGCCTGGCGCTGGCCGCCGCGCTGGGCGGGCTTGCGATGACGTTTGGTCTCGGCGCGCTGACCGGCTGCACCCCGCAGTCCCGCGCGGCACAGCCGCCGCTGTTCATCCTGCGGGATGCCGATACGAAAATCTGGCTCCTGGGCACTATTCATGCGCTGCCGCAGGCGACCAACTGGCGCTCGGCAGCGGCAGAAAAAGGCATGGCCGAGGCGGACACGCTGGTGACGGAAATTCCGCCAGTGGCGCCGCAAAATGTCGCGGCAATTTTTCTGAAACGGTCAAAAGCGCCAGTTGCGCACGCCATTGCGGCGCGGGTTCCCATGAGGCGTCGCGCAGCGCTTGCGGCGGCAATTGCCCGAGCGGGACTGTCGGCCGAAACACTTGATCGGCTGAAAACCTGGGCGGCGGCAATATTGCTTGCCAATGCCCAATTGCGGGCCGGAGGCGTCTCGCCGGACGCGGCACCCGAGGCAGCGCTCGCCCGCACTTTTGCCGCCCGGCAGCGGGTCGCGCTGGAAACGCCGGACGGCCAGTTCGCGCTGTTCGACGGGCTTGGCGAGGCTGACCAGCGGGTCTTGCTCGATAACGCGATTGACGCGCCCGCGCAGTATCAGCGCACGCTAAGCGCTTGGGCAGCGGGGGACGTGGTGGCGCTGGCCGCAACGCTTGCCCCTTTGGCACTGCGGGCGCCGGCAGCGCATGAAGCCCTGGTCACCGCGCGTAACCGGCGCTGGGCTGCGTGGATCGCCCGGCGGATGACGAAGCCGGGCACGCTGCTGATAGCGGTCGGCGCAGGCCATCTGGCGGGGCCGCAATCGGTGGTTGCGATGCTGCGCTCGCAAGGCTTCAAGGTCGCGCAGGTGCGCTGACAGGCTCAGGCGGCGATGGCGAACGCCCCGCGCCCGTCCTCGTCATTGGCGGGGTTTGTGGCAGTGTGCGCGCGCCGCACTGCCCGGCGCGGCGCCCGCCCGCGCGCCATGCGCGTGGCAACCCAGAACCGCGACCGCCGCACCAGGGCAAGGCCGCGCGTGGTTGCGGCAACCGTCCACACAGCGATGAACGCATCAACGTACAATGAGGCATCCCAGGCGAGCAGCATCGCCAGATCCGCTGCGGCCACGCCGGCAAAAGTTCCCGCACCCGCAATCACCACCAGGCTGATGATCGCGACGAAAATGACCTGCCGCCGCGCAATCCCATTCAGCCACCGGGCAGGCGCGGCGACGATCAGCGCGTGCAGCGCGCGGCACACGGGCGTTTGCGGGAACAGCACCAGCGCCAGCATCGTCAGCCCCAGCGCCGTTGCAATCATCACCCGTCCCCAATCCATTTGCCATAGCCCGCGCATCATATTGCGCCGTCGCGGGCCAGCGGCAAGCGCTTCGCTGGACTTTTGCCCAAGCGTCGATTATGCGAGGCCGCTTCCGGCCAGGGTCATCCCTGGAGGCCTGGCCGGAAAGAACACCAAAAGCACCCGGAGACACATTATGAGCGAAGTTCTGACGCTCGCTGCCGAGATGCGTGAAGGGGTTGGCAAGGGAGCCTCCCGTTCGCTGCGTCGCAAAGGCCGCGTACCCGCCGTTCTATACGGCAACAAGCAAGACCCGCAGGCGATCCACGTCGAAGAGAAGGAGCTTTACCGCCTTCTCATGACCGGGCATTTCATGAATTCCGTCGTCATGGTCGATGTGGGCGGCACCGCTGTTCGCACCTTGCCCAAGGATGTTGCGTTCGACCCCGTGTCTGACCGCCCCGTCCATGCCGACTTTCTGCGCATTTCGGAGCATGCGACGGTCACCGTACAAGTGCCGGTGCGCTTTACTGACGAAGCGGCATCGCCCGGCATCAAGCGCGGGGGCGTGCTCAACGTGGTCCGCCACGAGCTGGAACTGGTGTGCGACGCGGCCAGCATTCCCGACGATGTCGAGGTGTCGCTCGCCGGCTTCAACGTTGGCGATTCGATCCACATCTCCAACGTAACGCTGCCTGCCGGCACGCGCAGCGCAATTGATGACCGCGATTTCACCATTGCAACGATCGTGGCACCTTCTGCGCTCAAGTCGAGCGACGGCGATGCCGACAGCGCGGCCTGAACGAGGCGCGGGATAACGACGGCTGGCCCCCTTGCGCTCAGGGCGCGGGGGGGCCAGTAGGCGGCCATGCAACTCTGGGCAGGTTTGGGCAATCCGGGGCCGCAATATGCGCTCCACCGGCACAATGCCGGGTTCATGGCGATTGACGCCATTGCCGATTTCCACAATTTTGAAGCGCCCAAAAAGCGCTTTCTTGGCTGGGCCATCGAGGCGCGGCTGGGCAGTGAGCGGCTGTTGCTGCTGAAACCGGCCACCTTCATGAACGACAGCGGCCAGGCGATTGGCGAGGCAATGCGCTTTTTCAAGCTGGAACCGCAAGATGTGACCTTGTTCTATGACGAGCTTGATCTTGCGCCCTTCAAGGTGAAAGTGCGGCGCGGCGGCGGCACCGCGGGGCACAACGGCATCCGTTCGACCGTGGCCCATATCGGCGAGGATTTTCGCCGGGTGCGGCTCGGTATCGGCCATCCGGGGCACAAGGACCGGGTGACGGGCCATGTGCTTGGCAATTTCGCCAAGGCGGAGATGGACCCGCTCGCCGAAATGCTGGGCGCGGTGGCCGCCGAAGCGGGCTGGCTGGCGGCGGGCGACGACACCCGGTTCATGAACGACGTTGCGCTGAGGCAACAGGCATGAGGCACCGGCCATGACCCGCCAGACGCGCGCGTTGTTCGCGACCCGGCTGTACGAGGCAACGCTCGACACGCCAAAATTGCTGGCCGAACTCGCGCATTCCTGCCTCACACTTGCCCGAGACGACGGCGCGGGCGCGCGCTGGAGCCGCGACCATGGCTATCGCGGCTACACCTCCTACGCCTCGCTAAACGACCTGCCGCGGCGCGACCCCGTGATCGGCGATCTCGTGAAGCTGCTCGACAGGCATGTGGCCACATTCGCCGCCGAGTGCGCGTTTGATCTGGGCGGCGGCAAGCTGAAGCTCGACAGCCTGTGGGTGAATGTGATGCAGCCGGGCGCCGCGCATTCCGGCCATATCCACCCCCATTCGGCGGTGTCGGGCACGGTCTATGTGGCGGTGCCGGAAGGCGCCGGCGCCATCAGGTTTGAAGACCCGCGCCTTGCGATGATGATGGCCGCCCCGCCCCGCCTGCCCGATGCGCCTGAGGATTTGCGCCAGTTTGTGTATGTGGCACCTGCGCCGGGCACCGTGCTGCTATGGGAAAGCTGGCTGCGCCACGAAGTGATGCCATATCAGGGAACCAAGTCATCCGCGGCCGAGCGGATCAGCATAAGCTTCAACTATCGGCGGTGACGCCCCTAGCCTTTCGGCAAGGTGCGGCCTATGCCGCGCGCTGCAAATATCCACCAAGGATCATTCATGGGATTTCGCTGCGGTATTGTCGGGCTGCCCAATGTCGGCAAGTCAACGCTGTTCAACGCGCTCACGCAAACGGCGGCGGCGCAGGCGGCGAATTACCCGTTTTGCACCATCGAGCCTAATGTCGGAAACGTTGCGGTGCCGGACGCGCGGCTCGATCAGCTCGCCGCCATTGCGGGCTCCGCCAAGATCATCGAAACGCAGCTTGGTTTTGTCGACATTGCCGGGCTGGTGCGCGGCGCTTCCAAAGGCGAAGGGCTTGGCAACCAGTTTCTCGGCAATATCCGCGAGGTTGACGCGATCGTCCATGTGCTGCGCTGTTTCGAAGATGGCGATGTGACGCATGTCGAGGGCAAGGTGGACCCGATTGCCGACGCCGAAACGGTAGAGACCGAGCTGATGCTGTCGGACCTTGAAAGCCTCGAAAAGCGGGTACCGAACTTGGCCAAAAAGGCAGCACAAGGCGACAAGGAAGCCAGGCTTGCATCAGCCGTGCTGGGGCAGGCGCTGGCGTTGCTGCGCGAGGGCAAGCCGGCGCGGCTCACCGTGCCCGCGGATGAGGAGGAGGCGCGGGTGTTTGCGCAGGCGCAGCTCCTTACCGCCAAGCCCGTGCTCTATGTCTGCAATGTCGAGGAGGCGAGCGCGGCCAACGGCAATGCCCACAGCGCGCGGGTGTTTGAAAAGGCAAAGGCAGAAGGCGCCGAGGCGGTGGTGGTCTCGGCGGCGATCGAGGCTGAAATCGCGACCATGGCCGCCGATGAGCGCGGTGACTTCCTCGCTGAACTGGGCCTTGAAGAAACCGGCCTCGCCCGCGTCATCACCGCTGGCTACCGGCTGCTCCATCTGCTGACCTTCTTCACCGTTGGCCCCAAGGAAGCACGCGCCTGGACGGTGCATAACGGGGCCAGAGCCCCGCAGGCGGCGGGGGAAATCCATACCGATTTCGAGCGCGGGTTCATCCGGGCGGAAACCATCGCCTTTGGCGATTACGTCGCCTGCAAGGGCGAGGCGGGCGCCCGTGATGCCGGCAAGCTGCGGCAGGAAGGCAAGGACTATGTCGTGCACGATGGCGATGTCATGCTGTTCCGTTTCAACGTGTGACGCGGGCCGGGCACCCCTGTCACACGGATGACGCACCGGCGCTTCATAGCGTCGCCATGCGCTGGACATCCCGCATTTTTGCCGCCGCCATCGCCGCTGCGCTTCAGGCATGCGCAACCGGGCCTGTCAACGCGCCGCCGCCCGCTGGCATTGCCACCGTGCCGGCTGAACAGCGCGCGCCCATCACCCTGCTGGTCTCGATCGACGGCTTTCGGCCAGACTATCTGGCGCGGGGTGTGACGCCCCATTTGAACGCGCTCGCCGCTGCGGGCATCAGTGCGTCGATGCGCCCGTCCTTCCCTTCAGTGACCTTCCCCAACCACTGGACGCTGGTGACAGGCCTGCGCCCGGACCGGCACGGCGTGGTGGGCAACCGCATGGAAGATGCACGCCGCCCTGGCGAAATCTTCACCATGGCGACCGAAGACGCCTTCTGGTGGGATGCTGCCGAGCCGCTGTGGATCACCGCAGAAAAGGCCGGCATCCGCTCTGCCACCATGTTCTGGCCGGGCGAGAATGTCGCCTTTGGCGGCCTGCGCCCTTCGGACTGGCAGCAATATGGGCATGAGGTGACCAACCGGCAGCGGGTGGACGCGATTATCGACTGGCTCCGCCGCCCGGCCGACACCCGGCCGCGCTTTTTGACGCTGTATTTCGATGTGGTCGACAGCGCCGGCCACAAATATGGCCCCGATGATGCACGCACCACCGCCGTTGTGGCCGAGGTCGACGCCGCCATCGGCCGGTTGCGCGCAGAGCTTGCCGCGCTTGGCCAGCCCGCCAATCTGGTGATCGTCGCCGACCACGGCATGGCGCCGATCAGCGCGGACCGGGTGATCCGGCTGGACCGGCAATTACCCGCCGGCAGCTTCACCGCAATCACCGACGGCCCTTATGCTGGCATAACGCCGCTGGCTGGCCACGAGGCCGAGGTTGGCGCCGCGCTGCTGAAACCGCAGCCGCACCTCGCCTGCTGGCGCAAGGCTGCCATACCGGCGCGCCTGCATTATGGCCATAACAGCCGGGTGCCGCCGTTCATTTGCCTTGCCGAAGCCGGCTGGCTCGCGCTCACCCGCGAACCTCCGGCTGATCGCCCCCCATCGGGCGGTGCCCATGGCTATGACCCGGAGGCGCCAGAAATGGCCGCGCTGTTCATTGCAAGTGGCCCGAACATCGCCCCGCGCGGGCTGCTGGCGCGGTTCGACAATGTGGATGTGGCGCCGCTGATCCGGAATGTGCTGAAGCTGCCGGCTGATCCGGCGCTCGATGGCAGCGACGCGCCGTTTCGCGCCGTGCTGCGCCAATAGCGCTTGCCAAGCGCGGCGGCACCACCAACACTAGTCACGTGAAATATTTCGAAGACATTGAAATCGGCGCCGTCCAGCGGTTTGGCTGCTATGCGGTGACGCGCGACGAGGTGATCGACTTTGCCTCAAGATATGATCCGCAACCCTTTCACCTGTCCGACGAGGCGGCCGCTCAAACCCATTTCGGCAGGCTTTCAGCAAGTGGCTGGCACAGTTGTGCGATGACCATGGTGATGCTGGTCGACAATCTGAAGGCCAACACGCAGGCCGGGCTGGGATCTCCGGGCGTCGATGAACTACGTTGGCTAAAGCCAGTCTATCCCGGCGATACGCTGAGCGTCGAAACCTGCGTGATCGACAAGCGACCGTCCAAAAGCCGGCCCGAAATGGGCAGCTATCGCAGCACCGTGACGGTGTTCAACCAGCATGGCGACGTCGTCATGACGATGACGTCGATTGGCCTTATCCGAACGCGGCCGGCCGATCCGGCGAGCTGATCGGCAACACTATGTCGGACGCTGGCAGCTTATGCCCGCCGGCCCGCCCTTGGTGCCCTCAATGCCCTTCGAACGCCACCAGAGACGACACCGCGATGCCATCACCACGCAGAGCATCGGCCCCGCCCAGCTCGGGCAGGTCGACGACGAACTGCGCGTGCGTTACTTCGGCCCCTGCCTTGCGCAGCAGGCGGATCGCAGCGCGCGCGGTGCCGCCGGTTGCGATGAGGTCGTCGATCAGCAGCACCCGCTGGCCGGGCACGAGCGCGTCTTCGTGCATGGTGATCCGGTCGGTGCCATATTCCAGCGCATAATCTTCCGCGATTGTCGCGCCCGGCAGCTTGCCGTCCTTGCGGATAAGCAGCACGCCTGCACCCAGCGGCACGGCAATGGCGGCGGCGAACAGAAACCCGCGCGCCTCAATCCCCGCTACCAGATCGACCTCGCCATCGACCGCGGCCACCATCCGCTCCACCGTGCTCGCCAGACCTTGCGGGTCAAGCAGCAGCGTGGTGATGTCCCGGAACATGATGCCGGGCTTGGGAAAATCCGCAATGGTGCGGATTTTTGCCTTCAGATCATCATTGGCGGCGGCCACGATGCTGCTCAATGCTTCACGTTCCGCCACACGGTGCGATAGGCACCATAAGCCAACATCGTGCCGATAATCAGGAAGATGAGCGTTGCAAAGCCGGTTGCGTGGCGCGCGGCCAGCTCAGGCTCTGCAGCCCATACCAGGAACGCCGCCACATCGGTGGCGTTCTGCTTCACAGTCGAGGCCGTGCCATCGGTATAGGTTACCTGGCCGTCGCTGGTCAGCGGGGCTGGCATCGCCAGGTTGAGAGTAGCGAAATAGGGGTTGTAATACAGGCCGTCCGGCGTCTTTGCGTCCGGGAATTTCTTGAGCAGCTCAGCGGGCTGCTCGGCATAACCGGTCAACAGCGAATAGACATAGGCGGCGCCGTCATGCCGGGCCTTGGTGATGAGCGACAGGTCTGGCGGGTTGCCCAGGCCCGGATAATAGACTTTCGGAAAATGATCGGCCGGCAGGTTGTCACGCTCGGTGCGGTCGCCGGACTTGGGATCCTGCACAGACTGCTTGGCGCCCCAGTCGGCCGCGATTTTCTTTACCTCGGCCTGCGAATAGCCGATCTTCGTCAGGTCGCGAAACGCGACACGGCTTAGCGAATGGCACGCCGAGCACACTTCCTTGTAAACCTGAAAGCCGCGCTGCACTTGCCGGTAATTGAAATTGCCGGTCATGCCGTTGCTGGCCAGCGCCAGCTCCTTGGGCGCGAGGTGAAATTCCTCGGCGGCCGTCGGCACAGCCGGATCGTAGATCACGCCCTTGAGGCTGCCGAACAGGCCAAGCAGCAGCGCTATGACAAAGGCAGCGCCAACCAGCGGGGAAATAAACCGAACCATGCGTGTATCCCTTATTCGGCCGGAACTGCCGCGGCACCGTGCTTGCTGAGCACCGCTTCGGTAATGGAATTTGGCAATTTGCGCGGCGCTTCCATCGCCGACACGATCGGCAGGATGATGAGGAAGTGCGCAAAATAATAGATCGCCGCGACCTGCCCGATGATGACGTTACGCGCCGTTGGTTCAGCACCACCTGCATAGCCAAGCGCCAGCACGTCGACGAGCAGGATCACCAGAAACACCCGGTACGTAGGGCGGAAGCTCGACGACCGCACCGGCGACGTGTCGAGCCAGGGCAGGAAGAACAGCAGCAGGATCGACCCGAACATCGCCAGCACGCCCCACAGCTTGGCAGGCAGCAACAAGAAATCCACCGTGAAGGACTTCAAAATCGCGTAAAATGGCAGGAAATACCATTCCGGCACAATGTGCGCAGGCGTTGAGATCGGGTTGGCCGGAATGTAATTGTCCGGATGGCCCAGCACGTTGGGGTAGAAGAACAAAATGAACGCAAAGATAGTGAGGAACACGCCGAGCCCGAAACCATCCTTTGCGGTGTAATAAGGGTGAAAGGGTACCGTGTCCTGCTCGCCCTTCACTTCAACACCGGTCGGGTTGCTAGACCCTGGAATGTGCAGCGCCCAGACGTGCAGAATGATGACACCCAGAATGACAAATGGCAGCAGATAATGCAGCGAAAAGAAGCGGTTAAGCGCGGCATCGTCTGGCGCAAACCCGCCGAGCAGCCAGATGCGGATCGATTCGCCAACCAGCGGGATTGCCGAGAAAAAGCCGGTGATTACCTGCGCGCCCCAAAAGCTCATCTGCCCCCAGGGCAGCACATAGCCCATGAAGGCGGTTGCCATCATGAGCAGGAAAATGACCACGCCCAGCAGCCAGATCATCTCGCGCGGCGCTTTATACGAGCCGTAATAAAGCCCGCGGCCAATGTGCGTATACACCACGATGAAGAACATCGAGGCCCCGGTTGCGTGCGCATAACGCAGCAGCCACCCCGAGTTCACATCCCGCATGATATGCTCGACCGAGTCGAAGGCAATGGCGCCATTGGCGGCATAATGCATCGCCAGCACGATGCCGGTTACGATCTGGATAACCAGCGCAACCCCGGCAAGCGCACCGAAATTCCAGAAATAATTCAGGTTGCGCGGCACCGGATACCCGGCCCCGACCGCATCAAAAATGAAGCGCGGCAGCGGCAGCCGGTCGTCCAGCCACTTCATCAGCGGTGCTTTTGGCTCGTAATGCTTTGCCCAGGGGAAGCTCATGATGCTGACCTCAACCGACGGTTACACTGGTGTCTGAATTAAATTTATACTCCGGCACCGCCAGATTGTAAGGCGCCGGGCCTTTGCGGATGCGCGCTGCTGTGTCGTATACCGAGCCATGGCACGGGCAGAAATAACCGCCATATTCGCCGCGCACTTCGCCCTCGCCCGCGCCCAGCGGCACGCACCCAAGATGCGTGCAGACGCCCAGCGTGATAAGCCAGTTCTTCTTGCCCGCCTGGGTCCGCTGTTCAAGCGTCTGGGGATCGCGCAGGGTCGCCACATCCACCTTGTCCGCCGCCGCAATTTCAGCCGGCGTCAGGTTGCGCACAAACAATGGCTGCTTGCGAAAGAATGCTTTGATCGCCTGACCGGGTTCGATGGCCGACAGGTCGATATCGGTCGACGATTCCGCCAGCACATCGGCTGAAGGGTTCATCTGGTTGACCAGCGGCAACAGCACCGCGCCAACGCCTGCGGCGCCAAACGACAGCGCCGCATAGCTCAGAAAATCACGACGGCGCGGTTCGCCTTCATCGTCATGAGCGCCATTTGGCATATCGCCTGCGGGAATCGCGTCTTGAACGGTTGCCATCCACTTGCCTTTGCACATCGAAACCTGGGCGGCCAGATGCCCACGGGGCAGTTGGACGCGCCGAGCCGACCGCGCAAAGCGGTGGCTGGCGGCCTGATAGCCGCCGCGTGGTCATTTTGCCAACAGCAATTTAGCGGGATTGAGCCGGGCGGCCCTCACACGCTACCACCAGCAAATGACGCCCGCCTTGCGCCTTGCCCTGTTTCGGCCCGATATCGCGGGAAATGTGGGCACAATCTTGCGGATGGGTGCCTGTCTCAATGTGCCCATAGACCTGATCGAGCCGATGGGTTTTGCCTATTCGGACCGGGCATTAGCGCGGGCCGGCATGGATTATGCCGCGCAGGCCGACATCGCCCGCCATGCCGATTGGGCAGCGTTCGAGGCATGGGTGCCGGGTCGAATCGTGCTTCTCACAACGAAGGGAGCAACGCGGTTACCGCAGGCGCGCTTCGAGGCCGGCGACACATTGCTGTTCGGCGCCGAGTCCAGCGGTGTGCCCGAAAACGTCCATGCACGCGCCGACCTGCGCGTCGCGATTCCGCTCGTCGCCGGGCGGCGGTCCTTGAATGTCGCGGTCGCAGCGGCAATGGTACTGGGCGAGGCATTGAGACAAACGGGAGGATGGCCGCAATGATGGCGATGGACGAGGAACAGACACAGGCCCGCGCCTGGTTCGAACAGTTGCGCGACATGATCTGTGCCGAGTTTGAAGCCATCGAGCGCGAGGCCGGATCGGGCGCCGGCTTTGAATATACCGCGTGGGACCGCACCGACCCTTCCGGCGCGCCGGGCGGCGGCGGCGTGCGCGGGGTAATGAAGGGGCAGGTGTTCGAAAAAGTCGGCGTCAATGTCTCCACCGTCGGCGGGACTTTCGAGGGCGATTTCGCCAAGTCGATCCACGGTGCGGGCGACGACCCGAGCTTTTTTGCAACCGGCATCAGCCTGGTTGCCCACATGGCCAATCCACACGTGCCCGCCGTGCACATGAACACGCGCTTCCTTGTCACCACCAAGCGCTGGTTTGGCGGCGGCGCAGACCTCAACCCGCCACTGCCGATTGCCGAGGACACCGCAGATTTCCACGCAACCCTGAAGCGCGCCTGCGACGCGCATGGAGCCGATTATCACGAGCGCTTCAAGAAATGGGCCGAAGAGTATTTCTACATCCCGCACCGGCACGTGCACCGGGGCGTCGGCGGCATTTTCTACGACCATCTGGAGGGTGATTTCGCGGCCAACCTGGCGTTTACCCAAGCCGTTGGCCGCGCGTTCCTCGACGCTTATCCCCGCATCGTGCGCCGCCGCATGGCCGCGCCTTTCACCGCGGCCGACGAATCGCAGATGCTTGAATGGCGCGGCCGCTATGCCGAATTTAACCTGGTGTACGACCGGGGCACCCTGTTCGGGCTGAAAACCGGCGGCAACATCGACGCGATCCTCATGAGCCTGCCGCCCCGCGCGACCTGGAGTTGACGCGGCCTAGCGGCTGCCTGACGGCACCAGCACCCGGTACAGCCAGACGCGCGCGAGAATAGTCGCAAGCGCCGCCGCCGCCGAGCATATTGCGGCTGCGACGGACAGCAAGGCAACCACCACCGGGTTGCCCGCATGGGCCTCGCCAAGCGACTGCACCATCGCCAAAAACGGCAGCGGGAGGAGTTGCCCCGCCAGCAGCAGCGCGGCCGACAGCGCCGTCAGCATCAGGCCATGGCCGCGCGTGCGCTGCACGCTCGCCAGCACGGCGCCAAGCGCTGATACCGGGCGCTCGGCCACCAGAATCGGCCCGGCCAGCATCGTCCGGCCCATCACATACAGCCCCGGCACCACAAACAGCCACGCCCCAACAAAGGTGGGAACGCCAACGATCAGCCCGGCCAGCACAAAGCGGGGCAGCAGCGCCACGGCGCGGGCGAGCGCCTCGCCCAGATTTTGCGCCTGCGCGTCAAGGTAAAAAGCGGCCAGCGTCGCACTGCCCATCAGCGAACAGCCAGCACCTGCGCCAAATGCCGGGGCATTAGCCACCAGCCAGTCGCCATAGGCCCGTACAAACAGCGACAATTGCTCCTCGCTTGCACCGGCACCCGGCGCGAGCGGCGGAGCCGGCATAAGCAGCAGCATCGCAAGCGTTGGCACAAACAGAAACAGTGCCGCGACCGGCAGCAACACCGCGGCATCACGCCGCGCCAGGCGCCATGCGCCGGCCAACACGCCACCAAGCGTGATTTTCATCCGGCGAGCGTGTCGGTTGCCGCCCCGCCGCGCGCGGCAAGATAGAGGTTGCTCAGAAAAGCGGCCGACAGCATGACGAAAGCCGCGCTTATCGTCGCCACGAGCAACGTCGTCACCAGACTGCCAAGGCTCAGCGGGTCCGTCCCGCCGCCCAACAGCGCGAACACCGTGCCGAAAACCGCCTTGGCGGCAAGCTGCGCGATGTTGCTCACCACGGCCAGCAGCACAAAGACGCCAAAAATCTTGAGCGCAAGGCCGCGGGTTATCGCAAAGCTGCGCCGAAACGCGCCGAGCAGCAGATTCTCGGCGGCGACAACCGGCAGCAACAGGCTGAGGCGGACGGAGGCCCACAATATCACGCCCAGCGCAGCCAGCGACCAGAGCACCATGAACCAGACATAGGCCGGCGGAATGGCCCGCATGGCAAGCTGCACCAGCGCCGGATCGCCGGACCCGAGCATCGCCAGATCCGTACCCGACCGCAGCAGCGCGACAAGCACCGGCGCCAGCAGCAGCAGGATCGCCGCGCCCAGGAGCAGCGACGCCCCGATCATCTTTGGCAGCCGCGCAAGCCCCAGAGCGCCGGCGCGTTGCGACGACGGGGCAAGGCCGGTGACCATTGCCGCAATGGCAAGCTGCCCCCACATGCTGACAAAGCTAAGGCCGATTGTCAGCGCCTGCACCCCCTGCCGCGAGCCTGGCGCCATGCCATTGCCGATCGCGGTCAGCACACCGCCCAGCGCGAGCGGCGCGACAATGAGCAGCAACACCAGCGGCGCAAGCCTTGCGCCAGAATCGCGCAAAAACTCGGTCGTACGGTCCCACACCGCGCTCATGTTCACGCTCGCCATCGCCATCCTAACCAAAATAACCAAGCTAGGTGGTAGCACCCGCCACCCGCGGTGCTAGCCGATTCCTGCCATCCATGCCAATGCTTGCATGCAGCGCCGGGTGCGGGCATCGCACCGACCATGAATCGTCGTGCAACCGAGGCAATCGACTGGGAACATGCCGCCGCCCCGGTCGCCTACCCGCAGGCATTGTCGCGCATGACGGCGCGCGCGGCGGCCATTGCGCAAGGGCAGGCGCGCGAGCTGGTGTGGCTCGTTGAACACCCCAGCATCTACACCGCAGGCACAAGTGCCGACCCGGCGGAGCTGCTGGATCCCCGGTTTCCCGTGTTCGCCACCGGCCGGGGCGGGCGTTATACCTATCATGGGCCGGGGCAGCGGGTCGGCTATCTGATGCTCGATCTCAACATGCGCGGCCGCGACGTCCGGCATTTCGTCCACAGCGTTGAACAGTGGGTGGTCGCAGCCCTTGCGCGGCTTGGCGTCAATGCTTTTACGGTGCCAGGACGGGTGGGGATATGGACCCGCGACGGGGGTGCCGAAGCCAAGATCGGTGCGATTGGCATTCGCGTCAAACGCTGGGTGACGCTCCACGGCTTTGCGGTGAATATCGCGCCCGACCTTGCCGATTTTGATGGAATCGTGCCCTGCGGCCTGGCTGAATATCCAGTCACGAGCCTGCGAGACCTTGGAAAAAACAGCGATTTTGCGTCGTTTGACAGGGCGCTGGCGGCCGAATTTGAAGATTTTCTTACCCGATTGGGGCGCTTTGCCCAAAACGAGGCTTGAGGATGGCGCGATATCCGACTAATGTCCCCCTCGATTTGGGTATTAAGAGGTCACCAAACCAACCAAATCCATTATCTAGGGAGCTTCAAATGCGTGCACTCATTTCTAAAGTCGTTGCCGGTTCGATGATCGCCGGCGCGGCGCTCATGATTTCGGCTTGCCAGCCGACCGCGACGACAACGACCGAAAACGCTACCGTCACCGACGAAAATGCCGCAATGGGCACCGACGCGATGGCGACTGACAACATGACCGCAACCGACGGCGCAATGGCTTCGAACGACGCCATGATGGCCCATGACGGCGCGATGGCTTCGAACGACGCAATGGCTTCGAACGACGCCATGATGGCGCATGACGATGCCATGGCATCGAACGACGCGATGAAGAAGTAAGCATCATTTGATGCGGGCGGCGAAAGCGGCCCAACGCAAAAGGGCCGCCCTGGCAACGGGGCGGCCTTTTTCGATTCATGCATCACCCGGGAAACCGCGCGAGCCCATGGTGATCGTTCGACCGCCCGAGCAGCGGACATTTCGTGCGCACACAGCCCGTGCCACCGCTCTCCCACGTCGGCAATCGCGCAACCTCGCTACCCATTTCTGACCGTGCTTCACCGGCAATCTGCCGCAAAAGCGGTATCGGGCAGTGGCGCTGCCTGTTTGCGCTGCCGGATGCGCGTGCTAGCAGAGCCACCGCGCCAAACGGGGCCGACACGGCAATCAGGCATGGCCGCCGACCACAATATGGGATGAATCTTGTGCGATTACGCTTTCTGTCTTTGGTCTTGGCCCTTGCCGCTACCCTGCAAGCAGCGCCGGCGGCCGCGCAGTTTTTTTTGAAAAACCCGGATTTGCGCGGCGCCCCCGTTACGGGAGCGGAGCCGGGGATAGCGGTTTTGCTGCCCGGTGCGACGGCGGCCGAAGTGCGCGCCGGCCTGGTATGGACGATGCGCGCCGCGCTCAACGTGTCGGCGTTGCAATGCCAGTTCGAGCCCACATTGCTGACGGTGCCCGCCTATAACGCGCTGCTGCTGGATCATAAGGCCGAGTTGCAGGGCGCGCTCGACACGCTGGCCAAATATTACAAGCGCACCAACAAGGCGCCCAAGGTCGCCCAAGCCAAGCTCGACCAATATGGCACGAAGGTTTATTCCAGCTTTTCGACCACCCAGGCGCAATATGTCTTCTGCCAGACGGCTTCCTCAATTGGTCGCGACGCGCTGTTCACCAGCCGCGGTGAGCTTTGGACGCTGGCCGTGGCAAGAATGCGCGAACTGCGTAACGCGCTCGTGCCCTATGGCGAACAGGCTTTCCCCGGTCGTATCAGCATCGACGCCCGCCTGCCCCTCCCCCGGCTTGACCCGCGGTGCTGGGATCGCAAGAACAATTATGACCGCCGCTGCGGCACCGATTATTGACACCGCGCCGCAGCGACCAGGCGCTGCTCAGCGCAAGCCAAGCATCTTGTGGGTCTGGAGCGTGAGCCGCCATTTCGGCCGCGCCAGCGCAAGAGCAATTGCCGCAGCCTGATTGTCAGCCGCGCTGGCGCTGTCCATCGGCTGCACCAGAAAATGCTGGAAATCCCAGCCCTCCAGCTCGGCCGGGTCAATGCCTGGCTGCGGCCAGACGAGTTTCAGCTCGTCGCCCCGACGGTGCACCACCTCGCTGCCAGCCTTGGGACTGACACAAACCCAGTCGATCGCCGGGTTAACGGCGAGCGTGCCATTGGTCTCGATCGCAATAGCGAAGCCCGCTCCATGGAGCGCGGCGACCAGCGCATCATCCACCTGCAGCATTGGCTCACCGCCCGTCAGCACAACAAAGCGCGCGTCCATCCCGTCGCCCCAATGACCAGCGGCGGCCAGCGCCAGCGCGCCGGCATCGGCAAAGCGGCCGCCCCCGGCCCCGTCGGTGCCGACAAAATCGGTGTCGCAGAAGCGGCACACCGCGCCGGCCCGGTCGTCTTCCCGCCCCGACCACAAATTGCACCCGGCAAAGCGCACGAAAACCGCGCGTCGGCCCGCCTGCACCCCCTCGCCCTGCAGCGTCAGGAACATCTCCTTGACCGCATAGCTCATGGGCGTGCGGCATAATCCGTGGGGTCGGCAATCTGCGCGTCGGCAAAACCGCGCTGGCGCAGGCGGCAGCTGTCACACAAACCGCAATGCGTGCCGGCAGGCGCCGGGTCATAACAGGACCAGCTCAACGCCATATCCAGCCCAAGCCGTGCGGCCTCGCGCACGATATCGGCCTTGGTCATGTGCTGCAACGGCGCATGGACGCGGAACGGCGCGCCCTCCACCCCCGCCTTGGTGGCAAGCGCTGCCATCGCCTCGAAGCTTGCGATAAATTCCGGCCGGCAATCGGGATAGCCCGAATAATCCAGCGCGTTCACGCCAATGAACAGGTCGTGCGCGCTCGCGGCCTCTGCCCATCCAAGCGCGAGACTGAGAAAAATCGTGTTGCGCGCAGGCACATAGGTTATGGGAATATCCGCCCCCACACCGCCCTTGGGCACCGCGATGTCGGCTGTGAGCGCAGACCCGCCAAAGGCCGACAGATCAAGCGGCAGGGTGATGTGGCGCCCGGCGCCCAGCGCTGCGGCAATCCGCGATGCCGCGCCAAGCTCCACACGGTGGCGCTGGTTGTAATCAACCGACAGCGCAAGCAGCTCAAAGCCCGCCTCGCGCGCCAGTGCCGCCGCCACCATCGAATCCAGCCCGCCCGACAGGAGCGCGACTGCCACTTTGCCATCTGCTGCCATGATGCGCGGGGCATAAGCCGCTTTCCCCCGGCTCGCAATCCCGCGCGCGGGCGCTGCAAAAAAGCGGGCCGCCCAATCGGACGGCCCAGTTGGCTATAAATAGCTTAGGGAGGAAAGCGTGCCCAAGAAAGACACGCGACGTCCCTACCACCAACGGCGTAAACGCCCGCTTAACGGGGCGCAGTACAGGCACCGACCCGGCGCGCTTCATAGCGAAATTCGAACGGTGCGCCGCTTGCAATCCCCAATGTGTCCAGCCGAAAGCGGCGCGCATTCTCGACCTGGATGACGGTGCGGCCATGCCCGGCACCGGGGCATGTGTAATGCACCGTTGCACTCGTCGGCGAATCATCGACGACAAACCGGCTGCATTGCCGACCGGCATGCTGGAGCTGAACAAACTGCTCAGGATCAGCCACGCACATCGACAGCGCTGGCGCGGCGCTGTCAAGATCCTGCAATTCCCACTTGCCGGGCGCGATGAGCCCATAGGCGGCAGCGAGCGGCCTTGGTGAAAGCGCGACAGCGCCAAGCGGTGCCGACGCAGCGCCGGCGCGAACAAGTCCGCTAGCTGCCATCGCCGCCAGCAAAACCGCCAGCACCGCGCCTGCATGGATGATCCGTAATGCCATCTGCCCGCTGCCCCCAGCCACAAAGCGCCCCGGCGCGCCGTACCTGCCAGCAGATGTCGGCAGCGCTGAGGCAAAATGCAATCCATCCCGGGCAGATCATTTCCGCCCGGCCACGTTCCACCCCGGCCAAGTTCCACCCGGCCAGGCTCTAACCGACCACGGTGCGCGCGACTATGTTCATCCCCAACGCGTTCAGTCGGGCAGCGCGCCCACCGGCAGCGGAAACTTTTTTGCGCAGAAAGCACAATCGACGGTAATCATGCCGTCGTCCCCCGCCATTGCCTGCTGTTCTTCAACTGGAAATTTGGCGATGACCTGTGCGATATAGTCCGCGCTGCACCGGCAACCGCGCGTCAGCGGCAACCCGGCGAGCAGGCGCACTTCCTCCTCCTCGTTGAACAGCCGCCACACGATATCGTCGAGCGCCAGCGCAGGGTCGGCCAGTTCCGCGGCACTGATGGTGCCCGCAAGCGCCGCGACATGCTCCCATTCCGGGTGATCCAGCCTGGTATGCAAGCGGTCGCGGCCAAGCTCGCCTTCCGGCAGATGCTGGACAAACAGGCCGCCGGCGTGGTGCCGGCCGTCAGCCCCACGCGCCATGCCGACCCGCACCAGCGTGGGGATTTGCTCCGACTGGACAAAATAGCTCTCGGCCGCCTGCGCCAGCGTCTCCCCGTCTAGCGGGACGATGCCCTGATAGCGCTCCTTGGTGGCCGCCTGGTCAAATGTAATGGTGAGATACCCGGCGCCGAACAGCGCGAACAGGCTGGGTTTTTCCGGCTGGCTGGCCAGCATCTCGGCATCATATTGCACATAGCCGCGAAGTTCTCCGCCACGGTAATCGCACACCAGCAACGACACCACCCCGGCCTGTGTCTGGGTTTGCATCGTCAACTGCCCGCCGGCATCCTTCAGCGTTGACCCGATGAGCGCGGTGAGCGTCAGCGCTTCGGCGAGCAGCGATTCAATCGCGGGCGGATAGGCGTGGGCAGCCAGGATGATGTCGAGCACGGGCCCCAGCCGCACCAGCCGCCCCCGCGCCTGCCGGTTGGGGATGGTGAACCCAAGCGCGCGATCAAAATCTGTTTCAGGGGCGATGGTCATCACAAACTCCGTCACCCCAGCGCAGGCCGGGGTCTCGTGCGGCAGGCGCGCGCAGGGTGGCATGAGGTGCCAGCTAGGCACCGGCAACGGGAACATGGGGTCACGCCGCGCAAGATCAACCGATTTGCCCGAAGCACCAGCGCAGGATGGATTTCTGCGCATGGAGCCGGTTTTCGGCCTCTGCCCAGATGAGCGATTGCGGGCCGTCAATCACCTCCGCCGTTACTTCCTCGCCGCGATGCGCCGGCAGGCAGTGCAGGAATTTCGCGTCGGGCCTCGCGCCTGCCATCAACGCAGCGGAGACCTGATAGGGCATCAGCGCGGCGAGCTTGGTCTCCGCCTGCTCCTGCCCCATCGAAATCCAGGTATCGGTGATGACGATATCGGCGCCCGCAACCGCCTCGGCCGGTGTTGCAACCACGCGCGCCCGGCCCCGCCCCAGCGCAACCACATCGTCACCGGGCTGAAACCCTTGCGGGCAGGCGGCGGTCACGTCGAACTGCATCAGCCCGGCGGCCTCGATGATCGAGGTGAGCACATTATTGCCATCCCCCAGCCAGGCGACCTTAAGTCCGGGGAGCGATTTGCCGCTGTCAATGATCGTCAGCAAGTCCGCCACGATCTGGCAGGGGTGCGAATAATCGGTCAGGCCGTTGATGACGGGCACGGTTGCGTGACGCGCCATTTCGCCAGCCTTGGCATGATCGTCGGTACGCAGCATGATCGCGTCGACAAAGCCCGAGAGCACCCGCGCCGTATCGGCCACCGTCTCGCCCCGGCCAAGCTGCGTGGTGCCAGCATCCAGCACGATGCTCGACCCGCCCAGTTGCCGGATGGCCACATCGAACGACACGCGGGTGCGGGTGGAGTTTTTTTCAAACACCATCGCCAGCACATGGCCGGCGAGCGGCGCGTCGGCATCGGGCGCCCCTTTTGGCAAGCCGGCGCGCGCCGCCTTGCGGTCAAGCGCATCAGTCAGGATAGCGGCAATGCCATCCGGCCCGGCATCGGCAAGGTTGAGGAAATGCCGCATCAAGCCGCCTGGGCTGGCGTATAGCTTCGTGCGCCGTCGCTCAGCTTTTGCACAAACTCAGCGATATGCTGCTCCTCAATTACCAGCGGTGGCAGAATGCGCACGACATTTTCGCCGGCCGCGACCGTGAGCAGGCCGTGATGGTCTCGCAAATGCGCCACGAAATCGCGGGCGACGGCGGTATCTTTCAGCTTGAGCCCTGCCATCAGGCCCTTGCCGCGCACGCTGTCAAACAAATGGTCGTGGTTCGGCATCATCTGCTCCAGCGCCTGAGCCAGCCGGTCGCCCATCGCGGTAACATGATCGAGAAAACCGGGCTCCAGCATGACGTCGAGGATCGCCTCGCCCGCCGCCATTGCCAGCGGATTGCCGCCATAGGTGGAGCCATGCGTGCCAAACACCATGCCCTTGGCCGCCTCTTCGGTGGCCAGGCACGCGCCGAGCGGAAAGCCGCCGCCAATGCCCTTGGCCGACGACAGGACATCCGGCGTTATGCCATAATGCTCATAGGCCCACATTTTGCCGGTGCGGCCATATCCGCACTGCACCTCGTCAAGCACCAGCAGCAGGCCGTGCTCGTCACACACCCGGCGCAGCCCCTGGATAAAGCCAGGCGTGGCCGCTGAAATACCGCCCTCGCCCTGAATCGTCTCGACCATGAAGCCGGCGGTATTTTCATTGACCAGCGAGAGTGCTGCTTCCAGATCGTTGAACGGGGCATAAGCGAAGCCGGGTAGCAGCGGCTCAAAGCCATCCCGCATCTTGGCCTGATTGGTGGCAGAAATCGCGCCCATCGTGCGACCATGAAAGGCGTTGTTGAAGGTGATGAGCGTGTGCCGCTCCGGGTTGCCATTGGCATAATGATAGCGCCGCGCGGTCTTGATCGCGCATTCAATGGCCTCGGTGCCGGAATTGGTGAAGAACACCGTGTCGGCAAAGCTGTTGTCCACAATCCGCTGTGCCAGCCTTTCGCCCTGCGGGCTGCCATAGAGGTTGGAGACGTGCATGAGCGTCGCTGCCTGTTCGGCAATCGCCTTCACGAGATGCGGGTGGCCATGGCCGAGCGCGTTCACCGCAATGCCGCTCGCGAAATCGAGGTAGCGCTCGCCCTGCTCGCCGATCAGGTAACAGCCCTCGCCACGCACCGGGCGCACGCCACACCGCGGGTAAACGGGCATCAGCGGCGTGATCGGCATGGCGGGGTTTCCTGATTCAAACGCAAAAGGCGACCCCAAGCGGGCCGCCTGATCCAAGCTTTTACGCCAACCCTGCCGCCAAGTGCAACCACCCGGCAGCCGCCTAGCTCTTCAGTCGCCAGCCGCGCTTGAGCAGCAGGTACACGACAAGCGCCAGCGCCGCATCAAGCGCCACAATGAGCAGGGCACCCAGCCATACCGGTGAATCGGCCTCCCCCAGAAACCCCCAGCGAAAGCCGGAGATAATGTAGAAAAACGGGTTTACATGGCTGAAAGCGCGAAATGCCGGCGCCAGCTTATCGACCGAATAAAATGTGCCCGACAGCAAGGTGAGCGGCGCAATCGCAAAATTCTGAACCGCGGCTGCGTGATCGAATTTTTCCGCCCACATCGAGGTGAGAATGCCCACCATCGCGAGAAACGCCGACCCCAGCAGGCCAAACCAGATAATCGCCAGGGGGTGCCGGGGCAGCACGTGTACGCCGGGCCAAAGCTGCATCGCGAGAAATACGGCAAATCCCACCAGCACCGCGCGCGTCACGGCCCCGCCGACCATGGCCGCCATCAGCTCAAGCGTGGAGAGTGGCGGCATCAGATAATCGACGATCGTGCCCTGAATTTTGCCGACCAGCAGCGAAAAACTGGCATTGGCAAAGGCATTTTGCAGCATCCCCATCACGATGAGCCCCGGCGCGATGAAATCGGCAAAGGCCACCTCGGCGCCGCCGACATGCACCGGCCGCCGGCCACCTGTCGCCACCGTAAAAATAACGAGAAACAACAATGTGGTGATCGCTGGCGCCCAGATGGTTTGAAGCTGCACCTTGAAGAACCGCCGCACCTCCTTGATATAGAGCGTGCGCAGGCCGTACCAGTTGACGCGACGAATGGTCGCAACGCCTGGCGCATGCGTGATGGTGGTGGGCACGGGTGGGGTTTCAGGCTGGATGCTCATAAGCAATGCGCGTACCGGCTAGCAGCGCGTGCCGCAACCCGGCTCGCTCGCGCCAGAGATACCCATCGGCGCCCCGCGCCGAGCAACTGATGACCGTCGGCCCCCGCGCCGAGCAACGAAGGAAGATGGATGAGCTGGACCGACGAGCGGATTGATACGCTCAAGACGATGTGGGAACAGGGCATGACCGCGAGTCAGATCGCCGAAGCACTTGGCGGGGTCAGCCGCAATGCGGTGATCGGCAAGGCGCACCGGCTTGGCCTGCAATCGCGTCCCTCGCCGGTTAAGGCCAATGACAGCGAGGCCAAAGCCGCAGAGCCCGCGCCCGCGCCGCGCGCCGCCGCGCCGCGCATAAAGGCCGCCGCGCCCGCCGCCGCGCCGGAAGCGCCGCTCAGTCCGCCAGCCGCGCCAGCGCCCCCTGTGGCGCCCGCCCAGTCTGTCGCCGTGGCCGACCACGCGCCCATTGAAGAGACTGAAGCCGCAGAACCCAAGGCGCCGCCCGCCATTATTCTGCGTTCGGTTGGGCCAGGCGGCTTCCTGCGCCAGGCGCCGGGCGAGCAGCAGGCGCCGATTACGCCTGCGCCGCCGCGCCGATTGGTCCCGGCCAAACCCTCGGCCGAAATGACCGGCAAGACGACCCTGCTCGACCTGAACGACCGCATCTGCAAATGGCCGCTCGGGCACCCCGGCGAGCCCGATTTTCATTTTTGCGGGGAGAAGGTGAACCCCGGTTTCCCCTATTGCATCGCGCATTGCGGCCATGCCTACCAGGCGCAACTGCCCCGGCGGGACCGGCGCCCGCCGCCACCGCTACCCTTTGGCGGGCCGCGCGTTCGCTGACCCGCAACGCCCGCCGCGCCCACGCCGATGTCACCCGCGACCTGGCCGGCAAGCCGCGCCGCACGACTTGCGCACCGGACTCGCCACGCCCTATATCAGCGCGCATGGCCGATGACCTGTTTGCCGCCAGCGCGACTGCGCCCGGCTCCGACTATAACGCTGCGTCGATTGAGGTGCTGGAGGGACTGGAGCCGGTTCGGCGGCGGCCGGGCATGTATGTCGGCGGCACCGACGAGCGCGCGCTGCACCATCTTGCCGCCGAAGTACTGGACAATGCGATGGACGAAGCGGTTGCCGGCCACGCAACCCGCATCGAGGTAATGCTGGAGCCCGGCAACCGGCTGACCATCATCGACAATGGCCGGGGCATTCCGGTCGATCCGCACCCCAAATTCCCCGACAAGTCGGCGCTAGAAGTCATTCTTTCGACGCTCCACTCGGGCGGAAAATTCGCCGGCAAGGCCTATGCGACATCAGGCGGGTTGCACGGCGTCGGCGTCTCCGTGGTGAATGCTCTGTCTTCAGACACGGTGGTAGAAGTTGCCCGCAACCGCGAACTTTTCCGCCAGAAATTCTCCCGGGGGGTCACGCTTGGTCCGCTCGAACATCTCGGCGGAACGCCCAACCGGCGGGGCACCTCGATCAGCTTTGTGCCCGACGCCGAGATTTTCGGGCCGGAGCTGCATTTCAAGCCGGCGCGCCTCTACAAGCTTGCGCGCTCGAAGGCCTATCTGTTTGCCGGCGTTGAAATACGGTGGAAATGCGCAGCAGCGCTCATCCATGATGATACGCCGGCCGACGCCATATTCCAGTTCCCCGGCGGCCTGGCCGACCATTTGCGCGAGCAGATTAACGGCCGCGAATGTGCCACTGCCGAGTTTTTCACCGGCAGCCAGGATTTCCCCGACGGGCCAGGCGGCGAAAAATCGGGCCGTGTCGAATGGGCGGTTTCCTGGCCCTTATGGTCCGACGGGTCGTATAGCTGGTATTGCAACACCATCCCCACGCCCGATGGCGGCACCCATGAGGCGGGCCTCAGAGCCGCCATCGTCAAGGGCATTCGCGGCTTTGGTGATCTCGTTGGTCAAAAAAAGGCAAGGGACATCACCGCCGACGACATTGTCACCGGCAGTGAGCTGATGCTGAGCGTGTTCGTCCGCGACCCGCAATTTCAGAGCCAGACCAAGGACCGGCTGACCAGCCCCGACGCCGCGCTCCTCGTTGAAAAAGCGGTGCGCGACCATTTCGACCTGTTCCTCAGCCACAATATGGAGCGTGGCAAGGCGCTGCTGAACTTTGTGCTGGAGCGGATGGACGAGCGCCTGCGCCGCAAAGCCGAACGCGAGGTAAAGCGCAAAACGGCGACGTCGGCGCGCAAGCTGCGCCTGCCCGGCAAGCTCACCGATTGCTCGTCGGATGACCCGGCCGGCACGGAAATTTTCATCGTCGAGGGCGATTCAGCCGGAGGGTCAGCCAAACAGGCGCGCGACCGAAAGACCCAGGCCATTCTGCCGATTCGCGGCAAAATCCTCAACGTCGCCTCGGCCACGGCCGCCAAGATTGCCGCCAATCAGGAAATCGCCGATCTCGTTCAGGCGCTTGGCTGCGGCACCCGCAAGGACTGCACACCCGATGCGCTGCGCTATGAACGCATTGTCATCATGACCGACGCCGATGTCGACGGCGCGCACATCGCCACGCTGCTGATGACGTTTTTCTTTCAGGAAATGCCGGAGCTTGTGCGGCGGGGGCATTTATACCTCGCCCAGCCCCCGCTGTACCGGCTGACGGCGGGCACGAAGAGCCTGTATGCCATGGACGACGCCGACCGCGCACGGATAGAGGCCGGGCCGTTCAAGGGCAAAAAGGTAGACGTCGCGCGCTTCAAGGGGTTGGGTGAAATGAACCCCATGCAACTGCGCGAAACCACAATGGACCCAAAATCCCGCCAGCTTTTGCGCATAACCCTGCCGCAGGAATATGAAGAGCGCGCGGGCGTGAAGGACTTGGTGGATCGGCTGATGGGCGCCAATCCGGCGCATCGTTTTGCCTTTATTCAGGAAAATGCCGCACGGGTGGAAGAAGCGGCAATCGACGCTTGATGCGTCAGTCGTCCGGCGTCCACTCCGTCGCCAGCAACCCCCAGATCAAGCTGTCCCGCACGCCGATATGCGTTTGCCAGGCGCTGCGCAGCCGCCCTTCGAGGGTGAAGCCGAGCCGGGTCAGCAAGCCGTTAGAGTCTTTCCGCAGTTTAGTGAATCGCGTGGGATTCCCAATCGGGTTGATGTGTGATTCAAGCTGGCCACTGGTAAGGAGGCCAGCAAGGATGAGGCCATTGTCACAGGATTTGCGGGTTCGCTTTTGCCGTGCGCTGGACCGGGGCATGTCGGCGCGTGCGGCGGCCCGGATGTTGGAGGTGAGCCCGGCGACGGGAGTTCGCTGGGCGCGGGTCTGGCGGGAGCGGGGATCGACCCAGCCGGGCAAGGTGGGTGGCCACTTGCGGCCCTTGCTGGAGAGCGAGCGTGACTGGCTGTTGGCGCGGATCGAGCAGAAGAAGGATCTGACGCTGCACGAGCTGCTGGGGCAGCTGCGCGAGGAGCGGGGCGTGGTGGTGTGCTGCGACACGCTGTGGCGGTTCCTCAAGCGCTGCGGCAAGACATTTAAAAAAAGACGCTCTTTGCCAAAGAGCAAGACCGTCCCGACGTTGTCCGCCGCCGCGCCCGCTGGCGCTGGCTCCAGCGTTGGATAGACCCGAGGCGCATGGTCTTCATCGACGAGACCTGGGCCAAGACCAACATGACCCGCACCCATGGCTGGTGCACGAAGGGCGAGCCGCTGATCGACAAGGTGCCCCACGGCCACTGGAAAACGCTGACGTTCATCGCCGGGCTGCGGCACGACGGTATCGTCGCCCCCTGCGTGCTCGATGGCCCGATCAACGGGGAGAGCTTCACCGCATGGGTTGAGCAGTTCCTGATCCCGGCGCTGAAACCCGGCAGCATTGTCGTCGTCGACAATCTCGGCAGCCACAAGGGCAGCCGTGTGCGCAAGCTGCTCAAAGCGGCAGGCATGAGACTGTTCTTCCTGCTGCCCTACTCGCCCGATCTGAACCCCATCGAAGAAATGTTCTCCAAGCTCAAACGGCTGCTGCGAAAAGCAAACGAGCGCACCGTCGAAGCGACATGGCGGCGTATCGGTACACTGCTCGACCAGTTCCCACCCGACGAATGTGCAAACTACATCCGGGGCGCAGGATATGCCTCAATCTAAGTCAGAAAGACTCTAGAAGCGATATTGTCGGGGTCGGTATCGGCAAAGACACGGCGATATCCTTCAACTTCGAACAGGAAACCAATCAGCAGGCCGACCGCCTCGCGCGCAAGACCCGAGCCCCAATGCGCCCGGCTGAGCGAGTAACCGATTTCAGCGACGCGACCCTGCCGCTCCTCGTGCGCTGCGACCGTGCCGATGGCACGGTCCTCATCGGCCGGCGTAATCGCCCAGGCGCGCCAATCGTCGCGCGACAGATTATCGGCAAGCTTTGCCTCGGTTTCATCAAGCCGATCAAGGGACCCGTGGGTCCACCACGTCATCGCACCGGCGTCACTATAGAGGGCGTGCAGCGCCGGAGCGTCTTCGATCCGGAGCGGCCTCAGCCGCACGCGCTTGCCCTCGATGACGGGCCGGTCGCTCACCGCGTGAGCGCCTCGACCAAGGCCTTCACCTTTTTTTGCCGCCATTGTGGAAGCGGCGCGACGAGCCAATAGCCCATCCGGTAGGGGCGCGGCTCGCCGATCATGGTGACACGGCCCACCGCCAGGTCCCGCGCGGCGATGAGGGCCGGCACGGTCGCCCGGCCAAGCCCCTGCGCCGCGGCATCAAGCGCGAGCCCGGCATCGCCCACGCGCACCAGCGACACATCGGGGTCGTTGAGGCAGCCCGGCCAGGAAATGCGCGTGTCGGCACCGCCGCCGGGGCATTCCACCGTCACCATCCCGTCCGATTCGATTGCCTCGCCCTCATGATTGCCCGGCCCTTCGCCCCAATGCACGGCCAGGTCGAGATTGGCCTCGGTAAAGTCGATCGGATCATCAGCCGAAATGAGCACGAAGCGCAAATTGCCGTCCCTCCGGGCAATATCCGCCAGCCGAGGCATCAACCATTTTTCCGAAAGGTCACGCGGCGCGGCAATCGTCAGCGATTTGGAGGACTGGCCCGCCTGCATGGCGCGCACCGCGTCTTCAAACTGCAAAAAGCCGTGCCGAAGCGCGTCGAGCCCAGCCTCGCCCTCTGGCGTCAGTTCCAGCCCCTTGGTAGTGCGGCGGAACAGCACCACACCCAGCGTATCTTCCAGCGCGCGAATCTGCTGGCCAACGGCGGCGGGCGTCACAGCCAGTTCGTCGGCCGCGCGCGTGAACGACAAGTGCCGGGCCGCCGCATCGAGCACGCGCAAACCATTGAGCGGCAGGTGCGTGCGCTTCATGTGGCGACGGCCGGCGCGATAAGCGCAAATTTGGGGATCGCCACGTCAAACGCCGCGCCGTCTTCGGCAATCATATGATAGCTGCCCTGCATCGAGCCGGTCGGCGTCGTCAACGGGCAGCCCGAGACATAATCGAAGCTTCCGCCCGGCGCTATCAGCGGCTGCTCGCCGACCACACCCTCCCCTTCGACGGTGTGCCGGGCGCCGCGCCCGTCGGTGATGATCCAGTGCCGGGTGAGCAGTTGCACTCCCACATCGCCCATGTTTTCCAGCCGGATGTGATAGGCCCAGAACCACCGGCCGCGCCGTGGGTCCGACTGTTCGGCAAGATAGCTGGTTGATACCCGAACGACGACATCGCCGGTTTGGGCCACATGCGGGAACAGCGCTTTCACAACCCCACCGCCCGCAAAGCGGCATCGAGGTCGTCGATAACGTCCTGCACGTCCTCCAGCCCCACATTCAGCCGCAGCATTCCCTCGCTGATCCCCATCTCAAGCCGCTTGTCTTCGGCAACGCCGGAATGCGTGGTGGAAGCCGGATGTGTCATCAATGAGCGAGAATCGCCGATATTGTTCGAGATATCAACCAGCGCCAGCGCATCGAGCAGCCCATGCGCCTGCGCGCGCCCGGCCACCTCGAAGGCAAAGATCGGCCCGCAGGCCGACATCTGCTGCATCGCCAGATTGTGCTGCGGGTGGCTGGGCAGGCCCGGGTGCAGCATCCGCGCCACGCGGGCTTCCAGGAACCGGCCAACCGCCAGCGCATTCTCGCTCTGCCGGCGGATACGCAGGTCGAGCGTTTCCAGCCCCTTCAGCACCACCCAGGCGTTGAACGCGCTGAGCGTGGGCCCGGTGTTGCGCGTGAACGGAAGCAGCGTTTCGGTGATGAATTTTTCGCTGCCGCACACCGCGCCGGCCAGCACGCGGCCCTGCCCGTCCATCATCTTGGTCGCCGAATAGGCAACCACATCGGCACCAAAATCCAGTGGCCGCTGCAATGCCGGTGTGGCGAAGGCATTGTCGACGACGCTGGTGATGCCGTGCGCCCGCGCCAGACCGCAAACTGCTTGCAGATCAACCACATCCATCGTCGGATTCGCGGGTGTTTCAAAGAAGAACACCTTGGTCTCGGGGCGGATGGCCGCCCTGAACGCATCGGGATCCCGCGCGTCGACGGTCGTCGTTGCAATGCCGAATTTGGGGAGCAGCGTGTCAACCAACCACCGGCACGAGCCAAATGCAGCGCGGCCTGCCACCACATGATCGCCGCTCGACAACTGGCAAAGAAGCGCCGCCGTCATTGCCGCCATGCCGGTGGCCATCGTGCGGCAGCTCTGCGCGCCTTCAAGCAGGGCAATGCGCTGCTCCAGCATTTCGACCGTGGGATTTTGCAGGCGGGAATAGGTCATCCCCTCCTGCTCGCCAGCAAAGCGCGCGGCCGCATCTGCCGCACAGTCATAGCTATAACCCGATGTGAGGAACAGCGCTTCGGATGTCTCGCCCCATTCCGACCGCGCGGTGCCGCCGCGCACGGCCTGCGTTGCGGGGCGCCAATGGCGGGTGATGCTCGGGTCCTGGCCGGTCTTGCGCTTCATGGATGCTGCTTTGCCCGGAGCAGCCGGCATGCGTCAACTCACGGCGCGCACCGGGCCGGTCGCCGGCGCCGCCTGTCGGCATGACTTAAAACCGTAACATCAACATGGAACAGGCGCTATCGTGCGCCGCCCAGCCCCTTCCGCCGCAACCCTGCGCCATTTGTGGCTTGCCGCGCTGCTGCTTGCGATTATTGCGCAGGCGCTGTTCCTTTACCGGGTCGGCGTGCCCAACCAGCCGGTCTTCGACGAAGTTCATTATGTGAAGGCCGCACGCATTCTTGGCGAAATGACTGGCCCGGCCAACATCGAGCACCCGTTGCTTGGCAAGATGATTATCCTTGCCGGAATAAAATTATTTGGCAACACGGGTTTTGGCTGGCGGTTCTTTTCCACCCTTGCGGGCACGGGCACCATGCTTGGCGTGTTCGCCATCACCTGGCTGTTGACCGGCCGGGTGCGGCCAAGCGTGATGGCGGCCATTTTTGCGCTCACCAACTTCCTGCTGTTCGTTCAGGCGCGCATCGCGATGCTCGATGGCTTCATGGCGGCGCTGGTCATGGGCGGGCTCGCGGCCACATTATGGGCAATGCACGGCACCCGACGCGGGGAAACCCTGGCACGCTTGGTGCTGGCGGGCGCGTTTTTCGGGCTTGGTGTGGGCACCAAATGGGCCGCGCTGCCGTTTATCGGCATGGCCGGTCTGCTGGTCATCGTGGCGAAGGCAGCGCAAGGCAAAGCGCGCGGCGGGGCGCCTGCGGGCTTTGCCGGAATCGGCATGGCGGCCGCACTCGCGGTGCTAGGAAGCGTCAGCGCGCTGGTTTATGTCGCAACCTTTGCGCCAGCGTTCTTTTACTCGGCCGAGCCACTGACTGCCGCCAATTTCATCGCATTTCACGAGCGGATGTACGCACAGCAGACGCAGGTTTTGCCACCGCACCCCTATCAGTCGGTGTGGTGGAGTTGGCCGCTTGATTTGCGACCGGTCTGGTATCTCTACGAGCCCGTCGACGGCGTGCAGCGCGGCATATTGCTGGTCGGCAATCCGGTCATCCTGTGGGGCGGGCTGCTGGCGGTTGCCGCATGCCTCTATGGCTGGTGGAAGCATGGTACACATGAGCTTGGAATTGCTGCATTATTGTGGCTCGGCAGCATCGGGATGTGGGTGGTCATTCCCAAAAAGATCGGGTTTTTCTATTATTATTATCTACCCAGCCTGTTCCTGTGCGTTGCCCTGGCGCTGGCATTTGCGCATTTCGGCCAGAAGCGATTTCGCCATGCCGACCTGGTTTTTGGTGGCATCAGCCTTGCCGTGTTTGCCTATTTCTTCCCGATCCTGTCGGCGGCGGCGCTGCCCGAGCCGCAGGCGTTTCAGCGCTGGATGCTGCTGTCGACCTGGCCCTAATAACGCCCCCACACGAACCTTGACGACAGCGCATAGTTCCACACCGCGCCGACCAGCACCCCAGCGAGCGCCGACGCCGCCCAGGTGCCGTCGCGCACGTCATGCAAAAACGCGGCTATGCCAATATTGGCGATCAAGCCCACCGAGCACACCGCGCAAAACGATACCCAGCCATCAACCAGTTGCCGCACCCCGCGCAGCCGCCGGTCGCGATAGGTAAGCGCGTTGTTCAGCGCAAAATTCATCGTCATCGCCGCAAAGGCGGCCAGAATCTGGGCCGGCAGAAACGTTGCCCCCAGCGCGCGCGCGGTGGCCAGCACGCCAAAATGCACCCCCACGCCCAACGCACCGATGACCGAGAACATCGCAAAACGCACGGGCACGATCCGCCCGACCAGCCGGTCATACAGCGCGATGAGATATTCCATCGCCACGACATAATCGAGCTTGCTCTCGCCCGCTGCGCGGTTGCGAAAGGTGTAGGGAAGTTCGACGACGCGCAGCGGCGTGGCGCTCGCCGTCATGATGTCGAGCAGAATCTTGAAGCCGATGGTCGCCAGCCGGGGCGCAAGCGCGCGCACCTGCGCCGTGCGAACCATGAAAAAACCACTCATCGGGTCGCTGAGCTCGGCTTTCAGCACGAACCGCGCCAGGCGCGTGGCAAGCGCAGACTTCGCGATACGGTCACGGTCCCAGTCGCCGGTACCGCCGCCTGCCACAAACCGCGAGCCGACGACCAGATCAAGCCCGGCATCAGCGGACAGCACCTCGATCATGCGGGGCAGCAGGCCCTCGTCATGCTGCAAGTCCCCGTCGATAACCGCAACCAGCGGCGCGGCCGTTGCGCACATGCCCTCCACACAGGCCGAAGACAGCCCGCGCCGCCCGATCCGCTGCAACACCCGGATGCGCGGATCAACGCGCCCGATTGCCCGCGCCGTGCCCGACGTATCGTCGGGGCTGTCGTCATCAACGAAGATCGCCTCCCACGCATAGCCGGCAAGCGCGACATCGAGCCGCGCCACCAGTTGCGCGACATTGGCACTTTCGTTGAAGGTCGGGATGACGACCGCCAGGTCAAGCGGGCGCGCGGACAACGCCGTCACCCGAGCGCCGCCAGCACCGCATCACCCATTGCCGCGGTCGAGAGTGCACCACCAAGGTCAGCCGTGCGGGCACCCCCGCCCAGCGCGGCGGCGACTGCGGCCTCGACCCGGTCAGCGGCACGAGCCATATCGAGCGAGTGGCGCAGCATCATGGCAGCCGATAGGATGGCAGCGCACGGATTGGCTATGCCCTTGCCGGCAATATCGGGGGCGCTGCCGTGAATGGGCTCGAACAACCCCTTGCCCGTCGCATCGAGCGAGGCGGACGGCAACATGCCAATGGAGCCCACGCACATGCTCGCCAGGTCCGACAATATGTCGCCAAACATGTTGCCGGTCACCACCACATCGAACTGGCCAGGGGCGCGCACAAGCTGCATCGCGGCATTGTCGGCATACATATGGGTCAGCGCGACATCGGGATAATCAGCGCCAACCTCGGCCACGATATCGCGCCACAATTGCGAGGTTTCGAGCACATTGGCCTTGTCCACTGACACGAGTCGCCGTTTGCGGCTGCGCGCCACGGCAAAGGCCGTATGCGCGATGCGCGCGACCTCGCGCTCGTCATAGGCCATCAGGTCATAGCCTTGCCGCAGCCCGTCCGCCGTATGCCGCTGGCCCTTGTCGCCGAAATAGACGTCGCCCGTCAGTTCGCGAACGATGATGAGATCAATCGCGCCGGCGATTTCAGGGCGGAGCGCCGACGCGCCCTCCAACCCGGCAAACAGCTTTGCCGGGCGCAGATTGGCGAACAGGCCAAGTTCCTTGCGCAACCCCAGTATCGCCTGTTCAGGCCGCAGCGCGCGCTCCAGCCCGTCAAATGCCGGATCGCCGACCGCACCGAACAATATCCCATCGGCGCGCCTGGCCAGCGCCAGTGTTGCCGGCGGCAACGGGTGCCCGGCAGCGCGGTAACCCGCCCCGCCAACCGGCGCTTCGTCAAACGTCAGCCCAAGCGCCATCGCGTCGAGCACGCGGCGCGCCTGTGCCACGACTTCGGGGCCAATACCGTCGCCGGCGAGCAGGCAGATCAGGGGCATGAGCACATATTTTCCGTGCAGCTTGTGACGATGCCCGCCTTGCCGGGCGATTGCGCGTTAGGCAACCGCTCTGTGAAGCCGGTCGACCAGCCGGGCGCGGGCACCACCGGCATCGCTGCGGCTGTCGGCCAGCACGTCGCGCGCGATGAAATGGCCTGTGAGCGCAAGCCCGGCCAGAATATCGGGCCAGTCCGCCGCACCGCCACGTCGCAGAAACGCCGGCAGCGCAAGCAATCTCGACTCATGGCCGCGCGCCGCCACGCCGGACACCGCGCCCCCGCTTTTCGGGCTGAGCCAGGGCAGATCGTCGGCACCGCCCGTTACCACGCAGCGCCCAAGCTCCAGGCCAAAGCCAAGTTCAGCGAGCAGCAGCAGCTCATACCGCGCCAGCGCGGCAGCCCAGCCGCGCGCGCTGGGTGCTGCCTCGATTGCCGCCAAAACGCCCTCAAGCGCATCATGGAGCAGCGGAAATGCCTGCCCCTCGGGCAGCGCCACTGCGGTCAGCGCCGCGACCCAGTCAAGCGCGGCGGCCGGAAGCGGCTGCGCCTGCAACCCGGCGCGGCTCGCCACCAGTTCAACCATGAGGTGCGGCAGTTGATCGTCGGTGCGCGCGCGCCACGCGCCCAGCACCCGGTTGCCGGGCTGCAACACCGGGCGCACCCGGCGCGAGCGGCCGCCGCGCACATAGCCCGGCATGAGGCCCGCCTCACGAGTCAGCGCCCGCACAATCGCGCCGTGCTCCCCGTGCAACCGGACGGCAACGACAATGGCTTCAGCGCGCAAGTGCATGCCGCACCCTAGCGCAGCTTCGGCGGCGGCGACAGCGTTGCCGGTGCAGCTAGCGGCGCAACCGCCTGGCCGCCGCTTCAAGGCCGAACTGCCGGGTCAGGCGCTTGGCGCCGGCCATGGCCCCGTCAAAGCCCGACAACGCCGCCACCATCGCCGCGTTCCCCGGGGTCCGGCGCAACAGCAGCAGGTCGATACACTCGACACCGCCGGTTGCGAACTGGCGTTTGTGCTGGCCATCGCCTTCAGTAAAATCGAAGCGGCGGAAGCGATTTTCGCCAAACAAATCGCGGAACGCCTCGATCTGGAGCACCGCGCCCGGCGACAGCTCGGCAAATTCAGGGGCATGGCCAACATAGTCATAGCGCAGCGTGTCACCATCTGCCTGGCAATAAAGATACGCCGCCGGCTCCCCTGCGACATAGAGCAGCCAGGCACGCACGCGGTCCGCCGCGGCGGCCTCGTACATGCCGCGCACAAACCGGTCATCAGCGGGCAGCCCGGCGCCCATCAGACGTTCCTGATAGGTGCGCTCGGCAAGCGCGCGGGCGACAGGGTGGAAGTGCGTCAGCGCGTCTGGCGTGCGGAACCGTCGCACATCGAGCGCGCCGCCAGATTGTTCCGCAAGCCGGCGCGCCTTGCGCTTGATCGTGGCGCGCGCATTGCTCGACAGGCCCGCCAGAAACGCGTCAAACCCACCGGTAAGATCGGTGAAGCGCCGGGTGTAATGCTGCCGGACAAAGCCGATCATCGCTGCCTGCCCGCGCGTCAGTTGCGCGCCGGCCGCGACCGGAAGCGAGGTGATGGCATATCCATGGGCGCCCGGCGGCAGCGGCGGCAGCGGCGGCGGCATGCTGGCCGTCGCCACGTCCAGCGCGCTCTCCAGCGATAACGGCAGGCGGACCAGACGGCGCTCGATTTTCAGCAGCGTCCGCGCCCCAAGCTGAAACTTGATCGGCAGCGAAACGGCTGTCACGCGGCGCGTTCCGCCACGAAGTTCGACCAGAGTTGCTCAGCCTGGCGCCACCGCAGCCGGCTGGAGCTGGGCGCGAGCGGCGCATCCTGCTGGCCAAGCCGGGGCGCCGGCTGGTCGGTGAAATGCTGCGTTGGCAGATCGTGGCGCCTGGCATCCAGCATCATGCACAACTCTTCAAAACGGCGGACATGCACCGCATTGGCGCGCGTCCCGGCCCGGTTTGCCAGCTCAAACCCGTGGTTGACGATGGTGACGGCGGCATGGCCCTGCGCCACCGCATGGTCGAGCGCAGCGCGCATTTCATTGGCGGAAAGCGCGCAAATCTGCACGTTGCGATAGTCGCCCGGCCGCTCCTCAATGAGCGTCACGGGCACTTCCACAAGCCCCCGGTGGCGCACCGGCGCGATTTGTGCGGGCGGCAGGTCAACAGCGCAGGGGCGCGGCTGCATCGACCCGTTATGGCTGCTGTCATACACAAAACCCAGGTCCGCAAGCGCTGTAAGCGTGTCGGCATTGGCGCCGTAGCTGCCCGCACGAAACGCGATTGGCGACACCGCTCCTGCCGTCACCAGCAAATCACGCGCCCCGCCGATCAGCGCGCGCTGTTCATCGAGCGAATAGTCGATCAGCTCAAACCGGCTGTGCGCCCGCCCCCGGTCACCAACCTTTGCCCCCGCCCAATTGGGGTGCAAATGAAGCTGCACCTGCTGGCCTGCGCTCTGGATGATGTCGATGATCCGGCGAAACGGCTCCAGGCCATAAAGCAGGGCCGGCATCGGGCAAACAAAGAAGGTCGCCTTCAGCCCGTGGCGGCTAAGCAACGCTATCTGATAGGAAATACCGACACCGGCCGGCTCGAACGACCGCGCGCAAAGGGTCGCAAGGTCAAGGCCATGGGCGTGATGGCGCCACATAATCTCGACGTCGACGGTCAGGAAAACGGGCGTCGGCACGTCTAAGGCATAGCAACGGAAAATGAAGATTTTCCAAATCCGGCCGATATTTATCGCCCGACGCCATCCTGCCGAAATGCTCAGCGCGCGTGGAAAAAATCGTAGATCCCTTGCGCCATCGCGGTGGAGACGCCGGGCGCCTTCTGCAAATCCTCAAGGCTTGCGTTGCGCACCGCGCGCGCGGTGCCAAAATGCATGAGCAGCGCCTTTTTGCGCGCCGGGCCAATGCCGGGAACGTCATCGAGCAGGCTTGTGCCGATTGCCTTGGCGCGTTTTGCCCGGTGGGCGCCAATGGCGAAGCGGTGCGCCTCATCGCGCAGCCGCTGGAGGTAGAACAGCACCGGCGCGTTGACGGGCAGTTGAAAATCGCGTCCGTCGAGCATGTGGAAGGTTTCGCGCCCGGCATTCCGGTTCGGGCCTTTGGACACGCCGACAAGGCACACATCCTCGATGTCCATCGCGTCGAGCGCCGCCTTGGCCGCGCTTAGCTGGCCGCGTCCGCCGTCGATCAGCACAAGGTCGGGCCAGTCGCCGCGGTCCCGGTCGGGGTCTTCCTCCTGCGCGCGCGCAAAACGGCGGCTGAACACTTCTCGCATCATGCCGAAATCGTCGCCCGGCACGGTCTCGGCATTTTTGATGTTGAACTTGCGGTACTGGCCCTTGCGGAAACCTTCGGGGCCAGCCACCACCATGGCGCCAAGCGCATTGGTGCCCTGAATGTGGCTGTTGTCATAAACTTCAATGCGGTCGGGCGCGTCGCCCAGCGCGAAGAGATCAGCGACTTCGCGCAGCAGCCTGGCCTGGGTAGTCCCTTCCGCGAGCCGCCGCTCCAGCGCCTCGCCAGCGTTTCGCGTCGCCTGATCGAGCAGCCGCCGCCGCACGCCGCGTTGCGGCACCGACAGCGTCACCCGGTGCCCTGCCCGCGCGCCCAGCGCCTCGCCGAGCAGCGCGCCTTCGCCAAGCTCCCGATCGACGAAAATCACGCGCGGCGGCGGCACTTCCTCATAAAACTGCATCAGAAAGCTGGCGAGCACTTCATCTTCGGGCACGTCATTGGTGTGCGCGGGGAAAAAGCTGCGATGCCCCCAATTCTGCCCGCCACGGATGAAAAACGCCTGGATTCCCATCACCCCCGACTGGTTGGCCAGCGCGAATATGTCGGCATCGCCCACACCCTCAGCATTTATCGCCTGTGAGCCCTGAATGAAGGTGAGCGCCCGCAGTCGGTCGCGCAATATCGCCGCCAGCTCAAAATCCATTGCTGCTGCTGCGACCTCCATCTGGCCGCCAAGCTTGGCCTGCACTTCAGTGGATTTGCCAGCGAGGAAGGCCTTGGCGTCGGCAACCAGCTCGGCATAGGCCGCCGGCGCGATCCGCCCCACGCACGGCGCCGAGCACCGCTTTATCTGATAGAGCAGGCACGGCCGGTCGCGCCGCTTGAAAAATCCATCTGTACAACTTCTTAGCAGGAATAGCTTCTGTAGCGCATTAAGCGTTGTGTTAACCGAGCCCGCGCTTGCAAACGGGCCATAATAATTGCCCTTGGCGCGCCGTGCCCCGCGATGTTTTTGGATGCGCGGAAAGTCATGATCGTCGCGCAACAGGATGAAGGGAAAGCTTTTGTCGTCACGCAGCAACACATTATAGGCCGGGCGATACCGCTTGATGAGCTGCGCTTCGAGCAGCAGCGCCTCGGCCTCGTTATTGGTGGTGACGATCGTCATCGCGCGGGTTTGGGCAACCATGCGCTGCAACCGCTTTGGCAGTCGTTCAACCTGCGTGTAGTTGGTTACCCGGCTTTTGAGCGCCCGGGCCTTGCCCACATACAACACATCACCGCGGGCATCCTGCATCCGATAAACGCCGGGGCGGGCCGGCAGCGTCGCCAGCACATTGCGGATCGCCGCCACGCCGGCATCGAGATCTGGCGCGTCGCTGCCCCGCACGGCAAAGGTCGCGCTCGCTTCGTTGAAGCGGGTCGGCGCATTGGGCGCATCGGTGGCGGTGTCGTGGGGCGACATCATGGGCATTTTCGCCAAAGCGAGACGCAAAAGTCCGCGCAGCAACGACTATGCCGCGCAATTGCCGAGCCTGGCCCGCAGGCGCGCAAACATCCCCCGCCGCGCGCACTCGCCGGCAGCGGGGGAACGCCCATTACTTGATGGCGGCGAGGTCGATCTCGGCCTTTTTCAGCTGCTCGTCAGTGATCGCGCCTTGCGCAAGCGGTTGCAGCGCCTTGAGGCTGAGCGACTTGAACTGGTCATAGGCAGGGTGTGAGGTCATGCCGGGAAAGTCGGCATCGAGCGCGGCCTTGCCAGCCGCATCAGCAGCGATTGTTTCAATCGGGGTATCGAGCGTGAACTTCGCGGCCGTCGCCACCGCCGTTGCAGCGGGAGCAGCAGGCGCGGGCGCGGCGGCGGTCTGCGCGGCAACGGGGGCCGCGATCATCGCGATCAGGGCGGCACAAGCAATCGACTTCATATGACGATATCCTAACTGAACAAGGGGCGCGAATCGCCCGGGGCGAATATCACCGCAAAATTGCGGCAAGAGCTAGTCCAAAACCGTTGCCGGCGTCGCCAAACAGGCTAGTTGGTCCGCCCAAATTGACTGCCAAGCCCGGCAATGGTGCGATCGACCAGCGGCTTGTCGGCAGCGGCGCCGTGGTGCCCGGCAATGACGGCCGCCGCCGCCTGGGCCGCCGCATCGGCCGCGCGCGCGCGCACCTCGGCCACCGCACCGCGTTCGGCTGCACCAATTTTGTCCTCGGCCATTTTGGCGCGCCGCGCCATCAGCTCGGTTGCGTCTGCCTCGGCTTTGGCGAGTAGCTGCTTGGCCTCGCTCTCGGCATGGGCGATGATGGCGGCAGCGTCACCAGCGCTTGCCGCATTGCGCGCCGTGGCCGTTGCCAGCAGCGCTTCGGCCTCGGCGCGGATGGCCCTGGCCTCGTCAAGCTGGCGGCGGGTGGCTGCGATTCGCGCATCGAGCGCTTCAACAATTTTCTGCGGCGCCTTGCCAACAAACACCGCGAGCAGCAGAAAAATCGTCAGGCCGACATAAACCCAGCCCTCCGCGCCAAGACCGAGCAGCGTTGGCCCTTCCTCGGCGGCGTGTTCTGCGGCGGCGGCCAGCAAGATCAGGCTCATCACGCGCTCCTCAACGCATCACCGCGCGCGCAGCGGCGGCAACGTCTGCCGCAGCCGGGCGGGTGCCGGTCAATTTCTCAACGATTTGCGCCGCGGCATCGAGTGCCACCGCTTCAACCTCGGCCAGAGCGCTGGCCTTGGCTGCGCCCAGCGCCGCGGCCGCCTGCGCCGCCCTGACATCGAGCGCAGCATTGGCGGCGGCGAGCCGGGCCTCCACCTGCGTTGATGCCGAACCGCGTGCCGCCATAAGTTGTGCCCGGGCCGCGTCCTGCGCCGCGACGATGCCGGCATCATAATCGGCGGCGAACTTGTCGGCGGCGGCCTTGGCCTGTTCGGCGGACGCAAGATCGGCCTTCATCTGGCTTTCGCGCGCCTCCATCACCCGGCCCAGCTTGGGGAGCGTTGCCTGCACGATCCCGAAATACAGGATCACGAAAAACACCGCCAGCCAGGCAAGCTGGGGCCAGAAAACATGCGCAAAATCAAATTGTGGCATCGGTCCCGCCGATCAGAGGAGCGAAGAGGCTTTGGTTTACGAGAAAGCGAGCGCGAGCGCGACAACCGCCGCAATCAGCCCGAGCGCTTCGGTAACCGCGAAGCCGAAGATCAGCCGGCCACCCATTTTCGCATCGGCTTCCGGATTGCGCAGCGCGCCGTTCAGATACTGACCGAAAATCGAACCCACGCCAATTGCCGCAAGACCTGCGCCAATTGCTGCAAGACCTGCACCGATAACCTTTGCTGAAGCGACGTCCATCTTAAAACCTTTCCAGTTGACTCAAAAAACAGGCACAAAAAACTCAGTGAAGATTGATCGCATCGTTCAAATAGATCGAGGCGAGCAGCGCGAAGACATAGGCCTGCACCACGGCAATCAACACCTCAAGCGCCGACAGCGCGACGTTGACGGCAAGCGGCAGCACGCCAAACACCAGCGGCAACGCGCCAAACGAGCCAAGCGCGACCACAAACGTGCCGAACACCTTCAGCAACACATGGCCCGCCGTCATGTTGGCGAACAACCGGATGGCAAGGGTGAACGGGCGGCTCAGAAAGCTCAAAAATTCAATCACCGCCACAAACACCGCGAGCGGAAAAAACGTATCCTTGGGCCAGAACAGGCTGAAGAAATGCAGCCCGTGCCGCGCAAATCCAACGATGCACACAATCGCAAACACCAGCATCGCCAGCCCAAGCGTTACCGCAACATGGCTCGTCGGGGTAAAGGCGCCGACCCAGGGGATAAGCCCCAGCAAGTTGCACACCAGCACGAAAATGAAGATCGAGAACAACAGGGGCACAAATTTGCGGCCTTCAGGCCCCACATTTTCACGCAGCATATTGCCAATGAAATCATGAAGATATTCGACCGCCGCCTGCATGCGGTTTGGCACCAGTTGCGGCCGCGCCGTGCCCATGAACAAGAACACGCCAATCGCCGCCACCGCAATCGCCATCCACAGCGACGAATTGGTGAACGACACGTCATAGGCACCGAGCTTGAGCGGTTGCAGCGTGGTGATCGCAAACTGTTCCATCGGGCTGGCCATTTCGGTCGCCTTATCCTTCTTTGCCGGTGGTTGGATCAGCGTCAAACTGCGCCGATGTCTTCAGCGCGCGGTAAACGCCGGCGGCAAAGCCCAGCACGAGCATGGCGATCATCGCCCAAGGCTTTGTGCCGAACCCGGCATGGGTATCAAACGCCCAGCCAAGCGCCGCCGAGACGAGCACCACGCCGACAAATTCAATGCCGACCGCCCAGCCGCGGCTTTCCGAACGCGCCTCGGCGGTTGAAATGCCCCCGGCATGCGCGGCCCTGGCGCGCGCAATGCGGGCGCCAAGATCGTCGAGTCCGTTCTGGCGATCGTCAGCCAACGCGCAAATCATCCTGATAAGAAAACGCCGCCACGCAGCAATGCGGGCGACGCACGGGCAAAGTTGGGCACAGCCCCCCGTTGCGGCGCCCGTTTAGAAAGCAGGGCAGCGCGAGTCAACCGGCACGCGCAGCGCCGCCGGTGCAGCGGCGGCTCAGCCGGTCACACGCACGCGGCAACGCGCTCGGGCGGAGCGTCAGTGCGGGTCTTCCACGTGCCGTCTGGCGCCTGATATTTCTCGCCGGGCACCGTCTTCAATATCAGGTTGCAGCCAGAAGTTACGGCAAATTGCTCCACCGTCGCGCCAGAGGCGGCCGCGCTTCTGGTATAGGCGGCCTTGCGCTGAATATTGATGCTGTTGACGAGCGCGCGCAGATCGGCCGAGGGCGCGGCCACGACACCGAGATAACCATCAATCTGCTCGCCAACCTGCCCAGCCTCCCGCGCGGCCTGATAGGCCGGGTCACGCTGCGCCAACGCGGCGCTGCCAAACGCCAGTCCTGCGGCCAGCAACCCGCCTGCGAGCACCTGTTTGAGCCTGTTCTTCAAAACGCCTGCCATCAGAAAATTCCCGGATTGCTTTTTATCAGGTCCTTCGCATCCTTGTCGAGGCGAACAACCACTTCCTGGGTGACGTTGATGTTGAGGTTGATGACAATCGGCTTGTCGGGCGCGGTCACGTTCACGCAACCGCTCAGCCCCAAGCCAAGGGCGCCAAGCCCCATTGCCATCATCCACTTCATCGCGCCGTTGGTCGGTTGCCGCAGGCGTTTCGTCAATCCCAATCCGTTCATGGCAGTTTCTCGCTTTCGGGGGGCTGAACGGGGTTGGCAGGCGGTGGCAAGGTGCCGCGCGGGGTGGTGGCTGGCGCCGGGTCAAGCCCCAGTTCCTGCGCCCGCTCCCGCAGCAACAGGCTGGGGTTGACGAACGACTGCACGGAACTGAGCAGCCCGCGAAACGGCGCCCTGATCCGCACGTTGAACACCAGCGGCAAACGCTGGAGCCGGCGGATGATGAAGTTGCGCCGGGCCCCTGCGCCCTGGCTGAGCCCGGCAAAGCGCACATCGGTTACCACTTCGCCGGCCAGCGCGCCATTCATGATGACGTCAAGGCTGCGGTATCTGAGCGATTTCAGCGCCTGAAACGCGAAATTGCCCCACACCCCGAGATCCTTCTGCGCAAGCTCGCCAACATAGGCGATGGTGCCGCCGCCGGGGCGCACCTTGAGCACGCCGGCCTCGATGCGGCCGCCCTGCGCATCAAAAATCATCGGCAGCAGCCCGTCAAACTGCCCGGTTGCGTCGATATTCTTGAAGTCGAACTGCTGGAGGAACTGCCCGGCGTCGATACCCGTCACCCGCAATGTCAGCCTGCGCGCCTGATGTTCGTCAAAATCGAGCAGCGCCGGCTCCAGGTCAAGCGCGCCACCGGCAAGCGGCCAATGCGCGCTCAGCACTTTCAGCTTTTGCCCGGCAAGCGTCTGATAATGAACAACGCCGTTTCGCACCGCGATACCGGGGTTGATCTCTGCAACCGTCGCCACCTGATCGGGGGCGCTCTCCAGATTGAGCAGGTCGGTAAAGCGGATTTCGGTTGAAATGCCGGTCGCCGGGCCAAAGGCTGCGGCAAGATCGGTGCCAATGGTGCGGAAGACGCCGCTGCTCGTCACCCCGTCGCGCGTCCAGCGGATATGCCCGTTGCCGCGCACGGTGCCGACAACATCGGCGATGACGCCAAAAGTCAGCGCTGTTAGCTGATCGGGCTGCAAGCCGTCGCCAAACACCAGCCCCGGTACTTCAAGATCGGCATGGCCCTCGCCCGTGCCAAGCGCATGGACGATGTGCGCATTGCCTACGCTGACACCGGTTTCGGGATTGGCGAAACTGCCGTTTGCGGTGATGATCTCGTCTTTGAGTGTCAACACCACGTCGCGGCCGTCAAGCGGCTTGAACCGCGCGGCAGCGTCGGCATCGGCAAGTACCATCGTGCCATCGAGCCGGAGCAGGCCCGCCGCAAAGCGCCAGGTGCCCGCCGCGCCCGACATCAACAGCGGCACCCCGCCAATCTGCCCGCCGCCATCGCCGAACCGGCCTTCCAGCGTTCGCCCGTTGCGCAGCGTGCCGACCAGCGTGCCGGCGTCGATCCGCGTTATTTTCTCCCCGTTTCCCAGTGCGGCGTGCACCTTGTCGAGCGAAAACCCCTTGTCCCCCAGGCGAAAGCTGGCGCGATCGGCGCTGAGGGAAAGCGGCGTTCCGCCAAGGCTGCCCGCCAGCCTAGGGAACGCGATCACGGCCTCGGCGCGCACGCTCGCGCCGGCAATATCCACCAGCGCGGCGCCGGCGAGCGGGCACAGCGCAAGCCGCGTTGGCCCAAGCATCAGCCCGGCCATTCGCAGCCCGCCGACGGCAAGCGGCGCGCAGCCGGGGTTGACGGTGATCCGCGCGCGCCCGTCCCACAGCGCGGTGATCGGCAGGCGGGCATCAGTGATCGCCCCGTCGCCCAGCGGGCCGGAGAGCAGCGGCACCGCGCTGATCCGGGTCGCGCCGCCCGGAGCGCGCGAAAAAGCAACCCGCCCGAGCGCAAGCCGCGCGCCCGCTGCCGCATAAGGCGCAACCTCCGCCGTCCCGCGCAAGGTGCCGCCCGGCGCGCCCTGGCGCAGCGCCACCCGCGCCGCCGGCAGCCCTCCACCAGCCACCGTCAACACGCCGTCAAGCCCGATGGCGCCGTCCGTCGGGCGGTAGCGCACGCCCTGCCCGCCCGACACGGCCACCCGCGCACCGCTGGCGCTGGTCGCGGTGAGCGCGGTCAGCGCAACGAGGCCGGCATCGCGCGCGCCACCCAGCCGCACCTGCGCGCTGCCGTCAAAACGCTGCACCGCCCGTTCAGCACTCAGGCCAAGCCGCGCGAGCAAGGGCGCAAGCGGCGTGCCGGGTGCCGTCCCGCCGGCGTCCATAATCCAGCGCCGCACCGCGGGCGATGCCGACGCCTGCACCACGCCGGCGGCGCCGGCCAGCCGGATGCCGCCCGGGCCAACCGTGAAATCACCGGCATAGGTGGCGCGCCCCGCGGCCAGCATGTCGGTCGCAAGCCCCCTGCCGATCAGCCGCGCGGTGCCGCTGGTGCCGCTGGCGTCGCCCGAAAAACGGATTTCGCCCGAAAGATCCGCCAGCCGCGCCGAAGGATGCGCAACCCGCTGGGCGGCAAGCGACGCCGCGCCCGCCCACCGGTCAAATCCCCGGCTGAGCGTCGCCCGCGCATCGACCACCACCGGGCCGGTCATACCCCCTGCGCAGGCAAGCGACGCGGTGCGCACCGGACCGGCAAAGCTCGGTGCCCCGCCCACGGTGGAAACGCGCCCCTGCGCCGCCGAGCGGCCGGCCCGGCAGTCGCCCAATGTCAGCGCCTCGGCGATGGCGGCTGCTGACCCGCGAAAGCCATTGGCGAGATTGCCTGCGCCGGCGATCTTTATGCCAATCACGCCTTGCGGCGCCTCAAGCCGCAGCCGGCCGTCGACGACCGCAACAAACAGGTCCGGCAAGACAAACGACCCACCGTTGGACCGGGGCAGCAGCGCGTCAATCCTGCCGAGCGACAGCCGCCCGTTCACGAGCCGGCCGCGCACCCGCACGCGCCCGGCCCGCACTGCGCCCAGCTCGGCTGATCCAAAACCGAGCTTTGTGTCCAGCTCCACCCAGTCCGCCACCAGATCGGGCTGCGCCGGGTCGCCAATCACCACATGGCGCAGCCGCTGGCGGTTGAAACCCAGATCAGCCACCGTGAACGTCGCCGGAATATGGCGCCTGGCCAGCTCGCGATCGACGATCAGTTGCGCGATATGAACGCGGCTCAGCCACGCTGCACCCATGAGGAGCACCACCGCCGCACCCGACACAAGCGCCGCGCGCCGCCAGCGCCGGCGCGCCGGCTGCTCGGGCGGCGCATCGCGGCCGACATCGGGCGCCGGGCGCGGTTCAGCCAGCACGGTCAGTCACATCCCCACCCGGAAAAAAAATGGCGCTTGGCCCGATCGTCATCATAAACCCGCTGCACTATCATGCAATTGCGCGAAACGGCGGCAAAAGCTAATCCCGTGGCGCGCATGAATGTTCCCACGCCACCCGCACCGCCCGACCACAAAGGCCACCGCGCGCGGCTGCGCCAGCGGCTGATCGGCCATGGCGGCGACGGACTGCTCGACCATGAGCTGGTGGAATATCTGCTCGCGCTTGCCATTCCCCGGCGTGACACCAAGCCGCTCGCCAAGGCGCTGCTCGCTGAGTTCGGCGGCATTGGCGGGCTGTTCTCGGCCGATGCCGAGGCGCTGATGCGGGTCAGCGGCATGGGCGAAACAGCGGTTGCCGCCATCCGAATCGCCAGCGCCTCGGCGTTGCGGCTGCTGCGGGCAGAGGTCGCCGGGCGGCCGGTGCTCGCCAACTGGCAGGCGCTGCTCGATTATCTGCGCGCCGACATGGCGCACCACAGCATAGAGCGGGTGCGCGTGCTCCACCTCAACACCCGCAACATGCTGATCCGCGACGAACTGATGGCGGAAGGGTCGATCGACGAAGCGGCGGTGTATATTCGTGAAGTGGTGCGCCGCGCGATTGATCTTGGTTCGGCCGCGATCATCCTCGTCCACAACCATCCCACTTGGCCTTTTCGATCACGTTCAATCACGCCACATCACCTTGAAACACAAGAGCTTTTAGGCTTGTCGTAGAGTCGGTCATTGTGGCATATTGGGGTCGGTTTTAAGGGGATCAAGGCCCTTTTTGACCCCAGTCGCCGACCCCACGAACCCGTCGAGCGACCCCAGTTGGAAGCCGACGGAGAACCCCAGTGCCAAGCCTTACAGATGGAGAAATTCGCCGAGCCCTGAAGCAGGTGGAAACGACCGGCAAGCAGCTCAGCCTTGTCGATGGCGAGGGTCACGGAACCGGCCGGCTGGTCCTCGTGATGAAGCCTATGCCTACCCGTGTGACCGCAGACTGGATGGCGCAGCAATGGCGCGATGAGAAGCGCCTCAAGAAGAAGCTCGGCTCGTATCCCTCGATGCCCCTCAGCAAGGCCCGCGAGATATTCAACCGCGACTTCGCGGAGCTGATCCAGAAAGGCCGTAGCATCAAGGTTGCCGGCGACACGCGACCGGGAACCGTCGCCGACCTCTTCGAGGCGTATGTCGCCTACCTCAAGGAGGGCGGGAAGTCGTCCTGGAAGGAGGCGGAAAAGGGCCTCAACAAGATCGCCGATACGCTCGGACGCAACCGCCCGGCCCGCGACATCGAACCGGATGAGATCACGGCGATCATCCGGCCCATCTATGAACGCGGCAAGCGTTCAATGGCCGATCATGTGCGCAGCTACATTCGATCTGCCTTTAGCTGGGGCCTGAAATCCGAGCACGATTATCGCTCCACCGCTGCGCGCCGCTTCCGGCTGACCTACAACCCCGCTGCGGGCATACCGACGGAACCCAAGACGATCGGAACGCGCTGGTTGAGCGAGGAAGAGTTCGTTCGACTCTATCGCTGGCTCGAATGCCCCGACACGCCGGTTCATCCTTCCTATGCCCGCGCCGTCCAGATCATCATGCTGACTGGCCAGAGGGTCGAGGAAATCGCCCGTCTCCATGTCGATCAATGGGATGCCAAGGAACGGATCATCGACTGGACCAAGACCAAAAACCTTCAGCCGCACGCTGTTCCGGTGCCCTTGTTGGCCGCGGAACTGATCGAGTCGATTATCCCGAACGAACACGGCTGGTTCTTCCCCTCCGCCAAAGACCCGTCAAAGCCCGTCAGCCACGGCACACTCTACAGCTTTATCTGGCGCCAGCGGGATCGCGGCGTGATCCCCCATGCGACCAACCGCGACCTCCGTCGCACCTTCAAAACCTTGGCTGGCAAGGCGGGAGTCCCGAAGGAGATCCGCGACCGTCTCCAGAACCACGCCTTGCAGGATGTCAGCTCGAAGCACTACGACCGCTGGAACTACATGGTTGAGAAGCGTGCCGGCATGGCGAAGTGGGACAAGTTCGTCCGAGCCATGCTCGCCAAGAAGCGCATGAAAGCGGCGGCATGAGCCTCCGGCGCCTATAAAGAGGAAGTGAGAAACGACTATAATCGGCCTGGCGTTGCTGGCGACGCTGACCACGGCGACCGCGGCCAAGGCCGATCCCTGCAAGGCCATTCCCGACCGCGGCCCGATGCCGTCCTATCTCCACCGGGGCGCACACTTCTCCGGTCCCGTGGTCTATGTCGGCGACGGCGACTCGCTGTGCGTGGCCGTGGGCCAAGGGCCAGCCAACTGGGTGGAGATCCGGCTGGAAGATTTCTACGCGCCCGAACTCCACTCCCCCACCGGCCCTGCTGCCAAGGCCGCGCTGGAAAGACTTGCCATGGGTCGGAACGCGGAGTGCGTCGCCAACCATAAGTCCTACGACCGTGTAGTCGGCACCTGCCGGATCGGCGGACGCTCCATCGGGGATTTATTGAAGGCGGCCGGAAACGTCGAGGGCGGCAACGGATACGACCAGCGCAAGAGTTAGCCCGACCCTTGGTGGCGCTTAGATGCGATCTGAAAACCGATCATAGGCATCGATCCGCCGGACGGGGGGATCGACCTCATACCGATAGATCTCCGTGCTCAAGAACCGCACCTCGGCCTCGCGTTGGGCTTCGGGAACGTCGATATACCAAGCGCGGGGATGCGGGCCGGGATCGCCGTTCCAGCGGTATCCCCGCGCCTTGAGAACATCCTTGAGGTCGAAGGGCGAGTTCTCCGCCCAGATGCGCCAGGAGACAGTACGAGCACCATCCAGAAGGCGGCTAAGGCCCGTAACACCAGATCGGGGCAGCTGCATCGCCAACAGCTCGATCGTCGCAAGACAGTCGTGCATCGCGCGGTGGCGGTCATAGAAGAAGCCGGCCGCCTGAGCGAGATAGGCGAGCTTCGCGCCCTGAAATCCTTCCGCCGCCCAGTCGATCTGGCTGAGCGAGCATGCCCACGGCTTCGTCGAGAACACGTCACTGAATCGTTCAAAGAAGCGGCGGTCGAACGCCGCGTTGTGCGCGATGAAGAGTGAAGCCGGCGCCGCGAATGTGGCCACCACGGCGGGATCAATGATCTGGCCGGCCACCATCTCGTTGGTGATGCCCGTGATCGCGGTGATTTCCGGGAGGATAGGCTCGCTCGGCTGACGCAGCCCTTGGAAGCTGTCGCCCACGCTGAAAATGGTGCCATCCAAGCCGTAGCTGAATGGCGTCATGGCGAGTTCTCTGATCTCGTCACGCTGGGGATCTAGCCCCGTGGTCTCGACATCCACCACCATGCCGAGTCGGACGGGCGTTGCGGGAGACGGCATATTGGATGGACGCGGCTTAAGACGCCGGATGACGCGATAATCCCCGGTAGCCTCTAGCGTCTGCGCCATGGACTCCAGATGATCAGAAGATGTCGTCATCCTTCATACCCAGAGGCTTGAGTCATGCCGGTACGGGTCTGAGCAAAACACAGACATCATCCCTTGGTGTCATGATCGTCGTGCGTGCCTTTGCGCGCGTGATGCTGACCCGAAAATTCTGACGCGCCTGAGTCATCACCCCGTCGTGGACATTGCCGAAGACGATCCGGTCAGGATTGGCCACGATTTCGCCCTTGAACCGTTTTGGCCATCCTTCAAAGATCACAACCTCGTCGAACTGCTTTCCCTTCGCCTTGTGCATGTTCATCACCACGACGCCGGATTCAGGCTTGTGGGCTGTTGCGAAATGCTCCTGAACAAACGACTGGCGGGTGATCGCAAGGGCGTTGCTATAGCGGCCGACGTCACGCCAGTCCTGCGCCAACCCCTGACGGAGCTGCGTACCGCGCTCAAGCAGACGCACGTTACGGACGTCCTTTGCGACATCCTTCAGTCGCTCACAGGCCCCAGTATCCAGAACGTCGCGCACCGAGACCCAATCTGCATCCGGATCACCTGTGAATGTCAGTGCGGCAGTTGCCTGGTGCACGGCAAAGGTTCCTTGCAAGACGCTGTTACCAGGCGTTGTTCGTCCTTTCGCTAGACATTCGTTCCACTTGGACAGCGCCTTCCGGAACCGCGCAGCCTCGTCCATGTCGCCCTTGGTCGGCGCCGTGCCTCCTCGACCGTGAAAATAGCTGCACATCAACTCGACAAATTCGTCGAAACTTCCGTCATGCCCGCACTTTTGGAGCAGGAAAGCAATGATCTCTGCGGCGAGGATCGGGCCTTCCATATCAACTGCTGCTGAGTGAGAAATCGACGGAACATTACCGAATGGCTCGCGCAGGATGTCAGACACCATCCGCGTCATTTTCTTGGTCGGCACGAGAATGGCCAACGACCAGTCACGCCGGCCAGACTCAACCAAGCGCTTCCGGGCTTGCAACACCTGGCCAACCAGTGAAGCATAAGCTTGGTTGGGGTTCGACGCGAACGGCGCGTAGCCGATACCCTGGTATTCCTTCTGCCGAAAATTGCCGGTCAGGATGTCGTTGCCGAATAGGGCAATCTCCGTCCCCTTGCTCCGATGGTTGTCACCGGCAAGGTCGTGGACCGTCGGCGCGAAATCGGCCTTGAAGTGGTTCAGCCTTTCCGGATCGGCGCCGATGAAATCGAATATGCGCTGCTCCGGGTCGGCAAGAGCGATCAACGTGCTGTTGGCGCCGAGGGCTTGGACCACTCGCCATTGATCGGCGCTGGTGTCCTGAAACTCGTCCAGGGTAATGTACGGATACATCGTAGAGACGAGCGCTCGAACCTTATCTGAGCCATGAAGCAGGGTCGCCACGCGGTCTGCGAAGAGGTCGAAGCAGACCTTCCCTTCTTCGGTCGCCAGCCGGACACGCTCCGCTTCCTCCTTCGCGCGCTTCTCAGCCTTTTCCTCGTCCGACAGATTTTTGGCCGCCTTGTAGCCGCTTCGAACCGCCGACAATGCAATCGCCTCATTCGGAGGCGTGAGGATCGTCATCCGTCGTGGAAAGCCGACAAGGTAGCCGTGCGTTTTAAGGATGCGCCAGAAGAACGAATGGTAGGTATCGACCTCGATCCGTTGCCTCTCCTCTCGCGTGATTGCGCTTTCTTCGTCGATTGCCTCCAGCACGCGCGAAACGGTTGCACGCGCGAAGCTGAGGAAAAGGATGCGCTGTCCTGGCTTCAATTCCTCCCGCGCGATCTTGGCCGCTTTGAGGATAGAGACGGTAGTCTTCCCCGAACCGGGACCGCCGGTGACGAGTTGATGCCCGACAGCTTGTAGAATTTCCTTCTGCGCTTCTGTTAGGTCGACCACAGTAATCGCCTATCCTAACAGGTCAGCAAAATCGTCTTCGGGTTCGGGCTCGGCTGGCTGTAGAGGCGGATCACACAGTGCCTTCAGGGTGACGCAGGCATCCCGTAGCCACTGCGGGATCTCAGCTTCGGAACACTGTGCCAAGAACTCAGCGATTCCCCAATTGCCTTTCGACCAGCTGAAATAGGCCCCGAGCGCGGCAGCAGCCTGAGCTTTTGGGTCGGGGTATTTCGCGAGCAGATGCTGTGGCCAATCGAGCTGATCGGCAAACCGCTCCAGGGCCGCTTGGGTGGTGTTCTTGAGGATCAGATCCTCAATACCCTTCTCGTCGTGCATGAACAGGCGTTCCACCTGGGCTTCTATGGCCACCTTGGCGGCATCCGTCTGCTTGTCGCATAACGCAAAGGTCCGTTTCCCAAGACTTTTGTACAGCGCTCCAAGGTCGGCGATCTGGGTCTCGCTTCCGGCGTCGATCACGCAGACGCCCAAGGCTTCCAAAGACGCATAAGCAGCCGGGTTGAGCTCGGCCAGTCGCCGCGCGACGACCGGGAAGGAGGTCGCCTCCGTAGCGCCTTCGGCGATGAGAACTCGGCGCGAAAGAAGCCCCTCGCAAAATCGGGTTCGGAAATCCTGCCGATAACGCTTGTGCTTGATGCTCTCAGGCAACTCGATTTTGGATTGGCTCAGTTGGCCATTGTCCGATCGCGAGAGGATGACGGTTTCGTCGAGGCTGAATTCTTCGAGCACATACGGCGAGTGCGACGTGAAGATCGACTGCGCCGACAGCTTGCGAAGCTCATGGACAATCCGCTTCTGCGCGTATGGCGGAATCGCCGTTTCGGCTTCCTCCATCGCAAAAATGACGTTCTGCTTGTCCTCGGCGATCTGTGACAGCATCGCGAGCACCAACATGTTGATCGTCCCTGTTCCCTGCCGAAAGAAGGGAGCGGCATGATCGCCCGCACCCGTGGCGATGAACGCGGTGATGACCTTGCGCAAATGCTCGCGCGTCAGGTTCGACACCTTTAGCAGGCTGTTGAAAAAGCCGGTGGCGTAGCGAGTGGAGACATGATTCAATGGTCGGATCATCGTCGAGGGATGCGAATGCGCGGGACGGACAAACGTTCGGGAGAGCTCTTCTCCTATGTGGACCTAGAGCGGCGGGTTCGGGCCGATCATCCGTTGCGATCGATCCGGGCGGTAGCCAATGAGGCGTTGCGGACGCTCTCGGCGGAGTTCTCCATGCTCTATTCCGGACTGGGCCGACCATCGATCTCGCCGGAGATGCTGCTGCGGGCGATGCTGCTGCAAGCCTTTTACTCGGTGCGCTCGGAACGCCAGTTGATGGAGCGGCTTGAGTTCGATCTGCTGTTTCGCTGGTTCGTCGGTCTTGGGGTGGATGAGCCGGTGTGGGACCACTCGACCTTCTCGAAGAACCGTGATCGGCTGCTTGAGGGTGACATTGCGGCCCGATTCCTGTCGGCGATCCTTGACCAGCCGCGCGTTCGGCGTCTCCTGTCGAGCGAACATTTCAGCGTCGATGGCACATTGGTCGAAGCTTGGGCGAGCATGAAGAGCTTCCGCCCGAGGGACGATACCGATCCCCCTGGCGGTGATGGCGGCCGCAATGCACCGGCTGATTTTCGCGGCGAGAGGCGCTCCAACGCCACACACGCCAGCACTACCGATCCCGACGCCATGCTGTACCGCAAGGGGCCGGGCATGGAGGCCAAGCTCTGCTTCATCGGCCATGGGCTGATGGAGAACCGATCAGGGCTGCTGGTCGACGCCCGGCTCACGCGCGTGTCGGGACATGCCGAGCGACTGGCCGCGCTCGAGATGATCGAACCCCATGCCGATCGACCACGCGCCATCACGCTGGGTGCCGACCGTGGCTATGACGCCGCCGATTTCGTCGAGGAGCTTCGCGCGCTCCACGTCCGACCGCATGTCGCGCAAAATGTCAGCCGCCGCCGTTCCGCGATCGACCGGCGCACAACGAGACATAAGAGCTACGCCGCCAGCCTGCGTGCCCGCAAGCGGATCGAGGAGGCGTTCGGCTGGATCAAGATGATCGCAGGGCTTCGACGAACCAAACTGCGCGGACTGGAGAAGGTCGATTGGTCCTTCACCTTCGCCGCAGCCGCCTACAACCTGATCCGGTTGCCCAAGCTTCTGGCGATGCCGGCATGAGCCTCGGTGGAAAATGGCGCATCGTCGCGATGCCCGATTTCCCGGTCGACTATCCCGACATGGTCGAGCCAGCCTATATCCTGTTCGAGGATAAGGGCGGCGGAGAGTTCGCCTTCGGATGCTGCACCGGACATATCTGGGAGGCCAGCGACACCGACGCGTCCAGCATCGACTTCTCCTGGGACGGAAGCGACGAGATGACTGAAGTCGGCGGAGACGGCTCCGCGGAACTCCAAGCAGACGGCTCTCTCCACGGCGAAATCTGCTACCGAGACGGCGACGAATATTCCTTCACCGCTCGGAGATGGACTTCTTCAACAGCCTGTTAGGTGCGGCTTCACTCCCCATTCGCGCGGGACGTATTTCTTCAGCGACTTGTCGATGCTCTCGAGCACGCCTGAGATGCCAATGGACGGGTCGCTCGCGACATCGAAGGCTGCGAGCGTTCCGATCGTCCCTTCCCACATCTGCGGCCGGATTTCCTTCAGCCGGAGGATGATGTCCAGCAGGCTGCCGTGTTCCAAGCTGAGCGCCCGAGATCCTGTCCTCAACGACCGCAGGAAAAGAAATCCGCAGTGCTGCTTGTCCTTCTTCGAGAACGATGCAGGTGTCTCATCCTCTGAAAGGCTGCGCGTGAAATAGCTGTTGCCGACGAAGTCATCCTCATCGGGATCGTATTGGCCGACGAATGTGACGCGCAGCGCCGCCTTGATCTCGGCAGCATCGACCCCAGCCGGGTTGGCCTCCTGATAGAAGTCTCCGGTAGTAGTATTCAGCCACTCGACGTTGGCTCCAAATCGTGCCTCCTGCTCCGGCGACAGATTGGTGATCGTCACCTCGACCGTGATTTTCGGCGCGGGGCCGGGCTCCGCGCCCTCGGGAGCATCGGGGTTTGGGCTAGGAAGATAGCGCCCCTGATAGAAATCATGCTCATCCACGGGGGGTCGCCGGCTCAGCCGGTCCGGCCCCAAGGCGAGATCGATCGCTTCGAATACCGACGATTTGCCGGTATTGTTGTCGCCGATCAGTACGGCGTGATCAGGCAGCACCAGTTTGGCCGACTGGATGCCGCGAAAATTTTCGATCCCTACCGAGAATATCTTCAACGCCCCGCCCCCCTTTAGGCCCCCATTCGGTTAGCCCGCGCAGCTATATCTGTACATCGCGCCATGAGCGCTTCGAACGGCTCGGCGTCGTTGAAGAGCAGCCCGTCCTCGACCATGTGGGCATAGTCTTCCTTCAGTGCCTTCGCGCCGTCGCCGACCGGCACGAGCTGCAAGCCGCCGTTGACAGCCGCTGCATAGTCGATCGGCGTGCGGTCGGCGGCTTTCTCCGCGAAGAACATCGACTTGTGCCGGGCGACAGCGCTGGCCAGTTCGCGATCGGCGATAGCAGCTTCCGCGAAGCCGGCTTCATCCAGCCGGACGACATCGTGCCAGTGTCGCGCGAAGCGGTCTCCACGCAGTCTATCCTGGAGGCAGAAAACGTGGATGGCGGTCGCCTTCTCCCAGAAGGTCCGCTCCGCGTGCATGACGCGCGACCGCGCCGTGGGGAATACCAGTCCGTCGATCAGGCCGGCGGCGTCGCAGGAGACATCGCGCAGGCTCGCCGGTTCGCCCGTCGAGCGGGCGCCGAACTCCAGCATGACGCTGGGCGCGACATAGCCTGACCCGGCCGAGGTCGCCTCATAGTCGATGAAGAGCCTATCACCCTCGACGCGGATGGCCGCCGCCAGACCTTCGGCGGCCAGCGCGGTCGCGATCACGGGCTGCACGGTTTCCGCGACCCAGGCCGGCAAACGTCGACGGACCTCGCTGGACCAGCGCTTTTCCTCGCTGCGGGTTCTCGGAAGGCCCTCACCATTGTCCCCGACCAGATCGGGCGCGATCGCCCGAATGTCGTAGGTCAGATCCACGTCCTCCGAAAACCGGCGAATGACCTGATAGGCTTTCGACAGCGACGTGCCGCCCTTGAACACCAGATGCTCGCCGAGCGGCGCGGCGTAGAGGGTCGCCAGCGCCCACACCACCCACACATCCTTTTCGAGGAGATGCGTTGGACGGCCCGAACGGTCTGCCGCGACGCCTAGCGCGTCGCGCCGGTCCTCGGCCGAAAGCTGGAGAAAGACGTCAGCCATACGCCGCCTTTCCGACGCTTTGCGCGAGCCATGTCGGAAGCTGCGGCGCGGCAGCGACCAGTTCGCCGAACACGCCGGGCGGCATCTTCCGCTTCAATGTCGTGAGCGCGGCCTCTGCCTTTTCCGGGCCGAGCCAGGCCAGCGCCCGCACGGCCTCCCCTGCCGGCCGGTTGGCCAGGGCCAGTTGCCAGCGCGGTGCGTGCCGCAATTCCACGACCTGCTTGCCGAGGCGCATCTTTCGACTTCGCCCGGAGGTCAGATAAACCGAGCGGACGGGCACTTGCGTCGTCAAGCCAAGGGCGTTCGCCGCGGCGGCGCCGTTCGAGACGATGATTTCTCCCTTCTGGGTGGCAAGGGCCTCGACAGCCTGCTCGACCGAAGGCGTGCGTGTACCGAACCGGCTGGCGATGGGGCGCAGATAAACGCCACGACCGGCGCGGATGAGCTGCCCGCGCTCCGTCAGGCGCGACAACGCCTGATCCACGGCCGCCCGATTTCCGAGGTGCAGCAGGCTCTTGGCGGATACAGGAGCGCCTTCGGGCAAGCCCGTCGCATGCGACAAAATCTGTTCGGTCAGCCGTGTCATCGTCTTTCTCCTGTTAGAAAGATACGCGCTTTTCTGACACTTTTCAAGGAACCCTTCTGAAGGGACAAGACCGGATAAGGGGGGAAGGCCTTCCCCTGCGGCCGAGCCAGGGTCTCGGCCCACCCCTTCTGCGGGGAGAGCCCCGCAACGCCCCCATTAGAGTGAGAGTGCAGACCGGGTTTTCCGTGACGGGTTGAGGACTGGAGAAGGGTCTCCGGCGCCCGTCGCGGAGAACCGCGATGTTCAGGAAAGACGCCAGCGCACGCCCCGGCTCGGATCGGGTGAGCCTTTACGACGACATCACCGGCAAGATCATCGCCGAGCTGGAGGCAGGCCGCTTCCCCTGGGTGCAGCCCTGGGGATCGGCCTCGGTCAAGGCTCCCCTCGCTATGCCGAGAAACGCCGCGACCGGGCGGCATTATTCGGGGATCAATGTGCTGATCCTATGGGGCGCGGTGATCCAGCACGGCTTTCCCGGCCAGAGCTGGCTCACCTTCCGCCAGGCCCTGTCACTCGGCGGCAATGTCCGCCGGGGCGAACGCGGCACCACCGTCGTCTATGCCGACCGTTTCACGCCGGAGGACGAGAGGCGTCGCGCCCGCGAGGCCGGCGAGGAAGCTGCCGCGATCCCGTTTCTCAAACGATTCACGGTGTTCAACGCGGCGCAATGCGACGGCCTGCCGGAGGATGTCGCCGTTGTTGCTCCCCCACCTCCGTCCGGCCTCATCGAGCCGCAGGTCGAGGCCCTGATCCGGGCCACCGGCATCGACTTCCGCATCGGCGGGGACCGCGCTTTCTATGTCCCAGCGCTCGATTATGTGCAGGTGCCGCCGCCCCAGGCGTATTTCGAGCCGATCAACTGGCACAGGACGGCCCTGCACGAACTGGGACACGCCACAGGCCACCCCTCGCGCCTGAACCGCGATTTCTCGGGTTCCTTCGGCTCGAAGAAATACGCCTTCGAGGAGCTGGTCGCCGAGATCAACGCGGCCTTCTGCTGCGCCTCGCTCGGCATCACACCCACCGTCCGCCATGCCGACTATATCGGCTCCTGGCTCGAGGTGCTGCGCGAGGACAATCGCGCCATCTTGCGCGCCGCTTCCCAGGCCAGCAAGGCGGCCGACTGGCTGCTCGGGTTTCTGCCCAGCACCGATGTCGATGCAGCCGACCACGAACGGCAAGCGGCGTAACGAGCCTGAAAACCAAAAGGCGGAGAAGCGGGCTTCCGGCTCTACGCCTTTCCGCCCCCTTGGCGCTGCCCTCCGAGAGTGAGAGGGCGGCGCTTCGCTTCGTGACGGGTTGGAGGTCGAGAGAGAGGCTCCCGGCCGCCCGTCGCGGAGTAACGAACATGGCGACTGCCATTCAGAAGATCATCCTGTCGTCGGCGCGCGACATCCCCTTCAACAAACTGGTGCTGAGCCAGTCCAATGTCCGGCGCGTCAAGGCCGGCGTCTCGATCGAGGAACTGGCCGAGTCCATCGCCCGTCGCGGTCTCATCCAGAGCCTCCATGTCCGTCCGGTCCTCGACGCCGATGGCGCCGAGAGCGGCATGTTCGAGGTGCCCGCCGGCGGCCGCCGCTATCGGGCGCTCGAACTGCTCGCGAAGCAGAAGCGCCTGGCCAAGACCGCGCCGGTGCCCTGCGTCGTCGGCGACGCCAACAGCGACATCCTGGTCGACGAGGTCTCGCTGGTCGAGAACATGGAGCGCGCGCCGCTGCATCCACTCGACCAGTTCCGCGCCTTCCAGTCCATGCGGGACAAGGGCATGACTGAGGAAGCCATCGCCGCCGCCTTCTTCGTCGGCGTCAATGTCGTGAAGCAGCGCCTGCGCCTCGCATCCGTCTCGCAAACTTTGCTCGAGATCTATGCCGACGACGGCATGACGCTCGAACAGCTCATGGCCTTCACCGTCAGCTCCGACCCTGCCCGTCAGGAACAGGTCTGGAAGGCAGTCAAGGATAGCTGGCAGAAGGAGCCCTATCAGATTCGCCGGATGCTGACCGAGACCTCGGTACGCGCCTCCGACAAAAGGGCCGTCTTCATCGGCATCGATGCTTATGAGGCGGCCGGCGGCGTCGTGCTGCGCGACCTATTCCAGTCGGACGATGGTGGCTGGCTGCAAGATCCGGCCCTGCTCGACCGCTTGGTGGCCGAGAAGCTGAAGACCACCGCCGACGAGATCGCGAGCGAAGGCTGGAAATGGGTCGAGGCCGCCTTGAGCTTTCCCTACGGCCACCAGCATGGGCTTCGCGAAATGGTTGGCGTCACGGTCGACCTGACCGAAGAGGAGCGCGCCACCCGCGAAGCGCTGCGCGACGAATACGACCGACTCGAAGCCGAATATGCCGAAGCCGACGAGCTGCCGGTCGAGATCGACGCACGTCTCGGCGAGATCGAACAGGCGCTCGACGCCTTCGAGCAGCGCCCAACGATCTACGATCCGGCCGACATCGCCATCGCCGGCGTCTTCATCAGCCTCGACGCCGACGGCTCGCTGTCGGTGGATCGCGGCTATGTCCGTCCCGAGGATGAACGTCCCGTCGAGACCGAAGGCAGCGATGCACCGGAGGTTGACGGTGAAGCTGGCCAGCAGGTCGCGCCCGCCGTTCAACGCGCCGTCATCACCATCGGCGGCCAGCCCGCTGAGCCGGAGGACGATGAGGAGGACGGCATCAAGCCGTTACCCGAGCGCCTCGTCATCGAGCTGACCGCGCATCGCACCTTGGCGCTGCGCAACGCGGTTGCGGAACATCCCGACGTCGCCATGACCATGCTGCTGCACAAGCTGGTCAGCGACACCTTCCGGCGCGCCGCGCCAGCCGGCTGCCTCGAGGCCCGTGTCAATCATGTCTTCTTCTCGGCACAGTGCGAGGAGTTGAAGGACAGCACGCCCGCGCGCGAGGTCGCCGAGCGACACGAGCGCTGGGGCGATCACGTTCCAGACGACGACCAGGCCCTGTGGGACTGGCTCTCCCTGCTCGACCCCGGCACGCGCCTCGATCTGCTCGCCCATTGTGTCAGCTACGGCGTGAACGCCCTGTTCGAGCGGCCCAATCCCTACAGCGGATCGGGCGTCAGCCAGCATGGGCTGGACGTGCGCCTCTCGCAGGCCGACCGGCTGGCGCGAGCCACCGGCCTCGACATGGTGGCGGCGGGCTGGAGGCCGACGGTCGGCAACTATCTCGGCCGCGTCACCAAGCCCCGCATCCTCGAAGCCGTGCGCGAAGGTGCGGGCGAGCGGGCTGCCCAGCTCATCGACCATCTGAAGAAGGGCGACATGGCCAAGGAGGCCGAGCGCCTGCTGGCCGACACCGGCTGGCTGCCGGAGCCGCTGCGCCTGGTCGACCTCGACGATGGGCAAACCATCGAACCGGGCACGGAGGCAGACACTGGAGACGATGCCGCCTTGCCGGACTTCCTCAGCGAGGATCGCGACGACGAGGAAGCCGACGAGATCGAGGACGAAGACGCCCTCACGATCGCGGCCGAATGAACCTCACTGCGGGGGAGCGGCTTGGAGTCGCTTCCCCGCATCGTCGCAAGGAGACCTTCCATGATCGAACCCGCCCCGTCCGCCCCGCGCCGCGTCGTCTTCCAGTATCTCGTGCCCGTTCACGTCGAGGTCGAAGACGGTCTCATTGTTTGCGTCACTGTCATCGACGAAACGCCGGTGCGCGATCCATCCCTGGTCGAAGGCGATGCCGGCTACCTTTCGGAAGCCGTCGCCGCCGCCGACGATGGCCAGCCCTGGCCATCCTGGCGGTTCGGCTGCTGACCGCCTTCGATCCCCCCAACCCAGCCCGGCCATCGCGCCGGGCTTTCTCGTTTCAGGAGCCTGTCATGGCCGACTATTTCACCCATTTCTCGTGCCTACTCGACGTCGGCACACCCGAGAACGCCGCCCGCGCGCTCGACCTCTACAACGCCCTGTCCGCGGAAGGCGCATCGGACGAGCCACCCTCCGAGGGCTTTCTTCTCTCGATCGAGCCGCAGTACGGCGGCGCCGAACTCTGGATGCGCGACGACGTGACCGGCGATCCCGAACGCCTCATCCAGTTCGTGAATCGCTGCGCCGTCGAGTTCGGCCTGACCGGCAGATGGGGCTTCCAATACGCCAACACCTGCTCGAAGCCCCGGCTCGATGGATTCGGCGGCGGCGCGCATGTCCTCGACCTCGCCACTGGCGAGACCGTGGACTGGATCTACACCGATGGCTGGCTCGATCAGACCATCTCCAGCGAGGGAGGACCGCTATGAGCATCCCCTCCTACGCCCGGACCAATTTTCAGACCCTGTTGCGCGCGGCGGGCGACGGCAATCTCGCTCTCATGGAATGCCTCGACGCGGTGACGGGCAGTCCGCGCTATGTCATCTGCGCCGTGGGGAGGGACGATGGCGATTACGTCTTCACACCCTTCGGCCATCTCGCCGACGGCAATCCCTATGACGCCTATCTGCCGCCCGATCCCGGCGATCCCGAAGGCTTCGTGCGCCCCGACGCGGAAGAGGCGCCATGACCGACATCGACGCCATCTTCGCGGCGGATCGCCAGCATCCGCCGCGCGAACGGTCTCTGCCCTGGCCGGAAACCAGGGACGGCATCACCGTCGTCATCGAACCTAAGCCGCACTTGGCCAACGACATGCGGGCCTTCCGATCCGGGGCTCGCGAATATTGCGCCTATGCCGATTGGGCCGAGAACGGTGCCCGCGCCAGGTTTTTCGGCCACATCGACACCTGCGGCGATGACCTCATCCGCAAGGCCCGCGCGCTCGTCGCCCGCGAGATCGCGGACGGACATTGGAGCTGATCCCCGGAAAAGCGCCCCCTCCCGGTCGGGCGCTTTTTCCATGCCACCGTCCCGAGAGTGAGAGGGCGGCCGGGACGGGTTTGAGCCGGTGCGGTCGAGAGAGAGCGCCGCGCGGCTCGTCCTTTCCCGCTCTCCTTAAGGCTCACATCATGACCCTGATTTCCGCATCCGCGGCGGCGTCCGCCGCCGCGCCGCTTCCGCTCGGCTCCAATCCCGAACCCGCCGGCGCCATCTTCACGGCCGCCGGTCTGCTGCTGCCCCATCTCGAACGCGGCGAGCGCGTCGACGCCGCTGCCCTGCGTGTGGCGATGGAGACCGCCTTCGGCGCATCGGACGCCACCGGCGCCTGGGACTGGAAGACGGCCTATGACGCCTGTGAGGCGGCGACCGTCCTGTTTCTCCGCAAATACGGACGTGCGCTTTTCCGCAAAGCCGGGTCTCCGGCAGCCCGCCTTTCCGCGCTGTCGAAAATCGCCAACCTTCTGCCGACGCATACGCGGCGCTCGACCGAAAGCCAGACCTTCCAGCAATTCTCGACGCCGATCCCGCTCGGCCTCGTCGCCGCCTGCGCCGCGGCAATCACTCCGGCCGACCGGGTGCTGGAGCCTTCGGCCGGCACCGGCCTGTTCGCCATCTTCGCCGAGATCGCCGGCGGCGCGCTCGTCCTCAACGAGCTGGCCGACACCCGCGCCAGCCTGCTGTCGCTTCTCTTCCCGGCCATTCCCGTCGCCCGTTTCGACGCGACCCAGATCGACGATCATCTCGATCCCGCCGTCACGCCCAGCGTCGTGCTGATGAACCCGCCGTTCTCCGCAATGGCCAATGTCGAAGGCCGCATAGCCGACACCACATATCGCCATGTCGCCTCAGCGCTGGCGCGTCTGACTCCCGGCGGAAGACTGGTGACGATCACTGGCGCCAATTTCGCGTCCGACAATCTGGCCTGGCGGGACGCCTTCATTCGCCTGCAGGCGCGCGGGCGCATCGTCTTCTCCGCCGCCATCGACGGCGCGGTCTATGCCAAACACGGCACGACGTTTCCGACGCGGCTGACCGTCATCGACAAGCTGCCCGCCGACGATCCGGCCGTGTTCCCGGCCGCACCCGGCGTTGCCTCGAACGCCGCCACGCTGCTGGGCTGGCTCGACGATCATTTGCCGACACGGCTCGCCGTCGATCCCTCCCTCACGGTCCCGGCTGTCGCGGCTTACGTCCCTCGCAGCGTGCGCGGCTATATCAACCGCACCGCCAAGGCCGTCCCCGCCGCCGTGCCGATGGCCGAGCCGGAGGGCCTGCCACTTTCCTACGAGACCCAGGACGGCCTTGCGGGCGAAGACGGCCGCTTGTCCGACGGCATCTATGAAGAATACTTATTGCAGGCGATCCGTATTGCCGGTTCTCAGGCGCACCCGACCAGGCTGGTGCAATCGGCGGCGATGGCTTCGGTCGCCCCGCCCAGACCGAGCTATCGGCCGCACCTCCCGGTCAATATCCACGAGCTGCTGTCCGACGCGCAGCTCGAGACCGTCATTTATGCCGGCGAGGCTCACGCCGATCATCTTGCCGGATCGTGGACGGTGGACGCCACCTTCGATGTCGTCACCGCCGCGCGCGAGGATGCGACGAACGCCGCGCGCTTCCGGCGCGGCTTCATGATCGGTGACGGCACCGGCGTCGGCAAAGGGCGTCAGTCCGCCGCGATCATTCTCGACAACTGGCTCCAGGGCCGCCGCAAGGCGGTGTGGATCTCAAAGTCCGACAAGTTGATCGAGGACGCGCAGCGCGACTGGTCGGCGCTCGGCATGGAGCGCCTGCTGGTCACGCCGCTGTCGCGCTTCCCGCAGGGGCGGCCGATCACGCTGCCGGAAGGCGTCCTGTTTACGACCTATGCCACGCTACGCTCCGACGACCGTGGCGAGAAGGTTTCGCGCGTCCGGCAGATCGTCGAATGGTTGGGCTCCGACTTCGACGGAGTCCTGATTTTCGACGAGGCGCACGCAATGCAGAACGCCGGTGGCGGCAAGGGAGAACGCGGCGACGTTGCCGCTTCGCAGCAGGGCCGCGCGGGTCTGCGGCTCCAGCACGCGCTGCCGAACGCCCGCGTCGTCTATGTCTCGGCGACCGGCGCCACGACGGTCCACAACCTCGCCTACGCCCAGCGGCTCGGCCTGTGGGGCGGCGAGGACTTTCCGTTCAGCACTCGCGCCGAGTTCGTCGAGGCGATCGAGGCCGGCGGCGTCGCGGCGATGGAGGTGCTGGCCCGCGACCTGCGCGCGCTCGGCCTCTACACCGCCCGCTCGCTCTCCTTCGACGGCGTGGAATACGAACTGGTCGAGCACGCGCTGACCCTCGAGCAAACCCGCATCTACGATGCCTATGCCGGGGCCTTTGCCATTATCCATAACCACCTCGACGCGGCGATGGAGGCGGCCAACATCACCGGCGCGTCCGGCACGCTCAACCGGCAGGCCAAGTCCGCCGCCCGCTCGGCCTTCGAGAGCGCCAAGCAGCGCTTCTTCGGCCATCTGCTCACCAGCATGAAGACGCCGACCCTGATCCGATCGATCACCAGCGACCTGGAAGCCGGCCACGCCGCGGTCATTCAGATCGTCTCCACGGGCGAGGCGTTGATGGAGCGCCGGCTGGCCGAGCTGCCGACAGAGGAATGGAACGACGTTCGCGTCGACATCACGCCGAGGGAATACGTCCTTGACTACCTCGCCCATTCCTTCCCGGTGCAGCTCTACGAGCCGTTCACCGACAGCGAGGGCAATCTGTCGTCGCGGCCGGTCACGCGCGATGGCCAGCCCGTCGAAAGCCGCGAGGCCGTCGCGCGCCGCGACGAGCTGATCGCGCAGCTTGCCTCCTTGCCGCCCGTGCCCGGCGCGCTCGATCAGATCGTCCAGCATTTCGGGACGGAGCTGGTGGCCGAGGTGACGGGCCGTTCGCGGCGAATCGTCCGCAAGAGCACGCCTTCGGGCGGCGACCGTCTCGTCGTCGAGAACCGGGCCGCCGCCGCTAATCTCGCCGAAACCCAGGCGTTCATGGATGACAGCAAGCGCATCCTGATCTTTTCGGACGCCGGCGGCACCGGCCGTAGCTACCACGCCGAGCTTTCGGCGCGGAACACCCGGTTGCGCGTCCACTATCTGCTCGAACCCGGCTGGAAAGCGGACGCCGCCATCCAGGGCCTCGGCCGCACGCACAGGACCAACCAGGCGCAGCCGCCGCTGTTCCGGCCCATCGCCACGGACGTCAAGGCGGAGAAACGATTCCTCTCCACCATCGCCCGGCGGCTCGACACCCTGGGCGCCATAACCCGCGGCCAGCGCCAGACCGGCGGCCAGGGCCTGTTCCGCCCCGAGGACAATCTGGAAAGCCCCTACGCCCGCGATGCGCTCCGTCAGCTCTATCTCCTGCTGGTGCGCGGCAAGGTCGAAGGCTGCTCGCTCGAGCGATTCGAGTCCGCCACCGGCCTGAAGCTGATGGACGCGAACGGCATCAAGGACGAGCTGCCCCCGATCACCACCTTCCTCAACCGGCTGCTGGCGCTGACCATCGAGCTTCAAGGCGTGCTGTTTACCGCCTTCGAGCAGCTTCTCACCGCCAAGATCGAGGGCGCCATCGCCGCCGGCATCTACGATGTCGGACTGGAGACGCTGACAGCAGAAGGCTTCACCGTCACCGGCCGCCAGACGATCTACACCCATCCGGGCACGGGCGCGGAGACCCGGCTGCTCACCATCGCGCAGCGCACGCGCAACCGCCCGGTCACGCAGGACGACGCGCTCGCCTATCTCGGCGAACCCGGCGCCAGGCTGCTGATCAACGAACGCTCGGGCCGCTCTGCCGTCCAGATCCCCGCCACCTCGATCATGCTCGACGATGGTGAGATCGAACGCCGCGTCCGGCTGATCCGGCCGATGGAATCGCACACCGTTCCGGTAAAGATGATGGGCGAGACCCATTGGACCGACGTGGATCGCGACGCCTTCGCCACGGCCTGGGCTGCCGAGGTCGCGGACGTGCCGGAGTTCTCCGACAGCACGATCCATGTCGTCGCCGGTCTGTTGCTGCCGATCTGGAAGCGGCTGCCCAACGAGTCCACCCGTGTCTATCGGCTCCAGACCGACGAGGGCGAGCGGATCGTCGGCCGCAAAGTCTCGCCGGCCTGGGCGGCCAACGCCGCCACGACCGGCGCAGCTACGCTCACGCCCGCCGACGCTTTCGTGGCGCTAATGGATGGCCGCACCATCCTCGACCTCGCCGAGGGGCTTCAACTTCGCCGCGTCCGCATCATGGGCGCCGAGCGCATCGAGCTGTCGGGCTTCACCGACACGATGCGCGAGCGGCTCAACGCCTACGGCCTGTTCCACGAGATCATCTCCTGGAAGCTCAGGATGTTCGTGCCGACAGATGCCGCCGGCCCCGTGGTGCTGGAGCGCGTGCTGGGCCGCTATCCGCTCCAGCGCATCGGCGAACGCGAGGCGGCGTGATGACCCGTCTCGACGCTTCCGATCTGGCGAACCGTCTCGGCCGGGAGGCCGAGGCGGTATGCCGCCATTATCTCGGCGCCGGCCATCGCCAGGGCAATTACTGGCAGGTCGGCGATGCCCGCAACGCGCCCGGACGTTCGATGTTCGTCCGGCTCAAAGCGACGGCGAAGGGACCGGCGGGTAAATGGACCGACGCCGCCACCGGCGAGCATGGCGATCTGCTCGACGTGATCCGGGAAAGCTGCGGCCTCATCGACTTCGCCGATGTCGTTGCGGAAGCCCGCACCTTCCTCAGCCTGCCGCGTCCCGAACCCGCGCCGGCAACGAAGAAGCGACCAAGCACGCCAGCCCCGTCAGGCTCGACCGAAGCGGCAAGACGATTGTTCGCCATGTCACAGCCGATCGGTTGTACCCCCGTAGAGGCGTATCTCCGTCATCGCGGCATTGCGGCTTTGCACGGAACCGGAAACCTCCGTTTCCATCCACGCTGCTACTACCGGCCCGACGATCATGGCCCGACCGAAACCTGGCCGGCGATGATCGCCGCCGTCACCAATCTCAGGGGTACGATCACCGGCGCGCATCGGACCTGGATCACTCCTGACGGCTCCGACAAGGCGCCGATCGACACGCAGCGTAAAGCAATGGGCGACCTGCTCGGTCACGCCGTCCGTTTCGGGATCGCCGGCGAGGTGATGGCGGCAGGCGAAGGAATCGAAAGCGTCCTGTCAGCACGTCAGGCGATACCGCACATGGCGATGGCGGCGGCGCTCTCCGCTGCCCATCTGGCAGCTATCCTGTTCCCCGAGACTCTGCGCCGGCTTTACATCGTCCGCGACAACGACCCGGCGGGCGACAGCGCGCGGGATAGCCTAGTCGACCGGGCGAACACGGCCGGGATCGAGGCCATCGTGCTCTCGCCAGTGCTGGAGGACTTCAACGAGGATCTCCGGCGACTCGGCATCGACGCGTTCCGCGCCAATCTGCGGGTGCAGCTCGCACCGCAGGACGTCGCCCGTTTCTGGCTCGAAGCGGGATAGTCGCCGGCAAGGAGTGTCAGGGCCGCAATCATCATGCCCGCCCGGATGCGTTCAACCCTCGGAGAGGACCGCTCCTCGGCCTTCGAGAGGGCGATCGGCCGTCAGCCGAGCCGGATCGGCAATGGCTGCGGCCAACGATTTTCCGGCGCGGCCCCCAAAGAAGAGAAAGGGGGGCCGCTTTCCAGCGCGAAACAAAATCGCCGGCCTTCGCCATCCTTCGCTGCGCTTCGGCCCTCTCGCTTCGCTCCGGGTGCAGGTCCGTCCCGCCCGACGGCTTCGTCGCCATGAAGGCCGCGACGGTCGCGGTCCAACCGACGGAGCATCCCATGAGCGAGCACGACGACTACGAACCCGAACACGCTGCATCGCCGACCGACCAGATCGCGCAGGAGCTTCAGCTCTACGGCTACCGACCTTCGGAAGACGAGGCCGATCCCAGGCCCTTGCCGGAGGACCGCATCATCGAAGGCGCCGTCGCCGACATCTTCGACGCCTTAATCTCCACCGTGGCCGATACGAACCTCGATCCTGACCTCGACGACCTCCTCTGGTCGACTGTCAATATGTTCCACCGCGCCGTCGAACGGGCAGACCGCAAGCTCGACGACAACGAGCAGGCGCAGAAACGGCTCCAGCGCGAACAGGACGGATCGGAGGTCAAATCCGTCCAGCTCGAACGTCTCATCGAACTCGGGCAATCATTGATCGAACGGCGCGACAGCCTGGAAGTCTTCCGCGACAGCGCCGCAGACCACTACCACCGCGCCACCGGTTCACCCTGGTCCCAGCGCACAGGATCGAGGGTCAACCATCGCCACCTCACCGCTGCGATGATCGACAGCCGTGACTTCATCGCCGCCAAACGCCGCGCTGACACCGAGGTGCTCGTGCCAGCCGGCCCGAAGATCGCCTTCTCGGGCGGCGACACCGCCGACCACAAGCTGATCTGGGCCAAGCTCGATCAGGTTCATGCTAAGCACCCCGACATGGTGCTGATGCACGGCGGTTCGCCCAAAGGTGCTGAGAAAATCGCAGCGCGCTGGGCGGAAACCCGCAAAGTGCCGCAGGTCGCCTTCAAGCCCGACTGGACGAAGCACGCCAAGGCCGCCCCGTTCAAGCGCAACGACGCCATGCTGGCGATCATGCCGATCGGCGTCCTTATCTTCCCCGGCACGGGCATCCAGGACAACCTCGCCGACAAAGCCAGGAAGCTCGGCATCCCGGTCTATCGGTTCGGCACGGGCGGCGCGTAAGCGCCGCCATCCCTTATTTCACTACCGTAAGGGCGAAGGCGATCAGGGCTGCTGGCGCCAGAATTGCGTGCTGTAGTTGTTCAGATCGCGGCTGTAGGAATCGACCGTTACCTGGAACGTCTCTGGAATCTTGGCACCGTCACCGCCGTCCCTGAAATAATCTCTCACCGAATAAAGCGCGCCGCGCATCAGGTGTTCCCAGGTCTGATAAAGTCGGTTCTGAAGCTCCTGCTCCTGTTTGGCGGCGCTTGGCTTCCGCGTGGACACCGGCACCGCGTAGTTGGGGCGCGGGTCGTGGTGATGGACAAAGGTAATGCTACCCCATTGCCATTCGTCCTCGATGGTTCGCCGCCACCGATAGCTCACCCTGACACTCATTTGCGTGGTGAAGCGGTAGGGCGGCACGATCTGGTCATCGACGATGAAGAGTTGAGCGTCCTTCTGTTCGGTTTCCAAACGCTGCTTCATAGCCCCAACGGCAAAGGACAAATCATGGCCTGCGCGTCGAAGGGCATCCCCTGTTTCCGCCCGCTTTCGCGGCGCCTTGGCCTCGCGGTGTTTCGCCAACGCCCGGTCGAAGGAATGGAGCTTTGTTCCGATGTGGGAGCCGCAGGCCGCGAGAGGGAGACGGTGCAATTCGCCCGATCGTTCCTCCCGGATTGCCTGGTCGATCAGCCTGTCCAATTCTCTGGCGTCGATCGCCGTGATGGCAGTCTGCTGATCGCGAGGAATATTAATTTCTCCCATGCGGTAGATCCTCGCTCTCTTACTGAAGCATGTGTCACCATGACTGCCTCAAGGCTGAAGACGCAGAATCCGAGTCAGCCAATGCCAACATAGCCGACATACAGTGACTTCGCACGACGGAGGGCATGACATCTATGGACTTATCAGCGGCCCATGCAGAGCAGAGCCACCCCCCGCTTCAAATGCGCTGATCCTTGGTCCGGCCGAGGGCCTGACGCCATCAACCCGTAAAGGGTCGGACTACGCATGCGCGTGCCGCCGCTTCGGCTGCGCCTGTCGCGGTGATTGCGGCCCTCGGCCGAACACATCGGGCGCCTGTCAGCGGGGGATGGACTCCGCTCGAAACAGGAGCTGGATCAATGTCCTTCCACGACGCACACGCCTTCGCCTTCAGCCTCGCCACCACCCTGATGGCCGTCATCGTCATCTTCCGCGCCGGTGACGGCACGCTCTCGGTCATGCCCGCCAGCGAATATGACGGCGACAGCGTAGCCATCGTCGATGAAATCGACCCTTTCGCCCCATGACCGGCAGAAAATCACCGCGCGCGATGCCGAAACCCTGCTGGTTTCCGCTCCCGCCGACGGCGATGTTCTGCTATGGTTCCGGTCGCGCCGCGGTGGTGGTGGAGGCGCGACCTTCAGACCTTTCTGTCTCGGAGACACCACCATGTTCATTTTTGGCATCATCTTGTCCATCGCAGCCATCGGCTTCTTCTGCTGGCTGCTGTTTACGCTCGCCGTCTTCGCGCTGCCCTTCTTCGCAGGTGTCACCGCTGGCGGCTGGGCCTATCACACTGGCGCAGGCTGGCTGGGCGCAATCCTCATCGGTACGGTCGCGGCCGGGCTGACGCTCGGCTTCGGCCAGGTCTTGCTTGCAACCGTCCGTCCGCTCTGGGCCAAGTTTGCGATCGCCGCGATCTTCGTCGCGCCCGCCGTCATCGCGGGTTATCACGCCGTCCACGGAATCGTGAAACACACCATCCCTTCGGAGACTTGGCAGATCGTCTTCTCGGTCCTCGGCTCGATTGCGGTGGGCATCACGGCGTTTCTGCGCATTGCGGGCATGGCAGCGCCCGACCCTGCGAACCAGGGGCTGGCGCGGGGTTAGGCGGCCCCGACACCGTGGGCGGCAACCCCCGAACAGCGGGGATAGACGCCATCCCTGTCGCCAGAGATCGCGTGGGTGTTGAGCAGGAGCGACGGATCGGAGCCGCGCCCCAAGGCCCGCACCCTCGAGGGAGCTTCGATCAGCGGCACACACGAATGGCGGCAAAACCCGAACATGGGTGACGGGTTTGTTCTGTGGTGGCCGGGCACGGGAGGGAGCACAACCTGCCTGTCCTGCAAGATGTAACGATGCCGGTGAACCGCCGGTCCTGTTCTCTTGCCGATCGCGGGATGTCGCCGTGCGTCTCCTTCATCTGTCCCGTTGAACGAGCGCACCTCACGGCCTCTCCAATGGCCTGATCTGGCCGAAGACCGGCTTCGCCTCGACCGCCTATGCCGCAACGGCGTGTCGCAACTTTCTTCCCCTGGGTTTCACCCATTCCTCGCGAGACAAGAAAGTCGCGCCTGCGCCGTCCTCCGCTCCGCTTCGGTCGCAAGCGATGCGTCGTCGGTCGCCTCCGGCCCACCGATCGCCATCGAGGCCGCATGGTGCGGGCTCGAAAACGCAAAAACGGAGACTTACCATGGCGACCATCGGCACCTTTAAGAAGACCGGCTCGAACGAATTCACCGGCGAAATCGTCACTCTCAGCGTCCAGGCCAAGGGCGTGCGCATCGTTCCCGACCTGCGCGCCACCGGCGAAAACGCCCCCAGCCACCGCGTTCTGGTCGGCCGCGCCGAGATCGGCGCCGCCTGGTCCAAGCGTTCCAACGAAGGCCGCGACTATCTGGGCCTCAAGCTCGACGATCCGAGCTTCAACGCCCCAATCTACGCCAACCTCTTCGACGACGAGGACGGCGAGAGCTACTCGCTGATCTGGTCCCGCCCTAACGGGCGCCGGGGCGACTGATCTCCCCGAGCAAGGCCCCGGCCGAAAGGCCGGGGCCGCCTGCCTGCCAAAACCGAATCAGTTCGGCGCGGGAGGCCGAGCATGGCTAGAAGATAAGCGTCGCGAACGCTGAATTCTGGTGGCGCTCGCGACAAGAGCGACTAAAATAGCCGTAGTTCTGGCAAGTGCGTTTCGGCCGGTGGGAGGTGATCATGCATGATCACCGCCCGACAATCACGGGCCGCACGCGCGTTGCTGGGTTGGACACAGGAGACGCTCGCTGACAAGGCCCGAGTATCGCTAACCGCTCTCAAGCGCCTCGAATCCGAAAGCGGGCTCGATGTGTATGAGACGACGCGCGATCAAGTCAGGCGGGCACTGGAAGCCGCTGGCGTCGTTCTTCTGTCCACTGACAAAGGCGAAGGAGTGCTGCGGCTTCATGACGAACACCAGCGACGATCCCCATCCTAGCCGTCGCACCTACACGCCGACGATACAGCCTGTTTTTCCACGGTCCGCATGTCCTGCGTCAAAGACAGCAGCGGATTTGGTTAACAGGATCGCATCAGGCGAATAGGATGGCCCGGTGACACGATCATCCCCGCAGTTTCTGGACGAACCACCTCCCGGCCAGGGTCTAACGCCCTATGACCGAGAGCACATGACTTTGTATCTCCGCTTGCTCGACGCCGCTCGCGATGGTGCCGACTGGCGCGAGGCTGTACAGATACTGTTCGGTCTCGATCCCGAACTCGATCCAAGACGTTGTCGCCTGATCCACGACTCGCATCTTGCCCGTGCGCGCTGGATGTCCGACCGCGGCTATCGAAATCTGGTCCGCGAAAGTCAAAGGCACTGACGGAGTGATGCCGCCCCGGCATCGCTCTCTGCCGTCAAGACCTCTTCCCTCAATCAACCTTTCCGGGAAATCATATCTCTCCCGCAATTTGGTCAATCGATGGGAGGAACGCGATGACGCCGGACGCATCCCTGTGGCGCTCGCCCGCGCACTACGATCACATCGATGATCTCACCGCATCCGACCTTGCCTGGGAGTGGCTGCGCCGAAACGATGCTTATGATCATGACTACGAAGCGTTCGATGACGCGCATGTCGATCGACAAGAGCTGACAGGTAAGATCCGTCAGCAATGGGGGTTACGATTTCCCTGTCGATCCTCTGCGCGCCCCACCAGACGCCCCCGTCTTTTGGCTACCGCAGCATGACACCAGCATCCTGGTGCTCGGAGCTTCGCCAGCCGAGCTGGGCCCAGTCGATCCGCCACCGGTTATCGATGCAGCGGTCTCAGTGACCGAAAACAACACTGCATACTTGCTGTTTGACCTCGGCAGCGGCCAACAACTTCAACTCATTCACGAGGGTCTTGCAGCTACAGCAGCAATCATTCCGCTCGGTGTGGATGGGTTCGATCGCCTCGAAGCCGTTTATCGGCTTCTGGCTGCTCTGCATGGCCGTGCGGTTCCTCCCGACACACGTTTGACTGCCCAGCAACGGGCACGAATGCGCCGAATGCTGCAAGCTTTCGACGGTCATCGGGCCGGCGCGACCGGGCGCGAGATCGCGCAGGTTATGTTCAGAACCGGCGCATTGGACCGCAGCGAATGGCAAACTTCTTCAGTGCGGTATGCCGTCAAGGCGCTGATCCGCGATGCCCGAACCATGATCGCGGGTGGCTATCGCAAACTGCTTCGGCATCGCCGCGTTTCTTAGGCGTAGATGGCTCGCCCGGTGGGCGATTTCGATACCCCCCAACTTCGCCCTCCATCCCGACACTCGCCCTTCGCCATCGTGACCTTCGTCCGCCGCCGATCATCGGCGGCCCCACCGAAGATCACGAAAGGCCGATCCATGCGACCCGACCTCGCCGTTTTGCCGCCGCGCTTTCTGCGCACCAAGGAAGCGGCTGAATTCCTCAGCCTTTCCGCCCGCACGCTGGAGAAACATCGCACCTACGGGACTGGCCCGGCCTATCGCAAGCTCGGCGGGCGCGTCGTCTATTCGGTAGACGATCTCGAAGCTTGGGCCGCGCGTGGCGCGGTGACCTCGACCTCCGATCCGCGGGGCAACGTGCTGCCTGCCAAGCGTCAGGTGCAGCCGCTTGTGGCGCAGCCTGGCCGCTTCGCACGCTGATCGCGGTTTCAGAATGGCGGCGCGGCATCAGTCCCTCTCGGAGCGCGGACAGCTCGACCTGTTCCGGGCGCTCCCCGGCGATTTCGCGCCACGAGACGCGCAGGATCTCATGGCCTATCCGTTCTTCTCCCTCTCCAAATCCCATCGCGTCGCGCCGATCGACTTTTGCGCCGGCAAGATCGCGATCCGGGTCGAGGCCGTCCCCGATCACGGCATGGCGACCATCTGGGACGCCGACATCCTGATCTGGGCCGCGAGCCAGATCGTCGAGGCCCGCGACGCCGGGCTTCGCACGTCGCGCCTGATGGCGGCCACCCCGTATGAAATCCTCCGGTTCATCGGCCGCGGCACGAGCTTGCGCGATTATCAGCGCCTGAAGGCGGCGCTCGATCGGCTCCAGTCCACCACGATTTCGACCACGATCCGCCAGCCCACCGAGGGCCGTCGGCATCGCTTCTCGTGGATCAACGAGTGGAAGGAGCGCACCGACCGCAACGGTCGGCCTGACGGGATCGAACTGATCGTGCCCGACTGGTTCTACCAGGCCGTGCTCGACGACGCGCTCGTGCTGACGATCGACCGCGCCTATTTCGCTCTCACCGGTGGGCTCGATCGCTGGCTCTACCGCATCGTACGCAAGCATGGCGGCCGGCAGCGCAATGGTTGGCGTTTCGACTTCCGCCATCTTCACCAGAAGTCCGGCGCCTTGTCGCCCTTCAAACGCTTTGCCTTCGAGCTGCGCGACATCATTCGCCGCCAGCCTCTGCCCGGCTACACGCTGTTTCTCGAAGTCGAAATCGGCGGGCGGATGCTGCTCGCCTTCGAGCCGGTTCCGGCCTGTGGACAGGCTGTGGATAGCGTCGTGCCATCGGGAACCGGCAGGCGCGTGCTATCGGGAACCACCCCCTCGTGCCATCGGGAACCGAAACAGGGCCTAACCCTTGGCACGAAAAGCGAAATTCGCTCCCCTAACTTAGAGTCTAACAGAGAATCTAACTCTGTAGGGCGCACGCGCGAGGTGGAAAACCTCATCCGCGACGCCGCAAAGGCCCTTCGCGGCGCCCGCAAGCGGCTGACAGTCCCAACGGCCGACGTCCTGACCGCGCCGTTGCTTCCTCTCCCGCTACCGGGGAGGAAGCCATGATCGTCGCGCTCCTCAACCAGAAGGGCGGCGTCGGCAAGACTACGCTGGCGCTGAACCTCGCAGGTGTTTGGGCGCGGCAGGGCAAGCGCGTCACGCTGATCGACGCGGACCCCCAAGGCTCCGCGCTCGACTGGTCGCAGCAACGTGCCCGCGAGGGCTTGCCACGGCTGTTCGGCGTCGTCGGCCTGGCGCGCGACACGTTACACCGGGAAGCGCCGGAACTGGCGCGCACTGCCGACGTGATCGTGATCGACGGGCCTCCGCGTGTCGCCGCGCTGATGCGCTCGGCGCTGCTCGCCGCCGACCTGGTGCTGATCCCCGTGCAACCGTCACCGCTCGATGGCTGGGCTTCGGCCGAGATGCTGGCGCTTCTTGCGGAAGCGCGCATCTACCGGCCGGACCTCGCCGCCCGCTTCGTGCTGAACCGATGCGGCGCGCGCACCGTGCTCGCCCGCGAAACGGCCGAGACGCTGGCCGATCACGATCCGCCCGTGCTCACCGCCACCATCGGCCAGCGCGTCGCCTTTGCGGTTGCCGCGCAGTCGGGCCGGCTGGTGTCCGAACTGGACGACGACACGCCCGCCGCGCGTGAGATCGCGGTGTTGGCAGCGGCGATCGATGCAGTCGACACCGGAAGGACGACGCCATGAGCGAACGCCCGACCCGTCGCGGCTTCGCTTCACGCCCGGCCGATCCAGAGCGCTGGATCAAGGCCGCAGATAGCGCGGCGCGCGACAGCAATGCCGACGGTTTCACCGCGCGGCTCACCATCGACGTGACGCCGAAGCTGCGCGGCCGGATCAAGATCGCCGCGTTCGGGCGCGGCATCACCGTCGCCGACATGCTGCGCGATCTGCTCGCGCGCGAATTTCCCCCGACTATCGAAGGAGACCACCCATGACCGGCAACGCGGTTCCCCGCGTGCGCGGCGGCCCGGTGCCGATCGCGCAGGCATCCGACAACCTCACCCATGTCGAACTGACCTGGGTGGAAAAAAGAATCGAGAACTGGATCAGGTTCGGCCGCGAAGCGCGCGAAACCATCCTTGATCGCCGCCGCCGTGCGCTGTCGTTCCGGCCCGGCAGCACCTTCGCCCTCGTCCGTTGGGCGTCCAACGACTTCGGCACGATCATCTCGCGCATCGACATCGTGCGCGCCGTCAGGCCGGGTGAAGCCTATCAGACGCTGCCCTTCGTGCGCCCCGGCGGTGACATTCTCCTCAAGATCGAAGGCTGGCCGAAGGTTCAGCAGGTGCTCCGCCATATCGATGCGGTGGAAGCCGCCGGGATCGACCCTTGCGAGGTCGCTGCCGATCACTGGCGCCATGTCGCCAACCGTCTGAGCGCCGGACATGAGCCGCGTCCCTACACGGCCGAGCGCCATCAGGCGTGGCTCAAGCGGCGGGAGATCGAGGGATGACCCGCTTCGGCTATGTCATGGTGACGTATTTCTCGATCATGGGCGTCGCCATCGCGTCGTTCGTTCCGACGCCGCTACGCCTCGTGTGGAACGCCTCGGCCAGCGTGCCAATCGGCCTCTATGACCTCGATCCGCCCCGCCATCTGGCGGTCGGCGATCTGGTCGCCGTCATGCCGGACAAGCCGCTCGCCGATTTCATGGTCGAGCGCGGCTATATCGGGCGCGGCGTGCCGCTGATGAAGCGTGTCGCCGCACTTCCCGGTCAACAGGTCTGCCGCACCGGCGATGCCGTGACGGTTGATACCGTGCCGATCGGCGGCGCGCTCGACCGCGACAGACGTGGCCGTCCGCTGCCGGTCTGGCAGGGCTGCCGCCGCATCGCGGATGGCGACATCTTCCTGATGAACCCGTCCGTCCCCGACAGCCTTGATGGCCGCTATTTCGGCCCGATCCCGGCACGCACCGTCATCGGCAAGGCGACGCCGATCTACACCGACGAGGCCGGCGATGGCCGTTTCGTTTGGCGCGCCCAAACCTCAACGACCAGCCACTGACCCGCTTCCCATCGGCGGGAGCGGTGCTCGCCGATGGGTCTTCCAACGCCACCGCCAAGGAAACCAACATGCCACAGATCGGCACATTCACGCACGACGACGACGGCATTGGCTTCGTCGGACATCTGACGACGCTGATGCTGGCTCAGGACATTCTCATCGTCGCGGCAGAGCCGTCCGACGCCGAGAACGCGCCCCAGTATCGCGTTCATATCGTCGATGGCGAGACCGGAGAAGCGGGCGCGGAAATCGGCGCCGGCTGGAAGCGCACCGGCGAACGCGCGGGCGAATACATTGCCGTGGTGATCGACGATCCGGCGCTGCCGCAGCCGATCCGCGCCAACCTGTTCCGCAACGACGATGCGGGCAAGGACTGGTCATTGCACTGGAGCCGTCCCGCCAAGCGCGACGCGAAGGACTGACGCCATGCGCAGCACCGTCCTCCTTCTCCTTTCCGGCCTCGCGCTCGCTTGCGCTCAATCCGTGCCGTCGCTCGCCGATCCCGTCGCGACCGCTCGGCCAACGCCGCGCGATCCTTACGCCGATCACATCGCGGAAGCGGCACAGCGCTTCGAGCTTCCGGCGGCATGGATCAAGGCGGTGCTGCGCGCGGAAAGCAATGGCGATCCGCGCGCCGTCTCGCCCAAGGGCGCGATCGGCCTGATGCAGATCATGCCACAGACCTGGGCGGGTCTGCGCGACCGTCACCGTCTCGGTGCGGACCCATACGACCAGCACGACAACATCATCGCGGGCGCGGCCTATATCCGCGAGCTGTTCGACCGCTACGGCTCGCCTGGCTGGATCGCCGCCTACAATGCCGGTCCCGGTCGCTATGAGGCGTCGCTGAGCGGCCGTCCGCTGCCATCCGAAACCCGCGCCTATGTCGCCAATGTAGCACCAGCGCTGGACGGCAACGGAGCGACCAGACCTACCGTCGTGGCGGCAGTCGATCCGCTGGCGTGGACCCGTGCGCCGCTGTTCATCGGACAGCCGGATCGCCGCCCCGCTGCCGATCCTGTGCAGGCCGAGCGCTCCTCGACCGATGCGGGACAGACGCCGACGGTGCGCGATGTTTCCGCCATCGTGCCGCAATCCGGCGACCTGTTCGTCGCCCGCGCTGATACGGGGACGATGCGATGAGCGCCGTGGTTCCCGATCGCACGATAGCGGGCGCTGGCGTATTCCAGAGAGCGCAGAGGTGGAGCACAGGCAACACGACCGAAGGATTGCCGCTGTATTTGGCGAGGACTTGGCGGCGCGCACGAAGGGTGCGCCGCCTGCGTCCGTTGCTGATCTTGCTTGCACCTCTGCGGCGCTCGGCGCTTCCTCCGCTCCGGTTAAACGGAAGCGAAGG
>JAKFUZ010000007.1 GCA_021732445.1 Sphingomonas sp. | reverse complement strand
ACGGTGCACGAGGGGCTGGAAAGCACGCCGGATGCGTTTATCGGGCTGTTCTCTGGGGCCAACAAGGGCAAGATGCTGGTCAGGGTTTGAGGCCGGCAGCGCCGCCCGCATGATGGGGCGCGTGATGGGACGGGCGCGCGGGCCGGTCGGGGCCGGTCGGCTCATGGTCTCCCGCAGCGCCTGTCCTACGCGCTCACCCCCATTGGCTGATTGCCTTGCCCAACCCGAAGATGCTGGTTGCGATCAGCACGATACCGACCAGGACCAGCATGGTCTTTGCCGGCAGACGCCTGGCCATCATCGCGCCAAACGGGGCGGCTATCATACCGCCAGCCAGCAGGCCGATCACTGAGCCGCCAAGGTCTGCCCAGCCGATATTCAGCAGGAACGTGGCGGAGACAGCGACCGTGAGGAAGAACTCAACCGCATTCACGGTGCCGATTGTCTTTCGAGGCTCTGCGCTTTGCGCCAGCAGGTTAGACGTGACCACAGGGCCCCATCCGCCGCCGCCCGCTGCGTCAAGAAACCCGCCCACCAGCCCCAGCACCGACACGATGCGGGGTTTGGCGAATTTGGGTGGATAAAACAGGCCCCGTACCAGCAGCAAGCCACCCATGAGTGCAAGATAGGCAAGCACAAACGGCTTCACCACGCTGCCATCAATGTTGGACAGCAGATAGGCGCCGGTAACGCCGCCGATAATCCCTGGTATCAATAGCCGCCAGAATAACTGCCATTCGATATTGCCGCTCGCGAAATGGCTGATGCCCGAAACAGCGGTCGTCGCGCATTCGACCAAGTGGACTTTTGCCGAGGCAGCCGCCGGTGGAAGCCCCAGCAGCACCACAAGCGCTGTGTTGGTAATCACCCCAAACGCCATTCCCAGCGCGCCATCGACGGCCTGGGCGGCAAAGCCGATCGCGATAAACGGCATGAGCGCTGCCCAGTCCAGGGTGGCCAACTCCATTGGCGCTACCCGCGCGACCGGCGGCTGATGTGGTCAATCAGGCCGGTGCCGCTGATATGTGTGCCGGCCGGCGTGCCGTCGCTGGTCAACGACGCGATTATCTTCAGGAGCGACGTCAAATCGCGCCTGAAAACGTGTCGCACTGGCTCGGGTCGCCTGAGTCGAGCCCACGCTTCAGCCATGCCATGCGTTCAGCCGAAGTTCCGTGGGTGAAGCTGTCAGGCACGATGCGGCCCTGGGCTTCGCGTTGCAGCGTGTCGTCGCCAATCGCCTGTGCCGCAGTCAGCCCTTCCTCGATATCGCCGGGCTCCAGCCGGTCGCGGTTCTGCGCCCCCCACACGCCGGCATAACAATCCGCCTGTAGCTCAAGCCGCACTGAAAGCGCGTTGCCCTCGGTGCGGCTGGCGCGCGCCATTTGCTGTTGCACCTGGTCTGACGTGCCGAGCAAATTCTGGATGTGGTGGCCAAATTCATGCGCGATCACATAATCCTGGGCAAAATCGCCGCGCGCGCCAAAACGCTGGGCAAGCTCTGCAAAGAAGCTCGTGTCGAGGTAGATGCCGGCATCGGTGGGGCAATAAAACGGCCCCATCGCGCTTTGCGCCGCGCCGCAGCCCGAGCGGCCTTCGCGCGCGAAAAACTGTAGCGACGGCTCCTGATAGCGCTTGCCCGCCTGCTGAAACAGCGCGGCCCAGGTCTTGTTCGCCGAGCTATAGGCATTGCACGCGGCCCGGCTCGCCGAATCGACCGTGCAGCTTGCGGTGGCGCCGGTGCCGCCTGCTTGTGGCGCGACCTGGCCCATCGGGGCTGGCCCACCCGAGCCGCCCGTCATCAGCCCGAGCCCGCCACTGAAGAACACCGCAACGAGCAGCAGCACCGCAACCCCGCCACAGCCAAAGCGGCTGAAGACAAAAGGAATGAGGCCAAGCAACATGCCGCCGCCGCCGCCGCCGCCCAAACTCCCAAAACCGCCGCTGCGGCCTTCCCCGCGCTGATCGCCGACATTGATGTTGGGGTCGAAGTCGTCGAGCCGCATGGGGTTGCTTCCTGCTTTGGTCCGGTGAGCACCTGAATGCGCAAGGCGCGCGCCAGTTGCAAGCCACCTTGGCGTGCTTGGCAGGCGCGCGGCCGGTTTGGCGCAATTTGGTGTGGTGGCGAAACGGCGGTTGAATGCTGCGCTGCAACGGCCCATGGCCGCGCAATGAGCATCGCAAAATCTTCCCCTGAGTCGCGGCTGCGCCGCCGCTCAAAGACCTTGCCGCTGCCCGATTGCGTGGCGCTGGTGCTGCAAGGTGGTGGCGCGCTGGGCAGCTATCAGGCCGGTGTCGTCCAGGGCCTGATGGCGCAGGACATCGAGATTGACTGGGTCGCCGGCATTTCCATCGGTGCCATCAATGCAGCACTCGTCGCGGGCAACCCGCCAGCGCAGCGTGTGGCCAAGCTCCAGGCGTTCTGGGACCGGGTGACGAGCGCGCTGCCGAGTTTTCCGATTTTTCCCGACGACCGGGTGCGCGAATTTTTCCACGAGCTGTCGGCAAGTTCGGTGCTGGCAACCGGCGTGCCCGGATTTTTCACACCGCGCCTGCTGCCACCGGCAATGGCGCTGCCGGGCACGCAGGCAGCGCTCAGCTATTACGACACGGCGCCGTTGCGCGCCACGCTGGACAGCCTTGTCGACTGGGAGCTGGTGAATAATGGCCCCGTGCGCCTGTCGGTTGGCGCGGTCGACATAGAAAGCGGCAACTTCCGCTATTTTGACAGCAGCGAGGAAAAACTCGACGCGCGGCATGTAATGGCGTCCGGCGCGTTGCCGCCGGGCCTGCCGCCGGTTGAGATTGACGGGCGCTATTATTGGGACGGCGGGCTGGTCTCCAACACGCCGCTCAGCCATGTGCTGGATCATCAACATGCCCCGATGCTGGTGTTTCAGGTTGATTTGTTCCCGGCCGCCTCCCCGGCGCCGCGGACCATGGCGGATGTTACCGCGCGCGAGAAGGAAATCCGCTTTTCCAGCCGCACCCGGCAAATCTCCGCCCAGGTCATCAAGCTGCGCAAGGAGCGCGAGCTGATCCGCAAGGCGCTGGCCAAGCTGCCCGAGAATTTGCGCGATGATCCCGATATGGCGGCGCTTGCGGCAAGCGCCGATGAGCAGGCGCTGAGTCTTGTGCAGCTTGTGTACCGGGCGAATGCCTGGGAAGGCGGCTCAAGCGATTTTGAGTTTTCGGCGCGCACGATGAACGAACACTGGTTGGCGGGGTTGAACGCGCTTGAACTGGCGATGGGCAATTGCCAGCTTGTTGCCGAAAATATCGAAACCGGCACGACGGAAGTATTTGACCTGTCGCCAAAAACACCGCCTCCGCATCATTTGTCCACCAGTTAAGCAGCAAAGGAGATGATCCCATGTTCCTAAAAGGTAAAAGCGCCATCATCACCGGCTCCACCTCGGGCATTGGCCTTGCCTATGCCAAGGCGTTTGCGGCCGAAGGGGCTGCGGTAATGATAAACGGCTTTGGCGATGCGGGCGACATTGAAAAGGAGCGCGCCGCGCTTGAGGCGATGAGCGGCACCAAAGCGCTTTACGACGCCGCCGACATGACCAAGCCGGACCGGATCGCCGCCATGGTCGCGCGGTGCCACAGCGAGCTTGGCGGGCCGGACATCATCGTCAACAATGCCGGCATCCAGTTTGTCTCGCCGATCGAGGATTTTCCGGCGGAAAAATTCGAGGCGATACTGAAGGTCAACCTGACGTCTGCATGGTATCTGGCGCGCGCTGCCGTGCCGTTGATGAAGGCGGCCAAATGGGGCCGGATCATCTCCACGGCATCGGCCCATTCGCTGATCGCCAGCCCCGACAAATCGGCCTATGTCATGGCCAAGCACGGCATCGCCGGGTTCACCAAGACGATTGCGCTCGAAACGGCGACCGATGGCATCACCGTCAACTGCATCAGCCCGGGCTATGTGTGGACGCCGCTGGTCGAGGCGCAAATCCCCGATACGATGAAGGCGCGGGGCCTGACGCGGGACCAGGTCATCAACGACGTGCTGCTCCACGCCCAGCCGACCAAGGAATTTGTGACATCGGAACAATGCGCGGCGCTTGCGCTGTTTTTGTGTCGGGACGAGGCAAAGTCGATCACGGGGGCCAATATTCCGGTGGATGGCGGCTGGACGGCGGCCTGACCGGCTTGGCAAGGCCGCGCGCGTCGGGCACAACAGGGCGATGACGAAAATGTCCAGTGACGGAACAGGGCGCGCGCGTGTGAAGGGGGCGATAGTTGCGTCGCTGGTGCTTGGTGCGGTGTTGGCCGGCTGCGCTGCCGCTGCCGCCGGGCTCCCACCGGCCAAGCGCAGCGCCCAAGCCGTCATGCCCAAAGTTGTGGCGAACTGGCGCAGCATGGCAACCGATGCCGACCGCAAGCGGCTTCGCGATTGGCGCGCGACATGGCTTGAGGCGGTGGCGCGGGCGCGCAAATCCGGCGCTGGCGCCGCGATTGCGGCAGAAGGCGCGCTGTTCGATCCCGACCGAGCCCTGGCCAGCGCGCTGCCGCCAGCCGGCACCTATCAGTGCCGCACCTTCAAGCTTGGCGCGCGCGGCACCGCCATGACCGACTTCACCGCCTATCCCGCCTATACGTGCGAGGTGAATGACGAAGGCGAGGTGGCGAGCTTCCACACCATGGCCGGCGGCCAGCGCCCGGTCGGCATCCTGTTCCGCGATAGCGGCAGCCGCGCGGTGTTTCTCGGCACGCTGGCAATTGGCGATGAAACCAAGCTGATGGCCTATGGCCGTGATTCGACGCGCGACATTATCGGTTATATCGAGCGGGTCGGCGAAAAGCGCTGGCGGCTGGTGCAGCCTGCGCCCGCGTTTGAATCGCTGCTCAACATCATCGAGATTACGCCTGCCAAAGGGTGAGGGCGCAACGCGAGCCGAGCGCTGAGCGGAGCATGCGCGGCGGACGTGGAAATGCCCGCCAGTCGGGAAACTGGCGGGCATCCTTTCCTCCCCAGGAAACTTTCAAGGCCCCCGGCTTGGCCGGGTTGCCATTTTGGTCATGCAATGCCGCTCAGGCGGCTTCTTTCTTGAACTGAGCCGCTTCGGTTGATTCCGCGAGGGCGGTGGTGGAGCTTTCCCCGCCTGCCACGGCCTGTGCGACAAGGTCGAAATAGCCGGTGCCAACTTCGCGCTGGTGGCGCGTGGCGGTGTAGCCATTCGCCTCGCTGGCGAATTCGGCCTGTTGCAGCTCGGAATAGGCCGCCATGCCGCGCTCCTTGTAGCCGCGCGCCAGCTCGAACATGCCGTAGTTGAGCTGGTGGAAACCCGCCAGCGTCACGAACTGGAATTTATAGCCCATCGCGCCGATTTCGCGCTGGAAGCTGGCGATGGTCGCCTTGTCGAGCTTGGCTTCCCAGTTGAAGCTGGGCGAGCAGTTATAGGCCAGCATCTTGTCGGGATATTGCTTCTTGATCGCTTCGGCAAAGCGGCGCGCGTCGTCAAGATTGGGGTAGCTCGTCTCCCACCACAACAGATCGGCATGTTCGGCAAAAGCAAGGCCGCGCTTGATGCAATGGTCAACGCCGGTGCCGTCCTTCAGGCGGAAAAAGCCCTCGGCGGTGCGCTCGCCGGTCAGGAATTCATGGTCGCGCTCGTCAACGTCGCTGGTGATGAGCCTGGCGCTCTCGGCATCGGTGCGGGCGCAGATGATGGTCGGCACGCCGCTCACATCGGCGGCGAGCCGGGCAGCATCAAGGTTGCGGATGTGCGCCTGTGTGGGGATGAGCACCTTGCCACCCAAATGGCCGCACTTTTTTTCGCTCGCCAACTGGTCTTCGTAATGCACGCCTGCCGCACCGGCTGCGATATAGGCTTTCATGATCTCGAAGCAGTTGAGCGGCCCGCCAAAGCCGGCTTCGGCGTCTGCCACAATCGGCGCGAACCAGTCGCGCGAGGCGCCGCCTTCGCTATGCTCAATCTGGTCGGCGCGCTGGAGGGTGTTGTTGATCTTGCGCGCAAGCTCGGGCCCGGCATTGGCGGGGTAAAGCGACTGGTCGGGGTACATCGCCCCCGCCGTGTTGTTGTCGGCGGCGACCTGCCAGCCCGACAGATAGATTGCCTTCAGCCCCGCGCGCACCATCTGCATTGCCTGATTGCCGGAAAGCGCGCCGAGTGCGTTGATGTAATCCTCGTTCTTCAGAAGTTCCCACAGCTTGTTGGCACCCTTGCGCGCCAGCGTGTGCTCGACCAGCACCGACCCGCGCAGCTTGGCAACATCGGCCGGGCTATAGGGGCGGGTGATGCCGTCGAAACGACCGGTGGGCGCGGGGACGAGATCTTCGAAGGTCATTTGTCGGTTCCTTTACAAACCCGAATCGCTGGGGAGGGCGGCTGGTTGCGCAGCTTTAGCGCAAAAGGGCTGCGCAGCGACTAATTTTGTGCGTTGCACAAGGTCACGCTGTCGACCGGCTGGCGCTGAATTTTGTGGCTCTGTAAACAATTGACAATCGGCGGCACCTCATCCATTGGGTGCACGCACCCTTTAGCGGCGGGGTCTTAGTGGCACAGCGCAAACTTATTGCCGGGCACGCGGTGCGGCGGCTGCGGCGGCGGGCCGGCCTGACCCAAGCGGCGATGGCCGAGGCGCTGGCGATTTCGCCGAGCTATCTGAACCTTATCGAGCGCAACCAGCGGCCATTGTCGGCGCAACTGCTGGTGCGGCTGGCCGAAACGTTTGATTTTGACCCGCGCGTGCTGGCGGCGGCCGAGCCGGGCGGGGGAGAAGCGGCGATCCGGCGGCGGCTCGCCGACCCGATATTTGCCGACCTTGAGGTTGACCGCGCCGAAATCGAGGCATGGTTGGAGAGCGCGCCCGGCGCGGCCGAGGCGTTTGCCAGGGTGTATGACCGGATGGGTGCCGGCGCCGCCATAGCTGCCGATGGCGCGCTCGACCCGGTCGCGCAGGTGCGCCGCGAGATCGAGCGCTGGCGCAACCATTTCGCCGATCTTGACGCAGCGGCTGAACAACTTGCTGATGCGCTGCGGCTTGTTTCGGCAGATTTATATGGCGCGATTGCCGAGCGGTTGCGGGTGAAGCACCAGGTCACCATTCGTGTGCTGCCGGTGGATGTCATGCCGGGGTTGCTCCGCCGGCTCGACCTCCACGCGCGCCAGCTCCAGTTGTCGGAGCTGCTCGACCCTGCCAGCCGCACTTTTGCCGCCGCCGCCGAGCTTGCCGGGTTGGAATCGCGCGCCGAAATTGATGCATTGGTGCGCGGTGCCGGCTTTTCCGACCGGGCAGCGGAACGCTTTTTCCGGCGGCATCTGACAAGCTATTTCGCCGCCGCGCTGATGATGCCCTATGCCCGGTTTCTGCGCGCGTGCGAGGCAACAGGCTATGATGTCGAGCTGCTTCAGCGGCGCTTTGGCGCCGGTTTTGAGCAGATTGCGCACCGGCTGACCACGCTGCAACGGGTAGGCGCGCGCGGGCTTCCCTTCTTCATGCTGCGGATCGACCGGGCGGGCCATGCCTCGAAGCGTTATGTTGGCGCGAGCGGATCGCCGCTTGCCGAGGCGGAGGCGCGCTGTCCGTTGTGGCGGCTGCACTACGCCTTTGACCGGCCGGGGCACCTGACCCGGCATTTGTTGGCGCTGGAGGATGGCAGTCGCTGGTTCACCCTGGCGCGCACCGTGCACCCACAAGGCCAGCGCGCGGGCAGTGTGCGGGCCGAGTTTGTCGTTGGTCTGGGGCTGGATGCGGCACTCGCAGCCCCGCTTGTGGCCGCTCGCGGGGTTGATCTGGCGGGCGCCGATGCCACACCAGTAGGCCTTGGGTGCCGGGCCTGCACCCGCGTCGATTGTCCGCAGCGCAGCGCGCCGCCCGCTGCCAGGGCACTCGTGTTCAACGAGCGCGAGCGGGGCGTCTCGCCGTTCGTTTTCGTGGAGGATTAGCCGCGCGCGGCCGCAATTGGCTCTGGCGCCCGGGTAATCTGTGTGTCGCTTGCGTCCAGCGGGCTCGTGTCGTTGAACCGGGCGAGGACGAGGCCGTGCCCTTCGTGATGCCGATATTCGGTGAGCGCGCAATTGGCGATGTCGCCGCGCGCATCAATGGCGAGCACGCGCGCTTCGTCCATATCTTCAAGCACATAGCGCAGGCAGAAAATGACACATTCGTGCGCGACGATCATCACCCGGCCCCCGGCGTGGTGGAGCGACAGCCGGTCGATGACCCCGCGCAGCCGCAAGATGACGTCGCACCAGTTTTCGCCACCGGGCGGCCGGTGATAGAATTTGCCAAGCAGCTCGCGCTGCTGTGCCTGCGCGGGGTGGAGCGCCTTCACGCCCTCCCATGTCAAGCCGTCAAGGATGCCCAGCTCACGTTCGCGCAGCCGCTCGTCGGTGAGGATGCGGGCATCGGGCGCTGCCCCACCGGCTGCGCGAAAAGCCGTGGCTGTGTCGCGCGCGCGCTCATAAGGCGACGAGAGCAGAACGTTGGGCTGCTCGTGCTGCCCCGCAAACCATCGGCCGAGCGCATGGGCTTGCGCCGCCCCTGCCACCGACAGGCCGGTGTCCATGTCGCGTGCATCAAGGGCGATGCGGTGTGCGCCGGCAGTGCTCGCGGCGTGGCTGGCGAGCATGGCAGCGCTTTCGCCGTGGCGCACGATCCACAGCACCGCAGGCCAGCGTGCCGCTGTCATCGAGCGGCATTGGAGGTGTCAGCGGCGGCGGTCGCGTCGCCGCTGTTGTCGCCAAGTGCTGCACTGCTAACGCTGTTGGCATCCAGCATGGCGGCGGCGTCGTTGAGCTGGCTGGCCTCGCTGGCGGAGGCTCCGCTTGCATCAGGGGCGCCGTCCCCGCACGCCGCCAGTAGCAGCGCAGGCGCCAGGAGCGCGGTCGCAAGCACGGCGCGGCGGCGGTGGCTCACTCCTCGATCTCGTTGGCCAATATTGCGGTGTTGCCGCTCGCTGCACTGGCGTTGTTCATTGCCGATTCCGCCTGACCAAAGGCCTGCGCGGTTGCCGCATCGACATCGCTTACGGCTTCCCCCATCGTGGCATTGACATCTGCCGTTATCGTTTCGGCGGCATCGGCGGTCTCGTTTCCGGCACTGGTCGAGCAGCCGCCAAGGGTGATGGTGGCGGCAAAGACGAGCGAGGCGATGCGTAGCTTCACGTGTGGGGTGCCCTTTGCGTTGCGGCGCGGATGATAGCTGCAATTTCTAGGCGAGCTTGGCTACGCGTTCAACCATTTGAGGCTGCCTCAATCCGTCACCCCCGGCACGTTGCTGCTATCCCCGGCGGGTTGCCCGCGCAATCTGCGTTGACGACATATAAAGATATCTTTATATCTTTGTCGGTAATGACCACGGCTCTAGACATTTTCCGCGCGCTTGCCGATGCGACCCGGCTGCGCATCATGGCGCTGCTCCAGTCGATGGAGCTGTCGGTTGGCGAGCTGGCGCAAGTGCTCGGGCAAAGCCAGCCGCGTGTGTCGCGGCATGTGAAGATATTGTGCGATGCCGGGCTTGCCGAGCGGCGCAAGGAGGGGAGCTGGGTGTTTGTGGCGCTTGGCGACCCCGTGCTGGTGGCGCCCATTGCGGCGGCGCTGGAGGCGTGGCGGACCCCCGCGCTCGACCATTGGACGGTGGCCGATGCGGCGCGACTCGCGGCGGTTCGGGCGGACCGGGCAGCGGCCGCCAATGCCTGGTTTGAGGCCAATGCCGGGCAGTGGGACGCAATCCGCTCATTGCATGTCGCCGAAAGCGAGGTTGAGGCCGCGATGCTGCGGGCGCTTGGCGATGCCCCGATTGCGCGGCTGATCGACATCGGCACCGGCACCGGCCGGATGCTTGAGGTGTTTGCGCCCGGCGTGGCCCATGCGCTGGGGATTGATCGCAGCTCCGAAATGCTGCGCCTGGCGCGGGCCAAGCTGGCCGAGCGCGGGCTTGGTAATGCCGAGCTGCGCCAGGCGGATCTCTATGCGCTGCCGCTGGCCGATGGCGGGGCGGATGCCGCGACAATGCACCATGTGCTCCACTTCGCGCAGCAGCCAGGTGCTGCGATTGCTGAGGCAGCGCGCGTGCTGAGCGATGGCGGGCGGCTGCTGATCGCCGATTTTGCGCCACATGACCGCGAGGAGCTGCGCGCGCGCGAAGGCCATGCCCGGCTGGGCTTTTCCGATGACCAGATATTGGGCTGGTTTGCCAGCACGGGGCTGGCGCCGGTGCGTACCGAAACGCTTGAAGGCGGCGAATTGACCGTAAAACTCTGGCTCGCCCGCAAGACGGGGCGGCCGGCCACACAGGTGAAAGCAGCATGACCATGTCGGTTTCGCAACTGGAAGAAGCGCGCCGCGCCCTTGATGCGCCGCTGTTTGCCGATCTTGCCGGGGACGCGGCCGTGTCGTTTGAGTTTTTCCCGCCCAAGACGGAGAAGATGGAAACCGCCTTGTGGGAAGCGATCAAGACGCTGGAGCCGCTGTCCCCCCGGTTTGTGTCGGTGACCTATGGCGCGGGCGGCTCAACGCGCGAACGCACGCACGCCACCGTGTCGCGTATCCAACGCGAAACGCCGCTTGCAGCCGCAGCGCACCTGACCTGTGTGGAGGCAACACGCGCGGAAATCGACGAGGTGGCCGATGGCTATTGGGAAGCGGGCGTTCGCCACATCGTTGCGCTGCGCGGCGACAGCCCGGCCGCGGACGGCAGGTTCACCGCGCATCCAGACGGCTACGCCAACGCTGCCGCCCTTGTCGATGGGCTGAAGCGGCGGCACCCGTTTGAAATTTCGGTCGCCGCCTATCCCGAGATGCACCCGGAATCGCGCGATCTTGCGGCTGACCTCGACAATCTTAAACGCAAGATGGATGCCGGGGCCAATCGCGCGATCACGCAGTTCTTTTTTTCGCCAGAGGCGTATTTCCGGTTTCGTGACCGGGCGATGGCGGCGGGAATTTTGGCAGAGATTGTGCCGGGCATATTGCCGGTTTCCAATGTCGCGCAAACGCGCAAGTTCGCCGCGATGTGCGGTGCGCAAATTCCCGACTGGATGGACCGGCTGTTCGATGGGCTCGACGATCACCCCGCCGCGCGCCAGCTTGTTGCCGCAACCGTTGCAGCCGAGCTGTGCCGCAGGCTTTATGCCGGCGGCGTGCGGCACTTCCACTTCTACACGCTCAACCGGGCGGAACTGAGCTACGCGATTTGCCACTTGCTGGGCCACCGCGCCCGGCCGTCGCTGTCGGCGGCGGCGGCATGACGCGGGTTTCCGGCACGACGGCGCGCTCGCGCTTCGAGGAGCAGGCCGCGCGCCGCATCCTCATTACCGATGGCGCCTTTGGCACTGAAATTCAGAACTGGAAGCTTGCCGAAGCCGATTATGCCGGCGCGCTGAAACTCGGCCATGACCAAAAGGGCAATAACGACATCCTCGCGATGACGAAGCCCGACGTGCCGATGGCGATCACGCGGGCGTATCTGGCGGCAGGCTCTGACATCGTCTCAACCAACACCTTTTCGGCAAACCGCATCAGCCAGGCCGATTATGGCGCGGAAAAGCTGGTGCGCGAGATCAACGTCGCGTCCGCCCGGCTCGCCCGCACGGCCGCCGACGACGTGGCCGCGCAGGACGGGCGCCCGCGCTTTGTCGCCGGGTCGATTGGCCCGACCAACAAGACATTGTCGCTAAGCCCCGATGTCAACGACCCCGGCTTTCGCGAAATCGACTTTGATTATCTGAAAGACGTTTATCTCGAACAGACGATGGCGCTGATCGAAGGTGGGGTCGATTTCATCCTCATCGAGACGATTTTCGATACGCTGAACGCCAAGGCCGGCATCATGGCGGTGCTGGAAGCAAGCGACGTGCTTGGCCGCGATGTGCCGGTCATGCTGTCGATGACGCTGACGGACCTGTCGGGGCGCAACCTGTCTGGCCACACGGTGGAAGCGTTCTGGCACGCGGTGCGCCACGCAAAGCCGCTCACCATTGGTCTCAACTGCTCATTTGGCGCGCAGCAGCTTCGCCCGCATGTAAAAGCGCTGTCGGCCATCGCCGACACCTATATCATGGTTTACCCCAATGCCGGCCTGCCCAACGAGCTTGGCGCCTATGACGAGTTGCCCGACGAGACGGCTGCGCTGGTTACGGAATGGGCGCAGGCGGGGCAGGTCAATGTGCTTGGCGGGTGCTGCGGTTCCACCCCGGCGCACATCGCGGCGATGGCAAAGGCGGTGGCCGGGCTGCCGCCGCGCACGCTGCCGGTGGCGCCCATCGCCACCCGGCTTGCCGGGCTGGAGCCGATGACGATGGCCGGCTGACCTAGCCGGTCAGCCAACTGCCCACCCTTTGACCGAACGGAATATCGCTTGTCCACAACCGCCTCCACCGCCCAGTTCGTCAACATTGGCGAGCGCACCAATGTGACGGGGTCGGCCCGGTTCAAGAAGCTCATCATGGCGGACGACTACGCCGCTGCGGTGGAGGTCGCGCGGCAGCAGGTTGAAAATGGCGCGCAGGTGCTCGACGTCAACATGGACGAGGGCCTGCTCGATGCCGAGCGGGCGATGACGACGTTCCTGAAGCTCATCGCCGCCGAGCCCGACATCGCCCGTATCCCGTTCATGATCGACAGCTCGAAATGGTCGGTTATCGAAGCCGGGCTGAAGTGTGTGTCAGGCAAGCCAATCGTCAACTCCATCAGCATGAAGGAGGGCGAGGCGCAATTTCTGGAACAGGCGCGCAAAGTGATGGCTTATGGCGCCGCCGTGGTGGTGATGGCGTTTGACGAAGGCGGCCAGGCCGACACCCAGGCGCGCAAGGTGGAAATTTGCGCGCGCGCCTACAAGCTGCTGACCGGCATCGGCTTTGCGCCCGAAGACATTATCTTCGATCCCAATATCTTTGCGGTTGCAACCGGCATTGATGAGCACCGCCGCTATGCGATCGACTTCATCGAGGCGTGCCGCGACATAAAGGCGCGCTGCCCGCATGTGCACATCTCGGGCGGGCTTTCCAACCTGTCCTTTTCGTTTCGCGGCAACGAGCCGGTGCGCCGCGCGATGCACAGCGTGTTCCTGTTTCATGCCATTCCGGCCGGGCTGGATATGGCGATTGTCAATGCCGGGCAGCTCGACATTTACGACGCGATTGACCCCGCGCTGCGCGAGGCGTGCGAGGATGTCATCCTTGACCGGCGCGATGACGCGACCGACCGGCTCATAGCGCTTGCCGAGAGCTATCGCGGGACGGACGCAGTGGCCGAAAAGGCGGCGGCAGAATGGCGCGGCTGGCCCGTCAACAAGCGGCTTGAGCACGCGCTGGTCAAAGGTATCGACGTGCATGTCGTTGAGGATACCGAGGAAGCGCGCCAGCAATTTGCGCGCCCTATCGAAGTGATCGAAGGGCCGTTGATGGACGGGATGAACGTGGTCGGCGACCTGTTTGGGTCGGGCAAGATGTTCCTCCCCCAGGTCGTGAAATCGGCGCGCGTCATGAAAAAGGCGGTCGCCCATCTGCTCCCCTTCATCGAAGCAGCGAAGGAGCCCGGCGCGCGCGGCAAGGGCAAGATCATCATGGCGACCGTGAAGGGCGATGTGCATGACATCGGCAAGAACATCGTTGGCGTGGTGTTACAGTGCAATGGCTTCGATGTCGTGGATATGGGCGTGATGGTGCCATGGTCCGCCATCCTTCAGGCAGCAACCGAGCATGATGCCGACATGATCGGGCTGTCGGGCCTCATCACCCCGTCGCTCGATGAGATGGTCACTGTCGCCGAAGAGATGAAGCGCGCCGGCATGACGATGCCGCTGCTGATTGGCGGTGCCACCACGTCCAAGGTGCATACCGCGCTGCGCATTGCGCCTGCTTATGACGGGCCGGTGGTGCATGTGCTTGATGCCAGCCGGGCGGTGGGCGTTGCCTCGACGCTTGTCAGCGACACGCAGAAGGACGGGTTTGTCGAGCGCACCGCAGCCGAGTATCAGGCCGTGCGGGATGCGCGCGCGAACAAGGGGCAAACCGAGCTTGCGCCGTTACAGGCAGCGCGCGACAACGCGTTTGATGCTGACATGGCGCTGAAGCCACCGGCGCCGCTAGAGCCCGGCGTTCACATCTTTCGCGACTGGGACTTGCACGAGCTGCGCGACCTTATTGACTGGACGCCGTTTTTCCGCGCGTGGGAGCTGGCGGGAAACTACCCGGCAATCCTGAGCGATTCCGTGGTGGGTGAAAGCGCGCGCAGCCTGTTCGCCGACGCGCAGGCGATGCTCGACCGGATCGTGAATGAAAAATGGCTGGTCGCGCGCGGCGTGGCGGGCTTGTGGCCGTGTCGGCGCGAGGGGGATGATGTCATTCTCCACCTCGACAATGAAGACCATGTCCGCCTGCCTTTCTTGCGCCAGCAAATCGCCAAGCGCGAGGGTCGGGCGAACATGTGCCTCGCTGATTTCGTGAGCCATGATGGCGACTGGATTGGCGGTTTTGCGGTGTCGATCCACGGCATCGAGCCGCATCTTGCGCGATTCAAGGCTGCGATCGACGATTATTCCGACATTTTGCTCAAGGCACTGGCGGACCGGCTGGCAGAAGCATTTGCCGAGGCGCTGCACCGGCATGTGCGCACCACCTTATGGGGCTATGCGCCTGACGAACAGCTCAGCAATGAAGCGCTGATACGCGAGCAATATCGCGGTATCCGCCCCGCGCCGGGCTATCCTGCCTGCCCCGACCACAGCCTGAAGCCGGCGCTGTTCAAGCTGCTCGATGCGCACCACGCAACCGGCATTTCGCTGACCGAGAGCTTTGCGATGCTGCCGACCGCGGCCGTTTCGGGTTTTTACTTCGGGCACCCGCAGGCGCAATATTTCGGTGTGGCGCGGGTGGGGCGCGATCAGCTTGCTGATTATGCGACCCGGCGTGGCATTGATCTGGCCGTGGCCGAGCGCTGGCTGCGGCCCAATCTGGAATAGGCGTCCGGGTTCGGAACACTCGTTAACCCTTTATCCTGCTTCCCTATTTTTGAAAAAGGGCGCAAGCCGCTCCATGTTTTTGGAGTGTTGCCCATGCGCTGGATCATCCCTGCAATCGCCCTTGCGCTAGCGGTCCCGGCCGCCGCGCAACCTGGCCGCGCCCCGTTTACCATTGCCGAGACGGGGCAGGGCTTTGCCACGCTTGATGCCGCGGTGCAGTCGGTGCGCACCGGCACGGCAACCATTTTGATCGCACCGGGGGTGTACCGCCAATGCACGGTGCAGGCGGGCGGACGGATCACCTACCGCGCCGTCGAGCCGGGCACGGCGATTTTTGAAGGCACGGCGTGCGAGGACAAGGCCGCCTTCGTGCTGCGCGGCGCCGGATCGGTGGTCGACGGCATCGTGTTTCGCGGGATCAGGGTGTCAGATGGCAATGGCGCTGGCATCCGAACCGAAATTGGCGACCTTGTCGTTACGAACTCGATGTTTCTCGACAGCCAGGAAGGCATTTTGGGCGGGCACCCTTCGGCCCAGCGGATCACCATCGACCATTCGACCTTTGCCGGGCTTGGCCAGTGCGATGAAACCCCCGATTGCGCGCACGGCATCTACCTTGCCAATCGCGGGCAGGTGACGATCACCAATTCGCGGTTCGAGCGCGGGCGCGGCGGCCATTATGTCAAGCTGCGGGTGCCCAATGTGCAGATTGCCGACAACAGTTTTGACGATACCCGCGGCCACAACACCAATTACATGATTGACCTGCCCGAGGGCGCAACCGGGCTGATAACCCGGAACACCTTTGTTCAGGGGCGCGACAAGGAAAACTGGACAGGGTTTGTCGTGGTAGCGGCGGAGGCGAAGACCTATCGTTCGGCCGGCCTCAGGGTTGAGGGCAATGTTGCAAGCCTTGCGCCCGGCGAAACGCGCAGCCCGGCCTTTGTGGCCGATCTGAGCCACGAGCGGCTGGCCGTGGGCGAGAACCGGCTTGGCAAGGGCGTGCGCGCGTTCGAGCTGCGCTGAGCGGCTCGCGCCGCGCTATTGCCGGGCAAAGCGCTGTTTTGCGACCAGTAACAGCCAGATGGTGCCGGCCATGCTGCCCACCGCCACCCAGGCATAGGCAAACAGCAGCGGCATCGCGAACAGGATAAGCCCGTCATTTGAGCCGGGCACCACCAAGCCCCCCAGCCCAAGCAGAAAGCCGCCGGCAAGGCAGCGCGCCATGGTTTTGGGCTCGGGCGAAATCCACCGCAGGCGACCCGCCGTCCAGCCGCCCAGCATCGCGCCGAGCAGCAACGCGACAACAAGCGCCAGCCGCTCCGGCAGCCGCGAGGCGTGCCCGGTCGCCAGATCGGCGAGCGCATCGGTATAAGCCCAGGCGCCGACCAGCGGCAGCATCACCACATAGGCCACGCCGATCAGCGCGGTGGCCTGATGCGGATGCCAGACGAACCTTGCCAATTCACCGCGCGCACCGGCCCGAACCAGTTGCGCCCCGCGCCACGCGGCAAACGCTGCCACGGGCACCGCGATCCACAGCGCCCCCGCAAACAGGACGGACGGCCCGGTGAATTGCAGCGGGGGAAGGGTCATGCCAAGCGCTACCGCGCCATAGCTGCCAAGCATAAAGCCAACCGGTGTCAACCAATAGGCCCATTCGCCCGAGCCAATCCGCGCGACAGTCCCAAACACACAGGCCCGGTTCACGACCGCGCCCGCACCCAGCAACGCGCCGCCGATAATGGCGCGCGCCGACAGCGCAATACCACGCGATGGCATGGGCAGCAGCCCGGCCAGATGCAGGACAAGCATGCCGCCGGCAACCCAAATCGCCGCTTCACCCAGTGCAATCAGGCGGTTCGCCCGGCGCTTTGTGACGACTTCATCAACGGCAGCGACCAGGCATGTCGCACCGCGCTGCACCGCATAGCCAATGAGCGCCGCGGCGATGAAGGCGGCGCAGAAACCAATGCTCAGCAGGGCAATCATGCAGCGTTCAGCGCCATGGGGGCTGACGCGGCTGGCCATCCGCCGCGCCCTGACCGGGCGCAAAACTGGGGCGGGCGAGGTTCGATGGCCGCGCGGCGGTGATTATCGGCAGTCGGCCGCAACGGGTGCATCAACATCTCCTCTGGCGGCCGCCGCCCGATGCCCTTCCTGCCGCGCGAATGGCGCCGGATCAAGCGGCTGTGGCGTTGGCCCCGTGTCCGCTATTGGCAGCTATTGCCCGGCCCTGCATCAAGATCGAGGCATCGTCCGTCCACCATAGGTGCGGAAAGCGTCAGGCCAATGGTGGCGGCCAGCGTTGGCGCGATGTCAATCGTCTCCACCGACAAGGGCTGCTCAAACCCGACAATGCCTTTGCGCCAGAACACGATCGGCACGCGGCGGTCATAATCCCAAAAGCTGCCATGTGTTGCGACATAGCCTTTGGTCGGGTCCGCAATCGGCGTGATGCGGGGGTTTAGTGCGACGATGATGTCGCCCGAGCGCTGCGGGTAATAGCTCGCACGGGCACGCGCGATGAGCGGCCATGTTTCCGGCGGGCCGCTCGGCGGAGGCGCGCCCAGAATTTCAGCCCGGCTGAAGGCGGCGGCAACCTGCGGGTTCGCGCGGTATGTTTTCAACGCCTCGGCCAGCACGGCGGCGCGCTGCCTGGCGCCAAGCCCGGGATCAACCCAGACGTCGCCCGAGCCGGAATCGCCAAACAGCACCGGCGCCTTCAGTTTCAGCCGGGCGGCAACGGCATCGCTGACCGCTTTGGTGGTGAAATCGGCGGCGATCCGCTGGGCCCCGGTAATGGCATGTTCGGCGTTGCGCTCGGGGAGGTCGTGGCCGCCATGGTCAGCGGTCAGCGCTACTTCATAATCGACGCCCATGGTGTCGAGCACGCCAAAGAAGCGGCCCAGAATTTCGTCGAGCGCATTCATTTGCAGGCACATTTCGCTGCCTGCGGTGCCATAACTATGGCCGACATAATCGGTCGCGGACGCGCCAATCGAGATGATGTCGGGCGCTACGCCCTGGCCCAGCTTCATGTCGCGGATAAGCCCGGCCGCAAGCGCGAGCGTTGCATCGTCGATTTCGGGCGAGGCGCGAAACGCGCGCGTGTCGCCCGCCTTGCGAGCAAACCGCCCGGTGCCGACTGATTTTCCGTCGCCAATCGACACAGCGCGGTCGGGGTTGCGACAGAAATCGGGCAGGCCAAGCGCGTCGCGCGGTTCGGCAAGGGCGGCGGTGATGGCGGTGTTGATCTGGGTCACGACAGGCGGCGTGGCGCGCCCGGCATAGCTGGCGAATTTCTTGCCGTCCCACCACCATAATTCGTCAACGCGGTGGCCGCCCATCATTACCGCGGCCCGATCTTTGCCGGCGACCGACACCACCCGCGTGGCCGGGTTTGCCGCCTTCATCCGCTCGCCAAGCGTGGGCACGAGCAGATGCTTGTCGGACACGGTATAATTGAGTGAGGTGCTGCCGGGCACGCTTTCATCTTCGGCGCAATACACGGTCTTGTCGGCCCGCGCGGTGGCAAGGTCGGTCCAGTTGTTGGCGATGATGCCGGTGTGTTCGGGGCGCATGCCGGTGAGGATCGTCGAATGGCCGGGGCATGTTTCGGTCGCGGCATGGCTTTGATAGCCTGAAGGGAAGACGACGCCCGTCAACAGGCGCGCGAACCCACCCCTCCAATGGGTGCGATATTGTGCAAACAAATCAGCCGAGAACTGATCGACGGAAATGACGACGATGAGTTTTGGCGGAAGTGCGCCCACGATTCCCGGTGTGGCAGGCGCGCGTTGCCGTGCCGCCGCCTCCTGCGCGGTACCCGGCGTCGTAACCAAGGCCAGCATCGCGGCGAATAGCATGGGATTCAACTTCATCACGCATCTCCGCCAAAGGCTGGTGCACATCTGCCCGGTCGGGCTATGTGCCGGTTCTGGAGCATCTTCAAGGATTGAGCGCATGCGCTTTTTGGGTTTCGCAATTGTGACAATGGTCATGGCATTGATCGGGGTTGGTCCGGCGCTTGCCCAGGACGCGGATTCGCCCACCGGGCCGCGGCATCTGACAACGACGTTGATCGCCGAGACGCAAAACCCGGCGGCCGGCAGCACGGTGATGCTGGCTTATGATGTAACGCCCGAGCCGCAATGGCACGGCTATTGGCAAAACCCTGGCGATGCCGGCTTTCCGGCAAAATTTGCCTGGAATGTGCCGGCCGGGGTCAAGGCTGGCGCGCCGCTTTATCCCGTGCCGCAAACGCTGCTCATCGCCGGCCTGATGAACTATGTGTTTGAAAAACACTATACGTTGCTCATTCCGGTCGAGATCCCGGCCGGCCTCGCCAAAGGGACGAAGCTGCCGATCAAGCTGCGCTCTAACTATCTTGTGTGCACCGAGGAAATTTGCGTGCCGGAAGCGGTGAACCTGTCGGTTGACCTGACGGTCGGCGACGGTGCCATCAGCGCCGATCGCCGCGCGCAGTTCGACGGGTTCGCCAAGGCCATTCCCAAGGCCATTGGCGTTGACGCGCACTATCAGGTGAGCGGAAAGACGGTGCGGATCGGCGTGCCCTATCCCGCCGGAACTGCGCTTGACGGCGCCTATTTCTTCCCCACCACCACAGGCCGCATTGATTATGCCGCGCCCCAGAAAATCATGCGCGAAGGCGATATGGTGATCGTGGAAGCGGCAGCGCTCGATGCCGGCGATGGCCCGATCGACGGCGTGTTGCGGATTGGCACGGGGAAGGGCGTCACCGTGTCGGCCAAACCGGGGGCGGTAGCTGGCGGAAACGGCGCGGCGCCGGGCAATGTGCTGTCGGCAACGCTGATCGCGCTGGGCGGTGCGCTGCTGGGCGGCCTCATTCTCAACATCATGCCATGCGTGTTCCCGATACTGAGCCTGAAGGCACTCAGCCTGGCTAAAGGGTCCGTCAATGAACGCGCGGCACGCGGCGAGGCGCTGGCCTATACCGCCGGTGTGCTGGTGGTGATTGTCGGGCTGGGTGCCGCTATTCTGGGCTTGCGGGCCGGCGGCGCCGCGGTTGGCTGGGCGTTCCAGTTGCAAGACCCGCGCACCATTGCGGTGCTGCTGCTGCTGGTCGTCGCGCTGACGCTCAATCTTGCCGGCTTGTTCGAGATCCCGACGCCCGCTTTTGTCGACTCTGCAAGCGGTGCCAGCGGCGCATTTGCGACAGGCGCGCTGGCGGCGATCATCGCGACGCCGTGCACCGGGCCGTTCATGGGCGCGGCACTTGGCGCGGCGCTGGTGCTGCCCTGGCCGGCTGCGCTCGCGGTGTTTGCCGGGCTTGGCATTGGGTTGTCGATCCCGTTTTTGGCGATCGGCTTTGTGCCTGCACTGCGCAAGGCGCTGCCACGACCTGGCGCGTGGATGGAAACGTTCCGTCATATTCTGGCGGTGCCGATGGGCCTTACGGCCGTGTGGCTGGCATGGGTGCTTGGCGGGCAATCGGGCATCAATGGCATGACGATTGGGCTGCTGGGCATTGTCGGCATTGCCATCGTGCTGTTTGTCGCGGGCAAGCGGCAGGCGCGCGGGCTTTCGGCGCATTGGGCCTCGGCGCTGTCGCTCGTTGTGGTGGCGGTGCTGACGGCAGGCGCGATTACGCCGGTCGCCAAGGGTGCCGCCGCCGCTGCCGAGCTGGCGGCCGCGCACAAGGCGGCCTTTACCGAGGAAAAGCTCGCCGAGGCGCGCGCGGCAGGCCGCCCGGTATTTGCCTATTTCACCGCCGACTGGTGCCTGACCTGCAAGGTGAATGAGCGCGTCGCCATCGACACCGATCAGGTGAAGGCCGCGTTTGCCAGGCACAATGTAGCGGTGATGGTGGGCGACTGGACTGATGGCGACCCCAAGCTCGGTCGCTTCATCGAGGCGCATAACCGCGCCGGCGTGCCGCTATATCTGTTCTACAAGCCGGGCGCTGCCGAACCCGAAGTGCTGCCGCAGGTGCTCACGCCGGCCATGCTGAGCGCGCTGGCGGCGGGTTAACGCCTCAGGCGGGCTGCGGCGCCTGATCTGCCGCGGCCCGCCGACGTTTTGCAACCGCCTCGAACCGGTCGTGATATTCCGGGTGTTCGGTGCCCATCAGCCGGTCCCACCACACGAAATACAGCCCGAAATTGTGGCGTCCTTCGCTGTGGTGCAGATCATGGTGGACGGTGGTGGTGAGATTGCCGAACAGCCAGTGCCGCGTGAAGCCCGACGGCATCAGCTCAAAGCCGGAATGGCCAAGCGCGTTCCGCGCGATCTGGTGGCCGAGGAAAATGAAGACCGCCCAGGGCTGGAGCGGCGCTACCCACGACACCGCAATCAGCATGATGGGGATGTATAGCGACTCGGTCACCGCCTCCAGCGGCGCAAAGGCATAGGCCGCCCAGGATGTCGGCGTGCGCGAGCGGTGGTGCGCTGCGTGTGCCTTAAGGAACAGCGCCCGCAGGTGCAGGGCGCGGTGCATCCAGTAGAAATAGGCATCGTGCAGCAGGATCATCGCGGCCAGTTGCGCGAGCAATAGCGGCAGCACGGCCGGGCCATGGCTGAACGGGATGATCCCCGCCGTCACCATGCCAAACGCAATGAAATCGACGATGCCGAACACCGCGATCGTCTGAACCGACAGGCTGAATTCGCGGCGCCGGTCAGCAAAGGTCGCGCGGCGGCTCTGGATCCGGCGATGCTCGATCCAGCGACCGATCAGCCAATAGAGCAGCGCAACGCTGGCAGCACCCGCCAGATAGCGGGTCATCTCGATGCGGAACGAACCGAGCCAGTGGACGAACAGAGTTGTTGCGAGCAGATACATGGCAGTTTTCGCCTATAAATTGGGTGGCAGGGGGCCGACGTGCCGGATTTGCGAAGGCGGCGCTGCGCGACACCTGAAAAACGGCAGCATTTTTGAAAATGATCGGCATTTTCCAGTTTGCCGGCCCGCGCCAGGCAGTCTGCCTCACTCCGGCAGGATTGCCGCGCGCCTGAACTCGCTCGGTGCCTGGCCCTGCGCGTCGCGAAAGGCGCGGTTGAACGGCGCAAGGCTCCCATAGCCCAGGTCCATCGCAATGGTGAGGATGGGCAGCGCGACATGCTCGTGGCTTGCCAGCAGGGTGCGTGCTTCGGTTATGCGGTGCTCGTTGAGAAAGGCAGAAAAGTTGCGATAGCCAAGTCGCTGATTGATGAGGGCGCGCAGCCGGTGTTCAGGCACGCCGAGCTTTCCCGCAAGCACGCCAATCGTAAGCCCCGGCTCGCGGTAAACGCCGCTCGCCATTGCCGCTTCCAGCTTTTGGTTGAGCACATGCTCGGCCGGTGAAAATCGCGGTTCGGCTTTGGGCTTGGCGGGGTCGGCGAACAGCTCGATGTTGCTTTGCAGCAGCGCCGCGCCCAGCGCAAAGGTGACGACCAGAATGATGAGGGCCTGCACCAGCAACGCCGGCTGCGGCATATTGTCAAAGCCATAGAAAAACTCGAACAGGATGACCATCACCGACAGCGCGGCCACCGCTATCACAAACCCAACGCGCAGCCGGCGCCGCGCTTCGATGAGATCGTCTCCGCGCTCGGCGACCGCGACCTGCATCGCGTGCAGTAACAGCGCCATTTGCGACAGGCGCTGAACGGTGGCCGCAACATAGAAGGTCGACCCAAAGGCGATCGCGTCGATCCGGTTGCCAAAGTTCAGCGTTGCCCAGCACGCCGTTGCCAAAAGGCCGCCGGCGATCATCAGCCGCGGATCGGGCGTTCGCTCGAACAGCAAGTGGGCAAATATCCACAAAAACAGCGGCACGAGCTGCGCACCGAGCGGAACGAGGGGCCGCAGCGGGCCTTGCAGCAGAAAAAACATCGGCGTCTGGAGCACCAGATAGCAGCAGGTGCACACCAGCAGCACCGCTGTCACGATTCTGACGCGGCGGGGCGCCTTGCTGCGAAAAATCACCAGCGCGACCAGCAGGACCTGCCCGATCGCGATGGCGCGAATCACGAGGATGAGAAGCACGATGTCCGGCATGTTGCGCGTGTTATGGCAACAATACAGTACCCCGTCCACGGGTCTGTACCGGTGCGGGCAGCCCTCGACGGTAAAACGGTGTGCGGGCACGGTGTCGCGCCGCCTTGCCCTGTGGCGCAAACCGGCTAACGTCTGGCGAGAAAAATCGCCCCCCAAGGAGAGGCAATGGCCACGACAGTTGCGAGCAAGGCGGCAGCCAGCCCGAGCGCGGACGATATCCGTCTCGTCATCACAGCCTCGTCGCTTGGCACTATTTTCGAATGGTATGATTTCTTCATCTACGGCACGCTGGCTGCTTCCGGCATCATCGGCCGGGCGTTTTTTCCCGCCGGGAATGAAACGGTGCAGACGCTGCTGGCGTGGGCGGGGTTTGCCGTCGGCTTCGGGTTCCGGCCGCTCGGCGCGGTGATATTCGGGTTTCTGGGCGACCGGCTGGGCCGCAAATACACTTTTCTGGTGACGATATCGCTGATGGGACTGGCGACGGCGGGCGTTGGCCTTGTGCCCTCTGCCGCGAGCATCGGCCTGGCGGCGCCGGCAATCGTCATTCTGCTGCGCATATTGCAGGGCCTGGCGCTGGGCGGCGAATATGGCGGCGCGGCGATTTACGTCGCGGAGCACGCAGCGCCCGGCAAAAGCGGCTTTTACACCAGCTTCATTCAGGCAAGCGTGGCCGGCGGCTTCATCCTTTCCATCGCCGTCGTGCTGGGCATGAAGAGCGTGATGAGCGACCAGATTTGGGATGACTGGGGCTGGCGCCTGCCGTTCATCTTTTCGCTGGTGCTGCTCGCGGTGTCGCTTTGGATGCGCTTCAAGCTCGCTGAAAGCCCGGTATTTGCGCAAATGAAAGCGGCGGGTGAAACGGCGGCCAACCCGTTTGTCGAAAGCTTCACCTTTCCGGGCAATCTCAAGCGGCTGTTTGTCGCGCTGTTTGGCATTGCGGCCGGGCTGACGGTGATCTGGTACACCGCGATGTTCACCGTGCTGTCGTTTCTCCAATCGACGATGCGGGTTGATGAAACCGCCGCGCAGCTCATTGTCGGTGCAGGCGCCGCAGCCGGGCTGTTCTGGTTCGTGTTGTTTGGCTGGCTTTCCGACAAGGTCGGCCGCAAGGCGCCGATCGTGATTGGCTATGCGCTGACATTGCTGTGCCTGTTCCCCATTTTCTGGGTGATCGGTGCCGCTGCCAATCCAGGGCTTGCCGAAGCCGCAAAGCGCGCCCCGGTGGTCGTCTCTGGCCCGCACTGCCGCTATAGCCCGTTTGACAAGGTGCAGGCCGACACTTGCGGCAAGCTGCTCGACTATTTCTCGAAAAAGGGCGTCGCGTACAAGGCCGTGCACGCGCCGGCAACGGTGGTCACGATTGGCGGGCTCACAGTGGATGACGAAAGCCCCGCCGGGCTGGATGTCGCGCTGGCGGCTGCGGGGTATCAGCTCGACAAGGTGGTGCCGAGCGTGGGCGGTGTTGCGGCCATCATGGGCGCGATCATGCTGCTGACCGCGCTTTCCGGTATGACCTATGGCCCCGTGGCGGCGTTGCTTGCCGAGCTGTTCCCCGCGCGCATCCGCTATAGCTCAATGTCTATTCCCTATCATATTGGGACGGGGTATTTTGGCGGCTTTCTGCCCTTTATCAGCCAATATGTCGTGGCCCGCACGGGCAATCCCTATGCCGGGCTGTGGTATACGATGGCGGTGGTCGCAATGGCGCTGCTGGTGACCATATTCGGGCTTGGCGATGGGCGCGGCCACGCTGACGGGGGCAACCCCGACCAAGGGGCCTGACGCGCCGGCCTGGCAATGCCCGGTGCCGGCAAGCTGCTTGACCGGCGGCCCGGCGGCCGGGGGCTGGTGTTGGGCGGACAGCGCCGGTAACGCAGGCATCATGATCTCTGCCCCGCTTCGTCTCCGCCTCGATTCAGCCGCGCTGGTCAGCAACTGGCGGGCGCTGGCGGCGCTCAGCGGGCGCGCGGCGTGCGGCGCGGCGGTGAAGGCCGATGGCTATGGTCTTGGCGCGCCGCGGGTCGTTGCCGTGCTGGCGGAGGCCGGGTGCCGTGACTTCTTCGTGGCGACCTGGGCAGAGGCTGCCGCGCTCGCCGGCACTGGTGTTCCGGTTGCCGTGCTGCACGGGGCTGGGGTTGACGACATGGTGCTTGCGCTGTCGGGCATCGCGCGCCCGGTGCTGAGCAGTGCCGCGCAAATCGCGCGCTGGCGCAGCGCGGGCGGCGGGTTGTGCGATGTGATGGTTGACACGGGCATGAACCGGCTTGGCATCGCAGTCGATGAGGTGCGCGCGGGCCTGCTAGAGGGTTTGTCAATCGACACGCTGATGAGCCATCTGGCCTGCGCCGATGAGGACAGCGCGATGAATGAGCGGCAGCGTGCGGCCTTTGCGGCGCTGGCCGGCGCAACATCTGCCCGGCGGATGAGTCTGGCCAACTCGGCCGGGATCGGGCTGGGCAGGGCCTTTGCGTTTGACCTTACGCGGCCCGGCCTTGCGCTTTATGGCGGGGTTCCCCGGCCAGAGCTTCGTGCGATGCGACAAGTGGCCTACCCCGAGGCGCAGATCGTGCAGCGGCGGCGAGTGCGTGCGGGCGACACAATCGGCTATAATGCGACCTACACCGCGCGCGCCGACACTGAGGTCGCGATCATCCATATCGGGTACGCCGACGGCTATCTGCGCGGCTTTTCGAACATGGGGACGGCCCGGGTGGGCGGCGCGGCGCTGCCGGTGGTTGGCCGCGTATCAATGGATTTGACGGCGCTCGACGTCTCGGCCGCGCCCGCGCTTGCCGAAGGCGACTGGGTGACGATGGACTATGCCCTGCCAGAGGCGGCGCAGCAGAGCGGTCTGTCGCAATATGAACTGCTGACCGCGCTGGGCCGGCGGTTTGCGCGATGACTTGCGTGACGCCGGCCATCATCGAGGGGTGAGCATCTTGACGTCAAAAAAATGGCCGCCTCAACTAAGAGGCGGCCGGAGATTTCAGGAATTTGGCTGATCAGAACTTCGTAAAGATACCTATTTGGACGCGACGCCCGATCTGATCGACAAACGCTCCTTGAGCAAGGCCGTTTGAGCCAGCGAAGATTACATCGGTGACATTGAACACTGTTGCTTGAATGCTGAATTTGTCGTTGACATTGATGCCAGCAGAAATGTCAAATCGATTTGTTGCATCGAAGTTAATGTCAGGCACATCTTCAATTGTCGCGGGCTGCCCTGCATTGAACAGCCGCGTTGCCGAACTACGAAGCCAAGTTGTTTGAGCAAAAAACGTTGCATTTTCGTATCTGGCCGTAATTTGCGTCTTCAACCTTGGACGTGGAAAAGTTCCCGACGACTCCTGCGCATCACGAAATGTTCCGGCCGCCGATTGTGTGTAATTTTGTAGAAAATAGCCATTGCCGTTCAATCGAATTTTGCCAAGATTATTTGGCAAATCGAAGCTATACTGGCCATTAATGTTGAACGCCCTAAGTCTAGTCGCCGATAAGTTGATGTAACCAGAAGCGAAGCCTGGCGCCACTTGGAAAGTCGCAGCCTCGCGCGTAAAGAAGTTACACGTATTAGCGCCAGTCTGCGGCGACGTATCCGGGAACGTGGTGCTGTCATAACAAAATTGAAGCGCCTGAGCCAGGTTGGTTGGCTGAATGATGCCGGTCAAGTCAAGACTAATATAGTCGGCAGATAGTGTGAGGTTACGGATCCATCGCGGCTGGACAATGGCGCCGACGGTCCAGCTTCGACCACGTTCAGGTTGCAACGTGCTGGCTCCTGAAAACGTTCCTGGCAATGCTGCCCCGATGGGAACGAATGTCGACAAAAATGCGTCAGCCGCCGCATTGTCTCCAGCCAGGCCGCGCGAGATGATTTCCGCACGGCAGTTAGCGCGACGTGTGGCCGCGGTTAGCCCCGAGTTGATCAGAGCGGGGCCGCAAGGATCGGCTGGGGCAGCAAAGGCCGGTTGCCCGCCAAGAAACAACTCTACAACGCCCGGCTGGCGGATTGACTGCGTGAAATTGCCACGCAAAGTTATGTCACGGACCGGCCGCCACTGTCCGGCTATCGTATAAATCAGCTGCGGGTCGCCAGATGAACTTGGCGAAACAACATTGCCGGCCAAATTACGGAACGACGCAGAAGCGCCCGATTGCCGGGAAACCCGAAAACTTGGGCTGATCTCGAGGGACCCTAAAACGTCTAGAAACCCAGAGCCCAAAACCGGAACCCGCGCCTCTGCGCCGCCCTCGATCACTTCGATAAAGCCATTGGTCGCTGCCGATGGAGCTGCACGGCCACGTCCGAGCTGGTTCAACGCGTCGCTGAAGAAATTCAAATCTTCCCGCCGATACTCCGCAGTTGCTGAAAAGCCGAGTGGTCCGGCCGGTAGATTAATAATGTCGCCGCCTGCGATGCCCTGGATAAAGGTTTGCTTTGAGATATTGTTGAATACAACGTCCTGGCTAACATAGGCTTTTGAAGCGTTTGATAGTTGGTTATACCCAAACGGGTTAAGCGGCGCACACCGATCAATAATTGCTTGAGTAACGACAGGCGTGAAAAGTTGCTCGGTGGGAAGACCATCAGCGCCCCGGGTTCGGGTAAGATTTGATACGGTCCCGACCGGAGTTGCTCCGAGATATTGACCGGGAAACAGCTGCGAACGACACACAATGTTTCCGTTGGCTGTTCCGGTCGTCGCAAGACCTTGATCGACAACATCGAGCGCGAGCTGATATTCCAGATCACCGATTTGCTTGTTCCGCGTTGTTTGCGCCGCGCGGCCAAAAGTACCGGTTACTTCTGCTCTCCAGCTGTTCCCCAGAAGCTTGAATTTTGCTTCGGCACCAAAGGTCAGCCGGTAGGTATCAACATCGTTGAAGTTTGGATTGTCGCCGAAAATATCTTGATTCTGACGGGTAATCAGGAAACTCCCGCCGCGTGTGGCGGCATTGATTCCAACCGCGTCTAATGCCGCCCGGCTTGCGGCTGACAGATAGGGATTGCTCACATTGACAAGGAGGGCCGAGTTTTCGGCTGCGGTTGCCAGAAAGTTCTGGCTTGGCGAGTTGCGCAACGACACCGAGCGTACCCGCGCATAGAGGTTTTCAGTGAACAAGGTGATGCCCGGTGTGGCTTCCCACCGGACGTTAAGGTTGCCAATCAGCCGCCGCTGCTCAACGCGCAACACGATATTTTCGATAGAACGGGAAAATCCACCATTTGAACCGGGAGCTTGCGCTAGCGAAAATGCGGTCGTCGGACCGGCCGTAACGGCGGTATACGGCCGAACGCTGCCGTCGGCGTTAAACTCCAGCGGCACCGCAACGAACGGCAACACCTGATTCACCGGGACGCGTACGCCTGCAACTGTTACCAGCGTTGTATCTGTATTGGCAACGCGCGGAACGCCAGGTGCAAATGTTCCTATGAAATAGTTGACCGGCAGCGTGGGGTTGGCGGCGAAAAATTCTCGCGCCGTCGGACGATTTGCCTGAAGCACGTTGATCGCCAAGGTGCCGAGTTGCGTTGCTGTTGCTCCAGCCGGCGGCGTAACGCCAAATTGCGCAAATACCTGCGCTGCGGTCACACCCGCTGGCAGCGTTGTAGGCGCAAAAGTAGTTATCGGAACGCCTGAAATAGCGGCCGCCTGCCCATTGCGGCCATTTCCGCTGATGAGTCCGGCGCCTGGCAGCCCATTTACGATTTGGGCGGCCGCGTTGAAAAAGGCAATATTAGTTGGAGCCAGCCCGTTTTGCAAATTGATGAAGTTCGTCGAACTTCTAACATAAGGCGTTGGCGGCGCTGCGAGCGTGTTCAGAATTGTGCCGTTGAAGCTCAACGTCTGGTTGACAAAATCACGCCCTACGACAACGCTGGGCTGCCCATCATCGGAGTTTCTTAGAAAAGCACCGTTATTCAATGCCACTGTGTCGATAATACCAGGCACAAAACTGGTATTCCGCTGGGCGCCGTTTGCAAAATTGGTAATGGTGCCTGCCCGGATGAGGCGAAAATCACGAGCGTCCGCCTGCAGCCCTTCGTTGCGGGTGTATTCTATCGAACCAACAATGTTTAACCGGCCATCGAAAAAATTCTTCCCGGCCGTTGCGCTAACCTGATAATTTGCAGTATCACCTCGAGTGGTTATGCCACTCAATGCGTTGATCGCTAATCCTTGGTAGTTTTTCTTCAGAATAACGTTCACAACGCCTGCAATCGCGTCGGAGCCATATGCCGCCGCACCACCAACTGTCACCGTGTCGACCCGCTCAACCAGCGTTGAGGGAATTGAGTTCAAGTCGACCTGCCCGCCAGTTGCGTTTGCATCTACAAAAAGTGTGGCGGAGTTGCCCGACACAAATCGTCGGCCATTGACAAGTGTAAGTGTTCGCTGCGTCCCCAGGTCCAGCAGGTCGGGAAAGGCAGCGCCAAGGCTCGCGGCCTGTCCGCCGTTAGTGCCATTGGGCCCGGCGCCGGGGCCGATAAGGGGCAAATCGTTAAGAACATCAAGGACGCTAGTATACCCGCGCGCCTTGATCTGTGCTTCGGTTACTTGGACGCCAGGTAGCACGCCATCTGTTTCAGGGCGCGGGATACGCGAACCGGTGACAAGGATTTCGTCGGCCTTTTTGCCGTCCTCTTCAGCGTCGCCGCTGTTGTCGTCAGCCTGTTTGACTTGCGCTGCAGCCGCCCCGGATTCAGCGTAAGCCGAACCAGAAAAAACACACAGCGCACCAGCGACCGCAGTTGTACCCAACAGATGCCTGAATTTCATATAGATGCCCCGAGAAAAGGCGGAATTGCCCAACGAGACATTGAGGGCATGATCCACCATCCGGGCAAGCGCAATGTTAACTAGCGGTGAATATCATCTCAGATTCTTCCACTTATGTTGCAGGGCTGCAACACCGATTCTTGCAACGCTCAGGCACCAAAAATTTACGACACGCAGCTATCGATCGGATCTGACGCTTATTTTGAACATAAGTTATGAATTGACCTATTGAAGCGACACTGTTTGCTAAAGCTCATGTGGTTCGTGCAGCGTGGTCGTCAAGCGGTCGTAAGCGCAGTGTGACGTAGCGTCGCTTGACACAGGAGGCATTGCCGGCCGCGCGGCGACGGCCGCCTTGGGCCATGCGCCATTGGGCGCCGCGTTCCATGTCGGGACACACCAGCTAGCGATGTTGTTTGTCACGGCCTTTTCGCCGCCTTGTCCGCACCTCGCTTCATACCCACACACTCATGTTTTAGAACTCAACCTGCCAGGGACCCGAAGATACGATCCCGGATTTGCCGAATACAGGAGGACCGCACCGCATCTCGAACGAAAGAGCACGACAAAAATATTATGAAATCTAGGCGTTTAGCGGAACTCTATGGACGGTTACGGATACCTCTTGGTGACCCCTACGGGAATCGAACCCGTGCTTCAGCCGTGAAAGGGCCGCGTCCTAACCGCTAGACGAAGGGGCCGTGGCTGGGCGAGCCAGCGATACGGAGGCTGCGGTTAGGCAAATCCGGTGGGCAGGTCAAGGGGCAGTCTGGGCTGTAGCGTCAGCGGGCGCCTGATGGCACACGGCCTGCAGCTTGTTCCCGTCAGGATCGCGAACATAGGCGGCATAATAATGCCGGTGATAATGTGGGCGAAGGCCCGGCGGGCCGGCGTCGCTGCCGCCATTGGCAAGCGCTGCGGCATAAAAGGCGTCGACTGCGTGGCGGGTCGCGGCGGCGAAGGCCAGATGCGTGCCATTGCCCGGGAGCGCCGGCGCCTCGTCAAACGGGTGGACGACAAATAATTTCGCGCCGTCTGCCGCCCCGAACACCAGCGCGCCGGGCATGGCGAACGGCGAGGAGATGGACAACGCCGCCATTACCGGCTCGTAAAATGCCCGCGCGCGGGCCAGATCATTGCTGCCAACTGTGGCGTGGCTGAACATATCTGCGCTCCCTAAATGCTCCCTCAATCGGCCCAGGCGGCGTCGTCAAGATGCAGCTCGGCGGCCTTGTGCGCGCCCCAATCGTCGATTCTGGCCCGCCCTGCAACCCATAAGCGCCGCCGCGGCCCTGCGCTCAGCAACGCCTGACCGAGCGCGCCATCGGCCGCGCGAAAGGCAACTGCCTTGAAGCTGTGGCCATCGTCGCCGGCAAGGATCGCGCGGACGTGGCCCTTGCCGACGATGTCTGCCTTCACGATCCGCACCGGGCCGGCCGCCACGCGCGGCGCGGGCCAGCCCATGCCATAGGGGCCGCCTTCGTCCAGCGCCTCGACGAGCGCTGGCGTGACGCCGCCGGGCGCGACAAGAGCATCGAGCAGCAGCGCACGGGCACCCTGGGCCACAGCAATCCGCTGCGCGAGCAGCGTGTCGAGAAAGCCTGCGAAAGCGTCGATCCGGTCATGCGCTATCGTCAGTCCGGCGGCCATCGCGTGGCCACCGCCCGCGACGAGCAGGCCATGCTCCTTTGCGGCGAGCACCGCCTTGCCAAGGTCAACGCCAGCAATCGAGCGGCCGGAGCCTTTGCCCGTCCCGGTTCGGTCAAGCGCGATCACAATGGCCGGCTTGCCGAATTTTTCCTTCAGCCGCCCGGCCACAATTCCGATGACGCCGGGATGCCAGCCTTGCCCGGCAACGACCAGCACCGCGCGATTGCCGGCCGTCGCCGCGGCTGCTTCTGCTGCGAGCTGCACGTCGCCTTCGATGGCACGGCGCTCCTCGTTCAGCCGGTCAAGCTCGGCGGCGATGGCGTGCGCCTCGTCTGCGTTCTGGGTCGTTAGCAGCCGCACGCCAAGGTCGGACTTGCCGACCCGCCCGCCGGCGTTGATGCGCGGCCCAAGCGCAAAGCCAAGGTCAGTCGCGGTCGGCGGCTTGCGCAACCCGGCGACATCGAGCAGCGCCGCGATGCCGATGTTGCGGCGGCCGGCCATAACCTTCAGGCCCTGCGCCACAAAGGCGCGGTTCAGCCCTTTCAGCGCCGCGACGTCGGCCACCGTGCCCAGCGCCACAATATCGAGCAGGTCCAGCAGCCTTGGCTCGCTGTGCTCCAGAAAATATCCACGCGCCCGCAGCGTGCGGATGAGCGCTGCGCCGAGCAGGAAGGCCACGCCTACGGCCGCGAGGTGCCCGTGCGCGGCACCGTCGCCTTCGTCCATCCGGTTGGGGTTCACCATTGCAAAGGCAGGAGGCAGCAGGGTCGCGCATTGGTGGTGATCGACGACAATGACGTCCACCGGCACCGCGCGCGCCATTTCGAGCGCCTCAAATGCCTGCGCCCCGCAATCTACCGTGACGATTAGGCGCGCACCCTCGCCAGCCAGCCGGACCAGGGCTTCGCCGGAGGGGCCATAGCCTTCCATCAGGCGGTCGGGGATATAGGGGCGGGCGGCCACACCAAGCTGGCGCAACAGCAGCACCAGCAGCGCGGCCGAGGTGGCGCCGTCGACATCATAATCGCCAAAGACCGCGATTGCCTCCTGCGCGATGACCGCATCGGCGAGCCTGCCTGCGGCGCGGTCCATATCGCGAAAAATCGACGGGTCCGGCATGAAGCCGCGAATGCTCGGGTTGCGGTGCTCGGCAACGGCTTCTGGCGGGCAACCGCGCGCCATCAGCAATTGGGCGACAAGATCGCCGGGGGTGCTGCCTGAATCGCGTGCATCGGCAGATTGGGAGCGCCAGTGCCAGGGCTGGCCAAGGATGGAGCGGGTGATGTTGAGGACCGTGCCCATGGCCCCCTGTAGCGCGGCCAAAGCGGGATGGGGAGGGCTATCCCGAAGCCGTTCTGGCGGCAAAATGGCACCGGCCGGCAAACGCCCTTGTGCCGGGCGGCCGGAAAGCTGCGCGGGCGCGCAGGGTCATTGGCCACGCGGCGCGGTGCTGCGGGCCCGGGGACGGCGCTGGCGCCAAAGCGCACACGCCCAAATTCGGCCAACTACAGGGCCGTTACACAAAACGGTAATTGATGCCTGTGGCACTGGTGCTCCCGCTACCGCCGATACCGCTTCGTTGCCGAGGCGATACCGACGGGATCACGGGGAGGACTGTTACCGCAGGAGCTGGAGCACGCTCTGCTGGGTCTGGTTGGCCTGAGCGATCAGGGCGTTCGATGCCTGGCTCAGAATCTGCTGACGCGCCAGCTCGGTCGTTTCGGTCGAGAAGTCGACATCTTCGATCCGGCTGCGGGCGTCGGTCAGGTTGGCCACGTTGTTGGTCAGGTTGTTGACAACCGACTGAAGGCGGCTCTGGCCTGCACCCAGCGTCGAGCGCGTGGTGTTGACCGCCTGAATCGCCGTGTCGAGCGTGGTGAGCGCGGTCGTGGCAGCGCCAGCGGTGCTGATGTCCACCGCGATCGCCGCGGTAAGGTCAAGCCCGCCCAGATTGAGCGTTACCGTGTCCGTTGCGGCCGATCCGGTCTGAATGACCACCGTCGATGCCGTGGTGCCGACAATCGCGGTGACGCCATTGAAGTTGGTCTTGTTCTGAATGTCGGTGAGCTGGCCTTGCAGTTCAGTGACTTCTGCCTGCTGGTTGGCGCGGTCGCCGTTGCTATAGGTGCCCGAAGCCGACTGAACCGCCAGTTCGCGAATCCGCTGCAAAATGTTGCTGACTTCGCCCAGCGCGCCGTCGGCGGTTTGCGCAAGGGCAATGCCGTCGTTGGCGTTGCGGATCGCCTGGCTCTGGCCGCGGATCTGCGCGGTGAAGGATGAGGCAATGGCAAGGCCGGCGGCGTCGTCCCTTGCCGAGTTGATGCGTTTGCCCGTCGAAAGCCGTTCGATGCTCTGCGACAGGGCGGTGCTAGCCCGGGTATTTGCGTTGGTCGCACGCAGCGCGGCGACATTTGTGCCAATTACAACCATTAGTCGATCTCCGTTCGAGTGATGACCCGCCGCCCCCCAAGGCAGTGAACCGAGCCGTCAACGAAGGAAACGACAGGGTTGATTGGAGATTAAGCATTATTTTCGACAAAAATTTTGCCAAGCTGCAATTTCGTGAGAAAAAATATATCTCTCAATAATTTATCGGCTCAATTCGGGAGCCAGTTTCCTTCGCGGAACCATTTCGTCACGACATATTTGGTGCCTTTGGTCACCGCCATGCCTTCGTGCAGCGTGCGCGGGTTAGGCGCGCCGTCGGGCGCCATGTTGTTCCAGATGAGCAGCAGGCCGGGCCTGGGCGCGACGCGGATGCCAGCCTCGGGGAACCAGGTTGCGCCGCCTTCTTCCACCGCGTTGAGATAGACCATGGCGGTCCAGGTGCGCTGCCCGCCCTCGCGCTTCACCTTTTGCCAATAGGCCTCGGTTTCAAAAAAATAGTCATGATGCGCGCGAAACAACTGGCCGGGTGCATAACGCTGCCCCTGCATCGTTTCGCCCTGCGCCGGGTCCAGGCCGAGCACGGCGGCGATGCCTTCATCGACCGGGCGGATATCTGGTGCCCAGCGATCAAGGTCGCAGCTTTCGCTGGTGCGGAAATTTTCGCGCGGGCTGTCGCTCAACAGGGTGGAGGGGCGCCGGCCCTGGTCGATGACCTCGATCAGGCGCTCACACTGGCTGGGGCGGATGAAATTCTCACCGTAATAGAGCTGCACATCCTCAATCGCCGCGCGCACCAGCGCCCGGTTGGCGTCGAGCCGCGTGGCGACTTGCCTGCCGATATCGGCGCGCAGGGGCGATTTGGCGCCGGCTTTTTTGAACAGCTTCATCACGGGAGGGCAATTTGGCCGGGAGCGGGCAAAAAGCAAGGCCCGGCAGCGTCGCCACCGGGCCTCGCAGGCGCGTTTTGCGCCAATTAATCGAAAATGTCGTACACCACATCGACGACACACCCGTTGCGCAGATCAACTAGCAGCGCGTCGTCATAATAGCGCACCCAGCGATAGGCACCATAGGCTTGCGGCAGACGGTAATAATATGGGTCTTCAATCCAATAATTACGATCAAATAACAGCGCGTCCAGCGCATATCCTATTGAAAAGCGCTGATAGCCATAATTATAGCCATAAGGAGAATAATAGCGAGGCAGTGTGAAAATGCCGCGGTTATAGGCGCGATAATTTTGCCAGTTATATTGGTTGTTACGGCGCCAATCACGATTCCACTGGCCGTTATTGTAATAATTTCCGCCGCCATTATACCCATATGCACGGTTGTCGAACGATCGGTTGTCGAACGATCGGTTGCCGAAGCTGCGGTTGTCCAAACGCCGGTCCTGCCGGAAATCGCGGCCGTCAGCGCGCTGGTCCTGACGGAAGTCGCGGCCGTCCTGTCGAAATGTCTGCCCGAAATCACCCCGCGTTTGCGCATCCGGCCGGTTCCGCGGAAAGGGCGGCGCTATTTGTGCCTGAGGCACCGGGCGTTGCACTTGGGGCGGCTGAACCTGGGGCTGCTGGAACGGAGGCGCCTGCACCTGCGGTTGCGGGAATTGCGGGCGTTGAAACTGCGGCTGCTGGAACCGCGGGCGCGAGAAGTCACGTTGCTGAAACCGCGGCTGCTGGGCGGGTGCTGCCTTCCCGCGGTCGCCCCGCTGGCGGTCAAATTGCGGGGCGGCCTGCGCCTGCTGAAACGGCTGGATGCGCGCATCACCGGATTGTGCGTTGATCTGCACGTGCTGCTCGTCAATTGCCCGGCCGTTTTCGTCCTGCGCAACCGCTACTCCCGGCACGGTGGCGGTGGCGGCCAGCAAGCCAAGCAAAAACTTCTTCATCTCAACTTCCTCCTCAGCGCTGATGGAACAGGCTCCTCAGCGATGATGGCGCCGTTATGCGGCTGGGGCGATGAGCCGTTTCTGAATCGCGATGACAGCATTCAGAAAGCATTTGCGGCGTCATCGTCGGGGCGGGGGCACCAGCGCGGGCACCAGCCGCGCTGCGTCTGCCGGGTCGATGTCGGGCCGCACGCCGACGGGAATGGTTTCATCGCCCCGCTGAACCCGTGCAGCGCGCTGCACCGCCTCGACAATGCGCGGATATGTGCCGCAGCGGCAGATGTTGGTGATTGACTGGCGAATATCCTCCTCCGTGGGGTCGCGCTGCTGACGCAGCAGAATGGCCGCCGCCATAATCATGCCTGGCTGGCAAAAGCCGCATTGCGGCACCGCGCCTGCGATCCATGCCTGCTGAATAGGGTGCGCCCGGTCGCGCGACAGGCCTTCGATCGTGGTGACAAACGCCCCCTCGATCGATTCGATGGTGACCATGCACGCGCGCACCGCGCGGCCATCGACATCCACCGTGCACGCGCCGCAATGTCCGGTGCCGCAGCCATATTTGGTGCCAGTCAGGTTGGAGCCATCACGCAGCGCCCACAGCAGCGGCGTCTTGGGGTCCATCCGGTATTCCACCGGCTGATTGTTGACGGTGAATTTGGTCATGCCGGGGGCATATCGCTCCTTGGCGCCCACGTCACCGTGTCGGCGCTCGTGCTGCCGAGCAAGGGGGCGGCGTTGCCAAGCGCCAGTGCGGCGTCGGAAAAGCGGATCGGCGCGCGCAACCCCGGCAGCGTCGCGCCCTCGCGCTCGACGGCGATGCGCATGCCCCGGTGGATCACCTGCGGGTCGGCAAAGGCTTGTTCAACCGTATTGATTGGCCCGGCCGGCACGCCGGCTGCCTCCAGCGTGCCCAGCAGCAGGTCGCGCGGCACTTGCGCCGTCGCCCTGCGGATCGCCTCAAACAGCGGTTCGCGGTGTTCGAGCCGTCCCGCATTGCTGGCATATCGCGGATCGGCCGCCAGATCGCTCAACCCGAGTGATGCACAAAATCGCTGGAACTGCCCGTCATTGCCGACCGCCAGAACGAACCACCCGTCGCTGCACGGAAACACGGCATAGGGCGACACGTTGATATGGGCGTTGCCCATGCGTGGCGGCGTTCGCCCGCTGACGAAATAATTGAGCGCCTGATTGGCGAGCACCCCGGTCATCACGTCGAGCAGCGCCATGTCGATATGCTGGCCGCGCCCGGTCTGCGTGCGCTGCGCCAGCGCGGCCTGAATAGCGATGACCGAATATAGCCCGGTAAAAATGTCTGCAAACGCAACGCCTGATTTTTGCGGCGCGCCCGCCGGCTCGCCGGTCAGGTCCATGATGCCACCCATGCCCTGAATGATGAAGTCATAGCCGGGGCGGTGGGCATAGGGCCCGTCCTGTCCAAAGCCGGTGATCGAGCAATAGACAAGCCGCGGGTTGAGTGCCGACAGCGCCGCATGATCGAGGCCATATTTTGCGAGGCCGCCCACCTTGAAATTCTCGATCAGCACATCGGCGTCCTGCGCCAGCGCACGCACCCTTGCCTGCCCCTCGGCGGCGCGCAAATCGACGACGACCGATCGTTTCCCGCGGTTGCAGGCGTGATAATAGGCAGCGTCGGCGCTGCCATCCGGGTTGTCGATGAAGGGCGGGCCCCAGCGACGGGTGTCGTCGCCTTCAGGACTTTCGACCTTTATGACGTCTGCGCCCAGATCCGCCAGCACCTGCCCGGCCCAGGGCCCGGCGAGAATGCGCGCCAGTTCCACCACCCGCAGGCCGGCCAGGGGCGCGGGCGCAGTCATGCCGGCGGCTGGCGCATGGCGTACACAACATGGCGCGTCGCAGTGCCGGCCATTTCGAAAACCGGCGTTCGACCGACCAGCAATTCGCCGCCGATTTTCTCCATTGCGCGGCGCGACCGGATGTTATCCTCACCCACATAGAAAACCGTGCTGTCGAAGCTGTGCAAGGCGTGGCCGATCATCAGCTTCTTGACCTCGCGGTTGGTGGCGCCGCCCCAATAGGCGCGTGCAAGGAACGTCCAGCCGATCTCGACTTCACCCGGCTCAACGCGCGTGCGGTCATATCGGCTCGATCCGATAACGGCGCCGCTCGCCCGGTCGCGAATGACGAGGCACCCGCCCGATGTCAGCGCGTCGGCAAAGAACCGCGCGAACGCCGGTTCCTGCCATCGGTCATGCGCGGGGTGGACGGCCCAGATCAGCGGATCGGATGCCACCGCGAACAGCGCCGGCCAGTCGGCTTTGGTCAGCGGCGCCAGCGCCACCGTGTCGCCGAGCAGAGCCGGCTGCGGGTCAAAATCGCGCCAGTCGTTCAAAACGCGGCGATGCCCGTGATCGCGCGGCCAAGGATCAGCGCGTGCACGTCGTGCGCGCCTTCATAGGTGTTCACGGTTTCCAGGTTCATCAGGTGCCGCATGACCTGATATTCGGCCGAAATGCCGTTGCCGCCGTGCATGTCGCGCGCCGCGCGGGCGATATCGAGCGCTTTGCCGACATTGTTGCGCTTCACGATCGAGATCATCTCGGGCGCAAAATTATGGGCGTCCATCAGCCGGCCGACCCGCAGGCTGGCCTGGAGGCCCAGCGCAATTTCGGTTTCCATGTCGGCCAGCTTTTTCTGGAAGAGCTGGGTCGCGCCAAGCGGACGGCCAAATTGCTTGCGGTCGAGGCCATATTGGCGCGCGGCGTGAAAGCAAAATTCGGCGGCGCCCATGCTTCCCCATGAAATGCCATAGCGCGCGCGGTTGAGGCACCCGAACGGTCCTTTCAACCCTTGCACATTGGGGAGCAGCGCTTCCTCCGCAACTTCCACGCCGTCCATCACGATCATGCCGGTGATGGAGGCGCGCAAGCTCAACTTGCCGTTGATTTTGGGCGTTGACAGCCCGGCCATGCCCTTGTCCAGAACGAAGCCGCGGATACCGCCGCCATGTGCGTCGGACTTTGCCCACACGATGAACACATCGGCGATGGGCGCGTTGGAAATCCACGTCTTGGAGCCGGTCAGGCGGTAGCCGGCCGCCGTCCTTTCTGCCCTGGTAAGCATGCCGCCGGGGTCGGAGCCGGCATCGGGCTCGGTCAGGCCAAAGCAGCCGATCCATTCACCGCTGGCGAGCTTTGGCAGATAGGTGCGGCGCTGCGCCTCAGAGCCATATTCATAGATGGGGAACATCACGAGGCTTGATTGCACGGACATCATCGAGCGATAGCCTGAGTCGATCCGCTCCACCTCGCGCGCGACAAGGCCGTAGGACACATAAGATGCGCCGACGCCGCCATATTCTTCGGGTATCGTCGGCCCAAGCAGACCCAGCGCGCCCATTTCGCGGAAAATTGCGGTGTCGGTGGTTTCGTTCTGAAACGCGTCGATGATGCGCGGCGCCAGCCTGTCCTGCGCATAGGCGGCGGCCGTATCGCGGATCATCCGCTCGTCTTCGTTCAGTTGGTCGTCAAGCTGGAAGGGGTCTGCCCAGTCGAACCGCGTCATGCCCGCCATCGCGCCTGCTCCTGCAATAATTATCGGACATGCCATTCCGCTTGCCGCGTGATTTGTCCAGCCCCGCGCGCTAGACGGTGGGGATGACAATCCCCGAAAAGCCATGCCGCAGTGCGTTGTTTGTTCCCGCGTCCAACGCGCGCGCGATTGAAAAGGCGCGCGGGCTGCCGTGCGATGCGGTGATGCTTGATTTGGAAGACGCGGTTGCGCCGGAGGCAAAAAATGGTGCGCGAGCCGCCGCCATAGCCGCGCTCTCCGCCGGCGGCTTTGGCGCACCGCTGCGGGTGTTGCGGGTAAACGCCATTGACAGCGATTGGGGCAGGGCCGATCTCGAAGCGGCGGCGGCGCTCGACATAGATGCCGTGCTGGTCCCCAAAATATCCGACCCGGCCGATATTGCGCGCTATCATGCCGGGCTGGCCGCTGCCCGCCCGGGCGTTGCACTGTGGGCGATGATCGAGACTTGCCGCGCGGTGGGGATGTTGCAGGCGATTGCCGATACAGCGCTTGCAACGCGGCTTGCCGGCTTTGTGATTGGCACCAATGATCTTGCGCTGGAGATGCGGGTTCGGCCGCTGCCGGGGCGCGCCGCGCTGCTGCCGATACTGACGCTGGCGGTGGCGGCCGCCCGCGCGCGGGGCCTGCGCGTGGTCGATGGGGTGCACAATGACTTTGGCGATCTCCCGGCCTTTGCGGCGGAGGCGGCGCAAGGCGCCGCGCTCGGCTTTGACGGGAAGTCGCTCATCCATCCAGCGCAGGTCGCTCCGTGCAATGCAGCCTTTTCGCCAGACGCTGACGATGTGCGCCGCGCGCGCCGCATTGTTGCAGCATTTGCCGGGCCTGATGCCGCCGGCAAGGGCGCCGTAAGCCTTGACGGGCGGATGGTGGAGCGCCTTCATTTGGTTGAGGCAGAACGGGTGCTCGCGATCGCCGCGCGTATGGCGTGACGCTGCGCATTGCACTTGCTCTGCCCATGTGGTGAGGTATGCGGGCACCGAGCGAGCCGATGCCAGGGGAGCACAGAATGGCAATTACGCTAGATGAGCCCGCGACCGTCCCTTCTCCGCCCAGCCTGCCCGTCATCGGCCATCTTCACCAGATTTCGCGCCACGGCCTGATCGGCTATCTGCTGCACGCCGGGCGCGATTTTCCGGAAGGGTTTTTCAAGCTCAAATTCGGCAGCCGACTGGGTTATTTCGTGACGAACCCAGATATCGTGGCGGAACTGTGCGATGAAACCCGGTTCCGCAAGATGCCGGGGCCAGGCCTGCGCATCGTGCGGCGCTTTGCAGGCGACGGCCTGTTCACCGCGTTTAGCGAGGAGGAAAACTGGGGCAAGGCGCACCGCATTCTGCTGCCAGCGTTCAGCCAGCGCGCGATGAAGGGCTATTTCGATATGATGCTGGAGGTTGCTGACCAGCTTGTCGCCAAATGGACCCGCCTGTCGGGCAGCGATGTGCTGGTTGCCGACGACATGACGCGCTTTACGCTCGATTCAATCGCGGTTGCAGGGTTTGGCCATCGTTTCTGCAGCTTCGAGAAGGACGCGCTTGACCCGTTTCTGGAATCGCTGGGCCGCGCGCTTGGCGAATCGCTCAACATGATTACGCGCCTGCCGGTGCAGCAGCGTTTCGCCAAACGGGCCGAACGGCAGTTCGAGGCGGACATTGCCGGAATGAACGCGCTGGTTGACGGCATTATCGCCGAGCGCCGCCGCCGGCCCAATGACGGCAAAGACCTGCTCAATCTGATGCTGTCGGCAACCGATCCTGAAACCGGCGACGCGCTGAGCGACGTCAACATCCGCTATCAGGTGCTGACCTTCCTTATCGCCGGGCATGAAACGACGAGCGGGATGCTGACCTTTGCGCTCTATCATTTGCTGCGCAACCCGCATGTGCTGGCGCAGGCTTATGCCGAGGTTGACCGCGTGCTGCCCGGCGATACCCGGCCCGATTATGGACATAACGCGCAGCTTGTGGTGGTCGAGCGCATCCTGAAGGAAGCGCTGCGGCTGTGGCCAACGGCACCGGCGTTTACGCTTGCGCCGTTTGAAGACGAGATGGTCGGCGGCAAATGGCTGCTGCGCAAAGACCGGCCCGTGAATGTTTTTTCACCCGGACTCCACCGTTTTCCCGGCGCCTGGGAGCAGCCGGACGAGTTCGACATTGACCGCTGGCTGCCCGAAGCAGAGGCCGCGCGCCACCCCCATGCTTACAAGCCCTTCGGCAATGGCGAACGCGCGTGCATCGGGCGGCAGTTTGCCATGGTCGAGGCCAAGCTCGCACTCGCGATGATCCTCCAGAAATTCGCCATCAGCGACCCGCATATGTATCAATTGCGGATCAAGGAAACGCTGTCGATAAAGCCCGACCAGTTTTTCATGCGGGTGCGGGCACGCGGCGCGCATGAGCGGATGAGCGCGTCGCTACCGCCGGAGCGCGCGGACGAAAGCGCGCCTGCCACCGCCGTTTCGGGCAATGGCCAGAAGTTTGCGGTGCTCTATGGCAGCAGTCTCGGCACCGCCCGCGACATTGCCGAGGAAATCGCCGAGCGCGCCAATGTCGACGGGTTTGACACAGTGGTCCGCTCGATGGACGAGGCGCTGCTTGGCGGCCATCTGCCCGAGGACAAGGTAATCGTCATCGTGACAGCAACCTATAATGGCCGCGCGCCTGACAGCGCGGTTGAGATCGAGCGGCTGCTCGATACCGGTGGCGATGGCGGGATGGACTGGGCCGGCGCCAAATATGCCGTGCTCGGTATCGGCAACAGCCAGTGGCCGAATTACCAGATTTTCCCCAAGCGCGTTGACGAGGCGATTGCAGCGCTGGGCGCGACCCGCCTGCTGCCGCGCGCCGAAGCAGACGGGCAGGGCGATTTTGACGGCGCGGTCGCAGGCTTTGTGCGCGATTTGTGGAAGGCGCTGGGCAGCGACGTTGCGCCGAGCGATACCAAATCAACCTTGTCGCTGCGACGGGTCGATACACGCGCGGCCCGCATGCAGGCGCTGCCGGAGCACGCGCAGGCGCTGGAAATCATCACCAATGACGAGATGGTGCGGCCGGCCAACGGGCTTTGGGATTTTGCGCTGGAGCCGCCGCGCCCGTCGACGCGCTTCATCAGGGTGCGGCTGCCCGAAACGCAGCACTACCACACCGGCGACCATATTGCCGTCTATGCGCATAACCGGCCCGAGCTTGTCGCGCGCGCGGTCGACCGGCTGGGGCTTGATGCGATGGCGCAACTGCATGTCGATGCGCAGGGGGGCCGGTTTCGGCATTTGCCGCTCGGGCAAACGGTCACGGTGCAGCAGCTCCTCACCGATTTCGTTGAACTATCCGACTGTCTGCCAAAGCGCGCGCTGGCGGTCATCGCGGCACAAACGCGCTGCCCCAACACCAAGGCGGCGCTTGCGCGGCTGGAAGGCGCTTATGAGGCTGAAATTGCCGCCCGGCGCCTGAGCTTGCTCGATTTGCTTGAGCTGCATCCGGCGGCTGAGCTTTCGCTCGAAAGCCTGGTTGAGCTGTCGGCCGCAATTGCCCCGCGTTTTTATTCGATAGCGTCCAGCCCGCTCAACGACCCGCATATCGCCGATCTTGTCGTGGGCACCATGGCCGCACCCGCCTGGTCGGGCCTTGGCGAACATCGCGGGTTTGCGTCGGGCTATATGCAGATGCTCGCGCCCGGCGACCCGGTGTTTGGCTATGTGCGCCGCCCGAATCCACCCTTTGCGCCACCGCACGATACCAGCGTGCCGATGATACTGATCGGCCCTGGCACCGGCTTTGCGCCGCTCCGCGGGTTTATCGCCGAACGCGCGGCGCAAGCGCTGGCTGGCGCGGATGTCGCCAAAAGCCTGTTGTTTTTCGGCTGCCGGCATCCCGACCATGACTGGTTTTGCCGCAGTGAAGTGGAACATTGGGCACAAGCCGGCATCATCACGCCGTTCATCGCCTTTTCGGCGGTGACCGGGCACCCGTGGCGCTATGTGCAAGACGCGCTATGGGCCGAACGAGGGGCGGTTTGGGCCGCAATCGAAGCTGGCGCGCAGATATTTTTGTGCGGCGACGGCAAGTTCATGGCGCCGGCGGTGCGCGACACGCTCATCCGCATGGCAATCGATGCGCAGGGCGGCGACCATGCAAGCGGGTCGGCGTGGCTTGAAGACATGATCGAACAGGGGCGCTTCCATCAGGACGTGTTCGGGTTCGGCAAATAAGCGTAATGATCCGGCAAAAGCCGCGACACAGGAGAGAGAGATGCTGCAGCTATCAGGTCAGGACGCGTCCTTCGTTTACATGGAGACGGCCAACACGCCGATGCATATCGGGTCGGTGGGCATTTATGACCCGGCGACGGCACCGGGCGGCTTTGTTCGGTTCAAGGACATTCTGCGGTTTATCGAGAGCCGGATGGGCAGCGCGCGCAGCTTTCGGCAGCGGCTGGTGCGGGTGCCGTTTGATCTCGATCATCCTTATTGGATCGAAGACCCCGAATTCGACATCGAATATCATGTGCGCCACATCGCGCTGCCCAAGCCGGGCGACTGGCGGCAATTGTGCATTCAGGTAGCGCGGCTTCATTCGCGCCCGCTGGATCTGAACAAGCCCTTGTGGGAATTCACAATTGTTGAAGGTCTCGACAATGTCAAAGGCTTGCCCCCTGGCTGCTTTGCGCTCGTTGCCAAGGTGCATCATGCCGCTATTGACGGCATGTCGGGGGTCGAAATGTCGGCGGCCATTCACGATACCGACGCTGAGATGCGGCCGCGCGACGGGAGCGATGCGTGGCGCGCGGAATCCATGCCCAATGTCGCTGAATTGCTGATGCGCAGCTATTTCAATTCGCTGCGCCAGCCAATGCGCGTTGCCGAAACGATTGGCCGGTCGCTTCCGGGCATGGCCAGGCTCACCATGAGCGTGTCGAAGGGTGAAGTGAGCATCGCCAGCACCAAGCTTGCGCCCAAGACCCGGTTTAACGGCAAGGTCGGCGCGCACAGGGTGTTTGACGCCGCCGCTTTTCCGCTAAGGGATATCCGGGCGATCAAGGACGCGGTGCCGGGTGCCACCGTGAACGACGTCATCCTGACGATCGTGGGCGGCGGACTGCGGGGGTATCTGCTCGAAAAGGGCGAATTGCCGGCGGATACGCTGACCGCGATGGCGCCAATTTCGGTGCGCGCGGAAGGCGAGAAGGCAGCGCTTGGCAATCTGGTATCGGCGATGGTGGTGGGGCTTGGCTCCAACATCGCCGATCCGCTGGACCGGCTGCGCTTTGTCCATGCCGAGGCCGCCAATTCCAAGGCGATGACCGGGGCCGTGGGCGCACGCACGCTCACCGACTATAGCCAGCTCATCCCGTCGGGCCTCGCCGGGCTTGCGGCGCGGCTCTATACCCGGGTGGGTGCCGCAAACGCCCATGCGCCAGCGTTTAGCTGTGTGGCAACCAATGTGCCGGGCAGCCGGGTGCCGCTCTATTTTGCGGGCGCGAAAATGGTCGGCATGTATGGGCTGGGGCCAGTGTTCGATTCGATGGGGCTCATCAACACGATTTATTCCTACACCGATACGATCGCGATTTCCTTCACCTGCGATCGGGACATGATGCCCGACCCCGAGACCTATGCAGCAGCGCTTGACGCAGCGTTTGACGAACTGAAAGCTGCTTCGGCGGGCGCGCCCGTGCCAGCCGCCAAACCGCCTGCCAAGCCCAAGGCAGCAGCGCCGCGCGCCAAGAAAAAGCCCGCAACGACCCCGACCCGCAAACCGGCGCCGAAATCCGCCGCTACATCAAAAGGAGCACAATGATGGCTGACAAGAAATCCGCGTCGAGCAAGGTGAAAGCGACGATTGCCGACAAGATCGTTGAACCCGCCAAGGCGGCCGGCGAAAAAATCCGCGCGTCCGGCGCCAAAATGGCCGAGAGCGGCGCGACCATGAGCATGAAGATGATCGATCATGCCGAGGAAAACGCGCGGGAGGCGTTTGCCGCGATGCGCGCTGCCGCCAAGGCCAAGGACGTGGCCGATGTCATGAAGGTGCAGGGCGAGTATCTGCGCACCCAGGGTACCCGCAGCATGAATCACGCCCGCGACATTAGCGATCTTATCGCCGCCTTTGGCCGCGAAGCAATTGCGCCGCTGAAGCGCGGCAAGAAGGACTGAACCGGGCAGGGCCGTTTGCGGTGTCTGGCGTGGGCGTTGAGGCGCTGGCCTTGAGGCACCGCTCCTGAGGTTTGCGTTCTGACGCACGGGTCTTGAGGCATGGGTCCTGAGGCGTTGGCCGTGAGGCGTTGGCTCTGACGCATGGGCCTTGACGCATGGCCCTTGAGGCGCAGGTCCTGGCTCGTGCGTTCAGAAAACGGGGGCGGGCGGCGGCGTCGCTTGCCGCCACCCTTGCCGCGTCAGGCATGCCCGGCTGAGGGGTACACCAGTGTCCGCAGGCCGCCGCGCTCAAACGGCCGCCAATGGCCTTCGGGCTGCGCCAGCCGGTCGGCAATCGCATAGAGCACGGCGGGGTTGACGCCGAGGCCGCAATGGCTGCCATGGACTTCGATATTGTCGGTTTGTGCCGCACGTGGCTCAATGCAATTCTGCCACGCGACAACGCCGTCTTCGCGCGTGTAGATGCTGGTCGACGGGACAGGCGGCGCGGTGGCGCTTTCCCGCAATTGCTCGCGCGTGTCCTTGGCATCGATCTTCTGCCCGGTCAGCGCTTCATAGGCGCGCCACACATTCGTTGCGCGCGGCGTGCCGGCAAAGGGCGAGCCGAGCGAAATCACCTGACGCACCGCGTCGGGCGCGCGGCGGGAGAGCTGGCGCGCCATCACGCCACCAAGGCTCCAGCCGACCAGGCTCACGCGCTGGCCGGTGGCGGCATGCACCGCCTCCAGCCGCGCGAAAAGCTTTTCACCCGTCCAGCCAATTGCTTTTGGGCCAAGGTTGCGGCCGAGCTCCCAGGGCAAGGCGGTATAACCCAGCCGGGCCAGAAAGCGGCGCAATATGGTTGTCGAGATATCGCTCGTCACAAATCCGGGCAGCACCATCACCGGGTGCCCATCGCCGCGCGGTGCCAGAGCGAGCAACGGGGCGGCCGCGCCGAGCGAGCTGAACTCGGCGAGCGCGCGCGGCAATTCGGTAAGCGCCAGCAGCGGCGAAGGCGGTCGCACCGGCTCTGTGGTGTGCGGACGGGTAGCCATGCATCATTCTCCTGCGTATTCGGGTCTGCGCCCGGTGTTTGTTTTTTCGTTATTCGGTCCACCCGAAAGCTTCATGCCGCGCGGCTGCCGCGCCTAGTCTCAGGCTCAGGACAACCAGGTCATGCAACTGCCCGGTGCGGTCGCGCACATGATCGCGCAGTAACGCTTCGCCGCGAAAGCCCAGGCTTTCGAACAGCGCGACCGAGCCGGTCTGGTCAGGCGTCATTTGCGCGACCAGCTTTTCGAGGCGATGCGCGTGGGCGATTGCGAAAATCGCCTCCAGCAAATCGCGGCCCAGCCCGGCGCCGCGCCGCGCGGGCGACACCAGCAGCCGGACCTCGCCGACATGGGTGCTCCAGCCCAGCGGGTCGCGGACCAGGGCGGCGGTGCCGACAATCTGCCCGCCATCTTCGGCTGCCAGGCTATCGATGCTGCCGTCGCCAATCGCGGCTGCCCAGGCGTCAATCACGCGCGGATGCTGCACATCGCGGCTGAGGAACAGCAGGTCGTGCTCGGGCAGTGTCTGCGTAAAGGCGAGCATCGCCTGTGTGTCGGTCGCTTCGAAACGGCGGATTATGTGGCTCATGTCGATCGTTCCCCAAGCCAGTCGACGAGTTTTGGCCAAAGCCGCCTGATCGCGTTGCCGCCGGCGACAAGGCTGACATGGCCGCCCTTCATTTCCACCGCCTCTTTGTCGGCAGACCCCACCATGTCGATCAGCGGGGCCGATGCAGCCGATGGCACGATATGGTCATGCTGCGCGGTAACATGCAGAAAAGGAGCAGTTATATTCGCAAGGTCAACACGCTTCCCGGCAATATCGAGCGTGCCTTTGTATAGTGCATTGCCCCACATCAGCTTTTTGGTGGTTTCGCGAAAATATTCGCCAGCGAGCGGCAGCATGTCCGCTGCCCAGCGATCAAACATGCGAAATGATTTCACGAATTCGTCGTTCCACATATTGTCGAACAGGCGGATATTGCCGGCGATGCGCGCGCCGGGGCGCAGCATGTCAAATGCCGTGTAGAGATAATCCGCCGGGCAATTGCCAAAGCTGTCAACAAGTTGATCAACATTGAAAAAGCGCTGGTCAGACCATGCCTGAAACATCTCCATCTTGGAAAAATCAACCGGCGTGGTGAAGCATACCAGGTTTTTCAGGGGCGCTTGGGGGTGCAGCCCGGCCCATAGCACCGACAGCACGCCGCCGAAGCAATAGCCGACGATGGTGAACTCGTCCTCGCCGGTTTCCGCCTGCACGCGCGCGATGGCGGCGGGCAGAAAGTCCAGAACATAGTCGGCAAGGCCCAGATGCCGCTCGTCGGCGCGGGGCGCCTCCCAGTCGAGCATGAACACGTCATAGCCGGCCTTCAACAGATATTCGACAAGGCTCTGCTGCGGCACCATGTCGAAAATATAGCCGCGGTTGGTCGTCGCCATTACCAGCAGCAGCGGCACGCGATACACATCATCCGACAATGGCCGGTAATGATAGAGGTTCATCGTGCCGCGCTGGATCAGCCGGTCCTTTGGGCTGGCACCCAGTACCGGGGCAGGCGATGCGAAATAGCCCAAGCCCTTGATATTACGCTTCATTGCACGGTCGAATTCGACGCGGGCCTGCTCGACAATGCCGGGCGCTTCCTGGCCGCTCACCCGTTGACCTTGGCCGGTGGCTTGCGGTTGCGGCTCGGTTTGGGCCGGGTCGGCGCCGCCGCGGTCTGCACGCTTGCCCCATTTTGGGCGACAAGCAATGCCTCGATCCGTTCAACTGCCGCTTCGATGCGCGACAGCCGGGCCGAGACGTCAGCCACTTCGGCCTTGCTTGGCATGTTGGCGGCAGAAAGCGCGCGCTCCATCATATCGCCGCTGGCCTCGCGTATTTTTAGCGTAGCGGCGTTGGCGCCGTGCATGACGCGGGTGAACTCGCCGCTTTTGAGCACGTTAGCGCCAAATTCATTGGCCATCGCTTCCCACTGCGCCACCATTTCACGGAACAGCGACGCGGGATCATTGAGGGACGGCCCTGACATGCGCGCATCCTTTACCGCGATCGACCTTGCGTCAAGCGTCATCCTGCGGTGTTCAAGCGGGCTGTTTTGGCTTATGCCGGGCCGATATAATGTTTCGAGGCGCCGAGCGCGTCGCAAAAAGGAGCGCCGCCATGGCCACTGCCCTGAAGTCCGCACCCGGCATTCGCGACTCGGTCAGCGTGGAGGAATGGCAAACGCGGGTGGATCTGGCCGCGGCCTATCGGCTTGTCGCGCTTTACGGGTGGGATGACCTGATTTTCACCCATCTTTCGGCGCGGGTGCCCGGCCCCGAGCATCATTTCCTGATCAACCCCTATGACCTGATGTTTGAGGAGATGACGGCGTCTGCGCTCGTGAAGATAGATGTCGATGGCAACAAGGTAATGGACGTGCCCGCGCAAGTGAATCGCGCCGGCTTCGTCATCCACTCGGCAATTCATAACGCGCGCGACGATGCGGCTTCGGTGATGCATCTGCACACACCTTATGGTCAGGCGGTATCGGCGATGGCGGACGGGCTGCTGCCGCACACGCAAACGGCGATGATTGCCGCGCACGATGTTGCCTATCATGAATATGAAGGCATCGCGACCGAGCTTGAAGAGCGCGAGCGGCTGGTTGCTGATCTGGGCACGAAGAACACCATGATCCTGCGCAACCACGGCACGCTTGCCGTGGGCGCAACTGTTGCACAGGCCTTTTTGCGCCTGTATTTCCTGGAACGTGCCTGCGAGGCGCAAGTGCACATGCTCGCGGCCGGGCGCGATGGCCTGCACAACCCGCCGCAAGGCGTGGAGCATAAGGTTGAGGCGCAATCGAGCGGCGCCGGCATGGCCATGCTCGCGCAGGGGCTGGCCTGGCCCGCGCTGCTGCGCAAGCTCGACCGGGCCAATCCCGGCTATGCTGAATAGGGCAGCGGACTGATATTGACCATGTTGCGCGACCGGGCATTTTGGCTGCGAAGGAAACCGGCATGGCGCCCACGCTGACAGCGACTACCGCCTCGTGGCGGCTTCCAGGCGTTGATCTTGCGGCCTTTGTGCAAGCCACGCTGGCCGAAGATCTGGGGGCGCAGGGTGACATCACCTCGGCCGCGGTTATCCCCGCCGATGCCCGGTTTGTCGGTGTGATGGACAGCCGCGATGCCATTGTCGTGGCCGGCTTGCCGATTGCGGAAGCGTTTTTTCGCGCGCTTGACCCCGATGTGCGGATTGAGCGGCTCGCCGCGGACGGTGACCGGGTGGCGCCGGGCACCGATCTGTTGCGGATTGAGGGCAACGCCCGCGCGTTGCTGACCGCCGAGCGGTCCGCGCTCAACACCGTGCAGCATCTGTCGGGCATCGCCACGATGACGCGCGCCTATGTTGACAAGCTCATGGGCACGGGCGCCACGTTGCTTGACACGCGCAAGACCATTCCGGGCCTGAGGTTGCTGGAAAAATATGCAACCCGCATGGGCGGGGCGACCAACCACCGCATGGGGCTGTGGGATGCGGCGATGATCAAGGACAATCATGTCGCCGTCGCCGGCTCGGTCGAGGAAGCGGTGCGCCGGGCAAGGGCGGCGGGCATCGCGCGGATTATTGTCGAGGTTGACCGGGTTGACCAGATTGAGCCGGCGCTGGCAGCAGGCGCGACGCATCTGCTGCTCGACAATATGGCGCCGCCGGTGCTGCGTGGTGCGGTCACGCTGATTGGCGGGCGGGTGCCGACCGAGGCGTCGGGCGGGGTGCGGCTCGACACCATTCGCGCGATTGCCGAGACCGGCGTCACTTATGTAAGCGTCGGGCGGCTCACACAGTCGGCGCCTGCGGCCGATATCGGGCTGGATTTTGTGGCCATCTGACGCTCGCGAGCAGCACGCGCGCGGATCGGCAATTGCCTGGCGCCGCGCGGCCGCTATGCTCTGGCAAACGAGAAGGGACGTAGGGATGCGGCACCAGTCAACCACAAGGCGCGAGCAGCGTTGCCGCCGCGGGCTGCGCTCGTATCGGGCTGGTGTCGTGCGCCATGTGCCGCGCGGCGTGGCGGCCGCACTCGCGGCGATGTCGCTGCCGGGGCTGGCGAGCGCGCAAAGCTATCGCTGCGCCGTGCCGACGCAGGTGGAGGTGCCCCATGCCGACGGCCCGAGCGCCGAGCAGCCCAGGCGCCTGCTGCCCATTGGCGGCTATACCCTGGCGATAAGCTGGGCGCCGCAATATTGCCGGGGCAAGGGCGACCGCGCCGACGCGCGTTTTGAGTGCGGCAGTGGCAATCGCTTCGGCTTTACGCTGCACGGCCTGTGGCCCGATGGCGAGGGGGCGGTATGGCCGCAATATTGCGCAGCGGCTGATATTCTGCCGCCCACAACCATCCGCAAGAATATGTGTGCAACCCCGTCGGCGCAATTGCTGCAACACGAATGGGCCAAGCACGGCACCTGCACCGGGCTGACGCCAGATGCCTATTTCGACACGGCAACACAGCTTTTCGCGAAATTGCGCTACCCGGATATGGCGGCACTTTCGCGCAAGGCGCTGACCGCCGGGCAGCTTGCGGCCGCCATTGCGCGCGCCAATCCCGGAGTCGGCGCGGCCGCGATGCGCATTACCGCCAATCGGCAGGGGTGGCTCGAAGAAGTGTGGCTGTGCCTCGACAAGCGCCGCCAGTTCGCGCGCTGCCCGCTGCATCAGGGTGGGTTACGCGCGGACCAGCCGGTAAAAATCTGGCGTGGCCGCCGCTGAGCGCAGGCCATGCTATCCGGCTCCATGCTATCCGGCTCCAGACTGCTCCGCCAGATTACCCCGCCAGCGTGGCGCCGGCCGGATGATGGCGATCAAGATGGCGCTTGATGATCTTGAGGTTGCGGCTGTTTGACGTAAAGAACAGGTCGGGGATGGCGCCAATCCACGGGATTAACCCGAGCAGAAAATCCAGGCCGACATTGCCCAGCATCCGCGCCATCTGGAAGCGCGACATGCCCAGATTGCGCGCTTCCCAAATCATCCAGGCGCCCATGGCGGCCGCAATTGCGCCACCGCCCACCGGCACGATATCGAGGATAACGTCGAGCCCCAGCTTGCGGTTGATGCCGGGAATGGTCACCAGCCCTTCCAGCAAATGCTCCATCGCTTCCACACGCTGCCGCACTGATCCTGCGTCACGGCCAAGTGACGGGAGCTTGCCGATTGCGGCCATGGCGCGCGGACGAACGGGGTCGGTCATGTCGCCCTATCTGGTCTCGCGGCGCAGCGCATTCAATGGGTGCCAGGCGCGGCTGTTTTCGGCAAAGCTCTTCAGTCGCTCGGCGACCAGCGACCAGCGCAACGGGCGCGCGATGGGGATGAAGGCGGCATCCTCGTTTATCGCACTGTCGGCCGCGGCCAGAAGCTGCGCCCGTTCGGCAAGTGTCGCTGCATTGCGGGCGGCTTCCAGCGCGGCAATCGCCTGTTCGCCACAAAGCTGGCAGGCGCGGGCCAGATACCAGCGGGCCGAATCATAGGGTGCCACCGAATCAATCAGCCGCAGATCGGCATCAGCCGCCCATGGTACGCGCCGCGGCTCAATGCCGATGGATCGCAACCCGGCGCCCACAAACCCGAAAAATGTCGTGGCGCCGGGGCCTTGGGGCAGCGCCACGCGCAGAACCAGCGGGCCGGGATGGGCGCTGCGCCATCGCATTACCCGGGCAAGTGCCCCCCGCCGCCGCTCGGCCGCAGCCAGTGATGCCCAGGCCGGCAATGCCGGCGGCGCGGCGGAATCGAGCTGCGCTGGCAGAATTTGTTCGACCGGTGCCCAGCCGGGCGCGAAGGCCGCGACGAGCGCAGGCCGATCGATCGACTGGGCAAGTGCCATGCGGTTCTGGGCGTCGGCAAGAAAGCCCGCACGATCGACAATGGCGAGACCGAACAGTCCGGCCGCTGGATCAATGTGCATATTTGCTGGCGCGATATCGGCCAGCGCAACCACCGGCCAGTCGTTAAAGCTGCCGCCCAGTACGAGGTCTGACTGGCGCTCGGTAAAGCGGGTGATGGCGCGCGCGGCTCGCTCTCCGATAAGCTGCACATTGGCTTCGGGGCCAGGTTCCTCGATCTCCTCCGTCGCCACCCGGGCCGGGTCAAAGGAGGGGCGCAGCAAAACGCGCGCGCCGTCTCGCCGCAGCCGGCGGAACGGGCCGGTGCCGCCGCGTGTGATGGGGTGGAGCACCGCCAGTTCCGGCTGCGCAAACAGCCGAAGCAGATCAGGCCGGGGGCGACTCAGCCGCACTTCAATAACTTGCGGCGTCATCTCGACGACTTCGTCGATTGCCGTGAGATAGGGCGCCAGCGGGTTGCGCGATTCCGGCGCAATCTGCCGCGACAATGCCTTGACCACATCAGCGGCGACCACGGGGCGCCCGTCGCTCCACTCGGTTTCGCGCAGCCGAAAAATATAGCTGCGGCCGTCATCGATGACGATCCAGCGCTCGGCGAGTCCGGGCACGATTTGCCCGGCAGCATCAAACCGCACGAGCCCTTGCGCGGTTGAATCCATCAAAATTCGCGTCGGCGCGTCGAGCGCAACGCGAGAGGCATCCGCGATTTGCGGCGCGCTGCCAATCGCGCTGACGACGACTGGCCCGATATCGCGCCGGCGATTGCACCCGGCAAGCAGCGCTGCTGCAAGCGCGACGACAATCAGCGCCCGGCGCCCGGCATGAGCGCCTGCTGGCCAGGCGCGCGAGTGAGGCAGGGGCACTGTCATCGCGCCATCTTGCCACCACAGGCGATGCGGCGCCACCTTGTCGCTAATGGCGGTTGCAGCATGGCAAGCGCCTCTATGGTGCGGACGGCGGGACTTGAACCCGCACTCCCAGCCGGGAAACAGATTTTAAGTCTGCTGCGTCTACCGATTTCGCCACGTCCGCTCATCTGCGCCACGCAAGCGCATGGGTGCGGCCGCGTCAAGCAATCGCTGAACGGAGCCTGCTCAAACGTTCAGGCGCTGGCGCATTTCCTTGCCGGGCTTGAAATAGGGCACGCGCTTTGCCTCCACCGCCACCGCTTCGCCCGTGCGCGGGTTGCGGCCGTTGCGCGCGCCGCGCGCACGGGTTGAAAAAGCCCCGAACCCGCGAAGCTCCACCCGGCCATCTTCGGCGAGCTGCTCGGTAATGCGGTCGAAAAATGTTGCGACAATTGCTTCGACATCGCGCGGCGTAAGATCGGGATTGTCCCCGATAAGTTGCTCAATCAGTTCTGACCGGATCATCGCGTTCCCTCAAACGATTTGGCCCGAATGTTCATGCAGCATCCGGGGACAATGTGCCCAAAAAGCTTTTAAGCATAAACTAACTGGTACGATAAGGCACTAGGCGTCTGCAATTGCACAAAATGGGCAGGGGAGCCGAGCCTTGCCCGGCTCCCAACCACTTCTTATTTCTTGGTTTCGGCGTTTCGCGCCTTCAACGCTTCACCCAGAATGTCGCCAAGCGACGCGCCCGAATCAGACGAGCCATATTGGGCTACGGCCTGCTTCTCTTCGGAGATCTGCATGGCCTTGATCGAGAAGGTCGGCTTTTTCGACCGGTCAAACCCGGTGACCTGCGCATCGAATTTTTGCCCGACCTGGAAGCGCTCGGGGCGCTGCTCGTCGCGGTCGCGGCCAAGGTCGGTGCGCTTGATGAAGCCGGTCGCGCCGCTGTCGCCGGCCTGCACTTCAAGCCCGGCATCGCGGACCTCCAGCACGGTGACGGTGACGATGGCGTTCTTGGCGAGCTTTGGCCCGGCATCGGTGCCGGCCGCCACATCGCCGGCGACGGCAGGCGCCCCGCGCTCAAGCTGCTTCATGCCAAGCGAAATACGCTCCTTTTCGGCGTCAATGTCCAGCACGATCGCGGTGACCATTTCGCCCTTGCGGTGCAGGTTGAGCGCGTCTTCGCCCGATACGCCCCAGGCAATGTCCGACATATGGACCATGCCGTCGACATCGTTGTCGAGGCCAATGAACAGGCCAAATTCGGTCGCGTTCTTTACTTCGCCTTCGACGGTCGAGCCAACCGGGTGCGCCTCGGCAAAGGCTTCCCACGGATTTGCCTGTGCTTGTTTCAGGCCAAGCGAAATGCGGCGCTTTTCCGAATCAACCTCAAGCACGATCACATCGACTTCCTGGCTCGTCGAGACGATTTTGCCGGGGTGCACATTCTTCTTCGTCCAGCTCATCTCAGAGACGTGAACCAGCCCTTCAATGCCGGCTTCCAGCTCGACAAAGGCGCCATATTCGGTGATGTTCGTGACGCGTCCCGACAGCTTTTCGCCGACCGGGTATTTCGCCATTGCACCTTCCCACGGGTCGCTCTCAAGCTGCTTCATGCCGAGCGAAATGCGCTGCGTGTCCTTGTTGATGCGGATGATCTGCACGCGCACCGTGTCGCCGATGTTCAGCATTTCGCTGGGGTGCTGCACGCGCTTGTAGCTGAGGTCGGTCACATGCAGCAGGCCGTCAATGCCGCCCAGGTCAACAAACGCGCCATAATCGGTGATGTTCTTGACCATGCCTTCGATGATCTGGCCTTCCGCCAGGCTCAGAATAAGGCCTGAACGCTGTTCGGCGCGGGTTTCTTCAAGGATGGCGCGGCGGGAGACGACGATGTTCCCGCGCTTCCTGTCCATCTTCAGGATCTGGAATGGCTGGGGAATGTCCATCAGCGGCGTGACATCGCGCACCGGGCGGATATCGACCTGGCTGCCGGGCAGAAACGCGACGGCGCCGTTCAGGTCGACGGTGAAGCCGCCCTTCACGCGGCCAAAGATGACGCCTTCAACGCGCGCGGTTTTAGTGAATTCGGCCTCAAGCGTGTCCCAGGCGGCTTCGCGGCGTGCGCGGTCGCGGCTGAGCATCGCTTCGCCATGGACGTTTTCGACGCGGTCGACATAGACTTCAACCTCGTCACCGACCTTAAGATCGGCCTTTTGCCCCGGCATCGCAAATTCGCGAAGCGGCACCCGGCCTTCGGACTTCAACCCAACGTCGATGACGGCAAGATCGTTCTCAATCGCGGTAACCGTGCCCTTGACGACGCGGCCCTCAAAGCCGTCTGCATCACCGAGCGTTTCTTCCAGAAGTGCCGCGAAATCATCGCGCGTAGGGTTTGCCGAAGAGGCCATAAAGGTAGGTATCCTAATTCAGTTTTCCGGCCAGCCGGTTGTCTCCGGCGGTCTTGGTGGCCGATCGTGCCGCGTCCGCCGAATGCAAAACGCCGCATCCGCCCGGCAGCCACGCGCGCAAAGGCCAGCGAAAAGCGAAAAGGGCGCGTAAGCACAACCGGCTTCTTTGCCGGCTTCGCTCCGCGCCTCAACTGGCTAGGGCGTATGCGCCTTAGCCGCCATCCGGGCCTCCACGAGCTCGACTGCCCGTTGGATGGCGGCGTCTATAGACAGAAAGCTCGTGTCGAGCAAGGCGGCGTCTGGCGCCATTACCAGCGGCGCCGTGCTGCGCTGGCTGTCGCGGGCGTCGCGTGCGCGGATATCGGCGAGAACGCGGTCAAGGCTGATTGTCGAGCCTGTCGCGCGCAGTTCGGCATGGCGCCGCCGCGCCCGGATTTGCGGGGTCGCCTTCACGAACAGCTTCACATCGGCGTCGGGCGCAATGACGCTGCCGATGTCGCGCCCGTCGAGCACGGCGCCGCCCGTCTGCTGTGCAAACCGGCGCTGGCGACGCAACAGCGCTGCCCGAACCAGCGGGTGCGCCGAGCAGACCGAGGCGGCCTTGCCGATAGCATCGCCGCGCAGCGCCGGGTTGCCAAGCAGCGCCTCGTCGAAATCGCACGCTGCGACGCAATCGGCCTCAATCTCGGGGTTCAGCTCCAGATCGAGCACGGTGTAGGCGACGGCGCGGTACAGCAACCCGGTGTCAAGATGCGGCAGGCGGTAATGCGCGGCAAGCGCACGGGCGATCGTTCCTTTGCCCGATGCAGCGGGTCCGTCTACGGCAATAATCATGGCGCTACCCAAGAGCCGGTTTGACCGCGTCGTCAAGCAGGGCGAAGAACGCCGGGAAGCTGGTTGCGACAGGTGACACGTCATCAATGACGAGCGGTTGCCGGCACACCAGCCCTGCCACCGCCATGCTCATCGCAATCCGGTGGTCAAGCCTGGTGGCGATTGTCGCGCCACCCGCAAGCAGCCCGCCAGCGGACCCGGCAATGGCCAGCCCATCGACAAATTCCTCAACCTCAACGCCGATGGATCGCAGCGCGCTGGCCATCGTTGCGATACGGTCCGATTCCTTGACGCGCAGTTCCTGTGCGCCGCGCGCAACCGTGCGGCCCGATGCCATGGCGGCGGCCACGAACAGGATGGGATACTCGTCGATCATGCTCGGCGCGATATGTGCCGGCACGTCAATGGCTAAGAGGCGCGCGTGGCGCACCCGCAGATCGGCGACCGGCTCGCCCCCTATTTCGCGCTGATTTTGCAGCGTAATATCGGCGCCCATCAGCCGCAACATCTCGAACAGGCCAGTGCGCGTGGCGTTTTGCCCGACATTGGCGATGGTCAGGTCCGACCCCGGCACGATGCTTGCCGCCACCGCGAAAAAGGCGGCGGACGATGGGTCACCGGGCACGGTGATATTCTGCGGCGCAAGCGGTGTTTCCCCGGTCACCGAGATGATGCGGCCGGCATTGCTGTGCGCCACCGTTACTGCGGCGCCAAAGCCGGCCAGCATCCGCTCGCTGTGGTCGCGCGTGGCGATAGGCTCGGTCACCTGCGTCATGCCCGGTGTGTTGAGCGCGGCCAGCAGCACGGCCGATTTCACCTGCGCCGAGGCAATGGGCAGCGTGTAGCGTATCGGCACCGCCGGGCACAGGCCGCGCACCATCAGCGGCAGGGTGTCACCAGGGCTTGCGGTAATGTCGGCCCCCATCTGGCGCAGCGGCGCGATCACGCGAGCCATGGGCCGGGCCGATAGTGAGGCATCGCCAATGAAGGTCGCGGTGATGGGGTGGCTCGCCACCAGCCCCATCAGCAGCCGGGTTGAGGTGCCGGAATTGCCCATGTCCAGTGCCTGCGCCGGCTGCATCAGTCCGCCGACACCCACTCCGTGGACGTGCCAAACCCCATCGTCGTCGCGCGTGATGGTCGCGCCCATGGCCCGCAGCGCGGCGGCCGTTGCCAGCACATCTTCGCCTTCCAGCAGCCCCTCGATTCGGCTGGTGCCAACCGCCAGCGCTGAAAACATCAGCGCGCGGTGGCTGATGGATTTGTCCCCCGGCACCATGACTTGGCCGGTCAGCGGGCCTGCGCCGCTTATGGTGCGCGGCAAAAGTGTTGCATGTGCCATGACGCGCGGCTTTGACAGCGCGCTTGCGCTATGGCAAGGCGCGGCCCACTTTGCGGGCCTTGGTCTGTAAATTCCCATGTTTTGAAAGGCACGAGGCACCTTATGGTGAAGCCAGAATGGGGCACAAAGCGTACGTGTCCGAAATGCGCAACGCGTTTTTATGATCTGGGCAAGGACGATCCGGTCACCTGCATCGAATGCGGGCAGGCCTGGGAGCCGGAGCCGATTCTGAAATCCAAGCAGCCGCTGCCGTTTGACGCACCCAAACCTGCCAAGCCCGAAAAAGACGATGATGATCTCGCCGGCGACGATGAAGATCTGGACATTGCAGCCGATGATGAAGAGCCATCGCCCGACGATGAGGTGGATCTGGGCGGCGACGATGATCTGGGTGTTGAAACGTCCAACGACGAAGAAGAACGCTAAGCGCGCGCTGTTTGCCAGCGGGGCGGCCGGAGATGCCGGCGCCCCCTTGCATTTCACGCGCGGCGCGGATAATCGCGACGCCTTCCCAAGTCGGAAAATGGGGCCGTAGCTCAGCTGGGAGAGCGCTGCAATGGCATTGCAGAGGTCAGGGGTTCGATCCCCCTCGGCTCCACCATTTCTCCACGATCATACAGCGCAGACATAGTCGCGCAGACATTGCTGCGCAGGCGGGCTGCTGTCCCCGATTAGGACGCGCTTAACCATAGTCACTCGTAGCAAAAATGCTTAGCCGCGCGTTAACTGCGGGCCATGGCTATACATTCTTCCACTGCCCCCGCCATCAGCCTCAGCGTGCATGACGGCCACCCGATTCGCCGCCGTCTCGTGCCTGTGGCGGCGCGGGAAGCCCTGCCAGCAAACACGCGTGACGACGATCACGATCTGAAATTGTTTGCGCTGAGCTTCACCGCCTTTTTCATCTGCATCTACACGCTGATCTGCTGATTGCGGGGCGCCGCTGGTCCGCCGGAGTCGATCAGTCGCAGGCCAAGTGCAGCTTTTGCGCCAGCCAGGCGGATATTACACACATGCCGGCGGCCAGCAGCAGCATGTTTTCTGGCGTAACGTGCAGCGCCGTCAGCCCCAGAACAATTGCTGCGCCCACCACCATCGCGCCCGAATTGACGACATTGTTGGCGGCGACCGTGCGCGCCGTCAGATCCTTGGCGACCGTCGTCGTGAGAAACGCATAAAGCGGCACCACGAACATGCCGCCGGTAATCGCGATGCCGGCCAGCGTCCCAATCAGCAGCAGCGCTTGCGGATGCGCCATAAACCGCGTCACGTTGAGCAACTGGCCCGCCGGCGCGGGAATCCACATGCGCGCAATAACGGAAAATGCGACCACCAGCACCCCCATCGCAATGACCGAGGCCGGCGCGTACTTCGCTGATACTTTGCCGCCCAGCAGCCAGTTGATGATGACCGAGCCAATCGCCACGCCGACTGAAAAAATCGCGATCACGCCGCTTGCGACCTGCTTGTCGGCCGTCAGCACGTTTTTTACCAGCGGCGGAAAAGTGATGATGAGCACCGCCCCTATCGCCCAGAAAAAGCTTATCGCGCAAATGGCCAGGAACAGTCTGGGGATGTGCATCGTGGCGCTGACGAGCCGCCAGGACGAGGTCAACGGGTTGTAATCAATCACCAGCGCATTGCCCATGCGCGGCGCAGGCGGCACCAGGCGCCCGGCGACGTAACCAACCACCGCCACCGCCAGCACGGTGACGGCGGCCGCCTCGACCGAAATCCAGCCGGCAACGATAGTGCCGATCAGCACCGACAAATAGGTTCCGGCCTCGACCAGCCCGGTGCCGCCAAGCACTTCATCATCCTTCAAATGTTGCGGCAGCAGCGCATATTTGATGGGGCCGAAAAAGGTGGCGTGGGTGCCAAGGCACAGCACAGCACCCAGCATCATTGCGATGCCAAGGGTAACAAAGCCGGCCTTGGCAGCCAGCAGCCCGCCGGCGCCCAGCATCATGATGCCGATTTCGGCCAGTTTTACGAGCCGGATGATTCGCGATTTGTCAAACGTATCGGCAAGCTGGCCCGACAGCGCGGACAGCAGGAAAAACGGGAGAATCTGAAGGCTGGTGGCCAGCGCGTTGAAGTTCGATTCGATCCGCGCGTCGTTATAGACCTGATAGGTCGCAAACAGCACCATCGACGTCTTGAACAGGTTGTCGTTGAAGGCACCGAGAAACTGCGTGACGAAAAGCGGAAGAAACCTGCGCTCTTTTAATAATCCGAGCGCGTTCAACATGGCACGTTCCGGCCTCCGACATGGCGAAATAAAGCCCGGCCCATAGCCGAGCAATGGCGGCTACGACAACGCTATTGTGCATCCAACGCTTGCAGCGAAGGCGCTTGGGGCTAGAGCGGGTACGTAATGCTGACGTTACCGAACCTTCTCACCCTCTCGCGCATCCTGGCGGTGCCGCTGCTGGCGGCGCTGATGTGGTGGCCAGGATGGGCCGCGGGCTATGCACTGGCGTTCGGGCTATATTGCCTGATGGGCATCACAGATTATTTCGACGGCTATCTGGCGCGCGCGCAGGGGACGGTTTCAAAACTCGGCGTGTTTCTCGATCCGATTGCCGACAAGATCATGATCGCCGCCGTCATCCTCATTCTGGTGGCGGCGCGGCAGATTGTCGGACTGCATGTGGTTGCAGCGCTGGTGATTTTGCTGCGCGAGATCGCGGTTTCGGGGCTGCGTGAGTTTCTGGCGCAATTGTCGGTCTCGGTGCCGGTATCGCAGCTCGCCAAGTGGAAGACGACGCTCCAGATCATTGCGCTCGGTGCGCTGGTGCTGGCAGGGGCGCTGCCGGCCATCGCCTGGATCAAGGGCGTGGGGCTTGTCTCCCTGTGGTTTGCAGCCGGGCTGACGCTGATAACCGGGTGGGATTATCTGCGCGTTGGCCTGAAGCATATGGACTAGGCGATATGGCGCTTCAGATCTTGTATTTCGCCTGGGTGCGAGAGGCGATTGGTACCGGGCAGGAACAGCTTGCGGTGCCGCCCGAGGTGGCGACCGTCGCCGCGCTCATCTCCTGGCTTTCCTGCCGTAGCGAGGGCCATGCCAGCGCCTTTGCCGACCCGGCAAAGCTGCGGGCCGCGGTCGACCAGAGGTTCGTGCCACTCGATGCCAGCATCACGGGCGCTCGCGAAGTCGCGCTGTTCCCGCCAGTGACAGGCGGATGAAGTGACCGGCGCATGATACGCATCCTGGTTTCCGCAGCGCCAATTGATGTGGCGGTGGAGCTTGCCGCCGTCGAGGGGCGCGGCGCTGGCGGGGTAGCGAGCTTTACGGGCGTTGTCCGCGGCGATGACGGCGTCACACAACTGGAGCTGGAACACTATCCCGGCGGCACGGAGCGCGCGCTCACCGAGCTTGCGCAGGCCGCCGCGCGGCGCTGGACGTTGCTGGCGGTGACGATTGTCCACCGTGTTGGTGCCATGTTGCCGGGCGACCGCGTGGTTCTGGTCGCGACCGCTGCCAGGCACCGCACGGCCGCGCTTGAGGGGTGCGCGTTTCTCATCGACCAGCTCAAGACCAGCGCCCCGTTCTGGAAGCGGGAAAGCCGGGGGGCGGATGCGCGCTGGGTCGATGCCCGCCAGAGCGATGCCGCGGCGGCGGCGCGCTGGGTCGCCTTGGAGCCTGAGTGCCGCACGCCCGGCGCAGAATAGCCGTCACGCGACCGCGCCGCGCCTGACGCACGCGACCCGGTGGCGTTCAGCCGATGTCCGCAAGCACTTCCGACAGCAGCTCAAAATCCTTGTCGCGTGGCGATGCGCGGCGCCAAACCAGCGCTATCGTGCGGTCGGGGTGATCGGCCTCCAGCGGCCGCGCCTCAACGCTGGTCTGGTTCAGGATGCCCGCCGCAATCGCCATGGCCGGCAATATGGTGACGCCCAGCCCGTTATCGACCATCTGCACAATCGTGTGGAGCGAGGTGCCCAGCATCGTTGCCTCGGCGCGCAGTTCGGGCCGGTTGCAGGCGGACAGCGCATGGTCCTTCAGGCAATGCCCGTCCTCCAGCAGCAACAGCCGCTGTTCGTCAATGTCGGCAGCGCGAATGCTCGGCGATGCATCTGCAAAGTCGCAGGCCCGCGCGGCGACGAACAGCCGGTCGTCAAACAGCGGCCGCACGGTTACGTCGCCACACGCATAAGGCAGCGCAAGCAACACGCAGTCGCTGCGGCCCTGATGCAGCCCCTCGCACGCCGCCGCGCTCGGCTCCTCGCGCAGAAACAGCTTCAGGTCGGGATAGTCGGCGCGCAGCCTCGGCAAAATGCGGTGCAGCATGAACGGGGCAATCGTGGGGATGACGCTCATCCGCATGTCGCCCGTCAGCGGTCGTCCGGCCGCGCGGGCAAGCTCGCCAAGCTCGTCTGCCTCGCGCAGCACGCGGCGGGCCTTGTCGGCTATGCGGTTGCCGAGCGGGGTGAACCGCACCACGCGCCGTGTGCGCTCGACAAGCGTCACACCGATCAGCGTCTCCAGCTCGCGAATGCCGGCCGAAAGCGTTGACTGGGTGACAAAACATGCGGCCGCTGCTCGACCGAAATGGCCGTGGTCGCGCAGCGAGATCAGATACTGAAGCTGCTTGAGTGTTGGCAGATAGGTAGTCATTGTGATCGCCCCGGCCGATCATATTCATATAATTGAGCGGTTCCATAAATCAATGAGCGGCATCTCCCATGGTCGCCAAACTGCTGCGTGCTGCCGCTTTTTTCCGCGCCTCTGCGGTTATAGCAATTGCGCCCGGCAACCCTTACATTCGGCTTCGAACTGCAAGGAAACAGGGCCATGCTTGATCGCCTGACCGCCTATCTGGATTCTATCAAGGCGCGCGATCCGGCGCCGCGATCGCGGTGGGAGATTCTGCTGTATCCCGGCGTGCTCGCAATGGCGTTCCACCGGGTCGCCCATGCGCTGTTCAACGCCGAGCTGTTTTTCCTGGCGCGCTTCGTAAACCATCTGGCGCGGGCGCTGACGGCGATTGATATTCATCCTGGTGCCCGAATAGGCCGCAATTTCTTCATCGACCACGGCTTTACGGTGATTGGCGAAACGGCTGAAATCGGTGACAATGTGACGATTTATCAATGTGTGACGCTCGGTGGCACCAATCCCGACAATGGCCTGGCAGGCAAGCGTCATCCAACGCTTGAGGATGGCGTCATCATTGGCTCGGGCGCGCAGGTGCTCGGCCCCATCACCGTTGGGCGCGGCGCGCGGGTGGGGGCCAACGCAGTCGTTACAAAAAATGTGGTGCCGGGTGCGGTGATGGTGGGCATTCCGGCCCGCGCGACGATGGTCGAGGGCGGCCGGGGCGATCGCGGCTTCGTCCCCTATGGCACGCCGTGCAGCGAATTGTTCGACCCGGAAACCCAGAAGGTAGAGCTGATGCGCTGCGAGATCGACACGCTGCGCAAGCGGCTTGAAGCGCTCATCGCCGAGCATGACGGCCCCGAGGAGCAGCGCGACCGCGCCTGATGGGAACGGTTACGCCTTTTCCATCGGCCGCTGCGCGCGTGCCTGGCCAGACCGGCTTTGAGCGCGCCGAGCTGGCCCGCATTCTTGAGCTTTACGGGCGCATGGTGGCGGCTGGCCATTGGCGGGATTATGCGATGGATCTGGGGCGCGACGCCGCGGTGTTCTGCGCGTTTCGCCGTGCGACGGAGCGGCCCGAACTGCGCATCGAAAAGCGGCCTGCGCTACGTAACCGGCAGGGAATGTGGGCGCTCATCAGCGAAGCGGGGGTGGTGCTGAAACGCGGCCACGACCTGGCCGCCATCCTGGCCCCCGTCGAACGGCGGCTGCTGAAGCTGGTGGCGGAGTAACATCAGGCCTTTTGGCATGAATCAGCGGATCGTCCGCGTTCGCGGCCGGCACGGCATGAAGCGGCGGCGTTGCCAAAAAAAGCCCCCGGCGCGCCGTCGCGGCCAGGGGCAGGGGGCATTCCCGGTGCGTGCCTATAGGGCTAGGCTGCGTCAGGCAGGCACCATCGGCTGAACGGGCGGCAGCCGGTCTCGCAGCCCGCCCAGCATGCCAATCACAAGGCGTCGCATCTGGTGCCAGTAAACCGACAGCGTGAGCAGCGCGGAGCCAATCACAAAGGCGGTGATGGAGGCGCTCAGCTCGACCGCTCCGGCCTGCGCAATCAGCGAGTAGAGCGCGTATAGCACATAGGCGAGGCTGGAAACCAGCAGCGCGCGCCGGTCCACCGCCAATGCCACAAAGCCAAAGCCGAGATACAAAGCGAGCACAATGGCGGCCGTCGCCGCGCTGACATGATCGCCGAACACGCCGAGCATGTGGAAAATCGGATGGGCAATCAGCGGGGCGGCCGCGAGGTGCAGCCAGAACGCCACGTCGGACCGGCGCGTGCGCCGCTCAAGGTCTGACATGTCCCAGCGCATCGCCAGGCCAAATACCGCCAGCCCGCCAAGCGCGGCCACCGGATAGGCTATCGCCTCGGGCACGGGGTAGGCAGCCACCGCCAGCGCGATCAACACACCCACCAGCGCGACCGACCCCGCCGCGACCGTTATCGGCACCATGAACCGCCGCCAGTGGAGCCAGGCGGCCCCGGCCGACACCAGCGCAATGCCTGCGCTAATCGCTGCGGCCACCCGGTCAGCCGGGTGAAACTGCATCACCTCGATCGTACCGATCAAGGCCGACGCCACCCCGCCCACAAAAGCGATGAGCAGCAAAATGCTCGGCAAGGCCATGCGGCGGGTGCGGGTGAAATACTCCGCGAGCAACCAGGCGGCGCCCGCCGTCCCCAGGCCACCAAGCGGCGGGGCGATCTGCCAGCCGATCTGGCTGATGGCAACCAGCGCCAGCACCAGCGCGATCGACACGAAAATGTCGTTGAAGCCGCTCAGCAGCCTGAAATGCTCTTCGTCAACCGCCGGGCTGTGGCGCCCCTGCGCGGTGAAATTGCGAAACGCGGCGGCCGCATCGGGTGAGAGCACCCCCGCCGCCACTGCCCCGTCGAGATCGCTTTCGCTATACATGGCCTGTCCCCATCGTTCGACGCGAGGATAGCAAAAGTGTGTTAGTGGTTCAATACACTAATTGCGTGCTGCTGCGGCGGGCGTGGGCGCTGCGGCCTAGTTGCCCTGCAGCCGGGCGAGGATGAGCATCGACTGTTCGGCGCCCGAGGCCGGCGTGATTTCGCCCCTACGGTCAGTAATGTCGCCCCAGTGTGCCGCAACGCCTTCCGGGCTGAGCGCATCGCCAGTCAGCAATTTGCCTTGCGTCAGCGTCACATAAGCGGCCTGGAAGACGCCGGCGCCTGCCCCGACAATAGCATTGGACGGCGCGTCTTCTGACACCAGGAAAAGCGCGGCGGGCGCCACTTTTTCCGGCGCAAAGGCGGCAAAGGCTTCTGCGGGGAACAGGTCTTCGGTCATGCGCGTGCCGGCGACCGGCGCGATGGTATTTACTTTTATGTTGTTTTTGGCGCCCTCGATATACAGCGTCTTGGTCAGCCCGGCGAGGCCGAGCTTGGCCGCGCCATAATTGGCCTGGCCGAAATTGCCGAAAAGCCCGGTTGACGACGCCGTCATCAGGATGCGGCCATAATTTTGCTCGCGCATCGTCTCCCACACCGCTTTGGAGCAGATGGCCGAGCCGTTGAGATGCACGTCGACGACGAATTTGAAGTCGGCCGGCTCCATTTTGGCAAAGCTTTTGTCGCGCAGCACGCCCGCATTGTTGATGAGGATGTCGACCCGGCCCCAGCGTTCCCTGGCTGCCGCGACCATTGCCACCATTTGCTCATATTCGGTGACGCTGCCGCCGTTGGACATCGCCTCGCCGCCCAGCGCCCTGATTTCTTCCACCACGCCGAGTGCGGCGTCGGAATGGCCGGTGCCGTCGCGGCTGCCGCCCAGATCATTGACGACCACTTTCGCGCCGCGCCGCGCCAGCTCCAGTGCATAGGCCCGGCCTAGCCCGCCGCCTGCTCCTGTTACAATGGCGACGCGATCGGTGAACGAAATGGTCATCGGGTAAAGCTCCGGCATAAGGCGTAAGGCGCCCATCGTTTAGCCGCTGGGCGGCGCGATGCAAGCCGCCGGGTCGGGCAATGCTGTGCTGTGCGTCAGGTGCCGGAGTCCAGCGCATAGCCCGCCGAGCGCACCGTGCGGATGATGTCTGGCCGGTCGCCGATGTTGATCGCCTTGCGCAGCCGCCGGATATGCACGTCGACGGTACGCGATTCGATGTCGCTGTCGTGCCCCCACACCGCATCGAGCAGCCGCTCGCGCGAAAATACCCAGCCGGGGTGTTCAAGGAAATGCTTGAGCAGGCGAAACTCGGTTGGCCCCAACGGCACGACATCGCCGCCGCGACGCACCTTGTGGCCGACCGTATCCATTTCGATATCGGCATAGGTAAGCTGCTCGCCGGCAAGCGCCGGGCGCACGCGGCGCAGCACTGCGCCCACCCGGGCGATCAGCTCGCGGGGAGAAAAGGGCTTGGTCACATAATCATCGGCGCCGGTTTCCAGTCCGCGCACCCGGTCTTCCTCTTCGCCGCGCGCGGTCAGCATGATGATGGGGACGTTGGCCGTTTCGGGCATGCGGCGCAGCCGGCGGCAAACCTCGATGCCGGACAGCCCCTCGACCATCCAGTCGAGCAGGACGATGTCGGGCGTTGCCTCTTTGGCGAACAGCAGCGCCTCTTCGCCATCGGGCGTTTGCTGCACTTCGAAATCTTCGCGTTTGAAGTGCCAGACGAGCAGTTCGGCGAGCGCTGCATCATCTTCAACCAGCAGCATTTTGGCGCGTGCCATGAGCGTCTTCTCCGTCAGTCGGTTGGGGCGGCGCCGCGATCGCGCTCACCCATGTGGATGCCGGTGGCCGCGTAATAGACCATCTCGGCGACATTGGTCGCGTGGTCGCCCACACGCTCCAGATTCTTGGCGATGAACAGCAGATGCGCGCCCTGGCCAATGCTGGCCGGATTTTCCATCATATAGGTTACGAGAACGCGAAACAGGCTGTTGTAGAAGTCGTCGAGCGCGCGATCGCTTTCCCAAACGCGGATCGCGGCTTCCGCGTCGCGCGCTGCAAATGCGTCGAGCACGTCATGCACCATCTTGGTGGCCATTGCGGCCATTGCCGGCAGCACCGACAGCGGCTCGATATTGCCGTGGCCGTCGATTGCCGACACGCGCCGTGCGATGTTTTTGGCATAATCGCCGATCCGTTCGACAACGCCTGCAATCTTCAGGGCAGCGACAACCTCGCGCAGATCATCCGCGAGCGGCGCGCGCAGGGCAATGAGCTGCACCGCAAGCCGCTCCACCTCGATTTCGAGCGCGTCGATCTGCTTGTCGACGGCGACGACGCGCGCGGCGCCTTCCACATCCTGCCGCTTCAGCGCCTCCATCGCATCGACGATAGCCTGTTCGGCAAGCCCGCCCATCTGCGCGATCAGCCCGCGCAGTTGCCCGATATCTTCATCAAATGCCTTGACCGTGTGTTCAACCACTAAAAGGTCCTAAATGCGCTGGAGGGTGCCGTTCAGCCGTAGCGGCCGGTGATGTAATCCTTGGTCCGCTCCTTGCGGGGGTTAGTGAAAATGTCTGAGGTCGAGCCATATTCCACCATGGTGCCGAGGTGGAAAAACGCCGTGCGCTGCGACACGCGTGCCGCCTGCTGCATGTTGTGGGTGACGATGACGATGGCGTAGCGGCCCTTGAGCTCGTGGATCAGTTCTTCGATCTTGGCCGTCGCAATCGGGTCAAGCGCCGAGCACGGCTCGTCCATCAGGATGACCTCCGGGTCGACGGCAATGGCTCTGGCGATGCACAGCCGCTGCTGCTGGCCGCCCGACAAGGCGGTGCCGCTGTCAGAGAGGCGGTCCTTCACTTCGTCCCACAGCCCGGCGCGGCGGAGCGACTGCTCGACCACTGCATCAAGCTGCGCCCTTGACGAGGCCAGCCCGTGAATCCGTGGGCCGTAAGCGACATTTTCATAGATGGATTTGGGGAACGGGTTGGGCTTTTGAAACACCATGCCAACCCGCGCGCGCAACTGCACCACGTCCATGTCCGCGGCATAGATGTCCTGCCCGTCAAGTTTTATCTCTCCCGTTGTGTGGGCAATGGGGATGGTGTCGTTCATGCGGTTCAATGTGCGCAAAAAGGTTGATTTGCCGCAGCCCGACGGACCGATCAGCGAGGTCACGAAATCGGTGTGCACGTCGATTGAAATATCCATAATCGCCGGCGTGGCGCCATAGCGCACGCAAACTCCCCGCGCGGTCATCTTGGGCTGGGCGGCAGGCGGAGCAGCGGTTGTTTTGGTCACCAGCGGGTCTCAAATCTGTTGCGGAGGTAAATGGCAAAGCCGTTCATCGCCAGGAGGAACACGAGCAGCACGATGATTGCCGCGCTGGTCTTTTCAACAAAGCCCCGGCTGACTTCGTCGGACCAAAGGAAAATCTGCACCGGAAGCACCGTTGCCGGATCGGTCAGCCGGTCGGGCGGTGCGGCAATGAAGGCGCGCATGCCGATCATCAAGAGCGGTGCGGTTTCGCCAAGCGCGCGCGCCATGCCAATGATCGTGCCGGTGAGAATGCCCGGCAGCGCCAGCGGCAGCACATGGTGGAACACGACCTGCACGGGGCTTGCGCCAATGCCAAACGCTGCGTCCCGGATCGACGGCGGCACTCCCTTTATGGCATTGCGCCCGGCGATAACGATGACCGGCATTGTCATCAGCGCGAGCGTAAGCCCGCCGACCAGCGGTGCCGATCGCGGCAGGTTGAACGTGCCAAGGAACACGGCAAGGCCAAGCAAGCCAAAGATAATCGACGGGACCGCGGCCAGATTGTTGATCGACACCTCGATCAGGTCCGTCCAGCGATTGCGCGGTGCATATTCCTCAAGGTACAGAGCCGCGAGCACGCCGACGGGAAAGGCCAGCGCCAGCGTCACCAGCATGGTCAGCAGCGACCCTTTGAGCGCGCCCCAGATGCCGACCAGCGTCGGGTCAGTCGAGTCCGCACCGGTCAGGAAGCCAAGGTTGAAAACGGTGCGGAGCTTCCCCGCGGCTGTCAACCGGGCGACTGCGGCTTCGGCGGTTATGCTTCCGGCGCCCTTGGCCGCGTTGTCGATGTCGGTTGCGGCGGGCACATAGATTGTGGCCGGGGCGGAGACCAGCTCGGGCCGCGCCTTCAACGCATCGCGCAACTTGAGCCAGGCACCTTCAGAGAGCAGCGCTGCGCCCTGCGGCCCAAAGCTGTTGCGCGCGGCACGCTCGGTCACCTCGGGCAGGCCGGCGTTGACCAGCACAAGATCAGCCGCTGCGCTGTTTAGCCGCGCCGGATCAAGCCTTAACCCAAGCGCTGGCAAGTCGATCGTCAACGCCAGTTCGGTCTGCGTAAAGCCGCGTACCCCGTTGGCCACCATGGTTACCAGCAAGAACACGAGGAAGCCGGCCGACAGCACCACAGCCGCAAGCCCGGCAAGGCGAAAGCGCCGCTCCGCGGCATAACGCTGTCGGACGCGCCGCTGCATCGTGGCGGAGCGCCAGTCGGTTGGCGCCCGCCCGCCGGGGGAAGGGGCTTCGGCGCTATTCATAGGCTTCGCGATAGCGCTTCACCACGGTAAGCGCGATGATGTTGAGCAACAGCGTGATTACAAACAAGGTCAGGCCTAGCGCAAAGGCTGCCAGCGTTTTGGGGCTGTCAAACTCGGCTTCGCCGGTCAGCAGATCGACGATCTGCTTGGTAACGGTGGTCGCGCTCGCCAGCGGGTTGAGCGAGATGGTGGCGGCACCCGAAGCGGCCATCACCACGATCATCGTTTCGCCTATCGCGCGGCTGACCGCCAGCAGCACGCCGCCGACCACGCCCGGCAACGCCGCCGGCACCAACACCCGGCGAATGGTTTCCGATGTGGTTGCGCCCATTGCGAGCGACCCATCGCGCATGCCAGCAGGCACCGCCGCAATCGAATCATCGGCCATCGAAGACACAAACGGGATAATCATCACGCCCATGACCAGGCCCGCCGCCAGCGCGCTTTCCGAACTTGCCCATTTCAGCCCCAGCGCAACCGCTGCATCGCGCACGGCCGGCGCCACCGTCAGCGCGGCGAAATAGCCATAAACGACGGTGGGCACCCCGGCGAGAATTTCCAGTATCGGCTTCATCCAGCGGCGAACCGCCGCACTTGCATATTGGGTGAGGAAAATGGCGCTCATCAGCCCAAATGGTATTGCAACCGCCATTGCTATTACCGCGCCGATGAAGAACGTGCCCCAGAACAGCGGCACCGCGCCAAGCGACGCGCCGGGGTCGCGCGTGTCGATGACTTGCGGGCTCCAATGCGTGCCGGTGAGGAAGTCCGCCACGGGCACGAGCTGGAAAAAGCGCCAGGATTCAAACAATAGCGAGCCGACGATACCGATCGTCGTCAGCACCGCGATGAGCGACGCCGCCAGCAGGGTGCCCATGATGACGCGCTCGATATAGGTGCGTGCGCGCAGCGCCGGAGTGACCTGCAGATACGCATAGATGCCGCACGCGATGGCCAGCACAAGCGCCAGGCTTGATCCGGCCCAGTCATAGCGCTGTTGCGTTGCGGCATAGACCGGCGCGAGCCTTGCCGCCTGCGGATTGAACGCCGCACCGCCGCCCTTGCCGGCCAGCGCCCGCGCCTCCGTCAAGATCGCCGCCCGTTCAAACCGCGTTGGCGGCAGGCTGGCGGCCTCAGGCGCGCGCAGCACCGTTTGCGTCACCATCGCCGGGGTGATGGTGGACCATAGCGCCACGAACAGCATCACCGGCGCGACGATCCAGAACGCCACATAAGCCCCGTGATGCCCCGGCAGCGAGCTTGAGCGGCGCTGCCCGGCGCGGCGAAACGCGACCGCACGCACACGCGCCATCAACCACCCAATCAGCCCCAGGCACGCAATCAGAAACAATAATACCGGTGTGGACAAAAGCGGTGCGCCTTATGCGGGCAGATGAGGGGCCGAAATCGGGGCGCGCACCGGCCAGCAACGCCGGCACGAACCCTGCGATCAATTCAGCGCGCGCCCATCAAGCAGGGTTTGGTTCTTGATGATCGCAGCTGATGCCGTGCGCACGTCCGCCGGCGCCGGAATAAGCCCGCGCTTGGCCAAGGGGCCATCCGGCCCCCAGCTTGCGGCATATTGGTCGAGGAACTTGGCAAGCCCGGGAATCGCCGACAGGTGCGCGCGCTTCACGTAGAGAAACAACGGACGGGCACCGGGATACAGCCCCTGGGAAATGGTTTCATAACTTGGCTCGACCCCGGCCAGTGCGAGGCCGTTCAGCACGTCGGCGTTTTCCTCCAGATAGGAATAACCAAAAATGCCAATCGCGTTGGGGTTGGATTGCAGCTTCTGGACAATCAGATTGTCATTCTCGCCGGCGTCGACATAGGCGCCATCATCGCGAATGCGCGTGCAGACGGCAGCATATTCGTCAGGTTTGGTGTCCCTTAGCTTCATGCTTGGCGGATAGATGGCCGCACAGCCGCGCGCGAGGATCAATTCGGCCAGTGCATCGCGCGTGCCGCTGGTCGATGGCGGGCCATAGACCTGAATGGGAATGGCGGGGAGCGCGGGGTTGACGTCTTTCCACGTTTTCGTCGTGTTTTTGGCGCCGCGCGGGTTGGCCGCAAGCGCCAGATACAGGTCAACCGGCGTCAGCTGGAGGGCCTTCCCAGATTTCGATTCGGCAAAGGCAATGCCGTCGATTCCGACCTGAATTTCAAGAATCTGGTCGACACCATGCTCGGTACAGGTCTTGAATTCCGATGCCTTCATCCGCCGCGAAGCGTCCTCGATATCGGGATGCTGCGAGCCGATTCCCGCGCAGAACAATTTCATGCCCGCCCCGGTTCCGGTTGATTCGATAACGGGCGCTTTGGTGCCCGGATTGCGGTTTACATATTGCTCAGCGACTAATGTCGTGAACGGATAAACTGTTGATGAACCCACGATTTTTATCTGGTCACGCGCGCCCGCGCCACCAAAATCGGCCTGATCGTTACAGCCACCCACCGCGCCGGCCACCAAAAAAGTCATCGCGGCATAAATGCCCACCCGGCGCTGCATAGTCATTCTCCCGATGCCAGATCTTACCCCGATGCCGGCGCTACCATCTGCACCCATCCGGCTGTGTGACACTATTGTTACGTTTCAATGACAACGCCCTTTGGTGGTAATTTTACAGCACTCCGGGCGGGAGCGGGCGTTGGCGGAAGCAGGATAGAGACGGTCGTGCCCTTGCCCAGCGTGCTGCTGATGTCGAGCCGGCCGCGATGTCGCTCGATAATGTGCTTGACGATGGCAAGCCCAAGCCCGGTGCCGCCCAGCGCCCGGCTCCGCCCTGAGTCGACGCGGTAGAAGCGCTCGGTCAGCCGGGGAATATGTTCGGGCGCGATGCCTTCGCCCTCGTCAGACACGCTGATGCGGACCATGCCGGTCTGGTCTTTCCATAATTTGGCGAGGATCGGCGTGCCCGGCCGGCCATATTTCATCGCGTTGCCGATGAGGTTGTGGAGCACCTGGCTGAGCTGCGCCCGATCGCCGGCCACGGTTGGCAGATTGCCGTCGATGTCCGAGATGATGTCGGCACCGCGCTGATCCGGCGTATCCGCAAGCTCTGCGTGCACTTCCTGCATCAGCATCGCCAGATCCACGGGCTTTGACGGCGGGCGATATTTTTCCGCCTCGATGCGCGACAGCGAGATCAGATCCTCGATCAGCCGCTGCATCCGCCGCGCTTCACCGAACATGACCTTGAGAAACCGGCCGCGTACCTCGCGATCATCGCCGGCCTTGTCGTCGCTCAGCGTTTCGATGAAGCCAAGGATGGAGGCGAGCGGCGTGCGCAGTTCATGGCTGGCATTGGCGACGAAATCGACCCGCATCCTCTCCGCCGCATAGCTGCCCGTCTGGTCGATAAGGTGAACAACGCGGCGCTTGTCAGTAGTTTGGCTAACCCGCATTTCCCAGCGCTGGTCGAGCGTGCCAAGCCCCACCAGGCTGATCGCGCGGCGCGGCGGCGGTCGGTCTGCGGTCAGCCGCTCGGCAGCGGCCGGGTGGCGGATCGCGAGCCGGACGTCCTCGCCCACAATGTGGCCGCCAAGCAGCGTGCGGGCGGCCTGATTGGCATGTTCCACCCGACCTTCCTCCACGATCAGCACCGGCTCGATGATCGATTCGAGCACTTCGGCGACATTGGCGGGCCCGCGCGCGAGCTTGTCGGCCGGCCGGGAGCTTGGTATCGGCGCCGGATCGCCCGTGCCGGCAGCGACCAGCACGGCCGCCGTCCCGCCAATCAGCACGATCAGCCCCCCCTGTGCATCATGCACGAGCAGCCCCACTGCCAGCGCGGCGATGGCGATGAGGCCAATGGCGATCAGGGTGCGCGGACCAGAGGAATTGAGCATCGGCCAGGGGAATAGCGCAATAGTCGGCGCCGGGCGAGCGCGGCTTGCGCCAGTTTTACCTTTATGAAAGGGCTCGGCGCGCATAATGAGGCCATAATGACCGATGAAACGCCAAAGGATGAGGCCGGCTCGGCCCGCGCTGTTGCGACACGGCGGCAGGCGCTGATGCTGGGCGCGGTCGGCGCGTCGGCCATCATGTCGATTCGCCCCGCGCTCGCGCAGACGGCGGCGTCGGTCATCGCCTGCGACATCCCGGTGCCCGACGGGGTGCACGCCGGCAGCTATATTGCCCCCGATGGCACGATGGTGCCCGCCGGCACGGTTGGCGCCTTTCCGCCGCCACTGCGCCCGCTGAAGGGCGAGGATGTTCGACAGGCATTGTCGGGCGGCCAGCTCCCCGGCGTCGATTCCGATCGGAGCCGCGCCTACATGCAATATATCCGCCGTCTGCAATCGGGCACGAGCGGCTTTACCTGCTTTGCATCGTTGCAGATGCCCCGCGGCTGAGGCCGTGCCCGAACCGCTGTTTTGCGCGACGCCGGCCGAACAGTTGCGCATCGAGCCGCTTGATGCACTCACGCTCGTTTATCACCGCGCCTCTGGCATCACGCATTTGCTGGTGTCACCGGCGCCCGAGATTCTGGCGGTCCTTGCGGGCGCGCCGATGACGCAGGCAGCGCTGCTTGCCCGGCTTGGTGCTGACTTTTCAGTGATTGACAGCGATGAGGCGCTACTTTCTGCCCGGTTGGCTGAGCTGGTGGCAAGCGGGCTGGTCGCCGTTACATGAGGCATAGCCATCAGCTGCGTATCGGGCCGGTGGGGTTTCGCATCGGCGCAGACTGGGCCGCGCCGATTGCTCAGTTGCGCGCGCTCTACGCAGATTACCCTGCGCCCGACGGTGGCATTCCCGATTTTTCGGTTCGGCTGTTCGCGGCGCGCCCCTGGCGCCGGGTGGTGCGTCCAGCGGTTGTGCTCGGCGGGGATTATGTGCTGCCCGACGCCGCGCCGCTGCCGCTGGCCCAGGGCTTGCTCGCGGCCGAAATGGCGATGAACCTGCAAATGGCGCTTGGCCAGCGACGTTATCTGTTGCTGCACGCCTCGGTTGTCGAAAAAGATGGCCGCGCGCTGCTGATGACGGGTGAGTCCGGATCGGGCAAATCGACCCTTGCCGCGCTGCTCAGCGCGCGCGGGTGGCGGCTGATGGGGGACGAGTTCGCGCTGGTTGACCCCGCAACCGGCCTTGTCCATGCGTTTCCGCGCCTGGTGAGCTTGAAGAACGCGGCGATTGGCGTGGTGGAGCGGGCGCTGCCCGGTGCCCGCTTCGGCCCGTTGCTGGCGGGCACGCCCAAGGGCGATATCCGCCATATGGTGCCAGATGCAGCGGCGATTGCTGCAATGGACGTGCCCGCCCTGCCGGCGCTGCTGCTGTTCCCCCGCTTTGGCGCGGCTGCTGCCGTCCGCGATGTTGCCCCAGGCGAAGTGTTCGTGCGGCTTACTCAGGCATCGACCAACTATGTCGCGCTTGGCGAGGCGGGGTTTGGCGCGCTGGCAACGCTCGTAAAGTCGGTGCCCGCCCGCGCTATCGACTATCCTGATACTGCAAGCGCTGTGGCGGCCGTCGACCGGCTATGGGCCGCGTCATGATCCTTGATGGCTGGCTGCTGGCCCATGCGCTGCGCGACCCCGCAACCACCGGCGCGCTCGACGGGGACGGGTGGACCGCGCTGATCGCCATCGCCCGCGCCGAGCAAATGATCGGCACGCTGGCCCACCGGCTGGCCGGGCAGCCGATGCCCCCGGCAGCCGCGCGAATTTTGGCTGATGCCCGCCAATCCGCCGATCAGGGGCGCACGGCTGCCCTGTGGGAGGCTGAAGCGGCGCGGCGGGCGCTCGCGCCGCTTGGCTGCCGGGTCGTGCTGCTGAAAGGCACCGCCTTCGTCGCCGCCGGCTTGCAGGCCGGCGTTGGTCGCTCGATCGGCGATCTCGACATATTGGTGCCATGTGCGGTGCTTGGTGCGGTCGAGGCGGCCATTCTGCGCGCCGGGTGGGAGTGGGTAAAACCCAACGCCTATGACGACGCCTACTACCGGCGCTGGATGCACGAGTTGCCGCCGCTCATCCACCGCGACCGCGACCGGATGATCGACATTCACCACACGATATTGCCCCCGACCGCGCGGCCCCGGCCAGACGCCGCGGCGCTGCTGGCGGAGGGTGTGGTGCTTGAAAACGGGCTGTTTGTGCTGTGCCCCAACGATATGCTGGTGCACGCCGCCTGCCACCTGTTTGCCGATGGCGATCTGGCTGGCGGCCTGCGCAACCTGTGGGACGTGCATTGCCTGGCAGGCGAGTTCGGCACCAGCGGGCTGTGTGCGCGTGCGCTGCACCACGGGCTGCTTGCCGAAACGGCGCGCGCGCTGCGGCTGGCCAATGCGCTGTTTGGCACCGCAATCGGCGCCGAATGGCCGCGCGCCCCTGCTACCGACTGGCTCTATCTGCGCCGCCTTGTCGCGCGTGACGGGTGGGGCCGCGCGACGCGCCCGGTGACGCGCCAGTTCTTCTACGTCCGTTCGCACTGGCTGCGGATGCCGCCGCTGCTCCTTGCCGGGCATTTGTGGACCAAATGGCGCCAGGGCCATCGCGGCTAGCCCTTCCCAGCGCCGCCGCGCGCGGCTAGGCTGAGGGCACTTATAGGGGAGAGGGCACGCCCATGCGGCATGTCGCGATAATCGGCTCAGGGCCTGCCGGCTATTACACCGCCGAAGCCTGTCAGAAGCTGTTCGGCGATGCGGTGCGTGTCGATATCATCGACCGGCTGCCGGTGCCCTACGGCCTGATCCGCTTTGGCGTTGCGCCCGATCATCAGTCGATCAAGGGCGTGTCGCGCCGCTATGAGGCGGTGGCGCTTTCCGAAAATGTCCGCTTTGTCGGCAATGTAACCGTTGGCCGCGATGTTTCCGTCGGCGAATTGCAAGCGCTTTATGATGCCGTGGTCGTGGCGACCGGGGCGCCGGCGGATCGCCCGCTTGAGATGCCGGGCCGGGATTTGCCGGGTGTGATCGGCTCGGCGGCGTTTGTGGGCTGGTATAATGGTCATCCCGATTTTGCTGATCTCAATCCACCGCTCGATGGCCGTCATGTCGCGGTGATCGGCATGGGCAATGTGGCGCTCGACGTGGCGCGAATCCTCGCCAAGACGCCGGCCGAGTTTGACGGGTCGGATATTGCCGCGCACGCGCTGACGGCGCTAGCCGCGTCAGGCGTGGCGCGGATTACCATATTGGGCCGTCGCGGGCCCCACCAGATTGCGATGACACCCAAGGAGCTGGGCGAGCTTGGCCATCTGGCGCGGGCCATGCCGCATGTCGACCCGGCGGACCTGCCGCCCGCCGATGCCGATGCCGCGCTTGAGCCGGGCTTGCGCAAATCGGTTGCGCACCTGCGGGCCTTCGCCGCGGCGCCAGGCGACAAACCGGTGACGATCGCGTTCGATTTTTTCGCCAGCCCCGTGGCCGTCGAAGGCGGGCCATGCGCGGAACGGGTCATCGCAGAGCGCACGCGCATCGACGAGACTGGCCGGGCGGTCGGCACGGGCGAGCGTTATGCGGTGCCGGCAACCCTGGTCATCGCCTGCATTGGCTATCGCACCCCGCCCATCGAAGGCGTGCCCTATGATGCCGGCGCAGGCCGTTTTGCCAATGAGGGCGGGCGAATCGCGCCGGGCCTGTTCGCGGTTGGCTGGGCGCGCCGCGGCCCCACGGGCACTATCGGCACCAACCGGCCAGATGGCTATAGCGTTGCCGAACTGATCGCCGCTGAAGGGGCGGGCGGTCGCGACAAGCAAGGGCGCGCCGGGCTCGATGCGCTGCTTTCCGGGCGCCAGGTCGATATCGTCACTTTTCGCGACTGGAAGAAGATCGAGCGGGCCGAACAAGCGCGGGCGCGGGCTGGCGCGCCTTCCGAAAAATTCACGTCAATGGCCGAAATGCTGGCAGCGCTGGCGGGCTGAAGAGCGCTCGCGGCGAGGCTTGCACGCCGCCGCCGCCGCCGGTATAGCGCGCGCTTCCAAGCACCGCCGGCGCGCCCGCCGCGGCGGTTCATACTCCGTCGGGGAGTAGCTCAGCCTGGTAGAGCACTGTCTTCGGGAGGCAGGGGCCGGAGGTTCGAATCCTCTCTTCCCGACCACAATTTCGGCGATTTGCCAGTTACTGACATAAATTGACTGGCTTTGACCTGAGCGGCAACCGTGTAAAAGTCGTTGCGGGCTATTCCGAATGCACGAACTTTCGACAAGCTGATCTCAATCTGGGCGGGTCTGATGCGTTCTTCGTCCAAACACGGCCCGGCGTTTGCGGTTCCTTGCTATGCGAAACGTCTGGCCCGGCCGGCGCTGTCTTGGGCAATTACCGGAAAGGCGGCTCGTTAAACGCGCGTAGCTTGCGCGAATGCAGCTTGGTGCCCTCGCGCCGCAATTGTTCGCACGCCTCGATGCCGATTTTCATATGCTCGGCAATGGCGCGTTCGTAAAATCGGTTGGCCTGGCCGGGCAGCTTCAGTTCGCCGTGCAGTGGCTTGTCGGACACGCACAGCAACGTGCCATAGGGCACCCGGAAGCGATAACCCTGCGCGGCAATCGTCGCCGATTCCATGTCGATGCCAACCGCGCGACTGAGCGAAAAGCGCAGCGCCGACTTGGAATAGGAAAGCTCCCAGTTGCGATCATCGGTGGTGACGATCGTGCCGGTGCGCAGCCGCCGCTTCAATTCGTCGCCGGACTGGCCGGAGACCGTTTCCGCCGCGCGGGCAAGCGCCTGCTGCACTTCGGCGATGGCGGGCACCGGAATTTCAGGCGGCAGCACATCGTCAAGCACATGATCGTCGCGCAGATAGGCATGGGCGAGCACATAATCGCCAATCCGCTGGCTTGGGCGCAGGCCGCCGCAATGGCCGATCATCAGCCAGGCTTCAGGCCGCACGACCGCAAGATGGTCAGTGATCGTCTTGGCGTTGGACGGGCCGACGCCAATGTTGACCAGGCTGATGCCCATGCCGCCGGGCGCAATCAGGTGATAGGCAGGCATCTGGTGACGCCGCCACGCGCTGTCGGTCACGAGCTTTTCCGGGTCGTCGCCCGGGCCGATCATGACCCCGCCTGCGCCCGATACTGCGGTATAGCGGCTGTCCGGCCCCAACTGCCCGCACGCCCAGCGGACAAACTCGTCGACATAACGGTGGTAGTTGGTGAACAGCACGAATCGCTGCACATGCTCGGGCGGCGTGCCGGTATAGTGCCGCAGCCGGGCCAGCGAAAAATCGGTCCGCAAGCCATCGAACAGCGCGAGCGGGCGCACGCCATCTGGGTTGTCCCAAAGTCCGTCGGCGATTTCGTCACCGATATGGGCAAGCTCCGTCGCCGGAAAAAAGCGTGCGAGTTCGGTCGCCGACACTTCGTCAAGGCTCAGTGCGTGGCCGGGATCAAGCACATAGGGGAAGGGAATTTCCTGCCGGCCGGCCACTGCCTGGACTTCGACATCATAATCTTCGAGCAGAAAGGTGAGTTGCTCCGTCAGGTAATCGGCAAACAACGCGGGCTTGGTGACGCTGATCTTGTAGCGGCCAGGTGTAATCAGCCGGCCGAACGAGCGCATGGGCGCAGGGCGGTCCGGCCCACCGCGAAAGAGGAGCTGGATTTCAGGATAGGCAAACGACCCGTCCGTGCGCCGCGCCGCGTCGGGCACGGTGCCGGTTGTCAGATACAGGTCGAGTGCGGCCTGAAGACGCTGGACCGACGCGCGGTAGAGCTGTTCAAGCTCGGCAACGATATCATGTGCGGTAGTCATGGGTGCCGCGCTAATCGACTAGCGCGACACTGGCAAGACAGGCGGCAGGGCGGGGCAACGCCGCTGCGTGCAAACGCGGCGGGCCGGGCCGCAGACCCGACCCGCTGCACGCGCTTCACATGGTTTGCAGCATGTGCTCGGCTGAGCTGACCTTGAACTCACCGGGCCCTTCGACGTTCAGCTGGGTTACGACGCCATTTTCCACCAGCATCGAATAACGCTGGCCGCGTTTGCCCATGCCGAACTTCGAGCCGTCCATGGTAAGGCCAATCGCTTCGGCGAATTCGCCATTGCCGTCGCCCAGCATGGTGACGGTGTCGCCGGCATTGCTGCTTTTGCTCCAGGCGCCAAGCACAAAGGCGTCGTTCACTGCGGTGCAGGCGATTTCATCGACGCCTTTGGCCTTGAATTCACTGGCATTTTGCACAAAGCCGGGCAAATGCCTGGCTGAGCAGGTGGGCGTGAACGCACCCGGCACCGAGAACAGCACCACCTTGCGGCCCGCAAAAAAGCTCTCGCTATCGACTGCTTCGGGGCCCGACTCGGTTGCCTTGGTGAAGGTTGCGCCGGGCAGGGTATCGCCAATCTTGATGGTCATTTTGAGTCTCCAACGGTGCTCGATCTGCGCGCCTTAGACCAGCACGCGGCGCGAGAGAAGGTGCCGCAGCCGCCGTTTTCAGCGCGCCGCTAAAATTTGCGATTGAACCGCGCGCGCGCCGCGAGCAGCGGGTGCGCCAGGCCCGGAATGGCCAGGAATGGCCATGCAAGCTGCCATTTTAGCCCATGCCGCCAAGGTTCGCTCTCGTGCAGGCGCCGCAGCCCTTCGCGGGGGTGCCCACCGAGCACCAGCGCTTCGCCCTCTGCCAGCGCCAGTTCGCGCGCCACCGCGCCGCGCATGGCCGCGGCAACTTGGCCCGCCGGCTGCCCGCGCAGCCGGGTTTCGGCTTGGGCATAGACGTTCATCGTTTCGCCGAGCAGCCGGTGGCGGTTGCTTGACATTGATTCCGGGCGCCGCCGATAGTGCACAAGCGGTGCGTCGATATATCTGGCGGCCCAGCCCCGTTCGAGAATTTTGATCCACAGATCGAAATCTTCCGCCGAACGCAGCGCCACGTCAAACCCGCCCGCGGCATCAAATGCCGTACGGCGGAAGATGCTGGCGACAAAGACGTTGAACTCGCGCCTCAGCACGCGTTCCAGCGTTATCGGCTCGACCTGCGGCACAAATTGCGAGAAGCGGCGTCCAACGCGCGACGCACCGAAATAGGTCGCGTCGCAGGTAACAAAGCCCAGCGTCGGGTCCGAGCGCATGGGCGCCATCATCCGCGCGAGATAAGTCGGCTCGTAAAGATCATCCCCGTCGAGCAGCGCGATCAGGTCGCTGCCCGATGCGGCGACGGCCCGGTTGCGCGCCGCCGACAGCCCCTTATTGTCGGTCTTGAGCAGCGAGATGCGCGGATCGCCCAGATAGGGCCGCACGGCGCCTTCCACATCATCGGGCGCGCCATCATCAACGATGACCGCTTCCCAGTGCGGGAAGGTTTGCGCAAGAATTGATCGGATCGTCTCGCCAATGACATGCGCAAGCCCATAGGCCGGCACGATAACGGATACGGTGGGCGGCGTCGGGCTCATCACTGCGGAGCCTTACCGCATAGTTGTGAACAAAACTTTGGCGCCAGAAGCGCCGGCGTTACCCGCCGCTGCTGCCGTCAACAAGCGCGCGCTGGAGATGGAGAACAACATATAAAGACATCTTTATATTTGATCTGGGCGCCGATGCCGGGTATGGCCGCGCGCATCGGGGAGCATAACGCGCCTCGTCGCAAATTTACGACCAGGAGATATTGCCCGTGGCCACCACCGCAATCGAGCGCGACTATGTTGTCGCCGACATCAGCCTTGCCGATTTTGGCCGCAAGGAAATCAACATCGCCGAAACCGAAATGCCGGGCCTGATGGCGCTGCGCGACGAATTCGGCGCGTCGCAGCCGCTCAAAGGCGCGCGCATTACCGGCTCGCTCCACATGACGATTCAAACGGCGGTGCTCATCGAAACGCTGACCGCGCTTGGCGCGGATGTGCGCTGGGCGACGTGCAATATTTTCTCGACGCAGGACCATGCCGCCGCGGCCATCGCCGCCTCGGGCGTGCCGGTGTTCGCGATCAAGGGCGAGAGCCTGGCTGAATATTGGGATTATGTTGGCCGCATCTTCGATTGGGACGATGGCAATGGCCAGACCTGCAACCTCATCCTCGATGATGGCGGCGACGCGACGATGTTTGCGCTATGGGGCGCCAGGGTCGAGGCCGGCGCAACCCTGCCCGAGCCGGAAAATGACGAGGAAGTGGAGTTTCAGCGCGCGCTGAAGGCGTTCATCGCTGCCAAGCCCGGTTATCTCACAGCGACCGTAAAGGCGATCAAGGGCGTGTCGGAAGAAACGACCACCGGCGTGCACCGCCTTTATGCCATCGCCAAAAAGGGCGAGCTGCCGTTCCCGGCGATTAACGTCAATGACAGCGTGACCAAGTCGAAGTTCGACAATCTTTATGGCTGCAAGGAATCGCTGGTCGACGCCATTCGCCGGGGCACCGACGTGATGCTTGCCGGCAAAGTCGCCACCGTTGCCGGCTTTGGCGACGTCGGCAAGGGTTCCGCGCAGTCGCTGCGTAATGGCGGCGCGCGCGTGCTGGTAACCGAAGTTGACCCGATTTGCGCGCTGCAAGCCGCGATGGAGGGTTTCGAAGTCGTGACGATGGAAGAGGCCGTCACCCGATCAGACATTTTCGTGACCGCAACCGGCAATGCCGACGTCATCACCGCCGACCATATGAAGGCGATGAAGAACATGGCGATTGTGTGCAACATCGGCCATTTCGACAGCGAAATCCAGATTTCGGCATTGTCGAACTATAAATGGACCGAAGTGAAGCCGCAGGTCGATCTGGTGGAATTCCCCGATGGCAAGCAGATCATCATCCTGTCCAAGGGGCGCCTGGTGAATTTGGGCAACGCGACCGGCCACCCGAGCTTTGTGATGTCGGCAAGCTTCACCAACCAGACGCTCGCGCAGATCGAGCTGTGGACCCGGTCGGAAAATTACCGGAACGACGTGTATGTGCTGCCCAAGCATCTCGATGAAAAAGTGGCCGCGCTTCATCTTGAAAAGCTGGGCGTGAAGCTGTCGAAGCTTAGCCAGAAGCAGGCCGATTATATCGGTGTGCCGACCGAAGGACCGTTCAAGCCGGATCATTATCGGTATTGAGCGCGGCACCGCTCGTTTTTTGAAGGGGCGTCCCGGCTGCGGGGCGCCCCTTTTTCGCGGACAGGCGAACCGGCGCCAGCGTTCAGGCGAGCGCATCCGCCGGTTGACCGCAACAAACGGCGTTTCAATTCATGCCCATGTTGCTCTAGACGCTGGCCGATGCGGCACGGGAATTTCATGGCGGCGCAACCTGATGCACGAAGGGACCGGGCATGACCACGCTTGATCCGCTGGTGGCGGCCCTTGTTGGCGCCGTGCTGGCGGTGCTGGTCGCCGGGGCGGGCTATGCCCTATATGTCGGCTTGCGGGGCAGGGGAGCCGCCGCCGTGCTGGAGCGGGAGAATGGCCGGCTTGAGGCGCTCATCGCCGCGTCACCGGCGGCCGCAATATTTGTGCATGGCGATGGCCGCATCGAGATTGCCGAGCGGGTGGTGGACTGGTTCGGGCTCGCATCCAAACCGGCCTATCTCGCTGACCTGGCAACCGACGATGCGGGCCTGTCACGCGACGATCTTGCGCTGCTGACAGACGATATCGCCGCCGCGCAAAAGGCGGCACGCCCCATCTCGCGAACATTGCGGGTGCGCGGTGCCCGGCGGTCGCTGCTGGTGCGCGGCGGGCGATCGACGCCAGCGATCAGCCGCGCGGGCGGGGTGCTCCTGTGGGTGTTCGACGCAACCGACCGCGAAGCCGAGATGGACCGGCTGCGGCTGGAAAACCGCCGCGTGCTCGATGCCTTTGATGCGCTTACCGGGCTGATCGAGGCCGCGCCCCTGCCGATGTGGTATCGCGGCGCCGATATGCGGCTGCTGATGGTGAACACCGGCTATGTCGATGCGGTTGACGGGGGCGATGCCGAAGAAGTGGTCGCCCGCGGGCTTGAACTGGTGGAGGAAAGCGGCGGCATTGGCCCTATCGCCAGCGCCGTTGCCGCGCGCGAAACACAGCGCTCGCAAAGCCGCGTAGTCCCGGCCACAATCAAGGGCGCCCGGCGGATGCTGCGCGTGGTCGATGTGCCGCTGTCCTCTGGCGGGGTAGCGGGGTTTGCCGTTGATGTGGAAGAGTTGGAGCAGGCGCGGGCAGATATGCGCCGCTTTGGCGAGGCACAGCGCGCCATGCTTGACCGGCTTTCGGCGGGCGTTGCGCAATTTGGGGCAGACCGCACGCTCAGCTTTTGCAACCAGCCGTTTCGGCGGATGTTCGCGATGCGCAGCGAATGGCTCGCCGACCGCCCCGAGTTTGACCGTGTGCTTGAGCGGATGCGCGAGGCCAATCGCGTGCCCGAGGTGCGCGATTTTCCCGGCTGGAAGAATGAACGGCGCGACTGGTTCCTCGCGACTGACTCGGCGATCGAGGAGAATTGGCACGTACCGGGCGGCACGCATTTGCGGGTTGTCGCCCAGCCGGTGCCCGATGGCGGCCTGTTGCTGATCTTCGAGGATCGTACCGAACAAGTGCAGCTTGCCAGTGCGCGCGACACGCTGCTGCGGGTGCGCACCGCCACCTTTGACAACTTGTTCGAGGCACTTGGCGTGTTTGCAGCCGATGGGCGGTTGCAGCTCTGGAACAGCCGGTTCCGCGCCGTGTGGGGGTTTGAGGAAGAATTTCTCGCGGAACATCCGCGTGTCGATGTGCTGGCGCGCGCCGCCGAGCAGCGGCTGGTCAATCCGTCGCGGGCCGCACTCATCGGCGAGCTGGTGCGGCTGGCGACAGCTGAGCGGGTGCAGCGAAGCGGCCGGGTCGCCTTTGCCGATGGCCGTCATTTTGAGTTCGCCGCGGTGCCCCTGCCCGATGGCAACGCATTGTTCACGATGCTCGACATCACCGACAGCCGCAAGATCGAAGCAGCGCTTCGGGAACGCAACGACGCGCTGGAAGCAGCGGACCGGGTGAAGACCGCGTTCGTCGCCAATATGAGCTATGAACTGCGCACGCCGCTCACCTCGATCAGCGGGTTTGCCGAGATGTTGCAGGGCGGCTATGGCGGCGCGCTTGCGCCTTCTGCGACCGAATATGTTGCGGCAATCCTGGAATCGGTTGCGCGGCTTGGCGGGCTGGTTGACGACGTGCTTGACCTTGCAAAGGGCCAGGAAGGCGCCGCCGCGCTTGACCATGCCGATGTCGCGCTGGCCGATGTCGCGCGCCCGGCGGTCATGGCAGTGGCCCCGCTGGTCGCCGCCAAGCAGCTTGATTTCGCGGTTGAGCTTGACGGGTCGGCGGGGCGCCTGACCGGCGATGCGCGGCGGCTTGCGCAAGTGATTGAAAACCTGCTGCGCCACGCCATGTCTGGCACGCCCAATAATGGCCGGGTGCTGTTGCACATCGACGGAGACGACACGCAGGCGCGAATCATCGTATCGGATAACGGCCGCGGCATGACCGACAAGGCGATTGCTCGCGCGTTTGACCGGTTTGCCGAGCCCGGCACCACGCGGTCGGGCGAGCGGGCGCTGGGTCTCGGACTGCCGATTGCCAAACAATTTGTCGAATCGCATGGCGGCACCATCGAACTCGTGTCAGAGCGCGGGCAGGGCACCTTGATTACGGTGCGGCTGCCGCGCACGCCGCCCGCGCTTCCTGCCCGCCGGTGATGGCCCCGGCGCTGTTTCTTGCCGACGAAACCGCAAGCCATGCCCTGGGCAGCCGGCTTGCCGCCTGCGTGCAGCCAGGCGACGTCATTACGCTTTCCGGCCCGCTTGGCGCTGGCAAGACAAGCATTGCGCGGGGGCTGCTCGCCGCGCTCGGGTTGCAGAGCGAGGCGCCGTCGCCCAGTTTTGCGATTGTCCAGCCATATGACCCGCCTGAGGTTCGGCTGCCGGTTCGCCATGTCGACCTCTACCGGGTGGAGGAGCCGCGCGAACTGGTCGAGCTTGGCCTGGATGAAGACGCGGGCGATGCGCTGTTGCTGGTCGAATGGCCCGAACGCGCCGGGGCTGGCTATTGGCCGCAGGCGCTTGCGCTCATCCTTGAGCCGCTGCCGAATGGGGGGCGCGCCTTGACAGCGGCCGTGCCGGCGGCATGGAAGGCGCGATGGCCTCTGACATGATTCCCGCCGCGGCGCCGGCATTTCTGGCAGCCCATGGGTGGCATGATGCAACGATGGTGCCGCTTGCCGGCGATGCGTCGTTCCGGCGGTATTTCCGGGTGACGAGCGGCGCCCGACGCGCGATCTTGATGGACGCGCCGCCGCCGCACGAAGATGCGCGCCCGTTTGTGGCCATTGCGCGGTGGCTCGGCGGGCGTGGCTTTGCTGCCCCGGCAATTCTGGCGGCCGATCCGGCGATCGGGCTTGTCCTGCTGGAAGATTTCGGCGACGAGCGGATGCGCGAGGCGATTGACATGGCGCCCGAGCGCGCGGTGAGCCTTTATGAACATGCGGTCGATACGCTGGTTGCGCTGCACCGTGTGCCCCACGCCCCGCTGCGCGCCTATGACCGGGCGGAGCTTCACCGCGAGGCTGCGCTGCTCAGCGACTGGTATTGCCCGGCGGTGGGCCTTTCGGTTGACAAGGCGCGCTATCATGATGCCTGGGATGAGGTGCTGGGCGTGGCGCTGCCTGAAGCGCCGGTGATGGTTTTGCGCGATTATCACGCAGAAAATCTTATGCTGCTGGGCGACGACCGGGGACTGGGCTTGCTGGATTTTCAAGATGCCCTGGCCGGGCACCCGGCTTATGATCTGGTGTCGTTGTTGCAGGACGCGCGCCGCGATGTCGAGCCCGCCATCGAGGCCGCCATGCTCGATCGCTACCGGCACGCGACCGGTGCGGGCGCGGCGTTTGACGCGGCCTATCACGTGCTAGGCGCTCAGCGCAACGCGAAGATCATCGGCATTTTCACGCGGCTGTGGAAGCGTGACGGCAAGTCGCGCTATCCGGGGCTTTGCCCACGCGTGTGGCGCTATCTCAGCGCCGACCTGAAGCACACAAGCCTTGCCCCGGTCTCGGCATGGTTTGACCAGAACATCCCGCTCGACAAGCGCGGTGACCCGGCGGCGATTGCGGGAGCATGAGGCACCACCGTCGCTTGATCTTGCAGCCCGATCACGGGGTGACGGTGCCGGCAACGGCGATGGTAATGGCCGCAGGGCTTGGGCAGCGGATGCGCCCGTTGACCGCCACCCGGCCAAAGCCGCTGGTCGAGGTGGCGGGAAAGGCGCTTATCGACCATGTGTTTGATAGGCTGCGCGCCGCGGGCGTGCAGCGTGCAGTGGTGAATGTGCATTATCTGGCGGACTTGCTTGAGGCGCATCTGCGCGGGCGCGTCACCGGCATCGACATTATCGTTTCGGATGAGCGCGCTGAGTTGATGGAAACGGGCGGCGGGATTGTTCAGGCGCGCGGGTTGCTCGGCGACAAACCATTTTTGTGCGTCAACAGCGATAATCTGTGGGTCAACGGCCCGGTTGACGCGATTGCGGCGCTCGCTGCGCGGTGGGATGATGCGGCAATGGACGCGCTGCTCCTTATGGTGCCGCTGGCCCGCGCGAATTGCCACCCCGGAATGGGCGACTTCCATCTGGATGGCTATGGGCGGATCACGGGTCGGCGCAAGGCCGGGCGGCTGGCACCCTTCGTTTGGACGGGCCTCCAGATTTTGTCGCCCCGGTTGATTGCCGACTGGCCGCAAGGCCCGTTTTCCACCAATATTTTTTGGAGCCGCGCGATTGCGCAGGGCCGCGCTTTTGGCCTTGTCCATCAAGGCCTGTGGTTCGACGTCGGCACGCCCGGCGCGATTGCGCAAACCGAGGCGATGCTGGCGGATGGCTGAGCGGGGCGGGCCTGCGCTCTACACCATCCCCGCCCACCGTGCGTTCGCCGATGCGCTTGCAGCCGGGCTCATCCGGCGCAGCGGGCGTGATCCGCTGGGCCTTGCGCGCGGTGTTGTCCTTGTCCCCAATAATCGTGCCAAGCGCACCATTACCGAGGCCTTTGTGCGCGCAAGCGGCGGGGGCTTGCTCCTGCCGCGGCTGGCAGCAATTGGCGACCCCGAGCTCGACGAAGCAGCCGATCCGTCGCTTGACCCGGCAGAGGCGGTGGCGTCCGTGCCGCCGGCCATCGCGCCGCTGGCCCGGCGGATGGTCTTTGCCGCAATGGTTCAGGAAGAGCGCGCCCGCGCCGGTGCGCCGGTGGGGGCCGCCGAGGCGATGCGGCTGGCGGGCGAGCTGGGGCGCACGCTCGACCAGTTGCTGATCGAGGAAATTTCCCCGGCGCGGCTGGGCGACATTGCGATGAGCGACGACCTGTCGACGCATTGGCGGCGCGCGCTCGCCCTGTTTGAAATCGTGCTTGATCGCTGGCCTGAAACACTCGCACGGCTTGGCCTTGTCGACCTGGCGACCCGGCGCACGGCGCTGCTGGACCGGCTGGCCGCGCGGTGGCTCGCGGCGCCGCCTTCGGGCTTTGTGTGTGCGGCGGGCATTTCGACCACAGCCCCGGCGGTGGCGCGGCTGTTGCGCGCCATTTCTGCCATCCCGCAGGGGATGGTGGTGTTTGCTGGCCTGGCGACCGATATGGACGATGCCGAGTGGGAGGCGCTTGGGCCCCACGCGCCCGATGCGATAACCGGCAGGCGCACCCGCCCGATCGAATCGCATCCGCAGTTTCAACTCAAGCTGCTGCTGGAGCGGATGGGCATGAACCGCGCCGAGGTCGCCACCTGGCGCGACGGCGGCGGGCATGATGCGGGTGCGGCGCGCGGACGCGCGATAGCAAACGCGCTGGCCCCCGCGCGCTTCACCGCGAAATGGACTGGTCTGGACGCTGACGCGCGGCGGCTCGGCAAGGTAGCCTGCGCTGAACTCGCAACGCCTGCCGACGAGGCCCAGGCGATAGCGCTGGCGCTGCGTGAGGCACTGGAGACGCCGGGGCGGACGGCGGCGCTGGTCACGCCTGACCGGGCGCTTGCCCGCCGCGTGGCGGCGCATTGCGCCCGCTGGGGCCTTGCCGTTGACGATAGCGCCGGCCGGCCGCTGTCCATTCTGCCATCCGGCACGCTGCTGACGACGCTGGCCGAGGCCGCGGCCGAGCGCTTTGCGCCCCTGGCGCTGCTGGCGCTGCTCAAGCACCCGCTGGTGAAATTTGGCGAGGAACGGCTGGCCTGGCTGGATGGCGTTCGTGCGCTTGACAAGGCGCTGCGCGGCCCACGCCCGGCACCGGGTCTTGAAGGGGTGCGCGGCTATCTCGCTGGCGGTGACGCGCGCGCGCAACACCTCCGGCGGCCAGCGGCTGTGTGGTGGCCGGCCGCCCACATGATGCTGGCGCCGATTGAGGCTGCGATGGCGATTGGCCGTCAGCCGCTCGGCGCGATGCTGGCGGCGCTGCGAGAAGCCGCGTTCAGGCTATGCGGCGAGGTGATGTGGCAGGGGCCGGCGGGTCGCGCGGCGGCCGATTTGCTCGCCGGGCTTGAGGCGGAATGCGCACGCACCGCGCTGGCGGTGGATCCGGCGGATCTGGCGCCGTTGCTGCGCGTATTGATGGACGAGGTGGCGGTGCGGCCACCGCAGGGCGGCCACCCAAGAATCGCGATTTACGGGCTCATCGAGGCCCGGTTGCAAAACGCCGATCTCATGGTGCTGGGCGGGTTGAACGAGGGCGTCTGGCCGGGGCAACCCGCGCCTGACCCGTGGCTTGCGCCGCGCATTCGGGCAGAGCTTGGCATGCCGGGGCTGGAGCGGCGTGTCGGCCTTGCCGCCCATGATTTCGCCGGTGCGCTCGGTGCGCCCAGCGTGCTGCTGACCCGCGCCAGGCGCGGCGCGCGCGGCCCGGCCGTTGCCTCGCGTTTCTGGTTGCGGCTTCGGGCAATGAGCGGCGGGGTGCCGCGGGCGCAGGCGCTTGAACACTGGGCGCGGCTGCTCGATACGCCGCCCCTTTGTAAGCCTGCGGCCTGTCCGGCCCCGGTGCCACCTGCCAGCTTGCGGCCAACGCGGATCGCGGTCACCGATGTCGATCGGCTGAAGGCCGACCCATACGCCTTTTACGCGCGGCACATCTTGCGGCTGCGGCCACTCGATCCGGTTGACGCCGATCCCAGTGCCGCGTGGCGCGGTACCGCTGTTCACGCCATTCTTGAACGCTGGATGAAGGAAGATGGCTGCGCGCCAGGCGCGTTGCGGCCGCGCGCGCTCGCCATGTTCGCCGAGGCGCAGGCCCACCCGATGATGCGCGCCTTCTGGCAACCACGGCTGATGGAGGCGATTGACTGGATCGCGCTGCGCGTGGCAACCCAGCTTGCCGAAGGGCGCGGCGTGGTTGCGGCGGAATGCGGCGGTGAAATTGCCATTGCCGGCGTAACCCTGAAAGGAACAGCGGACCGCCTTGACCGGCTGGCCGATGGCACGCTTGCGATTGTCGATTACAAGACCGGCAAGGCGCCAAGCCCGTCCGCCGTGCGGGCCGGGTTCAGCCTGCAACTCGGGCTGCTGGGCCTGATCGCGGAACGGGGAGGGTTTGCGCCGGTAAGCGGGGCCGTCAGCGCGTTCGAATATTGGTCGCTGGCGCGCGATGGCGATGGTTTTGGCAAGGTTGCCAGCCCGGTCGATCCAGCCGGCAAGGGCAAGAAAATCATCACCGCAGAATTCACGGCGATTGCTGCGCACCATTTTGCTGATGCGGCGCAGCAATGGCTGACGGGGGATGCCCCGTTTGCCGCCAAGCTGGTGCCGGAATATGCCCCCTATGCCGAATATGACCAGTTGATGCGGCGCGACGAGTGGTATGGCCGGGAATAGCTCCGCCCAAGGTTTGCTGCCGCATTTGCTCGGCAATCAGGCGGTGGCGAGCCGGCCCGACGGGCATGTGTGGCTCTCTGCCTCGGCCGGCACCGGCAAGACACAGGTGCTGACGGCGCGGGTGTTCCGGCTGTTGCTGCGCGGTGTTGATCCGGCGGCAATCCTGTGTCTGACCTTTACCAAGGCCGGTGCGGCCGAGATGGCCGGGCGGATCAACGACCGGCTGGGTGCGTGGGTGCGGATGGCGGACGGTGACCTTCGCAAGGATCTGTTCCATCTGAGCGAAGCGCATTTGTCGGCGCCGGCGCTTGCCGCTGCCCGAACGCTGTTTGCCAAGGTGCTGGAGGCGCCGGGCGGCGGCATCCGCATTCAGACCATCCATAGCTTCTGCCAGGGCCTGCTCGCGGGTTTTCCGCTGGAGGCAGGGCTGGCGCCCGGTTTTCGGCCGCTTGAGGTGCGTGAGGAAGCGGTGCTGGCACGCGAAACCCTGTCGACATTGCTGGTCGAGGCCGAGCGTGATGGCCGGGCAGCGATGATCGACGCGCTCGCCGCGCTCAGCCTGCGGCTGGGCGAGGGCGAGGCGGAGAATTTCCTGCGGGCCTGTGCGCGTGTGCCGCTGGCCATGGAGGGGCTGCCGGTCGCGATTGCGCCGTATCTGCGGCGTCTGCTCGACCTTCCTTCAGGCGATGTCGGCGCGCTGATCGAGGCTGCCTGTGCCGATGATGCGTTTGACAGCACAAGTCTGGCACAGGTCGCCGCGCTCAACGGTGCGTGGGGGACGGCAAAAGGGTCCGACCGTGCCGACCGCATTGCCGCGTGGCGTGCGCGTTCGCCGGCACAACGCGCGGCAACGCTTGCCGAGCTACACTCTGTCTGGGCGCTGGAGGAGGGCGGCGTGCGCTCCTTTGGCAAGGGGCAGGCGCCGCAGGTGGATGGCTATGCTGCGGCGGCGATGCGGCTTTATGAAGCGGTCGCGCGGTTGCTCGCGATGCGCGATCAGGCGGCCTATGCCGATGGCCTTGCCAGCGCGCTGGCGGTGGGGCGGGACTATGCCCGGGCCTATCAGGGCGCCAAAGGACGGCTTGGGGCGGTTGATTTTGACGATCTGATCCGGGCCACTGTGGCGCTGCTGGAAACACCGGGCATGGGCGACTGGGTGCGCTACAAGCTTGACCAGACGACGGAACATATCCTCATCGACGAGGCGCAAGACACCAACCCGAGGCAATGGAAGATTGTCCGTGCGATTGCCGACGAATTTTTTGCCGGCGACGGTGCATATTCAGGCGCGGCGCGCACCCTGTTCGTTGTCGGCGATCTGAAACAGGCGATCTTCGGGTTCCAAGGCACTGACCCGATTTATTTTCAGGCGGCGGAGCAGCTTTTCAGCGAGCTTGCGGCCGATGCGATCGATGTTGACACTGGCCAGGGGACGCCGTGGAACCGACTGTCGCTGACCGAGAGCTTCCGCTCAACCGGCGCGGTGCTTGAATTTGTCGATGCAGCCATTGCGGCCCTCCCGCCGCCGGGCCTTGGTGTTGACCGCGCCACCGAGCCGCATGTCAGCCGCGTAGCCGGGCCGGGAAGCGTTACCTTGTGGCCACCGGTCGTTGCCGGCGGCAGCGATGCCGATGAAGAGGGCTGGATCGACGATGCCACGCGCGGCCTTGCCACCAAAATAGCACGGGCAGTGAGCGGCTGGCTGAGCGCCGATGCGCCGCTAATGCTTGAGAGCAAGGGCCGGCGGCTGCGCCCTGATGACGTGATGATTTTGGTCAAGCGCCGGGGCGACCTCGCCTCGCTGCTTGTCGCGCGGCTCTATGCAGAAGGCGTGGCGGTCGCAGGGGTTGACCGGCTGCGGCTCAACGCGCCGCTGGCGGTGCAGGATCTGCTGGCCGCTCTGCGCTTTGCGTTGCAGCCCGATGATGATCTGTCGCTGGCCGCGTTGCTGGTGTCGCCGCTGCTCGGCTGGAGTCAGGACGCGCTGATGGCAGGCGCGCCGCGCCCGGATGGCATGAGCCTGTGGCGCCATCTGCGCGCGACGCAGAACGACGCCACGCTGGCGCCGCTCCATGCCCTGCTCGCGCGGGCTGATCTGGCCACCCCCTATCGCTTGCTTGAGGAACTGCTGTCCGGCCCGCTCGATGGCCGGCGCAAGCTGATGGCGCGGCTGGGCCATGAAGCGCGCGACCCGATTGAGGAGCTGCTGAGTGCCGCGCTCGATTTCGAAACGCTGGCAACCCCGTCGCTCCAGGCGTTTCTTGACTGGTTTGACAGGGGTGATGTCGAGATTGTGCGTGATCCGTCCGCGCCGCAAGATGCGGTGCGCGTCATGACGGTGCATGGCGCCAAGGGCTTGCAGGCGCCGCTTGTGATTCTGGCGGATAGCCTGCTCGACCCCGCCTTGGCGCCCCGCAGCCTGTTGCACTGGCAGCCGGAACCTTTGCCTGAGGCGTTTCCGCTCTTTCGCCCACGCCCGCCGGAGCGGGGGCCGGCGCTGACTGAGCTTATGGCAGAGGCCGCCGCGCGCGACCTTGCCGAGCATTGGCGGCTGTTTTATGTCGCGGCGACCCGCGCCGAAGAGCGGCTTGTGATCGCCGGCGCGCTTGGCCCCAAGGCGCGGGGTGTGCCGCCGGAATCGAGCTGGTACGCCGCGGCTGATCGCGCGTTGACCGCGCTTGGCGTGCCGCATGGTGCCGGCGCCGAGCGCGTATATGCGGGGGCGAAATCGGCCAGGCCGCCCGCCCGCCAGGGTGACCGGCGTCAGGTGGCGGCGGTTGAGGCGCTGCCGGCATGGGCAACGCGGCCGGCGCCTGCTGAAGCCCGCCCGCCGCGTCCGCTGGCGCCATCGTCGCTTGGCCCCGATGATCTGGGCGACGCGCCACCGGCTGAGGCGATGCGGGCGGCGGCCGAGCGGGGGCGCCTGATGCACGCACTGTTCCAGCGGTTGCCGGGTGTTGTGCCAGAGCAGCGGCGCCATGCCGGCGCCACATGGCTGGCAGGCGCCGGTGGTGTGCGCGATGAAGCGGCGAGGGCTTCGATTATCGACGATGTGCTTGTTGTGCTCGATGAGCCGCGCTTTGCCGCCCTGTTTGGCCCCGATGCGTTGGCCGAAGCGCCAATTGCGGCGGTGCTGGCCGATGGAACGGTGGTTTCGGGCACGGCGGACCGGCTGGTGGTTGGCGCTGACCGCATCCATGTCGTTGACTTCAAGACCAGCCGCCGCGCACCTGCCACGCTGGACGAGGTGCCTGCCTATCATCTTCGCCAGATGGCGGCCTATGTCGCGGCATTGCGGGTAGTTTTCCCTGACAAGGTGGTGGAAGCGTCGTTGCTCTACACAGCAACACCCGCGCTGTTTGTGTTGCCCGACGCCGTGCTCGATCGGCACAAGCCTGGCTTTGGCCTGGCGCAGCAAAGCTTTGACCAGCTGGCTTGAGGCGCGCGACGGAACACCCTAAGTTCCCGCCAAAGGAGAATATTACATGGCGACCAAGGCAATCAGCGATGCAAGTTTCGACGGCGACGTCATCAACGCCGACAAGCCGGTACTTGTCGATTTTTGGGCGGAATGGTGCGGCCCCTGCAAGGTCATCGGGCCATCGCTTGAGGAAATTTCTGAGGAGCTTGCCGACACCGTGACGATAGCCAAGGCCAATCTCGACGATGCGCCAGAAGCGGCAACGCGCTATGGCATCCGCACCATCCCCAATCTGGTGCTGTTCAAGGGCGGCGCGGAAGTTGCGCGGTTCAGCCGTGCTGCCCCCAAGAGCCAGTTGAAGGCGTGGCTTGAAGGCGCCCTGGCCAGTGCCGCGCAGGCTGCCGCCGGCGGCTAAGCTGCTGGCGCCAAAATCTGGCCGATCCGCGGGAAATGGACGGCGACGGTGCCGACCCTGGGGTCATCGCGCAGGATGCTGATCGCTCGGTCAGTGCACCGCAGCAGCCGCCCGGAAACGACGTCTGCACCCGGGTCTTCCGTGCGCACCGTCACCGGCTGATCGAGCGCAAAGCCGCTATCTGGCGCCAGGTCCGCCGCGATCACCGGGGCGGCGGCGAGCGCAATATCGAGCGCGTCGGCGCCTGCCATGTCGGTTGGGGTTCCCCGGCCGAGCGCGTCGACCCGGCCATACCAGGCGGCAACATGGGTAAAGGGCGCAAGGCGGGCCTCCAGCAAGCCAAAATTGCCCTGAAACCACACATTCATGGCAATTGCGCAATCGGCATAGCCGGGCGCGTCTCCGCCGATAAAGGCACGCCCGTCGGCCAGCGCATCGTCAATGTGAGCAAGCCAGGCGCGAAACTGCGCCAGCAGATGCGGGGCGAGCTTGGCCATGCGGTCGGGGTCCATACCGAATAATTTGCGCCGGTCTTCGACAAAATCGCTGCCCAGCCGGTCGATGAATGGCGCCATGGCCGAGCCAACCGCCTGGCTGAACGTGGCCCCGCCCGCCTGAAGCGCGAGCAGCACGCCGGCGCGGCCAAGCGGCGCGGGAAACAGCGTGGGGGAAGGATGCAGCGCCTCGATCGCCTCGATGATGATCGCGGTGTCGCAATAAATGTCGGCGCCAATTTGCAGCACCGGGGTTTTGCGATAGCCGCCCGTCAGCGGCGTCAGATCGGGCTTGGGCGCGACATTGGGGATCAGAACCGATCGCCACGCAAGCCCTTTCATGCCAAGCGCGCGCCGGACCAGCTCGGCATAGGGCGACATCGGGTAATGATGGAGAATGAGGTCGCGCATATCAGCTCCTGTAATCGGCGTTGATCGAAATATAGCCATGGGTGAGGTCGCACGTCCAAACCGTGGCGCGGCCGACACCCAGCCCAAGGTCTGCGCCGATATCTACCATCGAACTGGCAAGATGCGCCGCAACCGGGGCTTCATCATAATCGGGGACCACTTGCCCATCTTTTGCAACCCAGGTCGGGCCGAAGCTGATTGCCAGCCGGTCGCGGTCGGCAGGCTCCCCGGCCTTGCCGATGGCCATCACGACCCGGCCCCAATTGGCATCTCCCCCGGCCACCGCCGTTTTGACGAGCGGTGAATTGGCGATGCTCATCGCAACGCGGTGGGCGCTTGCATCCGATGTGGCGCCAGTGACCGCAACGGTAATGAACTTGGTCGCGCCCTCGCCGTCACGCACCACCAACGTGGCGAGTTGATGACACACGTCGGCGAGGGCGGCCTGAAACGCATCCGCGCCGGCATCGTCCGGGGCGGTGATCGGCCGGTTCCCCGCTGTGCCGGTTGCGAAAGCCAGAAGCGTGTCGCTGGTCGAGGTATCGCTGTCGACGGTGATGCACGAAAATGTCCCGGCATTTGCCACACTGAGCGCCGTCTGGAGAAAACCGGGGGCGACCGCTGCATCGGTGAACACAAAGCCGAGCATGGTCGCCATGTCGGGCGCGATCATGCCAGAACCCTTGGCGATGCCGACAAGTGTCACCTTGGTGTCGCCGACCATCGCCGTGGCCATCGCCGCCTTTTCGAAGGTGTCGGTGGTGCCGATCGCCGCCGTCGTTTCACGCCACGAACAGGGCGCGGCGCGGAAGGCGGTATCAAGCCCGGCGTGCGCTTTGTCGATGGGCAGCGGGGTGCCGATGACCCCGGTGGAGGCCACGAAAACGTCGCTGGGCGCGCACCCCAGATGCGCCGCGACGCGCGCGGTGATGGCCTCAACCGCTGCGGCCCCGCGCCGCCCGGTAAAGGCATTGGCGTTCCCCGCATTCACCACCAGCGCGCGCGCGTTTCCATCGGCAAGGGCTGTGCGACACCAGTCCACTTCGGGAGAGGGGCATTTGCTGCGCGTGGTAACGCCGGCGACCGCTGTTCCGGGCGGCAGTTCGACGAAGGTCAGGTCGCAGCGCTCCCAGTCCTTGTATCCCGCCCGCGCTGTGCGCGTGATGACGCCCGCCAGCGGCGGCAGATCGGGAAACGGCAGGGCAAGCGGGGAGCGCGGGGCTGACATCTGCTATTCGTCCATCGTCGGGCATCGAACAATGCGCGTCGATTGCACGGCACTGCGGCGCAATGCAAGCGCGGGCGCAAGTGACAAGCCGTCGCGCGTCGTCTACACTTTTGGGGCAGGATGGCTTGGGGGATGGTGGCGTGCGGCAGATGGTGGCGGTGTTGGGCATGTGTGGCCTGGTCGCGACAAGCGGCTTGGCACCTGCGGCGGGCCAGACGTCGCGCAAGGCTGCGCCGCGGCCAGCGGCCGCCAGCCCCACGGCCACGCCCATTGCCCCGCCAATCGCAGCGGCAATCGCGCCGCCAAAACCACCGGCCGGCACCTCGCCCGAGCCAATCGGCGACCCGGCATCGTGGTTACCGCTGGAGGAGTATCCGCCGGAAGCCCGGGCAGCGGTTGAGCAGCGGCGCACCGTTTTCGCCCTGTTGATCGACGATCGCGGGCGCATACTCCAGTGCAATATCGTCGAGTCCAGCGGGTCGGCGTTGCGCGATTCGGCGACGTGCGGGTTGCTTATCAGCAACGGGCAGTTCAAGCCCGCCAGAGACCCCGCCGGCAGGGCGGTCGCCGGCACCTGGCAGTCGGGCATCCGGTTCAACGTTCAGGAAGCGCCAGCGGCTGCCGAGTGACGCGCGCGAAAGGGTGAAGGCTGGTGGCCGGGTGCCGGTGAAGCCCGGCGTTGTAAATCGGCGCGCGCACCCCACTTCCCTCCTGCGCTGGTTGGCGCTAGTGGATTATGCCGTGAAACTGCTCATTTTCTTTTCCGCGCTGATTTCCGCGCTGGCCGGTGTGGTGTCGGGCACCGTTGACAGCGTCGCGCCAGTCGTGGTGAGCCAGCCGTCAGTGCAGCCCGCGGCCGTTTTTCAGGCGAAGGCGGCCTCTGTCCGCTTTGACCGGGTGCGGGGGCCTTGGCCAAACGCGGCGGTTGGCGGCGTTGCCCGTCATGCGGCGGTTCCGGTGGCGCCTGCCTTTCCGCTCTATGCGAGCCGCCGGCGCGAATAGCGCGCGGCTCTCACCGGTGGCGCGCCTGTGTTTGCGCCGTACCCCAATTGATGCGCCTGGTGTGGGAGACCGTTTTCCGCCGGCGTTTTTACCATATATCAGGATGTTATTCCATGCTCGGTGGCCTTGCCAAATCCATTTTCGGGTCGTCAAACGACCGGTACGTCAAATCGCTTAGCCCGCTCGTTGCAAAGATCGCGAGCTTTGAGGCGCAGTTGCAGGCGCTGGACGATGCGCAGCTTGCAGGGCAAACCGGGGTGTTTCGCGAGCGGCTGGCCGCCGGGGCCAAGCTCGACGATCTGCTGCCCGAAGCCTTTGCCACAGTGCGCGAGGCGGCCCGCCGAACGCTTGGGCAGCGGCATTATGACGTGCAGATGGTTGGTGGCATCGTCCTCCACCGGGGTGAAATCGCCGAGATGCGCACCGGCGAGGGCAAGACGCTGGTGGCGACGCTTGCGACCTATCTCAACGCGTTGCCGGGTACAGGCGTGCATGTTGTTACCGTCAATGATTATCTGGCGGCGCGCGATGCGGACTGGATGGGGCAGGTTTATCGCTTTCTCGGGATGACGGTGGGGGTCATCGTGCCTAACCTGACCGACGAACAGCGCCGCGCCGCCTATCACAGCGACATCACCTACGGCACCAACAACGAGTTCGGCTTTGATTATCTTCGCGACAACATGAAATATGAACGCGAGGCAATGGTGCAGCGCAAGTTCAACTTTGCGATTGTCGATGAAGTTGACTCGATCCTGATCGACGAAGCACGCACCCCGCTCATCATTTCCGGCCCAACCGACGACAAGACCGATCTTTATCTGCGCGTAGATGCTATCGTGAAGCAGTTTGTCGCGGATGATTATGAGCTGGATGAAAAGCAGAAGTCGATCATCCTCACCGAAGACGGCACCGAAAAGGCTGAGCGGATGCTGGAGTCCGCAGGTCTGCTGGAAGGCGCCAACCTGTATGATTTCGAAAACACGCAGGTTGTGCACCACCTGAACCAGTCGCTGCGCGCCAACAAGATGTTCAAGCGCGACACAGATTACATCGTGAAGGATGGCAAGGTCATCATCATCGACGAGTTTACCGGCCGCATGATGGACGGCCGGCGCTGGTCCGAAGGGTTGCACCAGGCCGTGGAAGCCAAGGAAGGCGTGCAGATCGAGCCGGAAAACCAGACCATGGCCTCGATCACCTTCCAGAATTATTTCCGTATGTATCCCAAACTCTCGGGCATGACGGGCACCGCATCAACCGAAGCGGCGGAGTTTTACGACATCTACAAGATGAACGTGGTGACCATCCCCACCAACGTCGCCGTCCGGCGGATCGACGAGGATGATACATTCTACAAGAACACGCAGGACAAGTTCGCCGGTATTGCAAAAACCATCAAGGAACATGCCGAAAAGGGCCAGCCGGTGTTGGTCGGGACCGTGTCGATCGAGAAATCGGAACTGCTGAGCGAGTTTCTCGTCAAGGAAGGCGTTGAGCATAAGGTGCTGAACGCGCGCTTCCACGAAATGGAGGCGCATATCGTGGCGCAGGCGGGGCGCAAAGGTGCCGTGACCATCGCGACGAACATGGCCGGGCGCGGAACCGACATCCAGCTCGGCGGCAATCTTGACGTGCGGATCAATGATGAACTGGCGGATCTGCCCGAAGGCCCGGAGCGCGACGCCGCCATCGAGCGCATCCGCCAGGAGATTGCGGAGGAAAAGGCCGCGGTGCTTGCGGCGGGCGGCCTGTTCGTGCTGGCGACCGAGCGGCATGAAAGCCGGCGGATCGACAATCAGTTGCGTGGCCGATCGGGGCGCCAGGGTGACCCGGGCCTTAGCCGCTTTTACCTGAGCCTTGACGATGATTTGCTGCGCATCTTCGGCCCCGACACAATGTTTGCGCGCATGATGCGGTCCAACCTTGAAGATGGTGAGGCGCTGCCCCCGTCCCGCTGGATTTCCAAGGCCATCGAGACCGCGCAGAAAAAGGTCGAGGCGCGCAATTACGACATCCGCAAGCAGGTCGTCGAATATGACGATGTGATGAACGATCAGCGCAAGGTCATCTATGAGCAGCGCGCCGACATCATGGACGCCAACACCGTGGGCGATGTGGTCGTCGACATGCGCGCAGAAACGGTAAATGCCATTGTGGGCAGCGCCTGCCCGCCAAATTCCTATCCCGAACAATGGGATGTCGAAGGGATGCGGGTGCAGCTCAACGAGATGCTTAACATCGACCCGCCAATCGACGCGTGGCTGAAGGAAGAAGCAATCGACCCCGAACTGGTGGAGGAGCGCGTCCGCGACATGGCAAGCGCGCAGGTCGCCGAAAAAGCTGCTTCGCTGGAGCCGGAAACATGGACGCAGGTGGAAAAATCCATCCTGCTGCAAAATCTCGACCACCACTGGAAGGAGCATTTGTCCACGCTCGATGCGCTGCGGCAGGTTGTCCATTTGCGGGCATATGCGCAAAAAACGCCGATCAATGAATATAAGCAGGAGGCGTTTGCCCTGTTTGAGCGGATGCTGGGGCATATTCGCGACGACGTGACCCGCACAATTGCGTTTGCGCAGTTTCAGCTCCAGCCGCCGCCATCGCTGCCATCGCTGCCGGCCTTCATGACCTCGCACCTTGATCCGCTGACGGGCGACGACAATGGCGGCAATTTTGACGCAGCGGCAATGGGGTTTGTCACCACCCGCATCCCGCAACTGCAAGGGGCGTCGTCAGGCGGCGCTGAATTTGGCGGGAATGCCGCGGAATGGGCGGGCAATGTGAGCCGCAATGCGCCCTGCCCGTGTGGGTCGGGCAACAAATACAAGCATTGCCACGGTGCGCTGTAGGGGGAGGCAGCATCTGCCGGGAAAACGCGCCCGTCAGCACGATTGCGTGACGAAGATCCCGCGTGCGCCACTGGCTCCCTGAGTTGGATTCGAACCAACGACCACTCGATTAACAGTCGAGAGCTCTACCGCTGAGCTATCAGGGAATGCACGGTGTGGGGGGTGCCTCTATAACCGCTTGGCCAAGGATGCAAGCCCGGATCACTCGATAAACTGCTCCATGGTAATGCGGTCGTCAAGCGCGTGCTCGGGATCAAATAGCAAGGTGAGTTCGCGCGTCCTGTCAATTGCGATGTCGACGCGCGCGACGTCGCGGACTTCGCGCTGGTCGGCCACCGCGCTCACCGGGCGCTTGGCGGGTTCCAGCACGCGGATGCCGATCCGCGCCTTGTCAGGCAATATCGCGCCGCGCCAGCGGCGGGGGCGAAACGGGCTTATCGGTGTGAGCGCGATGAGCGCTGAACCCAGCGGCAATATCGGCCCCTGCGCCGAGAAATTATAGGCAGTGGAGCCAGCCGGGGTTGCCGCCAGAATGCCGTCGCACGCCAGTTCTGAGATGACGAGGCGGTCGTTGAGCGTTACTTCCAGCTTTGCTGTCTGGCGCGTTTCCCGCAGCAGCGAAACCTCGTTGATGGCAGGAAGCGAGTGCGTTTCACCAGAAATGGTTTGCGCCGTCATCCGCAGCGGGGTGACCTTGAACGACTTGCTGTTGGCCAGCCGTTGCTCCAGCCCCCCATCGCGCCATTCGTTCATCAAAAAGCCAACGGTGCCAAGGTTCATGCCGAAAACGGGCGTTGGCGCGCCTGGCCCTTCAAGCTGTGCGTGGAGCGTCTGGAGCATGAACCCGTCACCGCCCAGCGCGATGATGACATCGGCCTCGCGCTCGCTGACCCAGTCCTCGGTGGCGCGCAGCGTGGCGGCGGCCTCCTGCGCCTGCGGCGTGGTGGAGGCGACGAGCGCGCGCCGGAGGGGCTCGGTCATCCCCCCGTCACGCTCATGTGCCGCGCGACGGCAGGCGCGGACCCTGCCTCGATGCGGAAATCATGCGCCTTGGGCTTCAGCCGCATTGCCGTGTCGATGGCGTCGTCAAGTGCAGCCGGGCCGTGCGTGCGCAGCACCGTCTTCAGATCAACCTGATCGTCATGGCCAAGGCACATATAGAGCTTGCCCTCAGTCGTCAGCCGCACACGGTTGCACCCGTCACAGAAATTGGCCGTGAGCGGAGAGATGAGGCCCAGCCGGGTGCCATAGGGCGCCACCCGCCAATAGCGCGCCGGGCCGCCGCTGCGGTGCGCATCGCGGCTCAGCGCGAACCGGGCAGACAGTGTCGCAAAAACGTCGGTCAGCGGCAGGAAGCGGTCGATACGCTCCTCGTCGATGGCGCCAAGCGGCATGGTTTCGATCAGGGACAGGTCAAAGCCATTGTCGCCGCACCAGGCCAGCATCGCCGGAATTTCGGCCTCGTTCAGCCCTTTGAGCGCAACCATGTTGATCTTGATCGCCAGCCCGGCGGCCGCCGCGGCAAAAACGCCGTCCAGCACGCGCGCGACATTGCCATGCCGCGTGATGTGGCGAAAAAGGGCAGGGTCCAGGCTGTCGAGGCTGACGTTCAGTCGGCGGATGCCCGCTGCGTACAGCGCATCGGCATGGGTGGCCAGGCGGGTGCCGTTCGTCGTCATCGTCAATTCATCAAGGCCGCAGCCGACATGGCTCCCAAGCCGCCTGACCAGGTCCACAACGTCGCGCCGGACCAGCGGCTCGCCGCCGCTCAGCCGGATTTTGGTGATGCCGCGCGCAATGAAGCGCTCGGCGATAAGTGCCAGTTCCTCCAGCGTCAGCACCTCGCTTTTGGGGAGGAAGGTCATGTCCTCGGCCATGCAATAGCGGCACCGCAGGTCGCACCGGTCCGTCACCGAAATCCGCAAATAGCTGATGTGGCGACCATGGCTGTCGATCAGGGCGGGCGCGCAGGGCATGTGCACAGAGCTAGGCGTTCGGGGGAGCGCAAACAACAGGTTTTCGCGTGCACGGTGATGCTGGACGCCCGATTGTGGCGCCACTCGTTTGCGCATTGGCGATTTCCTGAGCGGCGGCTAAAGCATGGCGATGACGCGACGAGACCGACATTGAGCGACGCTGACCGATCACCGGAGCAGCACCGAGCGCTGTTCATCCTGTCGTTCCGCAACCGTGACGAACTGGCGGCAATTGCCGGGCGCGCGGGGTGGCGGGCCATTGCGGCCCGGCGCACCGAAGGGCTGGAGCGGCGCTTTCTGGCCAGCCAGGCGGCCGTCGCCGTGGTCGATACGCGGGGGTCAATGGCCGAAGGGCTGGCGGCGATGAGTTTGCTGGGCGAGGCCGCGTCGGCCAGCAGCGCCGCGCTGGTCGCCATTGTCTCGCATAGCGATATCGATGAGCTTGGCGCGTTGTTTGATGCCGGCGCAACGCATTTTCTCGTCGCACCGCTAAGCGAAATCGAATTTGCCCAAACGCTGAAATTTGCCGCGCGCTATGCGGCCCGGTTGTCGGGCGCGTGGCGCGTCGAGCGGGGCGAGCGGGGTGTGGTTGCGTGGCGCTACCCCGTGGGGTCGGGCGTCGTGCTGCTCAACGACCGGGCCGCCGCGCTGGCCGGCACTGAAGCGGTCATTTCGGTCGGGGAAGCGCTTCGCTGCCTTGTGCCGCGCGATCGCCGCACAGCAATCGCTGCTTTGCGCCGCCTGCTTACGACGGGGCAGGCCACGGCCTTTGCGCATGATCTGGCGGGCGACGGCCGGTTTGTCGAGCATTTGCGGCTCAATTCCGCCGCCAATGCCATTGAGGCGAGCGTTGAGCAGTTGACCGCAGCCGATGAACGCCGGGGAGGGGCGCGGGTGGCGCCCGGCGACGTTCGCGACGCCGCAACCGCGCGGCGCTGGCTCGACGAACGGCTGGCGGCAGGAGACGCGGCGTCGCTCCACGTGGCGCTGATTGCGCTTAACCGCTTTGAAATCGTGAACACGGCCTATGGCAGGGCGGCCGGCGACGGGCTGTTGCGCATTGCGCAGCGCCGCGTTGAAGAGGCGGCCGCAGAATCGCTCGGCCAGCGCGCCGTGGTTGCGCGCATGGGGGGGTCTGAATTCGTGCTCGCGGCCGATGCGCCGGCGGCGCGGTTTGATCTTGCCGCCAGTCGCATTGCCGAAAGCCTGGCGCGACCCTTTGTTGCTGCCGGCACGGTTATTGTGCTCGGGTCACGAATGGGCATCGCCAATGCCGAGCCTGACGACACAACAACGGCGTTGCTGCGCCGCGCGAGCGAAGCACTGGCGGATGCGCGCGGGTCAGACAGCCGCACCATGGTGTTCGCGCGGGACCGGAGCACGGCCGCGGCCGCCATCGACCCGCTGGCGGTTGATTTGCGCCAGGCGATTGCCGCCGGAGAAATCGACATATTGTTCCAGCCGCAGGTGACCGTTTCAACCGGGCGGATCGTGGGGGTGGAGGCGCTGGCGCGCTGGCAGCACCCCAGCATGGGGTCGCTTGGCGCCGAAACACTGTTTGCAGCGGCCGAACGCGCTGATCTGGTAATTGGTCTGTCGGACCATATCCAGCGGGTGGCGCTTGAGCGCGCGGCGGGTTGGCCCGGTGCGCTGGCGAGCCTGAGGCTGGCGATAAATCTCACCGCCGCCGACATAGCCCGGCCCGATTTTGCCGACATATTCATCGACCGCGTCGACGCATCGGGCTTCCCCCGCGGAAGGCTGACGGTCGAGATTACCGAAGGCGGGCTGATCGATGATCTTGGGGCGGCCGCCAATTTGCTGGCAGCGCTCAGAGCCGCCGGGTGCCGTGTCGCCATTGACGATTTCGGGACGGGCTATTCCAGCCTTGCCTATCTGAAAGCGCTCCCGCTCGATTATCTCAAGATCGACAAAAAGCTCGCACAAGACATTGCCGGCGGCGTCCGCGACCGGATCGTCGTGCGCGGGGTGATCGACATGGCCCGATCGCTTGGCCTGTCGGTCGTTGCCGAAGGTGTCGAAACCGCTGAGCAGCTCGATTTGCTGGCGAAGGAAGGCTGCCAATATTATCAGGGGTTTCTGTGCGCCCCGGCAATGAGCGCGGCTGATCTGACGGTGCTGCTCGCCAGCCGGGGGGACGGATAGCGGCTGGCGACTGCCTGGCCGCATGTCACCCAATGGCCTTTGCCAGCCCGCGAGCGAGTTGCAGCGCACCGTTCAGCCGGGCCTTGGGGTCGGCCCATACGCGGTTCAGCACCAGCTTGCTGTCGGGCCGCAGCCTGGCGACGCCGGCCAGGCGCGCCACATAGGCCAGCAGCCCGTCGATATTGGGCGGTCGGTCGTCGTGAAACGAGACCAGCGCACCGCGCGGGCCAACGTCGATTTTTGATACGCCCGCGTTCTTTGCATGATGCTTGATTTCGATCAGCCGGATGAGATTTTCGGTCGCATCAGGCAGCGTGCCAAACCGGTCGATCAGCTCGGCGGCAAAGGCTTCCAGCCCTTGTGGCGCGTCAATGTCGTTCAGGCGGCGATACAGGCCCATCCGCAAGTCCAGATCGGGCACATAATCGTCGGGGATGAGGATGGGCGCATCAATTGTGATCTGCGGGCTGAAATCGCGCGGGCGCGTGGCAAGTCCGCCGGCCTTGGCATCCATGATCGCTTCTTCAAGCATTGCCTGATAAAGTTCGTACCCGACCTCGCGGATGTGCCCGGACTGCTCATCGCCAAGCAGATTGCCTGCCCCGCGAATGTCAAGATCATGGCTCGCGAGCTGAAAGCCGGCACCCAGATTTTCAAGGTCAGACAGCACTTTCAGGCGCTTTTCGGCGGTTTCGGTGATGATCCGGTCGGCAGGCGTGGTGAGATAGGCATAAGCCCGGGTTTTGGCGCGGCCCACCCGCCCGCGAAGCTGATAGAGCTGGGCCAGGCCAAACCGGTCTGCGCGGTGGATTATCATCGTGTTGGCGCTTGGAATATCGAGCCCGCTCTCAACGATGGTGGTTGAAACCAGCACCTCGAACTTCTTGTCGTAAAACGCGCTCATCCTCTCCTCGACCTGGGTCGGGCTCATTTGGCCATGCGCCACAACATAGCGGATTTCGGGCACCTGCCTGGTCAGAAACTCCTCGATATCCGGCAGGTCGGCAATGCGCGGGGTGACGAAAAAGCTTTGCCCGCCGCGATAATGCTCGCGCAGCAACGCCTCGCGCAGCACCACCGGGTCCCACGGCATCACATAAGTGCGCACCGCAAGCCGGTCGACCGGCGGCGTCTGGATGACCGACAGGTCGCGCAGGCCTGACATCGCCATTTGCAGCGTGCGGGGGATTGGGGTGGCGGTAAGCGTGAGCACATGAACATCGGCTTTCAGCGCTTTCAACCGTTCCTTGTCGGTAACGCCAAAGCGCTGCTCTTCGTCAACCACCACCAGGCCAAGCCGCCTGAACGCCACCGATTTGGCGAGGATGGCGTGGGTACCGATCACCACGTCGATGGTGCCGTTCTCCAGCCCCTCGCGCGTGGTTTTGGCCTCGGCCGGCGAGACGAGGCGGGAAAGCCTGCCGATATTGATGGGAAACCCTTCAAACCGCGCGGAAAAGTTGGTGAAATGCTGCCGCGCAAGCAGGGTGGTCGGGCACACGATAGCAACCTGCATCCCCGCCATTGCCGCGACAAACGCTGCACGAAGCGCAACTTCGGTCTTGCCAAAGCCGACATCGCCGACGATCAGCCGGTCCATGGGTTTGCCGTCGCCAAGATCACTCAGCACGTCGCCGATTGCGCGATCCTGATCGTCTGTTTCCTCATAGGGAAAGCGATCGACAAAAGCTGGATAACCGCTTGCGTCCGGCTCGGCGATGTCGGCATGGCGCAGCGCACGCTCGGCGGCGACGGCGATGAGATCACCCGCAATTTCGCGGATGCGCTCCTTCATACGGCTCTTGCGGCGCTGCCACGCCTCTCCGCCGAGGCGGTCGAGCGTGCCGCCCTCGTCGCTGCCATATCGGCTGAGCACATCGATATTCTCAACCGGCACGTACAGCTTGTCGCCCCCGGCATATTCCAGTGCCACGCAGTCATGCGGCGAGGCGCCGACCGGGATCGACATCAGCCCGATATAGCGACCGATACCGTGATCGACATGGACGACGAGGTCGCCCGGCGTCAGCGTGGCCAGTTCGGCAAGGAACGCATCGGTTGATTTGCGTCGCTTCGCGCGGCGCACCAGCCGGTCGCCCAGCATGTCCTGCTCGGTGAGCATCGCGATATCGGGTGACGTGAACCCGTGGTCGATGGGTAGCACGACCAGCGCAACGCCCGTCGCGGCCGCGCCCAGTGCCTCCTGCCACGTTGCGGCTTGTGTTGCGCCGCGCAGCCCGTGTTCGGCGAGCAACCCGCCCAGCCGTTCGCGTGCGCCGACCGAGTAGCTGGCGAGGACGGGCCTTTTGCCGCTGGCCCTGAGTGCGGCAAGATGTGCGACAACCGCGTCATAGATATTCGCGCCGCTGCTGCGCTCGGGCGCAAAATCGCGGCTGCCGTCCACGTTGAAATCGACCACGCCGGCGCTTTCCGGCTCATGAAAACTGCCCGCCTGATGCGCGCGCGCCAGCGCCAGCCGCGCGTCCCACTCGTTGCCCGTCAGGTACAAAAGGTCGGCCGGCAGCGGGCGGTAGCTGCCCGGATCGCTCGTTTGCGCGCGCACCCGGTTGGCGTGGTAATCGGCAATCGCCTCAAAGCGCTGCGCCGCCGCGGCCGCGACCCCGGCATCGCGCACCACAACCGCGCCGTCGCCAATATGGTCGAACAAGGTGGTCAGCCGGTCTTCGAACAACGGCAGCCAATGCTCCATGCCTGAGAGCCGGCGCCCGTCCGAAATCGCCTGATAAAGCGGGTCGCCGGTGGCGCTGGCGCCAAAGCGTTCGCGGTATCGGCTGCGGAACCGCTTTACGCTGTCTTCGTCGAGCAGCGCTTCCGAGGCCGGCAGCAGGGTGAACCCGTCGAGCCGCCCGGTCGTGCGCTGGTCGGCCGGGTCGAAGCTGCGCACGCTCTCGATCTCGTCGCCGAAAAAGTCGAGGCGCAGGGCATGGTCCTCGCCACTCGGAAACAGGTCTACCAGCCCGCCGCGCACCGCGAATTCGCCCGAATCGGTGACCGTCTCCACGCGCACATACCCGTTGGCCTGCAACAGCGCTGCCAGTGCATCGCGCCCAATGCGCGCGCCGGGCGCAAGTGTTGCTACCAATTGCCGGATACGAAACGGGCTGAGCGTGCGCTGTGCAGCGGCGTTGGCCGTCGTCACCAGCAACTGCGCGCCGCGCGGTGCCTGCTGGAGCCGGTGGAGTGCCGCCACGCGTTCCGCCATCACGCGCAGGGTGGGCGAGGCACGGTCATAGGGCAGGCAATCCCATGCCGGATAGGCGATGACGTCAAGCTCGGGCGCGAAATAGGGAGCGGTGGCGGCAATGGCGCGCATCTCGGCTTCGTCGGCCGCAATGAACACCGCGCGAGGCCGGGCGGCGCGCGCAAGATCAGCCATCAACCACGGAAGGAACCCGGCGGGCACACCGGCAAGCGTCAGCGGCGCCGGCGCGCGCAATATCCGTTCTAGATCAGGCATTTTCGGCGGCGCTATTCGGCGACTGGCACATAAGTCAGCGTCGTGAGCGCTGCGAGTATCGAGCCTTCATAACGGGCAGGCGGCGCTTGCGTCCCCATCGCCCAGGCCATGATGTCGACATCCTGCTCTTCCAGCAATGCTTCGAACAGTGCCATGTCGGTGTCGTTCCACGCGGCCCCATGCGCATCGAAAAAGCCGCCGATCAACAGGTCGGCTTCCCGCGTCCCGCGGTGGTGGCTGCGAAAATGCAAGCGCTTCAGGCGGGTCTCGCGGTCCATGGGCACTCCAACGACAATGGGCCGGCGGCGCTTGGAGCAACCGTCGGCTGGGGGTAAGAGGGTGTCAGATAGACATGCGGCCCGAAATCCTCAATCCACTGTTCGCAGAAGTCACTGCCCTGAAGGGCGTTGGCGCGGTGCTTGCCAGGCCGCTGGAGCGGCTGGGGCTCGCGCGCGTGGTCGATATCGCCTTCCACCTGCCGACCGGCTGGGTTGACCGGCTGCCGCGCGAGACGCTCGATATCGCCGATGCCGGGCGCACCATTGCCATCACGCTCACGGCGACCGGCTATCGCACCAGCCCAGGGCGAGGCCCCAGCCGGGCCCATGCAATCGACGCCGCCGGCAATGCGGTGTCGCTCGTGTATTTCGGGGGCAATTCGGGCTGGGTGAAAAAACTGCTGCCGCTCGGCGAGCCGCGCCGCGTGTCGGGCAAGCTCGAAACCTATGGTCAGGAGCTGCAAATCGTCCACCCCGACTATGTCGTGCCAGTGGAGGAGGCCGAAGACCACCCGACCCGCGAGGCGGTCTACCCGCTGTCAGAAGGCATGACGTCACGGCGGATGGCGCAGCTTGCCGCGCAGGCTGTCGCGCGGGCGCCACAGCTTGAGGAATGGATCGAACCGGGGCTTCGCGCCAAGCACCAATGGCCCGCCTGGCGCGAGGCGCTGGCGCGGCTCCATGCCGACCCAAGCGATGCCCCGGCGCGCGCGCGGCTGGCCTATGACGAAGTGTTCGCAAGCCAGTTGGCGCTCATGCTGGTGCGGGCATCGACGCGCTCAAGGCCGGGCCGGGCGCTCGTTGGCGACGGGCGTTTGCGGGGTGCCTTGCGGCTGCCCTATCAGCCGACGGGCGCACAGGCGCGCTCGATTGCCGAAATTGAAGGCGATATGCGCCAGCGCCAGCCGATGCTGCGCCTGTTGCAGGGAGATGTCGGCTCGGGCAAAACACTGGTCGCGGCGATGGCGCTGCTGGTGGCGGTGGAAGCAGGTGCGCAGGGTGCCTTTCTGGCGCCGACTGAAATTCTTGCCCGCCAGCATCATGAAAGTCTGCGCGCGCTGTTCGCGGGGCTGCCCGTCAACATTGCGGTCCTCACCGGCCGGGACAAGGGCCGCGTGCGCGAGGCCACGCTGATGGGGCTGGCGGATGGCTCGATCCACATTCTCATTGGCACGCACGCGATTTTTCAGGAAGCGGTTGCCTATCGTGATCTGGGCCTGGTGGTGGTTGACGAGCAGCACCGCTTTGGCGTGGCGCAACGGATGTTGCTTGCCGAAAAGGCCGGCACCCCGCCGCATCTGCTCGCGATGACGGCGACCCCAATTCCGCGCACGCTGACATTGGCGCTGTACGGCGAGATGGACGTCAGCCGGCTCGACGAAATGCCGCCTGGTCGCCAGCCGATTGAAACGCGCGTGCTGTCCCAGGAGCGGCTTGCCGATGTCATCGGGGCGGTGGGCCGGCATCTGGCGGGCGGCGGGCAGGCTTATTGGGTGTGCCCGCTGGTCGAGGAGAGCGAAAAGACCGATCTTGCCGCGGCCGAGGAGCGCGCGGCCGCGCTTCGCGCAAGGCTTGGTGACCGGGTGGGGCTGGTCCATGGGCGGATGAAGGGGGTGGAAAAGGACACGGTGATGGCCGCCTTTGCCAGCGGCGCGCTTGGCCTGCTGGTGGCAACCACGGTGATCGAGGTGGGCGTCGATGTGCCCAATGCAACGCTCATCGTCATCGAGGCGGCGGATCGCTTCGGGCTGGCACAGCTTCATCAGTTGCGCGGCCGGGTAGGGCGCGGGAGCGGTGCTTCCAACTGCCTGCTGATCCGTGGCCAGCATTTGAGCGAAACCGCGCGGGCACGGCTGGCGCTGATGCGGGAAACCAATGACGGCTTCCTGATTGCCGAAGAAGATCTTAAGCTGCGCGGTGCGGGTGAGCTGCTGGGCACCCGGCAATCGGGCGACGCGCAGTTCCGGCTCGCCACGCCGGACATGCTCGGCCCGCTGCTGCGCATGGCCAATGATGATGCGCGACTGTTGATCGAGCGCGATGGCGGTCTGGCCGGCCCGCGCGGCCAGGCGGCGCGGGTTGTCCTGTATCTGTTTGAGCGGGATGCAGGCGTTGCGCTGCTCCGCTCGGGCTAGGCGCGAAAGGCCGCCGAAGCCCCGCCTATTGGCCGCTGGTCAGCACCCCGTGATGCTTCTTGCCGGCAGATACGCGAATTGGCGCGCTTTCGAGGGCGATGACATAGGCTTCATCGGTAATCTTGCCAGGCCCAACGCGCGCGCCGCCGCCTTTGATGAGCCGCCGCGCGTCACCTTTCGAGCTAGCAAAACCGAGTGCCACCAGCGCGTCTACCAGAGTGATCTGGCCGCCGGGCACCGCGTGCGTGGGCAGCGCTTCGCCGCTGCCGCCGTGTTCAAAGGTGCGCCGCGCGGTCTCTGCGGCGTCGGTTGCGGCGGCCTCGCCGCGGCACAACGCGGTTGCCGCATTGGCGAGGATGACCTTCGCGGCGTTGATTTCGGCGCCTTCCAGCGCCTCCAGCCGGGCAATCTCGTCGAGCGATATGTCGGTGAACAGCCTGAGGAAGCGCCCCACATCGCGGTCGTCGGCGTTGCGCCAGAATTGCCAATAGTCATAATTTGAGAGCTGGTTTTCGTTCAGCCACACAGCGCCCGAGGCCGTCTTGCCCATTTTCGCGCCGTCGGCCGTCGTGATGAGCGGAGTGGTGAGGCCGAAGACTTCCGTACCGTCCACCCGGCGGGCAAGCTCTACCCCGTTGACGATATTGCCCCATTGGTCCGATCCGCCAAGCTGCATCCGGCAATTCGCGCGGCGCGACAATTCCAGAAAATCATAGGCCTGGAGAATCATATAGTTGAATTCAAGGAAAGTCAGCGGTTGCTCGCGATCCAGCCGCAGCTTCACGGAATCGAACGCGAGCATGCGGTTGATCGTGAAGTGCCGGCCGACATCGCGCAGGAACGGGATGTAATGGATCGCGTCGAGCCAGTCGGCATTGTTGACCAGCACCGCATCAGTCGGCCCATCGCCAAAGGTAAGAAACCTCTCGAACACGGTTCTTATCGAGGCGATATTCGCGTCGATTGCCGCATCGTCGAGCAGCTTGCGCGATTCGTCCTTGCCTGAAGGGTCGCCGACTTTTGTCGTGCCGCCGCCCATCAGCACGATTGGCTTGTGGCCTGTCTGCTGCATCCGCCGGAGCAGCATGATGAGCATGAGATTGCCGACATGAAGCGAGGGCGCGGTTGCATCGAACCCGCCATAGCCAGGCACGATCTGGCGGGCTGCCAGCGCATCAAGCGCGTGGCCGTCGGTCAGTTGATGAATATGGCCGCGGCTGGAAAGCAGGCGGAGCAGGTCAGAGGTGAAGCCGGTCATGATGCGCCCTCGCTTAAGGGATATTGGCGGCCAAGCGCAATCGCGGCGTTGCGTTCAGCGCTTGGGGAGCTCGACCAGCGGATCAACCGGCGTGCGGCCTTTGCGCAGTTCAAAATGCAGCTCGGGCCGCTCGGCAAAGCCCGTATCGCCTGACAGTGCAACCGCCTGGCCCTGCTTCACCGCCTGGCCACGCTGGACGAGGATCTGCTCGTTATGCCCGTAAACACTGGTCCAGCCGCTGCCGTGCTTCAGGATCACCAGACCCCCAAGCCCGGCCACTTCGGCGCCGGTATAGGCAACCACGCCGTCAGACGCCGCCAGCACGGGCGTGCCGCGCGCCACGCCGATTTTTATGCCGTCATTGCGCTGGCCCGAGCCTGCCGGGCCAAAGCGCTGGAGCAGCGGCCCGTTGACCGGCCAGCGGAAGCCGCCGCGCAGCGCCTCAGGCTCGGCGATGGCGGCGGTGGGCGGCAGGCGCGGGCTTGCCGATGCGCTGGGTTTTGCTGGCCGGGCGCGCTCGGCAAGCGCGGGCTGGCTGCCGGTCACAATATCGTCGATGTCGAGATGAAAGGCGGCGGCCCGTTCGGCCAGTGACTGCGGCCCGGCGCGAGGGATCAAAATGCGCTGCCCGGCGCGCAGAATATAGGGTTCGGTAAGCTGATTGTCGGCCACAACGCGTGACCACTCAACGCCATAAGCCCGTGCAATCGCAATCCCCGTCTCGCCGGACTGGACCAGATGATAGCGACCGGCCGGGATCGCAAGTCGCCGGCCGGTTTTGACCAAAAAGGGCGCAGCGATGCCGTTGGCGCGGGCAATCGCCTCTGACCCGGCGCCGGTCTTTCGCGCGATGCCGAGCAGCGTGTCACCGGGCTGCACGGTGTACAGCTCTGCTGCGACGTCTTGAGCATTGGGCGTGACCGGGCGGACCTCCCAAAGTTGCCGGGCAGGCAAGATGTTCGTCGGCGACTGTTCAGCGCCGTCAGCCTGTGCGGGTGGCGGCGGTGGCAAGGGCTGGCCATCGCCGCGCGCGCCATAAGCGGCAGGCACGCACCCGCAGCCCAGCATCAGCCAGATGATGCATGTCCATGCCGCCGGCCGCCGCCGCTCGATCACTGCCATTGCCTTCCCCATTTTCGCCGCTCAGCGATATGCCGCGCGCAGCATATCGAGCGATTTATGGTGTGTCAGGTCCAGATGCAGTGGCGTAACCGCGACATATCCATCCGCCACCGCCTCAAGATCGGTGGAATGGGCCGGCGTGTCGATGGCCGGCCCGAGCGCGAACCAGTGATAGTCATAACCGCGCGGATCGCGGTTGGTGACGATTTGCAGCCGGCCATAATCGCGCAGCCCCTGGTCGACGACGCGCACGCCGCGCACTCCTTCAGCCGAGGTCGCCGGAAAATTGATGTTCACCAGCGTGCGTGGCTCAAGCGGCGCATCGAGCAACGGGCGCAGCACACGCTCACCCCAGGCGGCGGCAGCGGCAAAGGGCACCACATCGCCCATACCCTCGCGCGCATAGGCCTGGCTGAGCGCGATCGACCGGACGCCCGCCAGCGCCCCCTCCATGGCCGCCGACACGGTGCCCGAATAGGTCACGTCTTCGGCCAGATTCGCACCGCGATTGACGCCCGACAGAATAAGGTCGGGCGGGGTGTCTTTCATGATCCTGGCAAGCGCCATCATCACCGCGTCGGTTGGCGTGCCTGCCACCGCAAAGCGCTTGTCGGCGTGGCGGCGAATGCGGATGGGCCGGGTAAGGGTGAGCGAATGCCCCGCCCCCGATTGCTCGTCGGCTGGCGCCACCACCCAGACATCGTCAGAAAGTGCCGCGGCGATCTGTTCGAGAATTTTCAGTCCCGGCGCGTGATAGCCATCGTCGTTGGTCAGCAGAATGCGCATCAGGCCGGCTCCAGCCGGTTCAGCCCGCCAAGATAGGGCTGGAGCGCGGTAGGCACCGCGACCGACCCGCCTGCCTGCTGATAATTTTCGAAAATGGCCACGATCATACGCCCCACGACCAGCCCCGATCCGTTGAGTGTGTGCACAAAGCGGGTGTTCTTGTCATCGGCGGGCCGATAGCGCGTGTTCATTCGCCGCGCCTGAAAGTCTAGGCAGGTCGAGCAGCTTGAGATTTCGCGGTAACGCCCCTGGCCGGGAAGCCACACTTCCAGATCATAGGTGCGCGCGGCGGTGAACCCCATGTCACCGGTGCACAGCTTCATGCGGCGATAGGGCAGCTCCAGCCGGTCAAGAATGTCCTCGGCGCACGCGGTCATCCGCTCATGTTCGGCTTCCGAATCCTCGGGGCGGACGATGGAGACCATTTCGGCCTTTTCAAACTGATGCTGGCGGATGAAGCCGCGCGTGTCGCGCCCCGCAGCGCCTGCTTCGGACCGGAAACACTGGGTGAGCGCGGTGAAGCGCAGCGGCAGCTCTTCGCTCGCCAGAATGCGCTCGCGCACGATGTTGGTGAGGCTGACCTCGGCTGTCGGAATGAGCCAGCGGCCATCTGTGGTCTGGAAGGAGTCTTCGGCAAATTTGGGCAACTGGCCGGTGCCAAACATGGTTTCGCTGCGCACCATGACCGGTGGCACGATTTCCTCATAGCCGTGTGTGCGCGTAAGAATGTCGAGGCCAAACTGGCCGAGCGCCCGGTTCAGTCGCGCGGCTGCGCCCCGCACCACCGTGAACCGCGCGCCCGACAACAACGCCCCCGTTTCAAAATCAAGCCCCATCGCCGGGCCGATCACGTCGTGCTCGCGCACCTCAAAATCAACGGCGCGCCTGCCGCCGCGTTCATGGACCAGCACATTGCCCCCCTCATCGGCGCCGTGCGGTACGTCGCCAAGCGGGAGGTTGGGTAAGGCGGCGAGCTGCGCATGCAGCGCCTCGCCCAGCGCTTTTTCCTCGGCATCGAGTGCAGGGAGCGTGTCCTTCAATATGGACACTTCTTCCATAAGCGCAGCTGCGGCCGCGCCGTCGCCCCTGGCCTTGGCAGCACCAATTGCCTTGGAGGCATCGTTGCGGCGGGCCTGCCCGGCCTGAACCTGCGTCGTGAGCGCCCGGCGGCGCTCGTCAAGCGTGATAAGGCTGGCTGCGTGCGGCCCGATGCCGCGCAGCGCAAGCCCTGCATCAAAGGCTTCGGGATGGTCTCGGATGAAGCGGATATCGTGCATGGTCGCGGCTATGGCGGCGACCGGCGCCCGGTGCAAGCGGGGACAGGGCCTGCCCGGCCCCCGCCGCGCGATTGGTCAGGCGACCTCGCTCGCAGTTCGCCGCGCGAGCCGCTTGCGGCCGATGAGCGCAGCGGCGGCGGCGCCAAACAGCAAGACCATGGGCGGGGCCGGCACCGGGGCCGGGTCGCCGCCCGATGAGCCGGAGCCGCCGCTCGCACCGCTGCTGGTGCTCGTGCTGGTCGCCCCGCTGCTCGTTGAGGTGCTTGTGCTCGTGCTGAAGCCGCCGGTGCTGGTGCTGGTGCTGAAGCTGCCGCTCGACGATGCCGACGAGGTTACGTCGCCGCTCGATGAGGCTGATGAGGTGATGTTGCCGCTGGAGCTGGTCGAGCTTGACGCCGACGAACTGACATTGCCGCTCGACGAGGAAGACACATCGCCGCTCGACGACGCAGACGACGAGACATTGCCGCTCGACGACGAGGAAACATTGCCCGAACTTCCGCCGCTTGCGGAGGAGACATTGCCGCTACTGCCGCCGCTTGCCGACGAGACGTTGCCCGAGCTGCCGCCGGAGCCTCCGCTTGCCGACGAGACGTTGCCGCTACTGCCGCCGCTGCCGCCGGAGCCTCCGCTTGCCGACGATATGTTGCCGCTCGACGACGACCCGCCGGTTGACGACGTGCTGCTCACATTGCCCGATGACGAGGTGCTGCTCACCCCGCCAGTTGATGTGGACGATCCGCCAGCCGATGTCGATGAGGAGCCGCCGCTGGTGCTGCTCGACCCGCCGCCAGTGCTGGTTGAACCACCGCTCGTGCTGGTTGATCCGCCGCTGGTGGTGGACGATACCACCACGCTGCCGCCGCCGCTGCTGCCGCCACCGCCAAAAAACCCGCCGGCAAAAAAGCCGCCGCCAAACCCGCCAAACCCGCCACTGCCGCCGATGACCACGGGGAAGCCGCCATCACCGCCGCTCACCGGAAACCCGCCGCTTGAGGCGAGATAGGGTGGCGGCAGCGGCACCGGCGTGCCCTGGCTCGTAACGGTTACGACCGCAGGCGCGCATGCCGCCTGGGTTCGGGTAACGACGCGGCGAACGCGCGCAACACGCTTGGTTGAAGCAGCCCGCATGCCTGCCGATTTTTGCACCACATGGCGTTTTGCCTTTGCTGCATAGGCGTGGCGTGGCTTGGCCGATTCGGTCACATGCACCGCCCCGCCGCCGATAAGGGCGCCACCGCACGTACAAGCGCATAATTTTGCTACAGCCGTTCGCACAGACATGGATACACTCTCTCTTCGCTGGCTCTGCTACCTGAAAAGCGTTCAATGCCTGTCAGGCCACACCCGTATTCCCCTAAAGGCCAAAACAAAGCATTAAGCGCAAGGGTGTTAACCAATAATTGGATGGATACTTGACAGGCGGACTGTGCCAACATGATCCGTATTTGGTTAATGTGTCATATTGATACAAATTGCTTAACTTTGCTGTGGTCCGAATGGACGTCATTTGCGACTGACAGCAGTTAGCCTAATTTTTCGTGGCACGTGTCGCTCACTCATCGGCTACCGGCCTGGCGACGTCCCGGCCCGGCTGGCGCTAGCTCTCCGGCGGATTTCCGGCGCGCAGTTGCTTGTGATGCGCCGATGCGATGGCTATAGGCGCGCTCAGGCTGGACGATAGAGCGCCCCTCAAGGTGCCCGCGGCAGCGCGTAGGAGAGTATAGGGATGGCATCTGTGCTGAAACCACACGACGACGCGGAAAAAATTCCGGCAAAAATGCTGGCCGATGATGGCGACGGGTATCGACCCGACCCGTCGGAACCCTTTATGAACCCGCGCCAGCAGGCATATTTTCGTGACAAGTTGCTGCGCTGGAAAGATGCAATTCTTGTCGAAGCGCAGGGCACGCTGTCGCAGCTACAAAGCGAGCCGCTGCGCGAAGCCGATTTGACCGACCGCGCCTCCAGCGAAACGGACTGGTCGATTGAACTGCGCACCCGCGACAGGCAGCGCAAGCTGATCTCCAAAATCGAAGCTGCGCTGCGCCGTATTGACGAAGGCGATTATGGCTATTGCGAAGTAACGGGCGAGCCGATTTCGCTTGGCCGGCTGGAAGCGCGGCCCATCGCGACCATGACGGTCGAAGCACAGGAGCGCCATGAACGTCAGGAAAAGGTGTCGCGCGAAGATTAGGCTGTGTTGACAAAAGGGATTCCCAAACTCGCTTGGTTCTGATTCAAGGCTGCTTTTTGAGGAGCAGTCATGGGTCGCGGGGATTTGTCGGACGCGGAGTGGGAACTGATTGGGCCGCTGCTGC
>JAKFUZ010000005.1 GCA_021732445.1 Sphingomonas sp. | reverse complement strand
TCGGCTCGATCCAGGGGCTGGGCCATACCAGCCCGTTTGTGGGGACGACGGTGCGCACGCAAGGCGTCGTCACGGCCATCGACACCAATGGCTATTATTTGCAAAGCGCGGTTGGCGCGACCGACCGTGATATTCGGACGTCGGACGGGATTTTCGTCTTCACGTCGACCGCGCCGGTTGGCATTCGCATCGGCGAACTGCTGCGGGTGGACGGCACGGTGACTGAATTCCGCCCCGGCGGCACCTCTGGCGCGAATAACCTGACGACGACCGAACTGACATCCGTTTCGATCGTTGCGCGGCTTGGCACTGCCGACATTGAGACGACGGTCATTGGGGCGGGCGGGCGCGTTCCGCCGACCGAGGTGATCGATAATGACCAGTTCGGCACCTATGACCCCGCACAGGACGGGATCGACTTTTACGAATCGCTCGAAGGCGTGCTGGTCACCATCAGCGCACCAAGCGTGGTGAGCGGGCCGAACGGGTTTGGCGAGGTCTATGTCGTTGCCGATAACGGCGCTGGGGCAAGCGGATTTTCCAACCGGGGAACGCTCACGATTTCGGCCGGCGACTTCAACCCCGAGCGGATCCAGCTTGACGACGATACCGGGCTGTTTGGGGGCTTTGACGCTAGCCTGCTGTCGCTCGGCGACCGGCTCGCCAATGTCACCGGCATCGTGTCGTACAGCTTTGGCGCCTATGAAGTGCTGGTGACGCGGGCAGTAACGATTGCGCAGGACGTGACCGTCGCCGCCGAAGTGACCGATCTCGTCGGCGCGACCGACCGGCTGACGCTGGCCGATTACAATCTCGAAAACATCGACCCGACCGATCCTGCGCCCAAGTTCGAAGCGCTTGCGTTTGACATCGTCAACAACCTGCGCGCGCCAGACATTCTGGGCGTTCAGGAAATCCAGGATGCCGATGGCGTGGGCAACGGCACCAACCTGTCAGGTGCTGCTACCGCGGCACGGCTGATCGCGGCGATCCAGGCAGCCGGTGGCCCGACCTATACCTATGTCGAAATCGCACCGACCGCGCCCAACAGCACCGGCGGCGAGCCTAACGGCAACATCCGCAACGGCTATTTCTACAATGCCGCCCGGGTGCAATATGTCGCCGGTTCCGCCACGCTGATCGAGGATGCCGCCTTCAATGGCAGCCGCCGACCGCTGGTCGCGCAGTTTGTGTTCAACGACCAGACGATCACGACGATCGACGTCCACTCCACGTCGCGCGGCGGGTCTGACGCGCTGTTCGGCAATGTGCAGCCGCCCAATGATGCGGGCGACAGTGCACGCACGGCGCAGGCACAGGCGGTGCGCGCTTATGTCAACGGCCTGCTTGCGCAAAACCCCGGTGCCAACATTGTTGTGCAGGGCGATTTCAATGGCTTCAGCTATGAGAATGCGATCCGGTCGCTCACCGCAGGCGGTGTGCTTACTGATCTGAACGAGCTGATCCCGGCCGCCGAGCGTTACAGCTTTGTGTTTGAGGGCAACGCACAACAGCTCGACCATATCCTCGCCACGCCATCGCTGTTGGCCGGCGCGCGGTTCGACATTGTGCACCTGAATGCCGAGCTTGGCGCCGACCAGCAGATCGCCAGCGATCATGATGCGCTGGTTGCCAGCTTCCTCATCCCCGTTCCCAACCGCGCGCCGACCGACATTGCGCTGTCGCCCGCCACGGTGGCCGAAAATGCGGCGGCGAACACCGTTGTCGGCACGCTCACCGCGACCGACCCCAACGCCGGCAACACCTTCACCTACACGCTGCTCGACAATGCAGGCGGGCGCTTTGCGATTGATGGCGACCATGTCGTCGTGGCCAATGGCGCGGTCATCGACTTTGAGTCGAACCCAAGCTTCTCGGTCACCGCGCTGGTGACCGATCAGGGCGGGCTGACCTATCAGGAAGTGCTGACCATCGGCGTCACCAATGTGAACGAGGCGCCGGTTGCCGCGAGCGATAGCGTGACGGTGGCCGAGGATGCGGCAACGGCCAATCTCGTCGCACTGCTGCTCGCCAATGACCGTGACGTCGATGCAGGCGACACGCGGACGATCGTCTCGGTGAACACCACGGGTACGCTCGGCCATGTGCTTTTCGACGCGGCCACCCAGACGCTGACCTATGCCGCGGACAATGACAGCTTTGACCCGCTGGCCGGCGGCCAGACCGCACCCGACAGCTTCACCTACACGATCCGCGATGCCGCCGGGCTGGAAAGCACCGCAACCGTCAACCTCACCGTAACCGGCGTCGATAATGACGCAATCAATGGCACGGCGCTGGCAGACCGCATTGACGGCACGGCGCGCGCCGACGAGATTAACGGGCTGGGCGGCAACGACACGCTGAACGGGCTGGCCGGCGATGACGTGCTGAATGGCGGCGACGGGGCCGATACGCTGAACGGCGGCGTTGGCGCCGACACCCTGATAGGCGGTGCGGGCAATGACCGCTTCACCTTCCGCCCCGGCGAGCTTCAGGGCGACCGCATCATCGACTTTGACGGCCGGGGAACGGCTGTGGGCGATACGCTGGTGTTTACCGGCTTTGGCCGGGGCGCGTTCCTGACCAATGTCGGCACGGAATTCACGCTGCATTACGGCGCGGGGTTGACGGAAACCTTCACGCTTAACGTGACGACGCTTGCCACCAACGACGTCGTGCTGGGATAAGCGACGCAGCGGGCGGCGGGGCGTGTCCTGCCGCCCGCGTTGATTGGAGCGGGCGGTGCGCGGCCCTTGCCGCCTGGCGCCAAGCCGAACTCATGAGGCGGTGGCTCGGGCCGGCCGGGCAGCCCCGTTGGCATGGCGACGGCGTGAATTGGGTAGTTGGCCGATTGCGCGGGTGTACCCCCGGCCGCATACCCCGCCCAATATGGGACAATTCGTTTACATCATCGCAGTGGACGGTGAAAAGCGAGCAGCATTGCGTGCCCAGCTGGCAACGGCCAGTAACTTGCTGGTTCAAGGATTTGCCACGCCCGACCTGTTTGTCGATGGCATTGGCCACCGCGATGCAGGGGTAATAGTGTTCGACCTGCCCCAGGCCGACGCGCGCCAGGCAGAATACATACCTGTTTTGGGCAGCTTCAAGGAGAGCTTTGCGACGATTGTCACCATTTCGGCGCCGAGTGTTGCCGTCGCGGTGGCCGCCATCAAAGCGGGGGCGTGCGATGTTGTGGTGCTCCCCGCTGCCGCTGGTGATCTCGCGCGGCGGGTGGACGATGCGGCAGCGGTGCAGCGTGCAGCCGCCAGGCGCCATGCCGTGGCGGCCGAAGCTGCGACGCTGCTCGCGCAGCTAACCAGCAGAGAAAACGAAGTTTTGCGACTTCTGGCTGACGGCCTGGCGAACCGCGATGTCGCGGCGCGGCTGGGCATCAGCCTGCGCACTGCCGAGGTCCACCGGGCGCGCATTATGGCCAAGCTCGGCGTCGGTTCGCTGGCCCAGGCGTTGCGGCTAGGCTATGCCTGTGGAGCGCTCCCGTTGCATCCCACCCCAAGTATTGCGGTAAATACGTAACCGTACGGTTACTGGTTTATAAGCCATAGCCAATAAGCCGGTTTTTGCCTTTCCCGTTGAGGAAGGCGGTGACGGCATGGGCCCCCTGGCGCCGTTGTCAGATTGAGAGCGGATAAGGCCGCGCCGCGGGCGCTGTATCATCCGAACCCCCTCTCGACATTGTTTTTGGGGGCAACGCAATGAGGGGTCGGTACGACGATGAGCATCAAGAGCAAGGGCCAGATTGGCGGCGGCGTTATCCTGGCGACGATGGTCGCCGCGATTGCCTTCGCCAGCGTTGAAGTCAACACCATCCGCTTCGGCGGGCCAATCCAGGCGGCCAACCAGCAGCTCAGCGACTTGACGGCAGATATTCTGCCGCCGCCAGAATATGTCATCGAGAGCTATCTCGAAGCGACCAAGCTGCTGACCAACCCCGAAAGCATCAAGACGCGCAGCGCAAGCCTTGCAAAGCTTGAAAAAGATTTCAACGACCGGCAGACTTATTGGCGGAACTCGACGCTCGACGCCGAGCTGAAGGCGACCCTCATCGACAAGGCAGGGGCTGAGGCCAAGCGTTTTTACGCCGAGCTGGACCAGCAATTTTTGCCTGCGGTCGGCCGTGGCGACAGCGCGGCGGCACGGGCGAGCTATGAGCGTTTGTCCAATGTTTATGACACGCACCGCCAGCAGATCGACGCGCTTGTCGGCACGACTGCAAAGGCGCAGAGCGACCTTGCGGCTGCCAGCCAATCCAGGCTGACGACAACTATTTTGCTCCTGACCGTGCTCGGCATGCTGGTGGTTGCCATGCTCGTCGGCGGCGTTGCTTTTATCGTTCGCCGCGGGCTTCAGCCGCTTGCCAACACCGCCGATGCGATGCGCAAAATGGCCGATGGCGATTTCGACGTTGCGGTTGCCGGTGCCGAGCGCAAGGACGAAATCGGGACGATGGTCGGTGCGATCGAGGTGTTCCGCGCGGCGTCCAAGGCGCAGGCGGCCGGCGAAGCCAAACAGCGCGTGGTTGTGGCCGAACTGGCTGGCGGCCTCAGCCAGCTGGCGACCGGCAACATGACGCACCGCATCACCGTTCCTTTTGCGCCGGAATATGTCGCGCTGCGCGACAGCTTCAATGAAACCGTCGAGGGCCTGGCGGATATCATGTCGCGCGTGTCGGGCTCGGCATCGAGCGTGCACACCGGCGCGTCTGAAATTCGCGCCGCCTCTGACGATCTTGCGATGCGCACCGAGCAGCAGGCGGCCTCGCTTGAGGAAACCGCGGCGGCGATGAGCCAGGTCACGGGCATGGTGAAGGAAACCGCCAAGAGCGCGACCGAAGTCACCGCGTCGATCAACGAAGCGCACCGTGAAGCGACCCAGGGCGGCGCCGTCGTCTCCAAGGCGGTTGATGCCATGGACGCAATCGAGCGCTCGGCGCAGGAAATCTCGCAGATCATCAACGTCATCGACGGCATCGCCTTCCAGACCAACTTGCTCGCGCTGAACGCTGGCGTCGAGGCGGCGCGGGCAGGCGATGCGGGCAAAGGCTTTGCGGTTGTCGCCAACGAAGTTCGTGCGCTGGCGCAGCGCTCGGCCGATGCGGCCAAGGACATCAAGGCGCTCATTACGACAAGCTCGAAACAGGTGAGCGAAGGCGTCACGCTGGTCGGCGAAACGGGCCACATGCTCGGCCGCATCGTCACCCGGGTGGGCGACATCAGCCAGCTTATCAAGGGGATTGCCGAGTCCGCTGAAATTCAGGCGACCAACCTGCAACAGGTGAACGGCGCGGTCGGCGAAATGGACAAGATGACGCAGCAGAACGCCGCCATGGTCGAACAATCGACTGCGGCCGCCCGCAGCCTGGCCGGTGAAGCCGATGAACTGTCGGCGCTTGTCGCGCGCTTCGAAACGGGCGGGCCTTCCGGCATGGCGCAGCCGCGCGCATCGGCGGCAGCGCCGTCCCGCCCGGCGCCGCGCCGGGCATCGCACCGGCCATCCGCGCCGGCCGTTCACGGCAATCTGGCCATCAAGGCGGATGTCGACGACGAGGATTGGACAGAATTCTGAGCGGCCGCGGGGGGAGACTGACCGATGACCGTTATTTCGCTTCCTGCCCATTGCGACCGGGCGGCAGCCGCTGCCCTGCTCCCCACGTTGATTCCGGCGGTGGCCGCTGGCGCCGTCACGCTTGATGGTTCGGAAGTTTCGCGGATTGGCCAGGCGATGTTCCAGCTTGTGCTGAGCGCGCGCGCGACGGCTTTGGCCAGCGGCCATAGCGTGACCGTAGTCGCGTCGGACGCAATGCGCGAAACCGCGCGACTCGTTGGGCTTGAATCGATGATTTGTGGTGAGGGTCAGGCGTGACGAACGAAGAAATCCAGGAAATCTTCTTCGTCGAGTGCGAAGAGGCGCTGGCCGCCGCTGAAGGCGGGCTGGATGATTGCCGTGCAGGCACGCATAATTCCGATACGATCAACAGCATTTTTCGCGCGGTTCACTCGATAAAGGGCGGCGCAGGCGCCTTTGGCTTCACAGCGCTCCAGCATTTCACGCACGGGTTTGAGACGTTGCTGTCCGACGTGCGGGACGAGACCGTGCCGATCACTGACCCGTTAGTCGGCCTTATGTTGCGCGCGCTTGATACGCTGGGTGACCATGTTGGCGCCGCGCGTGATGGCGGTTCGGCGCCCGATGATGCCGCGCTGATTGCCGAGCTCGCCGCAGCGCAGGCAGGTGCCGAGCCGGCGCCCGCGGCATCAGCGGCGGCCGCCACCCCCGCAGCGGCGGCACCGGATGCGGCGTCTTCCGGCGCTGCCGGCGACGATGCCGGTGCAGGCGATGACGACGCCTTTGACATGAATTTCGACCTTGACGGTCTGCTCGATGATATTGCCGCCGACGAAGGTTTCGGCGGGGCTGACGGCTATTGGCAGGTCGTTGTTCACCCGACCGACAAGGCGCTGGATAATGGCGGCGAGCCCGTGCTGCTGATGCGCGAACTGCTGCGGCTCGGCGGCGTTTGCGTGTCGTGTGACGCAGCGAAGGTGCCCACGCTCGACAAATTCGATGCTGACCACGCCTATCTCGTCTGGGAATTCCAGATGCCGGCCTCAGTCGACAAGGTTGCGATTGAAGAGGTGTTCGATTTTTCGGGCGATGACTGCGCGCCGGTCATCACCCGTGTCGGTGCCGAGGCCGCCGCTGCCGACACCGCGCCCGGCGATGTTCAGCCGGCGGCGTCGGGCGAGCTTGCGGCCCCGATGCCGGTGACGCGGCCGGAACCTGCCGCGGCTGCCGCCCCGGTCGCCGCAACGGTGCCGGTTGCCGCCGCCGCGCCACTCAAAATTGTGCCCGTTGCGCCCGAGCAGGCAGCGCCTGCCGCCGCCGCACCGCCTCCCGCCTCGCCCGCTGCGCCGGCCCCGACCGGGGCGACGACGGCCAACCAGACGATCCGTATCGACCTTGCCCGGCTCGACCGCCTCATCGACAGCGTGGGCGAGCTGGTGATTGCGCAGGCCATGCTCGCCCAGCGCCTGTCGACGCACAATCTGGCGGGCATTGAAGAGCTGGCGATGCTCGATGGCCTGACGCGGGACATTCAGGAAGGCGCGATGGGCATCCGCGCGCAGCCAATTGGGTCGGTGTTCAGCCGTGTGCCGCGCATGTTGCGCGAGCTTGAGGGCACCACCGGCAAGGCCGTGAAGCTGGAAATGTCGGGCGAGGCGACCGAACTGGACAAGACCGTTATCGAGCGGCTTGGCGAACCCCTGACCCATCTCATCCGCAACGCCGTTGACCATGGCATTGAAGCCGGGGAGGAGCGTCTTGCCGCGGGCAAGCCGGAGCAGGGCACGCTGCACCTGTCCGCCGAGCATCGCGGCGGCCGCATTCTCATCAAGGTGCGCGACGACGGCAAGGGCATCGACCGCGCCCGTGTGTTCAGCAAGGCTGTGGAAAAAGGGCTGATCGCGCCCGACGCGCATTTGTCCGACGAAGAGATCGACAACCTGATTTTCGCGCCGGGCTTTTCAACTGCGGCGGTGGTATCCAACGTTTCGGGGCGCGGCGTTTACATGGATGTCGTCCGCCAGAATGTGAAGGATCTGGGCGGCCGCATCACGATTGAGTCGGTTCCCGGCAAGGGCAGCACGTTCACCCTTGCGCTGCCGCTGACGCTGGCCATTTCGGACGGCATGATCGTAACGGTGGGCGACCAGACACTGGTCGTGCCGCTCGCGCATGTCGTTGAAAGCCTGCGGCCACAGGGCCCCGAAGTCGCCAAGCTCGGCTCGCATCGCGAAATGTTGAACGTGCGCGGCCAGTTCATCCCGATACTGCCTATTCAGGATGCGGTTGGCGCACGCGGCGCGGTTACGTCACCCAAAGAGGGCGTGCTGATCGTGGTGGATACCGAAACGGCGGGGCAGGCAGCGTTGCTGGTGGATGAAATCTGCGACCAGCGGCAATTTGTCATCAAGAGCCTCGACACGCATTACCGCGCGATCAACGGGGTCGCGGGCGCCACCATCCTCGGCGATGGCCGGGTTGCCCTGATCCTCGACGTTGACGGGCTGGTCGCAAGTGCTGTCGCGTCGATGGCCCCGCTGGCCGAAGCCGCATGAACGCGCTGTCGTCGGAGTTCCTCCGGCTGCCGGGCATCAGTGCCGCGGTCTTTGGCGAACGCGATTTTCAGGCGGTGCGCGCGCTGCTTCATGCCGAATCAGGTATTGTGCTGCCGCCTGGCAAGGCCATGCTGGTCTATTCCCGCTGGGCGCCTTTGGTCCGCAATTCCGGCTCGGGCACTTTTGCCAAATATCTCGAATATATCGAGAAGAACGCCACAGAGCGGCGCAAGGCAATTTGCGCGCTGACGACCAATCACACGTTTTTCTTCCGTGAAAACCACCATTTCGAGCATTTTGCGAGCGAGGCGCGGCCGAAACTGATCGAGCGCGCAAAGCGCGGCGGCGAGGCGTTGATCTGGTCGGCGGGCTGTTCCAGCGGCGAGGAAACCTGGTCGATCATCACCACCCTGCTGGGTGCCGACCGCGGCGAAGGCCGGACGATTGCGAAATCGGGCATCAAGCTTCTGGCGAGCGATCTTGCGGCACATGCGCTCGCCGCCGCCAAAGCGGCGACATACCCCACCTCCACGCTTGAGGCGATGCCGGCGGCGTTTCGTGCCAATTGGACGGTTGACCGCGGCGGCAGCTCGCAAATCGTGCCGGAAGCGCATGCCATGGTGCGGTTCCGAACGCTGAATCTGCTGGGCGGCTGGCCGATGAAGAAATTGTTCGACATCATTTTCTGTCGCAACGTCATGATCTATTTCGACCAGCCGACCAAGGAGCGGCTGGTCAATCGCTTTGCCGATCAGCTTGCGCCAGGCGGCTTCCTCTACATTGGGCACAGCGAGCGCGTTGTCGGCCCCGCGGAGGCCAAGCTGCAACCGGTGGGCAACACTATCTATCGCAAGGTTGGCTGATAATGTCGAAAATCCGTACGCTCATTGTCGATGATTCCGCGACCATGCGCGCGTTGCTCGCCAAGTTGCTCGCGCTTGAGCCTGATATTGAGCTGGTCGGGGCAGCGACAGATGCGCTCCACGCGCGCGCCCTGATCAAGGAGCTGGACCCCGATGTCATTACGCTCGACATCGAGATGCCGGGAATGAGCGGTCTGGAATTTCTTGAAAAGCTGATGCGGTTGCGGCCGACGCCGGTCATCATCGTGTCCAGCCTTACGCGATCAGGCACCGACACCACCGCGCATGCGCTGGAAATCGGGGCGGTGGATTGTGTTCCCAAACCGAGCGGCGGCTCCGCTGAATATCTCGCAGGCTATGGTCGCAAGCTGGCCGAGCTTGTCAGAGCCGCAGCCCAGGTCAATAGCCGGTCGCATAGCCAGGTGGTTGCGGCGAGCCCGCCGGTGGCGGAGGTTGTCCACTCAGGCGATGCGCGCTTGATCGCCATTGGTTCGTCGACTGGCGGCGTCGAGGCACTGCAAGTGCTGCTCGGTGGCTTCCCGGCCAATTGCCCGCCCACGGTGGTGGTGCAGCACATCAACGGCGCCTTTGCCGAGGCGGTTGCGCGCCGGCTCGATGCGTCGTGCGCGCCCAGAATTTGCCTCGCCGAGCCCGATATCGCGCTGAAGCCCGGCCATGTCTATCTGGCGCCCGGTAATGAGCGCCACCTGCAAGTGCGTGGCGACCGCACATTCTACACAAAGATGCGCGCGGGCGACCCTGTTTCGGGCCATCGACCCAGCGTTGACATGCTGTTTCATTCGGTGGCGCAGGCAGCGGGCGCCCAAGCGGTGGGCATCCAGCTAACCGGCATGGGCAGCGACGGCGCCCAGGGCCTGCTCGCGATGCGGCAGGCAGGCGCCCATACCATCGCGCAGGACGAGGCGACGTGCACCGTGTTCGGCATGCCCCGTGCCGCGATTGCGCTTGGCGCGGCGGCTGAAATTGCCGGCATCCACCAGATAGCGCGGCGCGCGTTTGCCAAGGCTGCCTGACGATGCTGCACCAACCCATCATCCCCGCCGCCACGTCCGCCCCGCGCCGCGTCACCGTGATGCAGGGGCAGGCGCAGGTGAGCAACGAGCCGCTGGTCGAACTGACGACCGTCCTTGGCAGTTGCGTTGCCTGCTGCCTGTTCGATCCGCACTGCATGGTCGGCGGCATGAACCACTTCCTGCTGGCCGAGCCGCAGGGCAGCCGTGCGCGCGGCCAGCTCGACGAACATTACGGCGTTTATCTTATGGAAGTGCTTATCAACGATATGATGGCGCGCGGCGCCAGCAAGTTGACGATGAAGGCGCATCTATACGGCGGGGCAAACCTGCATGCCGGCATGACGAAGATTGGCACCGCAAACGCCGCCTTCGCCGTGGAGTTTCTGGTGCGGGAGCGAATTATGCTTGTGCACCAGGATCTTGGAGGCACGCATGCGCGCCGGGTAGATTTTCTGCCGGCGCGCGGCAAGGCGCGTTGCCGGGCGGTTGCCGACACGATGGCGCCTGTGGCCAGGCCGGCGCCACGGCCGAGCCACGATATCGGTGACGTGGAATTGTTTTGAGGGATGGGAACGGAGAAGATCCGATGAGCGACGTGACAAAGATTTTGACCGTGGACGACAGCGCCAGCATGCGCGCGCTGCTGCTGCATGCGCTGAGCGATCAGGGGTTTGCGGTCGAGCAGGCCGAAGACGGCATTGCCGCGCTCGAATGGCTCGAGTCGAACGACTGCGACATCATCATCACCGACATCAATATGCCCCGGCTCGATGGCTTTGGCCTGATCGAAAGGCTGCGCGGGCCGGGGGGCCGCTATCGTGACCGCCCGATCCTGGTGCTGACGACGGAAAGCTCCGACGAGAAAAAGGCGCGCGCGCGCGCCGCCGGGGCCACCGGCTGGATCGTCAAGCCGTTTGATCCGGAAAAACTCGCGGCCGCCGTGCGCCGCGTGACGCATTGACACAATTCGGAACCATGGAGAGCATTATGAGCCGCCAACTCATCACCTTTGAGGTCGAAGGCCAGGTCTTTGCGGTCGACATCATGGCGATCCGCGAAATTCGCGCGTGGACGCCGACCACCCGCCTGCCGCATGTGCCGCATTATGTGGCCGGCGTCGTCAATCTGCGCGGCACGGTGTTGCCTGTGGTCGATCTTGCCGCCCGCCTGGGTTGGCGCGCCACCGAGCCGACCGCCCGCCACGTCATCATCGTCACCCGCGTAAACGAGCAGTTTCGCGGGCTGATCGTCGATGCGGTCAGCGACATCGTGTCGATTGAAGACGGCAGCATCCAGTCGCCCCCGGTTACCACCAGCGATGCGGTTGTTCCGTTCCTCGAAGGACTGGTCACGCTTGAAGACCGGATGGTGATGGTCCTCAACCTGCCGTCGCTCACCGCCGACACCGACCTTGCCGAAGCCGCATAGCGGCCGCCTGCATTTTTACTTTAGGATAGTAGCATGACCGCCACCAAAGTTCTTGTCATTGATGACTCGATCACCATGCGCGCGCTGTTTACCAACGCGCTAGAACGCAACAAGGGGCTTGTGGTCGTGGGCTCGGCCAATGGCGCCGACGAAGCGCGCGAGATGATCGCCGAGCTTAAGCCAGACGTGCTGACGCTTGACGTCGAAATGCCCGGCAAAAATGGTCTGGAATTCCTTGAGGAGATCATGGCTACCAAGCCGATGCCGGTGGTCATGCTGTCCACGCTGACCCAGAAGGGGTCTGATGTGACGATCCGTGCGCTGGAGCTTGGCGCGGTCGACTGCTTCCCCAAGCCCGCGCGCGCGACGCCTGACGAATTTGAGAAAATCTCCGGCAAGCTCGGCAAGGTCGTGATGACCGCCGCCAAGACCAACCTTGCCGCCCGCAAGAACGGGCCGGCAGCGCCTGTCGCGCCGGTTGGCGATGGCAGCTACGACTGGGATGGCTCGGTCGTTGTCATCAGCGGGGGCATGGGCGGCATTGATGCGGCAACCGAAATGCTGTCGACCTTCCCGGCCAATTGCCCGCCGACCATTTTGCTGCTGGCTGTTGATGAAGGCTTTGGCGTGCCGCTGGCCTCCAAGCTGTCGCGCACGATTGCGCCAACCGTGAAACTGGCGGGCGACGGAGAAGATCTGCTCCAGGGGCATGTCTATGTGGCGGTTGACCCCAACCACCATGTCGTCGTTGACAAATGGCCCCATGGCCGCCTGCGCCTAATCGCGCGTGAGCCGGTGAACGGGTGCCGGCCATCGGCCGACTTGCTGCTCGCATCGGTCGCCAAAACGGCGGGCGCGCAGGCAACGGGCGTCCTGCTGTCCGGCGGCGGCGCTGATGGCGCGGCAGGCCTCGCCGCGCTCAGAGGCGCGCAGGGCCAGTGCCTTGCCCAAGACCCGGAAACCGCGCTGGTGCGCGAGCGCATTGACATTGCCACGCAAAAGGGCGCGATCGCCTCGTTCTCGGCGCCAGCGGCGCTAACTGGAGCGGCGCTGCGCGTTGTCGCCGGCAAAATGGCTGCATGAGCACACGGGCGCACGGATTGCCGGCACTCGAAAGCTGGCGGCTGCGGCTTGCCGACGAGTTCGACGCGATGGCGCGCGAGCTTGAGGCGATGGGTGGCCGTCTGTGCGCGGATCCGGCGGTCGTGCGCGGGCATATGGGTGCGCTCCAGGCGATTGACCTGCTCGCGCAGCAACAACATTATGCCGCGCGCCTGCTGCGCATGGCCGATATCGAACAGGGCATTGCCGAATGCCCGCTCGCCGACATGAGCGCGCGTCTGCGGGCCGCCTGATCTCCAATAATGCTGGCATAAAGAGTGCCATAACGTTCAGTTGCGACTATCGGGCGCCAGACCCTGCGGGGCGCGGGAGGTGCTGGCTATCGCAGGCCTGGCCGACGCCTGGCTTATCCTGCATTGCGGGGGGTGCCGCCCTACGCGTCAGCCGCAGAATATGGGCCGGTGGAGACGGCATGGCCCTTGGCCCGCTGCCGGAGCAAAAGACAATCAGCGAGCGACTTCTGTCCTGGCCCCGGCGGGTGCCGATGTCGCCGGCGATGCGGCTGCCTCGCGCACGAGCGGCCACAATAACTGCGTCGCCGCCCCGACCGGCGCAAGGCCTTCCACGCCAATCGCTGCGGGATAGCGCCGCGTGATCCGCGCCGTGCCAAACAACACATCCCAAATGAACAGCAAATTGCCAAAATTGCCCTTATAGTGTGTCACGCCATCGGCCTTGTGGCGGCCGTGATGGGCATAATGCGTCGATGGCGTCGAGATTATGCGCTCGACCACCCACATCACCGGCGACAGCCATTTGATGCGATAAAGCGGCGCGTCCCAGCGCACGGTTGAATGCGCACCGATAATCACCAGCATCTTGACGATGGCATAGCTCACATAAAGCCACCCGAGGCCCAGATAAATCAGTGCGCCCGACAGCCACAAATTGGGCATCATCGCATAATAGAACAGATTGTTACGATAGACGACGCGGACCGACATATACTCGGCATTGTGGTGCGCGCGGTGGAGATTGTAGAGCCATGGCACCCGGTGCGCGGCCCGGTGCCACCAATATTGCACCATATCGTCAAAGATCAGCAACAGGCACAGTTGCGCGAGGACCGGCCAGGCCGCCAGCGTACCCTCCGCATTGGGGAATGCGCGGTGCATCAACCATGCCGACAAGAGCATCACCATCGGCTGGGTCAGCCCCAGCAGGGTGAATGTGCTGACCGCTTCGACAATTGCGTCGGTGCGGGTCTGCCCGGCTTTGCGCAGGAAGCCGCCCTGCAGCGCTTCCGCGGCGGCAAAGGCAATGTAGATTGCGGGAACCGCGAGATATTCCGGTTTCATCGCAGCCTCATCCCTGCTTGCTCCATCCGCCATTTGAGCTGGTCGAACCGGTCTTGCCCGAAAAACGGCTCGCCGTTGAACACCATCAGCGGCACGCCGTAATGGCCGCCGATGCGCTGCGCCGCCTGATTTGCCTCGATTGCTGCGTGCAGCCGCGTGCCCTCGGCCGCCACCACGGCATCCATCTCGCCAAGGTCCAGCCCCGCTTGTCCGGCAGCCCCGGCGAGGTGGTCGCCCTGGTCCCAGTCGTCGGTGGCGCCCGACCAGATGAGCCGGCTGACCGCGTCGATGAAGGCAAGCCCTTTGCCGCGTTCCGCCGCCAATTGCCCCAGCTGGCTCAAGCGGACCACACGAGGCTGTTCCTTGGGATAGCTGCGGGTTGCAAAATCCATCACCACCGGGTCGGGGCGCGGCCAGCGGAGCGGCATCCCCACAAATTCGGCAGAGCGAAACACATCGCGCATGAAATAGGGCAGCCAGAGCGGGTCATTATTGGCGAAGAATTCTGCCTGCCGAACCGCAATGGGGTATACGATGCGGACAGTGCACGCCACGTCATGCGCATGCTCAAGCGCCACGAGGCGCGGCGTCACCAGATAGGAATAGGGCGAGCGGAACGACCAGTAAAGCTCATAGGCCAGCGTCATGCCAGGCTGCCCTTCGTCTTGATGTTGAGCTGGCCGGCAAGGCCCGCCGTGCGGTGGACCGAAATCGCCTGATAGTCCGGGTGCGACACCATTTCGCGCACCGCGGCAAGCGAGGGATATTCCGCCAGCGCCACCATGTCCCACAACTCCTCGACCTCGCCCAGCATCAGCCCGGTAACTGGCCCGGCATAGCCGGCACGGCCGCCCACGCGCTCAATATGCGCGCGCACCGCCATGCCATAGCGCAGATAGGCGTCGCGCCCGGACAGCGCAGCGTCGCTGCCATCGGCATAAGTGGCCAGCGGTTTGAACTTGAGCAGATTGACCATCACAAACGGGCCGTCTTCTTCGGCCGAGAAAAAGGCCAGCGCCTGTTCTGGTGGCGGCGTGACGGCGTTGGTGACGATCATGGGCGGTTCCTTCAGGCGCGGATGAAGCTGTCGATGAGTGCCGCGACGACGCCGGGCTTGTCCTCCTGTAGGAAGTGGCCGGCATCAGCGATGATGGTGTGCGGCTGCCCCGCAGCGCCGGGCATCCTGCCGATGAACAGCTTTTCGCCTCCGGCCGTGACGGGATCCTTGTCGCTGAAACAGGTCAGCACAGGCTTGTCAAACGCCTCCAGCACGGCCCATGCCGCGATGTTTTCCGCAACCGAGGGCATGTCGGGCTTGATTGGCACGAGCAACGGAAAGATGCGCGCGCCGGCCTTGTAGCTTTCATCGGGGAAGGGCGCATCATATGCGGCAATTTCGTCGGCCGACAAATCGCGCACGGTGCCGGTGTTGACGATGAAGCCGGCCGGAAAGGGATTTACCGTCTGGCTGAAGGCGCGCCACCGCTCAAACCCTTCTGACCAGCTAGTGCCCGTGGGCAGGCCGGTATTGGCGATGACCAGCCGCGCAAATCGCTCGGGAAAGGCGGCAACCAGCCGAAGGCCGATGAGCCCGCCCCAATCCTGACAGAACAGCGTAATGTTGGTGAGATCATTGGCGAGCAGCCACGCGCTCATCCAGGCGACATGGCGCTCATAGCTGTAATCTTCCAGCGCCCCGGGCTTGTCCGATTTGCCAAAGCCCACAAGGTCCGGCGCGACCGCGCGGTGCCCTGCCGAGGCCAGAATGGGGACGATGTTGCGGTAGAGATAGGACCAGCTCGGCTCGCCGTGCATCAACAGCACGGGGGCTGCATCGGCTGGACCTTCATCGATATGGTGGAGCCGCAGGGGCGTGCCGTCGCCGTCGGTAATTTCGGTATAATGCGGTGCAAAGGAATAATTCGGCAGGGCAGAAAAACGCTCGTCGGGGGTTCGCAGCACCTGCATGGTCACATCCTTATATTGGCATTGTTGATGTCATGATATCGGTTGGCCGTCAATTATTGCGCCGCGGGTCGGCGTCGGGACAATGCGGGCTTTCACGCGCAGTGAAGCGCAACCGCTGGCGACGGTGCGGATCATAGCGCCATGCTTGGCCGGCTGGCGATGCTGCTTTGCCAGCGCCGCAGATGCGTGTGCGCATCGCCTGGCCTGATGCGGATCACGCGCGCGAAATCTATGGCGATATAGGCTGATATGTCGGCCAGCGAAAACCGGTCGGTCGCAATGAAATCGCGGCCCGCCAGATGCCCGTCGAGCATTGTCAGAAAATTGCCGAACCGCGCAAGGCCCCGCGCGGCCAGCTCGGGAATCTGGTCATAATCGACCGGCCCCGTCAGCGCTCGCCCTGCCATTGCGGGGGCAGAATTGCGCAACGCCTCGGCCACCGCGAGCAGTCCGTCATTTTCAACCCGGGCATTCCAGCTCGCTATTGCCGCCTTTTCGGCGGCCGTCTCGCCCAGCAGCGGCGGTTGCGGATATGCCGCCTCGATATAGGCATGGATACCGGCATTGTCGGTCAGCACGGTGCCGTCATCAAGCCTGAGCGCGGGCACGGTGCACAGCGGGTTGATCGCGCGATAGGCGTCGCCCAACTGCTCGCCGCGGGCCAGGTCTACGATGACGGTTTCGTGACGGATGCCCTTTTCGGCCAGGAACACGCGCGCGCGGCGGGGGCTGGGCGCGCGGGCAAAATCATATAATGTCAGCATCGCGCGCTCCCGTTGACCACTATTCCAGAGGGTGTCGGGCAGCGATCATATCGCAGTGCCGCCGTTCGGCAAATCACCCAAATGGTCAGGCGTCGAGCCGTGCGAGCACCGCTTCGGCAAGCCCTACAAAGCTCGCGCGCGCCGCGCTCACGCTCAGTTCCTGGTCATGCCGCAGCCCGCGCCAGCACTGAAAGCTCAGCGCTGCATAGAGCATGTGCAGGCGCACGGGGTCGCCCAGCAATTCGGCCGGCAGCACGGCGTCAACCGTCCCGCGTTCCATCCGCAGCATCCTTCGATAATCGTCCATCAGGAAGGTCGACTGAAAGCGCTTCAGGGCAGCGGAGATGCGATAAGGGAGGATCGCTTCGAAGATAACCGCCCGCCGGTCCGCCATTTCAAGCACCCTTTCGCGCCATTCGACGGCCGAAAACGGGGTGAGGATGAGCGGCATGACCTTGGCCTCAACCGCTTCTGACATTTCGCGGTAGAGCGTTTCCATATCGTCGAAGTGGCGAAAGACGGTGCGCAGGCCAACGCCTGCCGTGTCGGCCACGCGCGCGGCGCTTGGCTGCACATCGCCACGGCCCACAAGCTCCAGCATTGCCGCGACGATTTTTGCGCGGCTGGAAACGCTGCGCGCATGGCGCCCGTCGGGCTTGGGTGGTCCGGCTGGAACAGGCCGGCGCGGCTCAGTGATAACGACAGACATGGGCACGCTATATGGTGCCCGCCCGGCCAAGTCGAGAAGGCGCCGGTCGAGCCCCCGGCATTGGACCTAGCGCGCCATTTTGCTGGTGACGGACTGAAGCTGCATCGCCACGCCCATGTCGCCTGCGATTTGCAGCTTGCCCGACATGAACGCCATCGCCGGATTGAGCTTGCCCTGTGCCAGCGCCACGAAATTGTCGAGCGAGACCTTTATCGTGGTATCAGCCGCAACCGCTGCATCGTTCGACACGGCATTGTCCACGCCGTCGAGAAAGATGCAGCCCTCATCGCCAAAATCGAGGCGCAGGCGCTTGCCGGGCACCACGGCGCCAGCCTCCTGAAGCTTTTCGGTTACCTTGCCAATATCGGGCATTGTGCTCTCCTCATGATGTTGTGCGCGCGCCCGACCACGGATCAGCCGCGGACCGGCCCCCATACTTCGAGATGGTTTACCCGTTCGACCCGGCGCACGGTGCGCATGGTGATGAGGGTCGCAAGCCCGGTATCGCCGAGCAGCGCCATTACCCGTGCCTGATCGTCGCCGCCCAGCCTGTCGACGAAATCCTGCACGCGCTGCAACAGCCAGAAGCGATAGGGCAGGACGGCGGTGCGCAATTCATGCCCGCGCCATACCACAATTGCCATGCCAATGCCGCGCTGCGCCGGGTTGTCGAGCCCGTTGGTGCCGGCCTCAAGCCCCGGCCGCGCCATCAGCCAGTCATTCGCAAAGCCGATATGGCCTGCGAGTTCGGGCAGGAAATCTGCCGCGATGAAGCGCAGCAACGCGACAATCGTGTCGGGCACCGCGTCCTCTTCAAACAACGCCTCGTCGGCGCGCAGACCATCGAGCATCGCATCGGGCGCGTTCATCCGCTCGGTCCAGCGCAATACTGCGCGCGCCGTTTGGGCCATCAGCCGCGCGGGGGCCGGATCGCGCGCAAGATGCGCATAGAGCGGGCCGACCAGTCCGTAATCGCCAATCGTTGGCGCGCCGCCCAGCAGATAGGGATGGTTGCAAAAATGCGCGTCGAGCAGCGCGAGCAGCTCGGCATAATGCGCCTCGATGGCCGGAATCGTCGCGTCACTTACACCAAAGGACGCACCCGCCCGGCGCATCAGCCCGCTTGCCATCGCAAAGGTCGCGTCACCGGTTGCCTTATCGGCCCGCGGGTTCAGTCCCGCCACGAAATCGCGGCGCAGGAAGCTCAGATTCTCGGCGTCGAAATTCCAGCGATAATGCATTGCCGGGCGCAGCAACCCCTCGCCGCCGAACAGCTCGACGATGCGGCTGATCGCGTGATGAAGCGGGGTGGTGGGGTAAGCGCTGCGGCGCGCCGTGCCGGCACGCTCGACATGGTCGATGATCGCTGCGCTGTCCTGCACGATGGTGCCGTCCGGCGCCTCGACGATGGGCATGATGAAGCGGCCGACCTGCCGGGAAATCGGCGCAAAATCCGGGTGGCCAACGGGCAGTTCCTCGACATCGAGCCGCTGCTTGCGCAAATAACTGCGCGCCTTGGCAGTGTAGAGCGAGCCCGGCATGCCGAACAGGCGATAGGACGCGGTCATGCAACTCTCCGCCACGCTGGGCCACGATGTATTGGCGCTATCCCCGCCAATATATTGCTGTCATTATGGTGTTAGATCGGGCCAGTCCACAAGGAGCAAGCGAAAATGACGATCGACCAGGTGCTGGTGAAGCGCCGCGAGATTGCAACATGCAGGGTCGCGGCGGCCCCCTTCCCCACGCTGGCGCCGGGCCAGGTGCTGGTGCGGGTGGGCGATTTCGCGCTCACCTCCAATAATGTGACCTATGCGGTAGCCGGCGAGCGGATTGGTTATTGGAAGTTTTTCCCTGTCGATGCTGATTGGGGCCTGGTGCCTGTCTGGGGCTTTGGCGAGGTTATCGAGTCGATGTGCGACAGCTTGCCGGTTGGCGCGCGCTTCTGGGGTTTTTTGCCGATGGCGTCGCATGTGGTGATGGAGCCGGGCCGGGTCTCCGGCCGGGGTTTTGCCGATGCAGCGCCGCACCGCGCTTCGTTGCCGCCCGTGTACAACCAATATGCGTTGACCAACAGCGACCCGGTCGAACTCGCCGCCGTCGCCGATGCACGCAGCCTGCTGTTCCCGTTGCTGACGACATCCTATCTCATCGCCGATTATCTGGCGGATAATGTGATGTTTGGTGCCCAACAGGTCATCATCGGCAGTGCCTCATCGAAAACCGGCTTTGGTACCGCGCATTTCTTGGGTGCACTGCTTGACCGGCCGAAAACGATCACCGGGCTGACATCGGCGGGCAATCACGCGTTTACGCAAGGGCTCGGCCTGTATGACCGGATCGTGCGCTATGATGAGGTGGCAAACCTCGATGCGTCGGTGCCAACGGCCTATGTTGACATGTCGGGCGACAGCACGGTGCTGGCGGCGCTCCACCGTCATTTCGGCGCCAACATGAAGGCGAGCATCGGTGTTGGCGTCACTCATTGGGACGCGCCGCCGCTGCGCGAGCCGCTGCCCGGCGCCACACCGTCGTTTTTCTTTGCGCCGACCCATATTCAAAAGCGCGACGCGCAATGGGGCGCCGGCGAGATGATCCGCCGCGCGACCGTTGCCAACATGGCGTTTGTGGCGCGGTTGGGCGATCAACTGGCGATCACGCGCCGCTATGGCGCGCAGGCTGTGGCCGACGCCTATCGCGGGCTGGTTGCGGGCACGACACCGCCTTCGCAGGGGCTTATCCTTGGTTTTGAGGCAGAGGTCGCGGCATGAAGAAGCGCTATCCGGCACTGCTGGGGGCCGCTATTCTGGCCGTTGCCGGGTTTGTGGGCTTCCAGAATTACAAATATGCCATTCCAGGGCTGCTGGCAGAATGGCGCAACCCGATTGCGGCAAACCACCCGGTCATGTGGGCGCAGGGGCCAGCGACGGCTGCCAAGGGCCAGCGGCCGCCCAACGTCATCCTGATTGTCGCCGACGATCTGGGCTATAACGACATTTCGCTGAACGGCGGCGGCATTGGTGGCGGAGCCGTGCAAACGCCCAATATCGATTCCATCGCGCGTCAGGGCGTCAACTTTCCCGTCGGCTATGCCGCCAACGCCACCTGCTCGCCGTCGCGCGCAGCCTTGATGACCGGCCGTTACCCGACGCGCTTCGGCTTTGAATTTACCGCCGTTCCCGGCGCCTTTGCCTGGGCGGTCAGCCATGGCGACAACGCGTCACCCCACCCGGTCATCTATCATGGCGAATTGAACAAGAACCTCATTGACTATGCCGAAATGGGCGTGCCGCGTTCTGAAATAACGGTGGCGGATGCGCTGCGCGCGCGCGGCTATCACACCGTGCACCTTGGCAAATGGCACCTTGGCGAGGCCGATGCGCTGTCCCCGCACGGCCATGGCTTCGACGAATCGCTCGGCTTTCGCGCCGGCGCCAGCAAATTTCTCCACCAGCGTGATCCCAATGTGGTGAATGCCAAATTGCCCTGGGACCCGATCGACAAGTTTTTGTGGCCCAACGCGCCCTATGCGGTGCAGTTCAACAATAGCCAGCGATTTGAGCCCAAGGGCCACATGACCGACTATCTGACCGACAATGCGCTTGCCGCGATTGAGGCAAACCGAAACCGGCCCTTCTTCCTTTATCTGGCTTATAACGCACCGCACACGCCCTTGCAGGCGACCAAGGCCGATTACGATGCGCTGCCGATGATAAAGGACCACACCACGAGGGTTTATGGCGCGATGGTGCGCCAGCTCGACCGGCGGATTGGCGATGTGCTCGCAAAGCTGAAGGCGCTGGGGCTGGACGATAACACGCTGGTCATCTTCACCAGCGACAATGGCGGCGCCTGGTACACCGGCATTCCCGATCTCAACAAGCCGTTTCGCGGATGGAAGGCGACGTTTTTCGAAGGCGGCCTCAGGGTGCCGATGCTCATGCGCTGGCCCGGCAAGATAGCCCCGGGCACCGTGGCCACCACACCTGCCCAGCATATCGACATGTTTGCCACGATTGCGGCCGTGACCGGCGCAAAAATCCCTACGGACCGGGTGATGGACGGGGTCGACGTGCTCGGCGGCGTTGTTCCGGGCCTTGCGCCATCGCCCCGCAGCGCACCCCTGTTCTGGCGGTCAGGCAATTATCAGGCGGTGCGTGATGGCGACTGGAAGCTCCAGATTTCCGGTCGCCTGCACAAGACCTGGCTTTATGATCTGCGCACCGACCCGACCGAGAAGCACAATCTGTCAGCGCAGCAGCCCGCCGTGGTCGCGCGCCTTACCGCGCTCGTCGATCGGCAGAATGCGGGCAATCCCAGGCCACTCTGGCCAGGTCTTGTCGAGGCGCCAGTGCGGATCGACGTGCCGCTCAACGCCCCGTGGCGCAAGGACCAGGATTATATCTATTGGACCAACTGAGCGTGGCTAGCCCGCCTGCTTCAACGCTTTCCGCTTGTGCGCCACGTAAAGGCCAGCCGCCGCCACGAGCACCACGCCGATCACCAGATCCGCGCTGTGGAAGGCGGCCTTGATGCGCGGGTCGCTGTTCCATTTGTCGCCCAGCACCATGCCGACCCAGGCCAACCCGAAGCACCAAGGCCACGACCCGATAAAGGTGTAGATATGGAACTGGAGCAGCGGCATTTTCGCGACACCTGCGGGAAAGGCAATGAACGACCGGATGACCGGCAGCAGGCGCCCCACCAGCACCGCCATATTGCCAAACCGCGCGAAAAACCGGTCCGCTGCGTCGATGTCACCCGGCCCGATCAGCAGATACCGGCCCCAGCGCAGAAAGGCCGGCCGCCCGCCGCGCCTGCCCAGTTCATAAGCAAAGATCGAGCCGACATTGCACCCAACCGCCCCGGCCGTCGCCGCCAGATACAGGTCGAACCGCCCGGTGGACACCAGATAGCCGGCAAACGGCATGATGATTTCCGACGGCAGCGGGATGCACGCCGATTCAATCGCCATGAGCGCCACAATGCCCAGATAGCCGCCGGATGAGATCACCCAGATGGTGAAGCCCGCCAGCACGCCCAGAATTTTTTCGATCATCACGCTGTACTCACGTCGCTGCCGGCCGCACGATGCTGCCGTTATGCGGCGCCCGGAGCGATTTCAAGCGGGTGCAATCACCCGGCAACCCGAAAAGTGCCGCACATAAAATGGAGGGGGCAGTGCGCTGAATCGCCATCATCGCGCCCGCACTCAACGGCTTTTCATGCCGGTCCGCTGCATAGCGCGATGGCCGCGCGTGCGCGCTTGCTGAACCAGTCATGCCCGCTATCCCTCCCAAACACCACGACCCTATGTGTCGTGTCAAACGGGAGTAGGAAAGTGTTATTTCGCGATGGCGGCGGCGTCGGCCCGCTTGGCGGCGGCGCGCGCCTTCTTGTCTGCGCGATAGGCCTGGAATTCGGCGATCGAGCACCCCGTTCCGCCGCCTGCGCCAACTGAGGAGCAACTGTTGATGCCCGATCCGCCGACGCTATCCAGCGCCCGTTGCTTTACCGCAAAGCTTTCATATTGCGGCTTGATCGTGCCTTCGCGCAAATCCTTTGGAATGCGATATTGCTCGGCTGCAGGGCGGCGCACGCACACCGTAATCTCATTGCCCTGCTGGTCGGTCGGGCATTTGGCGTCGGGACCATAAAGATAGGTGACGCCGTTGATCGGCGCGTCCTGTGCCGTAGCGGGCGAGAGGGCGACGAGCGACAGCGCGGCGGTGGCCGCAAGGCTCATAATGGTAAGCTTCTGCATCATGCGTCTCCCTCGACTGCTGGGGTTACGCCCACCAGCGACTGATCGTTTCAAATTCGTTTGGCCGTTGCAATGGCCACACGACAACCCAGGCGGATAATGCCTGCGAGCAGCGGATAGCCTGGCGCCAGTTCGGCGCCATTTTCCAGCGCCGTCTGCCGGTGTTCCTGCTCATCTGCCTGAAATTCTTTAATCGCGTCAGCCAGTTGAGGGTCTTCATTGCCCAGCGCGTGGAGCTGATCGGCATAGTGGTTGTCGATTTCTGTCTCGACTGCAACGGTGCAGGCCATCGCCGCTTGCGGCCCGATTGCCGCCGTTACCGCACCCAGCGCAAAACCTGCCACGCTCCAGAACGGTTGCAACAGGGTGGGCCGCACCCCGCGCTCGGCCATCAGCGAGTCGAAAAATTTCCGGTGGCGTTCCTCCTGCGCGGCCATGCCGGCGATGAGCCGCGCGGCTGGCCCGCGATCTCCCATCACCGCCAACTGCCCGGCATAGATGCGGGTCGCGCCGAATTCACCCGCCTGATCGACCCGGATCATCGCGTTGGTGCCGTGGGGACGGTCCCCTGGTTTCCACCTCGTCATGCGCGCTTCTTTCGCATCAGCAGCGCCAGAATGATACTCCCGCCAGCCAATGAAAACAACGCATTATATCCGGCAAGCGACACGCCGAACAACCGCCACTGCGCCACGTCGCACCGCACGATGGGTGCGTTCATGATGCGCGCGAGCATTTCTGCAGGCGTGCCGCCTTGCCCGGAGGCGGTCGTGGCGCAGGTCGTGATACCCTCCCACCAATGATATTCGACACCGGCATGGAACACGCCAATCGCGCCGCTTTTCAAAATGGCCAAGGCAGCAAGCGCCACCAATGTCTTGCGAACTGCGGGTGCGGGCGCGGCAAACGCCAGGGCCGCAAGCGCAATTGCGGCATAATGCGGCCAGCGCTGCCAGTGGCACATCTCGCACGGATACAGCCCGCCAACGACCTGCGAACCGAGCGCGCCCGCCATCAGCGCAAGTGGCATCAGGAGCGCAAGCCAGCGCGCAACGGCAAAGCGGCCGGCGTTCATTTCAGTTGGGCTTGGGTGCCGCCGGGTCGGGCTCCCCCCCAAGCCGCGGCAGCGGCGTGCCGGCCTTGTCGATGGCCGCCACCTGCAACGGCCCACCAAGCCGCGCGATGGTTTGCAGCGCGTAATAGAGCTGGAAATCGTCAATGTTGCGCCTTTTCAGCTCATCGGGCGTGGCGGCAAAGCGCGGGTCGGTGCCGGAATCCTCTTCCAGAACCTTGTTGTCGACCTTGGCCTCGTTGATGAGGTGGCGGCGCAGATCGTCTTCGCGGAACACCGGCCGGGTCTTGTAATCGGGGTCGCTGATTTGCGGCACGATGAAGTCAGGATCGATGCCGCCCTCCTGAATCGAGCGGCCAGACGGTGTGTAATAGCGCGCCGTTGTGAGCCGGACGATGGTTTTGGGGCCAAGCTGCAACAGCGACTGAACCGATCCCTTCCCAAAGCTGCGCACGCCCTCCACGATGGCCCGGTGATGATCCTGCAGCGCGCCTGCGACAATCTCTGAGGCAGAAGCGGTGCCGGCGTTCACGAGCACAACGACCGGCCGCCCGCCGGTCGCGTCGCCCGGGGTTGCCGAGGCGGCCTGCACCCGGCCGAGCGTGCGCCCGCGCTGCGAGACGATTTCGCCATGGTCGAGGAAATTGTCTGATACGTCGATGGCCTCGGTCAGCAGCCCGCCGCCATTGTCGCGCAGATCAACCACATAGCCGAGCGGATCGTGCCCGAGCTTTTTCTTTATCGCGGTGATGGCGGTGCGGACATATTCGCCCGTCCCTTCTGAAAATGCATTGATGTTGATGATGCCAACATCGCCCTTGACGTCCCATTTGACGGGTTTCTGGACGATGATCTCACGGGTCAGCGACACCTCGATCGGCTTGTCGCGCCCGCGCCGCACCAGCGTGATGGCGATTTTGGTGCCTGGCTTGCCGCGCATTTGGGTAATCGCGTCGTCGAGCGTCAGGCCATAAATGAGCTGCCCGTTGATGTGGGTGATGTAATCGCCCGATTTGATGCCGGCGCGATAGGCCGGGGTGTCTTCCTGCGGCGCGACGACCTTTACCGCGCCATCTTCCATCGACACCGACAGGCCGAGGCCGCCATAGCTGCCTTCCGTCTGGATTTTGAGATTGTCGAAATCGGCGCCGTCCTCAAACGCGCTGTGCGGGTCAAGCGCGGCGAGCATCCCGTCGATGGCGCCCTTCACCAGCACCTTGTTGTCGACCTTGTCGACATAGCTTGCCTTTACCAGGTTGAACACGTCCATGAAGGTGTCGAGCTCGCGAAAGGTTGCGGTGTCGACCTGCGCCATCGCGCCCGTTGTGACGGGAATGAGCGCGAGCGCTGAGACGATGGCTGTGGCCTGGAGCAGCGGGCGGGGCATTGGCAAACCTTGTGCTTGAAGAAACCGAAGCGGCAATTGCCACTCTAGCGGCAAATTCTGCGCCGATCAAAGCGCCTGTCACCTTAACCGGGGCTGGCTGGCGCCGATTCCCCCCACGGCGTCTTGCCCCCACAACATCGGCGCGTCACCCCGCAAGGCGCAGCAAGTCGATAGGCCGGTCGCGGCGGCGCAGCTCAACGGTTATGCGCGGCGCCGCATTTCCCGGCGCCTGGCCGAGCGCGCTCCCCTGCACCAGCCGGTCGCCGACCCTGACCGGGGTGCTGGCAAGCCCGGCGATAAGCGTCGTCCACCCTGCGCCATGATCGAGGATGACGACGGTGCCAAACCCGCGAAATGGGCGCGCGAACAGCACGCGCCCTGCGGCCGGCGCCACCACCTGCGCGGCCGACACTGTCTCCAGTGTCAGCCCGCGGGCGCGCACGCCAGTATCGGACAGCTCGCCAAGACCGGTTACCAGCCGCCCGCTCACTGGCAGGCGATAGGGCGGCGCGGCCGCCGACCAGGCGCTCGCATCCACCGCCAGGCGGGCCTCACCCGGTCGCGCCGGACGCGGACGCGGGCCGGGGAGCGATTCCAGCGCGGCGCCAGTGGCCGCGGCGTCACTTAGCTGGTCCATCAGGTCAACCAGGTCACGTGCCTGCTCGCCCAGCGCAATCGCGCGATCCGATTCAAACAGCGCGCTGCGGCCAAAGTCGCGCGACTTCAACCGGTGGGCCGCCTCAAGCCGGGCGAGCGCGAGCCGCTGTTCCTCAAGCTGGCGGCGGCCGGTGGCGAGGCTGGCCACGGCGACCCGTGCGTCGGCGGCGAGCTGGCGCGAGCGGGCAAGCCCCGTGCGCACTGCGGCCGTTCTTGCGCGCACCACAGGCAGCGCACTGCCTAGCGCTGCCCGCACATGCACCAGATCGTCGATTGAGCCGGGCTGGACAAGGCTCAGCACGCTCGGGCGCCTCGCCAGCGATTGGAGCGCGGCGACCAGCCGGGCGACGGGCGCCTGCTGTGCCGCGAGCCGCGCCTGTTGCGCGGCCTGCAACTGGCGGATGATGGTGATGCGGGCTTGCGCTGCGGCAATGTCGGACTCGGCTTGCTGCACCCGCGCGGCAAGCGCTGCTTCTAGCTGCTGCGCTTTGGCCGCCTCGCCGCGTTCGGCAGCGGCGGCGCGTTCGAACGCTGTGGCTCTGGCGCCGGCGGCGCGCGCTTGGGCCCTGGCGTCGCGCAACTGCTGTTGTTCCGCCCCCAGCGGCGCGTCACCGGGCGAAGGCTGTGCCGTCACCAGCGACGCGGCCAGCAGCACCGCCGCCCCGCCGCCTGCCCAGATCACGCCAACGCCCCGTCGCATGGTGTTCACCCTTCGCGGTGATAGGGGTGGTTGGCAAGGATGGCGGTTGCGCGCCACAATTGTTCGGCGAGCATCGCGCGGGCGAGCAGATGCGGCCAGGTCGCACGGCCGAACGACAGCAGCATGTCGGCCTGCCGGCGCGCTGCATCGTCAAACCCGTCGGCTGCGCCAATCATGAAGCGGGTTTCGCGCACCCCGTCATCGCGCCAGCGCCCGAGGCGCTCGGCAAACGCCTTGGACGCCAGCATCTCGCCGGTTTCGTCGAGCAGCACGAGCCGGGTCTGTCCGTCAAGCGCCGGTGCCCGCCCGCCCGCATCGGGCAGCTCGGTTATTCTGACGGGCCAGGCAAGCCGCTTCACATAGCGCTCGACCAGATCGGCCTCGGGCCCGCGCCCGATCCGCCCGCGTGCAACGATATGCAGCAGCAACGCGTGAAATCAGTTGCTGAGCGGCGCATCCGGCACGGCGACCGGGGCATCACCAAACGCCCACATTCGCTCAAGATTGTAGAAGCTGCGAACCTCGGGGCGAAACAGATGGACGATCACGTCGCCGGCGTCGATCAGCACCCAGTCAGCCGTTGGCAGCCCTTCAATGCGGGTCGAGCGGCCAAGCTCGGTTTTGATCTTCTCGCTCAGCTTTGCCGCCATCGACGCCACCTGGCGCGTGGAGCGGCCGCTGGCGATAACCATATGATCGGCAATGCTGGATTTGCCGGCCAGCGGAATCGACACGGTTTCCACCGCCTGATCGTCGTCCAGCGAGGCGAGCACGAGTTGATGCAACGCCTCGACACTGTCGGTGTCGGACGCGCGATAGCTTTGCGGGTTTGAGGCCAAGGGAACTCCTAGGGTGAAGGCGCGCGAACGGCGCCGCTGTGGTCGGGGGGCGGGGATGCGTCGAGAAAACGGTTCTGCCAGGCCGGATCGACCTTGCGCAGCCTTGTGGCCGACGTATCATCGGGGCGAAAGCGCAACAGCACGAGGGCTGGCAATCTCCACCTCGTCCAGTCTTGTGCGTGGTATGCAGGGTGGACGAACCGCCGCAACCAACCCATCGCGGGGGCCGCGCGGGCATGTTTTTCATACCCCGGACGGGCGATGACTGCAATGGGCACGTGGCCGGCAATCCTCCGCCAGCCGCGCCAAAGGTGGAACTGGGCGAGATTATCGCTGCCCATCAGCCAGATGAACTGCTTTTTGGGGTAGAGATGCGCAAGCGTCGTGACCGTGTCGACGGTAAAGCGCGTGCCGAGTCTGCGCTCGATGGCGGTCACGCGGATGGGCGCGTGGCGCGCTATTTTCACCGCCGAGGCAAAGCGCGCCTGAAACGGGGCCATGTCGACGGCGCCCTCCTTCAGCGGGTTGCCGGGCGAAACCAGCCACCACACTTCGTCAAGATTGAGCGCGGTGAGGGCGGCAAGGCTGATCGAGCGGTGCCCCGAATGCGCCGGATTGAACGAACCGCCCAGCAGGCCAATGCGCATCAGCCGGCAGCGCCGCAGAAACCGCGCATCAAGGCCGCACCTGCCCGGTGCCGCGCGCGACCCATTTATAGGTCGTCAGCCCTTCAAGCGCGACTGGCCCGCGCGCATGGAGCCGCCCGGTTGCGATGCCGATTTCCGCGCCAAGCCCGAATTCGCCGCCATCGGCAAACTGGGTGGAGGCGTTCCACAGCACGATGGCGCTGTCGACCTCGGCCAGAAATCGCTCGGCGGCGGCGCTGTCGGCGGCAATAATCGCGTCGGTATGGTGCGAGCCGTGCCTGGCTATATGCGCAAGCGCGCCGCCCAGCCCGTCAACCATCGCGACCGAGGCGACCGCGTCAAGATATTCGGTGTCCCAGTCGGCCGCGTCCGCCGGGGTCAGCGTTGGCACCAGGGCGCACGCCGCTGCATCGCCGCGCACGGCGCAGCCGCTCGCCACCAGCGCGCCGATAAGCGCCGCAGCATGGGGATAAGCGCGGTCGATGAGCAATGTCTCCATCGCGCCGCACACGCCCGTTCGCCGCATCTTGGCGTTGACGGCGATTGCCGCGGCCATGGCATGATCGGCCGATCTATGCACAAATACATGGTTCACGCCGTCGAGATGCGCGAGCACGGGCACCCGCGCCTCCGCCTGTACGCGCGCGACAAGGTTTTTGCCGCCGCGTGGCACGATCATGTCGATGCCGCCTGCTGCGGCCAGCATCGCGCCGACCAGCGCCCGGTCGGTTGAGCCGACCAGTTGCACCGCGTCCACCGGCAGCCCGGCATCCGCCAGCCCGCGCACAAAGGCTGCGTGGATTGCACGGTTGCTCGCCACCGCTTCCGATCCGCCGCGCAGGATGACCGCGTTACCCGATCTGACGCACAGCGCCGCTGCATCCGCCGTCACATTCGGCCGGCTTTCATAGATGATGCCGATCACCCCGATGGGCACGCGTACCCGGCTGAGCACAAGGCCGTTGGGGCGAGTGCGGGTGTCCAGTATGTCGCCGACCGGATCGGGCAGGGCGGCGACGGTTGCAACGCCATCTGCCATCGCGGCGACGCGCGCGGGGTTGAGCATCAGCCGGTCGAGCATCGCGGCCGAAAGTCCGGCCAGGGTGGCATTGGCCATGTCGGTTGCGTTGGCGGCCGCGATGTCGGCGCTCGCGGCGCGGAGCGCCTCTGCGACCATGGCGACGCCTGCTGCGCGCTCGGGTGGTGACAGCCTCGCCAGCCGCATCGATGCCAGGCGCGCGCGCTGCGCCATGTCGGCGATGACGGCATCGGCGGAAGGTATCGGCATGTCCATCCCCCGTCGGTAGCATGACCGCGCCGGCGACCGAAAGCCCCCTGTGTCCTTGCAAATCCGCTCGCCACGACACCATGCCAGTGATAGTCACCGGCCATGTCGGGGGAATTGGCAGCAGCAGGTGATATGGTGACGGGCGGGCTTGCCGCGCACGCGGTGGACGATGCCGCCACCAGACCGCATTCCGGCGCGTCCGGCGCGTCCGGCGCTTCCGGCCATGGCACATGCCTGAATTGCCGGACAGCTCTGGTCGGCACCCATTGCCATGGTTGCGGTCAGCGGGCGCATGTCCACAAGACGCTTGCGTCAATCGGCCATGATCTGCTCCACGGCGTGTTTCATTTCGAAGGGCGCATCTGGACGACGCTGCCGATGCTGTTCACCCGGCCCGGGCAATTGACGCGCCGCTACATCGCCGGCGAGCGCGTGACGTTCGTGTCGCCGCTCGCGCTCTTCCTGTTCTCGGTGTTTCTCATGGTCGCGACGTTCGAGTCGGTGGGCGGCCCGATAGTGCCAAATGTGAACACCGCCAGTAATGGGCAAAAGCTGCTCCCCGCCAAAGCCACAGCCGAAGTGGCCAAGAAACAGGCAGAGCTTGCCCGGCTTGTCGCGCAGCGGGCGGTGCTGGTGGCCAAGGGCGGCAACACCGCGGCGATTGACGACAAGATATCGTCAGCCGAGGATGAGATCGACGGAATGCGCGCCGCGGTAAGCATCGCGCTGGGGGATACGGGGGGCACTATTCGTTTGCTGCGCGCCAAGGTGCATACGGGCCTGCCCTGGCTGGATGAGCGGGTAGACGCCGCCGCTGCCGAGCCGGCGCTGTTCCTCTACAAACTGCAATCGAGCGCCTATAAGTTCAGTTGGCTGCTCATTCCCATTTCGCTGCCGTTTATCTGGCTGTTGTTCGCGTTCCGGCGCGATGTCGGGCCTTATGACCATGCGATCTTTGCGATTTATTCGCTGTCGGCGATGACGATGGGGGTCGTGGGCTTAAGCCTGTTGCGGGCGGTTGGCCTGCCCGGTGGCATGATTGGCGCCGTGCTGGTGTTCGGCCCCCCGCTCCATATGTACAAGCAGTTGCGCGGGGCCTACGGCCTCACCCGCTTTGGCGCCGCGTGGCGCACGGTTGCGCTGCTGGCGTCGTCCACCATCGCGGTGGGGGTGTTCATCGTCGCGGTGCTTGGGGTGATCCATTAGGGGTGGAACGGCGCATGGCGCCAACCCTCACGCCGCGCTGGAGCCAGGGCAGGGGTAGCGCTTTTTCATCATGGCGGCAAAGGCCGCGGCAACGCTTGTGCGCCGCTGCGCCGGTGGGATGGCGCGGAAGCTGGCGATAAGATCGTTGCTGGTGATTTTTGCGGTGCCCTTGGGGGGCGGGCAGCTCGATGGCTTGCGCCCCGAAGCGATTTCTGCGGCCAGGCTGTCGCGATATAGTTTGGAGGCTGTATCAATTTCGCCTTTGAGCAGCGCGATGTCGGGCGATCCGACAGCAAGAAAGCCGCGCGCCTTGAGCGCATCGGCCTTGGTCAGAAAATCTGACACCGACATGGCATTTGCCGCAACAGGCACCACGAGCACTGCACCCAATGACAAAAGCCCGACGAGTTTGCGTATCATCCCAGTCCCTCCACCCATGAAAATCCCGCGCTCAGTGCCCGATGGACGCTGAACGCGGGATGAAGGCCTGGTGCTGCTAGCTCGCCAATTGCAACCCTCAGGCGCCTTGCGGTGCCGGGTTGCCGAATGGGCCGCTGGGTCGCCGCGTCTTGGGGATGGCGGTGCCCCCCGTCGGCAGCGCCGGCGCCTTGGGGCCGTCATTGTCGCGGCCAATGTCTTCGCCCGCGGCCAGCCGCTTGATCTCGTCGCCGGTGAGCGTTTCATATTCAAGCAGCGCATTGGCGACAACGTGGAGCTTGTCGATATTGTCGGTCAGGATTGACGTTGCGCGCGCATGGCCTTCGTCGATCAGCCGGCGGATTTCACTGTCGATGGCAAGCGCTGTCTCGTTCGACATATTGTGCCGCTGCGACTGCGAATAGCCAAGGAAGGTTTCTTCCTGCTGCTCTTCATATTGCAGCGGGCCGAGCTTGTCCGACATGCCCCACTGCATCACCATCGCGCGGGCAAGCTTGGTTGCCTGCTTGATGTCGCCCGAAGCGCCGGACGATACCTTGTCATAGCCAAAGATGATTTCCTCGGCCACGCGCCCGCCCATCACGGTCGACAGGTCGGCATACATCTTGTCGCGGTGGTAGGAATAATTGTCGCGCTCCGGCATCGACACCACCATGCCAAGCGCGCCGCCGCGCGGGATGATGGTTGCCTTGTGGATCGGGTCGGAAGCCGGTTCATGCACCCGCACCAGCGCATGGCCGGCCTCGTGATAGGCGGTCATGCGCTTTTCTTCCGGGGTCATCACGAGCGATTTCCACTCGGTGCCCATGATGACGCGGTCCTTTGCGGTCTCGAACTGTGCCATCGCCACCAGCCGCTTGCCCAGCCGCGCCGCCATGAGCGCTGCTTCATTGACGAGGTTCGCCAGATCGGCTCCCGACATGCCAGGCGTGCCGCGCGCGAGCGTGCGGGCATCGACATCGGGGGCGAGCGGCACCTTTTTCATGTGCACTTCAAGAATTTTCACGCGGCCCTCAATGTCGGGCAGCGGCACGGTCACGCGGCGATCAAACCGGCCCGGGCGCAGCAGCGCGGGGTCAAGCACATCGGGGCGGTTGGTGGCGGCGATGATGATGATGCCTTCGTTCGCCTCGAAGCCATCCATTTCGACCAGCAACTGGTTAAGCGTCTGTTCGCGCTCGTCATTGCCGTTGCCAAGGCCTGCGCCCCGGTGCCGGCCAACCGCGTCGATTTCGTCGATGAAGACGATGCAGGGGGCAGATTTCTTGGCCTGTTCAAACATGTCGCGCACGCGGCTGGCGCCGACGCCCACGAACATTTCGACAAAGTCCGAGCCGGAGATGGTGAAGAAAGGCACGCCCGCTTCACCGGCAATCGCCCGCGCCAACAGCGTCTTGCCGGTGCCGGGGCTGCCCACGAGCAGCGCCCCTTTGGGAATTTTGCCGCCCAACCGCGCAAATTTGGTCGGGTCTTTGAGAAAATCGACGATTTCCTGCAATTCTTCGCGCGCCTCGTCGATGCCGGCGACATCGTCAAACGTCACGCGACCTTCCTTTTGCGTCAGCATCTTCGCCCGCGACTTGCCAAAGCCCATCGCGCCCGACCCTGAATTTTTCTGCATCTGGCGAATGACGACAAAGGCGATGCCCAGCATCAGGATGAACGGCAGCGACTGAATGAGCAGATATTGCCAGATCGAAGGCCCTTCCTCAGGCCGCGCGTTGATCTGTACGCCTTTTTCGATGAGCCGGTCGGTAAGGCGCGGATCAGCGGGCGCATAGGTGCGGAATTTCTGGTCGTTCGAAAGCGTGCCCGTCACCACATCGCCAGATATGTTGACGCTGCTCACGGTACCTTCCTTCACCTTGGCGAGGAAGGCGGAATAGGAAATGGTGGTGCCCGATTGTGCCGTCTGGCTGGTGCCTTCGAACAAGGTCACGAACAGCGCAAGCGCCAGCAGGATGCCCGCCCAGATTGCCAGGCTCTTCATCCACGGATTGCCGCCGCCATCGGGCTGCTTGTCATTGTCGTTCATGAGCGCGTGATACCTTTCTCGAACGCCTAAGATAAGCACGTCCAGGTTAATGGCAATGGAACAACGTCGCGATTGCTCATGGATTGCGGCGATCAGCGTGATCGACGCGGTGGCGCGGGGCAAAACCGGCAGATTCCGCCGGGTTGCGGTGCCGCCAGGATGCCGCCCTGGGTGGCGGCGGTGCCGGAGTCGAGCGCGTCGAGCAGTGCCTCGACGTTGCTCGCGGCCGAAAAGCCCGGGCGGGTGATGCCGTTGACGAGCCGCGCCTGGTCGATTGCCGCGCGCGCAAGGCGTCGTTTCAGTTCGCGCGGCAGCCCGGAAAGATCAAGCCACACCTCGTCATCAGGGGGCGCAAGGCCAACCGGCGCAACCCTGCGCGTCTGCCACAGCCAGCCCTCCATGGCGCGCAGCGCGGCGTCGGCCTCGGCCAGATTGGCGGCCGACAGGGCAAGGCTCGCTGCATCAAGCAGGCCGCTGGCGTTCAGCAGCGCGCGAAAGCCGGTCCGCTCATAATGAGCGTCTCCATTGCTCGGATCATCGACAAAGGGCACGCCTGCGTGCGTCACCATATCGCGCAGGGTGCCGGCCCGCCAGCCAAGCAACGGCCGCACGATATCGAGCGGGCGCGTGCCAAAGGCTGATCCGGGCGGCGGCAGCGCCACCCGTTGCCGCACCCTGATGCCCGCCAGCCCCGCGACGCCAGAACCGCGCGCGGCGCGCATCAGGAACGTTTCGGCCTGATCGTCGGCATGGTGCGCCGTCGCCAGCACAAATGCGCCGCTGTTCACGGCCCAGCGCTCAAGGAGCCGGTAGCGCGCCGTGCGGGCATTGGCCTGTACGTTGCTTGAGCCGATGGGCGCTTCTGGCACAAGAACCGCATGAGCGAGCCCAAGCGTTGCGCAGTGCGCGGCAACCATCGCCGCCTCGTCTGCGCTTTCGCGGCGTAACTGATGATCAACCGTCGCCGCGATCACCCGGCCCGGAAACGCGCGGACCGCAAGCGTCAGCATGGCCATCGAATCCGGCCCGCCCGAAACTGCCATCGCAATCTGCTCGTCCGGCGCCACCGGCCGGCCGAGCGCCGCGGCGAAATCCCTGTCGAACCGGCTGATGAGCGCGGGGTCGACCGCGCTCATTGCCTTACTTGGTGGTGCACTTGGCGTCGGTGCGACCGCGGGCGACGTCAGCCTGCATTGCGGCGGTGATGCGGTCGGGATAGGCCTCGGTCAGTTCGTCATAGACCTTGCAGATGTCGCTTGCCGGTTTTCCAAGTTTTTTGAGCGCGGTGGCGAGAAACAACAGGCTGTCGGGCGCGCGTTCGCCATCGTGAAATTTCTTGTAACTGTCGTAAAAAGCGAGCGAGGCAAGCGAGGGTTTGCCATCATCCAGATAAGCCCGGCCCAGCAGGTTCTGCGCCCAGCTTGCGCGCCGGTGCGTCGGGTATTTGGCGACGACGCTTTTCAGTTGCGCTTCCGCCTCGGGATAGAGTTTGGCAGCCCATAGCCGGTAGCCATAGACATAGCCGTCGTCAGCAGGATCGCTCGTGACGGGCTTTTCCACCGCAGCCACAAGCGCGGCGCGGGCGGGGTCAGCCGCCACGGGCTTGGCGGGAGCGGGCACGGCCGCTGAGGGTTTTTTGGGTGCCGCAGGCGGCGGTGTGCCGGGCGCCGTGATAGCCGGGGCTGCACTTCCGCTCGCGGCGACGCCCTCTTCAAGCGCCTTCAGCCGGGCCTCGGTCGCGCGCTTATAGGCGGCAAACGCCTCTTCGAGCAGTTGCACGCGGTGGAGCGCCTGTTCGCTTTGGCCCGTGGCGCTGCGCATCTGCGATTCCAGCGCGTTTATCCGCGCGGCCATGTCGATATCGGGCGCGCTGGCAGGCGTGCCGGGGAGCGGGCCGGCGGCGGCCGGCGGTGCGACGTCAGGCGTGAACAACTGGCTGTTGCCACCGGGGAAAACCTTGCGCTGCACGGCGCGCATTTCGCGCTCCAGCCGGTCGACCCGGCCCTCGATCGCGGTCTGCGCCAAAGCGCCGGCGGGGGCCACTACAAGCGCGCCGGTGGGCGCCACCACGACCGCGCCGGTGGGCGCCACGACAAGTCCAGCCGCGATCAGGACGGCCCTTACAATGTTACGCATCATTTACCCTTTATCCGTCACCGCTCGGATCATAGCCTGAGCGCGGGGCAGGCCGCCAGCCCTTATGGCGCCGCGGATGGGGCGGGCGGCGCGGCGGCGCGCGCAAGCAAAGCGGCGGCGCTGATCTCGACATCCTTCAACGCGCGCTTGCCATCGCCAAGCGGCGGCACGGCCGAGCCATTGACGGTGATCGTCAGCTTGTCGGGCCGGCCAATGTTAATGAGCGGGTGGGCGATATCGCTGGGCACGTCATACCGGTCCCCTGCCTTCATTTCGCCTTCATGGATGGACTTGCGGGTCGCGTCATACACGCGCAGCCACACCACGTCGGTCGCGATCAGCGACACCTGCCCGCCGGCGGGGGGCGGTGCGGGCGCGGCATCGGTCGCAACGCCCGGTGCCGCCGCTGCGGCGTCAGGCGCGGTCGTGGTCGCGATGATCGGGGCACCCGTCGGGTCGACCTGGAACAGACCGCTGCCATAATATATGCCCATGCCGAGTAGCAGCAGCAGCACGACGGCGCCGCCGATCAGGGCCAGGCCGCGCGGCGGCTGGCGGGCCGGGTCGCTTATGTCAAACTGGTCAAACGATGCCGCCTGGCGCGGTGGCAGCGCGGCATGATCGCGAATGTCGCGGCCCACCAGCGCTTCATCAACGCCGACCTGCCTGGCATAAGCCTTGGCAAAGCCAATGGCATAAGTGTGGGAGGGCATGCTGGCATAGTTTGACTGCTCGATGGCTTCGAGATGGCGCAGCGGAATGCGGGTGCGCGCGGCAATCTCGGCCAAGGAGAGGCCCAGCGCTGCGCGTGCCTCCGCCAGCCGCTCGCCGGCCCGCTTGGGGAACAGCGATTCCTGCTCGCTGTTCTCGGCCTCAGTCATCATCAGCTCCAGCCCGGAGGACACATAAAGTTGGGCTTGTCCCAAAGCGGTCGGCGGGTGTCAACGCTGCTACTCGCAAAACACAGAAATGTCAGGCCAGATCGACGGCATTGTCGGCCGCCCAGGCGGCGAGCGCGCCGCGCATGTCGCGTGGGGGAATGGCGAGCAGCAGCACCATGTCGTGCATCAGCTTGGCGCGGTCGAGCGAGCGGATCATCGCCTTGACCGGGCCAACGGCGGCGGGCGTGATTGACAGCCGCTCGATGCCCAGCCCGATCAGCGCCATCGCTTCAAGCGTCCGCCCGCCCATTTCGCCGCACACCGCCAGTTCAACGCCGGCGGCGGTCGTCTGCGGCACCACGCGGGCAATGAACCGCAGGATCGACGGGCTGAGCCAGTCATACCGCTCGGCCAGCTTGGGGTTGGCGCGGTCGGCGGCAAACAGGAACTGGGTGAGGTCATTGGTGCCAATTGACAAAAAATCGAGCCGGGGCAGCAGCAGGTCAAGCATTTCGGCAAGCGCTGGCACTTCGAGCATCGCACCATAGCGGATGGCGACCGGCAGCTTGCGGTTGCGCGTGGCAAGCCAGGTGCGCTGTGCCTCGAACAGGGCCTGGGCTTCTTCAAATTCCCAGGGTTCCGACACCATCGGGAACATGACATTCAGGGTGCGGCCAGCGGCGGCTTCCAGCAGGGCCCGGGCCTGCGCTTTCATCAACCCTTCGCGTCCCAGCGCCAGGCGCAGCGCGCGCCAGCCCATTGCGGGATTTTCCTCGTCGGCGACATTGCCTTTGAGATAGGGGAGCGCCTTGTCACCGCCGATATCGACCGTGCGGAAAACGACCGGCCGATCGCCGGCTGCTTCCATCACGTCGCGGTACAGCCGAAACTGGCGCTCGCGCTGCGGCAATGTGGCGGAGACCAGGAACTGGAATTCGGTGCGGAACAGGCCAATGCCATCGGCGCCCGTCAGGTTGAGCGCGGCAACATCGTCGCGCAGGCCGGCATTGACCATCAGCGCCAGCCGCGTGCCATCCCGCGTGACCGGGGGCTGGGCCTTCAGCGCCGCAAAACTCGCCCGGCGTTTTTGACTAAGGAGGAGCTTGCCTTCAAAACTCTCCTCGATGGGCGGCGTCGGGCGGACAAATGCGGTGCCAGCGCTCACATCGAGCAGCAGCAGGTCGCCCTCGGCAATGAGCTGGCGCACGTCGCGTACGCGACCGAGCACCGGCACGCCCATCGCCCGTGCGACAATGGTGACATGGGCGGTGAGCGAGCCTTCCTCCAGCACAACGCCTTTCAGGCGGCGCCGATCATATTCGAGCAGCTCGGCCGGCCCCAGATTGCGCGCGATGAGGATGCTGTCCTGCCGCAGCCCCATTTGCGCCGCCGTTCCCATTTGCCCCGAGACGATGCGCAGCAGCCGGTTGGACAGATCCTCCAGGTCGTGCATCCGCTCGGCGAGCAGTGGGTCGTCAATCTGGCGCATCCGCATCCGGGTGCGCTGCTGCACGCGTTCAATAGCGGCTTCGGCGGTCAGGCCGGAATCGATGGCCTCGTTGATCCGCCGGCTCCAGCCTTCATCATAGGCGAACATCTTGTAGGTTTCGAGCACCTCCTCATGCTCGCCACCCACGCCGAATTCGGCCTGCGCCGCCATCCGCTCGATTTGCTCGCGCATCTTGTCAAACGCGGCATAAACGCGGTGGCGCTCGGCCTCAGAATCCTCGGCAACGGTATGTTCGATGGTTACGCGCGGCTGGTGATACACCGCCACCCCCCGCGCCATGCCGTCAACCAGCTTCAGCCCGGTGATGCGCAGCGGCGCCGTGGTTTGCGGGCGCGTGCTGGCGCCCCCTGTCGCATCGACCAGCCCGGCATTTGAAATCAGTTCGGACAGGACCATCGCCACGGTTTGCAGCGCCTCGATCTCGACTTCGTCATAGCGGTGCGGCTCGACATGCTGCACGCACAATACGCCCACTGCGCGTTCCAGCCGGATGATCGGCACGCCGGCAAAGCTGTGGAACCGCTCCTCGCCGGTTTCGGGCTTGAAGGCAAAATCCGGGTGGGCGGCCGCTTCATCGAGGTTCAGCGTCTCGACGTCTTCAGCGATCGTGCCGACCAGGCCCTCGCCCGGCGCCAGTTTGGTGACATGAACTGCCGCCTGATCCAGCCCGCGCGTCGCATAAAGTTCCAAAAGCCCGTCACGCAGCAGGTAAATCGAGCAAACCTCGCTGTTGAGCGCTTCGCCGATGATCTGCACGACATGGTTCAGCTTGGCCTGCGCGGTGGTGCGCGCGGCCATCACATCGTGGAGGCGCACCAGGATTTCACGGGCGGAGGCGGCGGCGGACAAGGGCATTGTTCCCCGCGCTACCAGATTGTAAGCGGCCGCGCCATTGGCGCTCTGGTGCGCGGCGCTTGCTGGGTCAATTTGGGAGCTGCGCCAGACGGTCGATCGTCACGCGCCACAAAAAGCTGACGCGCTGGTTGGCAACCGGGTGGCCATTGCGCTTGGGAGGCGCCATGCGCAGCAGCGGCACCGCCTGCCGCACCGCCCGGCGCAACCCGGCGAACACGGGCCATTCCCGCAGCACCTCGCATGTCATTCGCGCATCAAGGGCAACCGTGCACAGCATTTGCAGCTCAACCTCCAGCTTGGTGCGCAGCAGTTGTTCGTCAACCAGCGGGAAGAATTCATCATCGGTGACCTTGTGGATCCAGCGCGGCGGCAAGAAGCCAGGCCCGCCGGCGCCCTGCCCGGTATCAATGTTGAAAATTTCCTCGCCGGCCTCGACCGGGCTGCCCGGCGCGCTTGCCGGCGGTGCGGCGGCGGGGGCGGGCGGAGACGGCCGGGGCTGCGGCCGCGCAGCGGGTGCAGGCGTCGCGCGCTCTGGCAGCGCGTCGGGCGATAGCGGCGGCGCCGATGCGCGGGGCGTAGGCGCCGCAGGCGGGCTGGCGGGCCTGGGCGGTGGCGCGCGCGGCCTGCTCGCCTTGCTGTCGGGCAGCAGCGTGACGATGAAGGGTGCGCTGTCATTCGTGCCAAAGCGTGGTCGCTCGTGGGTGATGAGCAGCGCCAGCACCAGCAGCAGGTGCAGCAGAATGACGAATGTGAGGATTGCCGCGCGCCGCAGGGTCGGGCTTGGCGGCCGATGCTGGTGTGGCGCCACGGCCATGCTGGCGCTCATCGCCGGTCAGCGCGAAAGGGTTTCAAACGTAACCGGAATACGGACCAGCGCGCCATCAATCACGATGCCGTTCCTGCGCGGCGGGTAGATGCGGAAAATCCGCGTCGATCTGAGCGCCGCGCGCGCAACGTTATAGCCCCTTGGCCGCTCCTCGCTCGCCCGGCAATTCTCGACCGTGTAATTCAGCCGTACCTGGCAGGTGAGCACGACCCGAACCGACAAATCCTGCCGCGGGTAATTGGATAGAGGATTGAATTCGGCCATATCCGCCAATGTCGGCTTAACGACCCAGGACGGCGCGACGATGATCGGGCCCGCGCCCGATCCGTCACCCTTGCCGTCGCCAAGCCCGGTGCCGGCCCCGGTACCTGCGTTACCGGCTTCATCGGCGTTGACGGCAACTGCGGGCGACTCGCCGGTCTGGCTGGCAACGCCTTGCGATGGCGCAGCGGCAGGCGGCGCGGCGGGGACCGGCGTCACGTCCACCCGTTCCGGCCGGGGTACAGACAGTGACTGGCTGCGCCCTCCCGGCTTGGCGGTTGGCTTGACGGCAGCAAGGGGCGGGGCAGGAGTTTCGCGCGGCGGCACCGGCGGCACCACATCAAACACGGCAAGCGACTGTGTGGCCGTGCGGGCGAATGGCGGATATCCCGCGCCCAGCAGCAGCACGAATAGCATCAGATGCGCCACCAAAATGGCTGCAAGCAGCGCTGACCGGCCAAGCGGCTGCTGCGGTGGCCGAAAGCCCGTAGCATATCGGCGATAGGGGTGCGCCATGGGGCAAGAGTACATCATCATTGCCGATGATTTGCAACGAAGATTTCAGGCAAATTCGCGCAAATATGTTGCTTTTCCGGTGGTTTGGCGCAGCGAGCGGCCGCTCGGGCAGATCCGCGCCGGCCCCCGCCATCATCGGCGGCGCAGCGACGCCTGACGGCGATCAGCGATGCTGCCGGTCGAGCGCGCGGGCCGCCTCGTGCAGCAACTGCACGATGATGTCGGCCACGGGTTCTTCCCTCGTGACCATGCCAACCGATTGCCCGGCCATCAGGCTGCCATGCTCGATATCGCCGTCAATGACCGCGCGGCGCAGCGCGCCTGCCCAGTAATGCTCAATCTGGAGCTGCGCTTCGGCCATGCCGACCTCGCCTGCATCAAGCGCTGCGGCCACCGCGCGCTGCTTGGCGGTGAACAGCTCGGCACCGGCATTTTTTAGTGCGCGAACCGGGATGACGGGCAGCCGCGGGTCGATTTGCACGCTGGCGACGGCATCGCGGGCGGAGGCACGGAAAAACGCCTTTTTGAAGTTGGCGTGCGCGATGCTCTCGGTTGCACAGGCAAAGCGGGTGCCGAGCTGCACACCCGCCGCGCCCATTTCAAGATAGGCGGCAATCGCCCCGCCCCGGCCAATGCCGCCCGCCACGAATACCGGGATCTGGTCCGCGACTTCGGGCAAAATTTCCTGCGCCAGCACGCTGGTTGAAACCGGGCCGATATGCCCGCCGGCTTCCATGCCCTCGACGACGAGCGCATCCACGCCCGACCGGATGAGTTTTTTCGCCAGGCTGAGCGCGGGGGCAAAACACAGCAATTTGGCACCGCCCGATTTGATGGCGTCGATGCTCCCGGCCGGGGGCAGCCCACCCGCCAGCACAATGTGGCTGACCGCGTGGCGCTGGCACACGGCGATCAGCTCCATCAATTGCGGGTGCATGGTGATGAGGTTCACGCCAAATGGCTTGTCGGTCAGCGCCCGGGTGCCGGCGATTTCAGCATCGAGCAGCGCCGGCGTCATGGCGCCGCACGCGACGAGGCCAAACCCGCCTGCGTTTGAAATGGCCGACACCAGGTGGCGTTCCGACACCCAGGACATGGCGCCGCACAAGATCGCTGAGTCGCTGCCAAGAAATTCAGCGCCGCGCGCCATGAGCTGCCGGAGGCGCGCGGCGCCTTGTTGATGCATCATCGTCATGAGCGCGGGGCTTAGCGCATTATTGCCGCTGCGCGATAGCCGCCACCGCACGCGCCGTCACGCGCCGGCACGCCATTTCGGTAACGAAGATCACCACAAGGTTAACGAGCGGCTCAGCGCGTTTGTTACGAATGCCGCAGGACGCCGGTGGCATGGCTGCTGCATCACAGATGGAAAAAAGGCACGACCAATGCCGTTTGGACTAACCGGACTTGACCCCAATTTGTTGCCGCCAGCGGGCAACGCCACGTCGGCGCGGCTGGATATTGCCTCGGCGCGCAAAAATGGCAGCGCGAGCCGTGCCCAGGCGGTGAGCGGCGTGGCGCCAACGCCCGCCACCGCGCCGGCCGAACCCCGGTATCGCGGCATTTTGTCGGCCGGGCCAGTCACGCCCCCGCCGGCGGTCGCCGAGCTGGTTCGCAGCGAATCGGCGACCCGTGCCGAGCGCCCGGCCGCGCCACGCTCCACCGCGTCATCGCCTGCGGAATCGGCCTATCAGGCAGCGCCGGCGTCCGCCGCCACGGCCACCAGCAGTTTTCGCAACAGCGTGCCGTCGCGGCCGCCGCTGGAGCCGGCCGGTGTTGATGTCACCGCGAGCAGCCGCCCCTCCACCGTGCGCCGCGCCGCAACCGACAGCCAGCGCGCGCAAAGCCTTTCGCAAGTGCAGGCGGCTACGGCCTATTCGGCCGCAAGCGCCACCCGGCCGCTCCAGGCTGCCGCGTCGAGGGCGCGCACGGTAACGGATGGCGCGCCCAATGCCGCCGCACAGGCCGCAGACCGCGACCGGGTCGCCATCGGCTGATTGGCGCTCCCCGGGCCCGTACCGCTCAGGCGGCGTCCTCGGCGTCCAGTCCGTAAGCGGTGTGCAGCACACGCACCGCAAGCTCGGTATAATCTTCCTCGATCAGCACGCTGACCTTGATTTCCGACGTGGTGATCGCCTGAATGTTGATGCCGCGCTCGCCAAGCGTTGAAAACATTGTGGCGGCAACGCCTGCGTGGCTGCGCATGCCAACGCCGACCACCGAAATTTTCGCGACCCGTGTGTCGGGGATCATCTTGGTGTAGCCAATGGTCGCCGCAGCATTGCCCAGCATGTCGAGGCTGCGGGCAAGGTCGCCGCCGGGCACCGTGAAGGTGACGTCCGTCGAGCCGGTTGAATGCGCCACATTCTGCACGATCATGTCGACGTTGATCCCAGCGTCTGCCAGCGGCGCAAAAATCGCCGCGACCGAGCCGGGGCGGTCGGGCACGTCCTGCAAGGTTATCTTCGCCTCGTTCTTGTCATGCGCGATGCCGGTGATGAGCTGGCGTTCCACGGTTCCCAATTCCTCTTCGCTAACGATGAGCGTGCCCGTTTCCTGATCCTCGGTGTCGAGGAACGAGGAAAGCACGCGGATGCGAACATTTTCCTTCATGGCCAGGCCAACCGATCGCGTTTGCAGCACTTTTGCGCCAACGCTCGCCAGCTCCAGCATTTCTTCATAGGTTATGCGGGCGAGCTTGCGCGCGCGCGGCACGATGCGCGGATCGGTCGTATAGACGCCGTCGACATCGGTATAGATGTCGCACCGCTCGGCCTTCATCGCCGCCGCCACCGCCACCGCCGATGTGTCGGAGCCTCCGCGACCAAGCGTTGACACGCGCCCGCCCGCTGCCACACCCTGAAAGCCCGGGACAACCGCGACTTCTCCGCTTGCAAGCGCGGCATCAAGCCCTGCGGTGTCGATCGCTTCGATTCTGGCGGAGGCATGGGCCGCGCTTGTCCGGACTGGCAATTGCCAGCCCAGCCAGCTCCGCGCGTTCACGCCGATTTCCTGCAAGGCTATCGCCAGCAGCCCGCTCGTCACTTGCTCGCCGGCCGACACGACCACGTCATATTCGCGCGGATCATAGCGTGACGAGGCTTCGCGGCAAAACCCCACCAGCCGGTCTGTCTCACCCGCCATCGCTGACACGACGACTGCGACCTGGTGGCCGGCGTCCACCTCACGCTTCACGCGCGCAGCGACGCTGCGTATCCGCTCGATTCCGGCCATCGACGTGCCGCCGAACTTCATCACAATGCGCGCCATGGCTGAACGTAAAATCCTTGGGAGTGAAGGGGCGCCCTGATAAGTGGGGGGCATGGCAAACGCAAGCGCACCCACATCCGCACCCGACCCCGCACCCGACGCGGTCGGCTCTCCCGGCTCCCCCGGCGCGGGTCTGCCTGCCGGCGACCCCGCCGGCGCCGGCCTGTTTGCCGGCGACCCCGCCGGCGCGGCCACCAGCATCGACCGCGCCGAAGCGGCGCATTTCGGGCGGCTGGCGGCCGATTGGTGGGATCCAAAAGGCGCGTCGGCGATGTTGCACCGGCTCAACCCGGCGCGGCTGGGCTATATTCGCGAGGCGGCTAACACGCATTGGGGCCTCGACTCGACCGGGTTTGCGCCGCTTGCCGGACAATCGGCGCTCGATGTCGGCTGCGGGGCGGGGCTGGTGTGCGAGCCGCTCGCGCGGCTTGGCGCACGGGTCACGGGTCTGGATGCGGCGCCGGAGAATATCGCGGCGGCGCGCGCCCATGCGGCGCAATCGGGCCTCATGATTGAGTATCGCGCTGGGAGCGTCGAGGCGCTTGGCGGCGAGTGTTTTGACCTCGTCACCTGCCTTGAGGTGGTCGAGCATGTGGTTGATCCGGCAAGGTTCATCATGGGGCTGGCGGGCGCGCTGGCCGGGGGTGGATTGCTGATATTGTCCACGCCGAACCGCACGATGCTGTCGCGCGTGGCGCTCATTTCCATCGGCGAAGGCTTCGGCCAGATTCCGCGCGGCACGCATGACTGGGGCAAATTCCTCACCCCCGACGAACTGACCGCGCTGGTCCGGGCCGCCGGCCTGACGGTTATGGACACGCGCGGCCTGAGCTTTTCGCCCGCCCGCGGCTTTGAGATGAGCGACGATTTGCGGCTGAACTATTTCATCACCGCAGCGCGGCCCTGACCGCTCACGCCATCGTGTTGCGGCCGCGCGAAACCGAGGTCGAATGGCCGATGCGCGCCGCGACTGACCTGGCCTTGATCGTGTCGATCATGATCCAGTCGTTGCTCACGCGGTTGGGGGTGATCGTCATCGCCATATAGCCGCGCTGGCTGGTATCGGCCCATTTTAGCTCCGGATTGGCGCCCACGAGCGCTGCCGCCACTATTTTTGGGTCAATCCTTCCGGCGCTCTCATAGCCGGGCGATGTCACGCTGTGCCCCGCAAATTCGACGCCGGCGGCCTTGCCATCCTGTTTCAGATCATAGGCCCAGCCATTGTGGCTGTCGCCCGAGACGACGACGAGGTTTGCGCCCATGGCCTGCGAGGAACGCAGGAAGCGCGCGCGTGCCGCTGGATAACCGCCCCAATTGTCATAGTTGAACGGCAGCCCCGCCTTGCCCGCTGCAACGCCTGCCAGAATATAGGATTTTGCGCGCGGGTCGCTATCCGGCGTAATCCATTGGGCCGCCGCGGCCGGGAGGAGTGTTTCCCCCATGATCGTGCCGAAGCCCACGACTTGCCACTTTTGGCCGGCTTTGACCGAGGCCTGCATGGCGTGCGCCAGCCAGCTTTCCTGCTGCGAGCCCATCATGCTTGCCGCAGGGTCCATCCACGGCCCGTTTTTGAACTCGGCGAGCGCCTTGGCAACATCGAAATTGCGGAAAAGCGGCGCGATGTCCGGCTGTTTGGTGCGGCCCAGCAGCCGGGTTTCGGTGCGGAAGAGCGTTGCCAGCGTGCCGATGTCATACGCCTTCCACGGCTCGTCGGAGACCGGCATCCACTCGCGATAGGCCTGAATGGCCGCGGCGCGGCGGGCGTGCCAGTCGCCTTCGCCTATCTGGTGATTCTGCGCGCCGCCCTCCCAACTGTCATTGGACGATTCATGGTCGTCCCACTGCACGATCATCGGCGCCACCTGATGCAGCCGCTGCAAATCGGGGTCGCTGCGATAGCTTGCATAGCGCAGGCGATAATCGGCGAGGTGGAGCAGTTCGGTCGCAGGCTCGGGCTGGCGCCCGGCGACCGCATCCTTGGCGGCAGGGTAATCGCCGGTTTGATATTCGTAGAAATAATCGCCGAGATGGATCGCGAGGTCGATGTCGCTGCGCGCGGCGGCATGGGCATAGGCGTTGAAATAGCCAAAGGGCAGGTTCGAGCACGAGAAGATGGCGGCACGGAACGACGCAACCGGGCCTTGCGGCAGCGTTTTGGTGCGGCCGACCGGCGAGAAACTGCCATCGGCCGCGACGAAGCGGAAATGATAGGCCTTGCCGGGTTTCAGACCGTCGACGGTTATCTTGGCGGTCCAGTCGCGCCACGGCCCGGTGATCTGCACGCCGCCAGACACGATTTTGGCAAAATCATCGGTTTCCGAGATTTCGGCGCGCAGATGGGCGCTGTCGCCGCCTGTCGGCACATAGCGCGTCCACAGCAGCACCGAATCGGCGCCCGGCTCCCCGCTCGCGACCGCATGGGTAAAGCCGCGCGCGGCAGCCACCGTTGCCGTCTGTGCGAAACCGGGCACGGCAAAAGCGCCCAGCCCAAGCGTGCCCGTCATCACGAACGAACGGCGATCGATACGGATGGTCATGGCGTTTCTCCTCGGCTCGGGCGATGTATTGCTTCCTATTGCGCGCCGCAGATAACGGCAATGTGACAGGCGCCGACATCCCGGCAATAGGTGCAGTGCTTGGCCAGCCGGCAACGCTCAGCGAACCGTCGCCCGCCTCACTTCAGGAAGCCAAAGCCCGACAAACCCCGCAGATATTGCGCGATGATGGTAACGGGGGCCACGCCATTGGGCACATCGACGATTGCGGTCCCAAGTTTTGGCCGCGCGCGCCCCAGCTTGATATTGCCCGGCACGCCGCCGCCGTCAGACCAGAAATTGAACTTGTTCTTGCCGTCGCGGTCGTGGGTGAAGAACAGCGCATAGCGCCCTTCGTGCGGCACCTTGATGCACACAGCCACCTCTCCCGCGGCCGGCGTATCGGCCCAGACGCGGCGGAATACCTTGCCTTGCGCTTCAAGGTCACGGTCATCTTTCAGAAAATCTGCCTCATTGGCGGGATACAGCTCCAGCTTCAGCCGGCCTTTGCGATCTTTCAGGCCGGTGATGGTTGCCAGAATAGCTGGCCCCTGGCCCTGCTCGCACGCCGCGCTGTCGGGGCCCAGTGCCGGTCGGGCGTCAGCCGTGCCAGGCTGGGCAAGGAGCAGCATGGCAGCCGTTCCGGCGGTCAGAAAACGGATCATGCACTAGGCTCCTTCAATTTCAGTCAACGCGTCGCTGCCGTCCACGCCGGCGTGCGTGACATCGGCGGACCAGTTGGCCACGGCGGCGGCGGCGGTAGGGGCGATCATATGACTCCTGCGTCAATCAAGGGCCGGGGTCACGGCAGGGTGGTTATGGCGGACAAGGTACAGCAACGCCTGAGCCGGATGCCAGGCGCGCGACCACTTGGGGTGGGATTGTGGCAGCTTCAAGATGGCGGCGCGGCGGTGTGGCCGGGTCTACCCGTTCCGGGGCGTCGCCTCAGCGTCGTCGACGGCGCGTTCGGATTCGCGTTGCAGCGCCACTTTTATCATCGCGACCATCGGGTCCGCCAGCGCCAGCCCCAGCACGCCAAACAAGGTGCTGGCCAGGATCTGCGACGACAGCGTGAGGGCTGGCGGCATGTCGACCGTGCGCTTGGCGACCATCGGAATGACGACATAACCATCAAAATTCTGCACCAGAAAATAGGTGAAGATCGCCCAATAACCGGTGTTGACCCCGGCGCTGAAGCCAACCGCGACCATCAGCACCCCGGTGATGATCGCACCGATATTGGGAATGAAGGCAAGAATGCCGGCGATAATGCCCAACACCAGCGCCATCGGCACGCCCCCTGCCCACAGCATCAGCCATATCAGCACGCCCTCCACCAGCATCCCCAGCAGGCGCCCGGCGAGCAGGCGGCGCATGGTGTGCGCCATACGCTCGATGGTGATGGCAAGCTCCCGCCGCCGGCCCGACGGCACCAGCCACTGCAACCCGCGCTCATACAGCCGCGGCTCGATGGCAACGAACAGGCCGATTACAAGTACCATCAGCAGGCTGGCAACCGCGCCCAGGACCGAGCCGACCGCGACTGTCAATCGTCCGAATGATCCCATCCCCTGTTCAAACAGCGTGTTGAGATTGGCGGCGCCCGGCGTTAGCCCGTGTTCGCTGGCCCAGGCGAGCAGCCTGCCGCCCTGAACGGTAAGCGTTTCGCGCAATTGCGCAAACTGGTCGGCCACCTGAACGCCGGTCATATATATCGTGCCGCTGACAAACATTATGGTGAGCACCACAACGATCATCAGCCGCCAGCCGCGCGCGATGGGCAGCACCCGCCCCAGCAGCCGCACGCCGCCGTCCAGCATCGCTGCAAACACCAGGCCGCCAAAGATGATGAGCAGCGGCTGAATGAGCAGCACGACCAGCGCCATACAGGCGGCCAGCCCGAGCCACACGCTGGCGCGCTTCAGTTCCTGGCGGACGACCGGGTCGCGCAGTTCGTTGGGGCCGGGGCCGTCGACAATCTGCCCGCTGCTGTCGTCGCCGCGGCTCATGTCATTTCACCGGGACGCGCTTGGGGTGGAGCGAGGTGCCCGCCCGACCGGCGCGGAGCGAGCCCCACCAGCTCAGCGGGTTCCAGCTGCCGCCGCCATCGAACGAAAAGCTGATAAACTCGGCGCGCCCGCCCAGATTTTCCCACGGCACCGGGCCGCCAAGCCCTTTTTCAGGCTCGCCTGCGGCAAAGCGGCTGTCCGCGCTCTGGTCGCGATTGTCGCCCATGACGAACACATGGTTCGCCGGAATTTTGACTGGTCCGTAAGTGTCACCCGGCGAGTTGGGCGACAGGTCAATCGTGTCATATTGGCGGCCATTGGGCAGGGTTTCGGTAACGACTGGCACATGGCATTCCAGCTTGCCGCCAGGCCCTGCGCGGCGGGCGTTGATGCCATAGATTTCGGGCAGGCACTGGGCGTTGGTGTCAACCGGCAGCACGCCATCATGCACCGGCCCGCGCCTGATGGCGACGCCGTTGATGAATACCACGCCCTGGCGCACCTCCAGCGTTTCTCCCGGCAGACCGATCACGCGCTTGATGTAATCCTCGGCGGAGCCCGGCGGCGACAGGATGACCACGTCGCCGCGTTCCGGCATCTGGCCCAGCAGCCGCCCGTTGATGAACGGCAGCAAATGGAAGGTCGGCGTGACGAACGAATAGCCATAAGGGAATTTCGTCACGACCAGACGGTCGCCGATGAGCAGCCCCGGCATCATCGATTCCGACGGGATATAGAACGGCTTTGCGATAAAGCTGTGGAACCCCAGCACGGCGAGCACGAGCCACAATATGCCGCGCGCCTCTGCCCACCAGTCGGTCGGTTTTTGGGCGCTGGCAGACTTTGCCTCGCCGGCGGCTGCGTGTTCGGCTTCCGGGGTTGCCTTCAGGCTCAGTTCCTTGCCACTCATTCGTTACGCACTTTCACGTTGGTTGGGCAGCAACGGGCACCGCCTCGATTATCACAAATGCCTGCGCCCATGGGTGGTCGTCCGTAAGCGTCAGATGTATTCTGGCGAAGTGGTCCCTGGGTGTCACCGCGTCAAGCCTTGCCCTGGCGCCGCCGGATAGCGCAAGGGTAGGCGCGCCCGATGGCGCATTCACCACGCCGATGTCACGAAAAAATACGCCCTGCCTGAAGCCGGTACCAACGGCTTTGGAGAAAGCCTCCTTGGCGGCAAAGCGTTTTGCCAGCGTGCCGGCCCTCGTGAAGGGCCGGGCAGCGGCCTTGGCGCGTTCTACATCAGTGAAGAGGCGCGCTTCAAACCGCGCGCCAAACCGGTCGAGCGAGGCCTGTATCCGCTCGATGTTGCACAGGTCAGAGCCCAGGCCGATAATCAACGGGCGGCGTCCATCGCCGCGCGCATGGTGCGGACCGCGTCGCCCAGCCCGGAAAAGATCGCCTCGCCGACCAGAAAATGGCCGATGTTCAGCTCGCGCACCTGCGGGATGGCGGCGATTGGCGCGACATTGGCAAAGGTCAGGCCGTGGCCGGCGTGCACCTCGATGCCGTTCCGGGCGGCGAGCGCTGCGGCATCGGCGAGGCGGCGCAGTTCGGCGGCCTGTGCTGGCCCTTCCAGCTCGGCATAGCGCCCGACATGCAGTTCGAGCACGGGGGCCTCCAGGCGACATGTCGCATCGACCTGGCGCGGATCGGGCTCAATGAACAGGCTCACACGGCACCCCGCTTCGCCGAGCAGATCGATCAGACGCTTTAGCCGGTCATGCTGGCCCGCGGCATCGAGCCCGCCTTCGGTGGTGCGTTCCTCGCGCTTTTCCGGGACGATGCAAACCGCATGCGGGCGGTGCCTGAGCGCAATGGCCAGCATTTCGTCGGTTGCGGCCATTTCCAGATTGAGCGGCACCGTCAGCTCGGCCATAAGCCGGGCGATATCGTCATCGGTAATGTGCCGACGGTCCTCGCGCAGATGCGCGGTGATGCCGTCCGCGCCCGCCTCAGCCGCGACCATCGCCGCGCGGACCGGGTCGGGATAGCCGACGCCGCGCGCATTGCGCACCGTGGCGACATGGTCGATGTTCGCGCCCAGCCGCAGGCGCCCGGTCATGCCGCACCGGCCCGGCTGCCGGGTTTGACCGCGGGCAGGGCCGCAAGCGCGGGCGGCAGCGCGTCGGCCGGATAGCTCGGCACGTCGAGCCGGAGCAGCGGGAAGAACGGGACACCCAGATCCGCCGCGCCGTTCGACCGGTCAACCAGCGCCGCTGCCGCGACCGTTTGCCCGCCAGCCCGCGCAATCGCCTGTATCGCTTCCTTTGAGGAAAGGCCGGTCGTCACCACATCTTCCATCATCAGCACCCGGGTGCCCGGCGCCAGCCAAAAGCCGCGCCGCAGCTCGAACACCCCGTCGGGCCGCTCAAGAAACATGGCATCCACGCCAAGCGCACGGGCCATTTCGTGCCCGGCAATGATGCCACCCATGGCGGGCGACACCACCGCTTGAATGGAAGCGCGCAGCGCCTCCGGAATTTTCATGGCAAGTGCCTGGGCAAGCCGCGTGCCGCGTGCCGGGTCCATCAGCACCCGCGCACATTGCAGATAGCGCGGCGAGCGCAGCCCTGACGACAGGATGAAATGGCCCTCCAGCAGCGCATCGGCCGCGCGAAATTCGTTCAGCACGTCGTCGTCAGTCATGGTTGCGTACCGCATTGTCGCCGCTGTCGCGCAGGTTGATAGGGTCGCCGTGGCGGCGGCGCAACGCACCTGCGCAAAAAAGCGTTCGAGATGCTTGAGGCAGCCGCCCCACCTGCGTATAGGCGCAGGTCAAGGGCACGATGATCGCTCCGCGGTGTTCGCCAAGTCCCGGCGCAAAATCTCGGCGCCCGCCTTCAGGGGTTATGACGTAGCATGTTGAAATTCAGTCAAGGTTTCCGGGTTGTGTCGCTGGCTATTGTGGCTGGCCTGGCAGGGATTGGCAGTGCCGATGCGGTGGTGGCGCCGGCTGGCAAGGCCGCGCCGGTTGCGGCTGCCGCGCCGGCGGCAACGGCAACGCAGCAGGCCGTAGCCCCGGCCGCGACCCAGCCCGGGGCGGCGCCAGCGGTTGCCGACCCCATGCTCGCGCTCGACGGTGGCCCGGCCATTTTGCCGCAAAAGGGCATTGGCCAGCCGGTCGATGGCGATATCGGCACGCAGGCGCAGTTTACGCCAACGGGCGAGCGCGCGGCGTGGATGCACAATTGGCTGCTGGTGCCGGTCATCTCCGTCATTTCGGTTTTCGTGCTGGCGCTGCTGCTTTGGGCGATGTTCCGCTTCCGCGCGGCGGCCAATCCGGTTGCCTCGAAAACGTCGCACAACACCATGCTTGAGGTGCTGTGGACGGGTATCCCCATCCTGATCCTGATTGGGATTGCGATTCCGTCGATCGGGCTGCTCCAGGCGCAGTACAAACCGGCACCGTCGAACGCTATCACGCTGAAGGCAATTGGTAACCAATGGTATTGGAGCTACCAATATCCTGATAATGGCGGGTTTGAGATCACCTCGAACATGCTCAAGGAAAAGGGGCAGACCGGCGCCGGGGAGCGCGCTCGCACCGACGCCGACGGCCCGGCGCTGCTGGCAACGGACAACCGCGTGGTGCTGCCGGTCGGCGTGCCGATCCGCCTTATCACCACCTCTGCCGACGTGATCCATGCCTGGGCGATCCCGGCCTTCTGGATCAAGCTTGATGCTGTTCCCGGCCGGCTGAACGAAACCAGCTTTACCATTGAGAAGCCCGGCGTTTATTTCGGGCAATGTTCGGAGCTTTGCGGGGCGCGCCATGGCTTCATGCCGATTACCGTGGCGGCCGTCGACAAGGCGACCTTCGACAAATGGGTGGTTGCCAAGGGCGGCTCGGTGAAAGGGGCGGCGCCTGCCGTGCCTGCGGCCGCCGTCCCTGCCGCTGCCCCTGCCCCTGACGCCGCGGCCCCCGCCGCTGGCGCTGCAACCGCTGGAAACTGAGCCATGACCGATATTGCCCTTCCCAATGTTGCCGCGTTTCAGACGCATGGCGATGACGCGCATCATGATGCCGATCACAAGCCGGCCTTTTTCGCGCGGTGGTTCATGTCAACGAACCACAAGGACATTGGCACGCTGTACCTGATCTTCGCGATTTTCGCCGGCATCATCGGTGGCGCGATTTCGGGCCTGATGCGGGTGGAACTTGCGCATCCGGGCATTCAGTATCTGGGCATCTGGGCGAGCTATCTGCCCGGCGGCGAGGCGGGGCTCGACCATTCGCTGCACCTGTGGAACGTGCTCATCACCGCGCATGGCCTCATCATGGTGTTTTTCATGGTGATGCCGGCGATGATCGGCGGCTTTGGCAACTGGTTCGTGCCGATCATGATCGGGGCGCCCGACATGGCGTTCCCGCGGATGAACAATATCTCGTTCTGGCTGCTTATCCCGAGCTTCACGCTGCTGCTGGCATCGCCCTTTTTTGGCGGCGCCGGCAATGGCTGGACGCTTTATGCGCCGCTTTCGACTTATGGCGAGCCGGGGCCGTCAACCGATATGGCGATTCTTTCGCTGCATCTGGCGGGCGCCAGCTCCATTCTCGGCGCGATCAACTTCATTACCACTATTTTCAACATGCGTGCCCCTGGCATGACGCTGCACAAGATGCCGCTGTTCGTGTGGTCGGTGCTGGTCACCGCCTTCCTGCTGCTGCTGGCGCTGCCGGTGCTGGCGGCGGCCATCACCATGCTGCTGACCGACCGCAACTTCGGCACGACGTTTTTTGATCCGGCGGGCGGCGGTGATCCGGTGCTGTACCAGCATCTTTTCTGGTTCTTTGGCCACCCGGAAGTATATATCATGATCTTGCCTGGCTTTGGCATGGTCAGCCAGATCATCTCGACCTTTTCCAAAAAGCCGGTGTTTGGCTATCTTGGCATGGCCTATGCCATGGTCGCAATTGGCGTCGTCGGCTTCATCGTGTGGGCGCATCACATGTTCACAACGGGCCTGAGCGTGAACGTGAAGCTCTATTTCACCGCAGCGACGATGGTGATCGCGGTGCCAACCGGCATCAAGATCTTCTCGTGGATTGCGACGATGTGGGGCGGTTCGCTCAGCTTCAAGACGCCGATGCTGTGGTCGATCGGGTTCATCTTCATGTTTACAGTCGGCGGCGTGACGGGTGTGGTGCTGGCCAATGGCGGCATCGACGATTACATGCAGGACACCTATTATGTGGTGGCGCACTTCCACTATGTGCTGAGCCTTGGCGCCGTGTTTTCGCTGTTCGCCGGCTTTTACTACTGGTTCCCCAAAATGTCGGGGCGGATGTATAACGAACTGCTGGGCCAGATTCATTTCTGGGTGTTTTTCGTCGGCGTGAACGTGCTGTTCTTCCCCATGCACTTTTTGGGGCTACAGGGCATGCCGCGCCGCATTCCGGATTATACCGGGCAATATGAAGGCTATAACACGCTGGCGACGCAGGGGTACATGATTATGGCCGCCGGGATGGTCGTGTTCTTCGTAAACCTGGCGGTGTCGCTTGTGGCGGGCAAAAAGGCGGAAGATAACCCGTGGGGCGAAGGCGCAACCACGCTTGAGTGGACGCTGTCCAGCCCGCCGCCCTATCACCAGTTTGAAACGCTGCCCGTTATTGACGCCGGCGATCACCGGCACTGATCGACCCCATTGGGGCGGCGCGGGTTGCGTCGCCCCGGCTTTGTCGCCCGTCGCGCGTTGCGCGTGCCGGCGGGCAGGAACATGAATGACCGCGACGACCACGCTCAGCCCGACGCTCCCTGCCCATTGGCGGGATTTCCTGGCGCTTACCAAGCCGCGGGTGATGAGCCTTGTCGTCTATACCGGCCTGTGCGGGCTGCTGGTGGCGCCCGCGCACATCGACCCGGTGCTTGGCTTTACCGCGATTCTGTGCATTGCGCTTGCGGCCGGCGCGGCGGGTGCGCTCAACCAGTGGTATGAGGCCGATATCGACGCGCTGATGAAGCGCACGCGCCGGCGCCCCTTGCCCGCCGGGCGGATGGACCGCGAGTCCGCGCTCCATTTCGGCATTGGTCTCGGCAGTTTTGCGGTGCTGTTGATGGCGGTGGCCGTCAACATTGTGGCGGCGGCCATTCTGGCCGTTTCCATCCTGTTCTACGTCATTGTTTATACCATGTGGCTCAAGCGCCGCACGCCGCAGAACATTGTGATCGGTGGCGCGGCCGGCGCCTTTCCGCCGCTGATCGGCTGGGCGGCGGCAACGGGCGATGTGACCTTGCTGCCGGTGCTGCTGTTTGCGCTCATCTTTTTGTGGACGCCGCCACATTTCTGGGCGCTCGCGCTGTTTGTCGAGACGGATTATGCCGCCGCCGGCGTGCCGATGTTGCCGGTGGTCTCGGGCGAGCGAACCACGCGCCGCATGGTCGGGCTATACACCATTCCCATGGCGCTGGTGGCCGTGGCGCCCTGGCCGCTTGGCCTGTCGGGCGCCGTATATGGGGCGGTATCCGTCGCCGCGACGGCGTTTTTCGCGTATCTGGCGGTGCGGGTCACCATCCGCCGCCGGGGTGCGGCCGACACGATGCGCCCCGAAAAGCGGCTGTTCGCCTTTTCCATTGCCTATCTCTTCATCCTGTTCGGCGCGCTAGTCGTCGACAAGCTGGTGCTCGGCTGATGGCGCAGCACGATGATGATATTCGCACCCGCCAGCGCGGCCGTGCGCTGGTGATGGCACTGGCACTTGGCGCGTTTGTCGTGCTGATGTTTACGATTTCGATTGCCAAGATCAAAGCGGGGCTGGGATGACCGGCAAATTCGGCACCGCGTTGCTTGCCGGCATTGGCGTATGCTGCATGACGGGCCTGGGCTTTGCCAGCGTGCCGCTGTACCGGCTGTTCTGCCAGGCAACCGGGCTGAATGGAACCACGCAGCGCGGTCTGGTTGCGCCGGGCGCCGTCAGCCAACAGGTTCGGATTGATTTCGACACCAATGTCAGCCCCAAGCTGGCCTGGAGCTTCCGGCCCGAAAGCCGCGCCGACACGGTTGATGTCGGCGCGCGCGACATTGCGTTTTTTGTTGCGACGAACAACGCCGATCACCCGATAACCGGCACGGCGACCTTCAACGTAACCCCGGCGCAGGCCGGCAAATATTTCACCAAAATTCAGTGTTTTTGCTTCACGCAGCAAACGCTGAAGCCGCATGAAACGGTGCGGATGCCGGTGATCTTCTTCGTCGACCCCAAGATGCTGCGCGACCCCGATGCGCGCGATGTGCGCACGATTACGCTCAGCTACACTTTTTACCCTGTGGATTCCGCCAAGGCCGCAGGCTAGAGCAACCTACGAACAGCTACCAAACGGGACACGACCATGGCAGGCGCCAAGAACCACGATTACCATATTCTCGCCCCCAGCTTCTGGCCGCTGCTCGGCGCAATATCGGCGCTGGCGATGGCGTCTGGCGGCATCATGTGGATGCATAAGGCAGCCGGTGGCGGCGCCATTTTCTTTGCAGGCGTGGCAGGTGTTTTGGCCACGATGTTCCTGTGGTGGTCGGACGTTATCAAGGAGGCGCATCGCGGCGACCACACGCCGGTGGTGCAGCTTCACCTGCGCTACGGCATGATCCTGTTCATCGCCTCCGAGGTGATGTTTTTCGTTGGCTGGTTCTGGGCATTTTTTGACTTTTCGCTGTTTCCGGCACCCGTTGAAGTAGTGAACGGCGAAGTGACGCGGATCGTGGCTGATGTGAAGGCGATTGCCGGGCAATGGCCGCCCAAGGGCATTGAGGTCATCAACCCGTTCAACTTTCCACTGCTGAACACCATCATCCTGCTCACCTCGGGCACAACGGTTACCTGGGCGCACCATGCGCTGATTCATGGCGACCGGGCGGGGCTGAAAAAGGGGCTGTGGTTCACCATTGCGCTGGGTGCGCTGTTCAGCGCCATTCAGGCCTATGAATATCGCGATGCGCCGTTCCACTTTGCCGGGCTGAATTATGGTGCGTCGTTCTTTATGGCGACTGGGTTTCACGGGTTTCACGTGCTCATCGGCACCATTTTCCTCATCGTCTGCCAGGTCCGGGTCTACCGGGGGCATTTCACGCCCCGGCAGCATTTCGGGTTTGAGGCGGCCGCCTGGTACTGGCATTTTGTCGATGTCGTGTGGCTGTTCCTGTTCGTCTCGATTTACGTCTGGGGCGGTGCCGGCGCGCCGGTCCACGCCGGTTGACCCGGTGACGGGCGCGGCGCCACCGCCGGCCGCGCCCGAACCGTTCAGGGCAGCGCTTGGGGGGCTGTGCCCGCGCTGCGGGAGCAAGACGCTGTTTGCCGGTTGGGCGACATTTTCGGCGGCCTGCCCGGTGTGTGCGCTCGATTTTTCGCAGTTCAATGTGGGGGACGGGCCGGCCGCCTTCCTGACGCTCATTCTGGGCGCTGTCATCGTCACGGCGGCGTTGACGCTGGAGCTGACGCTGCACCCGCCCTTTTGGGTGCATCTGGTCCTGTGGGTGCCGGTGACGGCCGGGGCGGTGCTCTGGTCGTTGCGGATCGCCAAGGCTGCGCTCCTGTCGCTTGAGTTCCGCAATGCCGCGCGCGAAGGGCGGCTCGACCGGCGCGGCGAATGAAGCGCGTGCCGCTGGTCGCGACCGGGCTGGTGCTGATGGCCGCCGCCATCATGGTGGGGCTGGGCGTCTGGCAATTGCAGCGTCACGCCGAAAAGGCCACGTTGCTCGCCCTTTATGCGCGAAACCAGAAATTGCCGCCTATCGCCTTCCCGCGCATTCCGGTTGGTGATGCGCTGCTGTTCCGCCGCGCCGGCTTTTTGTGCCTTGAGGTTACCGGATGGGTGCATGAGGGCGGTCGCAATGCCAGGGGCGGCGTCGGCTGGCGGCACCTGGCGCGCTGCCGGACCGGAGCCGAGGGGCCGGGGGTGACGGTGCAGGTCGGCATGAGTCAGTCGCCGGCGGACCGGCCGGTGTGGAAGGGGGGCGATGTCTTGGGGTATATTACCAATGCGCCGGATCATGCGCCGCTGGTCGCCCGCCTGTTTGCTGCGCCGGCCCCCAAAACGCTGATGCTGGTGGCAGACCCGCCGCGCGCCGGGCTTGCCGCCAATCCGCCGGCAGATCTGTCGAGTGTGCCCAACAACCATCTGGCTTATGCGGTGCAATGGTTTGTCTTTGCAGCGCTTGCGCTGGCTGTCTACGCGCTGGCGCTGCGGGCGCGGATGAAGGGCCGCTGAGCAACGCTTGTGCTTGGGCGATCTCCCCGGTAACGGCTTTGGCCCATGCGCTACATCAGTACCCGGGGGACAGCGCCTGTCCTGACCTTTGACATGGCAACGCTTGGCGGGCTTGCAGGCGATGGCGGCCTCTACCTGCCCGAGCGCTGGCCGACCCTGACCGCCGGGCAGATCACAGCGCTTCGCGGCGCCTCTTATGTCGATACGGCGGTCGCGGTGATGGCACCGTTCACTGAAGGCGTGATCGCGCCGGAAGATTTGCGCGCGCTGTGCGCCCAGGCTTATGGCAGGTTCGCGCACGGGGCGGTGACGCCGCTCGTGCAGCTTGACGCCCAGCACTGGCTGCTGGAGCTTTTCCACGGGCCGACGCTTGCCTTCAAGGATGTCGCGTTGCAACTGCTGGGCCTGCTGTTTGAGCGGTTCCTCGCCGGGTCGGATCAGCAACTGACGGTGGTCGGTGCAACTTCCGGTGATACCGGATCGGCCGCCATTGATGCGCTGGCGGGGCGCGCGGGGGTGGACGTGTTCATGCTGCACCCGAAAGGCCGGGTGTCCGATGTGCAGCGGCGGCAAATGACGACGGTGCTGGCGCCCAACATCCACAATATCGCCATCGACGGCAGCTTTGACGACGCGCAGGCGCTGGTGAAGGCGATGTTCAATACACCCGAATTTGCGGGCCGGTTCACGCTGTCGGCGGTCAATTCAATCAACTGGGCCAGGTTGATGGCGCAGATCGTCTATTATTTTTACGCGGCAGTGCGGCTCGGCGCGCCCGAGCGGCCGGTCGCCTTTTCGGTGCCGACGGGCAATTTTGGCGATGTGTTCGCAGGCTATGTCGCGGCTAAGATGGGGCTGCCAGTGGCGCGGCTGATTGTCGCGACCAATGTGAACGACATTCTCCACCGCGCGCTTTCAACCGGCGATTATTCGGCCGGCACCGTCACGCCCACGCAAAGCCCGTCGATGGATATTCAGGTATCGAGCAATTTCGAGCGGCTGTTGTTCGACCTTTCGGGCCGGGACGGCGCGGCAACAGCCGCGCAGATGGCGGGTTTTGAGGCGAGGCGGGCCATGGCCCTGACGGACGCGCAGCGCGCCGGCGCCGCAGCACTTTTTTCCAGCGATCGGATTGATGCTGATAACATGGCGCTTGGCATGCGGTGGGCATATGAATTTGCCGGGCAGATCATCGACCCGCACACGGCAATTGGCCTGGCTGCCGCGCGCCGGGCGGGCCTTGCACGCGATATTCCCGTAGTGACGCTGGCGACCGCGCACCCGGCCAAATTTCGCGACGCGGTGGAGCGCGCAACCGGCGCCCGGCCCAGCATCCCTGCTCGCATTGGCGACCTGTTCGAGCGGGAGGAGCGCTTTGCGACGCTTCCCGCCAGCTTTGCCGACATTACCGCTTATGTTGCCGAGCGCGCGACCCCGCGCGCATGAGCCTGCAAACGCTCATCGGCGAGGCATGGCCAGATTATGGCCTGCTCGATTGCGGTAATGGCCGCAAGCTCGAACGCTATGGCCGTTTCCGCTTTATCCGCCCCGAACCGCAGGCGATGTGGGCGCCGGCCAGCGACGCCTGGCGCGCGGATGCCGAGTTCATCCCCGGCGCGGACGAGGATGGCGGCGGCAAGTGGCAGTTTGCGACGCAAGTCCCTTATGATGGCTGGCCGCTTGCGTGGGATGACGTGCGCTTCACCGCGCAAACCACCCCGTTTCGGCACCTGGGATTTTTCCCCGACATGGCGCCGGTGTGGCAGTGGATGCGCGAGCAGGTGGCGGGCATGGCGGCGCCCGAGTGCCTCAACCTGTTCGGCTATACCGGCGTTGGCACGTGCGCGATGGCGGCGCGCGGTGCCAGGATGGTGCATGTCGATGCGTCAAAAAAATCGGTCGAGGCGGCGCGCGGCAATGCAGCGCTTTCCGGCCTTGCCGACAAGCCGGTGCGCTGGCTGGTCGATGACTGCGCCAAATTCGTCGCCCGCGAGGTGCGGCGCGGCCGCCGGTATGACGGCATATTGCTCGATCCGCCCAAATATGGTCGCGGGCCGGACGGTGAGGTGTGGAAGCTGGAAGAGGGGTTGCCGGCACTTATCAGCGATTGCCGCCACCTGCTCGATGCGGAGTCGCGTTTTCTGTTCCTCACCGTTTATGCGGTTCGCATGTCGGCGCTGGCGATCGGCGAGGTGCTGCGCCAAACGATGGCGGCGCTTGGCGGAACGGTGGAGATGGGCGAACTGGCCGTGCGCGAGGAAGCGCGCGGGCTGCTGCTGCCCACCGCCATCTGGGCGCGCTGGAGCCGCTGAGCTGCGGCCCAAGAAATGGCATGGTCAGCCGGTAACGGCCGTTACATTGTCGTCGGAATTGCGGTCGATATATTTGTTATAGGGGTCGATGCCGGCAAAGGTTGGCTTTTTCTTGCTGATTACGACGATCTTTTGTTCGCCCGAGCGGACCGGGCGGCGCTCGATCAGCTCGACGTCCCTGGCGCTGAATGCGCCGATGCCCGGCCGCGCCGCGAACAGCCCGACCTGAATATTGTCGTCCAGCCGGGCCCTGGTTTCGCGGCCTTTGCCGTCGGCATAGAATTTGTCGGCGGCAATCGTCAGTATGGTTTGATACTGGCCATCGGCGCGCTTGGTCGTCATCGCGGACTTTAGCTTCAGGTCGTAGATGGTGATCCGCTCGAACAAATCTTCGATCAGGCGCTTGTCAGCGTCAGATTGGGCGGCAGCCTTCAGGCCATCGACCAGATCAAGCGAGCGGGCATAGGGCTGGCTTTTGAAGCGATATCTGGCGAGCAGCCCGCGCAGCACCGCATTGACGCGGTCCTCGCCCAGCCGGTCCTGCAGCAGATACATGACGACGGCGCCTTTGCGGTAATGGATATAGCCCTGGTTCTCGACCCGTTCGAGCGGCAGTTCCTCAAGCGCTTCCGATCCGCGGCCGCGCAAATACTGGTCCAGCTCATATTTCAGGAACCGGCGGATTTTGTCTTCGCCGTAAACGTGCTTCATCACCATCAGCGCGGAATATTGCGCCAGCGTCTCCACCATCAGGGTGCCGCCCTGCATGTTGGCGCTGATGAGCTGGTGCCCCCAATATTGGTGGCCTAGCTCATGCGCCGTCACATAGGTGGCATAGTCGATTGCATTGGGGTCGCGGGTGTCCGCAATGAACCCTATTCCTTCGGAGTAAGGGATGGTGCCGGCAAATGCCTGCGCAAAAGCCGCGTAACCGGGAAATTCGATGACCCGCGCATAGTCGAACTGATAGGGCCCAAAATTCCGGCGATAATAATCGAGCGATAGCTGCATCGCCTTGAGCATCCGGTCGACATTATAGCCGTGCTTTGCGTCGTAATAGACGGTGGCGCGAACCCCTTTGGCATCCGCAGATTTTTCGGCGTATGCGGCCGATTGCACGGCGAAGAATGCAAGAATGGGCGCCGTTGACACGAAATGCGCGGTGCGACGCCTACCGGTCGTGATGTCGGATATTTTTCTGCCGGGCGCGATTGGCGTTTGGTCGGCAACGGTGGACACGGTAATGTCGGCATTCACCCAGTCGGCGTTGTTGAGGTAGTTTTTGGCCTGCGCGGCGGTGTCCTCAAGCTTGGCCGGTCGCAATTCGGCGGGCAGCCCGTTCTTGCGGCGTTTGATGCGGTCGGACAAAAGATTGTTCCGGTCCATGCCGATGATGGGGGTAAACTGGGCGGCATTGGCAAAGCTGCCATTGTCAACGACCGAGCTGGACTGTCCCTTGGCGCCAAAGCCGCGCTGCCAGAGCTGCGTCTGGAAACTGAGGGCGGCGCTGGCGCCCGGCAGCAGCGGCGTGGCGAAACGATAGATGCGGTAGCCATGGTCCTCGTCGTCCATTGCGAGCGTGGCGCCGGGAACTTGCAGATCGATGATCTTCAAATCGGGGTCGGCAAAGCGCACATGCAGGTCGCTGAGCGGCGCGCCGGTGTCGTTCACAAGCGCGTAGCTGCCTTTGACTTCCATGCGCTTGTCGTGCGGAAACAGCTCAATCGCGAGCTTGATGTCGGTGGTGGAGGGCTGAGGCAGGTTTTCATACTTCAGATATTTCCGCTCATAGCCCGCCAGCCGCCTGTCGCCGTCGTCGGCGGTGCGATATTGGTTCAGCACATTGGTGTTGTAAAAGATGAAGGCGCCGCTCGCCGCCGATGTGAGCACACCCAGCCCCAGTAGCGCGCCGGGTATGCCCAGCAGCCGCGCGGGCGCGCGCTTCAGCCGGTTGGTGAGCGACACCGCCGTGCCCCGCCGCCACAGCAGATGCGCACCGACCGCCATAATGAGCGCGATCCCCGACCAGTATAGCCGCAGCATCCACGCCCCGCCGGCGCCCAGATTGTTGCCGTTCATGTCCGACAACGGGTTGGGTGTGGTTGCGCCATAGGTATAGAGCGGGTGCTCGAAGCCGATATTGCCGAGCGTGATGGTGGCAACGAAATACACGACCATCACCGCCCAGCCGACATATTTGTTGGGGCTGAGCGCCTGCACGAACACTGCCAGAATGGCGAGCAGGATCATGTCCACAGAATTGGGCAACACGTACCAGCTCAGATAGCCGCCGAGCGCGAGGTCGGTTTGCCCGCGCGCAAGCTGCACGATGATCGCCGCGATCATGCTGGCGATAATGGTTGAACACAGCACTGCCGCGACCGCCAGCACCTTGGGCACCAGATAGGCCCAGTTCGGCAGCGAGGTTGAGTCGATAATCTCGTGCATCTTGCGCTCGCGATCACGCCACACAAGCTCGCCCGAATAATAGATGGCGATGATGACCGGAATGATGCTGAAAGAGCCGCTCAGCGTGCTGATGAGTGAAAAGGTCAGCGGGCGTGGCGGCGTTCCATAAATCTGGTTGGCAAAATACAGGTCGAGGCCCGCATTGAGCAGCCCGATCAGCATCAGCACGAAAAATGCCGGGCTTTTGAACACCAGCGCCATTTCAAAGCGCATGCGCTGCGTCAGCCGCGCCCAGCCGGCTGCGGCAGGCGTAACGGGCGGCAACGTGGCGACGATCAGTGGCGCGGTCGCTGCAAGTTTCGCCGCGCGCTTTTCCTGGCGGCGCAGCGCGCGCTTTGAGGCGCCGCGCTCGGTGAATGAAAACCGTGCATAGGCGAGCGTGAGCGCAGCGATGCCCACGCCGGTCCAAAGCAGCCGGTTGACGAGCGGCATGCCGCCCAGCGGCGGTGTAAGCGTGTTTGAGTCGCTCGTCGTCCAATAGCGGGTGGCCGTAGCAAACGCGCCAATGCCGAACGGCTCGACATAGCCGCCCCATTCGCGAAAATCGGGGAGCTGGCGCAGCAGGGTCAGCACGATACCGTAAAGTGCCAGAAACACGACTACCCCGACATAGGAATACATCATCGAGCGAGTCATGGTGGCAACTGCAAAGAAGATTGCCGAGGTGATGAAGATGTTGGGCAGCGCCATGACGAAATAGGCAAAGCCATAGGCGCCGAGCATGTTCGGGCCCAGCGTTTCCGAATCGACCCATGGCATGAACGAGCCAATCCAGATCGCGACCGGCACCGAAAGAAACGCGATAGCGCCGGCGGCAAACGCGCCCGCGAACCGGGCAATCAAATAGTCGAACCTGGTCACGCGGGTGGAGCGAACCATGGGGCCAAAGCCGCTCTCGTCGTCGCGCACGATGACATTGGCGACAAAGGCCGTTGTCACGAACATGTAGAACAGCGTGAGAATCAGGTGCGTCTGGATAATTGCAAACGGGCCGTTTTTGTGCACGTTGCCACCGCCACCGATGCTGACTTGCTCGATCGTCACCGAGCCGAACGTCAGCAGGAAAAACAAAATGCCAACCACCCAGAAAACCGGGTTGCGAAACTGGTAGCGCAGCTCGAACGCAGCGATTTTTGCAAACATGGCGCGGGTTTCTCCCGGTTAGGCGGCGTGGGCGGGCGCTGCGCGGCGCGACCGGGCAAGCGTGGCGAAATACACGTCCTCCAGCCCGCCATCGACAGCGGTAAACCCATTTTCCGGGTCTGTATCCGACAAAATGTGGATGATGGTGCGGCCGGCGAACAGCCGGGTGGAGATCACCTCATGCGCGGTCGCATAATCGGCCATCTCATCGCGACCGATGGTTTTGGCCCACACCGTCCCGCGCGACCGAGCGATCAGGTCGAGCGGAGCGCCTTCGAGCTGAATGCGCCCGCCCGCCAGCACCGCCATGCGCGGGCACAAATCGGCGACGTCATCGACAATATGGGTAGACAGGATGATGACGACATCCTCGCCAATTTCGGCGAGCAGGTTGAGAAACCGGTTGCGCTCTTCCGGGTCGAGGCCGGCGGTCGGCTCGTCCACAATAATGAGCTGCGGGTTGCCGATCAGCGCCTGCGCAATGCCGAAGCGCTGTCGCATGCCGCCCGAAAAGCCGGCAATCGCCTTTTTGCGGACGGCCCACAAATTGGTCTGGTTGAGCAATGTCTCCACCGTTGCCTTGCGATCGGCCGCCGAGGCAATGCCCTTCAGAACCGCCATATGATCGAGCATGTCATAGGCTGACACCCGCGGATACACCCCGAAATCCTGCGGCAGATAGCCCAGCCGCTCGCGCACCGCCTCAGGGTTCGCGATAACATCTATGTCGCCGAAACGGATGCTGCCGGCGGTCGGCGTCTGCAAGGTCGCAACCGTGCGCATCAGGGTTGATTTGCCGGCGCCATTTGGCCCGAGCAGCCCGTACATGCCCTTGGGCACCGACAGTGTCACATCGTCTAGCGCGCGCGTGCCATTGGGGTAAACATGCGAGACATTGGCGAGTTCGAGCATCATCATCCTTTCGGTTGTGGCACCCACCTTAGCCGAAGCGTGTTAGTTGAGTATAGCGCTTTATTGTGCAAGTTTTCCAGCAAGAGCGAGGAGGAAGAACAGCAATGATGGAAGCACCCGGCGTAACGATCTTCGGCATCAGGAACTGCGACACGATGAAAAAGGCACGGGCCTGGCTGGACGCGCACGGCGTGGTGCACGCCTTTCATGATTATCGGGTGGCGGGCGTCGACGAGGCATCGCTGCGTGCCTGGGTGGCGCGCGCGGGGTGGGAGACCGTGCTGAACCGCGCTGGCACCACGTTTCGCGCGCTGCCCGCTGGCGACAAGGAAGCGGTTGACGCGGCGCGCGCGGTCGCGCTGATGCTGGCGCAACCGGCGATGATAAAGCGCCCGGTGCTGGTGCGGGGTGAGGCGCTGCTGATCGGCTTTGCACCGGAACGCTATGCCGCTTTCTTTGCGTGAGCGCGGCTTGCGGATGCCGGTCATCGACATGATATCATCATCGGCTTTCAAGGAGTTTTACCCCATGCCAACCGCCACCTGGAACGGCGCCGTCATCGCGCGCTCTGATGAAACTGTCGTCGTTGAGGGCAACCATTATTTCCCCGCGGATTCCGTCGATCAGGCGTTGCTTGAAGACAGCAGCACGCAATCAACCTGCCCTTGGAAGGGCACGGCCAGCTACAAGACGCTGATCGTTGATGGAAAGCGCAACCCCGACGCCGCCTGGTATTATCCCGAGCCGAAATCGGCCGCCGCCGAGATCAAAGGCCGCTTGGCCTTTTGGAAGGGCGTAAAGGTCGCCTGATTGGTAGCGCGGTGTTGCCAGCCGACGCGGCCGGGCGCACAGTTTCCCCGCAAATTTTTTTGGGGGGTAGGCCATCATGACTATCGTGAAATCGATGCCGCCATTGTGGCATCTCGCAACGGTTGCCTTGCTTGCGGCGTGGAACGCGGTGGGCTGTTATTTCTGCTATCTGCAATTCCGGCTGGGTGCCGACTGGGCGGCGGATGCCACCGATTATGATCGCGCGCTGATGGCGTCGCTGCCCGCATGGTACAATTATTGTTACGCGCTGGGTGTGGGCGCGGGGCTGCTCGGTGCGCTGGCGCTGCTCGTCCGGTCGCGGTCCGCGATTGTGCTGCTCGCGCTGTCGCTTGCGGCGGTGGTTGTGCAGTTCGGCTATCTGTTCGCGGCGACCGATATCATTGCGCACAAAGGTGCGGGCACGGTGCTGCCGTTCCCGATCTTCATCGCCGTTGTTTCAGCACTTGCCTTGTGGGGCGCACGCCGCGCGGCAGCGAAAGGGTGGTTGGGCTAAGTCAGCGCGCAGCCGCGCGACGAAAGCCCGTCGTTTGCCGGTGCGCCCGCGGCATGGGCCAAGCGACCTGCCGCCCGCACTGGCGCTGTAAGGGGCAAGCGGCTATCAGCTTGTGCATGTCCACGACCTACACGCTCGACACCTCGACCAGCCGCGCGAACCCGACGCCCACGCCGATGAAGCGGCTTACCGTGCCCGCCATTCGCGCGCGCAAGGGCGGCGATCCGCTGGTGATGCTGACCGCCTACACCGTTCGGATGGCGCAATTGCTTGATCCGCATTGCGACATGCTGCTCGTGGGGGACAGTTTGGGCCAGGTGATTTACGGCCTGCCCTCCACCGTGGCGGTCACGCTGGAGATGATGGCGGCGCATGGGGCCGCGGTGGTGCGTGGCAGCTATCATAGCGTGGTCGTCATCGACATGCCGTTTGGCAGCTACGAGGTGTCTCCCGAACAGGCATTTGCCAGCGCTGCCCGCCTATTGAAGGAAACGGGCGCGGCTGCCGTAAAGCTGGAAGGCGGGCAGGCAATGGCGCCCACGGTCGGCTTCCTGTCCGCGCGTGGCATTCCGGTCATGGGGCATGTCGGGCTTACCCCGCAGGCGGTGAACCAGCTTGGCGGCTATGGCGCGCGCGGGCGCACACAGGCAGAATTTGCGCGGATTCTGGATGACGCGAAGGCAATTTCGCAGGCCGGCGCTTTTGCCATGGTGGTGGAGGGGGTGGTCGAACCCCTGGCCGAGCAAATCACGTCGACGATTGACGTGCCGTCGATTGGCATTGGAGCGTCGGCAAAATGCGACGGGCAAGTGCTGGTTGCCGAGGACATGCTGGGCCTGTTCGACCGCACGCCGCGCTTCGTTAAGCGGTTTGACGACATGGCTGGCCGTATTTCTGCCGCGGTTGAAACCTATGCGGTCGAGGTGCGTGCGCGCACTTTTCCCGGTGGCGAGCAGGTTTATCGGCCGAAGGATTGATCGCTTCCGTTTTGTTGGCGTCGCGGCTAGGGTCCGCGCCTTTACCCGATTTTGGAGTTCACCACTTGGCTGTCACGCCGGAAACCAACGAAGCCTTTCTCCGCGAAGTCGATGAGGAACTGCGCCGCGACCAGATGGCGCGCATGGGCCGGCGTTACGGGCTGCTCCTGGGCGGCGCGATTGCGCTCGGCCTGGCAATTTTTGGCGGCATTTTGCTGTGGCAGAACCACATAAGGCAGGTCGCGGGCACACAGGGCGAGCAATTCGGCCTGGTGTTCGAAAAGCTTGGCAGCGGCGATGAAAAGGCGACCGCCAAGCCGCTTGCGGACCTGGCGAGCGCCGACATTGCCGGATACCGCGCGATGGCACGCTTCACCCAGGCCGATCTGCTGCTTCAGAAAAACGACCTGAAGGGCGCAGCGGCTAAATTTGCGACGATTGCCAATGATACCGGAATCGGCCAGCCGCTTCGTGATCTGGCACTTGTCCGCCAGACATCGGCCGAATTTGATGAGCTTGCGCCGCAAAAGGTGATCGACCGGTTAAAGCCGCTGGTGACAGATGGCGGCCCGTGGCTTGGCAGCGCCGGCGAGATGGTGGCCATTGCCTATTTGCGGATGGGCAAGGCGGCGCAGGCGGGTGCGTTGTTCGGCAAAATCGCGCGCGACGAGCGTGTGCCGGAATCGCTCCGGCGGCGCGCCGTGCAGATGGCCGGCACGCTGGGCGTGGATGCTGTTGACCAGAGCGAGGAAAAAAAGCCGCAATGATGAAGTCAGTTAGCGGGCCTGTCGCCATTGCGGCACTCGTCGCGCTCAGCGCCTGCGGTGTGTTCAAGGGTGGTGGCAAGCTCAAAACCCCCACCTTGGGAAATCGCGTGGCGATCCTGGTGTCGGAAAACGGCGTTGCCACCGACCCGACAATTGCCAATGTGCAAGTGCTGCTGCCGCCGCCCGAGGTCAATTCGAGCTGGGCGCAGTCAGGCGGCAATGCGACCAAGTCGCTGGGTCATCTGGCGCTGGGGCAGTCGCTCCGGCGTGCCTGGAGCGCCAGCATCAATGGCGGATCGAACCGCGAACGGCTTGGTGCGGCACCGGTGGTGGCCGACAACAAGCTGTTCGTGGTTGACGTGAACGCAGTCGTTCACGCCTTTGCCGCCGATACGGGCAAGGCACTGTGGACCAAGCCATTGTCGCCCGGCAAGCTCAACCGCGAGGCGCGGTTTGGCGGCGGTGTGAGCGTTGACGATGGCAAATTATTTGCGACCACGGGCCTGGGCGATGTGGTGGCGCTCAGCGCGGCGGACGGTGCAGAATTGTGGCGGGTCAAGCCCGGCGGGCCGCTGCGTGGCGCGCCCAGCGTCGCCAATGGCGCCTTGTATTTGCTCAGCCAGGATAACGAGCTGTTCGCCCTTTCGCAGGCCGATGGCAGCGTGCAATGGACGCGCTCGGGCTCGCTGGAATCGCAAGGGGTGTTTGGCGTGGCGGCGCCTGCGGCCGGGCGCGGCACGGTTGTCGCCGGGCTTTCGTCGGGCGAGCTCAATGCCTATCGGTATGAAAATGGCCAGCAACTCTGGCAGGACACGCTTTCACGATCGAGCATTTCGACGTCGGTCTCGAGCCTCGCCGATATTGATGCCGACCCGGTGATTGACGGCACCCGCGTCTATGCGGTCGGGCAGGGCGGGCGCATGGTGGCGCTGGAACTGACCACCGGGCAGCGTTTATGGGAGCAGAATTTTGCCGGCATCTCAACGCCGTGGATCGCTGGAGAATGGCTTTTCGTCGTAACCGATACCGGCCAGATGGTGTGCCTGTCGCGCGCCAATGGCAAGGTGCGCTGGATCAGCGACATCGGCGCGTTCAGAAATGCCAAGAAGCGCAAGGGGCCAGTCAACTGGGTGGGGCCAGTGCTGGCCGGCGGCCGGCTTTTTGCGGCAAGCTCGCTTGGTATCCTTGAGGAAATATCGCCGGCCGATGGCAAAATTCTCAACCGGATCAAGGGCAATACGGCGATTACGCTGCCGCCGGTCGTTGCCAACAACATGCTGTATGTGATCGACCAGAAGGGGCGAATTTCCGCCTATCGGTAAGACGTTACCCCAGCCGGGCGCGCGTGCGCGGGTCGTGGCTGGTGAAATTTTGCCAAGCCGCTAGAAGGCGCGGATGGCAAACCTCCCCGTTGTGGCAATTATCGGCCGACCCAATGTCGGCAAATCGACGCTTTTCAACCGGCTGGTTGGCAAAAAGCTGGCGCTGGTCGATGACCGGCCCGGCGTAACGCGGGATCGGCGGGAGGGCGATGCAAGCCTGATCGGCCTCGACTTTCGCATCATTGACACCGCCGGCTATGAGGATGAAGACCCCGATACACTGCCCGGGCGGATGCGGCAGCAGACCGAGGCCGCGGTCAAAATGGCCGATGTCGCGCTGTTCCTGATCGACGCACGCGCCGGAATCGTGCCGCTTGACGAGGAGATTGCGCGCTGGCTGCGCGGGTCCGCCACCCCCATCGTGCTGGTCGCCAACAAGGCAGAAGGGCGCGCGGGCGACGTGGGCGTCATCGAGTCGCTGGCGCTCGGTTTTGGCGACCCGGTGCAGCTTTCGGCCGAACATGGCGAGGGGTTGGGCGACCTATTCGAAGCGCTGCTGCCGCATCTTGACGGCAAAGCCGAAGCGGCTGCACCCGAGGATGACGACAACCCGAATGCCCCGCTCAAGCTGGCAATTGTCGGGCGGCCAAATGCCGGCAAGTCCACGCTGATTAACAAAATTCTCGGAGAAGACCGGCTGATTACCGGCCCGGAAGCCGGCATTACCCGCGATTCCATTGCGATTGACTGGGCGTGGCGCGATCCAAAGGGCGGCACGCGCCAGGTGCGGCTGATCGACACAGCGGGCATGCGCAAGCGCGCCAATGTGCAGGACAAGCTGGAAAAGCTCTCGGTCGCAGACGCGCTCCACGCAATTGATTTTGCCGAGGTCGTCGTGCTGCTGCTTGATGCCACACGCGGGCTTGAAGTGCAGGATCTGAAGATCGCCGACCGGGTGCTGCAGGAAGGCCGCGCGCTCGTCATCGCGCTCAACAAATGGGACGTCGCCGAAAATGCCAGCAGCCTGTTCAACGGCGTGCGGGCCGCGCTTGAAGATGGCCTGTCGCAGGTCAAGGGGCTGCCCGTGCTCACCATTTCCGGCGCAACCGGCAAGGGTATCGACCAGCTTATCGCCGTTGCGTTCGAATCGCGCGAGGCGTGGTCGCGCCGCATCGGCACGGGTGAGCTGAACCGCTGGTTCGAGCGCGCGGTGGAGGCCAATCCGCCGCCCGCGCCCGGCGGCAAGCGGATAAAGTTGCGTTACCTCACGCAGGCGAAAACACGCCCGCCCGGTTTTGTGCTGTTCGGCACCCGTGTCGACCAATTGCCCGACAGCTATCAGCGCTATCTAGTAAACGGCATCAGGCGCGATCTTGGTTTTGGCGCGGTGCCCGTGCGGCTGACCCTGCGAGCGCCGAAAAACCCATTTGATTCGTGAGCGTTACGCTCGACGCACGAGGGCTGCGGTGCCCCTGGCCGGCGATCCGGCTGGCGCGCGCGCTGCGGGAGGGCGCGGGTGCCATCATCGTCCTGGCCGATGATCCGGCGGCCCAAGGCGAGCTGCGCGCGGTCGCCGAGGCGGCCGGACGGCAATTATCCGCGTTCTTGCAAGGCGATATACCGGCTTTTCGGGTAGACCCTCCAACGGCCATCAACGCCTCGTTTACCGACGGCGCGTAGAACGGTTGAGGAAACCTTCGCGAGTGTCTTCGCGCGGTGGAGGGTAATTTGGTGTCATTCGAAGGCAGCAATTTGGTCAATTGGGAAGCGTTTCAACGCGCTCGCGCGGAGTTGGGCGCCGGTTTCGTGCGCATTCTGGGCTATTTCGCGGAAGATGGCATCAAGTCGGTGGCAGCGATCGAAGCCGCGATGCGCGCCGGAAATGCGGTTGCCCTGGTGATTCCCGCCCACACCCTGAAAGGCGAGGCGCGCCAGTTCGGTGCAGAGCCGCTGGCCGATGCCGCGGAAAACATTGAAATGATCGCCCGGCAGTGCGTTGAGTTGCGCGAGCGCCCAGATGAAGCGCTTGCCTATGTCGCCGGGTTGCGCAAGCTGTTCGCCGCCACCTTGGCCATGCTGGAAAGCGAGACCAGCCCGCTGGTGGAGCGGCGCCCGGCGGCCGCGCCGCTTTTTGGCCGGCGCCCCGCAAGCGGGTTTGGCCGGGGCTGAAGCCCGTCATCACGTTCGCCAGCGCTGCCATTTTGCGCGCGCGGCCGATCGCCACAGCCATTCCATTGGCCCATAGGCATGGCGGCTCAGCCAGGGCTGTGACGCGCCAAGCATCAGCAACCACAGCAGCAGGACCGGCGCATAAAGCTGCGCCCGGCTCAACTGGCCGTAAAAGCCCAGTCCATAGCCGTTGAACAGGGTGGTGCACACCAATGTGGTCATCAAATAGTTGGTGAACGCCATTCGGCCCGCCGCCGCCACCCGGCCGGCCAGCAAGTGCCACCTCTGTGCGGCCAGGATGATGAGGCTCGCCCAGCCCATAATCATCGGCAGGCGCAGGGGCAGCGACAGCGTTTCAACCGCCAGCGCAACCGCCACGGCAGAAAATTTCATGGTGACCAGATAATGGCCAAGCGCGGCATAGCCCGGCACGCCAATCCCAAACCCGATCACCGCCCAGCGCCGGTAGTGCGAGGGGCGCCATGCCCCTTGCAGCATCCCGGCCTTCAGCAGCGCCATGCCGATCAGCATATAAGCGAGCGTTTCCAGCCCGACATAGCCCAGCAGGCTGCCCGGGGTGTCGCCATGCGTGGCAAGCCGGTGACGCAAGGTGCCGGCATAGTCGCCGCGATATACCGCCAGCTCGGCGGCAATCGCGCGTCGCGGTGGCGCGCCGAAATTCTCCTCATAGGCCGCTCGCCGCTCGATCGCGGCCGCCGGCGCAGCCTGACCTTGCGCAAGGGCCGCATCGAGGCTGGCAATATCGAGCGGCACGGCTGCCAGCAGCAGAAACTGGACCGAGAGCAACAGGAGGGCAACGCTGGCCAGCCAGCGCGCGCGCCAGTGGCGAAACAGCGGCAGCACCAGCCCGATGAGCGCATAATGGTGCAAAATATCGCCCCACCAGAGCAAATAGAGATGGGCCAGGCCAAATATGAACAGCCACGCCATGCGCGCATAGTGCGCCGCGTCCGGATTGGCCCCGCGTGCCTCCGCCCGGTCCATGACCAGCAACGCCGAAGCGCCGAACAACAGCGAGAACAGCCCGCGCATCTTGGCGTCAAACAGAACGAAGTTGACCAGATAGGCGGCCAGGTCCGCCCCCGTGTCGCCGCCAAAGGCGCGCGGATTGGCATAGGCGGCTTCTGGCATCGCAAAAGCCACGATGTTCATCGTCAGAATGCCCATCACGGCAACCCCGCGCAGCACATCCAGCGTGGCGATGCGCGTGTCGTCGGCGCCTGTGTCGGTCACCGGTCGCGGCGACGGATCATGAGCTTGAGACCGGACCAGACGTCGTCAACAGCGCAGACTTTGACGTCCACCAGGCCGGTCGGGAGCACGATGTCGCGGATAACGCCCTCGGTGACATCGGTTGGCATTTTTGAGGCTTTTTTGGGCCACGAAATCCAGCAGAAACCCGATGGCGCAATGCTCGCCCGCAGCGCGGGCAGTGCCTGTTCGAGCGCTTTGCGGGTCGTGATGAACAGGTGCGCGGCATCGAGCGGCGCCGTCAGGGCCGGCTCAACCTCAAGCGGGCCGCACTGCGCCTCGATCTGCGCGCGAACGGTGCCGGGCATGTCGCCAAACCACAGCCGCATGCCCGGCTGATAGCCGAGCTTTCGGGCAAGCGGGGTGCCCGAATAACCTGTCGTCACAGCCAGCTCGAAATCTGCTCCAGCGGCTTTTTGCTCAGCGCGTGGAGCGGCACGGTGGCGTCTGGCGCGGCATGGCCGGCGACCACGATCATCATCGGCTTTTCATTGTCGGGCCGCCCGCACACGGTGTTGAGGAACCGCATCGGGTTGGGCGTGTGGGTCAGCGTCGCGATATTGGCGGCGTGGAGGGCGGCCAGCAAAAACCCGGTCGCGATGCCGACGCTTTCGTTCACATAATAATTCTGCCGGTTGTCGCCGGGGTTCAGCCCGCCGCGTCGCTGGCCGAAGACGACGATGAGCCAGGGCGCAACCTCAAGATACGCCTTGTCGGCATCGGTGCCGAGCGGACCCAGCGCATCGAGCCATTCCTGGCTGGCCTTGCCGGCATAGAAAGCCCGTTCCTCCTCTTCGGCGGCGGCGCGGATCTGCGCCTTGAGCGCGGGCGATTCGATGACGGCGAAATGCCAGGGCTGATGATTGGCGCCCGAGGGTGCCGTGCCTGCGGCCTCGATGGCGGCCGCGATGATCGCGCGAGGGACCGGCGTGTCGCTGAAATAGCGGCAGGTGCGACGAACGCGCAGGTGATCGCGAAAATCGGTCGTTCGCCTGATCCGTTCGGCATCGTCAAGTGCGGGAAGGCCGGGCCAGGGGGTTGCGGGGTGGTCGAGCATGGGCGATCAGGCCTTTGCGTCTTGGGTGCTGGCCGGCATTGCCCCCATTAGTTGCGGGAAAAATCGCTGATGAGCCTGCCGGAGCACATCAAGCGGGATGACATGGTCAGTCGCCGGGCATTCGATGACCAGCCGGCCGACGATCGTGCGGCCGATGCGTTCCACCGCAATGCCAGCCCGCGTCGACGCGTGAAGAAAGTCGTTCAGATGCTCGTCATGGACGGTTGCGACATACAGCCCCTGATCCTCGGCGAAATAGGTCGCGGCCAGGCCCGCTGGCGTTGGCATCGCGATCATCGCGCCAATGTCACCGGCAAGCGCCATTTCGGCGATGGCCACTGCCACCCCGCCGTCGGACACGTCGTGCACCGCCGAAAGCGCGCCGGCGCCGATCTGCGCGCGGACGAAAGCCCCGGTTGCGCGCTCGGCCATCAGGTCAACCGGCGGCGGCGGGCCTTCCTCGCGGCCATGGCATTCGCGCAACCACAGCGACTGGCCAAGATCATGTGCCGGCGCCCCGATCAGCACGATGACGTCGCCCGTGCCCTTAAAGGCAATAGTCGCCGATTTGCGCCAGTCCGCCAGCAACCCGACCCCGCCAATCGCCGGCGTCGGCAGGATGGCAGAGCCGGTGCCGTCCTCATTCTTCGTTTCATTATAGAGGCTGACATTGCCCGACACGATGGGGAAATCGAGCGTGCGGCAGGCCTCGCCCATGCCTTCCAGACAGCCGACGAACTGGCCCATGATGTCGGGCCGCTGCGGGTTGCCGAAGTTGAGGCAGTTAGTGACGGCAAGCGGCCGGGCGCCAACCGCGCACAGGTTGCGATAGGCCTCGGCAACCGCCTGTTTGCCGCCTTCGACCGGGTCGGCAAAGCAATAGCGCGGCGTGCAGTCGGTGGTGATGGCGAGTGCCTTTTGCGTGCCGTGCACTCGGACCACGGCGGCATCGCCACCGGGTGGCTGAACGGTGTCGCCGCCCACCTTCTGGTCATATTGCTCCCAGATCCACCGGCGCGAGGCGATGTCGGGCGAGGCCATCAATGTCAGCAGGTCAGCCGCAAGGTCGGTGCAGTCGGGCACGTCGCCAAGCGGCGCGCGCGGCGGCGTCGGCATATGCGGCCGGTCATAGAGCGGCGCGTCATCGGCAAGCGGCCCAAGCGGAATATCGGCAACGGTCGCTCCATCATGGACGAGGATCATCCGCCCGGTGTCGGTCACTTCGCCAATAATCGCGAAGTCGAGCTGCCATTTCTGGAAAATGGCTTCCGCAAACGCCTCGCGACCCGGCTTCAGCACCATCAGCATCCGCTCCTGGCTTTCGGAGAGCATCATCTCATAGGCAGTCATGCCCGCTTCGCGGCACGGCACGGCGTTCATGTCGAGGCGAATGCCGACGCCGCCCTTTGACGCCATCTCGACGCTGGACGACGTGAGGCCGGCGGCACCCATATCCTGAATGGCGACAATCGCGTCGGACGCCATCAGTTCAAGACACGCCTCGATGAGCAGTTTTTCAGTGAACGGATCGCCGACCTGCACCGTGGGGCGCTTTTCCTCCGAATCCTCCGAGAAATCGGCCGATGCCATGGTCGCGCCGTGAATGCCGTCGCGCCCGGTTTTGGAGCCGACATAAACGATCTTGTTGCCGATGCCCGAGGCTGCCGAATAGAAAATCTTGTCGGTATCAGCGACGCCGACCGTCATTGCGTTGACCAGAATATTGCCATCATAAGCGGGGTGAAAATTCACCTCGCCGCCCACGGTCGGCACGCCCACGCAATTGCCATAGCCGCCAACGCCGTGGACGACGCCTGCGATCAGGTGGCGCATCTTGGGATGATCGGGCCGGCCAAAGCGCAGCGCGTTCAGGTTGGCAACGGGGCGCGCGCCCATGGTGAACACATCGCGCAAAATGCCGCCAACGCCGGTGGCCGCGCCCTGATAGGGCTCGATATAGCTCGGGTGGTTGTGGCTCTCCATCTTGAAGATCGCGGCCTGGCCGTCGCCAATGTCGATGACGCCGGCATTTTCGCCGGGGCCGCAGATTACCCAGGGTGCCTCCGTCGGCAGCTTTTTCAGGTGGATGCGCGAGGATTTGTAGGAGCAATGCTCCGACCACATGACCGAAAAAATGCCCAGCTCGGTAAGATTGGGCGCCCGGCCAAGTGCGTGGAGCACGCGCCCATATTCCTCGGGCGACAGGCCATGCTGGGCAACTATTTCTGGCGTGATCTCGGTCATGGTCTGCGCTTTAGCGGGGGTGCGCGAGTGCCGCTAGTCCCGTGCCCGCGACGAGGATTTGGTGCGGCAGAAGTGATAACTCGTAGCGCCCAGCCCGCCACCGATAGCAGCGCCGCCCAGATAATAGGGCAAGGTAGCCGGATCGAAACGCAGCCCCGTCAGCGACCCGCCGAAACCGCGCGACCATCCTGCCGGGAGCAGCGCGAGATCAGCAGCCATCGCGAACACGGCGGCCAACATGCTGGCGCCGACAAGCTGCGCCAGCGATGTCAGCGCCCTTGCAAACCAAAGCCCGAGTGCGATCAAGGCACCGAGGGCGAGTTTAGCCTGCGGGCTCATCCAGTCAGCGACGACGAAGGTGCGCGAAAATATGTTCCCGCCCGCTATGGATGCCTCATGAGAGAGTCCTGCGGCAGCTAACCCCAACGATGGTGCATAAACGGCCCACGCCCAAGTCATGAAAAACCAAGTAATCGGACACCGATAGCGATTCATTGCAACAACTCCAGCCGCCGCAAAACCCGTGTTTCGATAAAATGGTCGGCGTCCGTGGCGCTTGCGTCTGCCGCTTCCTCCATGGGCGCATGGCCAGCGTCGGGGTACACAACAAGGGTGCTGCCGGGGATACGCGCGTTGAGCCACTTACCCGATTCGAGCAATATTACCCGATCTTTGGCGCCCCATTCGATCAGCACCGGCAGCTTCAGCGCGGCGAACTGCGCCGCCTTTGGCGGTGTGCTGGGCGTGGCGAACCGGGTGATGGTCGCGGTACGGTTGCCGGGGTAGCGCAGCAATTCCCACCCGCGGTCAATCAGCGGGTCGGTCACCAGCGCCTGATTGTCAAATGCTGACGAGAGGCCGCTTTTCACGACGCCTCGGGGGGTGATGATGGTTGCCAGCCTGCCCAATACCGGCGTTGCGGCAATGCGGAAGACGAGCGGCGGCGCGTGCCCCGGCGGGAGCGGCGCACCCGCCGAATCAACCAGGATCAGGCCGGCCACATGCTCGGGGTGCTGCACGGCATAGAGCAGCGCAATGCCGCCGCCCATCGAATTGCCGGCCAGCACGACATGATCGACGCCAAGCTTTGTGCGAACGCGCTCCACCATGTCAGTAAAGGCAGCGGTTGAATAATCACCCTTTGGGCTGGGGCCGGTCAGCCCGTGACCAATCTGGTCGTAGCGGATGACCCGATACCGCTTTTCAAGCCGCTCGGCCCAAGGCTCCCAGGCGTGGAGCGAATCGTTGGAGCCGTGGAGCAGCATCAGCACCGGCGCATCGCGCGGGCCGGTATCGCGAAGGTGGACCGTGAGCCCGCCACCCAGATCGACAAATTGTGACGGCGGCCCGCCATATTTGGCGCGCATCGCTGCGGGGTCGGTATCGGGTGTGCGAAATGCGACTACAGAGATGGTCGCGATAGCGGCAAACGCTGCCACGCCAATACCGATCCGTTTCAGCCAGCGCATGGGATGCCCTCATCGCGTTAAGATTGGTCAGCCATACCGACAATTGGCCGGCATCCAAAACGTTTCGGGCGCGGGGCGCGGGGCGCGGGGCGAAGGCGGTGCCGCGCCTGCCGGGCGCTGGTCAGCGTTAATGTGGCCCGCGGCGATGCCGGCCGCATCGGTTGCGCATGAAAAGGGGCGCAACCCTGAAGATTGCGCCCCGAATTTGCGTCAGGCCAGTGTCTCTGGCCAGCATCTTGGCCGGTTCAGGCTGCGGCGAGCTTGCGCGAGCCCCGGCGGCGCATCGCGCCACCAATCATGCCAAATCCGCCAATCATCATCGCCCAGCTTGCCGGCTCAGGCACGCCGGAAAGCGAGATATTCTCGATATAGCCGCCGAGCGAATCGCTGACGCCCGTTGCTGCAAAGGTCAGCGACTGCGGGGTCGTTGTCACGAAGTGGGTGGTGAACAGCCGGAAATTGGTGTTGCCGCCGCCATTGCCGCCCGCGACCGACAGCAGGTTGGTGGATCCCAGCGACACGCTGATGCCGTTCGAGCTTGCCGGAACGCCTGGACGGTCCGAATAATAGAAGCTGAGCAGATAGCTGCCAGCCGCGATGGTACGGGTTATCGAGCTGTTGCGGGTCGTATCAAGCTCTACCAGATTTGCCCCGGAAAACGGCGCCCCAGCCACGTTGTTATACTGCACTTCCAAGCCAGCGGGCGTGCCCGTCCAGCCTTCATAAGACGGCAGAATAACGAAACCTGGCCCCGAGCCGAAGTTCGTGCTGTCCCAGGTCGTCGTGAAAACCGTTGGCGCGGCCATCGCGGGCGATGCGGCTGACACCAGTGCAGCAGCGGCGACGACGCCTGAGAACAAAAACTTGCTCATGTAATTAAACCCCTCAAAAACATGCTTTTTCAAGCATCCCCCGCCGCCCCCCCCCGGCTACCGGCTGGGGGTATACCCCAGTTTGCGAGTCGGTCCAAATCTATTGTTAACGGTGTTGATGTGCCAGATTGCGGCACTTGCCCAGTGATACGGTTCACCCGTGCTCGCGCGCGAGCCATTCTTCCAGCCACTTGATGCTATAATTGCCGCTTTGAAAATCCGGCTCCTCAAGCAGCGCCTGATGCAGCGGGATGGTGGTTTTCATGCCCTCCACGACAAATTCCTGAAGCGCGCGGCGCAGGCGGCGCAGCGCCCCATCGCGCGTATGGCCCCAGACGATGAGCTTGGCGATCATCGAGTCATAATATGGCGGCACCCGGTAGCCGGCATATAAGCCGCTATCTACGCGCACGTTCATCCCGCCTGGTGCATGGAACTGCTTTACCAGCCCCGGCGAGGGGGCAAAGGTGCGCGGGTCTTCGGCATTGATGCGACACTCGATCGCGTGGCCGCGAAACTCGACATCCTGCTGGCGCAGCGTGAGCGGATAGCCTTCGGCTATGCGAATCTGTTCGCGGACCAGATCAAGCCCGGTGACCGCCTCGGTTACGGGGTGCTCGACTTGCAGCCGGGTGTTCATCTCGATGAAGTAGAACTCGCCGTCTTCCCACAGGAACTCGATGGTGCCGGCACCGCGATAGGCCATGTCGGCCATCGCGCGCGCGACGATGGCGCCCATCCGGTCGCGCTCGGCTGGCGAAAGCGCCGGCGATGGCGACTCTTCGAGCACTTTCTGGTGGCGCCGCTGGAGCGAGCAGTCGCGCTCGCCCAGATGGATGGCGTTGCCCTTGCCATCGCCAAATACCTGAAATTCGATATGACGCGGGTTGCCGAGATATTTCTCCATATAGACAGTGGCGTCGCCAAACGCCGCCTTGGCTTCATTGCCCGCCTGCGCCATCAGTGTTTCGAGCTGGCTTTCCTCGGCAACCACCTTCATGCCGCGCCCGCCGCCGCCAGACGCCGCCTTGATGAGCACGGGATAGCCGATCCGCGCGGCAACCGCCCTGGCCTCGGCAAGGTCCGAAATCGCCCCGTCGGAGCCTGGCACCAGCGGCAGCCCTAGCGCGCCGGCGGAGCGTTTAGCCTCCACCTTGTCGCCCATGGTGCGGATATGCTCGGGCTTTGGCCCGACAAAGATAATGTCGTGCGCCTCGACAATTTCCGCAAATTTGGCGTTTTCGCTCAGGAAGCCATAGCCCGGGTGGATCGCGTCCGCACCCGAGATTTCGGCGGCCGAAATGATGTTGGGGATGTTGAGATAGCTCTCGGTGGCGCTTGGCGGGCCAATGCAGATTGCCTGATCGGCAAGCCGCACATGCATGGCGTCGGTGTCGGCGGTGGAGTGCACCGCGACTGTCGCGATGCCCATTTCATGCGCGGCACGGTGGATCCGCAGTGCGATTTCACCGCGGTTGGCGATGAGCAGTTTCTTGATGTCGGGCAATGCGGCTACTCGACGACGACGAGTGGCTGGTCGAACTCGACCGGCTGGCCATTGGCCACCAGAATGGCCGAAACGCGGCCGGCGGCGGGCGCGAGTATGGGATTCATCACCTTCATTGCCTCGACAATCAGCAGCGTGTCGCCTTCCTTGACGTGGTCGCCGACCGCAATAAACGCTGCGGCACCTGGCTCCGACGACAGGAAAACCGTGCCGACCATGGGTGATTTTACCGCGTTGGCCGGCGGTGCGGCCGCAGCCGCCTCGGCACTGGGCGCGGGCGGCAGCAGCGGTGCCGCCGGTGCCGGGTGCGCGGCCGGGGCCGGTGCATAGCTTGCCGAGCTTATCGTTACCGTGCGGGCCACGCGCACGCGGCGCTCGCCATCTTCCACCTCTATTTCGGTGAGCTGGGTTTCATCCAGCAATTCGGCCAGGTGCCGGACCAGCGCAATGTCCACGCGCATCGCCTGGTGGCCGGAATTGGGGCCCGTTTCGCTATTGGCTTCGTCCATCAGACCTTCATTTCCCTGTTTCAGCGGCGCGCTCTGTCAGAAGCGCGCCGCAGCTTCAAGCGCCAGCATATAAGATTGCGCGCCAAACCCGCTGATCGTGCCCCTGGCGGCCATGCCGACATAGCTCTTGTGGCGATAGGCTTCGCGCGCAGCAGGGTTTGACAGATGCACTTCCACCACCGGCGTGGTGATTGACCGGACCGCGTCATACAGGGCCAGCGACGTGTGCGTTAGGGCGCCCGCGTTCAGCAAAACGGCCTTTGCGCCTACCGCCTGTGCCTCGTGCAGCCAGTCGAGCAAATGACCTTCATGATTTGACTGGCGCATGTCGATCTCAAGGTCGAGCGCGCGGGCGCGGTCTTCGAGCATCCCCGCAATGTCATCCAGCGTATCCGTGCCATAAATTTCCGGTTCGCGCAGGCCCAGCAAGTTGAGGTTGGGGCCGCTCAGAACAAAGATAGTAGCGGGCAAGGAATGCGCCTTTCGGTTGCGAGAAGCCGTCCTAGCTCATATCTGGCGACCATGCACGCAGACAACATGCTTTTGATTACGGTGAATGGCGAGCCCCGCCAGGTCGCGCCCGGGATGACACTTGCCGCGCTCGCCGCCGAGCTTGGCCTGGCGCCGGAAAAGGTGGCCGTGGAGCGCAACCTGGAGGTCGTGCCGCGCTCCACGCTTGGCCAGGTGCGCATCGAAGCAGGCGATGTGCTGGAAATCGTGCATTTTGTCGGCGGTGGCGGTCATGCCGGCGCACCCGCTGCCGCTGATGATGGCTGGACGGTTGCCGGCCGCCGCTTTCGTTCACGGCTGATCGTCGGCACCGGCAAATACCGGGATTTTGCCCAGAACGCAGCAGCGGTCGCGGCATCGGGTGCTGAAATCGTGACGGTTGCGGTCAGGCGCGTCAATGTGTCGGACCCCAAAGCGCCGATGCTGACCGACTTCATCGACCCCAAACAAATCACCTATCTGCCCAACACTGCGGGGTGTTTTACTGGCGACGAGGCGATCCGCACGCTCCGGCTGGCGCGCGAGGCGGGCGGATGGGATCTCGTTAAACTCGAAGTGCTGGGTGAGGCCAAGACCCTGTACCCCGACATGGTCGAGACGCTGCGCGCGACCGAAATCCTCGCCAAAGAGGGGTTTTTGCCCATGGTCTATTGTGTGGATGACCCGATTGCCGCCAAAAGGCTGGAAAATGCGGGTGCGGTTGCCATCATGCCGCTGGGCGCGCCCATCGGCTCGGGGCTTGGCATTCAAAACCGCGTGACGATCCGCCTCATTGTTGAAGGTGCAGGCGTGCCGGTGCTGGTCGATGCAGGCGTCGGCACCGCTTCTGACGCAGCAATAGCCATGGAGCTGGGCTGCGACGGGGTGTTGATGAACACAGCAATTGCTGAAGCAAAAGACCCGGTGCTGATGGCCAAGGCCATGAACCACGCGGTCGTCGCCGGCCGCATGGCCTATCTCGCCGGGCGGATGGCCCTGCGCCGCTATGCCGACCCGTCAAGCCCGCTGGCAGGGCTTATTTGACGCTGGCGTAACTGGCTGATCCATGCTACTGAACTCTTTGATGCGATATATTTTTACCTTGGTTTCGCTGCTGGCTTTTGGCCTGTCTGCCATGCTGATGGTGGGCGCGTCGCCAGCAACGGCTGCGCCCGCGATGTCGTTTGCCAGCCCGGCATTGGCGAAGATGATGCCCGGCTGCCATGGCGACGCAGGTGACATTTCTGGCAAGTCCCGCAATTGCTGCCCCGGCGGCCCGGCGACCTGCACCATGTGCTGCGTCATCGGCGCAGCGACGGCGCTGCCGCTGGCCAGGTGCGATGCAGCGCCTGCCGATTTTTCTGCTGCGGTACATGCTGAACAGCGCGGTCGTGCGGCTCGGCCGGCCTTGCCGCCGCCGCGTGCGGCCGCGCGCCACGTTTGATTAGGAACAAGTGATTAGAATCAAGGGCCGGAGCGGCCCGAGCAACATTTTACTGGATGGAGATTATTTATGATTCGTTTTGCAAAACTCGCCATTGTCGGCCTCGCGCTCACGGGGAGCGCGGCATATGCGGCGGCACCCGCGGCCGTCACCGCCGCTTGTGGCGCTGCGTGCGCGGCACTGTGCGCGGCGACGGGGCATAATTGCGGCATGCCCTGCTGCTGATTGGCGGCTGACCGCTTTAGATGACGGAGTGCCGGGGTGGCAACGCCCCGGCACTTTGCTATTGGGCATCGCGGCGCTGGTCCGGAGTCGTTGCTCCCTTCAACGACCGCGGCGTTAACAGGTGACGGGAGTTGATGATGCGCTTGCCCATGTTGCGTGCGGCCACTGGCCTTGCGATGACCGCCTTGCTTGCTGCTTGCGGGCCCGTTTCGGGCAGCAGCGTTGAGCAGGCCAATATCCAGCAGGCACTGGCGCTGCAAAACCGTGACTGGGTGCCGGCCGCCATCAAGACGGCGGACCAGATTCCCGTTGTCGGCAAGCTCTACTCCGCGGCAAAACCCAAGGCGATCATCATCCTGTTTCACCAGGCAGGCTCCAGCAAGGACGAATATAACAGCATCGCGCCCCGGCTGGTGAAACTTGGCTACACCGCGCTGTCGATTGACCAGCGGGCGGGCGGCAGCCTGTTTGGCGACAATTCGACAGTGGCGATCATCGGCGGCAAGCAAGTGCCCTTTGAAGATGCGCAAAACGACATGCAGGGCGCGGTGGACTGGGTTCGCGAGCAATATCACCCGCTGAAATTGCCGCTTATTCTGTGGGGCAGCAGCTATTCGGCCGCGCTCGTCTTTCCCGTGGCCGTTGATAATGCCGATGTCGTGAAGGGCGTGCTGGCCTTTTCGCCGGCCGAATATCTGGACGACAACGCGCTTGTGAGAAAGGCGGCGGCGCAGGTAAAGGCGCCCGTGTTTGTGACCTCCGCCAAGGATGCCGACGAAATTGCAGCGGCCAAGGCCGTGCTCGACGCCGTGCCCGGTACCGACAAGGTGCAGTTTGTGCCCAAAATCGCCGGCGTCCACGGCTCGTCAACGCTGATCGAGGCACGCGACCCGAGCGGCGCTGCGGAAAACTGGGCGGCGGTCGAGGCATTTCTCAAGCACGTCGCGCCCTGACAGCCGTTTGAGGCCGCTGGCCGGGCAACCCTGTTCTTGCGGCCGCGCCAAACGGCCGAGCAACGAGGCCGAGGCGCCCGCCGGCGCAAGGCAGTGATCGCGATGCAGGGAGAAACCCGCGCCGTCCCGATTGCTATCGGCTGCGGATCGCGGTGATCGTGGTGCCGTTGGTGATGACCTCGATGTCGGTTTTCAAATGCAGCAGCCGAACGCCGGGTTCCGCAAGTGCCCGGTCGAGCGCGGGGGCGAATTGCGCGGTTGACTCCACCGTCTCCGACCACGCGCCATAAGCCCTGGCGAGCACCGCGAAATCGGGGTTGTGGAGTTCGGTACCGCTCAGGCGCGTCGGGTATTCGCGCTCCTGGTGCATGCGGATCGTGCCATAGCCGCCATTGTCGACGACGATGACGAGCATGTTCGCGCCGTGCTGGGTGGCGGTGGCAAGTTCCTGCCCGTTCATCAGGAAATCGCCGTCGCCTGCGACCGCCACGACAGTCTTGTCGGGGCAGCGCAAAGCGCCCGCAACAGCGGCAGGCACGCCATATCCCATGGCGCCGGCGGTTGGCGCGAGCTGGGTGCCGGGGGTGCCGTAATGCCAGTAGCGATGCCACCAGCCGGAGAAATTGCCCGCGCCGTTGCAGATGATCGTGCCGTCGGGCGTTAGGCGCTCGCGCATCGCGGCCACGCATAGCCCGAGGTCGAGGATGACGCCGTCGCGGGGCTTGGGGGCGGACCAGTCAAGCCATTCGGCATGGGCTTCGGCGCCGCTTGCAAGGGGCAGCGGCCCGGCTGCGCGCAACCGCCGCCTGGGATCGGGCGTGACGCTTGCCAGCGCATGGGCGGCAAACGAGTCCATGTCGGCACAGATCGGCACATCGGCCCGGTACACCGCATTCAGTGCATCGGGATCGGGGTGCACATGCACCAGCACTTGCGCGGGGTGATCGGGCGTGACGAGCGAATAGCCGTCGGTTGTCGCCTCGCCCAGCCGCGCGCCCACGACCAGCAGAAGGTCTGCCGCCTTTACCCGCTCAACGAGTCGGGGGTTTGGGCCATAACCCAGATTGCCCGCCCAGGTGGGCGCGTGGTTGCTCATCGCGTCTTGCCGCCGGAACGCGCCCGCAACCGGCATTCCCCAGCGCGTGGCAAAATCCTGAAAGGCACGCGCGGTTTCCTGCGTCCAGCCCGCCCCGCCAATGATCGCCACCGGGCGTTCGGCATCGTGCAGGCATTGCTCCAGCCAGGCGAGGCGCGAGGCCGAGGGCGCCTGCCACACACGGTCTGCCCGCGGCCGGTCCACCGCCTCCACCTCGTCGCGCAGCATATCCTCGGGCAGCGCGATCACGACTGGCCCCGGCCGCCCGCTCACCGCGACATTATAGGCGCGCGCGATATATTCCGGGATGCGGCGCGCGTCGTCGATGCGCAGCGCGAGCTTGGCGAGCGGCGTGAACATGGCGACGAGGTCGATTTCCTGAAACCCCTCGCGGTCGCGCATACCGCGGTCAACATCGCCGACGAACAGGATCATCGGCTGCGAATCCTGGCGGGCGACATGCACGCCGATTGACGCATTGGTCGCGCCGGGGCCGCGGGTCACGAAGCACACGCCCGGCCGCTGCGTCAGCGCGCCATCGGCGCAGGCCATGAACGCGGCGCCGCCCTCTTGCCGGCACGTTACCACCTCGATCTCGGGGGTGTCGTGGAGCGCATCAAGCACCGCCAGAAAACTCTCGCCGGGCACCTGAAAAATCCGGTCACAGCCTTGCGCCACCAAATTGTCGACCAAAATCTGCCCGCCGCTGCGCTTTGTCATCATGCTCTCCTTGGCACCCCCATAGCCAAGGACTAGGCTGGCGCAAAACAAGGAGAGGCCAATGTTCACGACCGTCGCCAGCGGATTGCGTTTCCCCGAAGGCCCGGTGGCGATGCCAGACGGCAGCGTGATCGTCGTTGAGATTGCGGCGGGCCGAATAACCCGCGTGCGGCCCGATGGCGCGACGGAAACCGTGGCGACGCCGGGCGGTGGCCCCAATGGACTGGCAATGGGGCCGGACGGCAAGCTCTATTGCTGCAACAATGGCGGCTTCAACTGGCAGGAAAGTGGCGGCTATTTGATCCCGCACGGTCAGGCCGATGATTATGCGGGGGGCCGCATCGAGCGGATTGACCTGGCAACGGGCGCGGTGGAGCTGCTCTACAAATCGGGTGATTTCGGCTGTGTGCTGCGCGGGCCGAACGATATCGTGTTCGACCGGGCGGGCGGCTTCTGGTTCACCGACCATGGCAAGACGCGGCCGCGCGAACGCGACGTTACCGGCATTTTTTATGCCCGGGCGGACGGCAGCCAGCTCACCGAAGTGATTTTCCCCAGCGAAAACCCCAATGGCATCGGCCTGTCGCCCGACGGCGCCACGCTGTATGCGGCCGAAACCTATACCTGCCGGCTGATGGCATTTCGGGTGACCGCGCCGGGCAAGGTCGATCTGGCGGCCGGGCCGGGCGGCCCCGGCATCCCGCTCTACCGGCCGGCGGGCTACAAGTTCTTCGATTCACTGGGCGTGGAGGAAGGCGGCAACATCTGTGTCGCGACTATCGGCGAGAGCGGTATTTCGGTCATCTCGCCAACGGGCGAGCTGGTCGAATTTGTGCCCACGCCCGACATTTTCACCACCAACATCTGCTGGGGTGGCGAGGACCGGCGCACCGCCTACCTCACCCTGTCGGGTAGCGGGCAGCTTGTGAGCATGCGCTGGCCGAGACCCGGACTTGCGCTGGCCTATTGAAATGATCGTTTACCGACTTTTGCACGAAAGCGAGATCGAGTCTGCCGCGCACCAGCACCGGATTGCCGGCGCCCTCATCCCCGGCTTTGACCCCGAACATGCCGACCGGGTGCCCAATGTCCGCTATCGCTGGTGCCGGGTGCCTGCGTGAGCGACGCCGCGTGCCGCGCCGCCTTTTACGTGCCGTGGCGCTGCTTTTGACGGGTTGGGCGCTTGACCGGGCCTGCCCCCCGGTCATAATCGCCTGACTGCCGCGCCGCGCCGGACCGCTCCCCTCCGACAATACCGGAAAAAGGATTGCCGATGAACAAATTATTCCCCGACGCCACCACCGCGCTCGAGGGCGTGCTGCATGACGGCATGACGATCTGCGCCGGCGGTTTTGGGCTGTGCGGCATCCCCGAACGGCTGATCGACGCGATCCGTGACGCGGGCACGAAGGAGCTGACGATCGCCAGCAACAATGCCGGCATCGACGGCGAGGGGTTGGGCAAACTGCTCCGCACGCGTCAGGTGAAGAAGATGATCTCGTCTTATGTGGGCGAGAACAAGGAGTTTGAGCGGCAATATCTGTCGGGCGAACTGGAGGTTGAATTCTGCCCGCAGGGAACACTTGCCGAGCGCTGCCGGGCGGGCGGGGCGGGCATCCCCGGTTTTTACACCAGAACCGGTGTCGGCACGCTGGTGGCCGAGGGCAAGCCGGTGATGCAGTTTGACGGCCCAAATGGACCGGAGGACTATATCCTCGAACGCGGCATTGTCGCCGATCTGTCGATCGTCAAAGGGTGGAAGGCGGACGCGGCCGGCAACCTCATCTTCCGCAAGACGGCGCGTAACTTCAACCAGCCAATGGCGACCGCGGGCCGCATCTGCGTGGCGGAAGTGGAGGAAATCGTGCCCGTGGGCAGCCTTGATCCCGATCAGGTGCATCTGCCCGGCATCTATGTGAACCGGCTGATCCTCGGCGCGCCTTATGACAAGAAGATCGAGTTTGTCACCACGCGCGAAAGGGAGGTGGCGTGAGCGGGCGCGGCTGGCTTGTTGCCGGAGGGTGGCTGAGCATCGGTGCGGCATTGCTGCACCTGGGCTGCATCGCTCTTGGCGCGTCATGGTACCGCTTTTTCGGTGCGCCGCCGCTCATTGTGCGCGGAGTCGAACAGGGGCAGGCGTGGCCGCATTTCGTGACACTGGGCATTGCCGTGGTTCTCGGGGTTTGGGCGGCCTATGCCTTTTCAGGGGCCGGGCTTATCGGGCGGTTGCCGCTGCTGCGCGCCGGATTGCTGGCGATTGGCGCGATCTTCGCGTGGCGGGCGCTTGATTTGCCAATTATCCTGGCGGTGAAACCAGACGCTGTCTCGCCTTTCATTGCCTGGTCATCGCTGATCGTTGCGGTCTATGCCGCCTGTTATCTCATCGGCACTTGGCAATCATGGTCAAGGCTTGGCCAGCAATCGGCCGCAAGGAGCAATACTGATGCCCTGGACTCGTGATGATATGGCCGCGCGGGCGGCGCGGGAATTGCAGGACGGCTTCTACGTCAATCTGGGCATCGGTATCCCAACGCTGGTGGCGAACCACATCCCAGCCGGGATCGACGTAACGTTGCAAAGCGAAAACGGGATGCTGGGCATCGGGCCGTTCCCTTACGTCGATGAGGTTGATCCCGATCTCATCAACGCCGGCAAGCAGACAATTTCCGAATTGCCGTCATCGGTGTTCTTCAGTTCGTCAGACAGTTTTGCGATGATCCGCGGCGGGCATATCGACCTGACCGTGCTTGGCGCGATGGAGATTTCGCAGGGCGGCGACATTGCCAACTGGATGATCCCCGGCAGGCTCATCAAGGGCATGGGCGGCGCGATGGACCTCGTCGCGGGCGTGAAGCGCATCGTGGTCGTCATGGAGCATGTGTCGAAAAACGGCGACCCGAAATTCATCCCCGCCTGCACGCTGCCGCTGACGGGCAAGAATGTGGTGGACATGATTATCACCGATCTTGCCGTGTTTGAGCGGCCCGACCATAATAGTTCGTTCAAGCTGATCGAGCTGGCGCCGGGCGTCACCGCCGACGATGTCGCTGCCAAGACAACCGCACATTATGTGAGCTGACCCGCGTGCCGGTGCTGCTCACCGGGTCGAGCGGATGGCTGGGGCGCCACCTGGCCCCCCGGCTGCGGGCGGCGGGCTTCGCGGTGACCGGACTTGATGTGGCGCCAGGGGCAGATACCCACATTATCGGCAGCGTCGCCGACCGGGCGCTGATCGACCGGATATTCCGGGATCACAGCATCGATGCGGTTCTCCATGCGGGCGCGCTCCACAAGCCCGACATCGCGCGCTATCCGGCGCAGGCGTTTGTCGATGTGAATGTCACGGGCACGCTCAACCTGCTGGAGGCGAGCGTGGCGCACCGCGCGCGGGCGTTCGTGTTCACCTCCACCACCTCGCTGATGATATCGGCGGCCATCCGGGAAGCAGCGGGCGGGGCCGCCGCGTGGATTGACGAGGCGATGGCGCCGCTTGAGCCACGCAACATTTATGGGGTGACAAAGCTTGCCGCCGAGCAATTGTGCAGGCTCTATCATGCCGAGCATGGCCTGCCGTGCCTCATTCTGCGCACCGGGCGCTTTTTTCCCGAAGATGACGACACGCATCTGAGCCTGTCGGGCGAGAATATGAAAGCGAACGAACTGCTCCACCGCCGTCTGACGGTGGAAGACGCTGCCGACGCGCATGTGATGGCGCTGGAACGGGCGGCCGATATCGGATTTGATACCTTCATCCTGTCCGCGCCGACGCCGTTTGTGCCGGGGGATAGGGCCGCGCTCATGATCGACGCGCCGGCCGTCATCGCGCGCTATTTCCCGCAGTCGCCAGCGCTATATGCAGCGCGCGGCTGGCAGCTTCCGGCGAGTATCGACCGGGTTTATGATGCCGCGCGGGCCGGGACCGTGCTCGGCTTTCGTGCGCGGACCGATTTTGCGGGCGTGTTGGCAGCGCTTGAGGGCGGCGCACCGCTTCCGGTTGCGCATGACGCGGGATATGTCTCGCCAAAGGAGCGGCGGGCACCGGGCAAAGCTGCGAAAATGTCGTAAACCGGTTGCGACGGCGCAATTTTCGGTTAATGCCGCGCCCATGGCGAGCCGTCCGCTTACCCTGTACGAAAAAATCTGGGCCGCGCACGTGGTTGAGCGCCGCGACGATGGCACGTGCCTGCTCTATATCGACCGGCATCTGGTGCACGAAGTGACCAGCCCGCAGGCGTTTGCCGGGTTGCGGGCGGCGGGGCGCAAGGTCCGCCGGCCAGACCTGACGCTGGCGGTGCCCGACCATAACCTGCCCACATCGGCGCGGGTCGATGCTGCCGGGCGCTTGCTGCCGGTCGCCGACGCCGAAAGCGCCGCGCAGCTTGACGCGCTGCGCCGTAACACCGCCGACTTTGGCATTGATTATATAGATGCCGCCGCGCCCGAGCAGGGGATTGTGCATGTCGTCGGCCCTGAACAGGGGTTCACCCTGCCGGGCACAACTTTGGTCTGCGGTGACAGCCACACCTCGGCGCACGGCGCGCTCGGCGCGCTCGCGTTCGGCATTGGCACCAGCGAGGTGGAGCATGTGCTCGCCACGCAAACGCTGCTGCTGACGCCGTCCAAAACCATGGAAGTGCGGGTTGATGGCACGCTTGGTTTTGGCGTCTCAGCCAAGGACGTGATCCTGGCGATCATCGGCAAGATCGGCGCCGCGGGCGGCACGGGCCATGTCATCGAATATACCGGCGAGGTGATCCGCGCGCTGTCTATCGAGGGGCGGCTGACGATTGCCAATATGTCGATCGAGGGTGGCGCGCGGGCCGGCCTGGTGGCCCCTGACGAGACGACCTTTGCCTATGTCGCGGGGCGGCCGATGGCGCCAAAGGGCGCGGATTGGGCGCAGGCTGTGGACTGGTGGCGCACGCTTGGCACGGACCCGGCGGCGGCTTTCGACAAAAGGGTAATGCTCGACGCGACCCATATCGCGCCCACCCTCACCTGGGGCACAAGCCCGGAAGATGTTGTGCCGATCACGGGCCATGTGCCCGACCCCGAAAGTTTTGCTGACCCCGCCAAGCGTGCCGCCGCGCGGAAGTCACTCGATTATATGGGGCTGAGCGCCGGCACCGCGATGCAGGATGTCGGCGTCGACTATGTTTTTATCGGCAGTTGCACCAACAGCCGCATCGAGGATTTGCGCGCCGCGGCACGTGTTGCGGCGGACCGGCATGTGGCAAACGGCGTCCGCGCGCTGGTGGTCCCGGGTTCTGGGCTCGTCAAGCGGCAGGCAGAAGCCGAAGGGCTTGACCGGGTTTTCATCGACGCCGGATTTGAGTGGCGCGAGCCGGGCTGTTCCATGTGCCTGGCGATGAACCCGGACAAGGTGCCGCCGGGCGCACGCTGCGCTTCCACTTCGAACCGAAACTTCGTAGGGAGGCAGGGGCCGGGCGCGCGCACCCATCTGGTATCGCCTGCGATGGCCGCGGCAGCCGCGATAACCGGCCGGCTGACCGATGTACGAGAACTGATAGGGGGAGGTGTGTCATGAAGCGAGTGTTGATCCTGCTGGCGGCTGGCACGCTGCTGAGTGGGCTGGCTGCGTTCGCGGCAAGCGGGCAGACGGCGCCTGCGGCTGAGGTGAAGATGTGGCGGCTTGATTGCGGCACCGTGCAGGTCAACGATCTCAACCGCTTTTCCGACACCAATGCCTATACGGGCAAATCAATGGCGTTCACCGGGAGCTGCTATCTCATCAAGCATGGCGATGCCTATATGCTGTGGGACACGGGATTGGCCGCGGCGATGAAGGGCGCACCGCTGAGCAAGACGGCGCCGATTGCGGCGACGCTTGCGACCACAATAGTTGAGCAACTGGCCAAAATCGGGGTGAAGCCGGGCGATATTTCACGCATCGGCATCAGCCATTATCACTTCGACCATACCGGGCAGGCGGGCGCTTTTCCGCAGGCGACGCTTATGATCGGCAAGGGCGATGCGGAATCGCTCGCAGCCACACCGCCGCAGAATGGCGCGGACCCCACGCCGCTGAAAAACTGGTTCGGCGGCGCGGGCAAGCTGGAGGCGGTGGCGGGCGACAAGGACGTGTTTGGCGATGGCAGCGTGATGATGATCGACCTGCCCGGCCACACGCCAGGCCATCATGGCCTGTTGGTGAAGCTCGCCAAGCGGGGGAATTTCCTGCTCTCGGGCGATGCGGCGCATTTCCGCGAAAATTATGAGAGCAACGGCGTGCCCGGTTTCAACTACAACCGCGCGGACACGCTTGCCTCGCTGGAGCGGTTCAGGGGACTGGCCAAGAACGTGCCGGCGACCGTCATCATCCAGCATGACCCGCGCGATATTGCCAAGCTGCCCGCCTTTCCGGCATCGGCGGACTGAGTGGAACCGGTCATCAGGGTTGAAGGCGGCGCCTATCCCTGGGGCGTGGCCAATGTTGATACCGATGTCATCATCCCGGCGCACTGGCTGAAAACGGTCACGCGTAACGGGCTTGGCAAGCGCGCGTTTGAAACGGTGCGGGCCGTGCCCGGCAATATTTTTGATGACCCCCGCCATACAGGCAGCCCCATCCTCATCGCCGGCGACAATTTTGGCTGTGGCTCCAGCCGCGAACATGCCGCCTGGGCGCTTGCCGACATGGGCATCAAGGCGGTGATCGCGCCCGGCTTTTCCGATATTTTTTCGGGCAATGCCTTCAAGAACGGCATCGTAACCGTCGTGCTGCCACAAGCAGCGGTTGACCGGCTGCTGGAGGTTGCGGCGACCGACCCGATCACCATCGACCTTGAGACGATGCACGTGACCACGGCTTTTCAGGACCGTTTTGGCTTTGCGCTCGACCCGTTCCGCCGCGCCTGCCTGATGCAGGGGCTGGACGAGATTGGCCTTACGCTGGCAAGGGACGCCCAGATTTCGAAATACGAGGCTGGTGTCGCCGAGCACCGGCCCTGGCTGCACAGGGAGATGGTTAATGCGGGCACTGTTGTCGAAAGCACCTGGCGGGCCTGAAATGCTTGCGCTTGATACACTGCCGGACCCGGTTGCCGGTGTGGGGCAAGTCGTCGTCGCGGTGAAAGCCTGCGCAATCAACTACCCTGACGTGCTCATCATTGAAGACAAATACCAGTTCCGCCCGGCGCGCCCCTTTGCGCCCGGCGGCGAGATTTCAGGGGTTGTCGAAAGTGTGGGCGAGGGCGTGACCCAGTGGTCGGTGGGTGATCGGGTGCTGGGCACCATTGGCCATGGCGGGCTGGTGGAAAAGGTAGCGGTGGACGCCGCCCGGCTCTATCGCCTGCCCGAGGGCCGCAGTTTTGAAGAAGGTGCCGCGCTGCTGCTAACCTATGCCACCTCGATCCACGCGCTGGTCGATCGGGGGCGGTTGAAGGCCGGGCAGACGCTGCTGGTGCTCGGCGCGGCAGGCGGTGTGGGCCTTGCGGCTGTGGAGCTTGGCAAGGCGTTTGGTGCGCGGGTGATTGCGGCGGTTTCCTCGGAGGAAAAGGCTGATGTGTGTCGCAGGGCGGGGGCTGATGAGGCGATCGTTTATGGGCGCGCGCCGTTCGACAAGGATCAGTCAAAGGCGCTGGCGGACCAATTCAAGGCAGCACTCGGGCCAAATGGCGCCGACGTCATTTATGACCCCGTCGGCGGCGATTATGCCGAACCGGCGCTGCGCTCGATCGGGTGGGAAGGGCGCTATCTGGTGGTTGGCTTTCCCGCCGGCATTCCGCGCCTTGCGCTCAACCTGACATTGCTCAAAAGCTGCGACGTGTGTGGGGTGTTCTGGGGTGCGTTTGCCGCGCGTGACCCGCGGGCTAACCAGGCCCATGTCGAGCAGCTTTTTGCGCTGTGGGCCCAAGGCAAGATCAACCCGCTCGTAACCGATGTGTTCAGCTTTGCGAATGGGCGCCAGGCCATTGCCAAGATGGCGGCGCGCGGTGCGATCGGCAAGCTGGTGGTGCGCGTGGCAGAATGACGCCTGGGACGATGGCCGGCAATTGCGCTGGCGCGATAGCATCCCTATTTGGGGCGCGGCTGCGACAGGAAGGGAAAAGCGACCAATGACGACCTTCGAAGACCGCGAACGCGCGTTTGAAACCAAGTTCGCGCGCGATGAAGATTTTGCTTTTCGCGTGACCGCACGGCGCAACAGGCTGGCCGGCCAGTGGGCGGCGGCGCATATGAAGCTGACGCCGGAAGAAACCGATTCCTATGCCAAGGGCGTCGTCCAGGCCGATTTCGAGGAAGCGGGTGATGAAGACGTGGTGCGCAAGCTTGTCGGCGATCTGCTGGGTGCCGGGGTCGAAACGGATGAAGCCGCGGTTCGGCGCGCGCTTGATGAGGCAGCCGTTGAGGCGCGCCGCCAGTTGATGGACCAGTAAGCCCCGTGCCGATGGCCGCCGCCGAAATCGAAACGCTGATCCGCGCGGGCATTCCCGATGCCGAGGTTGAGATCACGGATCTTGCCGGAGACGGAGACCATTATGCGGCACGCGTGACGAGCGAGAGCTTTCGCGGCCTGCCGCTGAGAAAGCAACATCAGGCGGTTTATGCAGCGCTTGGCGGGCGCATGGGCGGCGTGCTCCACGCGCTCCAGCTAAAGACCGGTACACCCGAGTAGAGAGGACCAATGACGATGACCGACAACGCACAGGCGCGGATCGAAGAACTGGTGACCGGCAGCGATGTCGTGCTGTTCATGAAGGGCTCACCGCTGTTTCCGCAATGCGGCTTTTCCAGCAAGGCAGTCGCGATACTGGAGCACCTCCACACCGCGTTTGACAGCGTCGACGTGCTGCAGGATCAGGAAGTGCGCCAGGCCATCAAGGCCTATTCGGACTGGCCGACCATTCCGCAGCTTTATGTCAAAGGCGAATTTGTCGGCGGATCGGACATCATGATGGAAATGTTCGAAAGTGGCGAGCTTGCCCAATTGTTGACAGATCAGGGCGTCAAAACCGCAAGCTGACGCGATCTGGCGGAAAAAAAGGGGCGGCACATGCTGTTGGAATCGGTTGACCTCCGGCCGGGTCCCGGAGGGCCTGCCCCTTTGTTGATGTGTGATCTGACGCAAAGCTATTCACCCAAAGGTGGTGGCGGGGTCAGCACCTATCTGGCGGAAAAGCGCAAGTTCATCCTAGATCATACGCCGCATTCGCTGCTACAGATTGTGCCGGGTCCAAAAGACAAAGTGGTCGAAGACGGCCGCCATATATGGGCAGAGGTTGCAGCAGACCCGGTTCGCGGCAGCCCCAATTACCGCTTCATCCTGCGCACCGGCGTGGTCCGCAAGCTGCTGAAACATTATCGGCCTGATGTGATCGAATCGCTGTGCCCCTGGGTGCTGCCATGGACCGCCATCCACCACCGCCGGGCCTTTCCGGCGACCACGCTGGTCGCGGGATATTCCACCGACTTCCCCAATGCGCATGTCTATCGGGTGGCCCGCGCCAAATTTGGCGACACGCTGGGCAAGGCGTTTCGCTGGCTGTCTTATGGCTATGCCGAGATCACCTATCGCGAGTTTGACTGGGTGTACACGCTGAGCCAGGACGTGAGCGATGTGCTGTCGACGCATAATGTGCCGCGCACCTGCGTGCTGCCGCTGGGCGTTGACATTGCCAGCTTCCACCCCAGCCGGCGCGACCCGGGCTTCCGGGCCGAGCTTGGGCTTGACGGTGATGGCCCGCTGCTCGTTTATGCCGGGCGGATCGACAATGAAAAGCGCGCGGACCGGCTAATCGACATGTTCCGCAAGCTGCCGGCCGGGCTGGGCGCGGCGCTGGTGATGATTGGCGACGGCAAGCTGCGCGAACGGCTCACCGCCGAGGCGCAGGGATTGTCCATCGCGCTTCCCGGTTTCGAGGCTGACCGCGACCGGCTGGCGCGGGCACTGGCGTCTGCCGACATCTATGTGTCGGGGATGGCCGACGAAACCTTTGGCATTTCCATCGTCGAGGCGCAGGCATCCGGCCTGCCGGTGATTGGCGTGGCCAGCGGCGCGATGGTGGACCGCGTGCCGGCGGGGCTTGGCCATCTTGTTCCGGTCGATGACACGCAGGCCATGGCCGATCAGGTGGCGATGCTGTGGCGCAGCGGCAACCTTCCGGCGATGGGAGCGGCGGCCCGTGCGCATGTCGAGGAGCATTTTAGCTGGAACCGCACATTTGAGCGGCTGCTCGGCGAAATCTACCCCAAGGCCATGCGCCACGCCGCATTGCGGGCCGCGCATGGCCGGGTGCGGGCAGGGCGGTTGGCCGCCGCCGCCGGATAAGCGATAACCCGCTGATGTTGCGAAAAGCCGGGTAGGGCGGATTGAGGGGAGACCGGCAAATGGTGCACTCAACCCGCCCAGCTGAAGCGTAACCGCTCGGCTTGCCCCTTACCAAGCACCCCTTGTGCCAATTATTGGAAAAGCGCTGATTTGCGCGTCTTTTCAAGGTTAATGCGAGCGTTAACCTTTGCCGGACTGTCAAGAATTCCGACGATTTCGCCACCGCTTTGGGCCGCGTGCGCAACGCTATTGACTACGCGCGTAAACAGTATGATTACAGGCGTAGTCGATGGAGAATATCGTGTCTGAGCGAATCAGCGATGCCGAGCATGCGGTTATGGAAGTCTTGTGGGATGAAGCGCCGCTTTCCGCCCAGGACGTCGCCGAGCGGATCTCTCCGGCGCGGGCGTGGAGCGCCAACACGGTCAAGACCCTGCTTGGGCGGCTGCTCGCCAAGCAAGTGATTGCGCATGAAGCCGAGGGGCGGCGCTATCTTTATTATCCCGTCGTGGCCCGCGAAGATTATGTTGCGGGGGAATCGAGCCGGTTGATGGACCGGCTGTTCGGCGGCAGGCTGACCCCGCTGGTCGCGCACCTGGCCGAACGTGACGCGCTGACCGCGCAAGACATTGCCGACATCGAGGCGCTGCTAAAGGCGCTGAAAGCATGATCAGCGCGGGCATGGTCGCCTGGGGTGCGGAGGCGCTGATCGCCTCCACACTGCTGATGCTGCTTGTCATGGCGCTGCGCGGCCCGGTGCGGCGCGCCTTCGGGTCGGGTGCTGCCTATGCGCTGTGGCTGTTGCCGGCCGCGCGCCTCATGTTGCCGCCGTTGCCCGCGCTTTGGCAAGAGCGTGTCGCGGCCCCGATTGCGGCAGCCAATGCTCCGTTCACCGTGCTGGTCATCGAGCCGCTGGGCCTGGTGCGCGAGGCGCCGGTTGCAGCGGGCCCGTCCACGGCGGCGCTGGTTGCCGCGCTATGGGCGCTTGGCGCACTGGTGTTCATTGCCTGGCACATCGCTGCCCATAGCCGCTTTTGCCAGAAGCTGCTGGCAGGGGCGCACGAGGTTTCTGGCGGCCCGGTGCGGGTGATTGAAACCGCCGCCGCCACCGGGCCGCTCGCTTTTGGCATTTGGCGCAGGTACATCGCGTTTCCAAGCGATTTCAGCGCGCGCTATGATGCTGAGGAGCGCGCGCTCGCGCTTGCCCATGAACTGACCCACCATGCGCGCGGTGACCTTGTCGCCAATTGGGCAGCGCTGGTGGTGCTGGCGGTCCATTGGTTCAATCCGGTTGCGTGGCGCGCGTTTCGGGCGTTTCGCGCGGATCAGGAAATGGCGTGCGATGCCTGGGTGCTCGCCAATCGGGGGCGCGGCTGCGCCCATGCTTATGGCCGGGCAATTGTGAAATCGGCGCATGGCGGAACGGTCTCGGCCGCCTGCCATCTCCATATGGTGAGTGATTTGAAAGGACGGTTGCAAATGTTGTCAAAGGCAAAACTCTCAACGGTGCAGCGCCTTGGCGGCGCAGCGGTGATTGGCACGGCGCTGGTCGCCGGGCTGGGCGCAACGGCCTCTGGCGGCCGGGCTGCTGAAACAGTGCGCGGCGGCGTGGGCAGCGCGATTGGCGTTGACCTCCCCCGGGCCGCGCTTGCGGTGCCGGCGGCCCCTGCCGCGCCGTTGACACCTGTGCCCACGCCCGTGCTGGCGGCTGGTCAGGCGGCAACCCCGCCCGCGCCGCCGGCCCCGCCCGAGCCGGCCGCCCCGCCCAAGGTCGCGCGCAAAGTCATCATCCTGCAAAAGAGCGGGGACGGTGCGCCTATCGTCATCAGCGACGACGGCGATGCCGATGGCGAAGGAATTGGCGGCAAGGACGGCGTCAAGACGGTTTTTAGCACCCGTATCATCACTCGCGACAAAAACGGCAAGACGGTGACCGATGACAGCAAGGGGGGCAGGATTTTTCTCTTCAGCGACAAGCAGTTGAACGGGCAGCCGATCACGATCGGCCTGCCAGAGGTTGACACGAAGGATTGCCCGGACGCGGCCGGCAAGGCGGGTCAGCAGATTATTGAGGAACAAAAGGACGGCCAGCGCCGGATTATCCTGTGCAGAAACCGCATCCACAAACTCGCGATCGAGCATGCCCAGCTTGCGGTGAATTCGGCCAGCATCCAACGCCGCGCCTACCAGTCGGCGCTCGATGGCGTGCGGGCCGCGCGCGACCGGATGGCGGCGAATTCGGGCCTTGCTGCCGATGCCAGGGCGCAAGCGCTGACCGCACTGGACCAGGCCATTGCCGAGCTGGAAAAGAATATCGCCAAGGCGCCCTAATCCTGGCTCTGTCGCACATGATCGCCGCTTGACCAGGCGGCGTGCCTCCCGGGGGGGAGGTTGGCCGGCCCGCGCAATTGCCCCTGCGCGGTCCGGCCTTTCGCATAGCCGGCGCCCGTAGCGGTGCGGCTTGCTCTTGCGCGCTTGCCGGGGAGCCGCCATTTGCGGCTGATGGATGCTTCGCCCCCCATCGCCATGCCCACCGGTGATCTGGTGGTCTATGAGCGACTTGTTGCGCGCGTGCTCGCGCCGAACCCGTCGCCCTTTACGTTTACCGGCACGCAGACGCATGTGGTGGGGAAGGCGGACGGCACCGGCAATGTCGCGGTCATTGATCCAGGCCCCGACGATGCCGCTCATATCGCGGCAATCATGCGCGGCCTGGCCGGGCGGGGGGTGGCCGCCATCGTCATTACCCATACGCACCGAGACCACAGCCCGGGCAGTCGCCCGCTTCAGGCGATGACCGGCGCGCCGATCATTGGCTGCGCCCCGCTGGTGCTGGACGATCTGGGGCCGCGGGCGGACGCGGCGTTCGACCGCGATTATGCGCCCGACCGGGTGCTGGTCGATGGCGAGCAGGTCGCCGGCGATGGCTGGACGCTGACGGCGGTGGCGACGCCGGGCCACACCTCCAACCATCTGTGCTATGCGCTGGAGGAGGCGCGCGCGCTGTTCACTGGCGATCATGTCATGGGCTGGTCAACCACCGTCGTTGCCCCGCCCGATGGCGATATGGCGGCCTATATGGCGAGTCTTGACATGCTGCTGCGGCGCAATGACAGGCGCTATTACCCTGCGCATGGCGAGCCGATCGACAACCCCCAGCGTTTCGTGCGCGGACTGGCCGGGCACCGCCGGCAGCGCGAGGGGCAGATCGTGCGAACGCTGCGCGACGGTCCGTGCACCATCATGGCGCTGGTCGAGCGCCTGTATGTCGGGCTTGACCCGCGACTGAAGGGAGCAGCGGGCGGGTCGGTGCTGGCACATCTCATCGATTTGCGTAATCGCGGCATGGCGACGGGCGACGACGGTGCTGGTCTGGAGGCTTTGTGGCGGCTCGCGGCGTGACGCCATGGCTGGCCGCGGCCGGCGGCATCGCTGCCGTAATCGCGCTTCTGCTGGGCGGTGTTTTCGCGGTCAATCGCTATGTCGCCGCCGTCACGGGGCCAGATGTCGAGACACTGGCCAATGCCAGCCTTGAGAGCCTGCGCGCACAAAACCGCCTGTCGGTGTTCGCTGCCCGGTTTGTCGCGGTAGTGACGTCAACCCAGACCCGGCTGGGCCTTTCCACCCAAAAGACGCTTATCCTGCCGGGCACGGTTGAGTATCAGCTAGACATGAGCAGGCTTTCCGCGCGCGATGTGGCGTGGGATGCGCCGCAGGCGACCCTTACCGTGACGCTGCCGCCGCTTGTGCTTTCGGGTCCGCAGATCGACCTCACCCAAATCCGTGACTATGGCGATCATGGCCTGCTCGCGACCTTCACCAACGCGCCCAAAGCGCTCGATGCGGCCAATCGCGCGGCGGGGCAGGCAGCGCTCCTGAAGCAGGCCGGCGCACCGGTGCCGATGCGGCTGGCGCGCGATGCCGCCCGCCGCGCCGTTACCAGCAATTTCGCGCTGCCGCTTCGGGCTGCCGGGCTAAAGGCACGCGTTGTTGTGCGGTTTGCCGATGAGGGCGTGAAATCGGGCGAGCGATGGGATACGACGCGCGCACTGGACGAAGTGCTTGGCAATGGAGGCTGATGATGGACGCACGACATGGCATTGGCGGGTCGCTCACCGGGCTTGACCTGCGCGCAGAGATCAACCGGCTGCGCAAAGAACGCAACGCCGTCATCCTCGCCCATTACTACCAGTCGGCAGACATTCAGGACATTGCCGATTTTGTTGGCGACAGCCTTGACCTGAGCCGCAAGGCGGCCGCGACCGAGGCCGATGTCATCGCCTTTTGCGGCGTGAAGTTCATGGCCGATACCGCCAAAATCCTGTCGCCCGGCAAGATCGTGGTGCTGCCCGACCTGCGCGCCGGGTGCAGCCTTGAAGACAGTTGCCCGCCCGACAAGTTCGCCGCTTTCCGGGCCGCGCACCCCGACCATATCGCGCTCACCTATATCAACTGCTCGACCGAGGTGAAGGCGCTGAGCGACATCATCGTCACCTCCTCGTCGGCGGAAAAAATCCTCGCCCAGTTGCCGCCTGACCAGAAGATTATCTTCGGGCCCGACAAGCATCTGGGTGGCTATCTGGCCCGCAAAACCGGCCGCGACATGCTGTTGTGGCCGGGGGTGTGCATCGTGCATGAGGCGTTCAGCGAAACCGAGCTTCTCAAGCTGAAGGCGCTGCACCCGCAGGCGCCGGTCGCGGCCCACCCCGAATGCCCGGCCTATATTCTCGACCATGCCGATTATGTCGGCTCGACGAGCGGAATCCTGGCCTATGCCAGGGATATGCCCGGCGACACGCTGATCGTGGCGACCGAGCCGCACATCATCCACCAGATGCGCAAGGCAGAACCGGCCAAGACCTTCATTGGCGCACCGGGCGCCGACGGCAACTGCAACTGCAACATTTGCCCGTATATGGCGATGAACACGATGGAAAAGCTGTACATGGCGCTGCGCGACCTGGAGCCGCGCGTCGAGATTGAAGAGGGCTTGCGGCTGCGGGCCAAAAAGTCGCTCGACGCAATGCTATCGATGGCGGGCAGCACCGTGGGGCAGGGCGACCTTGGGCCTGTCGCGGCCGCCTGAGGTGTTCCGGGACGGTGCGACTCGCCCCGGCGTGTGTGGTGCGGGGGTGAGGCGGCAGAGGCGTTGACGATGCGGGCCAGATGCGCCGGGATGCCGCTTTTGAGGGTCGGGCGGCACGGCTGGTCAGCCTGTGTTCACCAAGCGCCGAGGCGGGCAGGACGGGCGGCGCGGCGCGCCTGGCCGTCCGTCGATTCTGCGCGGAAAACCCTTGCGTGCAGTGGTTAAGTCGATATTGGAGCCGCCTTTGCTAGGGGCCGTGAATTTGGTGCAGTTTCGATCCCGTGTTGGTCATCGTCGGCGGCCATCCGGCGTTGCGCTTGCGGCGGGGTTGCTCGCTGTCGGCGCCCCTGCCGGGATGGCGTTGGCCCAGTCGCCGCTTGCCCAATCCGCATCAGGCCAATCGACCCGCCCGGGCCCTGGATCGCTGCTTGATGATCCGCAGCGCGGCGCAGCGCCGGCGCCCTTGCAGACCAAAGCGCCGCCGCCGGCAACGCCGGTAATCACTATCCCGGCCCCCGCCAGCACAGCTAATCCGCGCCCGCTTTTGGCTGATCCCCTGCCGTTGCAGCCGATCAGCGGCAGGCCGCCGGTTGCCGCCAATGTCGAGACGGACGATGCGCCGCCGCGGGTGACGCGGCCCGGCGGCCTGCCAGCGCCCACCGGCGACCCGATGGCGATTGAGGCCGCGCATGATCCGCTGCTGTCGCTGTTTGAGGATACCGCGCCGCGCGGGTCGTTCGTCGCGACCATTCAGGCAGCGATTGAGCGCAGCCCGTTGCGCGACGAGGCGCAGGCGCAAAAGGACGTTGCGGCCGCATCCCGGTCTGAGGCGCGCGCCGGACTTTTCCCGGTGGTGGATTTGTCGGCGACCTATTTCCGGGTGCTGACGCGCGCCTTCTCCAACGATCCGAACAATGTGCTGGAACGGTCGCGGCCGTCGCGCCGGACCGATGAGGTGTTCCGCATCCAGCAGTCGGTGTTCGATTTTGGCTCAACGAGCGCGCGCATTCAGGCCGGCAGCAGGCGCGTGGAAGCGTCAATCGCCGGGATTGACGACGCTTCCGGCCAGCTTGCGCTGCGCACCATTGCGGCATGGAACGAGGTGTTCGGCTATCGCACGCTGGTGACACTGGGCGACCGGTTTGGCGAAACGCTGGTCACTTTGCGCGGCCAACTGGCTGAACGGGTGAAGCAGGGCGTGTCGGCAGAGGGCGATCTTGCCCAGGTGGACAGCTATATCTCCGCCTCGGAGGCGCAACTTGCCCAGTTTCGGCGCTCGCTGGCGGGCGCCGAGGCGCAGTTTGCGCAGCTAACCGGTGTGCCGGTGCCGCCGTCGCTGGCGCGCGCGCCTGAACCCGATGTTCCGCCAATGTCGCTCGAACGCGCCCAGGCGGATGCCGATACCATTCCCCCCGTTGTTTCCGCCAAGCGGCTGGCCGAGGCGGCCGGTTTTGACACCAAGGCGGTAAAGGGCGATGCGCTGCCGGGGCTGTCGGTGGGCGTCGATGCAGGGCGTTACGGCGTGATTGAAAATGCCCGCGATTATGACGTGCGGGGCACGGTGACGCTTAGCCAGCGGCTGTTTGGCGGGGCGACGCAGCGGATCGACGCGGCCAAGGCGCGGGCACGGGGCGCCGATGCAACCTATCGCCGCGTGCGCAGCGATGCGGCGCGCGATGCCGCCATCGCCTGGTCTGATGTGCATGCGCTGGAAGAAGCACGCGCCGCGATTGAGGCAAATTATATTGCGACCCGCAAATCGCGCGACGTGCTGTCAGAGCGGTTTCGGGTGTCGCGTGGTACGCTGTTTGACCTGCTGGGGACCGAGAACAACTATTTCAATGTTGCCGTCCGATATATACAGACGGTGATCGAGCTTGATACCGCGCGCTATGTGCTCATGGCGCGCACGGGAAAATTACTGGACGTGCTTGAAATTCCTTCGGCACAGCGGAACCGGAAATGACGACTGACAAACTGGTCCCCGAACGTGGCTATAAATTCGCGCGCTGGCTCGCCGAGCCGATGCTGCGCAATCGCGGCGTTTATTTCAAGGTTGCGCTGGCGGCCGTCATGATCAACCTGTTCGGGCTGGTGACATCGCTGTTCACGATGACGGTGTATGACCGGGTGGTGCCCAACAATGCCTTGTCGTCGCTCACGGCGTTGTCGATCGGGCTTGCCGTGGTGATGGTGTTCGACTTTGCGCTGCGGATCTTGCGCTCCTATTTCGTTGACATGGCCGGTGCTGATATCGACCGCGACATTGGCGGCTCGGTGTTTTCGCGCATGCTCGATATTCGCCTGGAGCTGAAACGCGGATCGACAGGCGCTTTGGCGGGGATGATGCGCGAGCTTGAGACGCTGCGCGATTTCTTTGCGTCTGCCACCATGACGGCGGTGGTCGATGTACCGTTCATTTTCCTGACGCTGCTGTTCATTGCCATCATCGGCGGGTCGGTGGTGTTTGTGCCGCTGGTGATGATCCCCATTGTCATCCTTGCTGGCTGGCTGACGCACCCGGCGCTCGACCGGCTGTCTGCGCGGGCGATGAACGAGGGGCTGAACAAGCAGTCGGTGCTGGTTGAGACGATTGGCTCGCTGGAGACGGTGAAGTCAACCGGCGCCGGCAGGCTGTTGTCCAAGCGCTGGGTGAACGCCATGGACGCCCACGCCGACAGCGCGCTTCGCCAGCGGCTGGTATCGACCATTGCCGTGACGATTGCCGCGAGCGCCAACACCATTTCCTATGCCGGGGTGGTGATTGTCGGCGTGTTTGAGATTGCCGCGCACAACCTCACAACCGGTGCGCTGGTTGCGTGCTCCATCCTGTCGGGCCGGGCGGTGCAGCCGCTGGCGCAGATCGCGACTTTGTTGTCGCGGGTGTCGGCGACGCGCACAGCCTATCGGCAGATCGACCAGATGATGGTCATGCCGTCTGAAGGGCCGGGCGCTGCGGGGCTGAAGCCGGCCAAGGTCGCCGGCGCGATCGACCTGCGCAACGTTACGTTCAAATATCCCGGTGCCGCCGAGCCGACCTTGCAGGGGTTCAACCTGTCTATTCCGGCGGGCCAGAAGGTGGCGATGCTGGGCCGGGTTGGTTCGGGCAAATCGACCATCGCGCGCATGATCCTGGGGCTTTATCCGCCGCAGGAAGGGCTGGTGATGATCGACGGCACCGATATCCGCCAGTTCGACTTGCCGGCGCTGCGCCGCCACATCGGCACGGCGCTTCAGGAGAGTGTGCTGCTGAGCGGCACGGTGCGGGAGAATATCCTGCTCGACCGCGACGGGCTTGACGACGAAGAAATGCTGCGCGCCGCCATCATGACGGGCGCCCATGGCTTTGTCGGGCAGCTTGCCAATGGCTATGACCTGCGCCTGGCCGACCGGGGAGAAAGCCTGTCGGGCGGCCAGCGCCAGTCGATCGCGCTCGCCCGGGCGCTGGCGGGCAGGCCGTCGGTGCTGGTGTTCGACGAGCCGACCAGCGCCATGGACAATCAGACCGAAAATCAGCTTATCGACAATCTGATGGTCGAGCTGGCGGGGCGCACGGTGGTGCTCATCACGCACCGCACCGCGCTGCTGCGGCTGGCAGACCGGATCGTGGTGGTCGACCAGGGCCGGATCGTGAGCGATGGCCCGCGCGACGACATCATCAAGCAGCTCAACCGTCCGCGCGCGGCCGCATAAAACCCCTTTTTCAAACCGGATACCGCACCCGTCATGAATTCCCACACGCCCATTCATCTTGAGGATTATGCGACCCGCATGAAACCCAGGACGGCGTCCAACGTCTTGCTCTGGGCGATTCTGGCGTTCTTCACGATCGCGGTGGCGTGGGCGGCGCTGACCGAGCTTGACCGGACAGTGCACGCCGCTGGCCGCATCGTGCCGAGTGACCGGTTGCAGGTCATCTCGAACCTTGAAGGTGGCGTTGTCCAGCAAATCATGGTGCGCGCGGGCGACCTGGTGAAGCGCGGGCAGCCGCTGGTGCAGCTTGCCCAGGTGCAGGCGGGTGCCGAGCTTGGCAGCAGCCAGGCCTCGGTCGGCGCGCTGGATGCCAAGGTCGCGCGACTGGAAGCCGAGGTGCGTGGTTATGACCCGCGATATCCCGTGGCCAAAAATCAGTCGGAAGCCGAACAGATCAGGATCGAGCGGGCGCTCCACGGATCGCGCATGGCGGATCTTTCGGCGCTGACGGCAGCGGCGATGGCCCGGGTGCAGCAGGCGCGCCGCGCGGTGGCGGAGGCTGAGGCGACCTATCAATCGCGCGTGTCGGTGCGGGAGTCGGCGGCGACGCAAATGGCGCTGATCCGGCCGCTGGTGGAAAAAGGCATTGAGCCGCGGATGACGCTTGTCCAGCTCGAAAATTCGGCGTCGGTTGCAACGAGCGACGCGGTGGCGGCGCAGGCGGCAATTGCGCGCGCGCAGGCCGGTGTGCTTGAGGCCAGCTCGACGCTGGCGCAGCTCCGGCAGGATTGGCGCGCGCAGGCGGCGGCGGAACTGGCAACCGCCCAAACCGAGCGCGAGGCGCGGCAGCGCGTGCTGCCGGCGCTTGCCGACCGGGTGCGCCGCTCGCTGGTTCGCGCGCCGCTGGACGGGCGCGTCAACCGCGTGCTGGTGGCCACGATCGGCGGCAGCGTGTCACCGGGCGCGCCGATTGTCGAAGTGGTGCCAAGCGACAAAAGGCTATTGGTCGAGGCGCTGGTGTCGCCCAAAGACATCGCCGCGGTGCATATCGGCCAGACCGCAAAGGTGAACCTGTCGGCCTATGAATCGGCCGTGTTCGGGTCGATGGACGGCAGCGTGGTGACCATTTCGCCCGACGCCACCTTTGACGAGCGGACCGGCGAGAGCCATTACACGGTCAAGATCCGCGTCGATCAGCGTTCGCTCAAAGACCCGCAGGGCAAGCCGCTGCCCATCGGGCCGGGCATGACGGCCGATGTCAACCTGCTCGGCGAGAAGCGCTCCATCCTGGCTTATATATTCACGCCGATCACCCGGCTGGGCCAGTCGGCGTTGCGCGAATGATGATGGCGGCAAGGGCCGGGCTGATAGTGGCGGTTGGGGTGCTGGCGACAACCGCAGGCGCAGGCTTTGCCATGCCGCACCCGTTTGCCGCGCCGGCCAGTCCAACCGCTGCGCCATCGGCACAAAATCCGCCCGCACCCGCCAGACCGCGCGCCAGCTATGGCCCGGTTGTGCCCGGAGACATTGGCCCCGTCGCCCGGCCTGAACAGCGCCCGCCAGGCATTTCGCCCGCGCTTTATGAGGCGGTCGAGGCGGCTACGTCGGAATATCCCGGCGTTGCCTCGCGCAAGGCGGCCGCGCGGGCGGCCGGGCTCGATGTGCGCGTCGCTAAGAGTCAGCGCTTCAGCCTTTCCGGGTCGAGGCCGATCGTTGGTGCATAGATTGCCGCTAACGGCGTTAAGGCCGCGGCGCCCGGGCGGCCTTCTTGGCCCGCATCTCGCTCGATCGGGGCATCCGCGCAATGCGGCCCCCCCCAAACGCGGCCTGTGCCAATAGAGATCGCGCGGCGGAGTTGGCCCGCACCCGGCCCGCCCGCAACAGCGAGCAGCCTTTGTTGGGGGGTGAAGTGCCGCGCGCACCCGGGCGCAGATCAAGGCGCTCGGGCGATGACGCGTCATGATAGATGTTCAATCCTCGCGCGCGGCAAAGCTGCGATAGGCAAGGCCCATGGCGGCAATCATCAGCGCTTCGGCGATCATCGGCGCAAAGGGGGTCGCGCCAATGCCATCGAGGACCAAGCTCACAACCCGCCCGCACAGCGCAACGCCAAGCAAGGTGAGCGGCACCAGCAGCAGCGGTGCGCTGGCGCGCCACGCACCGATCAGCGCAAACGCGCCGCCGGTCAGGAAGAATGCCGGGAAATCGGCGCGAATCGTGGCCAGCCCCTGAATGCCGACAGGTGCCAGAAAGAGCTTCTCGGCCAGAATGTCCGGCTGGAGCAGAAAGCCAAACCCGATTCCGATGTTCAGCAGCCCGACCAGCACGACCACAGTTCGCATTGCCTGTTTCATATGTTTCCCTTTGGTCAGGCATTTCATAGCAGAGGACGACAGAGGCGCAATAATATGGCATTGAACGTGCCAGTTGAGTCGGGCAGGATCAACCAGCGACGGGAGCGGGCAGGCGATGGCGAGACGCGGCAGGATTTTGATTGCGCTCGCCCTGATTGGGGTGGTCGGGGCCGGGCTGGCCAAGGCGTTTCAGGCGCAGATCGCGACCGCGCTGCTGACGCGCATCGTCGACAGCCGCGTCGGGCGCGACGCGACCGCCGGACTGCCCGACGGCTTGCATGTCGCCCTGTGCGGTACCGGATCACCGCTGCCGGATGTGACGCGGGCGGGGCCGTGTTCGCTGGTCATCGCGGGCAAGCACATTTTTGTGGTTGATATCGGGGAGGGCGGCGCCCGCACCATGGCGCAAATGGGCATTCCAATGGGGCGGATCGAGGGCGTTTTTCTGACCCATTTCCACTCGGACCATATCGATGGCATGGGGCCGCTGATGCTGTTGCGCTGGACTGGGGCTGCGGCAACGGCGCCGCTTCCCGTGCGCGGGCCCGTTGGCGTCGAGGCGGTCGTTGCCGGCTTCGACGCGGCCTATGCGCCCGACAATGGCTATCGCACGGCGCATCACGGGCCCAGGATCGTGCCGCCCTCTGGCGCGGGCGCGACGCCGGTACCATTTGATCTGGGCGCCGCAGACAGCGCCGTCGTGTTCGATGCGGAAGGGCTGCAGGTCACTGCCTTCCGCGTCGATCATGGGCCGGTCAAACCCGCCATTGGCTATCGCTTCGACTATAAGGGCCGGTCGGCGGTGTTTAGCGGCGACACAGCGCCGGTGGCGACGCTGGCTGCGGCCGCCAGGGGCGCGGACCTGCTCATCAACGAAGCGCTGCAACCCAGGCTGGTAAGGCTCATAACGGCCGCACTTGAGGCGAAAGGACAGAAGAACACCGCGCAAATCACGCGCGACATCATCAGCTATCATACCACGCCAGAGCAGGCCGCCGACACGGCCAAGGCGGCGGGCGTGCGCATGCTCGTGCTCAGCCATCTCGTGCCGCCGCTGCCGTTTAGCTATGGCTATCCGGCTTTTCTCGGCGATGCTGCACAGCATTTTTCCGGGGAGATCATTGTCGGCGAAGACGGCATGATGTTCAGTATGCCAGCCGGGACTGCGGAAATCCGGCGGAAGAAATTGCTGTGAGCGACAGGTACACAATTGGCGGCGCACTCGGCGCGCCCTATTCGCGCGCTGATGCGGTTAGAGGCCGAGCACTAGTTCTAGCTGAAAAAACTGGACTGAACATTGTTACACGGGCTGGACAAGTAGCTACGCCTGCTGCCTCGTCCACACGCGACACTGTAATCCGATCATCAGCTACGGTTGCCGGTAATGTGGCGGGAAATACCCCGAGTGTGGGCGACTCTGTTCGGAACAAGGTCCGTAATCGCTCAACCTCTGGCATCTACAACTGATGAGAGAGAAGTCAAAATATCTCATGTTGTTTTCGAGTTGAACGTTTGCAGTTCTCTTGATAACGGGAGCAATTTTGAATCTTTCATGAAACTTTGTCTATGAAATACCATTGTTTCCCTTGACGCATGGTCTGACAATCTTCTACATATTTGTAGCTCTGGCGACTGGCATAGTCTGCGTGAACATATTTCGGAATGTCCTTATGCGAGGCTTAGGCCCTAACGACATTGCCGATTAGGTGTTGTGGTGGCGTTCCTTGTGAAAGCAAGATAAAGGCTGACCCGCTCGGGTTGCGCTATGTGGTTGTCGGCACATGGGTTGTTAGCGAGACGCTGCCCTGAGGCCGCGAGACTGTCGCCCTGCGTGGCTTCCTCCGGTAACGGGGTGATTGGCGATGACACGGATGCCCCATTGCGGTCCCTTCCCGGGCGGCGTGGCGGTGCGTGTCAATGGCGACCTTGGCATATCATGCGCGCGGCGGCACCGGCGGCGGCCGCCGATTGTCAACGAACCGCACCCCGATATGATCGGTGCCAAGGCCGCGTTCCTGAAACTGGCGGGCAGCAGGGCGATAGCGCGCGCAGTAATTGCCCGCGCAAAGATAGGATCCGCCTTTTATCACATGAATATCCGGCTGCGGCCCGCCCGGCTCTTTCGTCCATTCCCAGACGTTGCCGATCATGTCGTACAGGCCAAAACCATTGGGGGGAAAGCAACCAACGGGCGCACGACCGCGAAAGCCGTCGAGCCCCAGATCGCGCACCGGGAATATGCCCTGATAATAATTTGCGGTTGCGCGGCCACCCGCTGCAACCGGCTCTGGTGATGGCGCTTGCCCGCCCCGTGCCGCATATTCCCATTGCGCTTCGCTCGGCAGGCTTTTGCCCGCCCAGCGCGCATAGGCTTCGGCATCTTCATAGGCGATCTGCACGACGGGGCTGCTATCCTTGCTAGCAATGCTTTCGCCCGGCCCCGAGGGATGCCGCCACTCGGCGCCGATGGCCCAGCGCCACCAGCGCGGTTCGTCTGGCGAGGGCGCCGCAAACACCGCTGATCCCGGTACGCGCATTTCGGGGGGCGTTTGCGGGGTCACCGGCGGCGCGCGTTCCGCCATGGTCTTGTAGCCGGTGGCCTTCACGAAGGCGGCAAATTCGGCGTTGGTCAACTCGTGCGCGTCAATCCAGAACCCCGGCATGTTGACGCTGCGCGGCGGTCCCTCTTCGGGATAACGGCCATTTTCCCCGATGATGAAGCGCCCGGCGGGAATCCACCGCATCGCCCCGGGCTTCAGGGCGGCGCAGGCTTGGGGAGCGGCTGCCTGATCGGTTGGCGCGCAGCCCGCCAGCAGAACGCATGATATGACCGTTCCGCCGCGCACCGAACTGCCTCCCTCAATCGTACGTGACCGGCGCTAGCGCTGCATCGACCAACGTCAGAACGCCGAGCCTTGCCGCGTCAATGTCGAGCGCCTGACCGTATTGCAGCATCCGCCGCGCCGGAAAACGCTTAGTATATTGACCTGCACCTTGCCGGCAACCAGAGCAAGCGGCAGCACCGCTTCGGGCGACGTCCGCTCGATCCGCAGCATACGTCGCTAATCCTGCATGAGAAGCGCGGACTGAAATCGCGTGATACTCGCTGAGATCGGGTAAGACAGGATTGTTTCAAACACCCATATCCGCCGCTCGGCCAGATCGCGCGCGCCGTAACGCCACGGCAGTGCCGGCACTGGGCGCAGCGTGAATGGGATGCCGGTCGTTCCGATATGTTCGGATATTTCACGATACAGCGAAGCCAGGTCGTCGAAATGGTGAAACACCGACCGCAAGCCGCTATTGGCCGGCTGGGCTACCCTGCCGGCACTGCGCGCGAGGTTGCCATCCTTCACCAGTCCAGCATCGTGGCGATGATCCTTGCCCGGCCAGATTTGCCCCGCGCCTATCCAGCCGGCGCGACGATGGTCAGAGACGTTGACCAGCCGCTGCTTTGCTTAGAACGCTAAATCAATGAGCCGATCACTGGCTCAAATTTCCAACTTCGTGACGGCGCAGGATTTTGTCAGCCCAAGCCCGCGTTTCATTGCTGGATACGCACGGACGGTAGCGGCGGTTATCGCAAGTTCAAGACGGACATTACGACCAAATTTGGCCTCGATCGCATCGCCAAGCACCAACGCGTCGCCATGCTGGCGTGCGATGCTCTCGCCGAACAAAAACCCGATTCTTGGGTCGCCCTCGGGCAGATTGCAAGCGAGTGCCGCGTTGATCAAAGCCCGATCGACGCCGTCACGCAGCGCCCCTTCTGCCGCCGTCATGGCGCAAGGTCCGCAATCCTCGACCAGCGTCGCGCCGATCCTCGCCATATGAAACAGCTCGGCTGGCGCTTCGTATCGATGCATCGTCATCGGTATGAAGTGCGCGAACTTTTCGAACGCGTGCCCCGGCGCCTTTGCTACTTCGTGAAAATAGGCCGACTCGCCGGGCGACATCTGATCGATCGCGCGTAGCATCACTGGCTTTGGCAGGCCCGCGGGGACAATTTTCTGCCGCACGAACAACGTGCCGATGGCGATCCAGACGATCAGCGGCGGCCCCAATACACCGGGCGCATCGCTCCAGAACCGATCGGGCGCGCAGATGCCGTTCGCCACCTCCCAGATGTGAAACACACCATGCGCGCTCGGCCACGCCGTGCCTGTCAGGGCCGCAAGCCAACGGCCTTGGGGGTACCAAGCGGCATAGCCGAGCATCGTTCCGGTCATCAGATAGGCAAGGCCGATGTCGCGGATGAAGTGGGGGTTAGGTGGCCCGATGAACCGGACAGTGGGGATAGCCTGATACCAGCCATAAGGATCCGTCAGCATGAAGACGCCAAAGATCAGCGAGAAGAGCGCAACAAGGGCAAGCAGCACCTGAACCGCGCGGTCCAGCATATCAGTTTTGCCCAACATAGCAGGTCCTCTTAACCATTTTCCGAACATCAGACGTCCAGAAGGGCCGTATCACCTCCTTTGCACGACGTCTGCTATCAAAGCCTATAGGGCGAACCCGGCCTTGAAGGTCTTGCCGTCGCTACTGGGGGCAGGTCGGCCGGGACCGACACTGAAGCTTGTGATGGTCTTGTCGTTGCTGCCGGCACGGGTCTCCGGATCGGCCGAGGTCGCCGACAAGAAGAACAATGTTGGAGTTCATGATCGTGTCTCCAGTTCTGTCGCCGTGGCGTTTCCCGATCGACTGACCCCGGAAAGCCGACCGGGACGGGCGTTGACACCGCAGGATGATCGCGCAGCTAGCAACCAACAGAAACCTGAAAAATAGCTGGTGCGGGCGGTGGGAATCGAACCCACACTCCTTGCGGAACTGGATTTTGAGTCAGGTAAATATATGACTATCTATTTGTAATATATAGGTATTTATCAATGCCAATGCGCTAGTGTGCTAATCACTGTGCTAATTTCAGTTGGCAATTTGACCGTAAATTCAGCCCTGAGAGGCCCAAAGAAGCGGTTTGGTAGGATTGGTCATGAAAGTCCCACGGGCAGTCTTCCCGCCCTTTATGGAGCCTTGCCATCTGGCATGTCAAAGAGCCAAGGCTGGCCGGTTACACCTGCCCCAGACTGCAATGTCGGGGATTGCTGACGGTCCGCTTTTACGCGCCTAGAGTGCGAATGCAGACATTGGGGACGAGCAGTGAAAAGCATCTTGGAAGGATACGCTGACGCTGCGACGCCTTCATTTATCGCGGCGTACGACCAGCTCTCGCCCGAAGTCATCTACGAACACGTCCTCGATCTCCTACCGACGAAAATTTGCAGGATAGCTGACATTGGTGCGGGCACCGGACGTGACGCCGCATGGTTCGCCGCAAGGGGACACGAAGTAGTGGCGGTGGAGCCAGTGTGCGAGTTGCGCGAGGCCGGCCAAATTCTGCACGTGTCGGACAGGATCACATGGCTTGATGATCAACTGCCGGATCTGGCAGAATTACGGCCTGACCAGAGCTTTGACTTGGTCATGCTTTGTGCGGTCTGGCAGCATATCACAGAACACGATCGTGCTTTGGCACTACCCCGTCTCGCGTCGTTGTTGGTCCCGAGCGGTCGTCTCATCATGTCACTCCGACACGGACCGGGCGGCAAGGGCAGACCGGTTTTTCCGGTATCGGTCGATGCCACGATTAAGACTGCCGAAGACTGCAAGTTGCAACTTTTGCGACGGCTTGAGGCTGACTCAGTTCAAGAGGGAAACAAGGCGCTGGGAGTTTACTGGACTTGGTTGGCCCTGGAGAACGTCCGCTAACGACGCAGGATTATCTGCCAGTCTTCGTCCGAAAAGTTGTCGATTCCTGCCGGTCTCATCGGGACCGTCCCGCCTTTTCGCGCTCGACCGCTTTCTCGTGAGCTTTGAATCGTTTGGTCATTTCCTCGTTGAGCATGAACACCGACCGCGCATGACGTAGCCGCTGGGCGTTGGTGGCCTTCTTCGCAATGCTCGCCCGCGCACGGAGGTGTGCCTCGATCTCCGAGACGCTGAGCGCGTCAAGGTTATTGAATATCTTATATTCCGACGGCGGGAACGTCATTGACCATTCCATCGGCCAGTGGTCGATCATTGGGTTCATGACGGCGGTGTTGATCACAGTATCGGGCAGCGCCTTAGGCGGGTTGCTGACATAATAGGTGCGCGTGGCGATCTCCGCGATGGTCGCAAGCGCCTCGTTGACTTGGGCCTGATGGGTGGCGTTTGCCGCCTCCATCGCATCGACGCGCGCGGAAAGTGCTGCCACCCCTTCGGCAATATCGGTCAACAGCCCCAATAGTGGATCGTCCTGCGTGTCGCTCATCGTCCTGGCCCTTCTCGGTCGCGGTCTTGGTCACGTTCTTTGGCCTTTGTCCGGTCACGATCCCGCTCATCATCTCTACGCACCTGCTTGCCAAGTTCGGCCATGCGCGCGCGGAGTCGGTTTGCAGCGGTGTCGGTGCCACGGTCCTGCCCCGGCTCCTTGTCCGCATCGCGCTTTGCCTCGGGCGCTGTTGATGGTTCCCGCCTAAGCGCTTTGTCGAGACGGCCCCGCAAGGCCGCAATCCGGTCAGGATCGGCAAATAGTCCTCGTGCCTTGGCAACCATATCGCGGGCGACTTCACCAAACCAGAACTCGCGCCGCTCGGCAAAGCCGTGCGCGGCGGCATCGGGAAGCGGATAGTCGCCCGCCATGTCCTTCGTCCGTTCGCGCGACAAGGTTCGGACAAGTTTGCTCTGGTCGGCAAAATCATCGCGGCCATAATGAAGCTGCACCCCGTCACGGTGGCGCGTGAGGCCGACATAGGCCGAGTGCCGATCCATCCCCGGCGTCGCCAATATATGCGCCTGATCGACCGTCACGCCCTGCGACTTGTGGAATGTGGCTGCATAGCCATGATCGATGTGGGCATAGTCTTTGAGGTCGAATGCCACGCTCCGCCCGTCGTCGGTGCGGACGGCCATATGTCCGGGCGTCACACCCTCGATGGTGCCAAGCGTTCCGTTCTTGACCCCCAGCCCACGCTCGTTGCGCAGAAACATCATCCGGTCGCCGCTGGCAAACTGGCGCTCGCCGCGTTCGGTTTTCACGTCCACGTCTCCGCCAAGCTCGCCATGATCGCGCAGCTTGTCGCGGGCGGCGATGTTGAGGTCGCGCACCTCGGCATTGGTATGGGTGAGGATGATCCGGCTTTTGTCGGGGTTGATGGTGCGGGCAACGTCCCAGCCATCGACAAGTTCGGCGCGCGCGGCTTCGCGCGTCTCGGCGCTGTGAACCATGCCCTTGTCACCAAAGGCATGAATGGCCTCGCCCGTGCGCCCGGTGGCGAGCGAGCGGGTCGCACCTCGCTGCCAGTCGTCGCGCTGCCGCCTGATCTCGGTGATCTCGACCGCGCCGTGCGCTTCGGCAAGCGAGCGGAACGCTGCCCCCGCTTCGATGGCCTGCAACTGCTCGGGGTCGCCAACAAGCACGACCTTCGCGCCTGCATCGCGCGCCGCCGACAGCACCCGCTCCATCTGGCGCGTTCCGGTCAGGCCCGCCTCGTCGATGACAAGCACATCGCGGTCGCTCAGTTGCTCGCGGCCCTGCTGCCACTGATATTCAAGGCTTGCGATTGTCCGCGAACTTATCCCTGAACCGGCTTCGAGGTTCTCCGCCGCGATGCCCGAGAGGGATGCACCGCGAACATTATAGCCCTCACGCTCCCACGCACTCCGCGCGACGCCAAGCATCGCTGACTTACCACTTCCTGCATAGCCGACGACCGAGGCAAGATCGCGCTGGCCGGTGACATGATCGAACGCATCGCGCTGTTCCCCGGACAGGATCAGCCCGCGCTCGGCTGCTCCATCTAGCGCGGCATGGCGGTTACGATCCGCAACGCCGTGCTGCTCGCTAGTCGCCAGCATCGACGCGGACAGGCCAAGCCGCTCCTCCACCGCAATCATGTCGGCGCTGGTAAACCGCTCCTGATCCTTGCCGTCCTTGCCCAATGCAACCAGCTCGGGCGAACCGCGAACCGATGACATCACGGAATCGAACTGATCCTTGCCGTCGCTGTGCCGAAACGCGAATTGGGCAAGGTCGCGCATTGTGAACGTGGCTTGGGAATGCGTAATGGCATTCAAAGCAATAGCCGGATCGGCAATGATCTTGTCGCCATTCTCGCGCGCGATCCGCATATGATCGTCGGCGCGCTCGGCGTCTTCGCCTGCACCCGCGCGCCGTGATCCCGCTGCACCAATCTTGTGCTGCGGTTCAAGCGGGATGCCCTGTGCCTCAAGTGTCCGGTGATCGACCCGTGCATCGAGGCCAAGTTCTGCCATGCGGGTGTTTACATGATCGGCCCAGCTCTCGCGCCACTCCTTCAAAAGCTCTTTGCTGTTCCAGTCACGCTCTTTTTGCCCGAAGCCATCCGGGCCGACTTCGCGCATCGACAGCATGACATGGGCATGGGGTTTGGGAGTGCCATCGGCGGCCTTGTCCCAATGAACATTGAGGTCGGCGATCATGCCACGCGCTACAAACTCCCTTGCGACAAAATCGCGTGCCAGCGCGATGCCGTCGGCCTCGTTCATCTCTCGTGGAATCGCGAACTCGACATCACGCGCAAGCTGCGCGTCCTTGCGAACCTCGCCTGCCTCGACCGCGTTCCACAAGGTTTCGCGGTCTGCCAGACGCTCCGGCGCACCTTGCGGCAACATGATCTCGGAATGAACGACACCGGCCTTGTTGGTAAAGTCATGATCGCGGCCAAGGCGCTCGTCGGTCAGCCGTTCGGCGGCACGGTAGGCAGCCGATGCAACCGCGCTCGATCCATTGGCGCGGCTGACAACTTTAGCAGAGAAATGGTAGATCGCCATGACGCTGCTAAGCCTCTCACTTTCAAGCAACGTTGGCAACAACGTATAAGCGCGCACTCAAAACTGTCTTTGCCATTTTTGGCGTGACTTGCTTCACTTTTGGGACGGCATGGTTGTCTGCGACGCGATTCGCGCTTACGCTGCATCCAATGCTACCGATAATCGGAGGTGCACCATGCGCAAAGTCCGGGATTATGATGCTGAACTGAGTGCGCTTCGCGACAAGGCGAGGGCGATCAAGGCGCGCAAAGTCGAGCAACTTGGCGCGCTCGTGGTCGCAACGGGTGCCGACGCGCTCGATCTCGAAGTTATCGCAGGGATGCTCCGACACGGCATTATGGAGGCCCAGGTCGAATCCGTAAAGGAGAGCTGGCGCGCCGATGGTGCCACCTTTCTCAAAGGGCGCGGGCGCAAAGGTAATAGCCCTGCTGGTGGCGACGGAACAGGCGCTGGTTAGAAACGCGGCGGCGCGGCGGCGGGCTGAATCAGGCCAGCGCCGACACGATACTAGGGAATGGGTGGTGGAGCGACGCGAACGGACAAGGCACCTGATTGAGCTGGGCGGTCTCGTCCAGAAATCGGGTCTTGTCGAACTCGCGGGCGATGATCGCGCCACCCTTTACGGCGCGATGCTCCATCTCGCCGGTCGCGCCGTGGATGATGACGGCGCGACCGCGCTGGCGTTGTGGAAGCGGCGGGGCAAGCGGGCGTTCGATGCCGAAGAATCAGCGAACGCGGAAGCCAAGGCATTGGCCGAGACTATCGGCGGGGAGGATTGATCGGTGAAGGATCGCCTGATCGGCTGCGCCTATATCGTTTTCATCGCGGCGCTTCTCTTTGCGTGGTGGCTGCCAAAGACACACACCGCGTTCTGGCTGATCCTGATCGGCGGCATCGCCCTGTGGTTCGGGAGCATCTATCTCTCGGTCGTCTTCGCCAAGCCCAACACCACCCTCGGCTCAGCCCGCTTCGGATCGCGCGCCGATGTGAGCGCGCTGGCGAAGAACAAGGGCGATCTGCTGATCGGGCGCGATACCTTTGGCCGGTTGCTCCGTTATGACGGCCCTGCCCATCTTATCACCATTGCCCCGACGCGCTCGGGCAAGGGGGTCGGCACGATCATTCCCAATCTGCTCACTGCCAACAGGTCCATTGTCTGCATCGACCCCAAGGGTGAGAATGCCCGTGTGACACTGCGCCAGCGGGAAGCGTTCGGCCCGGTTCACTGCCTCGATCCGTTCTCGATCTCGGGGCGGGCAACGGCGCGTTACAATCCGCTCGACCGGCTTGATGCCGATAGCCTCGATCTGGCCGAAGATGCGATGACCCTCGCCGACGCGCTGGTGTTCGATGAAAATGAAACCGAAGCGCATTGGAACGAGGAAGCCAAAGCGCTGATCTCGGGGCTAATCCTCTATGTCGTCTGCTACGATGATGTCGCACATCGCAACCTGACCAGCGTTCGGGATTATCTGACGCTGGCCCCTGACGACTTCACCGCGCTGCTCACGGTGATGCAGGCGAGCGATGGCGCGGGCGGGTTGATCGCGCGCGCCGCAAACCGCTACGTCAGCAAATCGCACCGCGAGGCGGCTGGTGTGCTGTCAGGTGCGCAGCGGCACACCCATTTTCTCGACAGCCCGCGCATAGCCCAGGTCGTCAATGGATCTGATTTCACCTTTGCCGATTTGAAGAACGATGTAGCGACGGTGTTCCTGATCCTGCCGCCTGACCGGCTCGACACCTATTCGCGCTGGTTGCGCCTGCTGGTGGCCCAGTCGATCAACGAAATGGCGCGGTCGTCGGCCAAGCCGCCGCGACCCGTGCTGTTCCTGCTCGATGAGTTTGCCGCGCTCGGGCGGCTGCAACCCGTCGAGCGCGCGATGGGGCTGATGGCCGGTTACGGGCTACAACTCTGGCCGATATTGCAGGACATTCACCAGTTGCGCAGCCTGTATGGGAAGAACGCCGGGACGTTCCTGTCCAACGCCGGTGTCCTCCAGGCATTCGGGGTCAATGACTTTGATACCGCCGATATGCTGTCGAAAACGATGGGCCGCGAAACGATCACTTACGATACGGAGGGGCGGAGCGAGAAGGATGTGGTGGTCAAAGACCCCGAACGATCCGTGAGCAAAACCCAGCACCTCGCTGCGCGCAATTTGATGGACCCCAATGAAATCATGAAGCTTGCGCCGGATACGCTGCTGCTCATGCGCGTTGGTGAAAATCCGCTGATCGTCAAGAAACTGCGCTACTTCGCCGAGAAAGAATTTGTGGGGATGTTTGATGCTGGGTGAGCGGGGCGGCGACATTCGACGACTTTTCGGACGTTCAACGATGATATTTTTAGTCTTAAACCTGCCGCAGATTCAGCGTCAAACTTCCGGTAGAGTTAGTCGGAGAATGACAGTCTGCATTTGAAGGAGCCGACGTCGGGCAGTGCGCTTCAACTATCGACGACATTCACAAGATTTCCCGCTGGATCGCGGAAAAAGAAGCGGCGAAGTCCCCAGGCTTCCTTAACCGGGCCGTAAACCACCTCTGCTCCAGCAGCGCGAACGGCGGTTTCGGTGGCGTCTAGATCGTCCACGCCAATCGAAATCACGGGCAATTCTGTACCGACCCCTCCCCCAGAGGCAGTGTGCAGCTCAATTTTCTGCGTATTGTCACTGGTGAGAAATGCGATCCACCCCATGTCGAAAGTGAGGTCGAGTTCGAATAAACCCTCATAAAATTTTGCTAGTGCAATCGGGTCTGACGCAGCCAAGTTAGCAATGATCCTCGTGACGGCCATAGTCTGTCTCTTTGGTGGTCCGCACACATGCTCGCCACCCGGTGCGGCAACGTCATTCAAGGTGATACAGGCCTCGGGTTGCAAAGCAACCTAGTGATTGTCCGCTCTCGCTGTGTTGTTTCCCAAAAGCTGCCTGCCCGGACTCCCCGACATTGCGGTCATCAGCTATGCCGAAAAATGCGGGGCGGCAACGCCACCCCGCTCGATGCTCATTCGCCAGCCTCATCGGCGGCAGGCTTGCCTCTGCCTTTGGCGAGGATCGCGAAGCCGTCCGCGATCAGGTCAACCGAGTATTGGGTGTGACCGTCAACCTTGTATTTCGACTGGCCGATGCGCCCGGTAATGCGGACAAGATCGCCGATTGTGGTGTTGGTGAGCCGGTCGCGCAACTTGTCAAACAGGGTGATGCGATGCCATTGCGGATCGGACTTCCATGTTTCGCCTTCGCGGCGGTTGTAATTGGTGGCGACCGAGATGTGGGTGACGTTCTTGGCGGGGTCGATCCTGCCGAGCCGTCCGATGATGTGAAATTCGACGATGTTCTGCATGGGGCTTCTCCTGATCGTGTCAGGCGAAATGTCCTGACGGACATGACAGGGCCGCGCGCCGCCTGCGCGCCAGCCAAAAAACGGAGGCTCCATTCATGGAAACCGTAGGCCGCAAGGCCGGTTTTTTGCTTGCGCGCATGAAGGCGGTGCCAGCGGCCAAGTGTCCGTTCATCAAGGACAGGGGCTGATACGGTCGGTAACGTGACACATAGTGTAGTGAATGAGGAGCAGCATCGGCACTGTGGATTTGCCGTCATTTTAGCGAACTAACTCCCGAATTGCAGTCACACAATTCCCGTTTTTCGACTTGTTAAATCCCGTTATTCCAGATATGAAACTCCATTCAACCGAAAGGAACGAACGATTTATGTATCCGCGTTACGCCGCAGAGCGCGCCCGCATCATATTGGCCGATACGCCGGTGCTGGGCATCGTTGGCCCGCGCCAGTCGGGCAAGACGACGCTGGCGCAGTCCTTCGGTGATGACCGGCGCTTTATCTCGCTGGACGATCCGGCGACACGCAATGCGGCGCTCACCGATCCGGTCGGGCTGATCCGCGATGCGGATCGCGCGATCATCGACGAAATCCAGCGCGCGCCCGACCTCATGCTGGCGATCAAGCAGTCGGTCGATGCCGACCGGAGACCGGGCCGGTTTCTCGTAACCGGCTCGGCCAACATATTGACCCTGCGCGATATGCAGGATTCGATGGCGGGGCGGATCGAGATGCTCCCGCTGCTACCATTGAGCCAGGACGAACTGGCGGCAAACGGCCCTGCCCGATTTCTCGACCGGCTGTTTGCTGGCAATAGCTTTCTGGGTGCAGGCCGCGACCGCGATCTTATCGGACGGGTGCTGACCGGCGGTTATCCCGATGCCGTTACCCGTGAGGCCGGAGTGCGTCGCCGTGATTGGTTTGCCGCCTATGCGAAGGCCATCGCGGAACGCGACTTGCCTGACATTGCCAATGTCGAGCGCGCTGCCGATCTCCCGCTTTTCCTCCGGATGCTGGCGGCACTCAACGGCCAGCCGGTCAATGCAACCGACCTTGGCGGACGCCTCAAGATCGACCGCAAGACGGCGCAACGCTATGTCGCGCTGGCCGAACAGATTTTTGTCGTGCGGACGCTCCCGGCGTGGTCGAGCAACAGCGTCAAACGGCTGATGAAATCGCCGAAGCTGCACTTCGTCGATTCCGGGCTGGCCGCAATGCTGGCGCGGGTAACGGCGGCGCAGCTCGAACACGACAAGACGCCGTTCGGCAACCTGCTCGAAAGTTTCGTGCTGGCAGAACTGGAAAAGCAATGCGGCTGGAGCGAGGGGCGCTACGACTTTTCGCACTTCCGCGACCTCAATAGCAGCGAAGTCGATATTGTCGTCGAAGACAGCGAAGGCAGGCTCGCGGGTATCGAGGTCAAGGCGTCCGCCACCGTCACCGCCAAGGATTTTTTCGGCATCGCCAAGCTGGCGGATGTGGCGGGTGACAGATTTGTCGGCGGCGTCGTGTTCTATGACGGATCGGACGCGCTTCCCTTTGGCGACAAGCGGCGCGCATTGCCGATTTCCGCGCTGTGGTCGCCTGCGGCGATATCCAAATAGATACCCAAAAATATCCATAATCCTTCGCGCGCGATTGGCACGGCAGCTATAAGCTGCCGTGCCGATTTGAGGCCGGTCGGAACGTCCGGTCTTTGCCCGTCCAGCAGGGACGGGCCGCGCGAACTCTAGGACAGGCTCTCGTAGGGACAGGAAAATGAGGGCGGACCTGTCGGCCCGCCCTCCCGATCATCAAGCCGCGTCTTCTTCCTCGAACTCGGCGGCTTCGTCGTCCTCGCCGCTATCGTCGTCGCCGAACACGGGGCGCTCCTGCGCGACCTCGACAGGCGGCTCCGCGATCACAAGCTCGGGCGGCAGCCACCCACGCCCTGCTATCCGCTCGGCGGCGGCAACGGCTAGGTCGCCCTTCTTCATCTTGGCGCAATTGTCGGCGACGGCCTTGCCCAGCACCTCGGTCATGATCTTGGCGATCACGGACTTTTTGAGACGGTCGTAAAAAGCGACCGGCGCTTGCCACTTGGCGACCATATCGACGCCAGAGGCAAAGGCGATCTGGTCGAACCTTTGGTGGCGACGGTCACGGCGCGAGCCGGACGTCTCGCCGCCATTGATCTGGCGGGCAACAAGCACCGCCAGCAAGCGGCCCTTGGCCTCGGCGTCCATCCCGCGAATGGCTGCGAACCGGTTGACCTCGGGCAGTGCGGCGAAGTCGCTGCCGCCGATCTCATCGACCGACGCGATCTCGGTCATCGTCATCATGTCGTCGGGGACGCCAGCGTTGAACCCTTCAAGACGAAGCGACAGCGGGGAGTAATAAGACGGTTCGCTGTGGATGCCCTGCCCGACAAGGCAATCGAGCAAGATGTCGAGCGCCAGCGCGGGGTTTGTCGCCACCGCCTCCTGCACCGCCAGCGTCTTGACCTTGGATAGCGTTTCGATCATCGCCCCCGAATAGTCGGGCTTGATGGCGGGTGCGCCATCCTTCGTATCCTTGGCTATCCGCTTGGTGCGAATGGCCTTGGCCTCAACCTCGCCGCCATGCCCCACGAACAGCACCATCGCGCCTTCGGTCTTCTGTGCATCGGTAAACACGCACAGGCTGTTTTCGAGGATACGCACATCGCGCTCGAACCCGCTGAACAGCCTGTCGCCCCAATGATTACCGTGACCAAGTTCATCCCTGCGAGCATCCGCCGCCGTCTGGCGTCTCGCGCGCTCCGCCGCTTCGGCTGCGGTCGGTTCACGGCTCCCTTCGGCATGGACGGTGACGAGGGTGTAATAGTCCTTGGGTCGTTCGAGCGAAGCCCGAACATCGCTCCATCCGTCCGCACGATAGCCCGCCTCGACCTCGGCCATCTTCGCAGTTGCCAGCGTCTCGACCAACTCGGGGTCGTCGGCAAAGCCATCGCCGTCCTCGGCGAACAGGTCGGCGGTGATCGTGCCGCCTGCTGCGCGGTAGGTATCATGTCCGACGAACAGGAACAGCGCGTCGGTGGTGACGACCTTTTCCTCGGTCAGCATCCGCCTGATTTGGTGCGCGCTGTTGCCGAACCGCTTCAATGCCTCAAGCTGGCGGTCGTGGTCGTTGGTCAGGGTCAATGCCTGTGCCGCCTCCATACCGATCTGATCGCGCGCCAGACAGGCAAGCGCATCGGGGTGCAATGCCGACAGGCGCAGCACCTTCTTGACGTAGGACAGGGCAACGCCGAACCGTGCGGCAATGTCCTCGGGCGGCTGGCCGTCGCGGTGGAGGTCGCCATAAGCGATCACCGCATCAGCAATGTGCATGTCCTCACGCTGGACATTCTCGGCTAAGGACAGTTCGACCGCCTCGGCCTTGTCGCGCACGTCCACGCTGACAGGGTGGCAAGACGGAATTGCCCTGGCCTTTTCAAGCTGCTTGAAGGCGCGATAGCGACGGCCTCCGGCGGCAACTTCGAAACGATTGCCTTCGGCGTAAACGACAAGGTTCTGCAACTGACCATGTGCCAGCATATCGGCGGCAAGCTGGTCGATGGCCTTGGGCTTCACGCGCCGCACGTTGAGCGGGGACAGGCGAAGCTGCGAGAGTTTCACGGTCTGGAGTGTCACGGTCGTATTCCTTGATTGAGTGATTTTCGGTCGGTCAGAACATTTCGATCTGGTTTCGCATCGGGTCCCAAAACCCGACGTCGAGCGGGCGTTGTTCACGGCGGGGCTGCATCGGCTGCGCGGCAAGCCAGCCAAGCCGTTCGCCCATGCTGACGGGCGCGATGCCCGCAATCATGATCTGATTGGGGTCGGGCGGTGGAATGCGCGCGTTGGGGGCCGGAACGCTCACTGAACCCGCCCCTGTGCAACGGTGGCGCGGCGCGCATGACGCTCTTCGCAAATCAGGACCAACGCCCCGAAATCCTCGCGTTCGCCAAGCCGGTCGGCAATCCGCCGCACACAGGCCAGCGGCAAACCGTTCTCATTGGCCAGCCCGCGCAAATAATCATCGCGGGTCTCGGCCCCGCATTCACGATACATCAACTGCAAATCACACATTTCCTGCCTCCTCTTGGGCTGAAAGCCGCACTGGCTGCGACATGCGGCTCTGCCTTCCGGCGAGGATGGGAGGGGGAGGGTAAGCTGAATCGTTGCCCTGGCGCGGGCCAGCGGGCGAAGCCCGCCACACGGGGGCGACTATTCCGCTTTGGGAAATGAGAGGGCAAAGCCCTTGGCGTTCCCGCCTATCAGGAAACGGGGCCGGTCAGGCTCCCTCAGCCGCGACGCGGCACAGGCAACGGCACCCTTGCACGGCGCGACGCCGACGGGCGGTGTGACGGCAAGCAGAGCGAAGACAAGGCAGTTGCGCCATCGGCGCAGCCCCGCCGGTCGGAGCGAAAGCGCGGCCGGCGCTCGCACGGCAAGGAGAGAGGCACGAGCGCCAGCGGGTCAGCCCCAAGACACCGCACCCTCAAGGAGCGCGCAGCGCGGGAAAGAGTGCGACCTTAGAAAATCCCGCCCATTTTCCCGCGCTCCCGATCGTCACCCGAAGGGCCAAGACTACGGGCTTGGTCTGCGCCAGCGGATAGAACAGGTTGCCGAAGGCAGCGCCCAAGGTGTTTTGGATGTGCCTGGAGGAGGGCTTCTTATCATTTGCGTCTTCAATGGCGATGCGCCGATGGTCAAATATGGGGGATAACGTCCCATCCTACGTATAGCTAGGTAGGAACAGTTTTCGATAAAGGGTGAGCGTCATGGACATTGACAGTGCATTGGCAAAACTGGCGCACGCGCCGTTGGACCATGTTGATCTATCGCAAATCGAGATTGGGGTGATGCGTGGTCTCGCCCAAACGACATTAGTCATCAAATCGCAAAGACCCATAAGACTTGGGGCGATGACGGCGGCCATGATCGTCGGCGTCAGCCTTGGCGGTGTCGCGGCTGCAAGCAGTCAAAGTCACGAGACTTTGATTTCGGGCGCACATTTGGCACCGTCAGCGCTGCTGGCGCTACCCTCATGAACCCCGCTCGTCGCGCAATCATATTGACGGTGCTCTTGGCATTTTTGGCAGGCATTGGCGGTGCTTTTGTAGGCACGAAACTACTCGCTCCGAAAGAGACGCCCGACAATGCGCTTCACGCGATGTTGCACAGCAAATTAAACCTATCGAAGGCCCAAGATCAGAATATTGCCGAAGAAGAGAAGCGTTTTTCCCTTATTCGTTCACGGCTGGAGGCCAACGCACATAGCGCTAATGTAGAATTGGCAAAGGCGATCCAGAGCAGCAAGCGAGACGGCCCTGAAGTGAAAATGGCAATTGAACATGTTCATATCACGTTAGGCAAATACCAAAAAGAAACCGTCAGCCATATTTTTAGGATGCGTTCGGTACTTAACCCCGATCAGGCGGAGACATTTGATCGCTCGGTTGCACAAGCGTTGATGCAAGAACCCCAGTGACGTCAATAAAAGCGCATACCGATCGCGAGATTTGCGTACGTGCTATCGCTGGCGACAATCAAGCCTTCACCGTTATTATTAGCCGTTACAAAACTCCTGTCTTTGCCTTCATCAGCCGTTACGTCGGCCGTGACGAGGAAGCGCACGATCTGCTTCAGCAGGTTTTTGTGGCAGCGTGGCAGGGACTTGGTCGGTATGATATCGACCGGCCTCTGGGGCCTTGGCTGACCACCATTGCGCTCAACAAATGTCGTGATCACAGCCGCAAGGTCAAGGTTCACAGGCTTCTTCAGCTCGCATGGCCAACGGAAGCCCTTGATATTCCAGACACCGCGCCGACAGCCGATACGTTGATAAGCGCAAATCAAGAACTGCTTTTGCTCGAAAGGGCCATCGCGATGTTGCCGCGTGGCCTGAAGGAACCGTTGTTGTTAACCGTTTTCGAAGGCTTCAGCCACGAGCAAGCAGGCGTTCAATTGGGGTTGAGTGCAAAGGCTATCGAAGGCCGAACACGCCGGGCGCGCCAAGAACTGGAGCGACAAATAGGAACGTGGATAGATAATTTATCAACGAGGAACTGACTATGAAGAATTTTATCATTTGTGGGTTGGCATCGGCCATTCTGTTAGGCTGCGGGCCAAACGCACCAGATGCAAAATTAGAAGAAACATCACAAACACAAAGTGATGCAGTCGCAAAGCCTGCGACGGATGTGGTGGACGCATTTCACAAAGCATTGAAGGATGGTGACTCCGAACGAGCATTGGCGCTCTTGGCTGACGACGTCCTGATCTATGAAAGTGGCTACGCAGAAACGAGCAAGGCGGAATATGCTTCGCATCATTTGGAAGCGGACATGGCATTTTCTAAGGGTGTGAAGCAGGTCGTTTCTGCACGCTCTGCCCAAGCGAGCGGAGACGTTGCGTGGGTGTTGAGCCAAGGCGACACAACCGGCACTCACAAGGACAAAACCATCGACAGTGCTTCCACCGAAACGATGATGTTGCGGCGAAACGACGGGCAATGGAAGATAGTCCATATCCACTGGTCATCCGCCGACAAAAAGCCGAAAGTTCCTGCCTCATAAAAATGCGCATGTTTTGGGGGCAATGCCAATTGCCTGCGTATTATACGTATGATCAGAAAAACCGTTCGATGAGCCACAAGATGGTTTGGCACAGCTTTGGCGTCGCCATGTTGACGCTTAGCGCGGTTTTGATGTGGGCTGCACCGGCAGCGGCGCAAGACAGCACGTCTGTAACGTCGCTACATGAAGCCTTTGAGCGAGCCGCCGCGCTACTACCCGAAGCGGCGGCAAATCCGGCTTTGAAGGCACAAGCTGACGCCCAGCGCCGCGCAGCGAGAGGGCCGTTTGTTGGGCCACCGATTGCGCGCGGTGATATCCTAACGCGCTCTGGCGGGACGATTGAGCAAGAAGCCAGTGAAGCGTCCCGGATTTCCCGGAGGCTCCAACTTGTGAGAAGGAGCCTGCACTATGAGCAAGATAACGAACAAGTTTTCGCCTGAGGTCCGTGAGCGCGCGGTCCGCATGGTTGGCGAGCACCGGGC